>CAWELJ010000006.1:0-254612 GCA_963809825.1 uncultured Acidimicrobiaceae bacterium | reverse complement strand
TCGCATCCTCCTGCTCGGAGCGCTAAGGGCCGCCCGCCCGGTTCGGCCTAGAACTATAACCAAACTCATGTTATAGTTCCGGCGTGTTCGCGTCAAGGTCACCCTCAACGGCCGCGTGTCAGGATCGCCGTCGATGACCACTGCAGCACCCCAGCGCCGTCAACCGGTCCAAGAACGCAGCCGTCAGACGGTGGCGCGGATTCTCGACGCGGCGGAGGCACTCATCGACGAGGGGGGCGTCGAGGCGGTGACCACCCGTGCCGTGGCGGACAGGGCCGGCGTCACGTATCCGTCCCTCTACCGGTTCTTCGCCGATCGCGAAGAGATCCTCGACCAGCTGGTGACGCACCATCTGGCCACGCTCGACACCCAGGCCGTGGCCGAAGAACGGACGTGGCAGATCACGTCGGTACGTGACGTCATCGACCGGGAGCTGGACCTGCACACGGCCTACACAAAGAGCACCCCAGTGCTGCTCGCCTGTGGCTCAGCGGGAGAAGTTCGCCGGCCGTCGTGGCGCAAGTCCGCCAGCGGGCACAGATGCTCGCCGGACGCCTGCGCCAAGTGCTGGTCGCCGCCAACCTCGCCTCTTCCGACGCCGATCCTCGCGTGCTACTTCCTGGTCGTCGAACTCGGGGATCGCATCTTGGACTTGGCCTTCCGGGATCGATCCGATCCGGATCCCGTGATCATCGAACTCGGTCGCACCGCGCTCAGTTCCTACGCCCGCGACGCGTGGACGTGTCGGACGAGTGAACGAGTTGTGTCGGATGAGTAAACACTCGGTTCACAGCAATGCAGACCTCGATTCCACTTGTCACGCCCGGGTGCCAGTTCCGGGATGTCCCGTTAGCGTGGCGTGGTGAACGACGCGCCGGTGGCATTCACGACGAAGGCCCGTTCTCGGTCCAGGTCCATCCCGATGCCCGCCCCAGGCCTCCGACTGCTCCGGAGTAATTCCACCTGCTGGCCAAGCCCACCGGCCCGATCTGCAACCTCGACTGCGAGTACTGCTTCTTCTTGTCGAAGGAGACGCTCTACCCCGGCGCTCGCTTCCGCATGGCCGACGAGCTGCTCGAGAGCTACGTCCGGCAGCTCTTCGAGGCGCACGCCTCGGCGCCCGAGGTGACGGTCGCCTGGCAGGGCGGCGAGCCCACGCTCATGGGGGTCGAGTTCTTCCGCCGGGCCGTCGAGCTGGCCGAGCAGTACCGCCGGCCCGGCCAGACGGTCAACCACACCATCCAGACCAACGGCACGCTGCTCACCGACGACTGGTGCGCGCTTCTCGCCGAGCACCGGTTCCTCGTCGGCCTCAGCATCGACGGGCCCCGCGAGCTGCACGACGGCTACCGCGTCGACAAGCGGGGCAAGCCCACGTCGGACAGGGTGCTGCGCGGCCTCGCGCTGCTGCAGAGCACGGCGTGGAGTTGAACGTCCTCTCCACGGTGAACGCCGCCAACCAGGCCCATCCGCTGGAGGTCTACCGCTTCTTCCGCGACGAGCTCGGCGCCCGCTTCATCCAGTTCATCCCCATCGTGGAGCGCCCCACCGACGACCGGGTTCCAGGAGGGCGACCAGGTCACCGAACGCTCGGTCGGCCCGGATGCGTGGGGCCGGTTCCTCACCGGCGTGTTTGACGAGTGGGTGCGCCGCGACGTCGGCACCGTCTTCGTCTCTCATTTCGACGCCGCCCTGGCCTCCTGGTGCGGCGTGCCCCCGCGCTCTGCGTCTTCGCCGAGACCTGCGGCAACGCGCTGGCCCTGGAGCACAACGGCGACCTGTACTCGTGCGACCACTTCGTCGAGCCCGGCTACCTGCTCGGCAACATCCGCGAGCCCCACATGGTCGAGCTCGTGGCCTCGCCCCAGCAGCGGCCTTCGGCGACGCCAAGCGCGACACCCTGCCGCGGTACTGCCGTCGAATGCGACGTGCGCTTCGCCTGCCACGGCGAGTGCCCCAAGAACCGCTTCACGCGCACGCCCGACGGCGAGCCGGGGCTCAACTACCTCTGCCCCGGCTACAAGGCCTTCTTCCACCACGTCGACGGGCCGATGCGGCGCATGGCCGACCTGCTGCGCCAGGGTCGCTACGCCGACGAGGTCATGGCGATCCTGGCCGAGGCCGGGCGCAACGACCCGTGCCCGTGCCAGAGTGGCCGCAAGGCCAAGTCCTGTCACCAAAAGATCTGACGCTGCAGAGAACCCCACACCAAGCCGAAGAGAGGGAGAACCCGATGACCGTTCCGCAAAAGAGGTTGGAAAAGCAGGACTCCCTTCCGTTCCCCCCGACGCCGATGGCCGGTACGGCCAGCCTCTCGATGCAGGAGTCGGTCTACGAGCCAGCGCGTGACGCCGCGTCGGCTCCCCGAGGATGCTCCGAACATCCTCATCGTGCTGATGGACGACGCCGGTCCCGGGCAGCCGTCGACGTTCGGCGGCGAGATCAACACCCCGACCTTGGACCGCATCCTCGGCGAGGGGATCGGCTACAACCGGTTTCACACGACCGCCCTGTGCTCGCCCACCCGAGCGTCGCTGCTGACCGGGCGCAATCACCACAAGGTGTGCACCGGGGTGATCACCGAGTTCGCCAACGACTGGGACGCGTTCTCCGGGCGGATTCCCAAGAGCAGCGCGCTCGTGGCCGAAGTGCTGAAGGACTACGGCTACGCCACGGCTGCGTGGGGCAAGTGGCACAACACGCCGGCCATCGAGGCCGGCCCGACCGGCCCGTTCGAGTACTGGCCGACGAATCTGGGGTTCGAGTACTTCTACGGGTTCCTGGCCGGGGAGTCGTCGCAGTTCGAGCCGAACCTGGTCCGCAACACGACGTTCGTGCTGCCGCCGAAGACCCCGGACGAGGGCTACCACCTGAACGAGGACCTGGCCGACGACGCCATCGGCTGGCTGCACAAGCACAAGGCCATGGCCCCGGACCGGCCCTTCTTCATGTACTGGGCCAGCGGCGCCATCCACGGCCCCCACCACGCGCCCAAGGAGTACATCGACAAGTACCGGGGCAAGTTCGACGACGGCTGGGACGCCTACCGCGAGCGGGTGTTCGAGCGGGCCAAGGAGAAGGGCTGGATCCCCGCCGACACCCAACTGACCCCGCGGCACGAACAGATGGCGTCCTGGGACAGCATCCCCGAGAGCGAACGGCCGTTCCAGAGCCGGCTGATGGAAGTGTGCGCCGCCTACGGCGAACACGCCGACGTCCAGGCCGGGCGCATCGTCGACGAGATCGACGCGCTCGGCTACGGCGACAACACGCTGATCTTCTACTTCTGGGGCGACAACGGCACCTCGGCGCAGGGCCAGGAAGGCACGATCAGCGAGCTGGTGGCGCACAACGGCATCGTCACCACCATCGAACAGCAGCTCGAGGCGCTCGAGGAGCTCGGCGGCCTGGACGTCCTCGGCGGGCCCAAGAGCGACCCCATCTACCATTCCGGATGGGCCTGGGCGGGCAGCACGCCCTACAAGGGCACGATGATCCTGGCCGGGTACTTCGGCGGCACCCGCAACCCGTTGGCGATCCGGTGGCCGGCCCGGATCAAGCCCGATCCCACCCCGCGCCCGCAGTTCCATCACTGCAACGACGTCGTCCCGACGATCTACGAGATCCTCGGCATCACCCCGCCACGCGAGGTGAACGGCGTACCCCAAGACTCGATCGACGGCGTGAGCTTCGCCTACAGCTTCGACGACCCCACCGCCGAGGGCCGCCTGCAGACCCAGTATTTCGAGATCCTGGGCTGTCGCGGCATCTACCACCAGGGCTGGATGGCCTCGACGTTCGGCCCCCGGGTCCCCTGGGTGCGGGGAGTGCCGCCCGGCATCCGCGAATGGACCCCGGACAAGGACACGTGGGAGCTGTACAACCTCGAAGAGGACTGGAGCCAGGCCAACGACCTGGCGGCGGAGATGCCGGAAAAGCTCGAGCACTTGAAGGAGCTCTTCCTCATCGAAGCGGCGAAGAACAATGCGCTCCCGATCGGCGGAGGGCTCTACATTCCGCTGTTCCATCCCGAGTTGCGCCCGGCGCCGCCCTATACGGAATGGACCTTCTTCGGCGACACCGTGCGCGTGCCGGAGTTCTCCGCCCCCGCCCTGGGCACCAGACCCAACGTCGTCACCATCGACGCCGAGATCCCCTCCGATGCCAATGGTGTGCTCTACAAGTTGGGCGGGTTCCCCGGCGGTGTCACCTGCTTCGTCGAAGACGGCATCCTCTGTTACGAGTACAACCTCTTCGAGATACAGCGGACGAAGATCCGCTCGCAGGCAAAGCTGCCGACCGGCAAGGTGCAGATCGAGATCGAGACGAACCATCCCGAGCCGATGCCGCGCGGTCCGCTGAACGTGACGATGAAGGTAAACGGCAGCTCGTCGCCGAAGGCACCGTTCCCGTGACCTGTCCCATCGCGTTTTCCGCCAACGAGTGCCTCGATATCGGCATCGCGCTCGGGTCCCCCGTGTCGCTCGACTATTACGACAAGGCGCCGTTCAGGTTCAACGGCACCATCGACCGGGCCTACGTCAAGTACGTGTAATCGTCGGGTTGTTGCCTCATCTGAACTGGGCCTTCTTGCATCTTCCTGTGTCGACGAATCACAGCGAGTGAGCCAACGCTGACCTGAAAGGGGTGAGCTCACCGGTTCGACGCCGGTCCCGACCACCAGAAGCCCGCAGGTGAAGGCCGATTCGACAGGCAGCCAATTTTGACGTCGAGATAATTGTGCCCTCCACGTGCCTCCGGAATTTTGAAGAGTTTCGTTGTCGAGCCCTCGCCCTCTCGTTCCCCTGTCAAGGTTGGTCAAGGGGAAGCCGCAGGCTAAGTGAGGACACGGAGCAAAGCGGAGTCCCGCAGCGACCCTTGACCAACCGGGCGACCGCGGAGACCACAATGCGAATGGCCGGCCGGATCCGGCCGGCCTACATGCCTAATCCATCGGTCTCCGGTGTGCCGCCTCCGGTACGGCTGAGGGCCAGTCCGGCGAGGCCATCCAATATTGGGGCGCCATGTCGCGAGGGTGAAGACGTCGGTCGCCCGAACAGTTGGCATGTTCATTCCCCGCCCGCCGAGGCGGCGGCGCAGCCGCCGCCCGAGGCGAGGGGGCTTGAAGCGGTAGAGAAGAACTCTCATGTTGGGATTGGAATCGCTGGTGGATTGGGATATCCGACTCTCCCTCTCACTTTCCGCATCTGATTGATCTTGTCTGTGTTGCTCCTTGCTCCTCCCTGTTTCGCTCTGGTGCTCTCTGGTCATCCCTATTCTTCGTTGCCCCCCGTTCGATCGTGTTCTTGCCCTAATGATGTCTTCAGCGGATCGTTCTGACGTTGCACAGACGATTTTCCGCGTTGCTCTGACCTGGATGTTGTCCTATTTCGGGTCGCTCGATGTCCATTTACTAGGTAGGGAGGGATGTTCCGTCCCGCTTTGGAAGGAGCAACCATGCATGAAACGACCGAGTCTCAACCTCGTTTGAGTGCCGCCACTCCCCTGCTCGATGTGGCCGCTGTGGCAGAGGCGATGGGTGTGACGGACCGGCACATTCGACGTCTGGTGGCCGAGCGGCGAATCCCGTTCCTGAAGGTTGGCCGGTTCGTGCGCTTCGATCCCGGTGCGCTCGACGTCTGGCTCGACGAGCAGCGCGTCGAGGTCAGGCGGTCGCCCTCGATGGCGCCGCGCAGCCGGCCGATAGCCTGATCGACGCAAGGTGGCCTGGAGTTGCTCGACTACGCAGACTCCGTCGGCGTTCGCCTCCCAGCTCGAGCGATCTGGACTCAGGGAGATGCAGCAGTGACAGGCAATCGACGGCATTTCGGCAACGTGCGACGTTTTGCCAGCGGTCGCTACCAGGCCGCCTATTGGCACGAAGGCCGTCGGCATGTGGCCCCGACGACCTTCACTCAGAAGGCCGACGCCAACGCCTTCCTCGACTCGGTCTCCGCCGCCATCCACCGCGGCGACTGGGTCGACCCTGAGCTCGGCCGGATCTCGTTCGCCCGCTACGCCGATCTGTGGCTGGCCCAACGCACCGACATCCGCCCTCGCACCCGCGAGTACTACGGCTGGCTCATCGACAACCAGCTCAAGTCCCCGCACTTCGGCCAACGGGAGCTGGCCAAGATCACACCGGTCCACGTGCGGGCCTGGTACGCCGACCTGGCCGCCGACACGCCCGGTGTCGGCCCGCTCCGCCTACCGGCTGCTCAAGGCCATCTTCAACACCGCCATCACCGACGACCTGATCCTCAAGAACCCCTGCCGGGTGAAGGGCGGTGGGACCGACCGGGTCAAAGAGCGCCGCATCCCCGACGTCAACCAGGTGGCCGCCCTCACGCAGTCCATGCCCGAGCAGTACCGGGCCGCCGTGATCTTGGCCGCCTGGGGGACGCTGCGCCGGGGCGAGGTCCTCGGGCTCAACCGCTCCGACATCGACCTGGTGGCCGGCACCGTGCGGGTCGAGCGGGCCCTGCACGAGTTCCACGACGGCTCGCTCGAGCTCGGCCCGACGAAGAACGGCGACCCCCGCAAGGTCTACATGCCGCGCTCGGTCATGCCGGCGCTCGAGGACCACCTGCGGCGCTTCGTCGGCCCCGAGAGCGACGCTCCCCTCTTCATCGGTGCCACGGGCGAGCGGCTGCGCCCGAGCAACTTCTGGGTCATCTGGGAGACCGCACGCCGGCGGGCCGGTCTCACCTGGGTGCGCTTCCACGACCTGCGCCACTTCGCCGCAACCATGTTCGCCACCACCGGTGCGAGCACCAAGGAGATCATGAGCCGTGGCGGGTGGAAGTCGGTCGCCATGGTGGTGCGCTACGAACACGCCTCCGAGGAGCGCGACGCGCTGCTCGCCCAGGCGCTCAACCCGCTTCACGGGCGGCGGCAACGTGGTCCCGATCGCACGTGGTGACGAAGGAGATCGCGCACGTGGCGCGCGACGACGAAGGTGAAGTGGAGGGTGAGGTGCTGGACCTACCACCGCTGACCAGCGAGAACGACGACGAAATGCTCCGGGGGAGAGACTCGAACTCTCAACCTAGCGGTTAACAGCCGCTTGCTCTGCCATTGAGCTACCCCGGAAAGGGTTGAGAAAACAGCCCCCGAACGTTAGCAGCGGGCCGCACTGCCGCAGATGCCAGCAGCACCCCTCGAGCGGGGTGGATCAGGACTCTTCGAGGTAGTCCCTCAAGAGGTGGGCCGCATCGGGACGGCGCAACTTGGCCAGGGTCTTGGACTCAATCTGGCGCACCCGCTCCCGGGTCACACCGAACTCGCGCCCCACTTCCTCGAGCGTGCGGATCTTGCCGTCGTCGAGCCCGAACCGGAGCCGTACGACGTCCTGCTCGCGCTCGGAGAGGTGGCCAAGCGCCTCCCGCACCGCCGCATCCAACAGCGACCGCGTGGCGGCGTCGTCGGGGACCACCGCTCCCCTGTCTTCGATCAGGTCGGAAAGGTTGAAGTCGTCCTCGTCGCCCACCGGCTGCTCGAGCGAGACCGTGTCCTGATTGATGCGCAGGATCTCGCGCACGCGTTCCATCGGGAGCTCGACCCGGTGCGCCACTTCTTCGATCGTCGGCTCGCGACCCAGTTCTTGCAGAAGCTGCCGCTGTGCCCACACCACCTTGTTGATCGTCTCGACCATGTGCACCGGGATCCGGATCGTGCGCGCCTGGTCGGCGATGGCGCGGGTGATCGCCTGGCGGATCCACCACGTGGCATAGGTGGAGAACTTGAAACCCTTCGTGTGGTCGAACTTGTCGACGGCACGCATCAGCCCGAGGTTGCCCTCCTGAATGAGGTCGAGGAACGCCAGGCCGCGATTGCGGTAGCGCTTGGCGATCGACACCACCAGCCGCAGGTTGGCCTCGATGAGCTCGTCCTTGGCCCGGAGTCCATTGCGGACGAAACGCTTGCACCGGGCTTGCTCGCCGGCATTGAGCAGGTCCTCCTTGGGCCCCTCCCCCGACACCGCGAGGTCGTGGGCCGCCAGCTTCGCCGCCGCCGCGTTCCCCTCCTCGATGGTCTGGGCGATCTCCACCTCGAGCTCGGCGTTGAGCAGCGGGACCCGGCCGATCTCCTTCAGATAGGTGTGGACTGGGTCTTCGGCACTGCCACCCGAGTCGCCCGAAACGGCACGCTTGCCGTTGGTCTCGCGGCGGGTCTCGGACTTCACGCCGTTCGTCCTGTTACCGGCGCGGAGAGATTTCCGCGGCACAACTTCGACGACGGCGAGCTCCACCTCGTCTTCCTCGACGAGCTCAACACCCTCCGCGTTGATGCGGGTGAGCAGCGTGGTGAGCACTTCGGGCGTGAGCTCCACCGTGTGCAACGCCTCGATCAGCTCGTCCTGCGTGAGCTGCCCCTTCTGGCGTCCGATGGCGAGCGCGGCGTCGAAGTCGACCTGCGAGACGCCCGGAGGCAATGCGACGTGCGCAATCGGCGCGAGCGCATCGGAAGCCACGGGCGGCGCGTCGACACCGTCGTCGTCGATCGCGATTGCCGAATCCTCGCTCACCCTCGTCCTGCCAACTGTGTCACTCCCCGGTGTCCCTCTGGACCAACCACGCTACCAACCGATCGGCAGCGTCGCGTCCGGATGGAGATTCCTCGAGTTCACGCAGCCAGAGCCGCACTTGCACGGTCTCGGCCGCCTGCGCCTGCCACGAGTCGTCACCCCCCGCTCGCGACTCGATCTCGATGTCGGTCATTGCGCGCCGTGCCGCCCCGCGCAGGAGCACCGCGACCACGGAGTCGACCGGGTCGCCCAATTCCGGGTCACCAGCCATCGGTTCCTCGACAATGACGCGTCGCAACAGGCTCGCCACCTCCGGTGACGCGGACTCCACTGCATCGTGCACGCTGTCGTTCTCCAAGAGGGCGACGAACGCGTGACGCTGCACAGGGTCGGCAAAGAGGACCGCGTGCACTCGGTCAGCTACATCTTCGGGTCGGTGGACGGCCAACTTGAGGGCCTCGAGTCCCGGTCCTGGTCGCAGCGCTGCCGCCAGGGCCGCATCGCCGCCATCGTCTGCGGGCGGGTACCGGTCGCCGTCGTCCTCGGGGTACTCCATCGGGGGTGGCTCATCACGACGGGCACGGCTGCGCCGAGACGGGCTTTCGGCTGGCGGATGCGCCCTCAGGTGGTCGAGTCGCTCCCGGAGCCGCGCCGCGTCGACGCGGCACCGGTCGGCCAGCTGCATCACGTACTGGTCACGGACCAGATCATCGGGGTGCTCGGCGACCGCGGTCAGCGCCGCCTCCGCCGCCCGCGCCCTCCCTTCCGCCGTCGTCAGGTCGCCGCTGCCCAGCATCCGGTCCACCCGGAACTGGAGGAAGGGCCGGGCCTCTTTAATGGCGCGGGCCAGACCGCCCGGGTCGGTGCGAGCCAGGTCACCGGGGTCGCTCCCGCCGGGAAGGTCCGCCACCACGACGTCGACCTCGTGCTTGCGCTCCCACTCGTACACGCGCGAGGTCGCGCTCTGTCCCGCCGCGTCGGCGTCGTACGCGAGCACGATCCGCTTGGCGAAGTTGCGCAGCAACGTGAAGTGCTCCTCGGCCAGCGCCGTGCCGCAGGTCGCCACGGCCCACGGCACGCCGGCCTGGAAGCAGCCGATGACGTCGGTGTAGCCCTCGCACACCACTACCTCACCCTGCGCGATAACCCCTTGCTTGGCCCAGTTGAGGGCGTAGAGCGTCCGTCGCTTGGAGTAGATCGGCGACTCCTGGGAGTTCTTGTACTTGGGCTCGGGACGGTCCGGCGGCCCCTGGCCGGGCCGGGTCGGCAGGATGCGACCGCCGAGGGCAACGGGGCGGCCCGACGGGTCGCAGATCGGGAAGAGCACGCGGCCGCGGAAGAAGTCCTGCGCGCGTCCGCGCCGGTTCACGAAACCGAGTCCCGAGTCCGAGAGGATCTTCTCGGGCAACTTCAACGCCTTGGCGAGGGCGTCCCAGTCGTCGGGTGCCCACCCCAACCGGAACTGGCGCACCACGTCGCCGTCGTACCCGCGCGAGCGCAGGTAGTCGCGGGCCGGGCCGGCATCGGGCGAGCGGAGGAGACGCTCGTGGTACCACTCGACGGCTCGCTCCATGGCTTGGAGCAGCTCGGAGCGGCGCTTGTGGTCGCGCCCCATCTCCTGGTCCTCGTGCAGCGTGACACCTGCCCGGTCCGCCAGGAGCCGCACTGCGTCGACGAAATCGAGATGCTCCATGGCGCGGACGAAAGTGATGGCGTCGCCCGACTCCTGGCAGCCGAAGCAGTAGTAGAAGCCCTCCTCGGCGTTGACGCTGAACGAGGGCGTCTTCTCGGTGTGGAACGGGCACAGCCCGCTCCAACGCCGGCCCACCTTCTTCAGCGCCGCGTGCTCGCTGATGAGGGCCACGATGTCGGTGGCCGCCCGGACCTGGGCGACCTCCTCGTCCGGTATGCCCATCCCTTGACGGTACCGCGGCGCTGTTGGACCTGTGACTGCCGCGGGCCCCGCCCGGCGATCGCCCGACTAGGACGTCTGCGTCCTCATCCTCTGGAGTGGGAGGGATGACCGGGAGGTCCGCCAGGGTGTCCGTCCTGGCCGTCGCCCCAGCTGTGTCCCGGTGCCGACGGCGGGCCTTCTTGGGACCCACTGTTCGACGGGTCACCGGTTCCGGCGTCGGGCGCCGGGCCTCGCTCCGGGGATCCGACAGCGCCGAGCGGGACGGACGGACCGAAGGTGCCTTGCACCGCCGGCGATCCCGCGCTCGTGAACGACTGGCCGTCACCGTGACCCTCGCCACCGGCACCGTGATCGCCGTTCCCGTTGCCGCCGTTCCCGTTGCCGCCGTTCCGCGCTTGCCGCCGGGACGATTGGGGACGTTGCCGCTTGCGTAGGAGCGTGCATCCGACGCCGCCGCACCCGCACTCCCCGAATCAGGGGTGGTGCCCAAGCCGTGGCCGGCACCGGTCTCCCCCGGCCCGGCCGGCGCCGCGATGGCGCTCGAGTGCTGCGCCGGCGGCAGGGTCACGGTCGGGACGGCGGTGATGGCCGACGACACCGTGTGCGATGTGACCGTCGTCGTCCCGCCCCTCGGCACCCCGGACCCGGACCCGGACGCTGTCGTCGTCGACAGACCGAGCTGGGAGACAGGCTCGCGTGCCGCCGCGGGGGCGAGGGACTGGAAGGGCAGCGCGGGCAAGCTGGGACCGCGGACATGCGAGGGTGACGCGAAAAGACTCGGTGCCACGCCGGACGGTGCGGTGACCGCCATGACCACGACGATGGCGGACGCGACCAGCCCGGCGCTGGTGAAATTCACCGTCTTCGCTCCGACCCGGTACTTCCGCCGCCGGCCTCTCATGCATCCCCCAATCGGGCGCCTGCCCACACGTGTGTCGCCACCGCCCTCGCCATGTTTGTACCTCGGCACCGGGCGATGCAACCGGCTGCCGCTGCATCATGGGTTGCCGGGAGAACTCCGAACGTCACACCAGGATCTACCTCGCCACTCCTGGTCGGGATGTCCCGGTCGGCTTCCGCCGGCGCCCGACCGCAGAGCGGCGGGCGAGGGGCGGCGTGGCTCAGGCCCCGGTTGCTCCGGCCAGCACGGCCTGGGCCGCGGCGAGGCGGGCCACCGGGACCCGGAAGGGCGAGCAGCTGACGTAGTCGAGGCCCGCGTCGTAGAAGAGGGCGATGGAGGCGGGGTCGCCGCCGTGCTCGCCGCAGACGCCCACCTTGAGGCCCGGCCGTGAGGCCCGGCCGCGCTCGGTGCCGAGTCGCACCAACTCGCCGACGCCGTCGAAGTCGACGACCTCGAAGGGATTGCGCGGCAGCAGGCCGAGCTCGAGGTAGGCGTCCATCATCCGGCCCTCGACGTCGTCGCGGGAGAAGCCGAAGGTCATCTGGGTCAGGTCGTTGGTCCCGAACGAGAAGAACTCGGCCACCTCGGCGATCTCGGCGGCCCTGAGCGCCGCCCGAGGGGTCTCGATCATCGTCCCGATCGTCACCTCGAGCTTGCCCGCCTTGGCGGCGTTCGCCTTAGCCCCCTTGGACGGACGCGGGGCCCGCTCCTTGTTGACGTCGGCCACCGCGTCCTCGACCCAGCCCCTCGCGAGCGCCAGCTCGGCGCGGGCCACCGTGAGGGGGATCATGATCTCGATGATCGGGTGCCCGCCGTCGGCCACCCGCTGGCGGGCCGCTTCCATAAGGGCGCGCACCTGCATGGCGTAGAGCCCGGGCTTGATGACCCCGAGCCGCACGCCGCGCGTCCCGAGCATGGGGTTGGACTCCTTCCACGAGAGCGCCGCCTCGTAGAGGCGCCGCTCCTCGGGGTTGAGCCCGACCGTGGCTTCCTTGTGGGCCAGCTCCTCGGTGGAGGGCAGGAACTCGTGCAGAGGCGGGTCGAGCAGGCGCACCGTCACGGGCAGCCCGTCCATGGCGGCGAGGATGGCGATGAAGTCCTCCCGCTGGACCACGCGCAGCTCCTCGAGTGCCTCGGCCTCCTCGGAGGGCGAGTGGGCCAGGATCATGCGGCGAACGACGGGCAGGCGATCCTCGCCGAGGAACATGTGCTCGGTGCGGCACAGCCCGATGCCCTCGGCGCCGAGATGGCGCGCGTTGGCCGCGTCGTCCCCCGTGTCGGCGTTGGCCCGCACGGCGAGGTGACCCTTGCGGATCTCGTCGGCCCATGACAACACGGTGTCGAAGGCGGCAGGGGGCTCGGCAGCCGTGAGCGGGACCTGACCGGCCACGACGATCCCGGCGCCGCCGTCGAGCGACACCCAATCGCCCTCGTAGAGCGTGACGTCGTTCGCCGTCACCTGGTGGTCGCCCAGGCGCAGCACCTCGGCCCCGACGACGGCCGGCTTGCCCCAGCCCCGCGCCACGACGGCGGCGTGGCTGACCAGCCCGCCGCGGGCGGTCAGGATCCCCTCGGCGGCCAGCATGCCGTGCACGTCCTCGGGCGAGGTCTCGTTGCGGACCAGGATCACCTTGTCGCCCCGCTCCGCGGCGGCGGCGGCGTCGTCGGCGGTGAAGTAGATGCGCCCCACCGCGGCCCCGGGGCTCGCCCCGAGGCCCTTGGCCCAGGCGTCGTAGCCCGAGCCGGCGAACTGGGGGTGGAGGACCGAGTCGAGGTGGTCCTCGGTGATGCGCATGACGGCCTCGGACTTGGAGATCCCGAGATCGCTCGGGCGCACCATGTCGACCGCCATCTTGAGGGCGGCGTTGCCGGTGCGCTTGCCCACCCGGGTCTGGAGCATCCAGAGCTTGCCCTGCTCGATGGTGAACTCGGTGTCGCACATGTCGCGGTAGTGCGACTCGAGGCGGGCGAAGATCTTGAGCAGCTCGGCGTGGACCTTGGGGAACTGCTTCTTCAGCTCCGAAATGGGCTCGGTGTTGCGGATGCCGGCCACCACGTCCTCACCCTGCGCGTTGACGAGAAAGTCGCCGTAGGCGCCCTTGGCGCCCGTGGCCGGGTCACGCGTGAACCCGACGCCGGTGCCGGAGTTGTCGTCGCGGTTGCCGAAGACCATCGCCTGCACGTTGACGGCGGTGCCCAGATCGTGCGGGATGTGCTCGCGCTCGCGGTAGGCGATGGCGCGGGGCCCGTTCCAGCTGCGGAACACGGCCTCGATGGCGCCGCGCAGCTGCTCGACCGGCTTCTGGGGGAAGGGCTTGCCGGTGTGGCGCTCCACGATCTGCTGGTAGGAGTCGACGAGATAACGCAGCAACTCGACGGGGACCTTGGCGTCCGACGTCGTCCCGGCCAGCTCCTTGGCCGCCTCGAAGAGCGAGTCGAACTCCTCGCCGGGCAGCTCGAGGACGATGCGCCCGTACATGGCGATGAAGCGCCGGTAGGAGTCGAAGGCGAAGCGCTCGTCGCCGGTCTGCTTGGCCAGCCCCTCAACCGACTCGTCGTTGAGGCCCAGGTTGAGGACCGTGTCCATCATGCCGGGCATGGAGAACTTGGCGCCCGAGCGCACCGAGACGAGCAAGGGGTCCCCGGCATCACCGATGGTCTTGTCCATCGCCTTCTCGAGCCGGGCCCGCGCCGCGGCCACCTCCGCGTCGAGGGCCTTGGGCCAGCCGCCCGCCATGTAGTCGCGGCAGGCGTCGGTCGAGATGGTGAAGCCCGGGGGCACGGGGAGCTCGAGTACCGACGTCATCTCGGCCAGGTTGGCGCCTTTGCCGCCCAGGAGGTCCTTGAGCTCCATCGGCGGACGGGCGTGCGTGTGGTCGAAATCGAAGACGTACGGCATCGGGCCTCCTTGCCCTGGACGGGCGAACCGCGGGGCGGAGCGCGGTCAGTGGGTGGTCACACTCCCTCCCGACCTGGGACGGGGTTGGACCAGCCTACTTTCCCCCCGCCGACCACTCCGTAGCGGTCGGTCAGTGCCGCGGCGGCCCGCCCGGCTCGCCGGTGTCGGCCCGGGACTCCTCGCCGGACGAGCCGCCGACCTGGCGTTGGAAGACCTCCTTCGCCTGGCGCATGTAGTCACGCACGATGACCAGCTCGTCCGCCTTGAAGCGCTGGGCTACCTGGCGCATCTCCTCGACGATCGGCTGCTGCAGGCCCTGGAGCCGCTGCTGGGCCTCGGGCACGATCTCCACCCACACCCGGCGCCGGTCCTGCGTGTCGCGGCGGCGCGCCACCATGCCGGCCTCCTCGAGCCGGTCCAGGATGAAGGTCACCGCCCCGGTCGTCAGCCCGCTCTCCTCGGCCAACCGGCCCGCGGTCATAGGGCCGAGGCGGCCAATAAGGTCCAGGCAGCGCATGTCGGTCCGGCTCAGCTTCAGCTTCTTGGCCAATCCCTCATCGAAATCACTGGCCGCGCCGAAATAGCCCATGATCTCGTTGCGCAGCTGCTGGACGAGCTCGATCCGGGACCATTGTCTTGACACGTAAGTAACTCTATCACTAAGTTTCTTTGTCGATGGCTAATTCTTTCAACCCCACTCTCGCCGTCGAGGCGCACGACCTCGTCAAGGTCTTCCCTCGCGGCAACGTTCGTGCGCTCGACGGCGTCTCGCTCGAGGTGGAGGCCGGAACGGTGCTCGGGCTGCTCGGCCCGAACGGGGCGGGCAAGACCACCGTGGTGCGCATCCTCTCCACCATCCTCGGCCCCGACTCCGGACGCGCCTCGGTGCTCGGCTACGACGTGGTCTCCCAGGCCGACGCGGTGCGCCGCACCGTAGGACTCGCCGGCCAGTACGCCGCGGTGGACGAGAACCTCACGGGCCGCGAGAACATCCACATGGTGGGCCGGCTCTCCCACCTCAGCCGCAAGGTGTCGTCGCGTCGGGCCGACGAGCTGCTCGAGGACTTCGGATTGTCCGGGGCCGGCGATCGGGTGCTGAAGACCTACTCCGGGGGCATGCGGCGGCGCCTGGACCTGGCCGCCGCCCTGGTGGCGAATCCGCCGGTCCTCTTCCTCGACGAGCCGACGACGGGGTTGGACCCCCAGAGCCGCCAGGCCCTGTGGGTCGCCATCGAGGACCTGGTCCGCGACGGCACGACGGTCCTGTTGACGACCCAGTACCTCGAGGAAGCCGACCGCCTGGCACGCGACATCGTGGTGATCGACCACGGGCGGGTCATCGCGGAGGGGACGCCGGCGCAGCTCAAGGCCGACCTGGGCACGTCGGTCGTCTCGGTGACCCTGGCCGACCAGGATGCCCTGGGCCGAGCGGTCCAGCTTGTCTCGCCCTTCTCGGAGAAGGCGCCGGTCGTCGAGGACCTCGTGATCGAGCTGACGGTCACGGACGGCCCCAAAGCCGGCGCCAACGTGCTCCGCTCGCTCGATGCGGCCCAGATCCCGATCGCCGGTCTCGCGCTCCGCGAGCCCAGCCTCGACGACGTGTTCCTCAGCCTGACCGGCCACAAGACCTCGATCGTCGACGGCGAGGAAGAGGCGAAGCCGAAGCGAGGCTTGGGCCGGGCGCGCAAGGGCGACGTGACCGACGGGAAGGATGCCGCATGACGACCACCACCATGACCGCACCGGTACGCCTCAGCCAGCCGAGTCAGGGCAATCGCCTGTCGTGGGCTGTCTCGGACGTCATGACGATCACGTGGCGCAATCTGCTGGCGCTCACCCGGACGCCCGAGGCGCTTTTCTTCACCACGCTGCAGCCGATCATGTTCACGCTGCTCTTCACCTACGTCTTCGGCGGGGCCATTCACGTCCCGGGCGTGCACTACATCGAGTTCCTGATGCCCGGCATCTTCGTGCAGACGGTCATCTTCGGCGCAATGAGCACGGCAGCCGGACTCTCCGAGGACCTGCACAAGGGCCTCATCGAGCGCTTCCGCGCTCTTCCGATGAGCCGCGCCGCGGTGCTGGCCGGGCGCACGACCGCGGACGTGGTCCGCAATGTCTTCGTGGTCATGCTGATCACGGCCGTCGGCTACGCCGTGGGCTTCCGCATCGGGACCAACGTCGCACTGTTCCTGTGCGGGGTGCTGTTGATCCTGCTGTTCGCCTACGCGTTGAGCTGGGGGTTCGCCTACATCGGCCTGTCCGCACCCAACGCGGAGACAGCCCAGGTCATGGTCTTCCCGCTGATCTTCCCGTTGCTCTTCGCCTCGTCGGCCTTCGTCCCCGTCGCCACGATGCCCGGCTGGCTGCAGGGCTTCGCCTATCACCAACCCGTGACCCAGGTGGTCAACGCCGCGCGGTCGCTCATGGTGGGCGGCGTGCTGCACGATTCGGGCTCGGTGGTCGCCGCCCTGTTGTGGTGCGCAGGCCTGCTGGTGATCCTGGCCCCCGTGGCCGTGCGCAAGTACCGCAGGGTCGCCTGACCCCGACCGTCCGGGTGGCCGCCGCACGACACCCGGTGTGCTGACGTGGGTCGCATCGAGATCGGTCGCGTCTACGACTTCGTCGGCCAGGACCCGTCGGGCCGGTTCCTGGCCGACCGCCTCTGGCCCCGCGGGCTCGCCAAGGCCCGTGCCCCCTTCGAGTACTGGGCCAAGGACGTGAGCCCGAGCAACGCCTTGCGGACGTGGTACGGCCACGCCGAGAGCCGCGTCGAGGAGTTCGCCGACCGGTACCGGAGCGAGCTCGCCCAACCCGCGGGCCGGTCCGCCTTGGACGACCTGCGCGCCCGCATCGGGGCGCGCGACGTCGTGCTGCTCACGGCGACGAAGGAGCTGGCGCGTTCGCACCTCGGCGTGCTCGCGAAGGTTCTGGCCCACCCCTGAGCGCCGGTCGGGGCGATGGCCGCCGGGTGCTACTCCTCGCCGGTGCGCCGGCGCAGCTCGGCCACGAGGCCGGCGATTGGCACGCGCACCTGCTCGGTGGTGTCGCGGTCGCGCACGGTTACCGCGTCGTCCTCGAGGGAGTCGAAGTCGACCGTCACGCACCACGGCGTCCCGATCTCGTCCTGGCGCCGGTAGCGTCGCCCGATGCTCTGGGTGACGTCGTAGTCGACCATGAAGTGCGGCTGCAGCCGGGCCAGGACCGAACGGGCCAGGGGCTCGAGGGTGTCCTTCTTCGAGAGCGGCAGCACCGCCACCTGGTACGGGGCGAGCCGCCAGTGCAGGCGCAACACGGTGCGCGGCTCGCCGCCCACCTCGTCCTCGCCGTAGGCGGCGAGCAGGAAGGCCATCATGGTCCGGGTGGCGCCGGCGGCGGGCTCGATCACGTAGGGCGTGTAGCGCTCGTTGGTCTGCTGATCGAAGTAGTCGAGCGACTCCCCCGACTTGGCGGCGTGCGCCGAGAGGTCGTAATCGCCCCGGTTGGCGATGCCTTCGAGCTCGTCCCAGCCCCAGGGGAAGAGGAACTCCACGTCCGCCGTGCCGCGCGAATAGTGCGAGAGCTCTTCGGGATCGTGGTGGCGCAGGCGGAGCTGGTCGGCCGGCATGCCGAGGTCGAGGTACCAGCGCATGCGCTCCTCGAGCCAGTACTCGAACCACTTCTGGGCTTCGTCGGGCGGGACGAAGTACTCCATCTCCATCTGCTCGAACTCACGGGTGCGGAAGACGAAGTTCTGCGGCGTGATCTCGTTGCGGAAGGACTTGCCGACCTGGGCGATGCCGAAGGGCGGCTTCTTGCGCGTCGTGCCGAGCACGTTGGCGAAGTTGGTGAACATGCCCTGGGCCGTCTCTGGGCGCAGGTAGGCGATGTGGCCCTCGTCCTCGACCGGGCCGGCGTGGGTCTTGAACATCAGGTGGAAGGCCCGGGCCTCGGTCAGGTCCTTCGACCCGCAGTTGGGGCAGACGCCGTCGATCTTGTCGGCCCGCCAGCGCTCGTGGCAGTTGCGGCAGTCGACCAGCGGGTCCGTGAACGTCTCGAGGTGGCCCGAGGCCCCCCATACGGCGGGGGGCGACAGGATGGCGGCGTCGAGGCCGACCACGTCGTCGCGCAACTGGACCATGGAGTGCCACCAGGCGTTCTTGACGTTGCGCAGCATGTTGACGCCGAGGGGGCCGTAGTCGTAGGTGGAGCGGAAGCCGCCGTAGATCTCGGCCGAGGGGAAGATGAAGCCGCGGGTCCGGCACAGGCGCACGACCTTCTCCATCAGGTCGTTGGCGGGGGCACCAGCCGTCTCGCTCATCGGTGCAGGATACCGGAGCGGATTCTGGCGCTGACCTCGTTGGCCAGCAGGCGGCCCCGCACGGTCAGCACGGCCCGGGAGCCGGTGCGCTCGACGAGGCCCTCGAGCGCCTCGGGGCGCTCCAGGCTGTGCCACGGCACGCCGCGCGGCGTGCGCAGGGAGAGCGTGAGCGCCTCGAAGTCGCGCTGGCCGGCCGTCAGCTCATCGCGGCCGGCCACCGGTGAGCGGCCGGCCCCGACGGCGTCGATGTAGCGCTCGGGCGTCCGCACGTTCCACCACCGCACCCCGTCGCGGTGCGAGTGCGCCGCCGACCCGATGCCGGCGTAGTCGCCCTGCTCCCAGTAGAGGTGGTTGTGCCGGCACTCGTGGCCGGGGCGGGCCCAGTTCGAGATCTCCTCCCAGGCGTAGCCGGCGGCCGCGAGCACCCTCTCGGTCCGCTCGTAGCGCCGGGCCTGCGCGTCCTCGTCGGGATGGCGGGCGGCGTCACGGGCCAGCGGCGTGCCGGGCTCGACCGTCAGGCCGTAGGCCGAGACGTGCGGGGGCGGGTGCGCCAAGCCGAGGACGTGGTCGAGCGTGGCGGCCCAGTCGTCGTCGCTCTCGGTGGCCGCCCCGAAGATCAGATCGAGGTTCCAGGTGCGGAAACCGGCGGATGCCACCGCGGCGGAGACCGTCTCGGCGGCGTGCGGCACCCGGCGGCGGCCGAGTCCGGCCAGCACGTGGGCGTGGGTCGACTGCAGGCCGAAGGAGACACGGGTCACGCCGGCGCGCCGGTAGGCGCCGAGGTGCGCGTCGTCGGCGTCCTCGGGATTGCACTCGACCGTGACCTCGGCCCCGGGCGCGCGCTGGATGGCGTCGAGCACCCGGCACAGGGTGTCGGGGTGGAGGCGGGACGGGGTGCCCCCTCCGAAGAAGACGGAGGTGGCCGGGGCGAGGTCGCCCGCCCCCCGCAGGCGCTGCAGCTCGCGGACGCACGCGTCGGCGTAGCGCTCCATGAGATGGTCGCGATCGGTGTAGGTGGCGAAGGCGCAGTAGTCGCAGCGCTCCCGGCAGAACGGGACGTGGACGTAGACCCCGAAGGCGCTCAAAGGTCCGCGGTCGAGCGCACCGAGCGGATGCGGCGGTCGAGATGGACCTCCATGGCCGCGGTGGCCAGCTCGGCCACCTCGTCGGCCGCCGCCGGCGTCGGGCCCGACAGGACGGAGGCCAGGTCACCGCCGAGGATGCGGCCCAGGAGGGCCAGCGCGGCGGGGCTCATCGGGCGCCCGCTGCGGTGGGCCCGGCACAGGGTGCCGCCGGCCACGAGGTCGAAGGCCACCAGCTCGACGGTGCCCTCGGGCTCGCCGCAGACGGCACAGACGTTCAGGACGGGCCCGGCTCCCTCGAGGACGAGCGCCTTGAGGAAGAACGCCGGCGCCAGCAAGGTCGGGTCGGACCGCTCGTCGGCCAGGGCGCCGAGCGCGCCGACGAGCATGGCGTAGAGCCGGGGGTCGGGGTGGCGCTCCTGGGCCATCTGGTCGGTCACCTCGAGGAGCGCGATGCCGCGGGGCATGCGGACGAGGTCCTCCCGGATGAGGCGGAACGAACTCAGCACCTCGACCTGGTTGACGATGTCGAGGTCGCTCCTCCCCTGCCACAACAACAGGTCGACGTGGGTGAGGGGCTCCAGGCGGGCGCCGAACTTCGAGGTGGTGCGGCGGACGCCCTTGGCCACGGCGCGCACCTTGCCGTGGCGCTCGGTCAGGAAGACGACGATGCGGTCGGCCTCGCCCAGGCGGTACGTGCGCAGCACGACGCCCTTGTCGCGGAACAGGCTCACCGGTCGGCGGCGGGACGCTCGTGGGCGGGGTCGAGCGGGCAGTAGCGCTCACCGCGCCGGGCCGCCTCGGCGGTGGCACGGCGAGACTCGGCGGCGAGGTCGGCGGCCCGGTCGTGGGCCTCCTGGGCGGGCCGGACCCGGGCCTGGGCGGCGGCGCCGTGCGAATGGCGCCCGTAGAGGAGGTTGCCGCAGGCGACCAGCACCGCCAGCATGCCCACGGCCAGCACCACCGGGCCGGCGTGGTGGGCAAAGGCCACCACGACGACGAAGGCGGCGAGGAAGACGATCCCGGCGATCAGGGCGACCCGCGTGGCGGTCATGGTCCTCCCATTTTCGCAGCTGCCGGCCGCGGGGCGGGTCGCCCTCCCCGCCGGCCCGAGCCAGGGCCGTGGACAGGGCCGGGTCTGCTGGAGGGGATCGGTCAGGGCATCGGTCAGGGGATCGGTCAGGGGTTGACGGCGCCGAAGCGCCGGACCCGGCGCTGGTACTCGATGACCGCCTCGTAGAGGTGGCGCCGCCGCATGTCGGGCCAGAGGGTCTCGGGGAAGACGAGCTCGCTGTAGGCGATCTCCCACAGCAAGAAGTTCGAGATGCGCGTCTCGCCCGAGGTCCGGATGACGAGGTCGGGGTCGGGCATGTCGGGGAAGTAGAGGTGGCGCCGGATCGCCTTCTCGTCGACCTTGGCCGCCGGCGTACCCTCCTCCACGAGGGCGCGCACGGCGTCGACGATCTCGGCTCGGCCGCCGTAGTTGAACGCCATCGTCATCACCATGCGCGTGTTGCGTCTGGTGAGCTCGATCGATTCGTCCATGCGCTTGAGCACCCGACGCGGCACCCGCCAGTCGCGCCGTCCGGCGAAGCGGATCTGCACGCCCTTCTCGTTGAGCTCGTCGCGCCGCCGCATGAGGAGCGACTGGTTGAAGTTCATGAGGTAGCGGACCTCGTCGGCGGGCCGGCGCCAGTTCTCGGTGGAGAAGGCGTAGAGCGTGATCCACTTGATGCCGACCTCGAGGGCACCGTCGACGACATCGAGCAGCGCGGTCTCCCCGGCGGCGTGCCCCTCGGTCCGGGGCAGCCCCCTGGCGTTGGCCCAGCGGCCGTTGCCGTCCATCACGCACGCCACGTGGACCGGGACGCGGGCGAGGTCGAGCTCGGGCGGGACCGGGTCGGGGGTCTCCGAGCCCTCGCCGCGGGCGGTGGAGGTCACCCGCTGAACCTACCGCTTGGCGCAAGCGGTGATTTGTCGATTTCCCGTGCACGAGCGCCCGTTTCGTGTTGAAGTATCCCCACCCCCCTGCCAGGCGGTCTGGGGCGGAGGATGAAGGAGGACCCCTTGTCAAAAGACACGTCTGTACCCCGTCCCGATGTCACCGACATGTGCGCCGTGCACGGCGTCTTCCGGGACTCCCTCGGCGCGGCCCCGAGGCTCGTCGGCGGCATCGCGCCGGGCGACGCCGCCCGGGTGGCGCTGATCGCCAACTACTACGAGAACATCCTCAGTTTCCTGGAGGCGCACCACGACGGCGAGGAGAAGCTGGTCTTCCCTCTCCTGCGGGAGCGCTGTGCCGGCGAGGACGCGCTGCTCGACGAGCTCGCGGAACAGCACGAGGAGGCGGTCCGGCTGCTGGAGGAAGCCCTGCGCACGCTGGCGGCCTGGCCGTCGGGCGACGCCGGCTCCCAGAAGGCGGCCGAGGACGCGCTCGGGGCGCTGCACGACCAGTTGGTCCGCCACCTCGACGAGGAGGAGGAGCGGGCGCTGCCCCTGGCCGCGGCCAACCTCTCCATCGAGGAGTGGGGCGCGCTGCCCGGCCACGGCATGGCGAACTTCCACGGCGACAAGATCTGGCTGATTCTCGGCCTGATCAGGGAGCGGATGACCGAGGAGCAGCGGGCCGCCATGCTCGAGCACATGCCGCCCCCGGCCCTCGAGATGTGGACCGGGTTCGGCGAGCAGGCGTTCAAGGACTACAGCGCCGAGGTCGTGGTGGAGGTCGCCGCCCGCTGAGCCGGCGGGCCCCGGCGAGCCCCTCGCCGGCTTCCTGTCCCTCGCATTTCGGCTGACGCCGCAATATCAGTTGACACAGTGCGGTCGGGCTGCTGCAATTCCCGGCACGCAATGAAGGGAGCCTGCCATGCCCGTTCGATCGACGTTGTTCCACGGTCCTGACTGGCTCCGCCCGCTTCTGCGGAGTCTCAGTGCGGCCGTCCTCCTCCTGGGGATCGCGGTCGTCGTCGTCCTCGTCCCGATGCGGGCGGCCTCCGCCGATCCGAAGGTCGCGCCCCACTCGTCGGGGCCCTTCGCGGCCCACGACGTCGCCGGGTTCCCCGGGACCTCGACCACGGCGCCCTTCAACGAGTGCCCGGCGATCGGCTACAACGCCAGCTGCGGGCTGCTCATCGTGGTCAGCAACAACGGCGAGCAGGTGCTGCAGGACAACAACAACGCATCCGGGGGTGCGGTGGCGACACCTGGCCAGCAGACGCCCTACGACCAGGCCGACGACACACTCGTGGGGATCGTGAACACGTCGAGCAGGCCGCTCTTCGGGATCCAGCTCTCGGGCTCGTCGACCTCGACCCCGATCTTCGGCTTCGAGGGTGACGGCATCTGCACCTACTCGACCAACGGCTCCAACACCAATGGCGGTGCCGGTGGCGGTGGCGGCACGCCGCTGGCGGGACCGGGTGGCTACACGGGCGACTCGTACTGCACCGCCGCGCAGAAGGCCGGCGGTGCGAGCTCCTCGGGAGCAGACCCCAACGGCAGCGATTACCAGGGCCCCACCACGACCTTCACCAACATCAGCACCGACACCACGACCGGTGTGGTCAACTTCGCCGGAGGCCTGAACCCCGGACAATCGACGTACTTCTCCCTGGAGGAATCGCTGGCCTCCAACCAGGTGAGCGTCCAGTTCGGCTACTGGGTGGCCGCATCCGACGGTGGCATCTTCGCCTATGACGCCCCGTTCTTCGGCTCCATGGGCGGCAAGCCGCTCAACCAGCCCATCGTGGGCATCGCCGCCGACCCCCGCACCGGTGGCTACTGGGAGGTGGCGTCCGACGGTGGCCTCTTCGCCTTCAACGCGCCGTTCTTCGGTTCGATGGGCGGCAAGCCGCTCAACGCGCCCATCGTCGGGATGGTGGCCACGCCCGACGGCCTCGGCTACTGGGAGGTGGCGGCCGACGGCGGCATCTTCAACTTCGGTGACGCCCAGCTGTACGGATCGATGGGCGGCAAGCCGCTCAACAAGCCGGTGGTCGGCATCGCCACGACGCCCGACGGCCTCGGCTACTGGGAGGTGGCGACCGACGGCGGGATCTTCAACTTCGGCGACGCGTCCTTCCTCGGCTCCATGGGCGGCAAGCCGCTCAACAAGCCGATCGTCGGCATCGCGGGTGACCAGGCCACCGGCGGCTACTGGGAGGTGGCCTCCGACGGCGGCCTGTTCGCCTTCAACGCCCCCTTCTTCGGTTCGCCGGCCTCCATGCCCCTCAACAAGCCCGTCGTCGGGATGGCGTCGACACCCGACGGCCAGGGGTACTGGGAGACCGCCAGCGACGGCGGCATCTTCAACTACGGGGACGCCTTCTTCTGGGGCTCCACGGGCTCCATCACGCTCAACAAGCCGGTGGTCGGCATCGCCGGCAGCAACACCTAGGCAGCACCGCACCGAGCGGCACGTCCGGGCCCCGGGAGGGGGTCCCGCGGCACGGACGCGCCCGCCGCTCGGTCGCCGATCGACCCGTCCCCGCCGGTGGGTCCACGCGCCCTGGGCCCGGCCTGACCCCGGGGTGCGCGGATGTCGCCACGGGCAGGCATGATCGGGGCGTGGAGGAGAGCTGGGAGGACGTCGAGGGCCTCGACGAGGCGGACGTCTTCGGTCCCGCCGGTGGGTCGGCCGAGGACGCCCGCCAGGCCGGGGACGACGGGGTCGACGGGCTCGACAAGATCACGGCCCAGATGCCCAGCGGCGAGCACCGGCCCGAGCAACAGGAAATGTGCCGGGCCGTCGCGGAGGCCCTCGTCACGGGCACCCACCTCGTGGTGCAGGCCGGCACTGGGACGGGCAAGTCGCTGGCCTACCTGGTCCCGGCGGCCCTCAGCAGCAAGAAGGTCGTGGTAGCCACCGCCACCAAGGCGCTGCAGGACCAGCTGGCCCAGAAGGACCTGCCCATGGTCGAGGCGGGTCTCGGCCTCGCCGTCCCGCTCGACTTCGCCGTGCTGAAGGGGCGCAGCAACTACGCCTGCCGCCAACGGGTGGCCGAGGTCGGGTCGGGCGGGATCCAGCCCGAGCTGGGCGACGAGGGGGCCGAGCCGGCCGACGAGCGCGAGGACGCCGGGACGGACGAGGACACGGCGCGCGGTGCAACGCCCGAGGGCCTCGTCGACGAGGTGCGCACCCTGGTCGCCTGGTCGCAGACCTCCGCCACCGGCGACCGGGCCGATCTGAGCTTCGAGCCCTCGCCGCGGGCCTGGGCCATGGTGAGCGTCGGCCCGCGCGAGTGCCCGGGCGCCTTCAACTGCCCCTCGGGCGGGCGCTGTTTCGCCGAGGCGGCCCGCGACCGGGCGGCGGCGGCCGACGTGGTCGTCGTCAACACGCACCTCTACGGCGCCCACCTCGCCAGTGGCGGCGCCGTGCTGCCCGAACACGACGTGGTCGTCTTCGACGAGGCGCACCAGCTCGAGGAGGTCATGACGTCGAGCCTCGGGGTGGAGCTCACGCCCGGGCGGTTCCGCGCCCTCGTGACCGCGGCCCGCGGGCTCGTCGAGCAACGCGACACGGACCTGCTCGACGCCCTGGCCTCGGCGGGCGAGCAGATGGGGAGCCTGCTGGGCGACCGGGTGGGCACGCGGGTGCTCCACGAGGTCGGCCGGCCCCAGGCCGAGGACCGCGAGCTGGCCGAGCTGCTCGCACGCGCCGACGAGCTGGCCCGCCGGGTCACGGACGCGTTGCGGCGCGGCGGCGCCCAGCGCACCCTCCTGACCGACGACGCGGGGACGGCCGACCCCGACCGGGCCAGCCGCAAGACCCGCACCCTGCAGACGGCGGCGCACCTGGCCGAGGACCTGCACCGCCTGGTGGCACGCACCGACGCCGAAGTGGCCTGGGTCGACGGCACCCGGCGCAACGTCCGGCTGCGGCTGTCCCCCATTGACGTCGGTCCGGCGCTGGCGGGGATGCTCTGGGGCGAGGTGACCGCGGTGCTCACGAGCGCCACCATCCCGCCGCGCCTCGTCGAGCGCGTCGGGCTCGAGCGCTTCCCGTCCGAGGAGCTCAACGTGGGCAGCCCGTTCGACTACCGCGCCCACGCGCTCCTCTACGTCGCCCGCCACCTGCCCGACCGGCGCGCACCGGGGTCGGAGGAGGCGCTGCACGAGGAGCTGGCGCAGTTGCTGGAGGCGGCGGGCGGGCGCACCCTCGCCCTCTTCACGAGCCGCCGGGCCACCGAGGCCGCGGCGGCCGCGCTCGCGCCCGAGCTCCCCTACACGCTCTTACAGCAGGGCGACCTCCCCAAGGGCCGGCTGCTCGAGGAGTTCGCCCGGGACGAGACCTCGTGCCTGTTCGCCACGCTCGGCTTCTGGCAGGGCGTCGACGTCCCCGGCCGCGCGCTGTCGCTGGTGACGATCGACCGCCTGCCCTTCCCGCGCCCCGACGACCCGTTGCTCCAGGCGCGCCGGGACCGGGCCGGCGGACGAGCCTTCTCGCTCGTCGACCTGCCGCGTGCCGCCACGCTCCTGGCCCAGGGCGCAGGCCGGCTCATCCGCAACGCAGAGGACCGCGGGGTGGTCGCCGTCCTCGACCCCCGGCTGGCGACGGCGTCGTACCGGGGGGTGCTGCTCTCCACGCTGCCCCCCATGCGGCGCACGGTGGACCGCTCCGAGGTCGAGTCCTTCCTCCGGCGGGCGCTCGAGGAGCCTGCGGCCTAGTACCCCAGCCGGTCGAGCATCTCGGCCCGGTTCTGCCAGCGCCGCTCCACCTTCACGTGCAGGTCCAGGTAGGCACCTTCGGGCAACGTCTCGCGCACTGCGATGCCGACCGCCTTGAGGACCTCGCCCCCCTTGCCGATCACGATGGCCTTCTGGGAGTCGCGCTCGACGATGATCTCGACGCGGATGTGGGGCCACTCCCACTCGGTCACCCGGCAGGTGATGGCGTGCGGCAGCTCGTCCCTCGTCTTGGCCAGCAGCTGCTCCCGGACGAGCTCGGCCACCCAGAGTGCTTCGGGCGTGTCGGTCACCACGTCGGGCGGGAAGTAGGGCGGGCCCTCGGGGAGCCGGGCGGTGAGATGGGCCACAAGCGCGTCGACGCCCGCGCCGGTGCGCGCCGAGACCGGGAAGTACTCCACCGCGGGCAGGTGGTCCAGCGCGTCGACGGCCGCCTTCACCTGCGTCAGGCGCTCGAGGACCTGGGCGTTCGACGCCCGGTCGACCTTGTTCACGACGACCACGAGCTGGGACGGGAAGACGTCGTCGTCGGTGTCGGTCTCCGGGTCGGTGTGCGGTCGTGCGCCCGCCCCCGCCCCTCCCCCACTGCGCTGGACCTGGCGCACGGCGCGCTCGAGGACGGTGCGGTCCCCGGGGCCGACCGCCGCCGTGGCGTCGACGAGCGCCATGACGACGTCGACATCGCTCAGCGCGTCCGTTGCCGTGTCGTTCAGCCTCGATCCGAGCGCGCTCTTGGGCCGGTGGATGCCGGGCGTGTCGACGAAGACCACCTGCGCGTCGGCCTCGTCGTCGTGTAGCACGCCCAAAATGCGGTGCCGGGTCGTGTTGGGCCGCGAGGAGGTGATGGCGACCTTGGTGCCCACCATCGCGTTGACCAGCGTCGACTTGCCGACGTTGGGCCGGCCGACGACGGCCACGAACCCCGAGCGCACGGACTCAGCTCCCGTGCTGCGAGACGTTGCTCCGGCCGTCGCCGCCGGCGCTGCGGGCGTCCGTCGTGTCGCCGGTGCCCTGCGCCGCTCCCGTGGGCTCGATGCGCACCCGGCCGATGCGCCGCCCGCGCACGTCGACCGCGGTCAGGCGGAATCCGTCCGCCTCGACCGAATCGCCTGCCTGGGGCACCCTTCCCATCAGGTCGAGCATCAGACCGCCGACGGTGTCCCATGTGCCATGGGGCAGCTCGGCGTCGAGCAGCTCCTCGGCGTCGTCCACCGAATAGCCCGCACTGACGACCACCGACCCGTCCTCGCAGCGCTCGACGGTGGGCTCTTCGACGTCGAACTCGTCGACGATGTCGCCCACCAGCTCCTCGAGCAGGTCCTCGAGCGTGATGAGCCCCGCCGTGCCGCCGTACTCGTCGACGACGATGGCCATGTGGAATTTCTCCTCCTGCATCTCGCGCAGGAGGTCCGAGACCTCCTTGGACTCGGGGATGAACTTGGCCGGCCGCATGACCTCGGGCACCGGCCGCTCCCCCCGCCCCGTCCGCTCGGCGCGCACGAGATCCTTCGTGTAGGCGATCCCGATGATGTCGTCGATCCCGTCCCCCTCCACCGGGATGCGGCTGTAGCCCGCGGCCAGCGCCCGCTCGAGGGCGTTGTGCACGGTGACCTCGGCCTCGACCGTCACCATGTCGGGCCGCGGCGTCATCACCTCGCGCGCCACGGTGTCGCCGAAGTCGATGATGGAGTGGATGAAGGACCGCTCGTCGCGCTCGATGACGTTCTCCTCGTGGGCGACGTCGGCCATGGCCTTCAGCTCGGAGTCGGTGATGTAGGAGTGGTGCAGTCCCTCCTGGTTGTCGCTGGCACCGATGATCCGGTTGGCCAGCCCGATGAGGATGGAGGACAGCCAGTGGATGGGCGGGAAACGGATGAGGGTGCTGACGATCGGCGCGCTCATCAGCGCAGCCCGCTCCGAGTGCTGCACCGCCCAGTTCTTGGGCACCGCCTCGAAGAACACGAAGATCACCACGATCTCGAACACGATGCCGAGGAGCACGCCGAGGCCGCCGAAGAGGTCCGAGGCGACGATGCCGACCAGGGTGGCCGAGATCAGCTGGCAGATCAGCACGAGCAGCAGGACCGGGTTCAAGAAGTTGGCCGGGTTCTCGACCAGCCGGGCCAGCTGGCGGGCCCCGCGCTTGCGCTCGTCCACCAGCGACTTGGCCTTGATGCGGTTCATCCGGACCAGGCTGGTCTCGGCCATGGCCAGGATGCCCGATCCCGCCAGGAGGACGGCGATGACGACGATGAGGATCGCGTCCTCGGTGCGGAAGCCCGTGGTGGCGAGCATCACCGGACTCACACTCCGGGGCTCACCCGGTAGAAACGTTTGAGCAGCTGCTGTTCCAGCGCCTCCATGCGTTCCGCCTCGCCGTCCTCCTCGTGGTCCATGCCGAGGAGGTGCAGCAGACCGTGGACCACCAGCAACGCCACTTCGTCGTCGAGGTCCACCTCGTGCTCCGCCGCGTTCCGCGCCGCCACCACCGGGCAGATGACGACGTCCCCGAGCAGGGTGAGCGCGCCATGCTCGGCCGAAGTGCCGGGGCCGCTGCCCCCGAAGTCGGGCGAGCGACCGGTCGGGCCCGGCTCGTCCTCGATGGGGAAGGACAGCACGTCCGTCGGCCCGCTGTGGTCCAGGAACTGCTCGTTCAGCGCGGCCATGGAGTCCTCGTCGACGAAGAGCAGGGAGACCTCGGTCTCTCCCTTCACCCCGCGCGCCGTCAGCACCTGGCGCGCCAACTCGGCCCAGCGGGCGACGTCCATCGGATGGGACTGCTGCTCATCAGCGGCAAAGACATCGATGCTCACTGCGTGAGTCCCGCCCGCCCTTCTGCCACTTCGTAGGCGTCCACGATGTCCGCCACGATCTTGTGGCGGACCACGTCCCGGCGGCTCAGGTGCACGAACGCGATGTCATCGATCCCGCCCAGCACGGGCTCGAGACCGACGAGCCCCGAACGGCCCCCGGGCACGTCGATCTGGGTCACGTCGCCCGTGACCACGCACTTGGAACCGAACCCGATGCGGGTCAGGAACATCTTCATCTGCTCGGGCGTGGTGTTCTGCGCCTCGTCGAGGATGATGAATGAGCTGTTGAGGGTGCGGCCGCGCATGAAGGCGAGCGGCGCCACCTCGATGGTGCCGCGGTCGAGCAGCCGCTGCGCGCCCTCGGGCTCGAGCAGGTCGTAGAGGGCGTCATAGAGCGGGCGCAGGTACGGGTCGACCTTGGCCATCAGGTCACCGGGGAGGAAGCCGAGCCGCTCACCGGCCTCGACGGCGGGGCGGGTGAGGATGATGCGGGTCACCTGTCGCGACTGGAGCGCATGCACCGCCTGGGCGACGGCCAGATAGGACTTGCCCGTCCCGGCCGGCCCGATCCCGAAGGTGATGACGTTCTGCGAGATGGCATCGACGTAGCGCTTCTGGCCCGCCGTATTGGGCCGCACCGTCTTACCGCCGGCGGCGCGCACCACCTCGGAGCGCAGCACCTCGCTGGGGCGTATGTCGTCGCGGACCATGTCGATCATGCGCGAGAGGCTCGACGAGTCGAGGTCCCGGCCCGACTGCACCAACAGGATGAGCTCGTCGAAGAGCCGCACCACGAGCTCGGGCCCGGGACCTTCGACCGAGATCTGGTTCCCCTGGACCACGATCTGCTCCTCCGGGAAGGCCTGTTCGATCTGGCGCAGGTGCTCGTCACGCGTCCCGAGCAGCCCGGCCATCAGGTGGTTGCCCGGGACATAGGTTTCGGCTCGCAGGGTGGTGGTCATGGGGTGCTCACGTGATGGCGAAGTGCCCCTTGAGCGGTTGGCCGCCGAGCACGTGGAGGTGCAGGTGCGGCACCGAGTTCATGGCGTCGGGCCCGACGTTGAAGATGAGCCGGTAGCCCCGGTCGGGCTCCGCCACCCCGGCGGCCTCGGCCACGGCCCGGGCGGTGAGCAGCATGTCGGCGAGGACCGATCCGTCGCCGTCGGTCACCGTCGACGCGTCGTCGATGTGGCGGCGCGGCACGACGAGGACGTGCAGCGGAGCGGCGGGGTTGATGTCCTTGAATGCGATCGTGGTCTCCGTCTCGTGCACGGTCTCGGACGGCACCTCGCCCGCGACGATCTTGCAGAAGAGGCAGTCGGTCATGCCCTGGGGTCGCCGTCCTTGCCCGGGGGCCTGATCACAGGCCCGAACTTACCGGGCCGCGGGTCTCGGCCGTGACCACGGGCTGCCCTCATTGCGGCCGGTCCTCGGACTCGGGCCCGTCCGCCGCCGCCACGGTGCCGGTGCGCAGGGAGGTCAGGAGCGCCCCCGCCGTGACCGCCGCCGTCTCCGCTCGCAGCACACTCAACCCGAACCCGACCGTGGGCAGGCCCGACGCGAGCTCGCTCGCGCTCCACCCGCCCTCCGGGCCCACCGCCACCACCCGCTGGTCCGCGGTCGGGCGATCGCCGCTCAGCTGGGCCAGCACGACCTCCCCGGGAGCGCCGAGCCGGTGCAGGTCGGCAAAGCCCACGATGTCGCCGACGTCGGGGAGCCAAACCCGCCGGCACTGGGCCGCCGCCTCGCGCACCACCCGGCGCAACCGCTCCACCGTCGAGGTGCCGCGCGCTCCGCTCCAGCGGACGACGCTGCGCTCGCTGCGCAGCGGCACGATGCGGTCGATGCCGAGCTCGGTCAGCTTCTGGACCACCCATTCGGGGCGCTCACCCTTGACCGGCGCGAACGCCACCGTGAGGGCCGGCTCGGCCCGCGGCTCGAACTGCACCGCACCGTCCCCGCCGACGCCGGTGCCCTCGTCGAGCATCACGAGTGTCGACCCGCCGCTCCAGGTGGTGCGGGCCCAACGGCCATGCCCGTCGGCGGCGACGACCTCTTCTCCCGGGCGCAGCCGCAGCACCCGTCCGAGGTGGTGCACGTCCTCGTCGCCCAGCACCGGGTGCGCAGGATCGTCGACGAAGACCTGCGCCGCCGCGGCGGCCCGCACGGTGATGGCGGCGAAGGCGGCGGCGCTAGCCAAAGGCGGAGCGCAGGCGCGAGAAGACGCCCTCGCCCGCCGCGGTGCCCGGGGGGGAGACGTCCTCGCCCCGGGAGGCGGCGAACTGCCGCAGCAGCTCGTCCTGCTCCGGCGTGAGATCGGTCGGCGTGGCGATGAGCACGTGGACGAACAGGTCGCCCCGCCCGCGGCCCCGCAGGTGCGGCACGCCGAGGCCCCGGATCCGCTCCACGTGGCCGTGCTGGGTGCCGGGTCGCAGCGTCAGGCGCTGCGGGCCGTCGAGCGACTCCACCTCCGCCTCGGTGCCCAGAACCGCCTGGGACATGCCGATGGTGAGGGTGGTGTTGAGATGGTCGCCCTGGCGCTCGAAGCGCGGGTCGCGGGCCACCGCGAGGTGCACGAACAACGAGCCGCTCGGCCCACCGCGCTGCCCGGCCGCACCCCGCTCGGCAAGGCGGAGCGTCGAGCCGTCCTCGACACCGGCGGGCACCTCCACCGTGAACGTGCTCTCCTCCATGCGGCGCCCCTCACCGCGGCAGTCGACGCACGGGTCCGGGATCATGTCGCCCGTGCCACCGCAGCGCGAGCAGGCGACGCTCGTCACGACCTGTCCGAGCAGCGACTGGCGCACCCGGCGCAGCTCGCCCGTGCCCTGGCAGTCGACGCAGGTCACCGGGTCGGTGCCCGGCGCGGTGCCCCGGCCGGCACAGGTCGCGCACGTCGCCGGGAGACGGACCGAGATCTCCTTGCGACAGCCGAAGACCGCCTCGGCGAAGTCGATCCCGAGCCGCACCTCGGCGTCCGATCCGGCCTGGGGCCCCCGCCGGCGGCCGCCGCCGGCCCCGGCCATCTGCCCGAAGAAGGCCTCGAAGATGTCGCCCAGGCCGCCCTCGAAGCCGAAGTCCCCCATGCCGCCGGCCTGGCCCCCGAAGACGCCTTCCGCGCCGTAGCGGTCGTAGCGGGCTCGGCGCTCGGGGTCGCGCAGGACCTCGTAGGCGACGGTCACCTGCTTGAAGCGCGCCTCGGCCTCGGGGTCGCCCTGGTTGGTGTCGGGGTGCAGCTCCCGGGCGCGCGCCCGGTAGGCGCGCTTGATCTCCTCGTCGCTGGCGTCGGGGCGGACGCCGAGCAGCGCGTAGAGGTCCCCCAGTCCGTCAGTGACGGCCATCGGGCCCCCCACCGAGCCGCTCGCCGAGCCGCTCGCCCACGACGTGCGCGGCCGCCATGGCCCGCGGGTAGTCCATGCGGGTCGGGCCGAGCAGGCCGACCGCGCCGAGGTCCTGGCCGTCGACCGATACGGGCGCCACCACGACGGCGCACGACGAGAGCGGCTCGAAGCCGTGCTCGGCGCCGATGGCGACGGAGAGCCCGCGGCTGAGGACGTCGCGCAGGAGGTTCACGACGACCAGCTGCTGCTCGAGGATGCCGAGTACGGAGCGCACGGTCTCGACGGCGTCGAAGGATTCGGCCAGGCGGGCGGGGCCGCCGACGAAGACCTGGTCCGCCTCCTGGGAGTCCATGGAGTCGAAAGCGGACCTGGCCGCGCTGATCAGGCGGTCGACCTCCTTGGAACCGCTGGTGGAGACCTGCCAGGGTTCCGAGAGCGTCTGCCCGACCAGGTGGGCACCGAGCAGCGCGGCGACGTGGCCCAGCGCCTCATCGGGGGTGCCGGGCGGCAGGTCGATGGTCCGCTTCTCCACCGCGCCGTCGGAGAGCACGACCACGAGCAGCGCGTGTGAGGGCGAGAGGCCGACGAGCTGGACCGATCGGATGTTGGCCGTCTCGTGGGACGGCCCGACGACGACCGCGGCGTAGGAGGTGAGCTCCGTGAGCAGACCGGTGGCCCGCTCGAGCACCGTCTCCATCTCACCGTGGACCTGGTCGAAGAACTGGGACACCTGGCGCCGCTGGCTGGGGCCGAGCACGCCCGGCGCCGTGAGGTGGTCGACGAAGAAGCGGTACCCCTTGTCGGTCGGGATGCGGCCGGCGCTCGTGTGGGGCTGCACGAGGTAGCCCTCGCTCTCGAGTGCCACCATCTCGGAGCGGACCGTGGCCGGGGACACCTGCACCCCCGGTGCGTTGGCCACATGCGACGAGCCGACGGGCTCGGCGGTGCCGATGTACTCGGTGACCACCGCCTCGAGGATGGCCGCCCGGCGGGCGTTCAGCGCGCGCTCCTCCACCGAGGGGTCGGCGGGCGGGACGGGGTCAGCGTGCGGTGTCATGGGCGTGCCTGGCACTCAAGTCTACCGAGTGCCAGGGGTCCGACCCGGGGCGGCACCCGGGGTGGCAGGCGGCGGCACCCGGACCTGCACCGGCCTCAGTCGTCGCCCAGGCGAAGGGCGGAGATGAAGGCTTCCTGGGGGACCTCGACCCGCCCGATGTTCTTCATCCGCTTCTTGCCTTCCTTCTGCTTCTCGAGCAGCTTGCGCTTGCGGGTGATGTCGCCGCCGTAACACTTGGCGAGGACGTCCTTGCGCTTGGCCTTGACCGTCTCCCTGGCCACGATTCGCCCGCCGATGGCGGCCTGGATGGGGACGTCGAAGAGCTGGCGCGGGATCAGCTCGCGCAGCTTCTCGGCCATCTTGCGGCCGTAGGTGTCGGCCGACCCCTTGTGCACGATGGTCGAGAAGGCGTCGCAGGGCGTGTGGTTGATGAGGATGTCGACGCGCACGAGGTTGGCCGTTTCGTAGCCGGCCGGCTCGTAGTCGAGGCTGGCGTACCCCTTGGTGCGGCTCTTCAGCTGGTCGAAGAAGTCGATCACCACCTCGGCCAGGGGCACCGAGTAGACCAGCTCCACACGCTCGGGCGAGAGGTACTCCATCCGTGTCATGTCGGCGCGTCGGCTCTGGCACAGCTCCATGACGGTGCCGGTGTACTCGCTCGGCGTGATGATGGTCGCCGTGAGCATCGGCTCGTCGATGTGGTCGATGCGGCTGGCGTCGGGCAGCTCGGTCGGGTTGTCGACGTCGAGATCGGTGCCGTCGGTGAGGAAGGCGCGATAGGCCACGCTCGGCGCGGTGGCGATGAGTGACAGGTCGAACTCGCGTTCGAGGCGCTCGCGCACGATCTCCATGTGCAGGAGGCCCAGGAACCCGCAGCGGAAACCGATGCCGAGCGCATGGGAGGACTCGGGCTCGAAGGTGAAGCTGGCATCGTTGAGCTTGAGCTTCTCCAGCGCGTCGCGCAGGTCCGGGAGCTCGTCCCCGTCGACGGGGTACAGGCCGCAGAAGACCATGGGCTTGGGGTCCCGGTAGCCGGCCAAGGCTTCGCTCGCCCCGTGCTGGGCCGTCGTGACCGTCTCACCCGAGCGCGCCTCGCCAACGTCCTTGATCCCGGCGATGAGGTAGCCCACCTCCCCCGGGCCCAGCCCGGCGACGGGGAGGGCCTCGGGTGTGCGCACCCCGACCTCCTCGATGTCGTGCACGGCGTTGGCCTGCATGAAACGCAGCCGGGCACCCGTGGGCAGGGTGCCGTCAACGATGCGGATGGAGCTCACGACGCCGCGGTACTGGTCGTAGGAGGAGTCGAAGATCAGCGCCCGCAGGGGTGCGTCGGGGTCGCCCACGGGTGGCGGGATGCGGTCGATGATGGCACCCAGCAGCTCGGTCACCCCCTCGCCGGTCTTGGCCGAGATGTGCAGGATCGAATCGGCGGGGAGCCCCAGGACGTGCTCGATCTCGAGGGCGCAGCGGACCGGGTCCGCCGCCGGCAGGTCGATCTTGTTCAGGACCGGGACGATCTCGAGGTCGTTCTCGATGGCCTGGTAGCAGTTGGCCAGCGTCTGGGCCTGGATCCCCTGGGAGGCGTCGACCAGGAGCACGGCGCCCTCGCAGGCCGCCAGCGAGCGCGACACCTCGTAGCCGAAGTCGACGTGGCCCGGCGTGTCGATGAGGTGGAGGATGTGGCCGTCGTGCTCGACCCGGACGTTCTGGGCCTTGATCGTGATGCCCCGCTCGCGCTCGATGTCCATGGAGTCGAGGTACTGCTCGCGCATGAGGCGCGGGTCGACGGCGCCGGTGAGCTCGAGGATGCGGTCCGAGAGGGTCGACTTGCCGTGGTCGACGTGGCTGATGATGGAGAAGTTACGGATGCGCTCGATCGCGACGGGTCCGGTCGAGGTTGCAGGAGGCGGCACGGTCTGTCGATCGTACCGGTCCGGGTCGGCGCTCCCGGTCGCCTGGCCTGGGAACTTGGCCGGGCTCGGCCCGCCCGGCGCTGGCCGAAATGACCCCGCCACCTGCTACAGTTGTCCTCCGCACCGGTGGGCCCCGTGCCCGCTGCCGCCCCCTTTCGAGAACACCGAGGATCGACACGTGGCCAACATCAAGAGCCAGATAAAGCGGAACCGCCAGAACGAGAAGCGACGCCTGCGCAACAAGTCGGTCCGGGCCGAGCTCCGCACGCGCACGAAGAACGCCGTCACGGCCGCCGAGAGCGGCGCCGAGGACAGCGCCGAGGTCCTGCGCCTGGCCGTCAAGCGGATCGACAAGGCGGCGGCCCGCGGCGTGATCCACAAGAACACGGCGGCGAACCACAAGTCCCGACTCGTGCGGCGGATAGCCGCCATCGAGGCCAGCGCGGAGTAATCGAGCGGCGCGCGGCCTGCCCGCTGCGCCCCCACGGACGTGCGCTACCCGTCCAGGTGGAAGGTGAACATCTTCTCGGGCACGATGCGCGCCGCCAGCCCGTCGAGGTTGTCGAGCCATTCTTCGAAGGATGGCCCCTGCTTGGGCAGGTACTCGTCGAGCTCGGCCTGACGGAGCTCCCCGGCGAGCGGGTCGTGGATGTCGAGGATCTCGGCTCGGCCGTGCACCGTCACCGCGAGGTCCTCCCCGGGTAGGTGCGTCGCGCTCACGGCCGGGCGGGCCGCCAGGTGCCGCATGCGGACCGAGTCGCGGCCCGAGCTGAACCAGAAGGTGCCGTGCAGGAAGTAGCCGTCCACGGGTCCGGCCAACGGCCGCCCGTCGGCGGTCGTGGTCGACAGCACGAGAAGGCGAATCCCGGGAAGCCGCTCCACGAGCTCAGCGGCTCCGAGCCGCCGTTCGTCGGTGATGATGCTGCGCAGGTGCGGTCCCGCCGCCGCCATGGACGCGTCGAGCAGCTGTTGGAGTCGGGCGAGTTCATCGGGTGTCTCGAGCATGGCCCCAGTCCAGCACCGGGGTGTTCGCGGTGGCCGGGCGTGGGAAACTGGGGCCGATGGCGGACGCACTGGAGCCATGACCATGACCAAGGACACCACCACCAAGACCGCCGTGATCCCCGTGCTCGTCTACGAGGACATTCAGGCGGCCCACGACTTCCTCGTCGACGTGTTCGGCTTCACCTCCGGCGGGCTGCAGCGCCTCGAGGACGGCACCGTCGTGCACGGCGAGGTCCGCAACGGTGACGCCGCCATCTGGCTGCACCGCGTGACACCGGAGCACGAGATGGCCTCGCCCCGCGGCGCGGCGATGTCGCACGGTGGCCTCTCGGTCGTCGTGCCCGACATCGATGCGCACTACGCCCGGGCCAGGGCCGGCGGCGCCCGGATCGAGAGCGAGCCGACGGACCAGGACTACGGGCTGCGCGAATACGGGGCCCGGGACCCCGAGAACCACCGCTGGTGGTTCTCGTCCCCGCTGTCGTGAACGACCGCTCGCGCTAGCGGCGGGCGGTGGAGCGGGGTCGCCGCGTGCGGGCCGGCCGCGTTTGGCGGGCCAGGCGCGCCACGAGTATCTCGACCACCGCCTCGGCATTGAGGCCGCTGGCGCCCCGCACGTCGAGGTCGGCCGTGGCGATGAGGTTGATGGCCTCGGCTATGCGCGCGCTGCCGAGGCGCCGAGACTGTTCGAGCGCCTTCTTGGCCACGAAGGGTGCCGTGCCGAGCAGCGCGGCCGCGTCGCGCTCGTTGCCCACGTCGTCCCCGTCGAGCGCCAGCATGTTGGCGAAGTGGCCGTGCAGCGTCGCCAGCACCTGAACCGGCACCAGCCCGCCGGCGTCGAGCATGCGGTGCAGCACGATGAGGGCCCGTCCGGGGTCGCCCTTGTCGATGGCGTCGGTCAGCTCGTAGCGGGGCACGTTGCCCGCCTCGCCGAGATAGGGGGCCAGGTCCTCGGCGGAGATGCGGGCGCCCTCGCCGTAGGCGGCGCTCAGCGCTCCGAGCAGCCCCTCGACCCGGCCGAGGTCCTCGCCGACATGGGTCGCCAGCAGGTCGGCGGCGGCCGGCTCGAGCTTCACCGGCGCCCCCCGCAGGTGATCGTGGAGCCATGCCTTGCGCTCCCCCGCCTTGCTGGTGGTCACGTCGATGATCCGCCCGGCTGCGTTCACCGCCTTGACCAGCGGCGCAGGGACGGTTCCGCCGCCGCCCACCAGGATGAGCACGGTCGAGGGGAGCGGGTCCTGAACGACCTCGACCAGGCGTGGCGCGTCCGCAGTGAGCAACCGGCCCGCCTCGCGCACGACGACGACGCGCCGGTCCACGAGGAAGGGCGGGGTCAGGCAGGCATCGACCACGGCCCCGACGCTCAATTCCTCCCCCGGGCCACCGCCGATCTCCTCCACGACGAGGGCGTGGTCGAGGTCGCCCACCACCTCGGCCAACAGGGCGCGCACCTCCTGGGCAACCACCGAGGCGTCGTCCCCCTTTACGAGATAGGTGGACGCGGCCGGCTTGGTCATTCGGCCTCGCTGACGGCGGCGAGGACGTCGCGGACGCGCACGGTGCCCTTGACGTCGTGCACCCGCACGATGCGGCAGCCCCAGGCGATGCCGAGGGAAGCCGCGCCGAGGGAAGCCTCGCGGCGTTCGGTGAGCTCGAGGTCGAGCACCTTGCCGAGGAAGGTCTTGTTCGACGCCGAGAGCAGGAGCGGGTACCCGAGCGCGGCCAGGGTGGGCGAGGCGCGCAGCAACGTCAGCGACTGCTCCGCGGTCTTGCCGAGATCGAGCCCGGCATCGAGCACGATGCGGGTCGCCGGGATACCCGCTGCCCGGGCGCCGGCGGCCCGCTGGGAGAGGAACCGCCCCACGTCGCGCACGACGTCGTCGTAGTGCGGGTCGGGATCGGCGACCCGCGGGGCGAGGCGGATGTGGGTGATGACCACGGCGGCACCGTGTGCGGCGGCGGCGACGGCGTAGTCGGGGTCGGCCAGGCCGCTGATGTCGTTGCCCATCACCGCGCCCTCGGCGTACGCGGCGCGGGCGACCGCGGCCCGCCAGGTGTCGACCGAGACAGGCGTCTCGAAGCGCGCCACCAGGCCGGCGACGACCGGGACGACGCGCTCGAGCTCCTCGGACTCCGTGACCTCGGGACCGGGCCCGGCCTTGACGCCGCCGATGTCGAGGATGTCCGCGCCTTCGGCCACGAGCTGCTCGGCGCGGCGATAGAGCTGGTCCAGCTCGAAGGTCGCCCCCTTGTCGTAGAAGGAGTCGGGGGTGCGGTTCAGGATCCCCATGACGAGCGCCCGGTGGGTGAGGTCGTAGTGCCGGCCGCCGAGGTCGAGCGCCCGGGCGATCGCCGTCACGGGGCCATCCCCCGCGGGCCCCGGGTCGGGCGGCTGCGCGGTCACGGTCCGTGTCCCGCCGGCCGGCGCGGCCATCAGAACAGTCGCGCTGCGAGGGCCCGCCGGTACTCGTTGGTACGGGGATTGTCGGCGCCCATCGCCTCGAGGAGATCCAGGAACTCCTGGCGGGCCTCGTCGTCGTCCCGCACCTTGTCGAGCAACGCGTCGAGCTTGGCCTCGATCTCATCGAGGCCCGACCGCGAGAGGTCGACGCCGGCCTCGAGCAGCCTGGCCTCCGCCGCCAGGGCCCGGCCGATCTCGGTCTCGGGCAGACGGGCGAGCAACGCCAGCGCCTCTGCGGCCTCCCCGCGGTCGATCAGCAGCCGGGCGAGCGCCTCGGTGGCCGCCTGGTGGTCCGGTTCGAGCTCGAGGGCCTGGCGCAACGAGGCCTCGTCGCCGGCGGCAACGAGGTTGTCGGCTTCGCTCGGCGCGGGCGCCAGGCGTTGCACGAAAGCGCTCACCTGCGCCTCGGGCAGCGCGCCGATGAACTGGTCGACCACCTGGCCGTTGCGGAGGGCGAAGACGGCGGGGATGGACTGCACCTGGAACGCCCCGGAGATCATGGGGTTCTCGTCGACGTTCACCTTGACCAGCTCCACCGCCCCGCCGGTGTCCGCCACGGCCTTCTCGAGCATCGGGCCCAGGGTCGTGCAGGGGCCGCACCACGGGGCCCACAGGTCGACGACGACGGGCACCGTCGCGCTGCGTTCCAGCACGTCGGCCTGGAATGTCTGGTCGGTGACGTCCATCGGCACAGACGCTAATGGTTCCTCCACCCAGAAGGGCACAGTCGGGCGCCTAGCGCCTGTCTGGGCCGCGCGGCACCGATTAGCGTCGGTTCCCATGTCACCGGCGCCGGACGGGATCAACGAGGGCGAGGTCACCGAATGGATGGTCGCCCAGCTGCCCGAGGTCGCCACCCCGTTGACGTTCACCCTCATCGCAGGCGGGCGGTCCAACCTCACCTTCCGGGTCGAGGACGCCGAGGGGAGGGCCTGGGCCCTGCGCCGGCCGCCGCTGCACCACGTGCTGCCCACGGCGCACGACATGTCACGCGAGTACCGCCTCATCCACTCGCTCGGCCCCGCCGGCATCCCGGTCCCCGTCACGGTGGGCCTCTGCACCGACGAGGCCGTCAACGAGCGCCCCTTCTACGTGATGGAGTTCGTCGAGGGCCACATCCTGCGCAGCGCGCCCGAGGCGGAGGCGGCGTTCGACGTGGCGACCCGACGCGCCGTCGGGGACCACATGGCCGACACGCTGGCCGCGCTGCACGACGTCGACCCCGACGCGGTGGGGCTCGGGGACCTGGCGCGGCACGAGGGGTACATCGAGCGCCAGCTCAAGCGGTGGCGCGGGCAGTACGACCAGATGCAGGTCGAAGGAGTCGACCACGGCGGGCTCGTCGAGCGCGTGAGCGACGAGCTGGCCCGGCGCATCCCCAAGCAACAGCGGACGTCGGTCGTGCACGGCGACTACCGCATGGACAACGTGGTGCTCGCCGGACGACGGGAGCGTCCGGGCCATCCTCGACTGGGAGATCTGCACCCTGGGGGATCCCCTGGCCGACCTCGGGTTGCTGATGGTCTACTGGGCCGACCCCACCGACGCCATGGCCGTGCTGGGGCTCTCCCCCACGACGGCGCCGGGGTTCTCGACCCGCGCCGAGATCCTGGAGCGCTACGGCTCGGTGTCGGACCTCGACATCTCGGGGGTGGGGTACTACACGGCGTTCGGCTACTGGAAGCTCGCCTGCATCCTGCAGGGCGTCTACGCCCGCTACGTCGCCGGGGCCGGCGCCGGCGACCAGGGCAGCGTGGACGGCTATCCGGCACAGGTGCGACGGCTCTTCGAGATGGCCGCCGAGGCACTGGAGTCGGCGCCGTGAGCCCCGAGGGCAACGGGCTGACCGAGATCTTCGAGGTCCACCAGGAGCCGGTGCTGCGCGAGCCGGTGCTCGTCATCTCGCTCGAGGGATGGGTCGATGCCGGCCTCGGCGCCACGACGGCGATCGCGGCGCTGCTCGGGCAGGGCCACACGGAAACGCTCGTCACCTTCAACGGCGAACACTTCTTGGACCAGCGGGCCCGGCGTCCCGTGGCGCGCATCGTAAACGGCGTCACGACGGAGCTGACGTGGCCGCGCACCGTGGTGCGCAAGGGTGAGGACGAGTCGGGCCGCGACATGCTCTTCCTCGTCGGTCCCGAGCCCGACTTCCACTGGCGCGCGTTCACCGACGCCGTCGTCGGGCTGGCCCGGGCCTGGCGGGTCCGCATGGTGGTCGGCCTCGGCGCGTTCCCCGCGCCGGCGCCGCACACCCGCCCGGTCAAGCTGGCGGCCACGGCGCCTTCGGCCTCGTCCCACCTCATTGAGCAGGTGGGCATCGTGCAGGGCGAGCTCGAGGTGCCGGCCGGGGTCAGCTCGGCGCTCGAGCTGGCCTTCGGCGCCGAGGGCACACCGGTGGTGAGCCTGTGGGCCCGGGTCCCGCACTACGTGGCGGGCATGCCGTTCCCCGAGGCCAGCGCCGTCCTGATCGAAGGCCTGGCCAGCGTGGCGGGCCTGTCGCTGGACTCCTCGGCGCTGCGGCGGGCGGCGGACAGCTCGCGGCGCCAGGTCGACCAGTTGATCTCCGACAACGACGAGCACCAGGCGATGGTGCGCAAGCTCGAGGAGAGCATCGACGCCTCGGAGGGCAACGCGATGGGTGTCGACGCGGTGCCGTCGGGCGAGGAGATCGCCGCCGAGCTCGAGCGCTTCCTGCGCGGCGAGGAGCAGTAGCCGGTGAGACAGAAGGGACACGGTCAATGAAGATCGACGGGGGCCTCGGGTTCGACGTGGACAAGATCGCGAGGCAGGCAGCCAAGGCGGAGGCGGACGGCTACGACGGCGTGTGGTCGGCAGAGACGGGGCACGACCCCTTCCTGCCGATCGCGGTGGGGGCCGCCGCCACGGAGACGCTGGAATTCGGCACGGGGATCGCGGTCGCCTTCGCCCGCAACCCGATGACCCTCGCCGTGCTGGCCAACGACCTGCAGCTGCTGACCAAGGGCCGCTTCATGATGGGGCTGGGCAGCCAGATCAAGCCGCACATCACCAAGCGCTTCTCCATGCCGTGGTCGCACCCGGCGCCGCGCATGCGCGAGATGATCCTGGCCATCCGGGCCATCTGGAGGTCGTGGGAGACGGGCGAGCCGCTCGCCTTCCGCGGCGAGTTCTACACGCACACGCTGATGACGCCGTTCTTCGACCCGGGCAAGAATCCCTACGGCAACCCCAAGATCCTCCTGGCCGGCGTGGGCGAGCACATGACCGAGGTGGCGGGTGAGGTCGCCGACGGGTTCCTCGTCCACGGCTTCTCGACCGAGCGCTACCTGCGCGAGGTGAGCCTGCCCGCGCTCGAGCGGGGCGCGGCCAAGGCGGGCAAGACCCGCGCCGACCTGACCGTGTCGTACCCCGGCTTCGTGGTCACCGGGACCGACGACGAGAGCTTCCAGGCGGCGTACAAGGGCGTGCGCGAGCAGATCGCCTTCTACGGGTCGACGCCCGCCTATCGTCCCGTGCTCGAGCTGCACGGGTGGGGCGACCTCCAGCCCGAGCTCAACGCGCTGTCCAAGCGGGGCGAGTGGGTGAAGATGGGCGAGCTGATCGGCGACGACGTGGTGGACGCCTTCGCCGTGGTCTGCCCGCTCGACCAGGTGGCCACGCAGGTGCGCCACCGCTTCGGGGACCTGGTCGACCGCTTCAGCTTCTACGCGCCGTACAAGGTCGACCCCGAGCTGTGGAAGGGCGTGCTCGCCGGGTTCCACGACTGAGGCCAGGTCGGGATCAGGTCGGCTCGGCCGGGACCGGCTCGGCTCCGTCGGTGGCGCCGGTCAGACGACGACGTTGACCAGACGGGGCGGGCGGGACACGACCCGGGTCGGCGTCGCTCCCTTCAGCGCCTCGGTCACCTTGGCCGACGCGAGCGCGATGTCCCGGGCGTCGGACTCCGAGATGCCGGCGTCCACGTCGACGCGGTCGCGCACCTTGCCGTTGACCTGAATCACCATGGTCACCGTGTCCTGGCGGACGAGCTCCGGGTCGGCCGTAGGCCACGACTGCAGGTGCACGGAGGGCTCCCCCGGATGCCGGTGCTCCCAGAGCTCGGCTGCCACGTGGGGGGTCAGCGGAGCGAGGAGGCGAAGGAGGGCATCGAGCGCCTCGTTCCACACTTCGGCGTGGGCGCCCGGTCCGGTGCCGTTGCCGTCGCGGTCGGCTCCCCCGTCGCGGCCGTAGCGCTGCAGCGCGTTGAGCAGCTCCATCAAGTGGGCCACCGCCGTGTTGTAGGACCAGCGCTCGAGGTCCCGGGTCACGTCGTCGATGGTGCGGTGCACCGCACGGCGCATGGTGCGGTCCGCTTCCGAGAGCTCGCCGGTGCGCAGGGGCGCGTCGGTGGTCGCGGTGCGCCAGAGACGGTCCAGGTACCGCCCGCAGCCCTCAATGACCTGCTCGGTCTGGTCCGACCAGTCCATGTCGTCGAACGGCGGGCCGACGAAGAGGTGGAAAAGCCGCAGGGCGTCGGCCCCCACCGTCTCGAAATAGTGCTCCGGCGCGATGAGGTTGCCCTTGGACTTGGACATCTTGGTGCCGTCCATGCGGATCATGCCTTGGGCGAGGTAGTGCTTGAAGGGCTCCGGACCGATACCGGGCGCCAGGCCCACCTCAATCAGGGCACGGGTGAAGAAGCGCGCGTAGAGGAGATGGAGGATGGCGTGCTCGATGCCGCCGATGTACTGGTCGACGGGCATGAAATGCCGGGCCGCTGCCGGGTCGAAGGGGCGCTCGGTGCTCCACGGGTCGCAGAAGCGGAGGAAGTACCACGACGAGTCGACGAAGGTGTCCATCGTGTCGGTCTCGCGCCGGGCAGGCCCGCCACAGATGGGGCAGGCCGTGTGCAAGAAGCCCTCGTGGAGCGCCAGGGGCGACTGCCCCGTGGGGAGGAACTCCACGTCGTCGGGCGCCACGACGGGCAGCTCGTCCTCTGGTACGGGGACCACGCCGTGGGCCTCGCAGTAGACCGCCGGGATCGGGCAGCCCCAGAACCGCTGGCGTGACACGAGCCAGTCACGCAGGCGGTAGTTGACCTTGCGCTCCCCGATGTCGCGCTCCTCGAGCCAGTCGATGGCGCGGGCCTTGGCGGTCGCGATGTCGAGGCCGTCGAGGAAGTCGCTGTTGATTTTGGCGCCGTCGCCGGTATAGGCCCCGCCGCCGTCGGCCTCCCAATCGTCGGGGGGTTGAACCGTGCGCACGATGGGCAACCCGTGGAGCGTCGCGAACGCCCAGTCCCGCTCGTCCTCCGCCGGCACCGCCATGATCGCCCCGGTCCCGTACCCCATGAGGACGTAGTCGGCCACGTAGACGGGGACGGCGCGGTTGGTGAAGGGGTTGATCACGTTGCTGCCGGTGAAGGCGCCGCGCTTGTCGAGGCTGGAGGGGTCGCCCTCGGACATGCGCTCGATCTCGGTCTCCGCCGCGGCCCGGCGGCGCAATGCCTCGACCTCGTCACGCCGGTCCGCGGTGGTGAGCTCGTCGACGAGGGGGTGCTCGGGCGCCATGACGGCATAGGTCATGCCGAAGCTGGTGTCGGGGCGCGTGGTGAAGACGCGCAGGCCGAGGTCCGGACGGCCCTCGACCGAGAGGTCGAACTCTGCCCCTTCGGAGCGCCCGATCCAGTTGCGCTGCATGACCTTGGCCCGTTCGGGCCACTCGAGGTCGTCGAGGGCGTAGAGGAGCTCGTCGGCGTACCGGGTGATCCGGAAGAACCACTGCTCGAGATCGCGTTTGACCACGAGATCACCCGAGCGCTCACAGGTGCCGTCGGGCAGCACCTGCTCGTTGGCCAGCACCGTCTGGCACCCCGGGCACCAGTTCACCGGCGCCTTGGCGCGGTAGGCCAGACCGGCCTCCCAGAGCCGCAGGAAGATCAGTTGGGTCCACTTGATGTAGCCGGGATCGTGGCTGTGCACCTCCCGCCGCCAGTCGTAGACGGCACCGAGCCGGGTCAGCGACGCCTTGAGCTCGGCGATCCGGGCGTCGGTGAAGATCCTCGGGTGCGTGCCCGTCTTGATGGCGGCGTTCTCGGCCGGCAGGCCGAAGGAATCGAAGCCGATGGGGCTGAGGACGCCCTTTCCGAGCATCGTCTGGTAGCGAACGACCAGGTCACCAAAGGTGTAGTTGCGCACGTGCCCCTGGTGGGCGGGGCCCGAGGGGTAGGGGTACATGCACAGCGCGTAGAACTTCTCGCGGGGGTCGTCGTTGTCGATCTCGTACGTGCCGTCCTCGGCCCAGTGGCGTTGCCACTTGAGCTCCACCGCGTTCACGTCATAGGCGCGTGCCATGCCACCAGGGTAGGCGACGGCCTGGAACGTCCTGATCAGCGTGGGCGGGAGTGCCGGGCCCACGGGGCGCGCGTTTCGGTCGTATCCGATGGGTCCGTTCGCTGCGTTCCGGACCTCCGCCGAGCCGGGGCGGTCGTTCCCGACTGCTAGCGTTGACCTCCGCCACTGGGGGCGTAGCTCAGCTGGTAGAGCGCTTGACTGGCAGTCAAGAGGTTCGTGGGTTCAAGTCCCATCGCCTCCACCAAATTCTGTACGACCTGCATCGTGTCTCCGGTGCGGTGCGTCCCGGCAGCGGTACCCCTCACAGTCCTCGCGTCTCGGGCTCCCAGTAGTGCGACGGGAAACAGACGGTGACCACGCGGTCGACGTGGCCGATGCGCACGCCTGACTCGAGCATGCGCCGACAGAGGTTCCAGTCCGAGGGCTCATCGAGGAGCCACGACGTGGTACTGAACTCGTAGAAGCCGAGCGCCGCCATGAAGATCGCCCCCTGGAAGTTGAACCACCCGTGCTCCGGCGGGTAGCGGGACAGGACTTCGTCCGCCTCGGGGGGACGATGGCGCACGAGGAGGTCGCCGTACACCATTTCCGAGCGAGTCGAGCGAGCATGCTCCAGGAGGCACTCCAGGTGGTGCGGCTCGAACTCGTCGTCGTCGCCGAGCATCGCCAACCAGGTGCCCCGCGCCAGTTCCGTGCCGACATTTGCACCGGGGGCGCCGGCGACGGACCAACGGTGCTCCCGATCCTCCGGGTAGGGATACCGGTATGGGAGGTTGACGAACCGCACCCGGGGATCTCCGAAGTCCTCGATCCGCGCCGCCACATCGTTGGTGCAGCCGTCGCCGACCACGATGACCTCGAAGTTCTGGTAGGTCTGGCGGACAATGGAGGGAAGCGCCCGCTCCACCAGCAGTTTGCTCCGTACATACGTCGGAATGCGCACCGTGATGAGTGGCTCCGGGTCGCTGAACGCTTCCTCGTAGGCCTCGGTCCTCCGTGCGGCGAGCAGTTGGCGGCGGAGATGCGGAAGGTCGTCGAGCGACGCCGAGGCGATCCGTCGCACGTCGGTGATCCGGGCATCGAGTCGGACCGCCTCCCCGCGTACCGCGTCGTGGGCGTCCGCCGTCATCGATCGCAGCTCGGAGAGCGTCTCCCCGAGCTGCGACACCGTCGCGGCAAGTCGCTCCACTTCTTCCCGTAGGGCCTCGATTCGAGGGCTGACGGACCCATCGACCAACCGTTCGAGCTCTTCCCGTATGGCCTCGGTGCGAGGGCCTACGGACCTGTCGACCATCCGTTCGAGCTTCTGGCTGACCGCCATACGGACGCGCCGGGGACGACCCCCGTCAGTGGCCAACGACGCACCTCACGGCATTCGCGATTCGGCCCACATCCGCCTGGGTGAGCCAGTCGTCGAGCGGAAGGGAGATGATCCGGCCGCACAGGTCATCGGTCACCGCCAGGTCTCCGGCCCTCGGCAGTTCGGCAAACGCCGGATGACCGTGTATCGGAGGATTGAAGTACGCCCGCCAGCCCACCTCGACCTCGTCGAGTTTCAGGCCCAGCTGCTCCCGGTGGCGCTGGGACGGCAGGGCCACGGACACGAAGGCAGGGACCCCCAGCACCCCATCCGATTGGAATGCGCACCCGAGCGGTTCCAACGCCGTGATGTACCAGCGCAGCACCTCCTGTCGTTTGGTCAGGCGGTCCTTGAACACCTCGAGCTGGCGGATCCCCATGGCCGACGCGAGCTCTGGCAGTTTGCCGTTCTGACCGAGCCCCCGAGCTCTTCGGTCGTCGTCGAATCCGAAGTTCTTCAGTTGATTGATCTGCCGTATGAACCCGTGGTCGCGCGATACCACTGCCCCGCCCTCACCGATGGCCAGCGTCTTGGTGGCATGGAACGAGAAGATCTCACAATCGCCCCGGGCGCCCAGCGGCTCGCCCCACGAATACTCAGATGCAAAGCCCGCCGCCGAGTCGATGACCAGGGGTACTCGATACTGCGTGGCCAAGGTCTCCCAGGCGTCGATCGCCGCGTTCGCCGTGCCAAACGTGCTGGTGAGAAGGATCCCGGCCACGTTGTCAACTTCCCTTTGCAGGAACCGCTCGGCCATGCGCAGGTCGGGCTGCCAGGTCGTGGGCTCAATGTCGATGAGCACAGGCTCGAACCCACTCCACATCAAAGCGAGGGGAACCGCCGCAGCGGTGAACGATGCAACCGGCACCAATCGACGGTCACGGTGGAACAGCGTCTTGCACGCGAGTTGAATGCCGATGGTTGCATTGGCCGTGACGGCGACCTCGACATCACGACCGATCCAACGCGCCAGCTCCGCAGCGAAACGACCCTCGAATGGTCCGCTGTTGGTGAAGACGCCCGCCTCACAAATCTCGCGGTAGTCCCGAACCACCACTGAGGGGTCGGGGAGCCTGGGGGTGAGGAAGGGTATCCGTGTCATCGGGACCAACTGTAGGGATCGGGGGGACTCCAGAGGGCGACCTCGTCGCTGTCCAGGGCGGGCGAGAACGAGGCGCAGCCGTAGGTCGCACCCGCGACGACAACTCGATGGCCCTCAACTTGAATCCTGCCCTCCTGGAGCCAACGCGCCACCTGCAGGAGTGCCTTGCACTGCTGGACGAACACCTGATGACGGATGCGTTCGGTCGGTACACCCGGGTCGACCGGACACGCGGTCTGCATGACGATCTTTCCCTCGTCCATCACGTCAGCAATGAACTCCACCGTGTTGCCGGCGAAACGGGCCGGGTATCGCACCGTGTCTCCGAAGCCGTCCATCCCCTTGAAGGCGGGAAGCAATGAGGGATGAAAATTGAGGATCCGATCTCGATACGCCTCCCGGAACTCGGCCGAAAAGAAGCTGGTGTAGAAGGAGAATACGTAGTCGATCGCCATCTCGTCGAAGAGCCTCAGAACCCGGGCGCAGAACCGGTCGACGTCTTCGTTCGGAACGATCGTCGTGGGAATGCCGTGGCTCCTCGCCTTCTCCTGGGCCAAGCCGGGGCGGTCCACAACGATCTGATGGACCCGGGACCGGAAGAGGTCATCCTTGAGGACCTCGTTCATCACCGACCCGGACGTCGAGACGACCATGGCAAATCTGAGGTCGCGGTCGCTCACCCAAACTCTCCGCTGCGGTAGGCGGGAAAGTAGCCCTCCGTACCCGTTGGTCGTTCTCCCGCCAGGAACTCATAGATCTCCGGTTGGAGTATGCGTTCGCACAGATAGACGGGCTTCGTGGTCGTGCTCCAGCCACTCTTGAACCTGGCGAGCCCGTCCATCTCGCCCACGGAGATGCCGGAGCTGCCCGTCAGGTTCACCCACGACACCCGACCCTTGAAATAGTGCAGCATCGCCCACTTGGTGGCGTAGGACGCACGCAACTCGTACCCCAGATCCGAGAAGGCAGCGAGGTGGCCATAGGCCACGTCTCCCTGCACGAACCAGAGGTCGAGGCCGACGATCTCGTCGCCAGCGGTCGCCCCGAACATCACGAGGCCAGGCGTCTTCAGTTGCTTTTCGAAAGCCGGCCGCGAGAACGCGCGCAGACCCGAGATCGAATGGCGGCTCGTCAGGTTGGCGTACAGGCGAACCCAGTCGTCGATGTGCTCCCAGGGGCGGTCATACACATCGACTTCCAATGACCGGAGCGCCCGCCGGGCATGCGCCTGGTGCGATGGCCGCACGAACGCTTCGGGCGATTCGCTGAGTTCGGCGACATAGTGATCCTTGAACCGAACGACGCGATCGAAGGTCTGCTCGAAGTCGTCGCCGCTCTGGGGGGCGAAGGGATCGGCCACCAGAACCACGCTGACCAGATCGTTTGCCAGGCCCGACAGGTCTTCGTCCAGCCGACTCCAGTCGCGGCACAGGAAGATCGGGTACGGACCCATCGCATCGAAGAACTCGGTGCGCCCGATGCGACGTTGCAAGAGCCAGCCGCCGCTGAGTGGCAACGACAGGGGCCTACCGAACTCTGCCAATGACGAGGCGTAGTCCTTGTGGCCGTAGCCGGTGAGGTCGTCGTCAAGTGTTCTCTGGCTGGCCATCACGATCCTTGCGGCGACCTCCGTACCGCCGCCCGGCACCGCATGGTCAAACTATAGGGTCGCCTTCTGCCCCCCCAAGGGCATGAGGTCGGGCTGGGGGTCCGGCCACCCGGCATCGGGACCGCGGGACCCGAGGGGTTGCTTTTCAAGAGTCAGCCGACATGCCTTGCCAACGGATATGTCAACGTAACTCCGCGACCCGAGACTCAACCGAACCTCGCTGGACCTCAGACGTGGCGCCCGTCAGTTGTACGCCTGCACCTCGGCGACGGTCATGGACGAAGTGGGAGTGTTGGCGTTGGTGACCGTGTGCCAGCCCGACGTCTGCTGGGCGGCCACCTGGAGCTCGAGCATGATCTCGTAGGGCTCACCGGTAATGGTGACGCCGCTCGAGGCGTTGACCTGCCATACCTGCTTCCCGTCCACGTAGGCCGTGATCGACTGGCCCGGGATGAACTGGAATCCGTAGATGTGGTAGCCGGCGCTGGTGTCCAGCCCGACGTTGTAGGCACTTTGTTGCTGGCCCTGGTTGGCGAAGTAGTCCGAGTGCATGATGTCGTTGGCGGGAGAGCCGAGGAACCCGCCTTCGTAGCCATCGAGCTCGTTGGTCGCCGTGCCCGCCACGCCCGGCATGAACCAGATCGCGGGCCACATGCCCTGCGACTGGTCGGGCATCTTGGCCTTCACCTGGACGTACCAGGCCGTCGTGGGCAGGGAGAATTTCCCTTCGGTCGTCACGACCCCACTGATCCACGGGTAGGAGCTCGCGTACTGGTTGGCGTTGTGCTGCGCGGTCAGGGTCAGCCCGTTGTTCACCGACACCTGGCTCGGTCCGAACATTGCCGCATCGTTGGAGCTTGGGCTTGAGCCCGAGTAGGGCGACGGAAGGGCACCTGAGCCGTTCCACCGCTGTCCGGCCGCCCCGAGGTACGAGACCCACTTGGTGCTGTCGAGACTCGTGCCGGTGAACTGGTCGTCGAAGATGAGCTGTTGGCTCGAGTATCCGTTCGGAGCCGACATCGTGCCGGTTCCGCCTCCCCCATTCGACCCGGTCGACCCGCTCGATGCGGTCGGTGCGGTGGTGAAGGTCTGGAACCCGCCGCTGGACGCACCGACGCACACGTACGAAGTCACGCTGTCTCCCTCGCCGCACAGTTCGTACTGGTAGGTCGTGCCGGGGGTCAAACCCGTGACGGGGTAGCTCAACGTGCCGGACCAGGTCGCCATGACGGGACCCTGCAGGGGCGACGACGACTGGAAGCTGCCATTGGTGCCCCAGCGCCAGTACCACGAACACGGGACGGGCTTCCCGCCGGAACAACTTGCTTGTGCATTGAGGGTCGCCGTCGTCGTGCCGACGTTCGTGGCCGGGACGGTCACCGCCTGGCAGCCGGAGAGGACGACCGCGCAGGCGACCGCAATGGCCGGGACCGCGAGTCGTCCCCGCCTCCAGATCTTGACCCTTGTCTGTGTATGCATGTGCGACTCCATTGAAGGAGCGTTCCGGATCCCTCGGTCGACGTGTCGCTCGCTGCTCGACCGGCTGCCAGACTCCTCCAACCCACCTCTGACCGGAACATACCCTGTCGGAACGATGCGTGCCTGGCGAGCAGGGCGATCTGACGTGCGGGCCGGCAGCACGTGACCGGGGGACCGGATCCTTTGGCTGCGGGCGGCTCGCCCGTGACCCGGACATTCGCGCCCGCGATTTCGGATCGGCGCGGTGCGCATGGACGGACAGGGGCCGAAGGGGGGTACCAGGTCGGTTGGTCACAAAGTCGGCCGGCGCGAACCGAGCGGTCCTGCGGTCGTCGGGCACGTGCGGCCACGGTCGGGCCAGAAAGCCCTGCGTGCCGCGCTCGAGGGTCGGCCCGCCTCCACACGACCCCGCGCCGGGGTCGCAGCCGAGTCAGACCTTGGAACGTGGTTCGACGTGCTGGAGCTCGATCCATAACGGGATCAAGAACCAGATGTAGACGTTGGTCAGCGTGTAGTCGGTGTCGTTGTGGTGCGTCACCATGGTGCCGATATCGGTGATGCGGACGCGGTCGTCCTTGCGCTGGTACGCCCTGACCCGGTCCAGGATCTCCGTCATCTCCTCCCTGGAGGAGACCTCCATCCCGAAGTGGTCCATGTTCGGGGTCACCATGAACTCGTCCTTCGCCGGCAGCAGGTAGAGGAACTGGCGCGATTCCCCGGTGTAGAGGATGAGGGGGTTGCCCTTTTCGGTGCTGTTGTCGCCTTCGATCCAGCCGAAGACCTCGGAGTAGAAGTCGAGCAGCGCGGCACGGCCCTCGTCGTCCATGACGTCGGCGTCCACGCTGATCGCCACGTGGTTGATCCGGGGGCTGACGGGCGTCGCGCTCATGACGGCTTCCCCGGTCGGACCATGACCTTGCTGGAGATCTCTCCCCGGGAGAGTCGTTCCATCGAGTCCATCACCTCGCTGAGGGGAATGTCGTTGGGTTCGACCAATGACTCGAGCGGGAGCGTCCCGCTGGCGAGCAGGTCCACCGCCGGTTGAAAGCCGTCGTCGTCGTAGTTGTAGGCACCGACGATCTCGAGCTCGAAGATGATGACGCGGTTCTGATTGATCTTCGGCGGTTCGAAGCCGGTACCGACGATCACCAGCGTGCCGGCATAGTCGAGCTGACCGAGGGCCGCCTCAATGGCGGCGGCATGTCCCGAGCACTCGAAGACGACCGCGGAGGGATCCGCCACCGGCTGGGCCATCGGCGGCTCCACCAGGGCGTCGGGCGCGACGACCCGGGCGGCGCCGACGTCGAGTGCCCTCTGGCGCCGGAGCGCTGACGGCTCACTGACGGTGATGTCGGTGATCCCCTGCGCCCGCAGCACCGCAATGATGAGGAGCCCGACCGGGCCGGCCCCGGTGACGAGCACCCGATCTTCGGGAGCGACACCCGCCAGCCGCACTGCGTGGAGGGCGATCGCCGTCGGTTCGGCCAGCGCGGCGAATCTGGTCGGGAGCGAATCAGGGATCCGGATCAGGCTGTCCGCCGCCACCGTCTTGTAGCGGCAGAACGCACCCCGGTACCCGAGGTAGTCCGCCGAGGGGCGCCTGAGGCACACCGAGGGACGGCCCCGTCGGCAGGGCCGGCACACGCCGCACCCCCGGGCCGCGTTCCCCACCACCCTGTCCCCGGCCGTCCAGCCGAAGCCCGTCGGCGCCGAGGCCACGACGCCCGACCACTCGTGGCCGAGAATCGCACCCGGCTTGGCGTAGCGCTCCAGGACCATGTGCAGATCGGATCCGCAGATCCCGCACTCGGCAATTTCGACGAGCACCTCGCCGGGTCCCGGCTCCGGGCGGGGGACGTCCTCCACGGCGATCCTGCCGTCGCCCACGTAGACGGCCGCCGGCATCATTTCGGGAGGCACGCCGCCAACACTAAAGGCGTTTTCCAGCCGATGCCGTGGCCTCTCAGCGACTCCCGACGCGCAGTTGGAAGCGCACCGTCGAGGATCCGTAGCGACCGGTGACCTGCCAACACCCCGCAGACGAGAAGCGGAGGGTCGAGGTGTTGAAGGCTCCACGGGCGTCATAGGCACGGTTCACGTCGTAACGGAACACGCCCGGACCGTTGAGTCGGCGTCCGTCGATGCGGGGAAGCCCGTTCGGTCTCGTGAGCCAGGGGAACTTCAGGAGCCAGCCGGTGCCGTCGGGCCGGGGAGGAACACCGACCGCCGCCCGGGTCGTCCACAACGATCCTTGGCCGACGACCGCCCGGCCCTGAGCCCACGCCGCGACGTCGCGCGGGACCGCACTGTGCGCGGGCCGGACCCACGTGACACAGCCCGTCGCGGCCGTCGCAGCAGGGCTTCCCACGCCTTGGAGCCACAGGATCGCCACCGTGAGTGCGAGGGCGCCGGCGGACCCGATGCCCCGACGGCGCGCCGCGTGCGCACCGTGGGGAGCCCGGCTGTCCCGGGTTCCGGGTGGACGAGTTGCGCGGTCGACAGCAGCCATGGAGCACCATCTCTCGTCGGGGTGCGGGCGGAGGACGACCCGATGGAGTCGGGGTGAGGCTACCTCGCCTCTCGGGGCGAGACTCGACCCGCTGACTCGGCGAGCGCCGGCGCTGTCATACCATCAGCCTTGCTATGGAACGACTGGAGGGCCGCACCGCGGTCGTGACCGGTGCCGCCAGCGGTATCGGACTGGCCATCGTCGAAGCGTTCCTCGGCGAGGGCATGCAGGTGGTCATGGTCGACATCGACGAGGAGCGCCTCGGGGACCACGCCTCGCGGCTCGGCGAGCAGGGTGCGGCCGTCGTTGCCGTCCCCGCCGATGTCACGGATCCCGACGCCGTCGAGTCCGTCGGTCGTGCCGTCGTCGAGCGATTCGGGAAGCTCCACGTGGCCGTGAACAACGCCGGCGTGGTCACGGGGGGCCACGCCTGGGAGATCCCCCTCGCGGAGTGGCATCGCGTCGTCGACATCGATCTGTGGGGCGTGATCCACGGCATCCGCTCCTTCGTGCCGTTGATCCTGGCGTCGGGAGAAGAGGGTCACGTGGTCAACACGGCGTCGATGGCGGCCGTCCTGCCCCGGGGCAATCTCGGGCCCTACACCGTCGCCAAGCACGGAGTGCTGGGGCTCTCGGACGTGTTGCGGGCGGAGTTCGAGGACATGGGTGTTCCCATCGGGGTCAGCGTCGTCATGCCGGGGATGATCAAGACCGCCATGAACCCCATCGGCACCGTCGCACCCGATGTCGTCGCGGCGCACGTGGTCGACGCCATCCGCACACGGCGCAGCTACGTCTTCACGGACGACCACCACGCCGGCGCCATGCGTGATCGCATCGGAGCGATCCTGGCGGCGAAGGCCGAGGTGTCCGGAGGCCCTGCCCGGTGAGCCGGCCGGTCGTTCTCGTCCACGGCGCCTGGCACGGCGCATGGTGCTGGGAACCCGTCGTGACGGCGTTGGCGTCCGAGGGGATCGATGCCCTCGCCGTCGACCTGCCCGGGCACGGGGCCGACACGGGACCTTTCGGCGATCTCCATTCGGACGCCGCCCGGGTCCGTGAGGCGCTCGACCAGCAGGCGGGCGGCGACGTCGTCCTCGTCGGGCACTCGTACGGCGGGGCGGTGATCACCGAGGCCGGGGACCATCCCGCCGTGGGGCGGCTGGTGTTTCTCTGCGCCATGGCGCTCACGGCGTCCGAGTCCTGCGCCTCGGTCGCCACCGGGGATCCCGCCGCCGCCGCCATCTCCCACGACGGCCGGCCCGATCTGAGCCAGGCCGTGATCCCGCACGACGACGGCCTGATCACGGTCGACCCGGCGCTCGCCGCAGCCTGCCTCTACAACGAGTGCGACCCCGGGACGGCGGCGTGGGCCGTCGAACGCCTGGGTCCCCAGCCCATGGTCACGCTCCAGCAGACGCCGCGCTCGGTCGCCTGGCTGTCCAAGCGCTCGACGTACGCTGCCTGCGCCAACGACCTGGCGATCCACCCCGGACTGCAACGCATCATGGCCGCCCGGTGCACCCGGGCCGTGGAATGGGAGTCGGATCACTCGCCGTTCCTGTCGCACCCCGAGCTGGTGGTCCGGATGCTCAAGGCCGAGGCGACGCGCGCCTGATCGATTCGAGGTGCTGCCTGTGGTGCCCGCGGTAGCCTCCCGGCGATGTCCGTCGACGACCTCGCAGCCGACCTGCTCTCGACGGTCCTCGATGCCGATCCGCTGACCGCATCGCTGTACGGCGTCCCCGGCTACGACGACCGGCTCCCGGACTTCAGCGTCGAGAGCGAGCAGGACCAGGCCCGCAGGCTGACGTCCGTGGCGGAGCAGGCCGAGCAGATGGCCGAACTCGGCCTCGACGAGACGGAGCTCCAGACGCTCGACTTCGTCCGCCACATGGCGCGGGGCATGGCCGATGCCGCTGCGGTGCCGCAGACCGAGTTCACGATCTGCGACACGTTCGTGGCGCCGGTCGCGGCCGTGCTGACCTGGCTGCCGAAGCTTCCCCTCGACACCGACGAGCGGCGCGGCGGCTACCTGGCCCGCCTGCGCGCCATGCCCGAGCTGCTGACCACCGTCGCCGGGCGGCACCGCGCGGGCACCGCCGCCGGCCGCACCGCCGTGGCGCGCCTCGTGCAGTCCGCCATCGCGCAGCTCGACCTGGTGGTCGCCGATCCGACCCTGGGCGCCGCGGCGCGGCCCGACGTCGACGACCGGGTCTTCGCCGGGGAGATCGCCGCCGCGATCGAGGAGTCCGTCCGCCCCGCGCTGGCGGCCTACCGGGACACGTTGCGGTCCGACGTGCTCCCGGCGGCCCGTGACGACGACCACCCTGGCATCTGCTTCCTTCCCGGCGGCGAGGCGATGTACCGCGTGCTGGCGCGCCTGCACACCTCCATGGACTACTCGCACGAGGAGCTGCACGCCGCCGGCCGGGAGATCGTTGACGAGGTCGGCCTCGAGCTCGCCGAGACGGGCTCGCGGCTGTGGGGCACCGCGGAGATCGCCGAGATCTTCGATCGCCTGTCGAACGACCCCTCGCTGCGTTACGGAAGCCGCGAGGAGATGCTCGACCATGCCCGCCGCGTCGTCGCCGCGGCCGAGGCGGAGTCGCCCCGGTGGTTCGCCGTCGTCCCCGACGAACCCTGCACCGTCGAGCCCGTCCCCGAGGCGGAGGAGGCCGGCATGGCGGCGGCCTACTACATGCCGGGCGCGCTCGACGGCTCGCGCCCGGGGACGTACTTCCTCAACACCTCCGAGCCCGGGGAGCGCCACCGCTACGGGGCGGAGGACATGGCGTTCCACGAAGCGGTACCGGGGCACCACTTCCAGCTCACCATCGCCATGGAGTCCAAGGACCTTCCCCCGGTCCGGCGGGTGCTGCACGACACCGCCTGCGCGGAGGGTTGGGGCCTCTACAGCGAGCGCCTCGCCGACGAGATGGGGCTCTACAGCGACGACCTGGCCCGGATGGGGCTCTTCACCGCGGACTCGTGGCGGGCGAGCCGATTGGTCGTCGACACCGGGCTCCACGCTCTGGGCTGGACCCGCGGGCAGGCGCTCGACTGGATGTGCGAGCACACGCCGCTGCCCCGCATGGAGATCGAGTCAGAGGTCGACCGCTACATCTCCTATCCCGGCCAGGCCCTGGCCTACATGGTTGGCCGGCGGGAGATCGTCCGGCTGCGCGCGGTGGCGTCTGACGCGCTCGGCGCGCGCTTCGACCTGCGGGACTTCCATGACCTCGTGCTGCGGGCGGGGATCCTCCCGCTCCCGGCGCTGGCGCGCACCGTGGAGCGCTGGATCGGGCGCGTCGGCTCCTAGTCGGACCTGCCGGGCCGACCGTCCCCCGTGGGTCCGACGGACAGGTGCTACTGGTCGAGCGGCAGGTGCAGCCTGCGGATGGCGTGGTCGACGGTGTCGACCCACTGCCGCGGTGTCCAACGGCCGACTTCGGGCAGGGCCGCCATCTCGAGCTCGAGCGGGACCAGGACGCACGCTTGGAGGTCGCGCAGCGTGCACCGGGCGTCGGTGTGCTCGAGGACCCGGTAGGCGAGGTACGAGCGGGCGATGCGCCAGCTCCGGCCCGGCCGACGCGGACGCGCCGGATGGAGGACGCTCTCCCCGACCATCTCCTCGCTGCCGTGGGCCAGGAGGTTCGTCCAGGCCCAGACCGGGACGACGACCCCCGACTCCTCCCAGTACTCCGCCAGCGTCCCGTTCAGGAACGCCTGGCACTCCCTGGCCACGATGCTGTCGCCCGCCTCGCTCTCCCGCTTCCACATGGGAACCTCCTCCACACCGACACGCCAGTTCCGCACAATGGCGTCCACTCACCTCGTACCCATTGTGAGGAGCCCTCTCGGCGCCCAATAGGGGCGAAGGTCACCGCGGCGAGGGACCAAGGTCATCCGCGGGGACCGGCGCCCGGGCCGCCAGGACGACCCCGAAGAGGCACACCGCCGTGACGTGCATGGCCGTGCACCACAGGCAGATCGCTCCGATCCGGAAGAGCTCGACGTAGACGAGGTACAGGACCATGGCCGCGCCGGCTCCCGAGACGGCGAGGCGGGCACGGTCGACCCACGGCCGGGCGGAGCGCCAGGCCCAGGGGACGGTCAGCGCCGTCATCACGGCCGCCCACACCAGCCCGAGGACGGCCACCGGGATCCCGAACAGGACCGACCAGGAACTGGTCGTCACGAGCGTGCAGTTGACGATCCCCGTGTCCGGGCAGGCCAGGGCGCCCGGGTCGGCGTAGTGGGTGACGGTCAGGTACGAGGCGATGCCCACCGACGCCAGCGAGAGCGCGAGCGAGGCGGCCATCGCCCACGCCCGCACCCGGCGCGGATGGGTGGTCGCCCTCGCCGTCGCTGCCACGGCCATCGTCACGCCCCCAACTTCTTGGCGATCGCTGCGATCGCCGGCGAGTTGGCCACGCTGCTGGGCTGGCTTCCCGTGACGCGGGTGATGGCGGCGGTGATGTCGTTGGCCGTCCCGTCGATGGCTTGCGCCACCGGGCTCGACGGATCGCTCAGCTGTGCCGCGATCTGCGCCCGCGACATGCCCTGGAGCACCTGGGGCGAGTAGCTCGCACCGGTGATGACGTAGCGGTTACCGATGTCGAGGAAGGGGATGCTCCCCGTGGCGTCGTAGGTCGACATGAGCGAGCTCTGGGCGGCCGTCGGGGTCTGCAGGGTCTGGTACGTGCCTCCGACCTGCTGGTTGGTGGCCTCCTCGACCGGCTGGAAGTCCACGTAGGGGCTCGAGTAGCTCGACCCGTAGAACGAGAGCGTCTGGGTGTTGGGGTAGACGTCGGCACTTCCCGAGTGGGTCCCCGACAGGTGCGAGAAGGTCCCGAACCGCGACAGCGCGACGGCCAGGGCCCAGCGCTCGGCGGCGCAGTAGGGGCAGTACTCGGCACCGATATAGGTGACGAGCGGCTTGCCGTCGGCTCCCCGCAGGATCGCCCCGCCGCCCCCGACGGAGGTGGGCGGGACGACGGAGGCCGGGCTGCCCACCGCGTCGAGCGTCGCCGTCGGCACGGACAACGACGCCAGGACGCTCGCGGGGAGGACCGTGGCGCCGGTGTTCGACGAGGCATGGTGCGCCGCCGTCGACGCCGGCCGTCCCGTGGCCTTGATCAGCACCATGGTGGCGATGACGGCGATGACCAGTACCACCGGCACCAGCGCGGTCAGCGCGGGGTGCCGCGAGCGGAACGAGGCCCGTGCCGGCGCCCTCCGCCCGGGGGGCGTGCGTGACCCCTGCGCCTGCCGGCCGCTGCGCCCGCCCGCCGGCGGGCGCTTCGTTGCTGTCGCCGCGGTGGCGTGACCACCCGGGGCCTGCTTCCCGGGGGCGGCGCCCGGCGGGCGGGCGCCCGGCGGGCGCTTCGTCGCCGGCTTCGTGGATTGGTTCTTCGTGGTGGGCCGCGCCTGTCGCGACGACCCGGTTGATGACTTCGTCATTCGTTCTCCTGAATTCGGCCGAGGCGGCGGAGTGCGCGCGCTCGGGGGCTCGGTGCAGGGGCCCGGGAGGGCCTCCTTGCGTGATGTCCTGGGGCGCCCGTGCCCGCTCAGCGGGGGCGGGGCCGGGGATGCGCCGGGGGGCGCAGTTTCCGAGCTAGGAGAACTGGGGCGGGTGGAAGAGAGGGTCGCGTGCGCCCGCAGGCAGGGCCACGACCAGCGCCCGCCGGCGCCGGATGACCGACGCCGCCACGACCGCGGCCGCGATCCCGGCCATGACCGCTGCCAGCGCCACGGCCGGCGCCGGTGCGGACATCGCAGGCGTGCCCTTGCCACACGTGACGTCCATGCACGTGAGCGGCATGGCCACGGGGGCCTCGGCGAGCTGGACCATCTCGGCACCGCTGCTCTCAGCGGCCGACAGCACGCCGTGCGGCGTGAAACCGGCGACGACCGCGGCGGCGATGATCGCCACCAGACCGAAGCGCCACCGCATCCGCATGCTGACCACCCTACGGGGCACGGTTAAGCGCCCCATAAGAAATCGACTCCGGGAGGGTACGGTTCGACAACCGGTGCACAACAAGGCCCGCCCGCACGCGCCGTTTCCCCCTAGCGGGTGCGGTCGTCGAGGTCGGCGCCTTCACGCAGCACGTGCGCCGACCGTCCGGCCCGTACCGGCACCCGCTCGAAGGACGACTCGACCCTGCGATGCCAGATCGTGTACCACGCCGCGAAACCCGCGACGACCAGGCCCAGCGATCCGATGATCAACGAGATGTCTGCCATCAGTGACCCTCTCCCGTGTGAGCCGTGCCGATCACGAGCTGACCCGCCCGCCGCCACGCGGCGGCCCCACACCTCTCACTGGCCAGTCTGCGGCCCCGCGGCGGCCCGAACTAGGGACGAAGGTCACATCCGGTGGGGTCCGGCCGGGGGCGGGCGCCGCCCCTGCGCTCAGGCCGTGCCGGAGCCCGCCACCGGGTTGGCGACCTTGCGCGCCCAGGCGGCCACCAGCTGCAGCAGCCCGAGATACACGGCCAGCACGATCACGATGATCAGCAGGCTCCACCCCGTGAGGTTGCCGCCGAAGACCAGGAAGAGCGCCGCCACGACCACGCCGACGATGCGCAGGCCGTTGAGGTGCTCGGTGATCCATCCGCCGCTGCGGCGGGCCCGGTCCGACCCGGCGGCGGCGCGCCCGGCACCCGAGGTCAGCGCATGCCACTGGGCGGCCACCCAGCGGGCCCCCTTGGCCACCGTCGAGCGGATCCACACGGCGTAGCGGGCCGGCCCGGCCAGCCAGGCGCCGAGGACCACGAGGACCGAGAGGAGCAGCATCCAGCGCAGGTCCGTCTTGAGGAAGCGCAGCATGGTGTCCCACACCGTGGCCGCCACCTCCCTGTTGAAGGAGTGGCCGGCCTGGTTGATGAACGTGATCCGCCCCAGGGAGAGGCCGGCGAGCAGCAGCATCGTGACGAGCGCCACCCCGATGGCCATCCGCAGCAGCGTCTTGCGGCGCTCCACCGCGAGCCCGATGCCGAGGGCCGCCAGCGCCAGCGCGATGGCGGGGATCACCCACTTCAGCTTCACGATGAGGTTGAAGAGCCCGGTGAACTGCGAGACCTGCGACTTGGAGACGACGGTGACGCCGAGCTTGTCGCCCTGGGTCAGGATCGCCTTGGCCGGGTTGAACAGCGTGATGCCCTTGGCGTTGGCCTTGTCGATGATGTTGTTGAGCGCCGGGGTGACGTTGACGACGATCGCGCCGCCCTTCTCGAGCTTCTTCGTCAGCGGCGTCTGCTTGCCGGTCAGCACGTCGACCACCGCATCGTGGCTGTGCCGGTTCAGCCCGTCCCACAGCTTCCCGAACTGGGGGCTCTCGAAGAACTTGAGGGCCAGGCCCTCCACGTAACCGTGTACCTGGTTCACGATCGGCGTCACGATCGGCTTGGCCTTCGCCGGCAGCGCCGCCGTCACCTTGTTCTCCACGATGTGGGTCGAGAACAGCGCGTCCGTCGCCTTCGCCGCCAGGTGCTCGTCGATGACCTGGTTGCGCGCCAGCGGGGCCATGGTCTCGACGTACTGGTCGGTGTTGGTCACCGTGCGGATGGCCCAGACCGAGATCACCGAGATGGGGATGAGCAACGACGCCAGGACGACGAGCACCCACGCGCTGATCCGCCGGACCCGGTGGCGGGACGCCGGCTTGGCCGCCTCACCCTGGGGAGCCTCTTGCTCGGGAGCCACCGGAGGGCCCGGCGTCGCCGCGACAGGCGCGTCGGGGGTCTCCTCGGAGTCCATGTCCGTCATTGGGCCACGCTCACCACCCAATGCCTAGTGCCAAAGGGCCCTAGTGCGCACGGATGGCCGACGGGCCAGACTGGGTGGATGGAGAGTTCGGGGAGCGTGCAGGGCAAGCTGCGCATCATCATCTTCAGCGCCGTGGCGGCCTTCTTCGCGCCACTGGTGTTCTTCAGCATCATCGTCCTGCGCAAGGCTGAGCGACGGTTCAACGTCCACGCCCAGGCGTGGAACAAGCGCCTCCAGCACGAGATCGCCCGCTGGAGCTAGCCCGGGGCGCGACGTCGCCCGACGTACGCTGAGCCGGTGCTGACCGGTTTCGCCCACACCGCCGTCTGCGTGCCCGACGTGGAGGCCGCCGTCCAGTGGTACTCCGATGTCCTCGGTCTGCGGGTGTTGTCGCCGCCGTACCGGATGGAGGGCCGCCAGATCGAGCACGACATGGGTGAGCTCGTCCCGTCACCGGTCGTCGTCACCGCGGCCATCGTCGGATTCGGGACGGACGACCGCGTCATCGAGCTCATCGACTATCCGGCGGCACCCGTCGTCCCCGCCGGACCGGGCCGGCCCTCGGTCACGAGGGTCGGCATCACCCACGTCGGGGTGCTGTGCGACGACCTCCGCGCCACGCGCGCCGAGCTCGAGTCGCGGGGGGTCGAATTCCTCACGAGCGGGATTGCCGACGTGGCCGGGTTGCAGACGACATGGTGCCGCGATCCGTGGGGAACGGTCCTCATCCTCATGGAAAAACGGGAGGACGACCGCCCCTATTGGGGTCAACTCCTGCCGTAGGAGCCGCCGGGTCCGGGCCGTTGCCGTGCGCCAGGGCAAGAAATATGCCGATCGGCGCCCAAAGGATGTGCATGGCAGGGCGCGCATCGGCCACAATGGACCCATGAACAAGCGAGAACTAGCAAAAGCTGTCGCAGTCCAGTCCGATGTCGAATTGAAGACGGTGATCACCGTCCTCGACGGTTTCACCGACGTGGTCACCGCGGTCGTCGCCAAGGGTGTGGAACCGGTCTCGATCCCCGGTTTCGCGAAGTTCGTCAAGGTCGACCGTCCCGCCCGCATGGGCCGGAACCCGGCGACCGGTGAGGCCATCCGGATCAAGGCGTCGAAGAAGGCGCGCATCACCCCGGTCAAGGCGTTCAAGGATGCGGTGCTCGCACCTGCGAAGGCTCCCAAGCTGGCGAAGGGTGCGTACCCGACCGTCGACGCGGCGGTTGCCGCCGCCGGCAAGTCGACCGCCCCCGCGGCGGCCAAGGCGCCGGCCAAGAAGGCCACCGCCGCCCGCCGGGCCCCGGCCAAGAAGGCCACGACGCGCCGGGCCCCGGCCAAGAAGGCGACGGCGCGCCGGGCCCCGGCCAAGAAGGCGACGACGGCCAGGCGGACCACCAGGAGGTAGCGGGATCCGCCCCGTCCCGCGTGCGGGGCGGGGCGAGCACACCTCAGATCGCATGGGTGGACCGGGAGACGGCGACGACCCCGGGCGCGACGCGGCTCGGAGGGAGCCGCTCGCCGAGAGGTCGCTCGCCCGGCCGTCCGCCGATCGCCTGCCGGCGGACCATCCCCGCTACGCACAGATCCTCCGGGCGCACGAGCAGGCCCTCCGTGCCGGTGACGACACCTACGTCGATCCGGCATCCGGGCTCGTCGTCCTGACCGCCGGGTACCTGGCCCGGCGCGGCTTCTGCTGCGGGTCGGGCTGCCGGCACTGCCCGTACGTCGCCTGAGTCCTGACGCCCGGGAGGGCCGCCCCGTATGCTCCCCTGCACTCGGCACGCACGGAACGGGCACGGTCACGGCATGAGCGACACCTCCCAGGGTCCAGGATGGTGGTTGGCGTCTGACGCCAAGTGGTACCCGCCCGAGCTGTGGACCGGCCCGCCCGCCGTCCCGGGACAGGCACCCGCCTACGGCAGCTTCACGGTGACACCCGGCCAACCCGGTGGCGGCGGGCCGCCCCCGTACCCGGGCGCCCCCGGTCCCTACGGCGGCGCGGGCGCCTACCCGCCCTACGGCTACGGACAGCAGATGCCGTACGGCGCGCCCGCGACCAAGAGGACGAACGGTCTGGCGATCGCATCGCTGGTGTGCTCGTGCGCCGGGATCCTGTTCTTCGGTGTGCCCGGCATCGTGGGCATCATCTTCGGATTCGTGGCGCGTTCGCAGATCCGCCGTTCCAACGGCGCGCAGGGCGGCGCGGGTCTCGCACTGGCCGGGATCATCGTCGGGTTCGCCTGGATCGTGATCCTGGCGCTGATCATCGGCGTGGCGGCCTCCAATTCGAACAACAGCAGTGTCATCGTGCACGGCGCCGTGCACGTCATCGGTTAGGAGCGTCTCTCCATGCAAGGTCTTCTCTACGGTGTCCGGCCCGAGCAGTGGACACCGCCCGACCCGTCGAATCATCTGCAGGTGGGGCTCTCCCGGGTCCCCATGGTCATGAAGGAGCTCGAGCGGCCCGGTCTCGTCCGCGACGACTGGGCGGTGGCGAAGACCCGGCTGACCGGCATCTGCGGCTCCGACGCCAAGATGGTCTTCATGGACTTCGGCGACGACTTCGGCGACAGCGCGCTGAACGGGTACTTCTCGTTCCCGACGGTGTTCGGGCACGAGGTCGTGGCCGACGTCGTCGAGGTGGGGCCCGCGGTCACGACGCTCGAGGTGGGCCAGCGGGTCGTGCTCAACCCCTGGCTCTCGTGCGGGCCGCGGGGCATCGACCCGCCGTGCCCGTCGTGCCAGGACGGTGACTACAGCCTGTGCTGGCACTTCACCGAGGGGCCGATCGCCGCGGGCATCCACACCGGCACGTCGAAGGACGCGCCGGGTGGCTTCGCCGAGTACCTGCCGGCGCACGAGTCCATGCTCATCCCCGTGCCCGACGGTGTCAGCGACGAGGTGGCCGTCCTCGGCGACCCCTTCGCGGTCTCGTTGCACTCGGTCACGAGGCACCCGCCACCGCCGGGCGGCAAGGTGTTGGTCTACGGCGGGGGCGCGCTGGGGAGCTGCGCCACGGCCATCGTGCGCGCCCTGTACCCCGACGTCGAGGTCATGGTCGTCGCCCGATTCCCCGCCCAGGCGGCCCTGGCCCGGCGCCTCGGAGCGACCGTGGTCGATCCGTTCCCGGTCGAGCAGCTGCTCGAGGAGGCGGCGGCGTGGTCGGGCGGTGTGCTCCAGAAGTTCGGTGGCGACGCGCTGCCCATGGCGCACCCGGGTGGCTTCGACGTCGTCTACGACACGGTGGGCACGGCGCAGACCGCAGAGATCGGTGTCCGCCTGCTCAAGCAGCGCGGCACCATGGTCAAGAGCGGCGTGCACGCGCCGGAGCGTTGGGAGTGGTCGCCGCTGTACTTCAAGGAGCTCTCGTGGGTGGGGTCCAACGCGTTCGGCGTGGAGGAGGTCGAGGGCGTCCGCCTGCACGGGATCGCCCACTACCTGCGCCTCGCCGAGCAGGGCCGCGTCGACATGACGGGACTGCTCACCCACACCTTCCGTCTCGACGAATGGCGCGAGGCGTTCATCGCACTGGCGACCCAGGAGCAGAGCGGCGCCATCAAGGTCGCCTTCGACTTCCGCTGAGCGGCTGCCGCGGAGGGCCATCCGTCGAGGGCTGGGGGTCGGGTCGGCCACTCCCCGGGAGGGGTCCGGCGGGCCGACGGGGCGGCCCCTCCGCATGACGCTGCCGCGCAGACCCGATAGCGTCGTGGCCGGGAGCGGCGCCGCACAATCGATACATTCGTGACCCAAAGGGGGGCCCATGACCACCAGCCCGTCGATCACCGATTCGGATCTCGCCTTCGAGCCGAAGTGGGGCATCGAGTCGCCGTCCACGACCATGTTCGACTTCGACTACACCGGCGGCCGGGACCAGCTGCTGCGCCTCTACGACAAGGGGACCCGGCGTCAGTGGATCGGCAGCGACCGACTGGACTGGAGCCAGGAGGTCGACCTGACCAATCCGGTCGGCATGCCGGACGAGATGAACCCCATCCACGGAACCGAGTGGTGGGACAAGATGTCCGACGAGCGCAAGGGCGAGCTGCGCCGGCACTTCGAGGCGTGGCGCTTCAGCCAGTTCATGCACGGCGAGCAGGGGGCGTTGATCTGCACCGCCAAGATCGTGCAGACCGTCCCCGACATCGACTCCAAGTTCTACGCCGCTACCCAGGTCATCGACGAGGCGCGCCACGTGGAGGTGTACAGCCGCTACCTGCACGAGAAGGTGCAGCTGGTGTACCCGCTCAACCCGCATCTCAAGGCACTGCTCGACGACGTCATCGCCGACAGCCGGTGGGACATGACGTATCTCGGTATGCAGGTGCTGATCGAAGGGCTCGCCCTCGCGGCGTTCGGGATCATCCGCAACAACGCCACCGAGCCGCTGGCCAGGGCGCTCAACGCCTACGTCATGCAGGACGAGGCGCGCCACGTCATGTTCGGGCGCCTGGCGCTGCGCGACTACTACCCGCAGCTCACCCAGGCCGAGCGCGACGACCGGGAGGCCTTTTGCATCGAGGCCTGCTACCTGATGCGGGACCGCTTCCTCGGTGAGGAGATCTGGGAGCGCCTCGAGCTGCCGCCCGAGATCGGCGTGTACGTGGAGAACAGCGAGACGCTGCGAGTGTTCCGCAACTTCCTCTTCATGCGGATCGTCCCCATCCTGCGCGACATCGGATTGTGGGGGCCCAAGCTGCGCTCCGCCTTCGAGGAGATGGGCGTGATCGGCTGGGCCGAGACCGACATCGATTCGGAGATGGCGGCCGACGAGAAGGCGGCGCAGGAGTACGACGACGCCCGTGACGTCCGCCTGGCGCACGTGAAGGCGGTGGCCGAGCAGGCCTGAGCGGCCGGTCGGCCTGTCGGTCAGCCGGTCGATCGGCAGCCTGTCAGCCTGTCAGGCGGTCAGCCGGTCAGCCGCCTTCGACGGCGCGCTCGAGCCCGGCCTGAATCTGCTGCGTCGGCTCGTTGGTGTCGAGGTAGTCACGCCACGACGTGATCTTGCCCTCGGCGTCCACCTCTATCACCGTGGCGCCCTCCATCGTGATGGGTATCCCGGGGCCGTCCCCCATGGTGAACGTCCCGGTGCCGGTCCATTCGAAGACCGCCCAGTCCTCGCCGCCCCGGATGCGGTCCACCCGTTGGGCCCAGTCGGGGAAGATGGCGTCGGTGTCGCGGGCAACTTTGTGCAGGTCGGTGGTCCAGTCGGTCACCGGGTCCTTGAACCGGCCACCCAGGGCGAAGAGCGCGGCGAACCCGTCGGGCCCGTGTGTTTCCTCGAAGGCACGCGCCCAGGCGTCCCAGTTGTGTTGCCTGCTCACCGGTGTCTCCCTCCCTTGCCCCCTTGGCCGCGCAGCGACTCAGCCTCGAATTGCACGACGGCGTCGTCGAGGGGGAGCACGAGCTCGGGCCGGACGAACTGGTGCTCCTCGGCAACCAGCTTGACCGCGGTGCCCCAGGCCGTGAACCCGACGACGTGGCGAGCGAAGCTGATCGGGCCCTCGGTGACCTTCACCTCCACAACCCCCTGACCCTGCGCCGCCAGCGCCGAGCGCTGCATCTTCTCCATGGCCGACTCGCGGGCAGAGTACATGGCCTCGGTGTAGTTGGTGAGCTCGACGTTCTGGGTCGACTGCTTCATGGCCATGCCCGCCGTGCGCCGGGGGGCGTAGACGAAACTGGCGCCGAAGGCGAGACCGACCGGCATCCAGCCGGCTCGCAGGAGCAGCGTGAAGTCGCGGGCCGAGAGGTCGGACACGAACGGCATGGCCAAGGCGGCGTCGGTGCCCCGTGGATCCTTGCCGTCGATCGGCCGTACCGCGGTGCCCACCAGCTCGACGTCGATGTGGTGGGTGCGCACCGACACCTCGAACCGCACGCCGACGACGCCGTGCCCGTGCACCTTGGCACACTCCCCGCGCAGTTCTCGCGTCGCCTGATCCACGGCCGCATCGTGGGCGTCGGACGCGTAGGAGATCGAACCCCTCCCCCAGTTCCACACCCCGACCGGGACGGAGACCACGGCGACGCCGCACACCAGGTCGAGCGGCTCCCATCCCGCGGCATGGAGCAGCAGCGCCTCGTCGACCGAGAGGTCCGAGGTGAGGCCGCGCCGCTTCGACGGCGGCGGGGCGGTGGCCAGCGACTGGGCACCGAGGAGCATCTCGGCGCGGACGTCGGTCTTCGGGGTGGCGGCGCCGGCCGCCTCGAGGCTCATGTCAGGCGCACCGTGGGTCTCGGGAGCGCGACCTGGTCGTACTCCTTGAAGCGGCGCACCCGGTTGCCCCGCAGCGTGCAGTCGATGACCTCGTCGCCCTGGGACATCTCGCGGGTCACGACCTCGATGCTGGCGCCGTGGAGCTCGTCGCCGGCCAGTTGTTCGCGCACGTGCTTGCGCGCCAGCTGGCGCACGGCCATGTGGGCCCTGCTCACCTGCTCGACGAGCTGCGGACCCGACGGCACGCCCCAGCCCATGGTGCCCTCCATGAAGTACTCCGTCATGCAATAGGCCCAGACCTGGACCGAGGCCAGCGCGGCGACCACGGCGACCGGCATGAACCCGGCCTCGATCGACTTGGTCAGGCGCTGTCCGGCGAGGTACGTGCTCCACGGCACACCGCCGGCGGGAGGCGGCCCGCCCTCGACGGTGACCGCGGTGCCCAGGAAGTGGAACTCGGTCGTGCCGGTGTCGGCGACGTTGGAGACCCGGTCCACCACTCCGATGACGCCGTGCGCCCCGTGGGTGGTGGCCTCCTCGAGCATGCGGGCGTACGCCGAGCCGTAACCCTGGGCCCACGCGGCCTCGACCCACGGCTGCTCGAGGTTCTGGCCCCAGGTGCGGTGCTCGTTGGACACGAAGCCGTGGGGGCACCGGTAGCTCTCGGAGTACGTCCCCGCGGGCCCTTGGCCGCCGGCGTAGGGCGACAGGCCGCGCAGGTATCCCGAGTTCTGGCCCGACCAGCCCCACTTCATGACGCAGAAGCCCTGGACCAGGGCGACCGGCTGCAACCCGAGGTCGAGGCAGGCGGCGAAGTCGGGCACCGTCAGGCCCGAGGAGAACCCCGTCGACTCCAGTCGGCGGACAGCCGCCTCGGGAAGGTCGCCCGTCCCGTCGCTCATCAGTTGTCGAGCGAGATGATCGTGGTCGGCTTGGGCAGGGTGACCTCCCCGCTGCCCTTGGTCACCGCCGTCCCCAGGGCCAGGAACTCGATCGTGTGCGAGCCCCACTGGTGGGACTTCTCCTCGAGGCGGACGCCGACGATGCCGCTGGCGTTGAGCCGGCCCGCCTCGTCCTGCATGCGCGTCATCGCGAGCTCGCGCGCTTCGTAGAGCGCCTGCGTGAAATTGGGGAGCTCGACGTTCTGTCCCATGGAGCCCAGCGCCTGGGTGAACTTGCGGTGCGCGATGTGGAACACGCACGTGCCCATGACGAGCCCCTGGGGGACGTGGCCGGTCTGCATGAGCGTCCAGAAATCCTGGCCGGACAGATCGGAGGTGAAGGGCTTGCCGAGGGCGTTGCGGTACGACGTCCCGTCCTCGGCCTTGACCGCCGTCCCGAAGGCGATGAATTCGGCCGAGTCGTTGCCCCACTCGTAGTAGTTGACGTCGAGGCGCACCCCGACGACCCCATCGGCACCGAGCTCGTGCGCCTCCTCCTCCATCCGGCTCATGGCGAGCTCCCGGGCCGTGTACATCGCCTCGGTGAGCTTGGTCAGCTCCTGGCTCTCGCCCCACTTCCGGGTCTGGATCCCGATGTGGTAGATCGAGGAGCCCATCACGAAGCCCAGCGGATGGAACCCCGCCTCCTTGACCAGGAGGAACTCGTTCACCGACAGGTCCGAGGTGAAGAGGCCGTGTTCGAGTTCCTCGAGCCGGTGCGCGGCGTCCTTCGGAAGGTCAGGAGCCACGGCTTCAGGCGGCACCTCGGGTGACACTTCGGGTGACTGCTCGCTCACGACTGCCCTCCGATCACGATGTGCTCCAGCGCCTGGCGCGTCTGCTCGCTGTGGGCGGCCTCGGACTGCAACGTCGCCAGCAGCCGGGTGAGCCACTGATCCATGCCGACCTGTTCGCTGCGGATGCGGATGCCGCCGGACGAATGGCCGATGCTGCAGCGCACCATTGCGCCCTCCACGACGGCCTCGAGCGTGTCGTCCCCGAGGGTGACGCGCACCGACTTGATGTCCTCCGACTTGCGGAACCGCCCCCCGGCTCGTTCGACGGCGATGCGGTCGCCGAGCACGTCGGCCAGCTGGGAGACCAACAGCTTCAACATGATCCGCAGGTCCGTGCTGTTCGACGCCAGCTGCGCGACCGCCATGCTCAGGTCGAAGGACGGGTCCGCCTGCTCCCGGCCGGAGCCCGAGCTGGTCAGCGCCCCTGCATCTTCACCTGGTGAGCCGGTGGGCTCCATGGACATTGGCCGCATCGTACCGTCACCGTCGCGGATGGGAGCCGCCGCCCCGGTGACGCCCGCGTCGTCGCTGCCGCCCGGTTCCGGCCGGGGCGTCGCCGACCCCTCCGTCAGTCCGATCGGGGCTCGCAGATCACGACCGGGATGTCCCGTCCGGCGCGCTCCTGGTAGCTGGCATAGCCCTTGTAGGTGGCCACGATGTCGGGCCAGAGCGCGGCCTTCTCGTCGGGAGAGGCCGTCCGGGCGCGCATCTTGCGGGTCTCGCCGTTCATCGTGACCTCGACATCGGGATTGGCCGTGAGGTTGGCGTACCACTGCGGGTCCCGGGTGTCCCCGCCCTTGGAGGCGATCAGGACCACCTTGTGCTCGTCGTGGACGGGTGAGGCGAGCATGGTCGTGCGGGGCAGGCCGCTCTTGCGCCCGATCGTGGTGAGCTCCACCCCCGGCATGCCGAGGAGATCGCGGGGCCAGCGACCGCCGGTCAGCTTCAGGACACCCTTGTGCGTGAGATTCATCAGCTTGAACCCGATGTCGATGACTGCGTTACGCCGCTCGCCCATGCTCGGTCCCTTCGTCGATCCCTTCGTTCGGTACGGCGGTCGATCGCCTGGTCCGCCCCATCCGATGATCGTCCGGACGGAGCGGCAATCCGCGTGTCCGCCGTCCCGTGTCGGTACCGAAACCTACATCCGTAACCCGGGTGGGCCCGTTCCCGGTCTCGGAACGGTCGTTCCCGACCGATGGGTCCTCGTCCCGCTCGGTAGCATGGCGGTGCGGGATCGGAGCTTCGGCGAACTACTTCCGGCAAGGAGAATGGTGTCCCCCCCTGGCGTCGAAGCGCACCAACACGACCGGCACCCCCGCCTCCCCACTCTGCGGTCGGTGCTCGCCGCGTTCGTAGCCCTCATCGGGGCGGTCTCCATCCTCTCGGTCGCCGCGCCGGCCGCGACGGCGGACAACTGGGCCCCGGTCCACCCGGGGGACTTCCCGGACCCGAGCGTCCTCCACTACGGCAATGAGTACTACGGATTCGCCACGCAGAACTTCGCGGTGCCCAGCCAGACCATCAACATCCAGGAATCCATATCGCCCGACGGTGTCCATTGGACGCCCTTGACTTCGGATGCTTTGCCCACCCTCGGCGGGCTCGGCCACTGGGCGAAACCGGGCGAAACATGGGCACCGACGGTCGCCGCTTACTCGGGCGGCAGCCAAGGCACCGTCTTCGTCATGTACTACACGGCGACGGACAGCTCGAGCGGTACTCAGTGCATTGGAGAGGCAACCGCCAACACACCACTGGGGCCATACTTCGACGCGAACTCTGAGCCCGTGGAGTGCCAGGTCGGCCTCGGGGGCAGTATCGACCCCGACATATTCACCGACCCGCAAACGGGGCTTTCGTACCTCTTGTGGAAGAACGACGGAAACGCGGACGGCAACTCCACGGGAATCTGGTCGGCCCAACTCGCACCCGATCTTCAGTCGTTATCGCAGAGTGATACCCAGATCCTCCCTGCCGACCCTGGCCAGCCCTGGCAAGGTGGCGTCGTCGAAGGGCCCAACATGTACTACCTGCCCGGGCCCGGATCCGGTGGCAGCGGCGGAACGTACTATCTCTTCTACTCGGGCGGGCAATATGGCACCTCTACATATGCCATTGGGTGGGCCACGTGCGCCAACCCAAGCGGAGGTTGCCAAGACAGGTCGGGGCCGTTGCTTCCTTCCGCGCCGGGCGTCTCCGGACCGGGAGGACCTGACGTCTTCACGCTACCGCCGACAACACAGCATCCCGATGGGCAAACGGTCATGGCCTTCGCCGGCTGGCAGGGCAACACGATCGGCTACCTTGCGTGTGGCATTCGGCCCATGTACTTGGCGGACGTGACCTTCGGACCCGGCGGCGGCGCGCCGTCGCTGAGCGCCGACCCCGCCGGCGGCTCCACCGCCGCCTCCAGTCCGACCTGTCTCCAGCCGCCGGCACCTCCGCCCGGATATTGGCAGGTCGCCGCCGACGGCGGCATCTTCACCTTCGGGTCCGCCGGCTTCTACGGCTCGGCCGGTTCGATGCGGTTGAACAAGCCGGTCGTCGGCATGGCGCCGACGCCCGACCATCGGGGGTACTGGCTCGTGGCCAGTGACGGCGGCATCTTCGCCTATGGGGACGCCAGCTTCTATGGATCGACCGGGAGCATGATCCTGAACAAACCGATCGTCGCCATGATCCCGACTCTCGACGGACACGGCTACTGGCTCATCGCCAGCGACGGCGGCGTGTTCGCCTTCGGCGACGCTCCGTTCTACGGCTCGGCGGGGGGCGAGAACCTCGCCTATCCGGTGGCCGCCGCCGCGCCGAGCTTCCTCGGGGGCGGCTACTGGCTGGTCAACGCCAACGGCCAGGTCTACAGCTACGGCAATGCGACATACCTAGGCGCACCGCCCTTTGCCCCGGGCGGGTACCGCATCACCGGCATGGCCGGGACGCACGACTCCTCGGGGTACTGGCTGGCCAGCGCGAACGGCAACGTGGCGGTCTTCGGGGATGCGGCGCCCTACGGCTCCATGATCGGCACCACCCTGAACTCGCCCGTCGTCGGGATGGCCGCGACCCACGACGCCGCCGGCTACTGGCTACAAGGCGGCGACGGCGGCATCTTCACCTTCGGCGACGCGCCGTTCATGGGCTCCATGGGCGGCCGTCCCCTCAACGCCCCCATGGTCGGCATCGCCTCGGTCTGAGCGAGCCGCCGGCGGGGAGGACCCCGGCCACGGCCAAGCCCCCGACACGTCGGGCCACTCGGCCGGAGCCCTCCCCGCATCCCAGCCACCCGGAGTGCGCCTCGAACGGTCCTACGGTCTGAGGCTGCGCCAGGATTGCGGCCTATCCTGTGCTCGGCGCGACCCCGGGCCGGCAGGACGGGACCAACGGGCACCGGGAGATCCCCCGGATGGGGCAGAGGCGCCGAAGGAGGGCAGGCTCACATGACAGGCGACAGCGGCGGGTTCGAACTGCGGGGCATCAACCACTTGGCACTCGTGTGCCGGGACATGGAGCGGACGGTCGATTTCTACACCAACGTGCTCGGCATGCCCCTGGTCAAGACGATCGAGCTGCCGGCCGGAATGGGCCAGCACTTCTTCTTCGATTGCGGCGGCGGCGACTGCCTCGCCTTCTTCTGGTTCCCCAACGCCCCGGACGGCGTCCCGGGCGTCAGCGCCCCGGCGGCCCGGCCCGATCAGGGCGACCTCACGAGCGCCGTCGGGTCCATGAACCACGTCGCCTTCGACGTGGCGCCCGAGAAGATCGAGGAGTACCGCGACCGGCTCATGGCCGCCGGCGTCGACTGCACCGAGATCGCCAACCACGACGACTCGGAGTGGGGCCTCAGTGACACCATGCACTCGGGCGTGTACATCCGCAGCATCTACTTCCAGGACCCCGACGGGATCCTCCTGGAATTCGCCTGCTGGTTGCGCGAGTTCAGGCACGACGACGTGTCGCACACCCCCGCCCGGGCCATCGAGGCCAGCCTCGCCGCCGAGCACGAGCTGCCCAGCCAGCCCACCCCGGTCTGACCCCACCACCACCACCACCACCACACCACCAGACCACATGCCCCGACTCCGCCAGGTCCCCAAGGACGAGGCCACCGCGCCCATCGTCACCACCATGTACGAATGGCTCTTCGAGGGCCGCGACCCCGTGGCCGAACCGGGGCGCTGGGACGGCACGACGGGAGACTGGTGGACCGTCTTCGCCCTCAGCCCCGACATCCTCGATCACTGCGTCAAGGGCTTCGGGCTCTACCAGTCCCCCACCCGGGTCCTCGACCCCAAGCTGCGCGAGCTCGGCCAGATACGAGCCGGCTGGGCCGCGGGTAGCCAGTTCGTCTTCAGCCAACACGCCAAGTCGATGCGCGAGCTCGGGATGCCCGAGGCGCAGGTCACCCACATCCCCGCCTGGAGCGTCGCGCCCGAGGGCACGTACGACGCGGTCGAGCGCGCCGTGCTGGCCTACACCGACTGCCTCGTCTACGACCACGGCCGCGTCCCCGACGAGCTCTTCGCGGCGTTGACACGCCACCTCGACGAGGTCGCCATCCTCGAGCTCACCTACATCACGACGCTGTACTTCCAGCACGCCGTGATGTCGAAGGCGCTGCGCACCGAATTCGACGACCGCGACGATCCCATCGTCGAGGTGCGGGGCCCTCAGGGTGCCTCCGCCATGCATCCGGGCCCGGGCCGGTGACGGCGGCACACGTCGTCCTGCCGGGCGACGAGGCCCGGCACACCCCCGACGGCGAGGACCTGTGGAACGAGTCGTACTACTGCGACTTCGTCCACGCCGACGGCTCGCTCGGTGGCTGGCTCCGGCTCGGCCTCTACCCCAACCGCCGGGTCGCCTGGTGGACGGCCTGGATCGTCCGCCCCGGCCACCCGGGCATCGCGTCGGTCAATTACGGCATGCCGGTCCCCCCGGAGAACGGTCTCGTCAGCGAGAGCGGGGACGGCGAACGCGTCGAGATCGAGCTGCGCCGCCCCCTCGAGGAGTTCCGCCTCGCCGCCTCGCACCTCCGCGGCGAGGAGTTCGCCCACCCGGAGGGCGCCTACGGCGACACCCGCGGGCAGCCCCGCACCCTCGGCGTCGACCTGACCTGGGCGACCGACGGCGTCGCGTACCACTACGACCTCACGACCCGCTACGAGATCCCCTGCCTGGTCACCGGGACCGTGACGATCGACGGCGAGTCGTTCCGCGTCGATGGCCAGGGCCAGCGGGACCACTCCTGGGGCGTGCGGGACTGGTGGGCCTTTGGATGGTGTTGGTGTTCCATCCGCCTCAGTGACGGCACCCGCGTCCACCTGGCCGACATCCGCATGCTCCCCGACGTGCCCGTCTTCTTCGGATACATCCAGACGCCGGGCAAGGTCCACCCCGCCACCGCGCTCACGGTGACCGAGGAGCTGGGCGACCACGGGTTCCCCTCGAAGGCCCGCATCGAGATCGCGGCCGCGCCCGGGCACGACCCCGGATTGGGGCTCGACGTGACGCCCGTCGCCTTCGGGCCGGTGCTCCTGCGCAACGACGACGGCCGGACCAGCCGCTTCCCCCGGGCGATGGTCCGCTGCCAGGCCGACGACGGGCGAGCGGGCTCGGGCTGGATCGAGTGGAACCAACCCGAGCCGGCCTGAATCCCCGTGTGACCACGGGAATCGTCGGGCCGCCCCGCCGGCGGCCCGAGCCTGCTCCGGGACCCCACTACCCTCTTTCGCGTGGCAGGCACCGAGGCATCACCCGCTGACCCCGCGCGCCCGCGCCCCCGCACGCGCCCGCGCCCCCACCCCCGAGTACGCCCACGCGCCGGTCGCCTGACCCCGCGGCACGCCGCCACCGCCGCGCTCCTCACCGCGCTCCTCCTCGCCGCCCTGGACGGGACGGCCGCCGCCAGATCCACGACCACATCCGCCCCGTCCACCACGTCCACCTCGATCCCACCCAGCCGGGCGGACACCTGGCTCGTCAAGGCCATCGGCGCCGAGCAGAAGGTGGGCAGCGTGCGCATCGACGGGAAGATCACGCAGGGCAAGAGCGTGATCCTGCTCGATCTGCTCGTGAACGGCGACGGCGAGGGCGGCGGCGTCTTCGTCCAGTCCGGCAGCATCATCCGGATCGAGCGGGTCGGGCCGCTGCTGTACTTCAACGCGCCGAAGAAGTTCTGGGCCAGCCACGCCACGGCGGCCCAGACGAACCAGTACGGGGGCAAGTGGCTCGAGTTCTCCGCCCTCGATGCGCGTTTCGTGTCCTTCGACCAGTTCCTCGAGCGCGTCGGACCTCGTCTCCGCCGCCTTCCAGGGCCACCCGACCCCGCTCGGCCTCGGCCGGGCCACCACGTTCGCCGGCCACAAGGTCGTGGTGGTCAAAGACACCGTCACCACCAACGGCAAGAAGAGCACCGGCCTCATGTACATCGCAGCGAAGGGCCGGCCCGTGGTCTACAAGATCGTGAACGACACGCCGGGCGAGGTCGGCACGCTCGTCTTCAGCCACTACGGCCGGGCGCTCCCGCTGACCGTCCCGCCCGACGCCATCAACCTCTCGTAGGCCGGCCCGGACGGGTTCTTCGGGAGTGTCCGCCGGGCCCTCCTGCCGGACTTGTTCCGGCGGGCGGACCGCAGCGGCCCACCCGACCCCGTCCCTTCGGGTTCAGTAGCTGGTCGATTCCATGCCGCCGCTGCCGCCGGGCCGGCTGACGCCCCACTGGAAGCTCTGGAAGCAACTGCCGTCGGCCATTCCGCCGTACTCGAAACCCGGTGTGCCGCCTGCGCCACCCGGCATCTGGTACACGATGGAGAAGCCGCTCACCTCGTCGGCCTCACCCGCCACCGCCTGCCCCGCCAAGGCGAACACGGCGCGCAGCGTTGCTCGATCCGCGTCGTCCAGGTGCACCCCGTCGAGCGTGGTCGCGAGGTGCTCGATGTCAGTCACGGTCGTCATCTCGGTCTGCCTCCTCCGTTCCGTCCTTCATGCACGGATGACGGTGGCCGGCCCGAGGGGTTACAGCGCGCCGTCGCCGGATGGAGCGACGCGAGCAGCTACTGGAACGCCAGGAGCTACTTGAAGAGGTCGCCCAGGACCTTGGTCGCCCCGACGCCGACCACGGCGCCCTCTGCCGCCGGGTGGCCGGTGTCCAGGTGCTGGCCGATGACGCCGGCCAGGACTGCGATGGGCATCGACTGCAGCCAGATGCGCCCCGGTCCGGTCAGTACGGCGAAGTGGTGGCCGTCCTGCCCCATGTAGCGGTTGGCCAGCCCGGGGACCTTCTGCACCGAGAAGGTGACCGAGGCCTGGAAGAGGCCGGCGTGGCCGGGGTGCACCCGCATCGTCTGCCCGGCCGCCAGGTCGTAGACGATCACCTCGCCCGAGAGGTCGACGAAGGCGCGGCCGGTGCCGCCGATCTTCTGGAGGATGAGCCCCTCGCCGCCGAAGATGCCGCCCCGGAAGGACTGCTGGAAACCCATCGACAATTCGATCCCCGGCTGCGCCGCCATGAAGCCGTGACGGTGCACCATGAACTCGTTCCCCGGGGCGACGTCGATGGGCAGGATGTGGCCCGGGACCTTGGAGGCGAAGGCGATGGAGCCCGGCCCGCCCTGTGCGGTGTAGGTGGTCATCATGATGGAGGCGCCGGACACGGCGCGCTTGACGGCACCCATCAGCCCCTTGCCGCCCATGCCGCCGCCGGTGTTGGTCTGCATCTGGATGGCATCGGACATCCAGGAGAACTCGCCGGCCTCGGACACGATCGACTCCCCGGGCTGGAGCGAGAGCTCGAGCACCGGCATCGTCGTTCCGTGGATGGTCTCTTCCATGGTGATCGTGACCTCCTCTGTCCGGTTGTCCGGACTGCTGCGGTCCTGACGTGTGAACGCCGTCCCGGTTACGCCGTGGCCGCTCCGCCCGGCAGCTCGGCGTCCTCCGAGCGTACGTCTTGGCCCGGGCCGTGCGCTCCGGTGACGAGCTGCTCCGCCAGGGAGACCTCCACGAGTCCCAGGGCCACCCCGAACGCGAAGCCCAGGGCGAAGTTGGTCATGAAGACGAGGAAGACCCGCTCGTGGGGCACCAGTTCCTTGATGAGGACCACCACCTCGTGCTCGATCGCCAGCGGGAGCGTGATCATGACGAACACGATCCAGAAGTGGGGCCAGACGAGCCGCACCGAGCGGCGGAAGGCCTCGCGCACCGAGCAGTCGAGCAGGTTGATCAGGGGTCCGACCAGGGCACACAGTGTGGACACGACGAGTCCGGGGATGACCAGGAAGAGGGTGGACGCGGCCGTCACGACGAGGAGGACTGCGTCGGCCGCGAGCAGGCGCAGCCAGGGCAGGGTCGCCAGGACCACCGCGACCGGCTGCGGCGTCTGGTTGCGCTCGACCGCGCCGACGAGGCGTTCGAGCATGCCGGAGTAGAACGTCAGCCCGAGCGTCGAGACGCCGAGGAACATCACCGAGGCGAGGGACTCGAGACCCAGGTGGTCGGTCGAGATCTCGATGAACCAGGTGCTCTGGAACGCATCGAGTCCGAAGATCACCAGGGCGGGCACGAGCACCCGGGCGGGCTCGAGCCGGGCCGTCCGCCGGGCCATGGAGACCAGCTCGAGCGGGTGGAGCGGGTGGCGGGCGAGGTCGGTGCGGCGGGGATGGCGGAGGAACCGGAGGTGGCGGCGGCGAAGGTGCGGCTCGGGCGGGTCGTCGGCCCCGAGGTCCGTCTCGTGGGCGCTCATGCCGGCAGGCCGCCGTCGCCGACGAAGTGGAAGAGCTGCCGCGCCGGGTCGAAGGCGCCCGTGCCGGTTCCCGTTCCGGTGCCTGGTCCGGTGCCGGGCTCGCCACCCAGTCGCTGGTGGCCGACCGACAGCACGTAGCCGTCGGGCGCCTCGAAGGCGAGCTCGGTGAAGCCGGCGGCGGCGAAGTCGGCCCTGATGGCCGGCGTGGCGTCGGGCGGGCGCCGGTGCCGGGTCCAGATCACTTCCGACCCCGTCCGACAGAACCCAGGGAGCGCCTCGATGGTGCGTGTGATGTCCCCCGAGCTGATGTTGCCGAACACGCCGCACACGAGCACCAGGTCGGCGGGCACGTCGTCCTCGTACCAACGGCACTGGGAGGCATCGCCCTCGACGACCCGGACCTGGTCGGCAACGCCGGCCGCTGCGGCGCGCGCGCGGGCGAAGGCGACGAGACCCGGGTCGAGCTCGACGAGGAGCGCCGAGACGTCGCGGCCCCGTGGATCGGTGGCGACGACGTCGATCACGTCACGACCCTGGCCGGCGCACATGCTCAGGATCCGGACGGGTCCGGGATGGGAGTCGGGCACCCGGTCGAGGAAGTCGCGCACCTTGGACTGGACGGTCCGGAGCCGCAGCGACAGCGGCGAGGAGGGGTCCTCGTAGGCCGCGTGCCAGCGCATCCAGTGCGAGTCCGAAGTGGCGGGGTCCGAGTCCCCCTCGGAAACCGCCGGCGCTTCTGGATGGTCCCCGGGGGCCATGACGTCCCATCGTAGGGTGGGCCACGTGAGCGCCCCATGACCGGGCAATGACCGCCCCGTGATCAAGTACATCGGCTCCAAGCGCCGCCTGGTCCCGGTGCTGGCCGAGATCTGCCGCGCCTCGGGCGCTCGCACGGCGCTCGACCTCTTCACCGGCACCACCCGCGTGGCCCAGGCCTTCAAGGCACGGGGCACGCACGTCACCGCCGTCGACAGCGCTCGCTACGCCCACGCCTTCGCCTGCACGTACATCGAGGCGGATGCCGCCGCCACCGACGTGGGCGCGCTGCGGGCGGCCGTCACCCACCTGAACGGTCTCCCCGGCCGGCCCGGGTACGTCACCGAGACGTTCAGCCGCCAGGCCCGGTTCTTCCAGCCGCACAACGCCGCTCGCATCGATGCCGTGCGCGATGCCATCGAGGCGGAGTACGCGGGGTCACCCCTGTACCCGATGCTGCTGACGAGCCTGATCGAGGCGGCGGACCGGGTGGACTCGACGACCGGCGTGCAGATGGCGTACGTCAAGCAGTGGGCGCCGCGCTCGTTCAATCCCCTGGAGCTGCGGGTGCCCGAGCTCCTTCCCGGTGCCGGCCGCGCCATCCAGGGCGATGCGGTGGCGCTGGCCGGGTCGACCGGGTTGGGGCACGTGGACCTGGCGTACCTCGATCCGCCGTACAACCAGCACCGGTATTTCACCAACTACCACGTGTGGGAGACGCTGGTGGCCTGGGATGCGCCCGAGGCCTACGGCGTGGCCCGCAAGCGGGTGGACGCCCGCGACCCATCCACACGATCCGCCTTCAACTCGAAGCGGACGATGCCCGACGCGCTCGCCTCGGTGGTCCGATCGGTGGACTGCGACCTGCTCGTGCTGTCCTACAACGACGAGTCCTGGCTCGAGCTGGCCGAGCTCGAGGCGATGTGCTCGGTCGGGCGCGCCGGCACCGCCGGGCACCGGGAGGTCGCGACCCTCTCCTTCGACTCGACTCGCTACGTGGGAGCCCGGATCGGCATCTTCGACCCGTCGGGGCGCAAGGTCGGTCGGGTCGGTCACCTGTCGAACCGGGAGTTGCTGGTCATCGCCGGGGAGCCGTCCCTCGTGGCGCGAGTGGTCGAGGCGGTGGGCTCGATGGGGGCGAGCCCGGCCCCGAGCCCCGCGTCTCGCACCCCGACTGCGGTCGCCGCCTCCATGGCGGATCGGCTACAACAGGCGACGTGACCAAGCACGATCACGGCGGCCACGGCGGTGGCCACCATGATGAAGCCTCCCCGGACGCCGAGACCCGATCCGGTGCCGAAGCCGGTGCCGAAGCCGGTGCTGACGTCGGGGCCGGGGCCGGGGCCGGGGCCGGGGCCGGGGCGGTTGCCGATGCCGGGATGAGCGACAGCGCCGGACCCCGCGTGGAGTCCTCGGCACCCACGAATCCGATGGGGCACGCCGAGGCATCCGGGACGCACGCCGGGACCTCGGGGTACCCGCGGCTCGAGGACACGGACCTCTCGCGCCGGCTCTCCAAGGACGAGGAGGCCAAGCGCCTCGGGCGGGCGCAGCGCCGCCTGCTCCACCTGCGGCTGATCAACGGCGGTCAGCTCCGCGAGGGGCAGCTCGGCCCGCCGGTGTGCGTCGTCTTCGAGGGATGGGACGCCGCCGGGAAGGGCGGCGCGATCAAGCGGCTGGTCGAGCCGCTCGACCCCCGCCACGTGCACGTCGCACCGTTCGCGGCACCGACGCCCGACGAGTTGCGCCACCACTTCCTGTGGCGCTTCTGGCCTCCGCTGCCCGGCTGGGGTGGCATGACGATCTTCGACCGCAGTTGGTACGGCCGGGTGCTGGTGGAGCGCGTCGAGAACCTGGCGACAAAGGTGCAATGGCGCCGGGCCTATCAGGAGATCAAGGACTTCGAGCACACCCTCGCCGAAGAGGGGATGATCGTGATCAAGCTCTGGATGCACATGTCGCACGAGGAGCAGCTGCGACGGTTCGTCCGGCGCCGTGACGACCCGCTCAAGTCGTGGAAGCTCACCGACGAGGACTGGCGCAACCGTGAGCGGCGGGAGGCGTACGACCAGGCGGTGTCGGACATGTTGCGGCTGACGAACGGTCCGCTCGCCCCGTGGGACATCGTCTCGTCGGAGAACAAGCGCAATGGGCGGGTGGAGGTCATCGAGACCGTGATCCGGCGCATGGAGCAGGGCATGGAGCGCTGGGGGATCCCGGTGCCGCCCCACGATGCGGCGGAGGAGAAGACCGAGCTCGCCCTCGTGTTCGACGACGCGGAGTTCCAGCCCGACGGGGACGGGCCAAACGGCGGCGCCGGGTCGCAGGACCAGGACGAGGAGCGGATCGAGGCATGAGCCCCGCGCCCGCCCGACCCGGCATCACCGTCCCCTTCGACGGGATCCCCTTGCACGCCCACCGCAAGTGGTTCGCACGGCTCCGGGAGCTCGGCTACACGGATCTGTGGTCGGCGGAGGTGGACGGCGCGGACGGGTTCACGCCCCTCGCCCTCGCGGCGGCCTGGGAGCCCGAGCTGAATCTCGGCGTGGCCATCACCCCGGCCTACACCCGCGGCCCCGCCCTGCTGGCCCAGAGCCTGGCCTCCATGGCCGACGCCGCTCCCGGCCGTTTTGCCTGCGGGCTCGGCGCCTCGTCCGAAGTGATCGTCGCCAACTGGAACGGGATCGCCTTCGAGAACCAGTACCGCCGCATGCGCGACACGCTGCGGTTCCTCAAGCTGGCCTTCAGCGGGGAGAAGGTGACGGAGGAGTTCGACACCTTCCGCGTGAAGGGCTTCCGCCTCGCCCGCATCCCCGAGCAGCTGCCGCCCTTCTACCTGGCGGCGCTGCGCCCGGGCATGTTGCACCTGGCCGGCCGGGAGGCCGACGGCGCCATCCTCAACTGGCTCAGCGCCGAGGACGTGGCGACGTCGGTGGCGGAGGTCGAGAAGGCGGCGGGGGGAGCGCCCCGCGAGATCGTCGCCCGTATCTTCGTCCTCGTCACCGAGGATGCCGACGTCGCCCGCACGGTGGGGCGCCGCATGATCACGGCCTATCTCAACGTCCACGCCTACGCCGAGTTCCACCGCTGGCTCGGGCGCGGTCCGGCGCTCCAGCCCATGTGGGACGCCTGGGCCGCCGGCGACCGCAAGGCGGCGCTCCAAGCGATCCCCGACTCGGTCGTCGACGAGCTGGTCGTGCACGGCTCGGCAGCGGAGTGCCGGGCCCACGTGCAGCGCTACGTGGACAACGGCGTCACGATCCCGGCCCCGATGATCATTCCGATCGGGATCGACCTGGCCGAGGCCGTGGCCGGTCTGTCCCCATCGGCGGCCTGACCTGAGGGCGGGCGGCGGCCGGAAGTCAGCAGTCGGCGGCCGGAAGTCAGCAGTCGGCGCAGCGAAGAGGTAGCAATCAGCGAGGAGCGGAGGCAATCGACATGGCAGAGATCGACTTCCGCACCACCTCGCTCGCCGGGCTCGCCCGCTCGGTCCGGACCAAGGAGACGAGCGCCCGGGAGCTGACCCAGGCGGCTCTCGACCGGATCGAGAGGCTCGACCCGCTGTACAACGCCTTCGTCGCCGTGGACGGCGAGCGGGCCCTCGACGAGGCGGCTGCGATCGACGCCCGCATCGCCGACGGCGGCGACCCGGGCCCCCTGGCCGGGATCCCGATCGGCGTCAAAGATCTGCAGAACGCCATCGGCTACACCACGACCTATGGATCGGCGCTGCACGCCGACGACCCTCCCGCCACCGCCGACGACCCCTTCGTGGCGCGCATGAGGGCGGCCGGGTGCGTCGTCGTCGGCAAGACCAACACGCCCGAGTTCGGTTGGATGGGGAACACCACCAACGCCGTCTTCGGCCCCTCGAAGAACCCGTTCGACCTCTCGAGGGGTCCGGGTGGGTCGTCGGGTGGGTCGGCGGCCGCCCTGGCGGCAGGCATGGTCCCGCTGGCCACCGGCTCCGACGGCGGCGGCTCCATCCGGATCCCCTCGGCCTGCTGCGGCCTCTCCGGGATGAAGCCGAGCCTCGGGCGCGTGCCCGCCGGCGGCGCCAACCCGCCCGGTTGGATCGACCTGTCGACGAACGGTCCCATGGCCCGGCGCATCGCCGACGTTGCCCGCGGCCTCGACGTGGCGGTCGGCCCCGACCCCACCGACCTGCGCGCACTCCCCCGCCCCGAGGCTTCGTGGCTGGCCGCCCTGGAGGACCCCCACGTTCCCGTCCGCATCGCCTATGCGCCGACGCTCGGCTACGCGACGGTGGACGCCGAGGTCGCCACCGCCTGCGAGCGCGCCGTCGCGGTCCTCGAGTCGCTGGGCGCCGACGTCGTCGTGCTGGACTCTGTCTTCGAAATCGACCCCGTCGGTGACTTCCTCACCCTCACGGGGGCCGCCTCCTTGCGCACCCTGCGGCCCTACATGGATCACCCGCGCTGGGACGAGGTCCATCCCGTTCTCCGCCACTTCGTCGACGTGGCGCAGGCGACGACCGCCGAGCAGCTGCTGCTGGTGCTCGACAACTTCCACTACATGAACCTGCGCCTGGTCGAACTCTTCCGCACGGCGCGCATCTTGGTGACACCGACGTGCTCCGCCGTCGCCCCCCTCGTCGACGACATGAGCAGCACGGTCAACGGGGAGACGACGGTCAATTGGGTCCAGTTCACCTACCCGTTCAACATGACCCGATCGCCGGCGGCGACGGTGCCCGTCGCCATGAGCAAGGGTGGCCTCCCCATCGGCCTGCAGCTGGTGGGGCCCCAGCACGGTGACCTGGTCGTGCTCCGCACCGCCGCGGCCCTCGAGGCGGCCGTGAACCTCGATACGCTCGCAGCGTTGCCCGACTGAACCCGCAGGCTGTCCGCAAAGAAGAGAGGTTCGATCCGATGTCGATCGCCACGCCAGCCAACCCGACAGACGCCGTCCGCCTCGTCGCCGCCGATGACGCTCCGTGGGCCGACACCGGGATGGGCGTCCTGCTCAAGGTGGTCCGCTTCGACTCGCAGCACGGGACCTGGGTGATCCTCAACCGCTTCCGCCCCGGCGTGCAGCTGCAGAAGCACCGCCACACCGGCTCGGTGGACGCCTTCACGTCGGCGGGACGGTGGCACTATCTCGAGTACGACTTCTACGTGACGGCCGGCTCCTACCTGTACGAGCCGGCGAACTCGGTGCACACCCTGCACGTGCCCGAGGACAACACGGAGGACACGGATGTGTGCTTCATCATCGAGGGTGCGCTCCTCAACCTGGGCGAGGACGGGTCCGTGGAATCTGTCTCCGACGGGCCCGGCACGCTCGAGGCCTACTACGCGCTGCTCGAGGCGCAGGGCGACCCGCGTCCGAACGGCCTGATCGTCTGATCGTCTGATCGTCCGATCGGATCCCATGACCGCCGACGCCGGCCGCCTCACCGACCCGAGGCTGTATTCGGGCGGTGACCCCTTCGCGTTGTATGCCGAGCTACGGCGGACCTCGCCCGTGTGCTGGGTCGAGCGGGAGGGGGGCGGCTTCTGGGCGGTCACCACCCATCCCGAGGTGTCCTCCATCGGGGCCGACCCGGTGGGGTTCTGCTCGTCACGGGGCATCCTGATCGACGAGATCGGCACCACCTACGACGCGCCGCCGACCATGATGCACACCGACCCGCCGCAGCACACCCGCTACCGGCGGCTGGTCCAGCCGGGCTTCAAGCCCTCGATGGTGCGGCTGATGGAGGCCGGGGTGACGGCGAAGGCGCGGGAGCTGCTCGACCCCATCGGGGCGGGCGAGCCGATCGACGTCGTGCCGGCGCTGTCCATCCCCTTCCCGCTTCTCGTGATCTGCGAGCTGCTCGGGGTGGACGGGTCGCAGTGGCCGCGCTTCTTCGAGTGGTCCGAGGCGGTCATCCCCGGGGAGAGCGAGCGCTCGGAGGAGGAGCGGGGACTGCTGCAGATCGAGATGTGGGAGTACCTCATCGGGGTGGCCGAGGAGCGGCGGAAGGAGCCCGCCGATGATCTGGTGTCAGTGTTGGCCGCGGTGGGGTCATCCGGCGGATCGTCCGGGGGATCGTCCGCATCCCCCCAATCCAGCGACGGGGGCGAGCAGTTGAGCGAGGCCGAGCTCGCCATGTTCCTGATCCAGCTGCTGGTGGCCGGGAACGAGACGACGAGGAACCTGATCTCGGGTGGCCTGGTCGCCCTCTCCGAGCGGCCGGACCAGTGGGCCGCCCTGCGGGCCGATCGGTCGCTGGTCCCAGCCGCCGTCGAGGAGCTCCTGCGCTGGACCACGCCCGTGATCTCGTTCATGCGCACGGCGACCGCTCCCACCACCATCCGGGGGCAGGAGGTCGCGGCGGGCGATCCGGTGCTGCTCGTGTACGCGTCGGCCAATCGGGACGAGGCGGTCTTCGGGGACGACGCCGACCAGCTCCGTATCGACCGCCATCCCAATCCACACGTGAGCTTCGGATTCGGGCCGCACTTCTGCCTGGGGGCGGCGCTGGCCCGGCTCGAGGCGCGGGTGGTGCTGAGCGAGCTGCTCGACCGCTTCGAGTCCCTGGCCGCGGCGGGGCCGGTCGAGCGGACGCCCAGCCCGGTCATCGCCGGAGTCCGGCACGCCCCACTGGTCTTCGGATAGGTCTGTCGAAACGCCGGCCCGGCTCAGGCAGGGAGCAACGAGAGGTCTCCCGCTGCCGCGCACGGATCGGTCTCTCGTACCGTCTCCGCAATCTCCACCTCGGCCGCGCCCCGACCCGGCAGGAGCCGGAAGGCGGCCGCGGCGCCGAGGAGGGCCACCCCGGCACCCGCGATGCAGGCCACCTGCAATCCGCTGTGGAACGCACTGAACGCCACGGATTGGAGTGCGGGCTGCACGGCGTGCGGTGCGTGCGCGACCACGGCCAGGGTGGCCGCCATGGATTGGTGGGCTTCGGCCTTGGGACCCGCCGGGATGGGAAGGGGACGGAAGGCGTTGATGATCTTGGGGGCGAAGGACGAGGCGAAGATGGAGCCGAACACCGCCACGCCGAGGGTGCCCCCGAGTTCCCTCGTCGTGTTGTTCACACCTGCGGCCGCTCCACGCTGCTCGTCGGGCACCGATCCCATGACCGCTTCCGCCGTCGGCGCCGTGATGGACGAGAGGCCGAGGGCCAGCAGGACCATGGCGACGATGATCGGTCCGAAGTAGGAGGTGTCGGCCTCGGAATTGAACGCGGCGACCACCAATCCGCCTCCCATGAGGAGCAACCCGGTGGTGACGACGAGGCGTGACCCCACCTTGAGCGCCACCACGGCGGCGATGGGCGTGAAGACGGCCGCCACGATCGCAAACGGGAGGGTGTGCACGCCGGCCGAGAGCGTCGAGTACCCCTTCACGAACTGGAAGTACTGGGTGATCAGGAAGATGAACCCGAAGAGGCAGAAGAACGCCACCGAGATGGAGAGTGCGCCGCCGCTGAACCGCGGGATCGTGAACACCCGCACGTCGAGCAGCGGGCCCTCGGTGCGCAGCTCGAGCAGTGTGAAGACGGTCAACAGCACCGCCGCGACGGCGAAGCAGGCGAGGGTGCCCGTCGACGCCCAGCCCCACTGCGGGCCCTCGATGATGCCCAGCACCAGCGACGTCACACCCACGGTCGAGAGCAGCACGCCCCGCAGGTCGAAGGGATGTTCCGCCATCCTCGGGAGCCGGGGGATCAGCACCTGGCCGGCGACGAGCGTCACGATGACGATCGGCACGTTGACGAGGAAGATCGACCCGTACCAGAAGTGCTCGAGCAGCGCCCCGCCGGTGATCGGCCCGAAGGCCACCGCGATCCCGGATGTGGCTCCCCAGATGCCCAGTGCCTTCTGGCGCTCGGATGGGTCGGGGAAGATGCTCGTGAGGATGGCCAGGCTGGCCGGGAAGATGAAGGCGGCGGCGACGCCCATCAGCGCCCGGCTCGTGATGAGTGTCCCGGTCGTGTGGGACGCCGCCGCCGCGGCCGAGAAGAGCCCGAAGAACACGAGGCCGACCTGCATGGTGCCCTTGCGGCCGAGACGGTCGCCGATCCCCCCGCCTGCCAGCAGCAGGCCGGCGAAGGCGAGGCTGTAGGCGTCGACGATCCACTGGAGCGACGTGATGGACGCCCCGAGGTTGCGGCTCAAGGTGGGCAGGGCGACGTTGACGATGGTGTTGTCGACGACCACGAGGAACACGGAGAGGCAGAGGACGGCGAGCACTATCCAGCGGCGATCCCTGGATGGGGAGGCGGCCGGGACGGGTGTCAGGGCGGCGGTTTCGAGTGAGGTTCCGGGCATCACGGCTCCTTCCGGATGGGTGCAAAGGGAGTAATAGAACGCTGTGCTAGTGTTATAGCACGATGTTCTTCAGTACGCTACGGATATGACGGAAATGCGCAGGACCAGGACTCCCAGCGCCGGGATGGAGGCCGCACTCCTCGCATCCGCCGCCGAGATCCTGGAGACGGAGGGCCCCGACGGCCTCTCGGTGCGCCGGATCGCCGCCGCCGCCCATGTCGCCCCGATGGGCGTCTACAACCACTTCGACTCCAAGTTCGGGATCGTCGAGGCGCTCTTCGTCGACGGCTTCGAACGGTTGCGCACGGCCCTGGCGGCGATCGCCGACATCCCGGATCCCTACGAGGCGCTCCGCGAGGGTGGCCGCCGCTACCGCGCCCTCGCCCTGGCCCACCCGATGGTGTACCAGATCATGTTCCTCAAGGCGGTCCCTGGATTCGAGCCGAGCGATCACGCCCTCGAGATCGCCGCCCGGGCCTTCGACAGCCTGGCGGCGGCCGTGCAGCGGGCCATGACCGCCGGCGTGATCGCCGACGGCTCCCCCACCGAGACCGCCCAGGTGATCTGGGCCGGCATCCACGGATGGGTCTCGCTCGAGCTCCTCGGCATCAGCTTCGTCGAGGACCAGGCCACCGGGTTCGATCGGGTCTGCACTTCTCTCCTGCGGGGCCTCCGCCCATAGCCTGCACCACCTCGTACCGGCGGGCTCCCGACTATCGGGGATCGGGGCGATCGAGATACCAGTGACGCGACACCGAGGGGAACCACCTCGTCTGACCCTCGGCGTCGGGGCGCGGGACCATGCCGAACCGGCTGATGGTGCGCTGCCCGCCTTCGTGGTCCCCATACAGAAGCTCGATCGTGAAGGGCGCGCCGTCCCGGATGGCGCGGCTCCGGGTGGTCGGGATCGTCCGCGTCGCGGATCGCGCCCTGCCAGAAGCCGATGTCACCCGCCGCGGTGTAGAGGTCCCGGGTCTGCATGCGGAACCGTTCGGGCTCGGTGTGCACGACGTCGGGCGTGGCCGACCCGATGATCACGCTCCATCCGAAGATCACGGCCAACCCCGAGCCCACGTTGCGAAGGGAGAGGACGAGGTAGATGTGCCCGTCGACCAGCTCGACGCTGGATTGGGCGCCTTCGACGGTGGTCCAGCGGTCGTCGGCCCAGCGCATCTTCTGCACTGGGTCCTGGAGGCGGGAGGTGACGAGGACGGGCCGCAGGTTCACGAGATACGAGGCCTCGGCCACCCGGGCCGACCGGTTGGCCGAGCGCACGGCGGCGAAGGTGGCGAACGCCAGCACCAGTGTGCCGATGGCGGTGGCGAAGGTGGCGATCGTCGCCCAGTCGGTCGTCGCGAGGGACCATCCTCTGCAGGTTAGGACCCGGGTCCGCCCGATGGCAGACTCTGCGCATGCTCGATCACATCTCCATCCAGTGTGCCGACATCGCGAAGAGCGCAGCGTTCTACGACACCGTGCTCGAACCCCTGGGCGGAGTGCGCGTCATGGACTTCGGCGGTGCGATCGGCTATGGCATCCCGCCCATGCCGACGTTCTGGATCGGGGTACAGGAGACCGGCGACGGGTTCCGGGAGTCGCACATCGCATTCAACGCGGCCGACCGCGTCGGCGTCCGGGCCTTCTTCGATGCCGCCGTCGGGGCGGGCGCCGAGGTCCTTCACGAGCCCCGCCTGTGGCCGGAGTACCACCCCAACTACTACGGCGCGTTCGTCCGCGATCCGGACGGGAACAACGTCGAGGCGGTGTGCCACAGTCCGGAGTGAGCGCGACCGCGGCGACCCCGTCGCCGCGCTATGCGTCGACCGTCAGGGCATCGAGCAGGTCGGCGAAGCGCCGCCGGGCGTCCTCCCGCCTGGTCGGGATGTGCTCCGAGGGCACCTCGTGCGCCGCATACCCCTTGAGCACCCGCCGCGCCACGGTCTGGCGGTGCACCTCGTCCGGCCCGTCGTAGATCCGCGCCGCCCGGGCCGCCCGGTACATCGACTCGAGGGGCAGATCGGACGAATAGCCGAGTGACCCGTGCACCTGGATGGCGCGGTCGATCACGTCGTAGAGCACCTTCGCCCCGAAGTACTTGATCATCGCGATTTCGACCCTGGCCGCCGACGCCCCCTCCTGGTCCATCTTCCAGGCGGCCTGCAACGTCATGAGCCGGGCGGCCTGCATCTCGGCCATGGAGTCCGCGACCCAGTTCTGGATGGTCTGCTTCTCCGCCAGCATCGAGCCGTGGGCGTAGCGGGAGACCGCCCGCTCACACAGCATGTCGAAGGCCCGGCGGGACTGCCCCAGCCACCGCATGCAGTGATGGATCCGACCGGGCCCCAGCCGGTGCTGCGCCAGAGCGAAGCCCGAGCCCTCCCGGCCGATGATGTTCCCGGCCGGCACCCGCACGTCCCGGTAGACGATCTCGGCGTGGTTCCCGAAGCGCCCGTACGGCGTGTGCGGGTCCTCCATCGTCGACACGTCCCGCACGATGTCGACCCCGGGCGTGTCCACCGGCACGATGATCATCGACGACCCCTGGTACGGATGGACGTCTGGATTGGTCACGGCCATCACGATCAGGAAGTCCGCCACGGATCCGTTGGATGTGAACCACTTGTGCCCGTTGATCACCCACTCGTCGCCGTCCCGCACAGCCGACGTCGTCAGCAGCGTTGGATCGGATCCAGCGGTGTTGGGCTCCGTCATGGAGAAGGCGGACCGCAGCTCCCCATCCAAGAGCGGCTGCAGCCACCGCTCCCGCTGCGCCTCGTCCCCCGTCTCCTCGATACCCACCGCCAGCAACTCCGCGTTGCCCGAGTCCGGCGCATTGTTGCCGAACACCACCGGCGCCAAGGGCGACTGCCCGAGGATCTCGTGCATCAGTCCCAGCTTCACCTGGCCGAAACCCATGCCGCCCAGCGACGGGGGCAGGTGCGCCGCCCACAAGCCGGCCTCTTTGACCCGCTCCTGCAGCGGCCGCATGACCGACAGCAGCTGGTCGTAGGTGAGCTCGAGCGTCTCGAGCGGGAAGATCTCGTCCCGCACGAAGCCGCGCATCCACTCGAGCTTCTCCTCGAACTCCGATTCGGTCGAGAAATCCCAGGCCATGACCGCTCCCTCCCTGCCGCCCGGTCAGCTACCGGGGGCCCCCACCCTGCCACTACCGTGGGCGCCGTGACCACCACGAGCCACGTCTCCTTCCGCACCCCCGCGCCTTCGGCCAGCCCGCCGCCCCCGCCCCAGGTCGCCCTGAGCGCGGCGGAGCGGGCCGTCATCTCCTCGGCCGAGCACGCCCTCCTCGACGAGCGCCGTCTCCTCACGGGCCCGGAGCTCACCGCCCTCGCCGAACTGCCCGACGGTGCGGTGATGGCGTTGGCGTCGCTCGCGCACCAGGTGCGCCTCGCCTGGTGCGGGCCCGAGGTCGAGATCGAGGGGATCCTCTCCGCGAAGACGGGCGGCTGCCCCGAGGACTGCCACTTCTGCTCGCAGTCCTCGCGCTTCGACACCCCCGTCAAGGCCACCCCCTTCCTCGATCCCGACGAGGTCCTCGCCGCCGCCCGCGAGACCGCCGACCTCGGCGCCTCGGAGTTCTGCATCGTCCTCGCCGTCCGCGGTCCCGACGAGCGCACCATCCAGCGCATCCTCGACCTGGTCCCGCGCATCCACGAGGAGACCCGACTCAACGTCGCGGTGAGCGCGGGCATCCTCACCGAGGACCAGGCCCGCCGCCTCGCCGGGGGCGGTGTGCACCGCTACAACCACAACGTGGAGACGGCGCGCTCGTACTTCCCCTCCATCGTCTCCACGCACACCTGGGACGAGCGGGCCGAGACGTGCCGCCTCGTGAAGGAGCACGGGATGGAGCTGTGCTGCGGGGCCCTCATCAACGTGGGCGAGTCGGATGCCCAGCGGGTCGAGCTCCTCACCCAGCTCCAGGCGCTCGAGCCCACCGAGGTACCCATCAACTTCCTCAATCCCCGGCCCGGCACCCCGCTCGGTGACCGGCCCATCCTCGGGGCCTGGGAGGCGATCCGCTGGATCGCGTTGTTCCGTCTCGCTCTTCCGTCGGTGATCCTGCGCTACGCCGGCGGGCGCGAGGTGACGCTGCGCGACCTGCAGGCCATCGGGATGACGGCCGGCATCAACGCGCTGATCGTCGGGAACTACCTGACGACGCTCGGTCGCTCGGCCGACGAGGACCTCCGGATGCTCGAGGACCTGCGTATGCCGGTCGGGGCCCTGTCCGCCGCGATCTGACATGCCACCACCCGGACCCGGTCCCAGGCTCGATCCCGGCTCGGGCCACTGCACCGGCTGCGGTCGTCCCGCCGCCGACTGCACCGGCTGCGCGCGGGCGCTCGATCCACCCCGCTTCTGCCCCGCATGCGGCCGGCGCATGACGGTCAGCGTGATCCCCACGGGTTGGGTGGCCCGGTGCCGGGACCATCCAGAGCTCCGCTCCGCCTGACCGGAGCCGGGTCCCCGTCCGGGCAATCCCCGCTCCTGCCGCCCCGTGGGGTCAAGAATGCGACATGGCCGCAGGAACGGACTCGGAGGATGCCGCTGCCGCCGGCACCCGATGGCAGCGCCTGCAGGGAAGGGCCCAGCGCACCCGGGCGGACATCGAAGCCCGTCGGGCGGGGTCCGCCTCGATCGATTCCGCGCTGCAGGCGGTCGAACGCGACGCCCAGACCGGCGGCGGCGTCCTCGCGGCAGCGGTGGCCTTCCGGCTCTTCATGTTCCTCGTCCCGTACGCGTTCGTCATGATCACGGGCTTCGGTCTTTCCGCGACGGCGGCCGGACAGGTCCCGAAGGACGCCGCGCATTCCGCCGGCATCGGCGGTCTCCTGGCCAGTGCGGTCGCCAGCACGAGCACCCTGTCGCTGACCAACCGCCTCTTTGCGCTCGTCTTCGGCGGCATCGCGTTGGCGTTCACCGCACGCTCCCTGGTCACGGTGCTGAGGGTCGTCAACCGACTGATCTGGGATGTCACCCCTTCCGGGCATCCCACGCCGTGGGCCCCGCTCATCCTCATCGGCTACGTGACCGTGCTCTTCGGCGTGATCGACCTGGCGGCCTGGTTGGGCTCGCAGTCGCTGGGACTGCGATTCGCTGCAATCCTGCTGACCACCCTCACGGCCGGCGCCGCCTGGCTGCTGGCCTCGTGGTGGCTGCCCCGGGAGGAGTGTCAGTGGTGGGAGCTGCTTCCCGGCGCACTGATCGTCGGCGTCGGTTCTGGAATCCTCCACTTGTTGACGATCACCTACGTTGCGCACGTGGTCTCGAGAAAGTCCTCCCTCTATGGGGCAATCGGAATTGCCGTGGCGCTGCTCCTCTGGACCTACTTCGCCGGCCGGCTGCTGACGGCCTCCATCGCCACCAACGCATCCCTGTGGCGGCGGCGGCACGCCGAACCGGCCACGCCACCGCCCGAGATCCCCGATGCCGCCACGTGAACCGGAGTACCGGATCGTGACCCGCAGCGGCGTGCGGTGCCTCTCGACCGCCGTGGCGCACGGCACGTTCGGCCCGCAGCTCCAGCGGGATGGGGTCGAGTGGATCATCCTGCATGATGACGGAGCCACGAGGGACGTGTCAGGCGACGCCGTCCACCCGGAGGCGGCCGGTCCCGAGATCGCATGGGGGACGTCGGATCTGTTCCGAGAAGGCGCTCCCCTCCGCCGTTTCTTCTCGCTCATGCTGGAGAGCCGGACACTGCGGTGGTTCCAGTCTCCGGCGGCGGGCTATGACGACGAGGTCTTCAGGTTGCTGGTGGACCGCGGGGTCCGGATCACCAATGCGCACGTCAACAGCCTCCCGATAGCCGAGTTCGTCATGCGCGCTGTCCTCGATGAGTTCCAGGAGGCCTCGACCTGGCGAGACCAGGCTCGGTCACGAAGTTGGCGTATCCACGACTGGCGCGAAGTGTCGGGAACGACCTGGGTCATCGTCGGGCTCGGCGGGATCGGCACCGAGGTGGCGCTGCGGGCGCGGGCGTTCGGAGCCCACGTGATCGGGTGCCGACGGCAGCCGTCGCCGGCCGATCCGACCGACCGCACGGTCACGCCCGACGAGCTCGACTCCGTGCTCGGGCTCGCCGACGTCGTCGTCCTGGCGGCGCCGGCCACAGCGGAGACCGCGAACCTCGTCGACGCCCGCTTCCTGGCCCGGATGCCCCCGAACAGCCTGCTCGTCAACGTGGCCCGGGGCGCACTCGTCGACGAGCGCGCGCTCCTCGACTCGCTCGATTCGGGACACCTCCGAGCGGCCATCCTGGATGTGTTCCGGGAAGAGCCTCTCCCGGACGACCATCCGTTCTGGTCACACCCCTGCGTGCACGTCACACCCCACAACGCCGCCGGCGGCCTCGGACGACTGGGCCGACAGGCCGATCTGTTCGCCGAGAACCTCGATCGCTACCTCCACGAACAGCCCCTGGTGCACGACGTGACCGACGCCATCGGCGCGACGACGTAGCGACCCCCCGGGATCGCCGGCGCCGCCGCAGAACGGATTCGCTGCATCAACGCCGCAGCGGCCCATCCCGGGCGGCGGTGCGGACCGGCGACGTCCTGGGCCAGGTCGGCGACGGCACCGACCTCGCGGTCCGGCCGTGGGGGCTCGTGAAGGACACCACCGCGTTGGCGTCCCCCTTCATCACCCACCCCAACTCGTGGACGGCCCGGTGGTGCCGCCCGCACAGCGTGACCAGATTGTCGAGGTCCGTCGCGCCGCCGTGGACCCAGTGCCGGATGTGGTGCACGTCGGTGAACTCGGTGAAGGTGCACCCCGGGAACCGGCACCCCTTGTCACGCCGGGCGATCTCGATCCGCTGGGCCACCGTGGGGTGCCGCCGTACCCGGCCCTGGTCGAGGATCGAGCCGTCAGGGGATTCCACCGAGAGGACGACGTGGGCGTCACACGCCAATCGCCGCGCCACCTCGGCCGGGATGGGGCCGACACCCTCGATCTCGGCCACTGCCGCCACCTCGGCCACCGCCGCCACCTCACCTCCGGGACCCGTGCCCGCGCCGGTCCCCGACCTCGAGCAGCTCAACAGCAGCTCGACCGGCGCATGGACGATCACCCGGGGCCGCACCACCGGACGCCCTCTGGATGGGGGCGCACTCCCCGCCCCGAACAGCCGCATCAGCGTGTCGTAGAGCCGCTGGTCGTACGGCACGTAACCGAGCGGATCGGGCGAGGCCGGGCGCCCGTGCTCGGACGCCGTCGGGCCGGCCGCGGCCCTCTCGTCGGCCGCCACCCTCGTCACCAAGGCCGACTTGGCCGTGGCGTAGTCGTCCCGCGTGAACGCGACCCACACTGTCCGCCGCGTGTCGTTGAAGCGCAGCGTGCGGCGCTCGAACTCTCTGGCCGCCGAACCGGACGCCGCCACGTCCGGCCCAACGCCCTCCTCGCCACCCTCCCCACCCTCCCCACCCTCACCCGCCGACCCTGGCGCCGCCCCCGCCTCCCGCTGCGCCCGATGCCACGCCACCAACTCCCGCGCCTGGCGCACGCTCCAGTTCGCCGACGCCTCGCGCAACGCAGCGTCGGTCTCCGCCGATGCCACCTCCGCCAACGGCTCCACCAGGTCCAGGGACAACTGCCCCGACGCCAGGCCCTCGGCCAGACAGGGCAACGCCTCCAGATTGGCCGCCGAGCGCACCCACTGCCGGGCCGTCGAGGTGGCGACGCCGCACTGCCCGGTCACCCACGCCACCATCGAGATGGAACCGTCCCCACGCCACGCCTCGGCCCGGTCGAACTCGGCGATGTCGGCCAGCTGCTCCCGCTGCAGCGCCGAGATCTGCCCCGACCGCCGGACGATCTGCGCTGCGAGCTCCTGCGAATGGGCGTCGCCGCCGTAGTTGCGGCACGGCGGCCGGCGCCGCAGCGAGCGGTCCCCCCTGGCTCCGGGAGGCGGACGAAGTGTCATCGAACGTGAACGGTCGCACGATGCGGGCAGCCCGCCCCCCCCGAACCGCCGGACCCGGACCCGGGGGCCGGACCCGGCGCGGTTCAGCCGGCCGGTTTCGCCGCCCCGAGATGCTGGACCCCCACGATCGGCCCGTTGAGCCTCTTGCCCGGGACCGCGGCTGGGGGCGACCCCGATTTGCGAGGGCTCTTGGCGCGGATGCGAGGGCTCCCGGTGCCCCGACGTCCGGTCTCGGCGCGCGATCACGGGCCGACGAGGGCCGCCAGCTCCGCCTCGCCCCCGGGCAGGGCGCACACACGAAGCCCGTCTCGTCGGCGCAGCCACTCGGCGTTCTTGGTGTGCACGGGCACCGCGGCGTCGAAGCGGTTGAGCACGACGACGACCGGCGCACGGACGCCAACGGGCGTCCGTACGTCGCCCAGCGCCTCGACGGTGAGCCGTACCGCGTTGATCGTCCCGAGCCCGGCGTCGGCCACCAGCACGACGAGGTCCGGCGCAACGGCCGCGCACAAGGCGGCGCAGTCCCCGTCGGCGGCCAGTGGCGAGCGCACCCCGCCGGCGGTCTCGACGAGGCCCACCCCGACGGGATCGTCCCCGAGGTCGTGCGGCCAGTGCAGCTCGTGCACCAGATCGGCGATCGCGAACGGCGGCCGACCCAGGGCCTCGGCCGCCATCGGGGGCGCCAGCGGCACCTCGTACCAGCGGTGCGGGGGGCACACCACCCCGGGCGGCTCCCCACTGGCGGCGCCGAGGACGGCGGCGTCGCGGTGCGCCGGGTCGTCATCGGGCTCGAAGGACTGCGCCGGCTTGCGGGCCGCCACCGTCACGCCGGCCGCCCGCAGGTCCTTCAGCAGGCCGGAGGCGACCCAGGTCTTGCCGACCTCGGTGCCGGTGCCAACGACGGCCACGAGGCGCCGGGGACGAGCGCCGGGCCCTGACTCTGTGGATGGGGGCACCGGGCTCAGCGCGGGGCCGGCGCCGGGCGGGGCAGGCGGACCAGCGCATCGAGCAACCGGGTCACGTCGTCGTCCGCATGCGCCGCCGACAGCGTCACCCGCAGGCGGCTCGTGCCGGCCGGCACGGTGGGCGGGCGGATGGCGGGCACCCACAGCCCCTGGTCCAACAGCGACGCCGAGGCCTCGAGCGCCGCCTGTTCGGACCCGAGGACGACCGGAATGATCGGGCTCGGATGTCCCGGCGGGACGAGTCCGGCCTCCGCGAGCCGGTCGATCAGGGAGGCGAGGCGGCCGGTCAGGGCAGCGCCTTCGGCCGAACGCAGGACGCGCAGGGCGGCGAGGGCGGCCGCGGCGTCGGGCGGGGTCGGCGCGGTGGAGAAGATGTAGGAGCGGGCCCGGTTGACGAGCAGGTCGACCACGTCGCGGGACGCCGCCACGAACCCGCCCAACGAGCCCAGCGTCTTGGACAACGTCCCCACCCGCACGACCGTTCCCCCCTGCACCCCCCGGTCTCCGCCCCCCGCCCCGGCTCCGTCCCGGCCGGCGGCGGGGAGGTGGGGGCCGAGGACGGCGTGCGCCTCATCGAGGACGAGCAGGGCCCCGTGGCGGCGGGTCAGGGCGACGAGCTCGTCGAGCGGGGCCACGTCCCCATCCATGGAGAAGACCGTGTCGGTGACGACGATCGTCGGCGGCGCGCCATCCGTGGCGGTGGCGGTCGGATCCGCTCCCGCCGGGTGCGCCGCCGCCAGCAGCTCGGCGAGGTGGCCCATGTCGCGGTGCCGGTACACGGTGAGCGCCGAGCGCGAGAGCCGGCAGCCGTCGATGATGCTGGCGTGGTTCAGCTCGTCCGAGAGGACCCGGACGCCGGGCCCGCCCAGCACGGTGAGGACGCCCAGGTTGGCGGCGAACCCGGTCGGGAAGCAGACGGCGGCCTCAGTCCCCTTCCAGGCGGCGAGCGCCGCCTCGAGTTCGCCGTGGATGGGGCGCGACCCGGTCACGAGGCGCGAGGCGCCCGCCCCGGCGCCCCAGCGATCGAGCGCCTCGTGACCGGCGGCGACCACCGCGGGGTGCGCGCTCAATCCGAGATAGTCGTTGGAGGCGAAGGAGACGACCGGGCGCGCATCGAGCAGGCCCGCCGGGCCCAGGGCGTCGAACACCCGAGGCGAGCGCCAGCGGCCGTCGGCCACGACCCGGGCGAGCTGCGCCCTGATCCGTGACTCCCACGGTTCCCGGGGCTCCGACGTGCCGGCGCTCACGCTTCGCCCGTGACCTCCGCCAACGCCCCATCGAGAGCGTCGACCATCCGGAGCACTTCGTCCTCGGTGATCGTGAGCGGGGGCATGAGCACCACCACGTCGCCCAGCGGGCGCAGCAGCACGCCCCTCGAGACGGCGCCCGCGCACACCCGACGGCCCCAGCGCAGCCCCGGCTCGGGCGGGTCGAGCTCCACGCCGACCATCAGGCCGCACTGGCGGATGGCGCGCACCGCCGCCCGGCCCGCGACCCGTTCTCCGAGGAGGATCGCCAGCTGTTCGGCCCGGGCCCGCACGTTGGCCAGGACGCCCCGGGATTCGACGAGGCGCAGGTGCTCGAGCGCCACCGCCGCCGCCAGCGCGTTCCCGCCGTAGGAGTGCCCGTGGTAGAAGGTCGCCGGGCCGAGGTCGGCGCCGAGGAAGGCGCCGTACACCTCGCCCGACGCCACGGTGGCCGACATGGCGAGATACCCACCCGTGATCCCCTTGCCCAGGCACAACAGGTCGGGCCGGATGCCCGCCTGCTCGGAGGCGAAGAGCGTGCCGGTGCGCCCGAAGCCCGTGGCCACCTCGTCGCAGATCAGGAGGACGTCGTGGTGTCGGCACGCCTCGGCGACGTGGCGCAGATCCGAGGCGGTGGACACCAACATGCCGGACGCACCCTGCACGAGCGGCTCGAGCACGACGGCGGCGAGCTCGGCGGCGTTCGCCTCGATGGCGGCGCAGGCCTTGGCCGCCCAGGCCGGGTCGGCGTAGCCCGGGGTGCGGATCACGGGGAAGCACAGCGGTTCGAAGACGGCGCTGAACACGCCGCCGTCGCCGAGCGACAGCGCGCCGACGGTGTCGCCGTGGTAGGCGTCGCCCAACGCGAGGAAGCGCGTCCGGCCGCGCCCGCCCGTGTTGACCCAGTACTGGAACGCGATCTTCAGCGCCTGCTCGACCGCCACCGCGCCGTCGGCGGCGAAGAGGAAGTGGGGCTCCTCGACCGGGACCACCCGTGCGAGGGCCTCGGCCAGCTCGACCACGACGGTGTTGCCGTTGCCGAGCATCGTCGAGTGCGCCACCCGGGCGGCCTGGGCGGCGAGGGCCGCATCGAGCTCGGGGACCCGGTGCCCCAGCGTGTTCACCCACAGCGAGGAGATGGCGTCGAGGTAGCGCCGCCCGTCGGCGTCGATCAGCTCGCGCCCCTCCGCCCGCTCGATGACGAGGGGCGCGTTGTCCACGTATGCCGCCATCTGGGTGAACCCGTGCCACACGACGGCCGCGTCCCGCTCGGCCCAGGTCCCCGGTGCTGTCCCGCTCACGCCCCGATTCTGGTGGGCGCCCGGCCGGCAGGGCCAATGCGCGGGCTGCGCGAGAATGGGTCATGGACCTGATCGGCGTGGTCGACACGATGTTCGCCCGCTACGACATGGGCACCGAGGCCGTCGACGAGCTCTCGGAGTGCCCCGGCTACGGCACCCGCTTCACCGTGGTGCGCCGCACCGTCCCGGGCTTCAAGGACCTGGCCGTGGCGGCGAAGAAGCTCATCGAGGAGGAGGGCTGCCGGATCGTGGTGGCCCTCGGCATGCCCGGCAAGGAGAAGGTCGACAAGGTCTGCGCCCACGAGGCGTCGACCGGGATCATGACCGCCCAGCTCATGACGAACACGCCGATCCTCGAGGTCTTCGTCCACGAGGACGAGTCCGACGACCCGGCGACGCTGGCCCTGGTGTTCAAGAACCGTTCGCGGGACCACGCGCGCAACGCCTATCTCATGCTCTACGAGCCCGAGGCGCTCACCGCCCGGGCCGGCCAGGGCATCCGCCAGGGCTTCGCCCACGCCGGGCCGTTGGAGTTCTGAACCCCGAGACCGACCACCCAGCCGGCGGGCCCCGGACGTGTCCGCCGACCCGGGTGCTGCGCCCGCCGACTGAGGGGCGGTGGCTGTGTGAGAGCTATGCGGATGGCGACGGCGAGAGCGGCGCCGGCCGCGCCAGCGACGTCACGACTTGTCCCATGTCATGGAGAACGAGGTCCCGTCCGGGCTCAGACTGCTCGGCGTGGCCAGTGTCGTGCCGTTCTTCACCATGGTGATCTCGTTGGCGTTGAAGGCCGAGAGCGAGCCCTGCCGGCCCGCGGTGTCGACCAGCGACGAGCCCGAGTAGTTGACCTGGCCGAAATCGGCCAGCGGCAGCTCGCTGCAGAAGAGGACGTTGCACGACGACGGCGCCTCGGCGATGACCTCCGCCGACGAGCGGGCGAATCCGCTGCCGGCCTGGGTGGTCGAGAACGACCAGTTGGCCGTGGCGTCCTTGATCATCAGCGTGAACGACGTCCCGGTCGCGTTCGACACCACCATGGCCGTCATGTGGTCACCCGGGTGCACGACGTCCGGGCTCGACAGCGCCACTGACGCCTTCGGGTACATCTCGTACCAGGCGTAGTAGCTCGGCTTGCCCGAGACGCAGTCCGAGTCCGTGCCGAGCTGCTCGACGCTGGTGGACGAGTAGCCGTCGAGGCCGACCCAGAAGGCGGACGCCTGGCTCGGGCCGCCGAGCAGGCCGCCCAGCAGCCCCCCGCCGCCCGAGCACTTGACCGTGGGCTCGGTCCACGACGAGGCCACCGTGCCGAAGGTGTCGTTCGTGTCCGCGTAGCCGCCCCAGTTGGCGGACTGCACGGCCGTGGCGTGGCGCAGCCCGGCGCCGAGGATGGAGCCCAGCCCGGGGAGCACGACCTTGCCGATGATGGGCACGTGGTAGAGGCCCGGTGCCGCCGGAGGCGATGGAGCCGCCGCGGCGGCCGCGGCCGGTGCGGCGGCGGGGGCCAGGACCGAGGCGGCCGGGGCCGCCAGGCCGACGAGCATGAGAGCACCGGACACGAGCACCTTGCGCATGGAACCTCCCCTGATCATTGGCTCCCGCGAGCCACTTCCCACCAGATCAGCTGCTGCACACCGGTTGCCGTCGCCGCGCCGCGACGGGCGCACCGGTGCGCCGGATTGGTAACGGCGGAAGGTCAGGGATCTCGCGGCAGACCGAGCACCTTTTCGGCCACGATGTTGCGCTGCACCTCGGCGGTGCCGCCGCCGACGGTGAGGGCGGGTGCGAAGAGGAAGCCGCGGGACCAGGTCGGGTCGCCCGTCGTGGGGCCGGTGGGCCCCCAGCCGCCGACGGGCCCGCTGCCCGACACCATGGCGTGCGGCCCGGCCAGGTCCCGGGCAACGCCCATGACGTGCTGGCCGTGGGCGTCGGCGATGGCCTTGCGGACCGAGGCCTCCGCGCCGGGTGCCCTGCCGGCGAGGACGGCCGAGACCATGCGGAGGCGCAGGACCCGGAGGATCTGGCTCTCGATCCAGACGTCGACGAGCCGGTCCCTCGTCGGGGCGTCGGGGGCGCCGCCGGCGTCGCGGATCAGCGCGACCAGGTCCTCGGCCGTGGGCCCCATCCCCCACAGCGCGCCCTCGCCCGAGAGCGAGACGCGCTCGTTGCCGAGCGTCACCTTGGCCAGGTCCCAGCCCCCGTGCTCGGGGCCGATGAGGTGGTCGGCGGGGATCACGACGTCGGTGAAGAACACCTCGTTGAAGGCGTGCTCCCCGGTCATGTCGATCAGCGGCCGGATCTCGATCCCGGGCGCATCCATGGGGCACACGAAGTAGCTGATGCCGTTGTGCTTGGTGGCGGCCGGGTCGGTGCGGGCGAGGAGGATCCCCCACTTGGCGATATGGGCGTAACTGGTCCACACCTTCTGCCCGTTCACCACGTAGCGGTCACCGTCGCGCTCGGCCCTCGTGCTGAGCGAGGCCAAGTCGGAGCCGGCGCCGGGCTCGGAGAACAGCTGGCACCAGAACTCCTCGCCGCTGAGGAGGGGCCAGAGCCAGCGCTCCTTCTGCTCGTCGCTGCCGGCGTACATGAGGGTCGGCCCCGCCCACCCGATGCCGATGGGGTTGACCGGGCGCCTGACGCCGGCCCGCCGCAGCTCCTCGTCGATCACGAGCTGGGTCAGCGGGTCGGCATCGAGCCCGAACGGCGGGGCCCAGTGGGGCACGACGTAGCCCGCCTCGGCGAGCTGGCGGCCGGTCGGGTGGGGGTGCTCGGCGAGCCACCCCCTGACCTCGAGGCGGCGGGGATCGTCGTCGCCCGGGAGGCCGAGGTCCACGCCGGCAGCGTAGGCTCGGCGTCTCGCTTCACGCATCTCGGCGGGGGCGGGGGGGTCGACGGGGGTCGACAGGTGCGGTGACGTGTCGAGTCGAGTGGCGGCGGAATGGAGCGTGGCATGACTGACTGGAACTACGCAGACGTCTGGGAGATCGTGGCGGACGCCCAACCAGACGCGGTGGCCGTCACCCAGGGCGGGCGCAACGTGCGATGGGACGAGTTCGACCGCGGGGCGGACGGCGTGGCGCAGTTCCTGCTCGACCTCGGCGTCGCCCGGCAGGACAAGGTGGCGCTGTACCTGTACAACTCGCCGGAGTACATCCAGGCCACGTTCGCCGCCATGAAGGTCGGGCTGGTGCCGGTCAACACCAACTACCGCTACGGGGACGACGAGCTCAGCTACCTGTGGGACAACGCCGACGCCGTGGCCGTCGTGTTCCACGGCACGTTCACCGAACGCGTCGAGCGCATCCTCGACCGCGTGCCGGGTGTGAAGGGCTGGCTGTGGGTCGACGACGGCTCGGGCCCGTGCCCGGATTGGGCGACCCCCTACGAGGACGCCGCCAAGTCGGCCATCGGCCGTGTCGGCGCACCGTGGGGACGCAGCGGGGACGACCTCTACATGCTCTACACCGGCGGCACGACCGGCATGCCCAAGGGCGTCATGTGGCGGCAGGACGACCTGTTCGCGCGACTCATCGATGGCGGCGTGCGGCACTACGACGTCAACGGCGGGCTCGAGGGCGTGCGCGCCGCGCTCGCGGCGAGCCCCGGCGGGGTGACGCTCATGCCCGCCTGCCCGCTGATGCACGGGACGGGCGGCTTCACCGCCAACACGGTGCTGGCCGAGGGCGGCCGGGTGTGCCTGCTCGAGGGCCGCAAGTACGACCCGGTCGAGATGCTCGACACCATTGAGAGGGAGAGGGTCAACGGCGTGGTGATCGTGGGCGACCCCTTCTCGCGGCCCCTGCTCGCCGTGCTCGACGAAGATCCCGGGAGGTGGGACCTGAGCTCGGTCATGATGATGATCTCGTCCGGTGCGATGTGGAGCGAGCCGGTGAAGGAGCGGCTGCTCTCCCACCACGGCGCCATGCTGCTCGTCGACGCGTTCAGCTCCTCGGAGGCGCTCGGCATGGGTGTGTCCGTCTCGGGCGGCGGTGCGGCGGCCAAGACGGCGTCGTTCACGCTCGGGCCCGACGTCAAGGTGCTGAACGAGGACGGGGGCGAGGTCGCACCGGGGTCCGACGAGGTGGGCGTGCTGGCTCTCGGTGGGCGCAACCCGCTCGGCTACTACAAGGACGAGGAGAAGTCCGAGCGCACGTTCAAGGAGATCGACGGCGTGCGCTACTCCATTCCCGGTGACTACGCCCAGGTCGACGCCGACGGCACCATCCACCTGCTGGGCCGGGGCTCGGTCTGCATCAACTCGGGGGGCGAGAAGATCTTCCCCGAAGAGGTCGAGGAGGCGCTCAAGACCCACGACGCCGTGCACGACGCCGTCGTGGTCGGCATCCCGCACCCCACCTACGGCGAGCAGATCGTGGCCGTCGTCGAGCCCGTCGGCGGCGCCGCGGTGCCGAGCGAGGCCGAGCTGATCGCCCATGTGAAGGAGCGCCTGGCGCACTACAAGGCCCCGCGGCGCGTCCGCAGCGTGGCCACGATCGGGCGGGCCCCCAACGGCAAGGTCGACTACAAGCGCCACCGGGCCGAGTCGGTCGAGGAGCTGGGAGCGGCGGTCGCGGACTGATCCCGGGCCAGGCGGGACGGGCCGGCCGGGCCAGACTGGGACCATGTTCATCGCCCCGGTCGACGCCACGCTCGGCGAGGAGGAGTGGCGGCCGTTCGTCGAGGCCCATCCCTTCGGGCACCTCGTCGCGCCGGGTGGTCCCGGACGCCAGATGCCGGTCGTGGTGCCCACGCAGTTCGTGCTCGCCGGCGACACGGTGTGGCTGCATCTCGTGCGGGCGAACCCCGTGTTCGCCGCCCTGGCCGAGAACCCGCGGGTGCTCCTCAGCGTCGCCGACGACTGGGCCTTCATCCCCTCTTCGTGGAAGGCGGTCGGCACCGAGGACCCGGCGCTCGGGATCCCGACGACGTACTACGGCGCGGTGCAGCTCGTCGGCACCGCGACGGTGCACGACGAGGTGACGGCGCCGGGGAGCGTGGCCGGTATCCTGCGCCGCCAGCTGGCGACGTTCCAACCCGGCGTCGACGTGGCCGACCCGGGCGAGGTGCACGGCCAGAGGCTCCGCGGGATCCTCGGGATAGAGATCCGGGTCGAGCAGGTGTCGGCCAAGTTCAAGTACGGCGGCAATGTCGACCAGGCGCACCGGCGGGCGGTGGCCGACCGGCTGGTCGGGCGGAGCGGGCCAGGTGACGCCGCGGCCGCCGGCCACGTCATGCGACGGCTCGAGAGCTGACCCGGGCGACGCCGCGGGCCGGCGCGGCTACTCGACCGCCGCGGCCAGGTTGGCCAGCGTCGCCGCCATCTCCTGCTCGGCGTGGCCGGCGCTGTGATCGCCCATGACCCGGGCCACGGTGACGAACCAGGACTTGCGGCGGTCCTCCCACGACTCGGTGACCCGGCAACCCGATTCGGTGTCCTCGAACTCGTAGCGCCAGTTGGCGACCTCGAGCGGCCCCGAGGTCACGGCGAACTCGAACACCTTCCCGGGCTCGCAGGCGATGACGGTGACGTTGGTCGACCAGCGGCGGATGCCGTTCTTGTTGTTGCCCTTGAAGACGGCCCCGAGTGCCGGACCGCTGGCGCCCTTGACCCACTTGCCCCCCGCGTTCTCGGGTGACCACTCCCCCATCCGGGGGAGGTCGGAGACGAGAGCCCACACCTTCTCGGCGGGGGCGGCGATGTCGCGGGTGGCTGCGGTGGGGTAGGCCATGGGTCGAGACGATAGTTGGAGTCCTGGCAGAAAGCCCTCTTCGGGCCGTTCTCGCTCCAAGCGCTCCGGGACGAGATTCCCATCGCGCGCTGTCTCGGCATCCGAGTCATGCCACCGACACGGGGTGCCACGATTCTGGGTGTTGCGCCGCTACGGACGATGCACGCGTCGCCGTCGGCGTGAGCGGGCCCGGCTCGACCTTCGTCGACCCCCTGGTCGAGCAGTGGGACGGTCACGTCTGGAGCATCGTGAGCGCGGTGAACCCGCCCGGTTCCCCGGCGACACAGCTAACAGCCGTCACGTGCCTCTCCTCGACGTGGTGCACGGCTGTCGGGCACAGTGAGGACCCATCGAACAACCGCCACGCGCTCGTCGAGACCTGGAACGGCACGGCGTGGACGAACGTCTCCAGCTCACCGCCCTCCGGTGAGAAGACGTCCCAACTCAACGCCCTCTCCTGCGCCACGTCGTCATGGTGCATGGCCGTCGGTGGCTACACGAACGCGAGCAATGACTTCGTCTCGTTGGCCGAGGTCTGGAACGGAACCACATGGTCGGTCGTCCCGAGCCCCAACCCTGGGTCGGGAACGAGCGGTGAGTTCAACGGTGTGTCGTGCGCGGGAAGCGGCTTCTGTGTCGCCGTCGGGCAGTGGTACAACGGGAGCGTCTTCCAGGCACAGCTGGCCATATGGAACGGGACGTCGTGGACGAACGTGACCGCACCCGAGACAACGCCCAGCAGCCAGAACTTCTTCGATGGCGTCAGCTGCACCAGCGCAACCTCGTGCGGCGTGGTCGGGAGCGCGGGAACTTCGGGGGCCGTGCCGGTCGCCGCGACGTGGGACGGATCGACGTGGTCGCTCGTCGCGGCGCCTGTACCACCGGGGGCGACGGCGGCGGGAGCGGTCGCAATCACGTGCGTCACGAACTGGCAGTGCGTGTCGATCGGCAGCTTCGACCCGGTCGTGTCGCAGCCCTACGTCATGACGGCGCCGGTCGCCCGGTCGGGCTACCGCTTCGTGGCCAGCGACGGGGGCATCTTCGCCTATGGTCCCGGCGCGCCCTTCCTGGGTTCGCTCGGGAGCACCGTCCTCAACGCACCGATCGTCGGGATGGCCGTCATGTCCGCCGGGGACGGGTACTACCTGGGGGCGGCCGACGGCGGCGTGTTCAGCTACGGGTCGGCAAGGTTCCACGGCTCCGCCGGGTCGCTGCACCTCAACAAACCCGTCGTCGGCATGGCGGTCACCCCGGACGGGGCCGGTTACTGGCTGGTGGCCTCCGACGGCGGCATCTTCAACTACGGCGACGCCGCGTTCTACGGATCGACGGGCTCCATCGTGCTGAACAAGCCGATCGTGGGCATGGCGGCGACCCCCGACGGCAAGGGCTATTACCTGGTGGCCTCCGATGGCGGCGTCTTCAACTACGGCGACGCTGCGTTCTTCGGCTCGACGGGCTCCATCGTGCTCAACAAGCCGGTCGTCGGCATGGCCGTGCCGACGTCGGGGGGCTACTACCTGGTGGCCTCCGACGGCGGCATCTTCACCTTCCCAGGCACGGGTGGACCGCCGTTCTTCGGCTCCACGGGGTCGATCATGCTCAACCAGCCCATCGTGGGGATGACCACCGTGGCCGGGGGGTACTACCTGAGCGGATCGGACGGCGGCGTGTTCGCCTTCCCGACCACAGGCGGGCCCCCGTTCCTGGGCTCGACGGGCTCCACGGTGCTCAACAAGCCGATCGTCGGTATTGCCGGGTAGTCGGTAATGGCGGCCGGCGTCGCTTGCCCCCGGAACGAGAACGTGTTCTAACCTGAGCGGGATGGAGTTCAACCTCGCCGACCTGTTCGAGGCTGCCGTCGACGCCTATCCCGAGCGGGAGTACCTCGTCGCGAACGGCGAGCGGCGCACCTACGCCGAGATGGAGGCGCGCGCCAACCGGTTGGCGCACCACCTCGTGGCGCAGGGGATCGGGCCGGGGGACCACGTCGGGATCTATGCCTACAACTCGGTCGAGTGGGTCGAGACCGCCTGGGCCGTCTTCAAGCTGCGGGCGATCTGGATCAACATCAACTACCGCTACGTCAAGGACGAGCTGCGCTACCTGCTCACCAACGCCGACCTGAAGGCGCTCGTGCACCAGCGGGAGTTCTCACCGTTGGTCACCGCGCTGCTGCCCGAGCTGCCCGACCTGCGCCACGTGATCGTGATCGAGGACGGCAGCGACGTCGACCCCACGCCCGGCGCCATCGGCTATGAGGAGGCGCTGGCCGGCCAGTCCTCGGAGCGGGACTTCGGGCCGCGCACGGGGGACGACCTCTACATCCTCTACACCGGCGGCACGACCGGCATGCCCAAGGGCGTGGTGTGGCGCCACGAGGACGTGTTCTACGCGCTGGGCGGGGGGACCGACCCGGTGACGAACGTGCGGATCACGGATCCGGAGGTGATGGTGGCCAAGGGGGCGGGTGGCGGGTTGGTGCACCTGCCCGTGGCGCCCCTCATGCACGGCGCCACGCAGTGGTGCGTCATGGGCCAGAGCTTCGTCGGCTCCAAGATCGTGCTGATGGCCAGGTTCGACCCCCATCACGTCTGGCGCCTCGTCGCCCAGGAGCGGGTCAACTCGGTGATGATCACGGGCGACGCCATGGGCAAGCCCCTGATCGAGTCGCTCGCCGACCCCGGGGCGGACCACGACCTGTCCTCACTCCTGGCCGTCGTGTCCTCGGCGGCGCTGTTCTCGGCGCCGGTCAAGGACCAGTTCTTCGTCCACCTGCCCAACCTCGTGATCACCGACGCCATCGGCTCGTCGGAGGGGGGGAACAACGGGATGACGGTCGTGACCGCCGGCAACACCGCCATGAAGAGCGGCCCGACGGTCCATCTGCTGGGCGAGACGGTCGTGTTCGACGAGGACCTCGAGCCGGTGGAACCGGGATCGGGCGTGATCGGCAAGATCGCCCGCTCGGGCGACATCCCCGTCGGCTACTACAACGATCCGAAGAAGACGGCGGAGGTGTTCATACAGGTGCGCGGCAGGCGCTACGTGATGCCGGGCGACTACGCGACCGTCGAGGCGGACGGCTCCATCACCCTGCTCGGTCGGGGGTCGATCGTCATCAACTCGGGCGGCGAGAAGATCTTCCCCGAGGAGGTCGAGTCCGCCGTCCGATCACACCCCGACGTCATGGACGCCATCGTCTGCGGCGCGCCCGACGAGCGCTGGGGCCAGACGGTGGCCGCCATCGTGCAGCCCCGTGTCGGGCATACGGCGCCGTCGCTGGAGTCCGTCCAGGAACATTGCCGGCAGTCCATCGCGGGCTACAAGCTCCCCCGCCGTCTCTACGTCGTCGACGCGGTCGAGCGCTCTCCATCCGGAAAGCCGGACTACACCTGGGCCGCCGCCATCGTCAACGCGGGAGCGGGCAACGGGTCCGCAACGAAACCGGAGGGCGGGAGCGGGGCGTAGCCCCGCCGTCGCGGCAAGGACAAAGCGGCGCGAACCGGAGCGCATGCTTCGACACGGAACGTCGTGACGCGTTAGCTTGCGCCGATTACTCGGGGCATGGGTAGTTCACACTTGGCGAATCGACTGGGCGCGCAGCGGCGAAGCGCGCGACGATCGGTGCTCTCGGCGCTCGCTGTGAGCAGCCTGTGCGCGTTCACCACCGGTGCCGCGGCGGCACTGGCGGCGGGGACCGGGGACGCGGGTGCGGCCGTCGGGTCGGCGAACGCCACCGCCCACGTCAACGCCGCGACGGCATGGACCGTCTACCACGGCAACCCGCTCGGGACGGGCGTCGACCCGTCCGGTGTCAGCTTCTCCCCGGCCAAACCCGCCTGGCATTCGCCGGTGCTCGACGGCCAGGTCTACGGGGAGCCGCTCGAGGCCACGGGCCGTGTCTACGTGGCGACCGAGAACAACACCATTTACGCCCTGGCGGCCAACACCGGGGCCATCCTCTGGTCGACCAACCTGGGGCCGCCGGTGCCGTCCGCGCCCTACCAGGACCTCCCGTGCGGCAACATCCAGCCGATTCAGGGCATCACGGGGACGCCGGTCATCGACACCGCCCGCGGCGAGATCTTCGCCGTGACCGACGAACTGGTCGACGGGACGCCGGCCCACTTCCTGGTGGGGCTGGACATGTACACCGGCGCCTCGATCCTGGCGCCCGTGCCGGTCGATCCTCCCGACGGCGAGGACAACCCGCCCGCCAACCTGCTGCAGCGCACCGGGTTGAACCTCGACAACGGCAACGTCGTGTTCGGCTACGGGGGCAACTCCGGGGACTGCCCTCCGTACCACGGCTGGATCGTCTCGGTGCCCGAAGAGGGCGGCAGTCCCGGCTTCTTCGACACCACCCCCGACGGTGTCGAGGGCGCCGTCTGGATGGGGGGCGCAGCACCCGAGGTCGATGGGTCGGGCAACATCTGGTTCGCCGCCGGGAATGGAACGTGGTCGTCGAACTACGACGGCAGCGACTCCGTCGTCGAGCTGTCGCAGACACTCGGGCTCGAGCAACGCTTCTACCCGAGCGACTGGCAGTACGACAATCAGAACGATCGCGACCTCGGATCGGCCCCGCCCGCGCTGCTCTCGAACGGGACGGTGCTGCAGGTGGGCAAGTCGCAGACCGGCTTCCTGCTCGACCAGTCCTCCTTCGACGGCAGCGGCAACCAGATCACCTCGGGACCGATCTGCTCCGACAACGATGCCGACGGCGGCAACGCCGTCCAGGGAACGATCGTGTACGTCGGGTGCTTCAACGGGGTGCAGGCCATTCAGACGACTCCCTCGGTCAGCGTGCTCTGGACGGCGGCCAGCGGCAACCCCGGGCCGCCGATCATCGCCGGCGGCCTCGTGTGGTCGATCGGATCGGGCGCGCTCGACGGGATGGACCCCGCCACCGGCCAATCGGTCGAGCACCTCCCCATCGGCGACGAGGCCAACCACTTCCCGACCCCATCGGTCGCTGACGGGCTCCTGCTCGCCCCGACGACCGACCAGGTCGTCGCCTTCTCGGGTTCGGTCGGACTGCCCGGCCCGCCGTCTCCCCCGCCAAGCTCCCCACAGGATTCGTCGTACTGGCTGGCCGCGTCCGACGGCGGCATCTTCACCTTCGGCAACGCGGGCTTCTTCGGGTCAGCAGGCGGCATCCCGTTGAACAAGCCGGTCGTCGGTATGGCCCCGACAGCATCGAGGAACGGCTACTGGTTGGTCGCCTCCGACGGTGGGATCTTCACCTACGGGGACGCCGGGTTCTTCGGGTCGCAGGGCGGCAAACCGCTGAACGCGGCGATCGTCGGCATGGCCGCGACCCCTGACGGGGGCGGATACTGGCTCGTGGCCTCCGACGGGGGCATCTTCAGCTTCGGCGACGCGACGTTCTACGGCTCCATGGGCGGCAAGCCCCTGAACAAGCCCATCGTCGGCATGGCCAGCACGTCGGACGGGCTCGGCTACTGGCTGGTCGCCACCGACGGCGGCATCTTCAGCTTCGGCGACGCGACGTTCTACGGCTCCATGGGGGGCACGCCGCTCAACAAGCCCGTCGTGGGCATGGCCAGCACGTCCGACGGGCTCGGCTACTGGATGGTGGCGGCCGATGGCGGGATCTTCGACTTCGGTGACGCCGGGTTCTTCGGCTCGGCGGGCAGCGTGCCGTTGGTCAAGCCGGCCGTCGGCATGGGGGCCTCCCCCGACGGGCACGGGTACTGGATCGCCGCGTCCGACGGCGGAGTCTTCGATTACGGGAGCGCCGGCTTCTCGGGGTCCGAGGGCGGCGTCGTGCTCAATAAGCCCGTCGTCGCGATGGCTGCGGCGAGCTAGACGCTCGACGGTCGGACGGCGCCCGGCTTCGACAGGCCTCGCGCAGCGCGTTACGGTTCGCCGATCACTGGGCGCCCCGACACTTCACGCCCCATGGGGCTCGCCGCGATCGTACGACGCACCCGACGGGGAACGGCCACCCTTGCCGCTGCGACCGTGCTCCTCCTGTTGGCCGTGGCAGGCGCTGGGGCGCAGGGCGCAGTCGGTGCAGATGCCGCAGCGGCAGTTGGAGGCATCGCCCATGTCGACCCCAGCGCGGCGTGGACCGTCTACCACGGCAACCCGGTCGGGACCGGTGTCGACCCCTCGGGCGTCACCTTCTCGCCGCCCAACGCCGCCTGGAGGTCCCCGGTGCTCGACGGACAGGTCTACGGGGAGCCGCTCGAGGCCACCGGCCGTGTCTATGTGGCGACGGAGAACGACACCATCTACGCCCTGGCCGCCAACACCGGGGCCGTCCTGTGGTCGGCCCACGTCGGGACGCCGGTGCCGTCGGGCGACCTCCTCTGCGGCGACATCAACCCGAGCGTCGGCATCACCGGCACGCCCGTGATCGACACGGCCCACAACGAGATCTTCGCCGTGGCGGACGAGCTGAGCGGCGGGGCACCGGCCCACGTCCTGGTGGGCTTGAACATCTACAACGGGACGTCGATGATGGCCCAGGGAGTTGACCCCCCGGGCCAATTGCCCTCCGCGATCCTGCAGCGCACGGGACTGAACCTGAGCAACGGGCACGTCGTCTTCGGGTACGGCGGCAACGACGGAGACTGCTCGATCTACAGCGGCTGGGTCGCCTCGGTGCCCGAGGGCGGTGGAACGCCCGGTTTCTACCAGGCAGTGCCGATCGGCCAAAAGGGGGCGGTGTGGATGGGCGGTGCCGCACCCGAGGTCGACAATGCGGGCAACATCTGGTTGGCCACCGGGAACGGGTCGTCGTCGAACCCCTACGACTTCAGCGACTCGGTCCTGGAGCTTTCGCCGGGCCTGGCTCGCACGCAGTACTTCGCCCCGACGACGTGGTCGAGCGACAACGGGAACGATCTCGACCTCGGATCGAGCGCGCCGGCGCTGCTCTCGAACGGGACCGTCCTGCAGGTGGGCAAGTCGTCCACCGCCTACCTCCTGAGCCAGGCCAATCTGGGCGGGATCCACGCGGCTCCGCAGATCTCGGCCTGCGGCAGCGACGCCGCCGGTGGGGACGCCGTCTCGGGCACCGTGGTCTACGTGCCCTGCGGCAGCGGGGTGCAGGCGATTCAGACCAGCCCCTTGGGCGCGCAGTGGCAGACGTCGTCGGGAGCGCACGGTCCCCCCATCACGTCCGGCGGGCTCATCTGGTCGATCGGCGGCGGCACGCTCTACGGCCTCAACCCCGGGAACGGCGCCTCTGTCTGGCAGGTTCCCACCGGTGGCGAGGCCAACCACTTCCCGACTCCGTCGGTCGGTGACGGCCTACTCCTGGCCCCCTCGACCGACCAGGTCTACGCCTATTCGGGCTCGGCCGGGATCCCCGGACCGCCCTCTCCCCCGCCGCCTGCGCCGCCGAACTCGTCGTACTGGCTGACCGCGTCGGACGGCGGCATCTTCACCTTCGGCAACGCAGGGTTCTTCGGGTCGGCCGGCAGCCTCCCGCTGAACAAACCGGTGGTCGGAATGGCCCCGACGGCGTCGAGGCACGGCTACTGGCTGGTGGCGTCCGACGGCGGGATCTTCACCTACGGGGACGCCGGCTTCTTCGGGTCGCAGGGCGGCAAACCCTTGAACAAGCCCATCGTGGGCATGGCCGCCACACCCGACGGGGGCGGCTACTGGCTGGTGGCGTCCGACGGCGGCATCTTCAGCTTCGGCGACGCCGCGTTCTACGGCTCCATGGGCGCCAAACCCTTGAACAAGCCCATCGTGGGCATGGCCTCGGGCGCCAACGGGCTCGGCTACTGGCTGGTGGCGAGCGACGGCGGCATCTTCAGCTTCGGCGACGCCGCCTTCCACGGCTCCATGGGGGGCACGCCGCTCAACAAACCGGTCGTCGGCATGGCGGGCACCTCCGACGGGCTCGGCTACTGGATGGTCGCGTCGGACGGGGGGATCTTCGACTTCGGCGACGCCGGGTTCTTCGGCTCGGCGGGCAGCGTCGCGCTGGTCAGGCCGGCGGTCGGCATAGCGGCGACCGCCGACGGCCAGGGGTACTGGATCGCCGCGTCCGACGGCGGCATCTTCAACTACGGGGACGCCAACTTCTACGGGTCGGAGGGCGGCGTTGCGCTCAACAAGCCCGTGGTGGGAGTGGCGACCGCAGGCTGATGCTGCGACGTACTCGGCCTATCGCGCTGGACGCTCCCGCAATGCGATGACACCGGCCGGAGTCGGCACGAACCCACAGGCCTCGACGTAGAACCCGCTGAGTTCCTCTTCGAAGTCGACGTGGAGCCACTCGCACCCGGCGACGCGGGCCTCCTTCGTCGCCACGTCTAACAGGCCCGTGCCGATCCCCTCGCGACGCGCGCCGGTCTGCACGAGGGTATCGAGCACGAACGCGTGCACGCCGCCGTCCCACGCCACGTTCACGAACCCGACGAGGCGCTCCTTTTCGTACGCGCACACCCAGCCCAAGCTGTGTTGCTCGACTTGCCTGCGCCACGCGATGTCGAGGACGGGGTGGTCGAAGCCCTCCGCGTGGAGCGCGTTGACCTCTTCGTCCCGAAACGCACCCTGCCATTGGTAGGCCACATCCATGGGACGACAACCTAGTGCCGTGTCAGGCAACGTTTGCGCGCTTGACCAGCTCACGTAGCGCTTTGTCCTGCACGTGGCGGTTCCGCCAGGCGATGTAGCGCCGGATCAAGAAGGCCTGGGCCTCATGGCTCTCGTGGTCGGTGCCGTCGAGGGTGAAGTAGCGCAAGGCGGTGAACTGGGCCTCGATGCGGTTGAGCCAGCTGGCGTAGTGCGGTGTGTAGGCGAGCTCGACGTTGTTGGCCCTGGCCCAGTCGCCGACGCGGGTGTCGGTCTTGGTCGAGAGGTGCGGGACGAAGTTGTCCATGACGATGGCGATGCGCACGTGGGGCGGGTGCAGTGTGCGGATGTAGCGGCAGAAGGCCAAGAACTCGGTCCGTCCCTTCTTCACCTTCACGTGCCCGTAGAGCTTGTCGGTGGACAGGTCGTAGGCGGCCAGGAGGTGGCGCACCCCATGGGGGCGCTTGTAGGTGGCCCGCATCCGTCGGCGTGGTCCGACCCGGGGCGCCCCTTTGGTGTCACGCTCGGCCCAGTGACGTCCGGGGTGAGGCTGGAGGTTGAGGGGGCCGAACTCGTCGTAACAGATGACGACGTCGGGATCGCCGGGCCCCGCCTGGGCTTTCCCGTCTGCGATGTCGTAGAGCTCGAGGATCCGGTTCTTCTTCATCTCAAAGTCGGGGTCGTTGGACTGCTTCCAGGTCTTGATGGCTTGAAAGGAGACACCCTCCTCGCGGAGAAGCGCCCGAAGTCCCTCATGGCTGATGTCGTCGACCACCCCCTTTCGCACCAGGTGGTCGGCCAACTTGGTGAGCGACCAGGTGGAAAAGGGCTCGCCGTAATCAGTGGGCCGCCCGAGGGCGATCTTCTTGATGGCGGCCCGTTCGGGCAAGGTGAACTTCGGTGGTCGGCCCCCTGAGTACTTGGGGGCCAACGAGTCGAAGCCGTCCTTGTTGAAGTTGTGGATGACCTCTCGGACCCGGTCCTCGGAGGTGAAGGCGATCTTGGCGATGGCTGGGACGTCCATCCTCTGGGCCGACCACAGCACGATCTGGGCTCTTCGCCATCGCACCACCGAGCCCGAACCCCGCCGAACGATCTGGAGGAGCTTGTTCCCCTCCTCGTTGGTGATATCCCTGACCGCAACGCGCTCTGCCATGCCCCACTTTGCGCGACCGGCCGCTCAAAGTGGTGGACGCGCCCCCGCAACGTTGCCGGTCACGGCACTAGGTCCCAGTCGAGGCGATCCCGCGCCGAACCGGCCTCCCACGCGAAGATTCCCGAGTGCCACGGGGCCGCCTCCTCCTCCTGACCGGTTCACCGGGCTGCGGCAAGACCACCGTTGCGCCGTTGGTGGCCGACCGCCACGATCCCTCCGCCTGCCTCGACCTGGACTGGTTCTTCGCCAAGCTCCGGCGCGGTGTGATCGAGCCGTGGCGCCAGGAGGCGCACACGCAGAACCGGGTCGTGCTCCGGGCCGCCGCCGAGGCCGTGGCGACGTTCGCCGAAGGCGGCTACTTCACCGTTGCCGAGGGCATCCTCTATCCGTTCATGCTCGATCTCTTCGTGCAAGCCTGCGCGCCGCACGGCGTCACCCTCAACTACGCCGTGCTGCGAGCACCGATCGGTGTGGTCCAGCAGCGCGTGCAGGACCGCAAGGTCGAGCCTCCGCACGCCGGGGCGCTGGCGGACGCCGCAGTGGTCGACGACCTCTGGACGCAATTCGAGAGCCACGGCGTCGAGGAGCGCCACCGGGTGGATTCGGGCGCTCACGCACCCGCCGAGGTGGCCGAGGAGATCGATCGCCGTCTCGCGGCCGGCGAGTTCCGCCTGTAAGGGTCGGCCCCGGCCGGGGCGGTGGACCGCCCGGACGAGCGGTCCGGTTGCGAGCTACTGGGCGGCGAGCCGCTGCTTCGTCGTCAGGTGCTGGGGGTCCTTGTCGAAGTCCTTCAGCACGTGCTTGCCGAATGTCTCGGTGGCTTCCTCGCACAATTCGATGGGCATGGAGGTCGAGAGCATCCCGAAGGCCAGCTGGTCGGCACCGGTGGCGGCGAAGCTCTCCACGGCCTTGCCGACCTCGTCCGGGGTCCCGACGGCAGTGACACCGGCTGCGATGGCGGCGTCGAGTGTGGCGGCGTCCATGGCGGGGATGATGGCGGGCCACTCGGGGATGCCGGCGGGCCGCGGGAAGGTGTCGAGGTAGCGGAAGACCAGGCTCAGGTGGTAGTTCGAGTCGGCCTCGAGGAAGGTCTGGCGCGCCTTCGCCCCGTCCTCCATGCAGATCATCTGCGTCGTGATCATGACGTTGTTGTTCACGAAGCCACCCACGGGGTTCGTGCAGTCCGCGATCTTCTCCTTGTAGCGGCTGACCAGCGGAGTCAGTTGGTCCGGCGTCGAGAAGCCGAAGCACAGGACGCCCACACCCATCTCGGCGGCCAGGTCGAAGGTGGACGGGCTGCCCGCCGCCATCCAGATGGCCGGGTGGGGCTTGGAGTAGGGCTTGGGCAGCACGTTGCGGGTGGGCATGGAGAAGAACTTGCCCTCATAGCTGTAGTCCTCGTCCTTCCACATGCGCACGATCTGCGGCAGGGTCTCGGCCACCATCTCGCGAGTGAGGTCGGGGTCCTCGATGCCGAAGCCCTTCTGCTCGGTCGTCGACGAGCCTCGGCCGGTGCCGAACTCGAAGCGGCCTTCGGAGAGGTGGTCGAGCATGGCCACCCGCTCGGCAATGCGGGCCGGGTGGTTCACCGGCGGTGTGATGTTGAAGATGCCCGAGCCGATGTGGATGTTGTTCGTCTTGGCGGCGACGAAGGCGAGGAAGGACTCGGAGGCCGACAGGTGCGAGTACTCGGTCAGGAAGTGGTGCTCCGACGCCCAGGTGTACTTGAACCCCGCCTTGTCGGCGGCGACGATGAACGCGACCTCGTCCATGATGCGGTCGTGCTCGGCCGATGCTCCGTGCTTCTCGACATAGCGGGGCAGCACGCACGCGGCGTTGAAGATGCCGAATTCCATGGGGTTGCACGTCCTCGTCTACGGTCGCCGCGGTCCGTTCCGACGGCGTCGAGCGAAGGTACCACGGGCCGGGCTAAAATGCAACGTGTTCCAGTAATCGGTATTCCATCCCAGGTCAGTGACGTTCGGAGATGCAGTGACCCCAGCTGAGGCTCAGCCGGCACCGCCCGCCCCTGCCGCGCCCGCCCCCACCGCGGCCGCCCCCGAGACCATCACGGGCGCCGTGCTCGCCCGGTCCGACGACGCCTCGCTCGGCCTTGTCGCCGGCGACGTGCGGCTGACCCATGCCGAGGTCGCGGGGCGGGCCGCCGAGCGGGCGGCCTGGCTGCGGGCCGGGCGGGTGGATGGTCCGTTCCATCTCGCCCTCATGCTCGACAACGTGCCCGAGTTCGTCTTCTGGCTCGAGGCGGCGGCGCTGGCCGGCGCGGTGGTGGTCGGCGCCAACCCCACCCACCGGGGGGACGAGCTGGTCCGCGACCTCACGCACACCGAGTGCCAATTCCTGGTGACTGACTCGGCCTATCTCCCGCTGGTGGAGGGATCCCGCATCGGCGCCACCCTGGGGACCGTGGACGCCGGCAACGAGCGCGTCCTGGTCCTCGGCACACCGGCGGCGCAGGCTGAGCTCGCCGTCCACGCCGGCACCCGACCGTCCGAGGTGGCCGAGGCCTCGGTGACTCCCGAGTCCCTCGGCTACCTCCTCTTCACCTCCGGCACCTCCGGCGCGCCCAAGGCGTGCCTGTGCAGCCAGGGACGGCTGGCGCGCATCGGCGCCATCGTGGCCCAGATGTACGCGCTCGGGCCCGATGACGTGTGCTACCTGTCCATGCCGCTCTTCCACTCCAACGCGTTGATGGCGGGGTGGGGACCGGCGCTCATGGCGGGTGCCGCCTTCGCCCTCCCGTCGTCGGGCCGCTTCTCCGCCTCGGGCTTCCTGCCCGACGTGCGGGCGTGTGGCGCGACCTACTTCAACTACGTCGGGAAGCCGCTGTCGTACATCTTGGCCACGCCCGAACGGCCCGACGACGCCGACAACCCGCTCGTGCGCGCGTTCGGCAACGAGGGCTCCGCCGACGACGTGGCGCGCTTCGCCGAACGCTTCGGCGTCGCCGTCACCGACTCGTACGGCTCGACCGAGGGCGGCGCCACCGTGGCCCGCACCCCCGACACGCCACCCGGTGCACTCGGCCGGGCCCCGGAGGGAACGGTGGTGCTCGACCCGGCCACCGGCGTGGAGTGCCCGACCGCCCGCTTCGACCAGCAGGGCCGGTTGCTCAATTCCGAAGAGGCGATCGGCGAGCTCGTGTCCAAGACGGGGGGCGCGGGGTTCGAGGGGTACTGGCGCAATGACGATGCCGAGACGGCGCGGCTCCGTGAGGGGTGGTACTGGACCGGCGACCTGGCCTACCGCGACGAGGCCGGCTTCTTCTACTTCGCCGGGCGCGACCACGACTGGCTCCGCGTCGACGGCGAGAACTTCGCCTCGGCGCCGATCGAGCGGATCCTCCAGCGCCACCCCGACGTCGTGCTCGCCGTGGTCTATGCCGTGCCGGACACGTTCGTGGGCGACCAGGTCATGGCGTCGGTGCAGCTTCGGCCCGGCGTCGATGCACTGGACGCGGAGGGGTTCGCCGCCTTCCTCGCCGCCCAGGGGGACCTCGGCACGAAGTGGGCACCCCGCTTCGTGCGTATGGCGGCGTCACTCCCGCTGACCGCGACCAACAAGGTCGTCAAGCGGGCCTTGCGGGCCGAGCGGTGGAACTGCAGCGACGCCGTGCTGTGGCAACGCGACCGTGGTGGCCCGTACGAGCTGCTCGGCCCCGACGATGCGGCCGCGCTCGAGGAGGCGGTGGGCGACCGCCCGCTCTGAGCCGGCGCTCCGGGCGGGCGAAGGGGAGGTCACCACTGTGCTCGCGGCCCCTCAGCGGGTATCGGGTCACCATCGGCCCTACGTCCGGCGTACGACCCCCTAGAGTCTGCTCCCATGCGCGCCGCAGTGACTCTCCACATCGACGCACCTCCGGACAGGGTCTGGGGTCTCGTCAGCGATATCACGAAGATGGGCGAGTACAGCCCCGAGGTCCTGGAGGCCGAATGGATCGACGGTGCCACCGGTCCGGCGGTCGGTGCTCGCTACCGCGGCCACGTCAAGCGCAACGAGAGCTGGCCCGTCTACTGGACCACCTGCAAGATCACCGAGTGCGTGCCCGGAGAGGTCTTCGAGTTCGCCGTCGTCATGCGGGACCGGCCCGTGAACACCTGGCGCTACGAGTTCCACGGCACGGATGACGGAGGAACCGACGTGACCGAGTCGTTCGACCTGGGCGACAACCTCTTCACGAAGATATGGCATCCACTCGGCGGGTTCCTTCGGGAACGACGCAACCAGCGCGACATGCTTCGCACCCTCGAACGAGTCAAGGGTGTCGCCGAAGGTTCGTAGGACGGCCTGCGCAGCGTTTTCGGCGGGCACGCCCCATGACCCGCCACACTCTCGAAGGGCCACGTCGCTGGGGGTGGGACTCGCGAGCCTTCGATCATGACGGACGTCAGGCTGGCGATCAGGGCGGGATTGACGCTCGCAGCATGCTCGGCGCTGACCGTCTCGTGTGCTGGAGCTCCCGACTCGCCCCGCTCATCCTCGACGACGGTCCCCGAGACTCACTCTTCGATCCCGGTACAGAGCGGTTTCGGTCAAGACGAAGACTTCTGTGCGCAGCCGCCACTCGGCGGGACCATCGAATACCGCACCAGCCGTGGCAGCAGTGTGACCATGAGGGTGGAGGTCAAGGGCCTTCCTCCGACGCGCGTGGTCACGATCGACTGGGCAAACAACACCGTCCGTGGCTACGAGGTTGGTTCGTTCGCGACCGACACGAGCGGCGCGTCCATCCCCTCGTCGTTGAACCTGACCCGTCCCGGGGAAACTCGCGGCTACAAGATCGTTCTCACGACAACAGCAGTCGATGCGCCGACTCTCGGCACCCTCTGGCCGTGTGGTCCCCCTCGCTTCGTTCCGGCCTCGGTGGTCACGAATCCTCACGTCACGGTGACGCCCGGAACGGGCCTCACGGACGGCCAGCATGTCCATGTCTCGGTGACCGGCTTCGGCGAGAGCGGCAAGGTATTCCTGTCTGAATGCGACCATGCCGAGGATGCAACGGTCCTTGGCTGCGGCCCGCAACTGGCCGCGCAGCCATTCGTCATCACCGGCACTGATCGCTCGGGTTCGGCCACGTTCGTCGTCCATGGATCAGCAGCCTCGAAGCCATACGACACGGGCTCTGTCGAACCATGCCGGGCGCTGTGCGTGATCGTCGCAACCCAAGGTGACGGAGCGTGGGCGGTGGCACCCATCGCCTTGGGGTCGAACCAGCTCACCAATCCAAATGGTTCAGGTTGAGCGTCGAGGTCGACGACACCTCGGGAGCCTCCCGGGGTCCCGGTCCGGGTGGCCCCGGGTGGACCTGCTCACTGCGCTGCGCCTCGCGGCCATAGCGTTGCGGTCGTGGCCGGCGATCAGCAAGAGAAGACGCCAAGGTCCTGCCCACGCCCGAAAACAGGCACTGCCACGGGAGAGCGAGGAGCGTCTCGCCCAAATCGGGAGAGAGCTCCCTCCACCCGGCGAGGACGAGCTCAAGATCATCGCCGGGCTGCGCAGCTCACGACGGCGCCGGCGCCTCCTCACGTGGTCCATCGCGCTCATCGTTGCGGCGCTCGGCGCGGGTGCGATCGCACAGTGGGTCCGACCGCTCCCCCGGGCCACCCTCGAGACCGGACAAGTTCGCGTCCCGGGGAGTGCGCCGGTCTTCGCGTGGCCCAACCGAGGAGAGGCAGCGGCGACGGTCGTGGATGTCGGATCGCTGGGCCAGGTACGTGGGTCCCAGGCCGTCCCGGTCGCCGGACTGGCCGAGGTCCTCGCGGCCTTCGTCGTCCTGTCAGATCACCCGTTGACGCCGGGGGGCGACGGCCCAACGATCCCCGTCACCGCCGAGGCGCTGGCGGCGTATCAGGCCGGGCAAGCGAGACAGGAGTCCGAAGTCCCGGTCGCGGCCGGAGAAACACTGACCGAGCTCCAAGCCCTCGAAGGTCTGTTGGTCGACTCGGGAGCCGACATGGCGACGGTCCTCGCCGATTGGGACGCGGGAAGCGTGAGTGCGTTCGTGGCCAAGATGAACACCGCAGTGACAAAGCTCGGCCTCGCCTCGACACACATCACCGATCCGAGTGGTGTGGATGCGGCCACGACGAGCACGGCAGAGGACATGGTCCGGCTGGGCGAGGCATCTCTGTCCATCCCGGTCCTCCGGCAGATCGTCTCGCTGACCCAGGCCAGCGTGCCGATGACCACCATCGTCTACAACCCCAACTTCGACCTGGGGCGCGACGGGATCATCGGCATGAAGACGGCGTCCGACTCGACTGCACAAGGGTGTTACCTCTTCGCGGCGCAGCAGAACATCGAAGGGAAGGACGTCACGGTCGTCGGAGCCGTCCTGGGTCAGCCCGGCGGGGCGCTCGGCCCGAACACTGCCGCAGTCGATGCGGGTGACGCGCTGGTGCAGAGCATCTTCGTCGCCCTGCACAGCGTCACCATCTTCGCTCCCGGCCAAAAGGTCGCCGAGGTCCGAACGGCCTGGGGATCGATGGCACCCGTGTCCGTGGCTCAGCCGGTGGATGTGATCGGGTGGCCCGGTCTCGTTGCGACCCTCGAAGTTCGACAGCTCCCTTTGCATGGTGCGTTACCGAGCGGCGCACCGGTTGGGACGTTGCGAGCTGGAGTGGGACGCCTCTCGACACAGGTGGAGCTGCGGACAGCGGGTGCGCTCTCGGGCCCCGGGTTGTGGTGGCGACTGACGCGTTGAACCGTCACATCAGAACGCCGCTTCCGGACGGATGACGCCGCACCGGTCCAGAAGGGTCGTTGGACCCTGGACGTCGCGCTGCGCTGGGCGCAAACTGGTTGTGCGGGATCCGAGAGGGTTCCGGAAGGAGGCGCTTATGCGGTGTATGCATGAAGGGCCATCTTGAGAGCGGATGGAAGAAGGATTGACCGGGAGGGATCCCGGTAGGCCCACGTAACCAACCGGCAAGCAGCTTGAAGTAGGAGCGTTGCGACGGCAGGGGCAAGGACGCCCCATTGGTAGCCATTCCCCGAGCTGTCCGTTCTCGGAGTACAAGTGAGTAAAGCGCCCGATCCCGCTGAATTCGTGGGACGGGCGCTTGCGTCCGTTACACTCGCAGCGATCGTTGTCCCGGCGAGGACTCGGCGGCGGATCGACGCCACTTCGTGTGGCACACGACCGCGAAAGGTCACTCCGACAGGATGCGTATGTGGGACTTGTTCGACTCTGCGGTCCGATGAATCACGTCTTCATCCGTGAGCCGGACTTCGTCGGAGACAATCCTGGGCATTCCGAGGTTCGTCGTGGGTCGGCTCATTGCCAGGTAGCTACGGATCCGCTCCGCCAGCGCAGCGAGGCGCGCCGCATCTTCCGAGCTCTCACAGGCACCGGCTGACCATATCGAGCTCATTGGCAGACTCGATGAGAAGGTCCATGCCCGTGTCGTATGCCCCCGTCATTGCTCTGAATCACAACGTTCGAAACGGCGGCTCGGACGAGCCCACCACCTTGCTTCGGAACCCACGGGGCCTCGCGATCTTGTCACCGTAAGCGGGGACGCTGCTGCTCTCCAGCCGTTACGAGGGTACACCCGGAGACTCGCTCGGGCACTCGAGAGGCCCGGCCCGACAAGCGTCGTACTGCGGGAGCACGCAAGTGAGGAGCAGTCAGGCGAGCGTGCCCGCCGAGGCCCGCGTCAGCGATCGACGCCGAGGACCAGACCGCTCGTCGGGACACCGGTCCCCGCCGTCACGACGACGTGCTCGAGCCCCTCGACCTGGTTCTCCGAGGTACCGCGCACGAGCCGGACCCCTTCGGCGATCCCGTTCATCCCGTGCAGGTAGGCCTCACCGAGTTGGCCGCCGTGTGTGTTGATGGGCAGGGCACCGCCGATCTCGATCCGGCCCTCGGTGACGAAGTCCTTGGCCTCGCCCTTGGCGCAGAATCCGAGCTCCTCCAATTGGTACAGGACGTAGGGCGTGAAGTGGTCGTAGAGGATGGCCGCCTGCATGTCGGCCGGGCCGAGGCCGGAGGTCTCCCAGAGCTGGCGGGCGACGACGGCCATCTCCGGCAGTCCGAGGAGGTCGTCGCGGTAGTAGCTCGTCATCATGTCCTGCCCCGCACCCGACCCCTGCGCCGCGGCGCAGATGACGGTCGGCGTCGTGCGCAGGTCGCGGGCACGCTCCAGCGAGGTGACGACCAACGCTTGGCCCCCGTCGGTCTCCTGGCAGCAGTCGAGGAGGTGCAGCGGCTCGACGATCCATCGGCTGGCTTGGTGTTCCTCGAGCGTGATCGGCTGTTCGTAGAACCATGCCTTGGGGTTGGTCGCAGCGTGCTTCCGGTCGGCCACGGCGACCCGGCCCAGGTCCTCGCTCGTGGCGCCGGTCATGTGGAGATAGCGCTGCGCCGCCATGGCCACCCAGGAGGCCGGCGTCAGGAGACCGACGGGGAGGTACGACGCCATGTGGGCGTTCTCTGCGTTGGGCACGGGAGCACGGCCCTGGACACCCGCCCCGAAGCGGTTGCCGGAGCGCTCGTTGAAGGCGCGGTAGCAGACGACGACGTCGGCCACGCCCGAGGACACGGCGAGCGCAGCCTGCTGAATGGTGGCGCAGGCCGCACCGCCCCCGTAGTGGATCCGGCTGAAGAAGGTCAGCTCACCGATGCCCAGGCTGCGCGCGATGTCGATGTCGGGATTGGTGTCCGAGCTGAAGGTCACCATCCCCTGCACCTCGGAGGGTGCGATCCCGGCGTCGGCCAGCGCGGCGCCGACCGCTTCCACGGCGAGGCGCAGTTCCGATCGTCCGGATTCCTTCGAGAACTCGGTCGCCCCGATGCCGGCGATGGCCGTGCGGCCCGAGAAGGCGTGCGGCATCAGGCGCCGCCGTCTCCGGCCCCGGCCGACGCGTCGGCGCCGTTGGCGGACTCGTCCCCCAACGGCAGGACGAGCTTCACCGTCCCGGTCACGTGGTCCCCCAGGTTGTTGGCGCCGCGTACGGCGACCGTCACCACCCCGCTCGTCCCGTCGTCGCCGAGCGGCCCCTTGGCGGTGACCGAGCCGGTCAGGGTCATGGTGCAGTCGGGGTAGTTCGGCGCGCCGAGCCGGATGTTGACCTCCGACAGCCGACCGCGCGGGCCCGACCAGTCGGTGACGTAGCGGCCGACCAGCCCGTTGGTGGTGAGGATGTTCATGAAGATGTCCTTCGAGCCCCGCTCCTGGGCCAGGACCGGATCGTGGTGCACGTCCTGGTAGTCGCGGCTGGCGATCGCCCCCGACACGATCAGTGTGCGGGTGATCGGCAGCACCAGGGTCGGCAGCTCGTCGCCCACCGAGACGTCGAAGAAGGTCGGCCCCGGCACCGACGGCACCGGCGGCGCCGTCACTGCCCCGCCTCCGCCGCCGTCAGTGCCTGCTCGGCGATCTCCGCGCCGAGACGTGCCAGCTGGGCGCCCGGCCCACCGAGTACGAGCTCGATCTGTTTTCCCCACAGGAAGTAGCGGTGGATCGGGTAGGTGATGTCGGCGCCGATGCCGCCGTGCAGATGCTGGGTCGCGTGCACCGTCCGCTGCCCGCGCTCGGCCGCTTGCCACTTGGCCACGCGGGAGGCGTCGGCGGCGTCCCTGCCCGTGTCGAAGCGCCAGGCGGCGTTCTGGCACGTCACGCGCATCGCTTCGATGTCGATGGCGGCGTCCGCCGCCCGCAGCATGGTGGCCTGGAAGGTACTGAGCGGGCGCCCGAACTGCTGGCGGCCGTTCAGGTAGGCGGCCGTCCGCGTCAGCGCGGCCTCGCACACGCCCACCTGGAGCGCGCAGAGCCCGACCGTCGCGGCCACCATCAGGAAGTCGAGGGTCACGCGGCCCATGTCGGGTCCGACCAGGATGTCCTCGGGCCCGAGGTCCACGCCGGCGAGGTGCAGGTGCGGGTGGATCTCGCGGTTCGTCGTCACCGCGCGCTCGAGCCGGACCCCGCTCGCCGTCGGGTCGACCAGTGCGAGGAGGAGTCCTCCCTCGGTGCGGGCGGGCACGACGATCCGGTCGGCCAGGTGCGCCTGGGGCACGGCCAGCTCGATGCCCTCCAGCACCCAGCCGTCGCCTGCCGGCGTGGCGCGCACGGCCGGGAGCGACGTCGGGCTGGCCGCGGTCGCGGTGAGGGCCGCCGTCAGGATCACGTCGCCCGACACCACGCCCGGCAGCCAGCGGGAGCGCTGCGTGTCCGAGCCGAAATGCGCCAGGGGCAGCGCACCGAGCACGAGGGTGGCCCACAGCGGCACGGGTGCCACCGCGTTGCCCTGGGCCTCGAGCAGGAGGCAGAGCTCCATCAGCCCATACCCGGCGCCACCCGCGGACTCGGGCACGGCGATGCCGAGCAGGTCGGCGTCGGCCAGCGCCTGCCAGAGCTCGCGGTCGATGCGGTCGTCGGTCTGCTCGACGGTCCCGATGCGCTCGGCGTCGACCAGTCCGCCGAACACCCCGGCCGCAGCTTCCGCGACGGCGAGCTGCTCGTCACTGAGATGGAAGTCCATCAGGCCCCACCCCCGGCACCGGCGCCCACCGGCACGAAGACCGGCAGCGACAGCTCGTCGTCGTGGTCGACGAACTCGGCCTGGAGCTCCATCCCGACCTGAATCGCCTCGGGTTCCACGCCGCCGAGGTTCGCCACGACCCGGGTCCCCTCCTCGAGCTCGACCAGGCCGATGGGCAGCGGGTACTCGAACGCGGCCACCTGCGGGTAGTGCACCACCACGTAGGAGTACAAGGTGCCGCGGCCGCTCGACTCGACGGTGTCCCATTCGAGCGAGCCGCAGGTGGCGCAGGCCGGCAGGGGTGGGTGGCGCAGGGTGCCGCACGAGGTACAGCGCTGGATCAGCAGTCGGTGGGCACGCGCACCTTCGAACCAGAAGGCGTTGTCCTGGGTGATGGCGGGGTGCGGACGCGGCGGCTTGGCGCCCGGCGCCGACGGGCGGTCGGGCGGCAGGTACTTGAGGATGCGGAAGCGCTGCGTCGCCACGGGATCACCGGCGTCGAAGAGTCCCTGCAGCTGCTCGGGTGACAGTGTCTCGCCCGCGGGCACGTCGGCGTCGGGGACAGCGACGTAGTCCATCCGTGTCGTGATGAAGCGGCCGGTGCCGAGGGCGGTGCGCTTCGGATCCGAGATCGACTCGATCACCGAGCGCACCAGCACCCGATCGCCGACCACGAGGGGCCGCCCGTACTGTTGCTCGCAGTTCGTGGCCACCACCGACGTCAGGCCCTCCTCGTCGAGCAGCGCCATCATGGCGTCGTTGGGCCCGTCGCCTCGATCGGACCCTGCCGCCCTCGCCTCCTCGAGCGCGGCGGTGGCGCGCAGGCCGCGCATGATCCAGGCCTGCAGCATGGTGGGCGGCGCGATCAGCTGCTCGTACCCGGCGTCACGCGCGGCCTCGTCGCCGGCATAGACGGGATTCTCGTCGCCCATCGCCTCGACCCAGTGCCTGATCATGGCCAGGTTGACCGCATCCGGCGAGAGGTTGGGGGCGCCGGAGGACTGGCCGACCAGCGCCTCCAGCCCGGCGCTGTGGTCCGGGAAGGCGGCGAGCTCCTCGAGGCGCGCCGACCCCGCCACGGCCTCGACCCCGCCGCCGGTCACCGCGCCCCCCGTGTCATCCCCAGACCGGCCGAGGCCACGATCTCTCGCTGGACCTCGTTCACCCCACCCCCGAACGTGTTGACCTGCGCCTGCCGGCCCGTCGCCTCGAGGCGGCCCCGCAGCAGCGCCCCCGGGGAGCCCGGTGTGAGGTACCCCGCCGCGCCGACGACGCCCGAGAGCAGCCGCGCCACCTCGATGATCCGCTCGGTCCCGAAGACCTTGATCGACGACGACTCCGCACCGGTCAGCTCGCCCTCGGCCACGTGCACCGCCATGCGCCAGTTCAACAGCCACATTGCCTCGAGCTCGGCGTGGCACTTGGCCAGATCCATCTGCACCCAGCCCTGGTCGACGAGCGTCCGGCCGTCGTCGGTCGGCTGCCTCGCCGCCCAGGCCACGATGTCCTCGTAGAGGGAGATGGCCAGCCCGCTCCACGCGGCGAGACCGACGCGCTCGTGGTTGAGCTGGGTGGTGATCATGCGCCAGCCCTCGTTCTCGTCGCCGACGCGGTTGGACGTGGGGACCCGCACGTTGTCGTAGAAGGTCTGCGTCGTCGTGAGGCCGCCGACCGTGTTGATGATCGACCACTCGAAGCCGGGCGTCGTGGTCTGCACGCACAGGATCGAGATGCCCTTGTGCTTGGGGACGTCGGGGTCGGTGCGCACGGCCAGCCAGACGTAGTCCGCCTGGTCGGCGCCGCTGGTGAAGATCTTGGCGCCGTTGACGACGTACTCCTCGCCGTCGCGCACGGCCCGCGTACGCAACGAGGCCAGGTCGGTGCCCGCTTCGGGCTCCGTGTAGCCGATGGCGAAATTGAGCTCTCCCGCCAGGATCTTGGGCAGGAAGAAGGACTTCTGCTCGTCGGTGCCGAAGCGCATGATGGTGGGCCCCACCGTGTTGATCGTGACGAACGGGAAGGGAGCGCCGGCGCGTCGCGTCTCGTCGAAGAAGATGAACTGGTCCGTCGCGGGCCGGCCCTGGCCGCCGAACTCGGTCGGCCATCCGATGCCCAGCCAACCGTCCTTGCCGATCTGGCGGACCACGCGCCCCCAGGACTCGCCCCCCTCGCCGCCCGCGGCCAACCCGGCCCGGACCTCGTCGGTCAGCAGCTCGGCGTAGTAGCGGCGCAACTCGGCACGGAGCTGTTGCTGTTCGGGGCTCTCTTCGAGGAACATCGTGGGGCAGCCTCGCGTGCACTCCGCGGTCCCTGCCAGGTCAAGGCCGCTCAGGCAAAACTGTAACACGTTCTCGTTCTGGGCCCATGGGGAAGCCGTCATCCGGTTTACGCAACCCCGCCTTCTCGGGCGCGCCGGAGGACGCCGGCCCCAGCCGACCGACGCCGAAGATTTTAGGCCGCGGGCAGGTCACCTGGCGCTCCTCCTACCCATGGCTCGCAGCTTGCGCACCGGCTCCATCCACCGATAGGAGCGCGTGCCCCGGATCGCGCGGAGCTCCTCTTCGGCGGCGCGCCGAGCGTTGCGTTCGGCGACGAGTTGATCGGAGATGGTCAGATCTGCGATCTCGAATAGATCACTCTCGGGAAGGGTCCGCGGGACATCCTCTGCACTTAGGTCTCGACCCGCGAGCGATGTGGCGGCCTGTTCGGTATCGGACCATTCCCTTCGACGCGCTTCGATCTTGTCCCGGAGGGCCTCGGGCAATTCGGCGCGATCCCAATTGGTCACCGTGGGCAAGGCGTGTTGGCGGTAATATTCGTCCTCCACTGAGAGATGTGACGAGTCCGTATACCAAGGCAGGTGCCGAGCAACGTACGGGGGCCCTGTTCTCAGTGCTCGGTGCGTCCACTTCGATACGGTCGGTCGGTAGAGGGCAAAGGTCGTGTCGATATCTGCTCGGTACACCCCCGGCTCCGCCTCCGATTTCCAGAACTGGGACTCCCAATCAACGACTTCGGACCGGAACTGATACGCATCCGGCAAATCGTCAATGCGTAGCCCGAAGCCGACCTTGTCGACGTCGCCGTATCGGAAAAGAAGCTCCGCGAAATACTCGACCGCGTCGGCAGGAGCGTCGTCATCAGGGACGACATCACAATCCGTCACGACGTAGGGGCTGTTGTGGCCGATTTCCTCGAGGACGGCCGATTCCCACACCGCGAGGTGACCGACGTTCCGATTAAGTCTGAGGACCTGATGTGGAGTGTCCCGGTAGTAGGAGAGAAGTGGATCAAAGGTTGAAGCATTGTCCACGAAGATAAGTCGTTCGTATCCAGCCCGTTCGAGCCAGGAGACCAGTTGGCGCAATACTTCGACGCGATCACGGCACGTGATGAAGATTGGGATGCGCGAGCTATCCAGACCGCCGGCTCCGAATGCTCGACGGCTCACCGGGCCAATCTGTGGGCCAGATGATCCGCGTGGCGGCTGAACAAAGATCCCCTTGACCTTTGCAAGATCTCCGTCGAACTCATAATGCATGTAGTCCTCAAACACGAGCCTGTCTCGATCCATGAGTGCGTCACTCGCCTCGTAGAGGACATCACTCGACGATTTTCCCTTCGAAGGATGAAGATGTTCGATAATGACATCTGGGAGATAGCGGATACTGTCCAGACCTCTCCCGAGTTCCAACCAGAAATTGTCGCAGTACATGTGCACCAGCGCAGGAGGACTCATGTACCCCAAGGTCCGGACGATGTCTGAGGTCATGAAACAAACAGTGGGGAGGTCCTCTCCTTGGAGGAGATCGTTGCCATAGCAGAGGCCGGTGCCAAGCTGCGCGAGAGTTTCAGTGACAACCCTGTCCCAGCCTTTTGTCCGGGGAACGCAGTCATCGCCGACTGCACCGATGATTCGGAACTCGTCCGCGTGCAGGCGAGCGGCGTCGTTCGTCCAGGCTACGAACCGTTGCCGATCCTTGATGAGGTACCAGACTCCTTCAATCGGCGCGTAGTTGTGCGCGTCATCCACATCCAGGCACGCGAGAACTTGATAGTCACCTGTACAGGTCAGCTCGATCGCATCGACCAATCGACGGAAGTTGTCCGGTCGACTGCGAGTCGGAACGATGATCAGGAGGTCTCGCATCGACATTCGAAGGTACTATCACGCCTCCGGCCACCATCGTCGAACACCTGCAGAACGACACGGGGCGGAACGAACGACAGAGGCCTGCGTCGCGTCTCAGTGGTCCTCCAGAGGGCGGGCGCGCGTGAGGAGCGCTAGGTGCGGACTCAGCACCAGCTCGGCGGCCCCTCATGATCGGCTCCACCCCAACCGGCGTATCTCGGTCCGGGATGTCTCTGACCTCGCGCCGAAGCGGATCGGTGGGTCCCGGAGCATTGCGTTGAGTCCGCCGGGGTGCCCTGGTCCACTGGCGAGAGGCCATCAAGACTCGTTTCTCGTCGGAACTGCCTCGCATCATTCACCGCACCGCAAGGAGCCGTTGCTCGTACGAGCGAACGCTCCTGGCGATGTCCACCCACGTGAAGTTCAACGCCTCGCTTGCATGCCGCTTGGGCCCGGGCCCGGGACCGTGCCATGATTCACTGACACACGTTCTAGAAATTGGCACGAAAGGCCAGGCACCCCGGCGCCAACTGCCGCGCCGATGTGCCCGAAAGGGGGGCCCATGAGTCTCGACGAGATCGATCTGACCGACGGGCGCAACTTCGTGGCCGGCGTGCCCCACGAGTGGTTCGCCGAGCTCCGCCGGGAGGCGCCCGCCTACTGGCACGCCGAGGCGGTGGCGCCCCGGGGCGGGTTCTGGGCCATCACCCGCTACGACGACTGCGTGCACGTCAACCGGGACTGGGAGCACTTCTCCTCGGCCCGCCGCACCTCGCTCTTCCCCGAGATGGACGACGACCAGCTGGCCCAGCAGCAGCTGATGATGGTCAACATGGACCCGACCATGCACACGCGCTACCGGCGCCTGGTCAACAAGGGCTTCACCCCCAAGATGGTGCGCGACCTCGAGCAACAGATCATCGGGTACGCGGACGGCATCATCGACTCCGTGTGCGAGCGCGGCAGCGCCGACTTCGTCGAGGAGATCTCCGCCGAGCTCCCCCTGCTCGTCATCGCAGAGCTGCTCGGGGTGCCGCAGGAGGACCGGCGCATGGTCTTCGACTGGTCGAACCGGATGATCGGCTCCGACGACCCGGAGTACCAGATCCCCGACACCGATCCGGGCGAGGCCGCCATGCAGGTGTACGCCTACGCCGAGGAGCTGGCCTCCAACCGGCGGCTCGAGCCCCGTCAGGACCTGGTCTCGGTCCTCCTCGATGCCGAGGTGGAGGGCGAGAAGCTGAACCAGCTCGAACTCGACCTCTTCTTCATGCTCCTGGTCGTGGCCGGCAACGAGACGACCCGGAACCTGATGTCGGGCGCCATGACGGCCTTCTTCGACCACCCGGACCAGTGGGAGCTCCTGCGCCAGGACCGCACCCTGCTCCCGGGCGCGGTCGAGGAGATGCTGCGTTACGTCACGCCCGTCATGCACTTCCGCCGCACGGCCACGACGGACCTCGAGCTGCACGGCCAGCAGATCAGGGAGGGCGACAAGGTCGTGTTCTGGCACACGTCGGCCAACCGGGACGAGTCGGCCTTCGAGGACCCCGACACCTTCGACGTCACCCGCTCCCCCAACAACCACATCGCCTTCGGCGGCGGCGGCCCGCACTTCTGCCTCGGGGCCAACCTCGCCCGGATGGAGATCATGGTGATGTTCGACCGCCTCCTCGATCGCATCCCCGACATCCGCCTCGACGGCGATGTCCAACGCCTGCAGTCCAACTTCATCAACGGCACCAAGCACATCCCGGTCGCCTTCGCACCGACCGGCCCCGTCGGGGGCACGCCGCTCCCCGCCCGGGCTCGCTGAGGTCGGCGCAGTGAGCGACCACGCGGTGCGCTTCCACCAGGCCATCTCTTTCCTCCCGACGCGGCAGGCCATCCCGCTGGCCCGGGCCTCCGATGAGCTGGGCTACGGCGGCATGTACGTCTCGGACCATCTCTTCAACCCCCGCCAGCTCGAGTCGCGCTACACGTACTCGACCCGCGAGGACGGCGCGCCCAGCTGGGGCATCGAGACGCCCTGGCCCGATCCCATGACCGTGATCGCCGCGATGGCCGGCGCCACCGAGAACCTGCTCTTCACCACGGGCGTCTACATCGCACCGCTGCGCGACCTCATGACCGTGGCGAAAACGGTCGGGACGACCGCCGTCCTGTCGGACAACCGCTTGCGCCTCGGCGTCGGGGTCGGGTGGTGCAAGGAGGAGTTCGAGCAGACGGGGCAGGACTTCGCCACCCGGGGCAGGCGCCTGGACGAGATGATCGTGGCCCTGCGCGCGCTGTGGGCCGGCGGTTGGGTCGAGCACCACGGCGAGTACTACGACGTCCCGGCGTGCCAGATTGAGCCCGCCCCCACCGAGCCGGTCCCGATCATCGGCGGCGGCCACTCCCCCGTGGCACTCCGGCGGACGGCGGCCCTGTGCGACGGCTGGATCGCCGCCGGCGCCTACACCGAGGATGAGGCGTGGATGCACCTGGCCGAGCTGCACGACGCTCTAGCGAAGGCCGGGCGGGAAAGGGAGGGCTTCACCATCTACCTCTCGCTCAACGAGCGGCCCGACGTCGACCTGTACCGGCGCTTCGCCGACGCCGGCGTGACCGACTTCGTCTGCGCGCCGTGGATGTTCGCCGACATCGCGCCGGGGACCCCCGATGGCGAGGCCTTGGAGACTCGCCTCGGTCTGGTGCGCTGGTTCGCCGACGAGATCGTCGCCAAGGTCTGAACGCCGAGCACGCGAGAGGAGCCAGACGTGAAGTCGATGAAGATCGGGCTGCAGCTGGGCTACTGGGGCTCGGGGCCACCCCCGAACGCCGTGGAGCTTGTGATGGAAGCCGACCGCCTCGGCTATGACTCCGTCTGGACGGCGGAGTCCTACGGCTCCGACGCCCTCACCCCGCTGGCCTGGTGGGGCTCACGCACCGAGCGCGTCCGCCTCGGCACGTCGCTGTGCCAGCTCTCGGCGCGCACCCCGACGGCCATGGCCATGGCGGCGCTGACGATGGACCACCTCTCCGGCGGGCGCTTCGTCCTCGGTCTCGGCGTGTCGGGACCCCAGGTGGTCGAGGGCTGGTACGGCCAACCCTTCCCCGCCCCGCTCGCCCGCACCCGCGAGTACGTCGACATCGTGCGCCAGGTCCTCGCCCGCCAGGGGCCGGTGACCAACGACGGCCCGCACTACCCGCTGCCCTACCCCGGGGGGACGGGGCTGGGCAAGGCGCTCAAGCCGATCGTGCACCCGCTGCGGACCGACATCCCGATCATCCTGGGCGCCGAGGGACCCAAGAACGTGGCGCTGGCGGCCGAGATCGCCGACGGCTGGTTCCCCATCTTCTTCTCCCCGCGGGCGATGTCCTCCTTCGAGGCGTCGCTCGACGAGGGCTTCGCCCGGCCGACCGCGCGCCGCAGCGCGGCGGACTTCGAGGTGCTCGCCTTCGCGCCCACCGTCATCAACGAGGACACGGAGGCCGCCGCGGACGGGTTCCGGCCCTCCCTGGCCCTCTACATCGGCGGCATGGGAGCCAAGGAGATGAACTTCCACTTCGACGTGTTCGCCCGCATGGGCTACGAGGAGGCGGCCCACAAGATTCAGGACGCGTACCTCGACGGGCGCAAGGACGACGCTGCGGCTGCGGTGCCCACGGCCATGGTGGAGGACATCGCGCTGGTGGGCCCGGTGGCCAAGATCCGCGACGACCTCGAGGCCTGGCGCGAGTCGCGTGCCACGACCATGCTCATCAACGGCGACGTGACCACCTTGCGCACCATGGCCGAGCTCGTGCTCGGCTAGCGCGCCTCCCCCGGGATCAGACGGTCACCGCCCGCGGGCCCGCCGCGTACGGGCCGCCGTAGGTGGCGGGGCCGAACCCGAGGATCGGGATGAAGATGAAGGACAGGAGGATCAGCCCGACCGCGAAGCCGGTGCTCTTGGAGAACGACTTGGCCAGGTCGAGCCAGACGATGATCAGGATGACGATGTTCACGATCGGGATGAAGTACAGGATCAGCCACCAGCCGGGACGGCCCACGATCTTCAAGATGATGTAGTAGTTGTAGAACGGGATGAGGATCTTCCACCCTGGTTGGCCCGCCTTGACGAACACCTGCCAGAAGGCGGCGATCTCGAAGACGATCACCGCGATGTAGATGACGATCAGGATCCCCAGGCCGGCACCGGACGAAGCAAGAAGTGCTGCTGACACGTCGGTCCTCCAATTCTGTCCGCGACCGCTCTCGCGGGCAGGACGATCGTAGGCCGCTGCATTCCCGGCTGCAGGGATGCTGACCAGGCATGCCCCGAACGGTCACACGGATCGGCCACAATGCCGGACATGACTCTCTTCGACCTCTCCGACGTCGACGGGCCCGAGCCTTCGCCCGGCCGGTCGCCGACGGTCGAGGTGCCTGCCGAGCCGCCGGCGGCCGCCGGGTGGCGGCAGCACGACGTGGGCGCCGCGGACCCGCAGCCCGAGGTCGAGGTCCGGGTCAGCGCGCGCCGCAAGAAGACGTCGGAGGCGAAGTGGGTCGGCGGCCGGATCGTGGTGTCCGTGCCCGCCCACCTGAGTGTCGAGTCGCGCCAGAAGACGGTCGACTGGCTCGTCGAGCGGCTGCTGACCCGCGACCATCACCAGTCGCGAGCTGGTGACGACGAGCTCCTGGCGCGGGCCATCGAGCTGAGCGACCGCTATCTCGTCGGTGCCCGCCCGGCGTCCGTCCGCTGGGTCACCAACCAGACGGCCCGCTGGGGTTCGTGCTCGTACCACTCCGGCGACATCCGCGTGTCGCACCGCCTGCGGGCCGTGCCCGGGTGGGTCCTGGACTCGGTGCTGGTGCACGAGGTGGCCCACCTGACCCACCCCGACCACTCCCCCGCCTTCCATCGGCTCGCCGGTGCGTACCCGCGCCACGGGGAGGCAGGCATGTTCCTGGCCGGCTACGGCCTGGGTCTGTCGAACCCCTCGCCGTAGCGCACGACGACGGCCCGTGGCCTCGGCCTCGGCCTCGGCCACGGCGCTCGCGCGATCAGACGGGCTCGTCGGCCAGCATTCTCCCCAGTCGCCGCAGGCTCTCGTTGGCCCCGCCCAGCGTGAGCTCGATCTGTCGTGTGAGGAGGAAGTACCGGTGCAGCGGGTAGTCGCGGTCGACGCCCACGCCGCCGTGGAGGTGGGACGCCGCATGCACCACACGCTGGCCGCCCTCGGCGGCCCAGTACTTGGCCACCGCCACCTCGGACGCCGCGGGCAGATCGGCGGCCAGGCGGGAGGCGGCCTGCCAGGCCGTCAGCCGGATGGCCTCGGTGTCGACGTAGGCGTCGGCCGCGCGCTGCCCGACCGCCTGGAACGTCGCGATGGGCTTGTCGAACTGCACCCGCGTCTTCGTGTACTCGGCGGTGAGCTCGAGGGCCGTCGCACACGCGCCGGCCTCCTGAATACACAGTGCCGTCGTCGCGAATTCGGTGATGGCGTCGATCACCGCGGCGCCGTCGCCACCCTCGCCCAGGAGCCGGTCGGCGCCGACGGCGACGCCGGCCAGCTCCACGATCGCCTCCGGTCGCCCCGTCGTGGTGCTCTGACGCGTCAACGTGAGTCCGACCGCTCCGGTGTCGACGACGAAGACCCCGACACCGGTGCCCGAGCCGTCGCCGGCCCGGCACGTCGCGGGCACCAGCATGGCGTCGGCGACGAATGCGGCCGGGACGCACGCCTTCGTGCCCGTGAGCAGCCACGAGCCGTCCGGCTGGACCGTCGCCGTGGTGGTGGGCTCGGTACCGCCGGGCAGGATCACCTCGCCGACCAGCTCCGCCATGGCCGCGGTGAGGATGGTCTCCCCCGCCGCCACACCCGGCAGCCAGGCCTTGCGCTGCGCGTCCGTGCCGAAGCGCGCGATCGGCAGGGCGCCGTAGACCATCGTCTCGACCACCGGCACGTAGGCCGCCGTGCGTCCGACCGCCTCAATCACCAGGCAGGCGGCGACGAAGTCGAGTCCGGCGCCGCCGAACTCCTCGCTCAGGTGGATGCCGAGCAGCCCGGCGCCCGCGAGCTCGCGCCACAGGTCCCGGTCGAACGGCCCCTCGTCGCCGGCCTCCGCTTCGACCTGCTTGAGCCGCTCGTGGGTCGAGCGCTCGCCGCAGATCTGGCCGGCCAGCTGGCGGACGGCGTCCTGCTCTTCGCTGTAGTTGAAGTCCATTGTGCCCTCCTGGGTCAACCCGGGCTCAGCGCAACGACCGCGGCATGCCGAGGCCGAAGATCGCGATGAGGTCCCGCTGAATCTCGTTGGTGCCGCCACCGAAGGTGAGGATGATCATGGAACGGGCGTACATCTCGAGCCGACCCGCGATGACCGCGGCGGGGGAGCCGCGCGTGAGATAGCCCGCCTGCCCCAGTATCTCCATGAGGGAGCGGAAGGCGCGGAGGTAGAACTCCGTGCCGAAGACCTTGATGCTGGAGGCATCGGCCACGTCGAGATGCCCCTGCGTGCCCTGCCATGCCACCTTCCAGTTGATGAGGCGGAGGAACTCGAGCTCGGCGTGCACGCGGGCCAGGTGCTCCTGCACCCACTCCTGGTCGATGACGCGCCGGCCGTCGGGGAGCTTGGTCGCCTGCGCCCAGGCGCGCACGTCGGTCAGGACGCGCTCGATGATGCCGGGCGAGCACAGCGTCACCCGCTCGTGGTTGAGCTGGTTCGTGATCAGGTTCCAGCCCTGGTTCTCGCCGCCCACGAGGCTGGTGGCCGGGACCCGCACGTCCTCGTAGAAGGTGTAGTTGATGTTGTGGTCCCCCAGCAGCTTCATGGGCACGACGCGGATCCCCGGGGTGTTCATCGGCACCACGAACATGGAGATCCCCTTGTGCTTGGCGACGTTGGGATCGGTCCTGGTGGCCAGCCAGACGTAGTCGGCGTCGCCGGCCAGGCTGGTGAAGATCTTCGATCCGTTGATGACGTACTCGTCGCCGTCACGGACGGCCCGTGTGGTCAACGAGGCCAGGTCGGTGCCCGAATTGGGCTCGGTGTAGCCGATGCAGAACGCGATCTCGCCGGCCAGGATCTGGGGGAGGAAGAACTCCTTCTGCTCCTGCGTGCCGAAGTTCATGATGGTGGGACCGACCGTGTTGATCGTGAGCATCGGCACCGGGGCCCCGCTGCGCATCGACTCGTCGAAGAAGATGAACTGCTCTATGGCCGAGCGGCCCTGGCCGCCCCACTCCTCGGGCCACCCGATGCCGAGCCAGCCGTCGCTGCCCATCTGCTTGACCACCCGGCGCACCACCGGGCCCACGCCGCCGGCCTGGGCCAGCTCCTGCTCCAACTCGGGGGTCAGCAGGTTCTGGTAGTAGGCGCGCAGCTCGCTCTTCAGCGCCCGCTGCTCGTCGGTGTAGGCAATCTCCATCGGTGTCCCTCCCGGGTGGCGGGTCCGCATCGGCCCACGTCGACGCCACGTCGTCACCGGTCCGTCCCTGCGGGCTCGGTGCGCTAGAACACGTTACAGTCCGCTTCGGGACCGCGGCCAATGGCGGGCCCGGAGGACCCCTGGCGACCGCCAAGTAACCTGCAATCCGCCCTGGGGGCGGGACCCCGGAGCACGGAACGAACCGAGGAGCAGTCACATGCCTGAAGCCGTCATCGTCGCCACCGGCCGCACCCCGATCGGGCGGGCCAACAAGGGTTCGCTCGTCGAGTGCCGGCCCGACGACCTGAGCGCGCTCGTGCTCCGAGCCGTGCTCGAGAAGGTGCCCCAGCTCGACCCTGCGACGGTGGAGGACGTGCTCCTGGGCTGCGGGCAGCCGGCCGGCGAGGCCGGTTACAACGTCGCCCGCGTCGCTGCCATTCTGGCCGGGCTCGCCGATGTGCCCGGTGTGACGGTCAACCGCTACTGCTCGTCCTCCCTCCAGACCATCCGCATGGCGGCGCACGCCATCCGCGCCGGCGAGGGGGACATCTTCATCGCCGCCGGGGTCGAGACGGTGAGCCGCTACATGCACGGCGCGTCGGACACCGGCCCGCACAACCCCGAATTCGCCGAGGCCGAGGAGCGGACGAAGGTGCGAGCCCCCGCCGTCACCGAGCCGTGGAGCCCTCCGGCCGGCCTGCCCGACGTCTACATCGCCATGGGGCAGACGGCGGAGAACGTGGCCGAGTACGAGAAGGTCAGCCGAGAGGAGATGGACGAGTTCGCGCTGCTCTCCCAGACCCGGGCGGTGACGTCACAGGAGAACGGGTTCTTCGAGCGCGAGATCATCCCCGTCACCCTCTCCGACGGCACGGTGGTGACCAAGGACGACGGCCCCCGCCCCAACACCACCCTCGAAGGGTTGTCCAACCTGCAGCCGGTCTTCCGCGAGGGCGGCACGGTGACGGCCGGGAACGCCTGCCCGCTCAACGACGGCGCCGCCGCTGTCATCGTCATGAGCGACACGAAGGCCAAGGCCCTGGGCATCACGCCGCTGGCACGCATCGTGGCGAGCGGCGTGTCCGGGCTCAACCCCGAGATCATGGGCCTCGGCCCGGTGGACGCCTGCCGTCAGGTACTGGCGCGGGCGAACATGACGATCGACGACATCGACCTGGTCGAGATCAACGAGGCCTTCGCCGCCCAGGTGATCCCCTCGGCCAAGCACCTCGGCATCAGCTGGGACAAGCTGAACGTCAACGGCGGGGCCATCGCACTCGGGCACCCCTTCGGTCAGACCGGCGCCCGCATCATGACCACGCTGCTCAACGGGCTCGAGGACTCCGGCAAGACCGTCGGCCTCGAGTCGATGTGCGTCGGGGGCGGTCAGGGCATGGCCATGATCGTGGAGCGCCTGAACTAACCGGATCCCGAGCCGGCTCCGAGCGCGCCGCGATCGATGCGCCCATCCACACACGTGGCGTACCTGCGTAGATTGGCTCATCCCCGACCTCGCCCGGACATGGACGGGCACGAGGTCAATTGACATGACCAACGGAGGTCCGGTGCCCCCAGACGAGGCACGCTGGCGCCAAGCGGCGAGACGAGTCCCGGTGATAGAGCGCTGGCTGCGAAAGCTCCGGCGCAGCGACGAGATCGAGGCGCTGCAGCGCAGGCTCGAACAAAGTTCGCTGCCGCGGGCAGAGCCGGGGTTCTGTGACGGGGTGGTGGTCGAAGACGGCACGAGGCCCTTCCTCACGTGGCGGCCTCCCGGGCACTACTACTCCCCCGTGCCGGACCTGCACGAGATCCGGAGGCAGTCCGACAGGATCTACCGGAGGCCACCCGACGCGCTCGTCGGTCTCGACGTGAACGAGGAGGCGCAGCTTGCGTTGGTGAAGACCCTGGCACCGCTGGCGAACGACGTGAACTTCAACGAAGACCCGAAGCCGGACCAGCGCTACTTCACGAACAACCCGGCCTATGGCGTCGGTGACGCCGTCATCGCTCAGGCCTTCCTGCGCCACCTGCAGCCGAAGCGCTACCTCGAGGTGGGGTCGGGCTGGACCACCGCCCTCGCACTGGACACCAACGACCGGTGGCTCGGGTCGCGCCTCCGCCTGACCTGCATCGAGCCGTACCCCGACGACCTCACGAAACTGCTGCGACCGACCGACGAGGTCGAGGTCATCGCCAGCCCCGTCCAGGACGTCGCTCTCGAGCGCTTCGGGGACCTCGAGCCCAACGATGTGCTCTTCATCGACTGCTCGCACGTCGTGAAGACCGGCAGCGACGCGCACTACCTCATCACGCGGGTGCTCCCCACTGTCCCCGTGGGGGTCTACATCCACATCCACGACATCTTCTGGCCGTTCGAATACCCGGCCGACTGGATCGAAGAGGGCCGGGCCTGGAGCGAGGCGTACCTCCTGCATGCCTTCCTGCTGTTCAACGACGCCTTCCAGATCGTCCTCTTCAACGACTGGCTCACGCTGTGGCACCACGGCATGTTGTCGGGCGCGGTGCCCGCGCTGGCGCCCGGCGCCGGCGGCGCCATCTGGCTCTGCCGCCGGCGATAGCGCCCGTCGTCCGGCGCGCCGTCTAGGAACCCGCCCCCGGGGACGCCCGCGCCTCGTCGACAGCCGGCACCGGGCCCGGATCGACCCCCTCGCGGCCGGCCAGGTGCAACGACACGAGCTGGCCCATGAGCGACAGGTCGAGGAACCGGCACAGGTCGTCGACCCCTTCTCCCGCCACCTCGACGACGTCGGCCATGACCTCGTCGGTGGCCGCTCGCACCGCCTCGAAGAGGGCCGCGGTCCGCGGGTCCTCGCCCCGGTGGCGCAGCAGCACGAGCGACATGGCCTGACGCGTCACGTCGCCCCCCTGACCCCAGCCCGCCAGCTCGTCGTCGGCGGCGGCCGGCAGCGCGGCGGCGAAGGCGGGCGCCTTGGCGTTGAGGTTCACCTGGGCCTTCCACCAACGGGCGGCCACGGCGGCGACCCCGTCGGCCCCGTACACGAGGGGGATGGTGCGCCCGATGCGGCGGGCCAGCGCCTCCGGGGCTCCCCCCGCGGCGAGGTACGCGTCGCGTCTGGCCTCCAGCGCCGTCGCGGCTGCGCCCACGGACGGCGCCGGGTCGGGGAGCAGGCCGGCCTCCCCGAGCGCGACCAGGAGGGGCACCATCGCCGCGCCGAGGGCGGCGCGGGCCGCAGGGCCGCCCGGCGACACCGGGCACCACGGGATGCCCGCGTCGGCCGCCAGGCGCGCCAGCGCGGGGTCGCTGCCGACCGCGACGACGTGCGCTCCGCTCGCGAGGGCCTCGTGCGCCGCCGCCGGCACGTCGGTGCCCTCGTCGCACGACACCGCCAACACGAGCGTCTCGCCGTCGACGAACGCGGGGAGGGTGGGGCCGCGCCCCACCCAGAACGGGACCCGCAGGTGCGGCGCCGCCAACGCGGCGGTCGCCTCGCAGGCCGATCCGCCGGTCCCCTGCCCCAGCGCGGCGACCGCCCGCGGTGTGCCCGCGCTGCGAAGTGCGGTGGATCCGGCGAACGCCTCACGGGCGACCGCCAGCGATTCCCGCAGCTGCTCGGGCAGCGCGGCGGTGGCCTCCCACATCCCGAGCGAGTCGAGATACGGCCGGTCGGTCACCCCTCGGTCGGCCCGGTGGCCCGTACCTTGTCCTTTTCGGCCTTGGCCGTCAGCCGCTCGTGCTCGGCGTCGCCGACGTCCACCGCCTCGTCCACCAGCAGCACGGGCACGCCGTCGACCACCGCGTAGCTCTTGTGCAGCCGGGCGTTGTACAGGACGTCCTCGTCCTCGAACCACAGCAGCGGGCCCTTGTCGACCGGGCAGGCGAGTACGTCGAGCAGGAGCGGGTCAAGGCTCATGGGTGGGATCTCCTCACGTCAGGTCGGGACTGGGTCATGTCGGGTCGCCGCGGCGGCCCGCGTTGGCGGCGATCAGCTCCTGCACCTCGGCCACGTGGGCCGCGCAGAGCTCGGGCGTCCTCGCCTCGACGTTGAGGCGGAGCAGCGGCTCGGTGTTCGACGGCCGGACGTTGTACCACCAGTCGTCGTGCTCGACGGTCAGCCCGTCGAGCAGGTCGATCGACGCCCCCGCCGCGCGCTCGGCGGCCGCGATGGCAGCCACGGTGGCCGCCGGGCTCGCCACCTCGGTGTTGATCTCGCCCGAGTCGGCGTACCGCTGGTACGGCCGCAACAGGGCGGACAGCGGCTGATCGCTCTTGCTCAGCAGCTCGAGCACGAGCAGCGCCGTGATGATGCCCGAGTCGGCCCGGAAGTTGTCGCGGTAGTAGTAGTGGCCCGAATGCTCGCCGCCGAACACGGCGCCCGTCTCGGCCATCACCTGCTTGATGATGGAGTGGCCCACCCGGGTCCGCACGGCGGTGCCGCCCATCTCCGTGACGACCTCGGGCACCACGTGCGAGCAGATCAGGTTGTAGAGGACGGTCTCACCGGGGTGCTTGGTCAGCATGGAGGCCGCCACCAGCGCCGTCGTGAGCGAGCCGGACACGGGTTCGGCGCGCTCGTCGACCAGGAAGACCCGGTCGGCGTCGCCGTCGAAGGCCAGACCGATGTCGGCGCCCTGCTCGAGGACGGCCTGCTTCAACGCCACGAGGTTCTCGGGTTGGATCGGATCGGCCGGGTGGTTCGGGAAGTTCCCGTCGAGCTCGGGGAAGAGGATGTCCACGGAGAACGGCAGGCGCTCGAAGACGATCGGCACCACGAGCCCGCCCATGCCGTTGGCCGTGTCCGCCACGACCGTGAGCGGCCGCAGCGAGCGCGTGTCGACGAACGAGACCACGTGGTCCGCCCACTCGCCCAGCAGGTCCAGCTCGCGCCGCGAGCCCCGGCGCGGCGGGACCGGCTCGCCCAGCAGCTTCTCGGCCTCCGCCTCAATGTCGGCCAGGCCGGTGTCGCGCCCGATCGGGCGCGCGCCCGAGAGGCACATCTTCAGCCCGTTGTACTGCGCCGGATTGTGCGACGCCGTGAACATGGCCCCCGGGGCAGTGAGGTGCCCCGAGGCGAAGTACAAGAAGTCGGTGGAGGCCATGCCGAGGTCGGTCACGGCGACCCCCTCGGCGCGCACCCCGTCGGAGAACGCCCGCGACAGCTCGACGCCGGACTCCCGCATGTCGCGGGCCACCAGGATCTCGGGCGCGCCGGCGAAGCGCGCCATGGCGCGGCCGATGGCCAGGCACATGTCCGCGTCCAGCTGGTCGGGCACCGTGCCGCGGACGTCGTACGCCTTGAAGACCTTGTCCATCCGGCTCACGGGCCCCAACCATAGGGGGCGCCCGCACGTCGATCCGAACCCCGCGCCGCGGTGCAGCGGGTGCAACCCGCCGGGGTGGCGGCGGCGCCACGACCGGGCTCAGTGCACGAGCCCGGTGCCTCCGGCCGCGATGGCGACGATGGCGACCAGGTTGAACGTGGCATGGGCGACCGTGTTCATGCCGAGGCGGCCCGTGCGGTACGAGACGGCGGCCAGGATCATGCCGAAGGCGGCCAGGCCGGCCAGTTGGACCCACTCGCCGTGCGCCAGGCCGAAGAGGAGCCCGTCGACGATCACGGCCAGGACGACTCCGGCGGCACGGGCGCCGCCGGCCACCCGCAGCGGTGTGAACAGCCGCACGAGCGCCTTGAGCAGGAGGCCGCGGAAGAACAGCTCCTCCATGGCGGGGGCGAAGACGACGGTCGCGATGGCGATGACGACGAAGCCGGCGCCGTGCGAGCCGCCGGTCAGCTTGTGCGAGGGGCCGTTGAAGTCGTGGATCTCGTGCTGGAACGGCGCGTACATCAGCGCGACGAGGATCTGGCCGCCGATGCCGATGGCGATGCCGACGAGGTCGATGACCCGGAAGCGCACGCCGAGGTCGCGCACGAAGTTGCGGGTCCCCTGGGTCCGGCTGGCCAGCCAGGGCGCGCCGATGAACCCGATCCACAGACCGAGCAGGGTGGACACCACGTACCACTCGGGCGGCACCGGGGCCGAGGCGATGGCCTGCATCTGGGTGCTGGTCTTGCCGGCGATGGCGCCGGCGATGAGGCCGAAGGCGAGCGCGCCGATCTGGCCGACCAGGAAGCCGGCGACGGCGTAGACGAGCCAGATCCAGGCCTGGCGCTTGGTCTGCGGGGGGACCCAGGGCGTATCGAGGAAGGGGACGTCGCCCTGCGCCGGCGGCGCCGGCGTGGCGTCCATGAGGGGCGGCCCGGTCACGGCGACGAACCCCGCCGGTGGGCGCGGTGACGGTCGTGCCTGCTGCACCCATTCACGCGGCACGTAGCCCGGCGGCACCGGCCCGGGCGGGCGTGCGGGCGGGCCCGCTGGACCGGGGGCCGGCGCGCCGGGCTCGGGGTCGGTCATCGGCAAGACGTTACCGGTGCCAAACGGGCCCCCGACCTGCAGCAGGGCACGTCGTGCGGGCGCGCTTGGGGCGGTCACCGCTGTGCGGGGACGGCGCCTAGCATGGCAGGAGTGAGTCCGCAGCGCTCAGACAAGACGCCGAACCGGCCGAACGCGCCGGTGGGCCCTGACGGGAACCCCCAGCCGGGGGCGCCGACGGGCCAGAGCTGGCGCTGGCTCTGGGGTGTGCTGGCCATCGGGATCGTGGCCGTCCTGCTGGCGGTCGGGACGATCAAGACGACCAATTCCAAGTCGATCACCTACACCAAGTTCATGCAGGACGTCTCGGCCAAGCAGGTGTCCACGGCCCAGATCTCGAACTCGAGCGGCCAGATCCTGGGCAAGCTCAAGGACGGGACCAACTACACGGTCCAGGGCCCGACCCCGTCGCTGCCCAACGACGTCCAGACCATGCGCACCGACGGCGTCCAGGTCAGCTTCCCCACCCCGTCGTCGAACATCTTCACCGCCCTCCTGCCCTACCTCTTCATCATCGGGATCGGCGCCGCCTTCATCTACTTCATCGGCCGCCAGACCCGGGGCCAGATGTCGGGCATCATGTCGATCGGCCGCTCGAAGGCCAAGACGTTCAGCAGCGACCGCCCCTCCACCACCTTCGACGACGTCGCCGGCTACACCGGGGTGAAGCAGGAGATCAGCGAGGTGGTCGACTTCCTCAAGACCCCCGGCCGCTTCAAGGAGATCGGGGCGAAGATCCCCAAGGGCGTCCTCCTCGTGGGCCCGCCCGGCACCGGCAAGACGTTGATCGCCCGGGCCGTGGCCGGCGAGGCCGGCGTGCCCTTCATGTCGGTCAGCGGCTCGGACTTCATGGAGATGTTCGTGGGCGTCGGGGCCAGCCGGGTGCGCGACCTGTTCCAGACGGCGCGCAAGCAGGCCCCCGCCATCGTCTTCGTCGACGAGATCGACTCCATCGGCCGCAAGCGCGGCGCCGGCCTCGGCGGCGGCCACGACGAGCGCGAGCAGACCCTCAACCAGATGCTCTCGGAGATGGACGGCTTCGACACCTCCGAGGGCGTGGTGATGATCGCCGCCACCAACCGGCCCGACATCCTCGACCCCGCCCTGCTGCGGCCCGGCCGCTTCGACCGCCAGATCGTGGTGCCGCTGCCGGACCTCGAGGAGCGCCTCCCCATCCTCCAGGTGCACTGCAAGGGCAAGCGGATGGCGGACGACGTCGACCTCAGCGTCGTGGCGCGCGGCACCCCCGGCATGAGCGGCGCGGACCTGGCCAACCTGGTCAACGAAGCCGCGCTGCACGCCGTGCGTCGGGGCAGCGTCGACATCGCGATGGCCGACTTCGAGACGGCACGCGACCGGGTGCTGCTCGGCCAGCGGCGCGAGTCGATGGTCCTCTCGGAAGCCGAGAAGGAGCGCATCGCGTACCACGAGGGCGGCCATGCGGTGCTGGCCTACGTGCTCGAGCACGCCGACCCCGTGCACAAGGTGACGATCCTCCCGACCGGCATGGCGCTCGGCGTGACCCACCAGCTGCCGATGGAGGAGCGCCACATCCACCCTCGCCAGTACATCGAGGACTCGCTGTGCGTGCGCATGGGTGGCCGCTGCGCCGAGCTCCTCGTCTACGGCGACCTCTCCACGGGCGCCGCCAACGACCTGGTCGGCAACACGGAGCTGGCGCGCAAGATGGTGCGCGAGTGGGGCATGAGCGAGGCCATCGGGCCCATGGCCTGGGGTTCGCAGGGGCAGGTCTTCCTGGGCGAGGACCTCATGCACACGCGCGACTACTCCGAGGACACGTCCAAGATCATCGACGACGAGGTCGAGCGGATCCTGCGCTCCGAGGAGCAACGGGCCATGGAGGTGCTGAGCAAGCACCGCGGCGGATTGAACGCGATCGCCCGCGCGCTGCTCGACAACGAGATCATCGACGGCGCCGAGGTGGCCCGCCTGGTCGACGAGGCACACGGGTCGCCCGTCCACACCGAGGGGGCCAAGTCGGTCCCGCACTTCCACGAGGCTGCCATCAACGCGCCCGCCGCCAACGGGTCCGGCAACGGGGCCGGCAACGGCCGCGCGCCCCACCCGGAGGCCGAGGCCGACGAGGGACCCGTCGCCGTGCCGGCCGCCCCCGCTCCCCCGGCGGCCAACCGGCCCGATCCCGGTGCCTGGCCCCCACCGGCGTGGCCCCCGCCGGCCGACCCCTCCGCCGGCGGGCCGGAAGGACCCCCCGCCGGCTAGGCACGGCGCACAGCGGATCGAACCGATCCGGTCCCCGCGGCGTCATGGAGGGGGATGGTGGACGACCAACTCGCTGAGTGGCTCGAGGACGGCTACGTCGCCTCCTTCCGCACCGCCTGCCTGATCCTGGGGAACCGGGCCGACGCCGAGGAGGCGGTCCAGGACGCCTTCCTGCGCGCCTGGCGCTTCCGCGACTCCCTCACGGCGGTGCCGAGCATCCGGCCCTGGCTCTACCGCGTCGTCGTCAACTCGTGCTATTCGAAGCTGCGCCGGGAGATCCCCCACCGCGACCGCCGGGCGGGTGACGAGCCGCTGGCGCACGTCGCTGGCGGCGGCGGCGACCCCGAGTCACGCGCCGTGGAGTCCGAGGTGGCCGAGACCGTGCTCGCCGCGCTGCAGCAGCTGCCGCTGTCGCTGCGGGTGCCCGTCGTGCTGCGCTACTACGCCGACCTGAGCGAGAAGGACATCGCGCTCGCCATCGGGCGGCGTCAGGGGACGGTGAAGTCCCGCCTGCACGAGGCCCGGCGCCGCCTGGCGGCCGACCCCGCCCTGTGCGCCCTGGCCGGCGCGGGGGACGCCGCCCCGACCGAGGAGACCGGCCAATGACGATGCTCGACGACGACCGGCTCGCCTCCCTGCTCGCCGCCGCGGGTGAGGCCTTCGAGGTTCCCGCCTCGGGGGTCGAGGACATCGTGGCCCGGGCGACGGGTCCCGGCCGGGACGCGGCTGACGACGACACGGCTGGCGACACCGCCGAGGTGGTCGCCGAGCCCGTGCGCGACGGACGGGTGCACCGCCTCGTGGCGCTCGGCGGCCGCCACCGCGTCCTCTCGGCCGCCGCCTGCGTCGTGGTGGCGCTCGTGGTCGCCGGCACCATCGGGGCGATCGTGCGCGCGCCGTCGGGACCGACGCTGACCTCGGGGCTGCCACGGAGCACGCCGGCGGCGCCGCTGGCACCGGCGGGGGGCGTGACCACGACGGTGCCGAACGGGCTCGCGGCCCCGTTCGGCGACAACGCGCGTGCGCCGTCCGCGGCGTCGAAGGGGGCGCTCTCGGGGGGCACCGCGCAGGGGGTGGCGGGGGGGACCGCGGTCACCACACCCACCGCGCCCTCGCTGCCGGGCGGCGCCGTCGGGCAGCCCGCCAAGATCGAGCAGACCGGGTCACTCGGCCTCGCCGTCGGGCGCGGCGCCCTGACGAGGACCATGACGAAGCTCACCGCGCTGGCCGTCGGCAACGGAGGATTCGTGGCGAGCTCGCAGACCCAGTCCGGCGCCGGAACGGGGAACGAGCCCTACGGCACCATCACCCTCCAGGTGCCGGTGGCCAACTTCTCCGCGTTGCTGAAGCAGGCCCAGGCGCTGGGCAGGACGACCGACCTGACGACCAAGGCCACCGACGTCACCGGGCAGTACGTCGACCTTCAGGCGCGCATCGCCGCGCTGCAGGCCAGCCGCCAGGCCTACCTGGCGATCCTGGCCAAGGCCACGTCGGTGGGCGACGTGCTCTCGGTGCAGGAGCAGCTCGACACCATTCAGCAGCAGATCGAGCAGCTGCAGGGCCAACTGCAGGTCCTCACGAGCGAGACGTCGTACTCGACGCTGACCGCGACCGTCAGCGAGGGTTCGCCGGCGCCGCGCCCGGTCGCCGGCCCCGAGTCGGGTCTCGTGCGGGCGTGGCACGACAGCATCGGAGGCTTCGTCGCCGGCGTGGAGGGCGTCGTCCGCGTGGCCGGCCCGGTCCTCTTCGCGCTGCTCTGCCTCGTCCTGGTGCTGGTGGGAGGTCGCGCACTGTGGCGCCGCTACCAGCGGCACAACCTGTAGCCGCCGTTCCCCTCAGAAGGCGATCGGGCCCGCCAAGGGGAGTCCGGGCATCGTCACCACGCCGATACCCCCGGAAGGCCCGACATCCTCGCTGACCGCCATGGGGCCGCTGGCGCGCACGACGATGGGGTCGAGCCCCGCCGCGAGCAGCGTGGCGCCGATGACCCCCGCCGTGGCGCCCGCCGCGACACTGCCCGTCGCGATCGAGCGCTGGCCCGACGCCGACAGCGCGTACGCCGTGAAGGTCTCGACGGTGCCCGAGGTGTTCGTCAGCGCCAGGAATGCGGGCGCGGCGCCCTGCACGGCGGGGTTGGCGCTCGTGCCGGGCGGCGGCACGACCCACGTCCCGGTCGGTGATGCCGTGCTCAGTCCGTCCACCGCCAGCGCCATGCCGGCCTGGGGCGCCGAGTCCGAGCCGGGCAGCACGACCGTCCGTCCCACGACGACCCCCGGCCCGCCCGTCGCCTCGATGTCGGCCGAGTAGGTGGCGTTGTGGGGGATGCGCGTCTGCGTGCCCGTGGCCAGCGCCCAGGTGGCGCCGGGGGCCACTTTCTCGGTGAGGGGCGCCAGCGGGCCCGACCCCAGCCGCAGGTGGACGGTCACCGACTCGGGCACCGGGCCGGGGTTGAAGACGTCGATCTCGGAAGAGCCCCCGCGGCGTCCTGGCTCTGGGGGATGGTCCAGCGCGACCCCGGATTCTCCGCGCCGGGCACGAGGGCGAGCCCGGCGGAAGAGCCCGAGAACCCCTGCACCTCGGTGGCCACGACGCGCCCGGTCCTGGTGGAGACGACCGTGCTCACGGTCGCCACGTTCTGCACCTCCGACGCCACGTTCTCGACCTGCACCTGGCCGGGCTGGAGGACGATGCCCTGATAGTTGATGGGATGGACGGCCCCGGAGGGCGTCATGAAGGCGAGGTCGACCACGACCGGCGTCGAGGTCGGGTTCAGCAGGGAGATGGAGAGCGGGTCGGAGTTGGCCGTGGTTCCTCCGGGGAAGTACCAGCCGGAGGCGGTCGTGCTCTGGCAGGGCGCCTCTGACCATCCCGACGGGCCGTGGACCGCCTGGGTGGCGGCCACGCCGCCGCCGGACACGATGACGGTCTCGGACTCCCACGATCCCGACGGCAGGGACGGGACGGACGGGGTCACCACGGCGCGGGCCGGCACGTCTACCGCGGTGTGCACCGAGGCGCCGGCGTCGCTGACCGCGGTGATGGCGGCCGCGACCGGGCGCGCCGTCGTGTTGGAGAGGATCAGGAAGCCCGGTGCGATGCCCGAGCCCGTCGACTGGCCCGTGCAGTACCAGGCCGAGGACTCCGCGTTGGGCGCGCTGACGAGCGCGCCGGGCACCGCGGGCGCGGCGGCGGGCGCAGCGGTCCCGCGCGCGCCGGCGGCGACGGCCACGCCGGCGACGACCAGCACGACCACGGCGAGCACCACCCACCGGCGCTCGCTGCTGTGGTGGGCCGGGCTCACGACGGTCCCCGCCCACTGCCGGCCGCCCGCCGTGCCCTCGCCCGACGCGGCCGTCCGAGGATCGCCACCGCAACGGCGACCCAGGCGGCGAGCTCGAGCATCACCGTCAGGGGGACGAATGGGAATTGGGAGAGCGAGAACGACGCCTGGCCCCGTGTGGCCTGGTACTGCGCCGCCCAGCCGAATGCGGGGTGCTGCGGCTCGGCGTGGCCGTCGACGCTGAGCGCGAAGCTCCCGGCCGGCGCATAGCCGGCGTAGACGCTGCCGGACTGGACCGCGCCGGTGGCCGGACCGCCGTCCGCCAGGGCGCTGAGCACGGGCTGCCAGCCCGCCACGTCCGCCGCCGCCGGGTAGGACCACGTCCGCACCGGCGGGAGGGGCGTCGCCCGCTCCGCCGTCACCGGCATGCGGTCGCCGTTCTCGAACACCTGCACGCCGAGCTCGCCGGGCACCGCCTGCAGGTCGTCCTGCTGGAGGAGGTCCCGGCTGAGCCCCACCGGTGGCGGCGCACTGACCGATGGCGGCGCCGAGCCCACCAGGGAAGGCGCCAACCCTTCGAGCACGACCACGTAGCGCACACCCGCCGGTGCGAGCAGCCGGCCGAGGTGCACCGTCCCGCCCGACACCGCGAGTCGCATGGCATCGGCCACCGTGCTGGCCGGACCCGGCCCGGCGGGCGTGAACACCTGGGCCGCATCGGGCAGCGCCTGCGGGGTGAGCGCGAAGGACAGCCCCGGCTGGACCGACCACCCGCCCGCTGGCAGCGCCCGCGGGTCACCGAGCCACAGGACCCGGCCCACCCCGTCGGTGCCGGGATGGCCGAGGAAGGCGAGGGGCTGCTCCACCCCCTGGGCGGGCATGTCCCAGCGGCCGCCGGCGGCCGCGGCGGCGACGGGGACGAGCCCGAGCGCCACGAAGACGAGGGCCGAGACGCTCACCACCTGGCGCCACCCGAACTCGCGGCCAGTCAGGTCGTTCTCGAAGGCGGCGATCCCGAGCCCGACGCACGCCGCGATCGCCAGCGCGGCGGGGGCCAGCACCACCGATTCGGAAGGAGCGAAGGACCCGAGGTCGCCCCGCGTGGTGACGAACGCGAGGCCCCACGACGCGCAGGCCATGACCCACAGCCGTGCCGCCCAGCGCAGCCGAGCTCCCCGCCCGATCACGAGGGGGAGCGCCGCGGCGACGACCAGCAGCCACACGATGGGAGAGCGGGCCGCCGGGCCGATGGCGAAGCGGAGCACGTCGCCCCAGTCCGGGGCCGTCGCCCCGGCGACCGGCAACCCGAAGATGGCCACGGCGCCCTTGCCGGCCAGCGCCGTCCCGACCACCCACGGCGCGGCGAGTAGGAGCGCCAGGCCGATGCCCTCGGCGGCCACCACCAGCACCCGCCCGGCGGAGTCCCGGGCGCCGACCAGGACGGACCCGACGGCCCAGGCCAGTGCCACGACGACGACCAGCGGGACGATCGCCGGCGCGAAGCCGGACGCCGCCGCGATGACGGCACCGAGGATGGTGATCTGGCCGGCGCGGCTGCTCCGCCACCGAGGCCCGGGTTCGACCGCGTAGGGGGCCGTGCCCGAGGCCCGTGCCAGCTGCAGCGCGATGAACGGGATCGTGGCGTAGGCGACGAGACCGTCCCAGCGGCCGGTGCCCAGCGCGCCATAGGGCAACGGGAGCCCGAGGTAGCAGATGACCGCGATGACGCGGGCTCGGGGCGAGACGAGCGGGCGCATGAACCGCGACACGCCCCAGACGCCCACCGGGATGCACGCCAGGAGGAGGACCCGCTGCAGCGTGCCCATGGCGCCGAAGAGCACGGTGCCCGTGATGCCGGCGATGCCGAACGCGGGCGACGCCGGCGCGGTGGTCCCCACCCCGGCCGCCTGCCAGCCCGAGAAGAAGTGGTGCCAACTCGTCGACCACGACGGCAACGGGGCGAGCTGGCCGAGCAGCGGCAGGGTGCCGAAGAACAGGTCCCGCGTGCCCACGGCGATCACGAGCAGCGCGACGACCACGGCCACGGCACGCTGCCGTCCCGTGCTGAGGGGAGCCGAACGGACCCGGCGCCCGAAGCGGTCCCGGCCGGCGCGTCGGCCCAGGTCGTCGAGCTCGTCGAAGTCGGTGTCCTCACTGAAGGCCAAACCCACGCTGCCGGTCAGCACCGCCACCTCGGCACGCTCGCCGTGACGCTCGGAGCGCTCCCTCGATCCCGCGACGGCGTTGGCGGCCGTCAATCCCTGGTGCGTGAGGCGGCTGACGTACTGCGACAGGCGCGCGCTGCCCCGGACCTGCAGCCGGCGCACCTCGGCGTCGGGGAACAGGCGGTGCTGGGCGAGCTCGCCGCGCAGCACGGAGAGCTCGGTGAGCCGGCGGGCGTTCCAGCGCCACGCCCCGGTGACGGCCCGCACCCGGTCCCGGTCACGGGCCAGCACGGCCACGATCACCTCGCCCAGCGCCAGCAGGGCCGCCTGGGGCAGCACCCGCACGAGGTGGATGCGGGTGTAGTTCTTCAGCACCGCCCGCAGCTCGTGGCGGCGCTGGAGCACCTGCATGGTGACCGGGTGGCGCCCGACGCTCTCCGCTCCGACGGAGAGCGGCTCGAGGCCTCCCGCCACGGCTTCGCGGTGGCGCACGCGCGCCTCCGGCGCCACCACGACGCGCGAGCCCGCCACCTGGCAGCGCCAGGACAGGTCGAGGTCCTCCCCCATGGCCACGATCCCGCCGTCGAAGCCCTTGAGCTCCGCGAAGAGGTCAGCCCGCACGAGGATGCAGCCACCGGGAGCGACGAAGACGTCGCGCACGGCGTCGTGCTGGCCGTGGTCGACCTCGCCGGCGACGATCCGGTCGACCACCGCACCCGTCTTGTCGCTGCTCATCCCGACGTGCAGGAGGATGTCCGGGTCGTCCCAGTTGACGAACTTCGGCGAGACCACGCCGGCGTTGGACCGGAACGACTCCTCCACCAACTTGTGGACCGCGTCGGGGTCCAGGGCCACGTCGTCGTGACACAGGAGGAAGAACGCCGCCCCCTCCACCATGGCGAGGACCTCGTTGGAGGCCGCGGCGTAGCCGGGCCGCCCGGGCAGGTGCCGCACGAAGGCGTCGGGCAGGATCCGCCCCACCCGATCCGTCACCGAGAGGGAGTCGGCGCCGGTCGAGAGGACGAGGACGGAGAGCTCCTCGTAGTCCTGCGCCGCCAGGGAGGAGAGCGCCTCCTCGAACCAGGGCCCCGGGTCTGTCGTGACCACGACCGCGACCACGGCCGGCACTTGGGCGTCCATCAGGTGCCAGAGGCTAGCGGGTGCGGGATCGGCCCCTCAGGCACGAAATCCGCCCCCAGCTGCTTGCTACTGTTTAACAAACGTGATACTCTTGTACATGCACCGCAGGGGCCGGCAGTCGGCCTCGGCGAGCAGATCGCAACACGAAACCGACAAGACAGGAGGCTCCCATGCCTGACGTCACCACCAACATCACCACCCTCTCGAAGGGTGTCACCGACCTCGCCCGCGACGCTGCGTACGTGGCCGTCGGCCTCGGCGTGCTGGGCTACCAGCGGGCCCAGGTGCAGCGGGTCGAGCTGCAGAACCGGCTGTCCCAGGACTTCTCCCTGGACCAGCGCACCGACGACGTCCGCCAGGGCGTCGCCAAGGCGTTCCAGCAGATCGACGGTCTGGCCGAGTCTGCCGCGCAGTTCGTCGAGACCACGCTGCAGCCGATCGAGGAGAAGCTTCCTCCGACGGTCACGCAGCTGACGTCGAAGGCCCGGGAACAGGCCCGCGAAGTCCGGACCCAGATCCGCCAGCTCGTCAACGCCTGAGCACCCCCGCGTCACGTACGCCGACGACGCTCGCCCTCAGTCCGCCGCCCACGAGGCCAGGACGTCGGCGAGCGTCGTCGCGAGCGGGATGACCGGCTGCCACCCCGTCGCCTGGCGGAGTCGTCCCGCGTCGCCACGGAGCACCGGCACGTCGACCGGTCGCACCAGGTCCGGGTCGGTCTCGAGCGCGAGATCGGCCCCCGCCAGCTCGAGGAGCAGCGCCGCGACCTCGGACATGGCGATGTCGGTGCCCGAGCACACGTTGTAGATCCCTCCCGGGGCCCCCTTCTCAATCAGGAGGCGGTAGGCCGCCACGACGTCGCGCACGTCGGTGAAGTCCCGCCTCGTGGTCAGCGTGCCGACCCGGAGCGCCTCCGCACCTGATCGGCGGGCGTCCACGATCCGCTTGGCCAGGGCGGGGACGAAGAAGTTCGGGGACTGGCCCGGGCCGATGTGGTTGAAGGGCCGCACCACCGTGACCGGCTGGCCGAAGCCGCGCCAGGCCTGCAGGGCCACCGCCTCGGCGGCCAGCTTGCTCGCGGCGTAGGGGCTGGCGGGAACGGTGGGCGTGTCCTCGTCCAGCGGCAGTTGGTCGGGACCGACGACGCCGTACACCTCGGCGGAGCTCACGACCAGCACCCGCGGGCCGGCGGGGAGCGTGCGGGCGGCGGCCAGGACCTCGGCGGTCCCGAGGACGTTGACGCGCAGCACCTGGCTCGGGTTCTCCCAGCTCTCGCCGACGTGGGTCATCGCCGCCAGGTGGTAGACCGCATCGGGGACGACGTCGCCCATGACCCGGCGGACGGCGGCGCCGTCGGCGACATCCGTCTCGATGTCGATGACCGCCACCTCGTCGCCCCGGTCCTCGAGGTGCGCAGCGAGCCACTGGCCCACGAAGCCCTTCCCTCCCGTGATGAGCGCACGCATGCCGCGGAACCCTACTGCGACGCCGCGTCGGCCACCGCGTAGGCGCCGACGTGCCGTGCGACGCTGGCCTCCCACGTCCGCTGCCCGGCCACCTCGATGCCCCGGGTCCGGCGCCCGGTGGCGCGGCCCTGCTCGAGCGCCGTGCCGACCGCATCGGCCAGCGCGGCGACGTCGCCGGGCGGCACCAGGAGCGCGGCGCCGCCGGCCATCTCCGCCATCGCCGTCCCCTCGGTCGTCACGAGGGGCGCGCCACAGGCCAGCGCCTCCAGCGCCGGCAGGCCGAAGCCCTCCTCGATGGCCGGGTAGGCCACCACCGACGCCCGCCGCAGCAACGCCGGCACCGCCGGGTCCGGCAGGTACCCGGTCCGCACGATCCGATCACCGTGGCGGGCGGCCGCCAGCGCGCGCTCGGTGTCGGCCATGCCCCAGCCGGGCTGACCCCCGAGCACGAGCACGAGGTCGGGTCGGTCGACGGCGAGGCGGTCGAAGGCCGCCACGAGCGGCGCCACGCCCTTGCGGGGCTCCAACGTGCCGACGAACACCACGAGCGGCCGGTCCCCCGGCACTCCGAGGGCCTCGAGCGCGGCGTCGTCGGCGCCGGGAGCCGGCTCAGCGGGCGTGAACCTCCCGTGATCGACGCCGTGTGGCGCCACCACCACCGGCGCCCGCACCTCGCAGCACGCCTGCAGACGGTCGGCCGTCACCTGGCTGACGCAGATCAGCACGCCGGCATGCCCGGCCGCGTGGCGGATGGCCCGGCGGAAGAAGGCCCCCTTGGAGCGGACGTGCCACTCGGGATGGTCGAAGAACGTGCAGTCGTGGATCGTCACGGCGCACGGCACCGGGGCGCGGGCCGGCATCGTGTAGTGGGGCCCGTGATGGACCCGTGGTCCGACCGCACGCAGCACCGAGGCCAGCCCGAGCTGCTCGAAGGCGAGGCGTCCCGGGCGTGAAGCTGGCACCGCGGCCCGCACCGCCGTTCCCCCGGCCACGGCCTCCCAGCGCTCCTCGTCGCCGCGGCGCGCGATCAGGGTGAGGACGACGTCGGGGCGCATGGACAATCCGGCGGCGAGGGCCATGGTGTAGTAGCCGGCGCCGCCGGGGCGGGCCGGGACGGCCGAGACGTCGAGAGTGAGTGGGAGTGGGGCGCTCACCGCAGGGATCTCCACAACTCCGTGTGGGCGCGGGCGGCGGAGTCCCACGTCCGCACGGCCGCGTGTTCGGCCCCGCGCGCCGTGAGGTCGGCCCGGAGCGCCTCGTCAGTGAGGACCGCGGCCAGGCCGGCGGCGATGTCGTCGACGTCGAGCGGGTCGACGATGCGAGCGGGGGCCGGCCCCGGCTCGCCCAGGTCGTGCACGCTGGGAACCTCGTCCGCCACCAGCGCCGGCGTGCCCTCCCGCATGGCCTCGAGCGGCGGCAAACCGTAGCCCTCGGTCAACGGCACGTAGGCGAAGGCCCGGGCGCGCCGGTAGAGCTCGGCCAGCACGGGAGCGGGGAGAGCGCCCGTGAAGACGATGCCGTCGGTGGCGCGGAGCGTCGAGGGTTCGGGACCCCATCCCGCCGGGCCGACGATGACGAGGCGCCACGGCTCCGGCAGTGACGGGCGCACCTGGCGGAACGCACGCACGAGGCGATCGACGTTCTTGCGGGGTTCCAGCGTGCCGACGGTCAGGAGGAACTCGCCCGCCACTCCGACCCGCGCCAGCAATGCGTCGGTGGCGACCGGGTCCGGGGCGGGCAGGTGGTCCGCACCGCCGGGCACGATCGTGATCCGGGCCGCGTCGACGCCCGAGGCCGCCACGTCTGCGGCGACGAGGCGGGATGGTACGACGATGTGTGCGTTGCTGTCGCGGGCGCGGAGCAGGGCGGACTCGTGCCAGCGGCGCCCGCGCCGGGTCGTGGCTTCGGGATGGCGACGCCAGGCCACGTCGTGGACGGTGACGACGAGGCGGCTCCGGCTCGAGCGCCGCAGGGCCGGTGCCGCCATGGAGATGGAGTGCACGATGTCGAACCCCTCGGGCGCCCGTCGCAGGCCATGGTCCCAGGCGCGGGTCAGGAGAGGGCCCGGGAGTCGCGAGGCCCGCACCGGCAGGCCGAAGGCCCACAGCGGATCTTCCGCCGGCTCACGGCGGCGGCCCGGTGCCCGGCTGGCCAGGAGGGTGAGGGTGACCGGGTCGCCCTCCCGGGCGGCCAGCCCGCCGAGGAGGCCGCGCCCGTACGCTCCGATGCCGCCGGGCACCTGCCGGCGGAGTTGTTCCACCGCCACGAGCACCGAGGAGGACGGGACCTCAGGCACCGGCACCGTCGGCGGCATCGCGGTAGAGCTCCTCGAGGCCCGCGCCGCACCGGTCCCACGAGAACCGGGCTGACCAGGCGACGCCCGCCGCGTGCAGCGTGCGACGCAGCGAGGCGTCCGCGACGCACGCGTCGAGGGCGGCCACGAGCCCGTCGTGGTCGCCCGCGTCCACCATGAGCGCGGCGTCGCCGAGGACCTCGGGCAGCGAGCCGGCACGCGTGGCCACCACGGGCACGCCGGCCCTCATGGCTTGCAGCGGCGGGAAGCCGAACCCCTCGTAGAGCGAGGGATAGGCGAGCACGGTGGCCCCGGCCAGCAGGGCGGCCAGCGCAGGCTGCTCGACCCACCCCGTCCGCACGATCCTGCTGCGGGCAGGGGAGGCGGCGATGGCGGACGCGAGCCTCTCTTCGTCCCAGCCCGGCGGCCCGGCCAGCACGAGGGAGACGTCGCCGTGGCGGGGCGCCACCTCGCCGAATGCCCGCACCAGCCCGGGGAGGTCCTTGCGCGGCTCGGCCGTCCCGACGGCCAGGCAGTAACGGCCGGTCCCCGGCGGTAGCAGCCGGGCCAGCAGGTCGGCACGGTCGGCCTCGGTGACGGCCGGCAACTCGGGGATGCCGGGGCTCACCACACGCACGCGGGCGGGATCGGCTCCGAACGCTTCGACGACCTCGCCCCCGACGAAGGCCGAATCGGCATGGACCCAGGCGCCCCGGGCGAGGGCGCGGCGGATCAGGCCCGGGTAGGCCAAGGTCGCCTCGCTGCAGAGCTCCGGGTGGTGGAGGGGGGTGAGGTCGTGGACCGAGACGATCGCCGCGGCACGGCGCGTCGGGGGCACGACGAAGTTCGTCCCGTGCACGACGTCGCAGGCGCCGACGAACCATTCCAACGGTGGCACGTGGCCACGGCCCCACAGGGCGTGGAGGGGGCGAGCCGGCATGGGCCGCTGGCGTACCGTCACCCCTTCAGGCACGAGGTCCCGGATCAGGCCACGCCGCCGCCAGCTGACCGCATAGGCCCGGACGTCGACCCCGGGGCGCGACCCCAGCGCCGCCAGTGCGCCGTGGCAGAAGGCTCCGATGCCGGTGGGAAGTCCGAGCAACGGCGTCGCATCGAGCGCGACGCGCACGCGCGCGCCCGCTGCGACTCGGGACGTGGCGACGCCGCTCAGGTCGTGATCGCCCCGTCGATGGAGAGGATCGCCCCGGTGACGTAGTCCGCCTCGTGCGAGCCGAGGTAGGCGAAGGCGCCGGCGATCTCGTGCGGGTAGGCGAAGCCGATCGGTGTCATGAGCCGCTCAATCAGCTTCCAGTCGGCGTCCGCCGGTGGGCCGAAGTTGTGGATGATCGGGGTGTCCACACCACCGGGGGCCACGCCGTTGACGCGGACGCCGCGCGCCATGTACTCCACGGCGAGCGCCATGGTGAGCAGGCGCACGCCCCCCTTCGACGCGCAGTAGGCGGCCGAGTACGGCTGACCCTTCATGCCGGCCGTCGACACGGTGTTGACGATCGCTCCGCCGTGCTCGATCATGCCGGGCAGCACGGCGCGGCACATCAGGAACGTCCCGGTCAGGTTGACGGCGATGATCTTGTCCCACCCGCTCAGGGACTGCTCCGGCGTGTGGGCGAACCCGCCGATGCCCGCGATGTTGCACAGGTTGGTGATGTGGCCCAGCTCCTCACGAGCCTGCGAGACGGCTCCGGCCACGGCGTCCTCGGCCGTCACGTCGCACTCGAGCGCGATGGCCCTGCCGCCGGCGTCTGTGGCCTCCCGGTTGATCTCGGCCGCCACGGCCTCGATGGCGTCCACGGCGAGATCGAGACAGGCCACCGCGGCGCCCTCGGCGGCGAGACGGCGCGCCGTGGCCCGCCCGATGCCCGATCCGGCCCCGGTGACCACGGCCACCCGCCCGGCATAGCGACCGGGCGAGATCGACTCCGGGGCGGTCCCGCGGGTGGGGTCCGACTCCCCGACTCTCGTGGTGGGGCTCATGCACGCTCCTTCTCGTCTGCCTCTCCGATGGGGCCACTGCCTAGCACCCCGGGGGCGGAGCCACGATTCCGCTCCCGCTGGGAGCGCCGCTCCTCGGCCCCCTGCGCGGCCAGGGCGGCGAGCCGGCCCGTGTCCACCTTCATCATCGGGGTCAGCGGCAGTTCGTCGACCACCACGAGCGCGTCGGGGGCCTTGTAGTCGGACAACCGCTCCGCGCAGTACGTCCGCAGACCGTGCAGTTCGGGTGCCGCGCCCTCCTCGGCGACGACGACGGCCACACCGATTTCACCGAGCACGTCGTCGGGTACGCCGACGACGGCGGCCCTCGCCACCGCGGGGTGGGAGGAGAGGACTTCCTCGACCTCGGCCGGATAGACGTTGTAGCCGCCACGGATGTAGCGCTCGTGGGCCCGGCCGGACAGCTGGAGGTTCCCCTCGGGGGTCAGCAGCCCGAAGTCTCCGGTGGTCAGCCAGCCCTCGGCGTCGAGGACGGCTGCGGTGGCCGTCGCGTCGATGAGTTCCCGCACGGTGTGCCCCCGCCCCGGGCCGCTGCCCCAGTAGCCGCGCATCGTGGCCGGGGAGCGCAGGAGGACGCGGCCGACCGCACCGGCGGGAACCGGCTGCCCGTCGTCGTCGACGATCGCCAGCTCGACCCCCGGTACGGGCCGTCCCACGGTGGTCGCCACCTCGTCGTCGGACGACGCCAGTGTCGTCCCGGTGCCCAACGAGGCCTCGGTCGACGTGTAGCGCACGACGACGGGGACGCCGAAGCGCTCACGGACCTCGCCCACCATGGACGCGGTCATGCGCGCCGCGCCCGTCCCCGCCATCCGCAGCGCGCGCAGGTCCGCCCGTTCGAGCTCTGCGCTGGCGAGCATCAGGGCCCACTGCGTCGGCACGCCCTGGGCCACGGTGACCCCCTCGTCGGCCATGATCCGGACGGCATCGTCGGCTCGCCACGGTGTCGGCGTGATGACGGTGGTCACGGCGTTGGCGATCTCGTCCCAGGCCCGGGTCATGTACCCCACGTGCGCGAACGGCAGCGGAGAGAGCCGGCGGTCCCCCGGCTCGCTGAGCACGTCGGTGCCGCGGGCCACCGCGGCCAGGTTGGCGTGGTCGAAGACCGCCCCCTTGGGCTGCCCCGTCGTCCCGCTGGTCCAGACGACCGCCACCGGGTCGTCGGGAGCGAGCACGGGCCACGCCGGCGGTGGCTCGGCGGCCCACCACGACCGGACCTCCGCCCGTTCCACGACCGCTCCCGTCACCGCTTCCGGGTGGGCCGCCGCGTCACGATCGACCACCACCAGCACGGGGGCCGCCCGCGTCACGATGGAGGCCACCTCGGCGCCGCCCAGGCGCGGATTGATCCCCGAGGTGATGGCACCGAGGCGGAGCAGCGCGGCGTAGAGCACCGCGTAGTCGATGCACGAGGGCAGCAGGAGGCACACGACGTCGCCCTTGGCGACCCCGCGGCGGGCCAGCTCACCCGCCACGCCGTCGGCGGCCCGGTCCCATTCGGCGAAGGTGAGGGAACGGCGCGGCGTGGACCCGGCCGGCTCGACGTAGGCGTCCACGCCACCGTTGACCCGTGCCGCCTCCCGCAGGACCGACACGACCGTGGCGTGCCGGTCCGAGTGGATGCGCTCAGCCATGGCGGGCGGCGATGGTACCAGGGGCCGCCGGCAGGACCACCGCCCCGGCGCTCCTATGCTCGCATCGTGCTGGTGGCCCTGTGCGGCGGCGTCGGGGCCGCTCGGATGCTCTCCGGGCTCGTGCACGTGGTGCCAGCGGCCGACATCACCGGGATCGTCAACGTGGGGGACGACACGGTCCTTCACGGCCTGCATATCAGCCCCGACCTCGACACCGTCACCTACACGCTCGCCGGCATGGACAACCGGGACACCGGATGGGGCATCGCCGGCGAGAGCTGGACGGTCATGGACGAGCTGGCCCGGCTCGGGGGTGAGCACTGGTTCCGGCTCGGTGACCGCGACCTGGCGACGCACCTGTACCGGACGGGACGGCTGCAGGCCGGCGAGCCCTTGAGCTCGGTGACCGCTGCGCTCTGCCGCCGTCGCGGCGTGGCGGTGCGGCTGCTGCCGGTGACCGATGACCCGCTGCGCACCCGGGTCACCCTGGCCGAGGACACCGACCTCGGCCCGGCGGGGACCGAGGTGGGCTTCCAGGACTACTTCGTCCGCCTCGGCCACGACGTGGCGGTCGGGGGCGTCCGCTTCGAGGGGGGGACGGCCGCCCGGCCTGCGCCCGGTGTGATGGAGTCCCTCGAGCAGGCGGACACGATCGTCGTCTGCCCGTCCAATCCGGTCGTCTCCATCGGTCCGCTGCTCGCCGTGCCCGGCGTGCGCGACACACTGGTCGCCCGCCGGGAGCGGGTCGTGGCCGTGTCGCCGATCGTGGCCGGCGCCGCCCTCAAGGGACCCGCCGACCGGCTCATGGCCGAGCTCGGGACCGAGGCATCGGTGGTCGGCGTGGCCCAGCTGTATGCGTCCTGGGCCGCCACGCTCGTCGTGGACACGGCCGACGCGGGGCGCGCCGCCGACGTGGAGGCCGAGGGGGTCCGCTGCATCGTCACCCCCACCGTGATGAGCTCGCCCGAGCGGGCGGCCGATCTGGCCCGGGCGGTGGTCGATGCCGGACGTTGAGGGTGTGCAGGTCCTCCCCCTCACGGGCATCGGGGAGGTCGCACCGGGCGCCGACCTGGCCACGCTGATCACCGCGGCGGTCACGGCGGGCGGCCCGGGCGGGCTCGCGCTGCGTGGTGGTGACGTGGTGGTGGTCACGCAGAAGATCGTGTCGAAGGCCGAAGGGAAGTTGGTCGCCGTCGACCATGCCGACCCCGAGGCGAAGCTCGCGCTCGTGACCGACGAGTCGGTGCGCGTCCTGCGACGGCGCGGTGAGCTCGTGATCAGCGAGACACGGCACGGCTTCGTGTGCGCCAATGCCGGAGTCGACCTGTCCAACGTGGCGGACGGCACGGCCGCGCTCCTCCCCGACGACGCCGACCGCTCGGCACGGCGGATCCGGGCCGGGCTGCTCAACGCGCTCCGTGTCGAGGTGGGGGTCATCGTCTCCGACACGTTCGGAAGGCCCTGGCGGCGTGGCGTCACCGACGTGGCCATCGGGTGCGCCGGCGTGGCGGCCGTCGTCGACCTGCGGGGCACGCTCGATGCAGGCGGCCGCGAACTGGTCGCCACCGAGGTCTGCGTCGCCGACGAGATCGCCTCGGCCGCCGAGCTCGTCATGGGCAAGGACCGTGGCGTCCCCGTCGCCGTCGTGCGCGGGGTGCCCGCAGCCTGGTTGCGCCCCGCCTCGGTGCGGGCCGAGGTCGTCCGTCCGCCGGACGAGGACCTCTTCCGCTGATCCCTCTCAGCCGAGGCGGCCGCCCACGAATTCGAGCACGGCGCGTGCACCGTCGGCCAGCTCCGTCCAGGGCCGCCACCCGAGTTGGATCGCCGCCCGCTCGATGTCGAGGCTCGAGCGCAGCAGCTCCCCGGGTCGGAGCGGCGCCGTGACCGGGTTCACCTCGGTGCCCGCCTGCGTCGCCATGGTGGCGAGCAGCTCGTTGACGGACGTCTCGCGGCCGGTCCCGACGTTGCACACGAGGCCGCCGCCGCGGGTGGCGGCGCGGACGAAGGCGTCCACCACGTCGTCGACGTAGACGAAGTCCCGTGTCTGCTCGCCGTCGCCGAAGACGGTGACGGGCTGTCCCCGCAGGATGCGCTCGGCGAAGATGGCGACGACACCGGCCTCCCCGTGCGGATCCTGGCGCGGGCCGTAGACGTTGGCCAGGGCGAGCGCGCAGAACTCGAGCGCATGCAGCTCCCGGTAGGCCACCAAGTAGTCGATGACGGACTTCTTGGCCACCCCGTACGGGGACAGCGGTTGCTGCGGGTGCGATTCGCGCACCGGGAGGTTCTCCGGGGTGGGTTCCCCGTAGAGCGTGCCCCCGCTGGCGGCGAACACCACACGCTCCGTCTCGGACTGGCGGGCCCCCTCGAGGACGTTGAGCGAGCCGACGATGTTGACCATGGCGTCGAAGGCGGGCCGGGCCACCGAGACCCGCACGTCGGCCTGGGCCGCCAGGTGGAACACGAGCTCGGGGCGCCGGCGAGCCATGAGCTCGACCACCGCGGGCGCCGTGATGTCGAGATGGTGGATGGTGAGCGACCGGCCCGCGCTCCCCCGGGCCTCCGCCAGGTTCGACAGGGAGCCGGTCGAGAAGTCGTCGACCACGTCCACCTCGTGACCTTCGACGAGCAGACGGTCGACCAGGTTCGAGCCGATGAACCCGGCGCCTCCCGTCACCATCGTGCGCATGGGACTTCTCTACCCCGAGATCCGCTCGCCGTCGACCAGCGTTCCCGAGGAGACCACTGCGTCGGCGCCCAGCACGGAGACCGGCCGCACGTCGGCCCGCTGTCCGACGATGGATCGCGGGCCCATGGCCGAGCCGGACACCTTGGCGTCCGCCGCCACGTGGCAGCCCGCCATGAGCACGGAGTCGGCCACCACGGCGCCGGCCGAGACCACGCACCCCGGACCCAGGATGCTCCGCTCGACCCGGGCGCCGGTCTCGAGCACGCAGCCGGCGAAGACGACCGCCGGACCCACCACCTCCCCGTCGATCTCGCTCTCACCTTCCATCAGGATCCCCTGGCGTTCCACGAGCCCGGGTGCGACCAGTGGGCCGCGCCTCCCGTTGACGTAGTCGAAGTTGGCCTCCAGGTAGGCGGAGGGGGTTCCCGTGTCGAGCCAGTAGCGGTCGTCGGAACGGGCGAACAGGCCCCGGTCGCGCACCATGGCGGGGAAGGTCTCACGCTCGATCGAGACCCGGCCGCCCTCGGGGATCCTCTCGAGGACCGAGGCCTCGAGCACGTAGGTCCCCGCGTTGATCTGGTTCGTCGGCGCCTCGTCGCGGGGCGGCTTCTCCACGAATGCCATGACTCGTCCGTCGGCGTCGGTGGGCACGACGCCGAAGGCCGACGGGTCGGCGACCGGATGGAGGGCGATCGTGCCTTCGGCCCCCCGTTCACGGTGGAAGGCCACGAGGCTCGTCAGGTCGAGGTCCGTGAGGACGTCGCCGTTGACCACCACGAAGGTCTCGTCGATGCCGGCGAACGTGGCGGCGAAACGAACGGCACCGGCCGTGTCGAGCGGCTCGGGCTCGACGGCATACGTCAGCCGGACCCCCGCCGCGCTCCCGTCGGGGTAGGCCTCCATGAAGGCGTCGGGCAGGTAGCCGAGCGACAGGACGGCCTCGTCGACGCCGTGCAAGGCGAGCTGGCTGAGCACGCGCTCGATCATCGGGACGCCGACGATGGGCAGCATCTGCTTCGGGGTCGAGAGCGTCAGGGGCCGCAACCTCGTCCCCTCGCCCCCCACGAGGACGACGGCCTTCATTACTTCGTCGACGTGGTTGACGAAGGCTTCGTCGTGGTGGTGGCCGGGACCGTGGTCGTGCTCAGCGCGGGGACCGTGGTGGTGCTCAGGGCGGGGACCGTGGTCGACGCGCCCGGAACCGACGTCGTCGTGGTGGGGACGGGCTGGCTCCCGGCCAGCACCTGCAGCAGCGCGGTGATAGTGGACGCCGGTGGCTTCGGCAGCGGCTGGTTGGCCGGACCGAAGCCCACCGTGATGAGCTGTCGGTTGAGCAGCTTGAGGCTGGCCGGCTTGACCGACGTCAGGCCACCGACCTGTTCCAGCTGACCGTTCTTCCCCGTCTTGGTCGACAGCACCCACGTGCGGGCCTGGACCTCGCCGACCTTGCCGGCATCGGGGGTCCCGGCCGCGCATTTCTGCCCGTTGGAGTAGGCGGGTACCGTCGCCGACGGGTACTTCAGCTCCGTGTTGGTCAGGGTCAGGCCCGAGTACCCCTGGGCGAACTTGCCCAACGTCGCGTTGTTGCCCGCCTCACTCGCCGTCTTGGGTGCGATGAGCAGGACACCGCTGCCGGTCGTCGTCAGGCCGGTGGTCGCCCCGCTCGGGGAGGCAGCCAGCGCTGGTTCCGTGGTCCCGCAGATGTCGAAGGCCAGTGCGGCGTGCCACGTCGTGTTCGTGGTCGGCTCGACCTGCGTCGGGGTCTGGTTGTAGTGGTACTTGGCGAGGGCGACCGATCCGATCCCGATCACGACGATGATCACGAGCGCGGCATACCAGTTGACCGGCATCTGCCCGCGATAGGTGGCACCACCGCCCGTTGAGGCGGCGCGGGCTACCGATTTCCCAGAAGAGCTTCTCGCCATGGCGGGACGCAACCCTACAGCCTGGCGAGCTCCCCTTCGGCGGCAGGCGAGCCCTCCAGCAGGCCACGGTAGAGGGCAGTCGTCTTCGGGTGGAGGCACTCGAGTCGGTCGTCGCCGCCCCGGACCATCCCTCTCGACCCCGCCCCCGGACCTGGGGCTTCCCCCGCCAGAATCAGCAATTCGGCCATCGTCGAGCGCACCCCGACGCGACCGCCCTCCGACGCCGTCGCGCGCAGCAACGAGCGGTAGAGGCGCTCGTCGTAGGGGCTCACCCGCAGCGCCTGGCGGACCACCCAGGCCGCCTCGCCGCCGTCGTCGCGCCGCGTCAACACCTCGGCACATTGCAGCGCGGTGCCGACAACCAACGACTCGATTCGGGCCCGGGTGCCGTCGAACACCGCCCAGTCGGACCTGCGGAGCCCGTCGAAGAGCGGGCCACGGACGAGGCGCATGGCGTCGACGCGCCGGTGCAGCTCGTCGGAGCCTGCGAGCGCCGCGAAGTGCTCGACGTCGGTCGTCACCGAATCGTGCAGGCGGAGGAGGACGCCGCGCGGCAGGTGGGGCGCGCCGTCCGGGGCCCAGCCGAGCGCGCGGCGGGCGTCCGAAGCGGTCGAGTGCATCGTGGGGAGGGCGACCGCGCGGTCGGGCCAGATGGCGAGTGCCCACTCGGCGTGACGCACGCCGTGCCGGTGGAGCGCGAGGTAGGCGACGAGGTCGAGAGCCGCCGAACGGTGGAAGGGCCCTGCCGCACCACGGACGGCCACCGGACCGAGGACTGCGACTTCGACACGGCCGGGCGGCACCACGGGGAACGGTCGGAACTCCGAGCGTGGGGGCGGAGGGATTCGAACCCTCACTGGGGACGGTTTAAGCGCCCTGCCTCTGCCAGTTGGGCTACGCCCCCGGTGCACCATTCTTGACCGAAGGGCCGGGTGTGACGGGGATCGCTCAGCCGGGCCCACCTGAGACGAGGGGACGGTGGCGCTCGAGGACCGACAGTTCGGCGTCGCGTGGCGCCCGCACCAGGGCCGTCCGTGCGCCGAAGGTCATGGTGGCGCGACCGGAGGGGTCCCAGGGGAGCCACTCGCCGATGCCGTCGTGCGTGGGGTTCCCGTCGGCTGCGAAGGCGAGCCAGGCCCGCTGCATCTGCTCGGACAGTGACTGCACGGCCGGTCCCCCGCCGGTGAAGAGCTGCACGACCGGCAGGTGCACCGCACCGAAGACGAAGGGCAGCTCGAGCGCGTGGCACGAGCCGAGCATCCCGCCGAATGCCGGGGACTCCCACTCGAACAGATAGACGAAGGCGCGCCCGCCGCGGGCGGCGTGCGCGGCGGCCAGCTGGAGGCTCGGCCAGCGGAAGACGACGTCGGTCCCCACGGCGACCCAGATGTCCCGGGGGTCCACCGCTTCCCCCCGGGTGGCCCGGGCCGCCCGGTAGGCGTCGATCACCTCACCGGGCGGCGCGTCCGGAACCGCGTTGGCGACCCAGCGCTGCACGCCGACTTCGTCGAGCTCGAGCAGGGCCGGATTCCCGAGACCGAACAGGGTCAGCTCGTCCCGGTTCGTGCCGATCAGCAAGTCGATCCCACCCGCCGATCCGTTGGCCACCGCAGCGAGCGGGTTCTCCGGCAGGAGGGCGCCGTCGACGACAGGGAGGTAAGGCAACGGGATCATCCCCGGGTCCGGACGTCGCCTGGCGATCTCCTCGGTGGCGGCGACGAGCTCGGTGGCCGGAACCGCCTGCAGGGCGTCCCTCGTGCATGAAGCGAGACCCAGGACGGACACCAAGCGCTCCGCCGAGCGCTCCGCCTCCTCGATGCTGTGCACGTGCACCCCACCGCTCTGCACCACGGCACGCTGAAAGAGCCCGGAGGCGGCAGGGGTCCCGAGCAGCAATGCGACGCTGAAGGCCCCGGCCGACTCACCGAAGAGAGTGACGTTGCCGGCATCGCCACCGAAGACAGCGATGTTGTCGCGTACCCAGGCCAGGGCGGCGAGTTGGTCGTGGATGCCCCAATTGCCGACGAGGCCGTCCGGCCCGGCAAGGTCGCGGTGACCGAGAAAGCCCAATGCCCCGAGCCGGTAATTGATGGTCACCACCACGGCGTCACCGTTGCGCACGAGGCTGCCGCCCCGGTAGAGGAAGACCGACCCGCTGCCCGACGTGAAACCTCCCCCGTGGACGAACACCATCACGGGCCGGCCGCGGCCGGGCTCGTGCGTCGGCGTCACCGGAAGCTCCGGGGTCCACACGTTCAGCGAGAGGCAGTCCTCGCTGTGTGGTTCCGACGTCTCGGGGTCGGAGGGGCTCGTGATGCCCGGGACGGCGGGCGACTGTGGGGCGATGGGTCCGAATGTCGACGCGTCGCGGATCTCGTCCCACGATTCGGGTGCCTGCGGTGGCCGCCACCGCAGCTCGCCGACGGGAGCCTTCGCATAGGGGATGCCTGAGAACGACCACAGGTCCCCACGCCAGACGCCCCTGAGCCGACCCTGGGCGACGGACACGACACCCTTCATGGACGGCACCCTATGGACGGTGACTCACAGGGTCAATCGGGACCGTCCGAGCTTCCATACCCGACTGCGGTGAACGGCACGCGAACTCGGGCTGCAACCCGAACGAAACGGTGGGGTGCCATTTCTGCAACCGCCCACCCGTTACGCTTTGCCACGTGGGTGCAGTGAATTGTCGGGGCACTGTCCGCAGGCGGACCCAATCCCTCCGGGCGGCCATGGTCGCCGGGCTCCTCGGCGCGCTGCTCTCGAGTGTCGCGGCCGCAGGTGCGGGCGCGACCACCTCCACCACACTCCCCGGTCCGGCGCCGAACCAGGCCCAGATCAACGCGACGCAATCGCAGGTGAGCCAGATCGAGGCCACGCTGACCCAAGAAGAGCAGCAGTCGTCGATCCTCGACGACAAATACAACACCGCGGTCCAGAATCTCCAGACCGCACAGAGCACGTTGCAGTCCCTGGCCGCGAGCCTCAGCCGGGCGCGGTCCGCGGTCGACACCGACAAGCGGCTCGTCGCGACCGACGCCGTCGCGGCGTACGTCTATGGCACGCCCCAGAGCGGCTTCGTCTCCTACTTCTCCACCTCGGCCACGCTCAACGAGGCGCGCAACCAGTACACGAACCAGATCGTCGGCAACCTCACCAGAGACGAGACCGCGCTGCAACGCTCGGAGACGCGCCTCGCCGCGCAGGAGGTCCAGCAGCAGAGCGTCGCCGCCCAGGCGCAAGCGGCGGCCACGCAGGCCAAGTCGCTGGCACAGGCGAACCAGCAGGAGGCGGCCGCGACCAAGGCAACCTTGAGTCAGGTGCAGGGCCAGCTCGCTCAGGAGGTCGCGCAGGCGGCGATTGCCGAGGCGCGCCAGGAGGCCGCCGCTGCGGCGGCGGCGGCGAGCCAGCGCCAGCAGCAGGAGGCCGCGGCGGCGGCGCAGGCGGCGGCGACCGTCGCTGGCGCGGTCGGGGGATCCGCGAGCGGCGCCGCGGCGACCAACGCCGCCAACCAGGCGTCGGGCAGCACCGGACCGGTGGGCGGGTCCTCGACGGGTGGCGCGGGCGGCACGGCCGCGGTGCAGGCTGCGGTCTCGCAGCTGGGAGTGCCCTATGTCTTCGGCGGTGAGCAGCCCGGAGTCGGCTTCGACTGCTCCGGGCTGGTGCAGTGGGCATGGGGCCAGGCCGGCGTGTCCATCCCGCGCACGACCGAGACGGAGTGGCCGGCGCTACCCCATGTGTCGCTCGACGCTCTCCAACCCGGTGACCTGCTCTTCTATTACAACCTCGACGGTGACAACCAGGTCGACCATGTCGTGATGTACACCGGCTCGGGTCCGTACGGGACGGACACGGTCATTCAGGCCCCGTTCACGGGGTCCACCGTCTCGTACTCGCCGATCTTCACGGAGGGCTTGATCGGGGCGGCGCGCCCTTGACATCGCCGCGCCCGTGACCTGGGGGGATGGTCGTCGCCCCGAGCCGTCGCCCAGGCAGGCCCGGGCCGGGACGTCGCCGCCCGGCTGATCGGTACGATGGCTCGATGGCCAGCGGGCGCCCTGCGGTGGGCGAGAAGAACCGCTCGACGGCGATCGTCCCGATCCGCCTCCCTTCCGAGAACGACGACGTCCAGGAGGATCCCCGGTTGTCCGACGTCGACGAATGGGGTCGGTCGGAGCGCACGCGGGCACTGGCCCGCGCACTCTACGAGCCCATCTACTCGAAATGGTTCCGTGCCGAGTGGGAGGGTCTCGAGAAGATCCCCACCGACGGCGGCGCCCTCCTCGTCGCCAACCACGCCGGGGCGATCCCCTCCGACGCGCCCGTCATCATGCACGGCATCGAGAAGGAGCTGGAGCGGCCCGTCTACGGTCTGGCTGACTACTTCTTCCGGACGGTGCCCGTCGTCGGCACCCTCTGGGCGCGTGCCGGCGGGGTCTCTGCCCGGCCGGCGAACGCCTACCGCCTGTTGAAGGAGCAGAAGCAGCTCGCACTCGTCTTCCCCGAAGGGACCAAGGGCCCCTCGAAGTCCTTCACCGACCGCTACCAGCTGCGCCGCTTCGGGCGCGGCGGCTTCGTCGAGATCGCCATGCGGGCCGGCGTGCCCGTCATCCCCATCGCCGTCGTCGGCTCGGAGGAGGCCATGCCGGTGCTCCTTCGACTGCCCACGTTGGCGAAGGCTCTCGGCGTCCCCTACTTCCCGATCACGGCCAATTTGCTGGCGTTCGGCCCGCTCGGCGTCGTGGCCCCCTTCCCGGCCAAGTTCAAGCTGCGGGTGCTCGACCCGGTGCGTTTCGACGTGCCGGCAGACCAGGACCGGTACTCGAAGAGCCGGATCATGGAGGAGTCCGAGCTCATCCGCTCGCAGCTCCAAGAGGCCGTGTACGACATGCTGCGCGATCGGCGCAGCGTCTGGTTCGGGTGAGCCCGGTATGAGCCGGCGCGTCCTCGTCACCGGTGCCGACACGTTCTGGGGCGGCCGGATGATCCAGGCCCTCGAGAGCGACCCGAGCATGGAGGTGATCCTGGGCATGGGGGCCCGTGCGCCCACGGTACCCTTCGAGCGGGCCGAATTCGTCCGGGCGGACCAGACCTACTCCATCCTGAACCGCATCGTGAAGGCGACGCAGGTCGACACCATCCTGCACACGTTCATGATCACGAACTCGGCGACGGTACCGAGACGGGCCATGCACGAGATCAACGTCATCGGGACGATGAACCTGCTGGCGGCGGCGGGTGCCGCGGGCTCGTCGGTGCGCCACGTCGTGGTGAAATCATCGACGCTGGTCTACGGATCGGCAGCGAGCGACCCCAATACGTTCCACGAAGACACGCCGCGCAAGAGCCCGGTGAAGAACAGCGTGGAGCGAGCCCTGGTCGAGGCCGAGGGCCTGGTGCGGGACTTCTCGGAGGACAATCCGGCGACGAGGGTGACCGTCCTCCGATTTGCCAACGTCCTCGGTACGCACCTCACCACGCCGATCAGCCACAACCTCTCGCGGCCGTTGTGCCCGGCGATCTTCGGCTTCGACCCGCTGCTGCAATTCGTCGAGGAGGACGATGTCGTGCGGGCGCTCCTGCACGTCACCCGGGGCAGCATCCCCGGCCTGTACAACGTGGCGGCCGACGGGCGGCTGCCGTGGAGCGAGGTGGCCAACATCTGCGGGACCCGGCTGGTCCCCCTCTCGCCGTACAGCCCCTTGAAGCTCCGCCCCGTCGCGCGGCTGTTCGACCTGCCCGAGGAGCTCGTGGACCTGCTGCGCTACGGGCGGGGTGTGGACACCCGGCGTCTCACCGCCACGGGCTTCACCTACAACGCCACGAGCGCGGGCGCGGTACGCAGCTTCATCAGGGCCCTGCGGCTGCGCCGGCAATCGGGGCGGACGCCGATGTCGTACACCTACGAGCACGACGTCGAGCAATTCTTCCGCCACTCGCCGTCCGTCATGAGCGCCGGCGACAGCTGAGGCTCAGTCGAGCCACTCCGCGGCGAGGTTCGGCTCCCGGGTCGCCCATTCCTCGGCCGTGATCGCATAGCGCACGTGGTCCTCCCAGACGCCGTCGATCTCGAGGAGACGCAGCGCCACCCCTTCCTCCCGGATGCCGAGCTTCTCGACCACCCGGCGACTGGCGACGTTCCTCGGGATGATGGAGATCTCGACGCGATGCAGCGAAATTGCCTCGAAGGCGAAGCGCAGCGTGACCACGACGGCCTCGGGGACGAGCCCGCGACCCGCCAACGCCTCGTCGACCCAGTACCCGATGAACGCGCTCTGGAACGGCCCTCGTTGGATGGACGAGAGTGTCACCTCACCCGCGAAGCGCTCCCCGAGGAAGATGCCGAACCCGTACCCGGTGCCCAGATGACGCTCGCGTTCGCGGATGCCGCAGCGGGCGGCGAAGCTGGGGCGGTCCTCGGACGGGACCGGCGCACCCTTGGGCCGGGGCTCCCAGCGCAGCAACCAGTCCGCACAGCGAGTGCGCACCTCGTGCCAAGCGGGGAAGTCGTCCTCGGTCAGCGACCGCAGGAGCACGCGCCTGCCGCGGAGTTCGAGCGGTGCGTGGCGTACCGCCCTGGCCGCGCTCATCGTCCGAGCACCTCCTTCAGGGCGCCCAACAGCGCGAGCACGTTCCTGCGCCGGGCCGTGTGGCCCATGCAGCCGATGCGCCAGATCTGCCCGGCCAGCTGTCCGGCACCGGCCCCGATCTCTATCCCGTAGCAGCGCAGGAGCTCCCGCCGGCAGGAAGCCTCGTCCAGCCCCGCCGGGACCCGGACCGTCGTCAGCTGCGGCAGCCGGGAGTCGGGATCGACCAGCAGCTCGAGACCCAGGCCGACGAGCCCGTCCTGAAGCAGCCGGCCGCACTCGGCGTGGCGCTGCTGCGCCGCCTCGAGCCCCTCGTCGAGCAACACCCCCAGGCCGGCGTGGAGGGCGGCCACCATGGCCACCGGTGCCGTGTGGTGGTACACCCGTCCGCCCCCAGAGCCGTCGTTGACATAGCGGGCCAGGAGGTTGAGGTCGAGGTACCAGCTCGAGGGCCGCTCGACAAGCCGATCCAGGGCCCGCGGGGAGACGGTCAGCGGTGCAAGTCCGGGCGGGACTCCCAGGCACTTCTGCGTGCCGCTGTAGGCGATGTCCACCGACCACTCGTCAACCGACACGGGGATACCCCCGAGTGAGGTCACCATGTCCACCAGGAGCAGCGCATCGCCCTTGCCCGTTCCGAGCGGCCCGATGTCGTTGCGGACCCCGGTCGAGGTCTCTGCGTGCACCACCGCAATGATCGACGGCGCCGCATGGGCCGACAGGAGCCGGTGCGGGTCGATCGGCTCGCCCCACGGGGTGTCGACGCGGACGACGTCGGCGCCGAGCCGGGCCGCCACCTCGCACATCCGCTCGCCGAAGACGCCGTTGACGCCGACGACGACCGGATCGGAGGGCCGCACGAAGTTCACGAACGACGCCTCCATGCCGGCCGATCCCGTACCGCTGACCGGCAGCGTCAGGGCGTTCGACGTCCGGAAGACCTGACGCAGACGATCGTTGGTGTCATCGAGCAGGCACAGGAAGTCCGGATCGAGGTGTCCGAGCACGGGTCCCGCCAGCGCCATCGTGACCTCCGGGTAAGGGTTCGAAGGCCCGGGACCCATGAGCAGGCGGTCGGCTATCCCCACCGGCGCATCGTGGCAGGTCGGCGCTCACCTGCGCCAACGCGGCGGTTGGCGCGTCCGGTGTCCGGTAGATTGCCAGCGTGGAACGGGTGCTCTTCGCCCCTCGGGAGCTCCCGCCGCTTCCTCCCGACGTCGCACAGGATCCCGTCGCCTATGCCGGTTGGGTGCGCGCTCGCGAGGACGCTCGCCGGCGCACCGCGCCGCACACCGGCACGACGATCCTTGCGCTCGTGATGCCGGTCGACAACGCCGATTCGGGGGCGATCGGCCGAACGCTCGAAGCGCTGCACGCACAGACGTCCGGCCGCTGGTCCCTCACCGCCGTGGCGGACGAGGGCCGGATGCACGACGTCAGCGCGGCCCTGCGGGCCGCGGCGCCCCGCCGGTCCCGCCGGTCCCGCCGGTCCCGCCGGCGCATTCGCTCGATCGTCGCCGGCGCCGGAGCGACCGGGGTCGCCGACCTCCTCCGGGCGGGCCTCGCCGCCCACGAGGGTGACAACGTGGCGCTGGTCTTCCCGGGGGACGTCTGGGCACCCGACGCGGTGGCCCTCCTGAGCGAGGCCCTCACGCCGCAGGGGGTCGTCTACGCGGACGAGGACCGGCTGGCGCCCGACGGCGGCCACCACTCGCCGCGCCTCAAGCCCGGCTACTCGCCCGAGTTCCTCCTCTCTTCTTCGTACGTCGGACGTCCCCTCGCGATCGGCGGCGGCCTCACCGGCGCGCTGACGCACCTCGACGCGCCCGGACCCGCCGAACTGGAGCACGCCTGCGCCCTCGCGGCATGCGAGGCGGCCGCAACGGTGACCCATGTTCCCGAGGTGCTCTGCCACCGATCGGCTGACGAGAAGCCGCCCCGAGACGTGGGCCACGTGCAGACGGCGCTCAACCGCCGGAACGAGGGGGCGTCGGTCGCGCTCGGTCCGACGCCCGGCACGTTCCGCGTACGACGACCATGGGACGCCGGCGTCGGCGTCAGCATCCTGATCCCGTTCCGCGACGAGCCCCGGCTCCTGCGCACCTGCGTGGACTCCGTCACGGCGACCACCCGGGCTGAGCGGGTCGAGCTGGTGCTCATCGACAACGGGTCCTCCGATCCCGAGACGATGACGCTGGTCGATCGGCTGGAGAGCCGCGCCGACGTGCGCGTGCTGCGAGACGCCCGGCCGTTCAACTGGGCCGGTCTCAACAACGCCGGCGCGGGCGTGGCCTCGGGCCACGTGCTCGTGTTCTTGAACAACGACATCGAAGCCCTGCGCCCGGGCTGGCTCTCCGCCCTGTGCGCGCAGGCACAACGCGCCGACGTCGGCGCGGTCGGGGCGCGCCTCCTCTACCCCGATCGTCGCCTGCAGCATTGCGGCCTGGTGGTCGGGCTGACCGGCGCGGCCGGCCACCCGCTGGCGGGATTGCCCGAGGAAGCCACGGGCTACCTGCACATGGCGGTCCTGGCGCGCGAGTGCTCGGCGGTCACCGGCGCGTGCTTCGCCACGCGCCGGGACGTGTTCGACCGTCTCGGTGGCTTCGACGAGACACTCGGGGTCGACCTCAACGACGTCGACTTCTGTCTGCGCGCCGGCGCCGAGGGCCTGCGGACGCTCTACGAGCCCGCGGCGGAACTGGTCCACCACGAGTCACCGAGCCGGGGAACCGCCGGCGGGGTGGGCGACATCGTGCACTTCGTCGACCGCTGGAAGGATTACATTAGCGAAGGGGATCGCTACTTCAACCCACATCTCACTCGCGCCGACCCCACGTGCGGACTGGCGGGAGCTGAGGAAGAGGACGCCTGGAAACGATGGTATTCGACCCTCACCATGCAGTAGCCGGCGACCCGGAACAGGCGCCTCGCATGCTGCATCAACCCGCCGACGCGCCACCGCCGCTCGGACACGTACGCGACACCGACGCGCTGCGGTCGTTCACCCGGCTGTGGGAGAGCCGACGCGACGCCGGGTCGTCCTCGTCGCCGGGGCGGGCCGTCCGCGCCTGGGTGGGACGGATCTCGGGGCGATCGGACCGACACCTGCTCTTCGCGCTGGCACGGGCCACCGAGACCATCGCGGCGCGGTGCGACCTTCTGGCCGACCGTCTGGCCGCACACGAAACCGTCACCGCCGACGCCACCGGAGCCTTCGGGGAGGAGCTCACACGGCTGCGGGCCGAGGTGCTGCACCTGCAACGACTCGTCTCGCTGCGCGACACGCCGCATGACTGAGAGCCGGACGGTCGTCGTCGCCGGGCACTGGCACGACCGGCGGTCCGAGCTGGCCTTCGTCACGCGCGCCGTGGCGGGAGCGGCGTCGCGCTGCGGCCCGGTCTCGGTCCTCGTGCCGGGGCCCGCCGGCCGGCGCCAGCCGGACGGTGCCTTCGACCTCCTGGGCATGGGAGAGGAGGACGAGCTGCTGCAGGGTCCCGGCGCGGTCGCGGCGGACTGCACGGTCGTCGTCGACGAGCTCACGCCCGTCATCGCCGAGCAGCTGACCCGGATCGGGCCCCGGAGGGTGTTCGCCGTCTCGGGGGAGGTCGAAGCGTTCGGGCCGGCGTGGCGGCCACTGCGCCTCGTCCCCGGCGACGACGGGCACGCGTCGTCGACGGTCAGCGTGCACGTGCCGGTCAACCCGTTGGCCGGGCTGCACCGGCACCACGGGTTCGGGTTCACGGGCTACCAGCTCGTGCTGTCGGGCCGCTCGAGGGCGGAGGACGGGCCTCCACCGGCCGTGGCCTGGTTGAGCGGCGCCTTTCACCAGACGGACGTCGTCGTCGTGCAGGATGCCGTTGCGTCGGCGTGGAGGGGACGGGCGCTGCGGGGAAGGGTGAGCGTGGACACCCGCATGGACCTGTGGCGCCTCGTCGCGCACGCCGAGGTCTGCATCGACCTCGACCCCGGTGCGTATCTCGCCCGCGAGTGCGTGGAGGCCCTGCGCTTCGGGACCCCCATCGTCGTGCCCGAGCACTCGGGTCCGGCGGCGGTGCACGCGCACGCCGGCGGTGGCTCGACCTTCGGTGACCCGGGCGAGCTCATCGGCGCCGCGGAGAAGATGCGGAGCGAGGCGAACCGGGCGGCGACGTCCGCTGCCGGCCGCCGGTATGCCGACAGCCGCTTCGGCGACCCCAGCGCGCTGGTCACCCGGATGCGGGTGTTGCTCGGACCGGGCTGACCCGTCGGCTCTCAGGTGCCGGCGGCCCGGGTCGACCACACCGACACGCCGCCTTCGGAGCGGTGCGGGCCCAGCGCCCGGTCGAACAGTGCGGTGGCGCACGGAGCGCCGGCCGTCCCCGGCACCACCACCACGTGGCGGGCGTCCCACCCGCGCAGGACCGATCTGATGGTCGAGGGTGCGATCTGCGGGGGCACCCCGGCGACGCAGGACGACATCGCATCGCCGAGCACGGAGGGCGCCGGATTGAACGAAGCGGCGCCGTGGGGCGCGGCGGCGAACACCGCGTAGCCCCCCGGCATGCGGAAGGTCATGTCGGACATGGCTTGCCAGAGCATGGCGGAGGAGTCGCCCGGGTTGGAGCTGGGGAACACGACCACGGTGGTGCCGACCGGCAGTGCGCGGGCGGTGCTCGTGAAGAACGACGGCACCGACGCCGCGCTCGACGGGTACGGCCACGCCGGCACCAGCGGCACCAGCGCGACGACCGCGATGGCGAGGCACACGGCAGCCGCCCGGATGCGCCCGGCCGGCGCCAGGATCTCGTGCAGGCGGTCCAGGACCAGGGCCAAGAAGAGCGCGGCGAAGAGCCAGAAGAAGAAGACGTAGCGCGCCGCGGAGCCGCTGCTGAGCAGTGGCAGGTGGGCCAGGACGATGAACGGGAGCGGGACCCCCGTCCGGTGCCCGTCGACGTGCAGATAGGAACCCATCGACAGCACCATGGCGGCGGCCGCCATCACCGCGGTGAAGACGGCGAAACGGTTCCGCCGAAGCAAGACGACGCCCGCGACCAGCAGGACGAGGAGCGGCACACCCACGTAGGTGCCGTTCTCGAGCGTGAGGTCGATCACCACGTGCCAGTTGGCGTCGCGCTGGGCGACATACGAATTGCCCCGGGCGGCCTCGTTGAACGTGAAGTGCTGATTCTGCGTCGGGACGACCAGTCCGGCGGGGTCGCTCGAGACGCCGGCGATGGCGACGGCCGGCTGGGCCGACCCGTGGATGTGATCCGGGCCCTCCAGCGCGACCCACGCCCCGTACCCCACGCCGAGGAGCGCGACGACCGCCGCCACCGCCGCCATCCGTGCCAGCCGGGCGAGGTCCATGTCGAGGCGCCGGACGAGCAGAAGGCCACCGACGACGAGTGCCAGCAACGACATGACCACGAGCGAGGCGAACGCCTCGGTCGAAATGTAGAACTGCGCCACGAAACACCCGCCGAGCGCGAGGCCGTACAGCCACGGTGAGCGGTTCTCCATGCTGACGTACCGGTGGATGACGAGGATGATGAGGGGCGGGAACACGTTGAAGATCAGGAACAGGTGCGCGGTCGCCTCCGCCACGGCGAAGGGACAGAACCCGTACACGAGGCCCCCGACGAACGCCGCCGGCCACCACGTCGTGAAACGCCTCGCCATCAGGAAGAAGGCCATGGCGGAGGTGGAGAACCCCAGCGCGATGAGGACGTTGAGGGTCGCGATCGGCCCGAAGACGAACGTGATCGGCGCCCCGAGTACACCGAGCAACGGCATGGTCGTGTTGTCCATCAGGTTCAGCCCGACCGGCAGGTTGAGCCAGGTGTTGTCGAACGGGTTGACGCCGTGGACGATGTGCCAGGGCGTCTGCGCCAAGAACCACACCTCCTCCGCCGTGTCGTTGCCACCCGACGACTGCAGGGTGTGGGCGAAGCCGTGGATCCAGACGCCGCGGTTGGCCACCACGGCGAGCACCACGTACACGGCGAGGCTGAACACGACGCCGTGCCAGCCGGCCGCGCGCGGGACTTGCGGCGGGGCTTCGTCGGAGACCTTGGCGTGCCGGCCGCGGACGGTGGCTGCCCCGCTGCCTGCGCTATCCACTCTTCACGAGCGCGTTCGGGTCAGGACGCGGGAGTCGCCGCCGCGCCGCGGAGGGACGTGCTCCGCGTCACTCGCAGAAGAGACGACCGCCGGCGTCCCACGTCCGGGTCCGGCGGGAACATGGCGCAGGACACTACCAGTGGGACTCCCTGCCCCCGGGGCGGGCGACCCCTGCTCGTCGGCCCGCCGGCGGGGCATCGGAGCCACGCAGCGGGGGTCGGGTGCCGACCCCGCCGTTGGCGGCGCGGGAGCGTCGGGACCGGCGGGCCGGATCCCTCCGGGGCCGAGCGCCCGCCCCGGGGCACCTCGGGCCGGAACGATAGGATTTGCCACAATCCCAGGTGGGTCCCAGCGCCCGCGCCGAGGCGGTTCCCAGTGCTGCATGCTGAATGACCAGGTCAGAACGATAACTTCCTCCAGATGATCCCCCGAACCCCCTCCCTCGCGTGACCCGCGGAACAGAGTCGTCGCCCGACAAGGGCACCCTGGCCACTCCCCCGGGTTCGGCCGTCCCCTCCGGCGAGGCACGCGTCGGCGAGATCCTCCGGCTCGAGCCGGTCCCGCGGGCGGACTCCCACCGGCTCTTGTCCACGCCACTCCTTTCCTGGCTGGTCGCGCGCGTGCGGCCGGCCGTGACCGTCGAGATCGGCGCCGCCGACTGGGCGTCCCTCCGCTCGACCTGCGGCGCCGTCCGCGAGGTGGGCCCGGCCGCCCGGTGCATCGCGGTGCGGCTCCCGGCGCCGGGCGCCGACGAGGCTCCCGATCTGCCCGTGTTCCGGCAGGTGCTGGCCGAGTGCGTCGCACTGTTCGGGGCCGCCGTCACGGGCTACGAGACCGACAAGGCGTTTCTCGCCGGGCTCGCCGGTGGAGCCCGGGTCGACCTGCTCCACGTCTCCCTCCTGGACCAGGCCGACATCGCCCTGCCCGACCTCGCCGCCTGGCTCGACGCCCTGGCTCCGGGTGGCACCGTCGTGATCACGTCCACCGCCGCCGACGGTTCTCCCGCCTTCACCGAGGCGAAGCGGCAGGTGTCGGACCGCTACCCCTCCGCACGCGTCTCCCTCGGACCGTCGACCGAGGCCTTGGTCGCGCAGGCCCCGGTCGCCGGCGCGACACCCACCGTCGAGTTGCTGCGCAACCTCCCGGCGGCCGCAGGAGACCTGCTCGACATCGTGATCGGGTCGGTCGAGCCCTTCGACGATCTCCAGGACGAGTCGATGACCCCGGTGGCGCTGCGTGCCATCGCGGCGCGGTGGATCGAACGTCAGCAAGCCGAGCGCGACGCCCTGCTCAGCGCCCTGCGCGCCTATCAGGACCTCACGACTCGGCTGGCGCTCGAGGCCGCCGACGCCCGCGGCCAGCTCGCGGCGCAGATCGAGTCGGCTCGCCTCGAGCGCGAGCATCTCGTCACGGAGTTCTTGGACCGTCTCGACGTGCTCTCCGCCAAGATCTCGACCTCGGCCGCTCGGTTCGAGGCACAACTCGAGGACAGGGACCGGCTCGTCGACGAGCACGAGCAGCGCATGTTGGCGTACGCGGGGCAGGCAGCGACGGCGCAAAGCGTCGTCGAGGACATGCGCCGCTCGAGCTCGTGGCGGCTGACTGCCCCGCTCCGCCTCATGTCGAGGATCGCCGCTCGCCGGTCCCGGCCACCGAACCAACCTCCGAGATAGTCCGGATTCCATTGGTTGCCACGTCTGATCCCTTTCACGACAACGTCTCGGTCATCGTCCTCAACTACAACCAGGCGCAGACCACGCTCGAGTGCCTCGATGCCCTGGCGCACGCCCGGAGCGACCTGATCCGCGACATCATCGTCGTCGACAACGGATCGAACCCCGAAGAGGTCGCCATCCTGCGCACGCGTAAGTCGGACCGGGACGACTTCACACTGGTCGAGGTCGGGGTCAATCGCTTCTTCGGCGAAGGCAACAACATCGGCGTGGACTTCGCGACGAGCGACTACGTCGTCTTCCTCAACAACGACGCGTTCGTCCAACCGGGTTGGATCGAAGTGCTGGCTTCCACCATGCGTGACGACCCGACGGTGGCCGCGGTCGGACCGATGTTCCTCTACCCTGACGGACGGGTGCAGGAGGTCGGCGGGGTCGCCCTCGCCACGGGAGACGTGATGCAGGTGGGGAAGGGGACCGTGTGGGGGCCCGATCACTTCGACACCCCCTGTGCGGTCGACTACTGCTCCGCCGCCTGCCTCATGATGCGTCGGGCGGACTTCCTCAAGGTGGGGGGGTTCGGCTTCGAATGGGAACCCGCCTACTACGAGGACACCGACCTGTGCCTGAAGCTCTGGACGAACTGCGGGAAGGTCATGGTGAACCCGCTCGCCCGCGTGGTCCACATCGAGAGCAAGACGACCTCCGACGCCAGGCTGCAGCTCCAGGACATCTCCGAGATCAACCGCGAGAGGTTCGTCAAGAAGTGGGGGGGCTGGCTCGAAGCGCGGCAGACCTCGCACCTGACCGACCTCGACCACGCGCCGCCGACGCCGATGGACGACCTGAGCAGCGCCGACCTCGAGCTCCTGGGTGCCCACGTGCCGACCGAGCCCCAGTTCGTCCTCTACTCCCCGTACCAGTTGGTGCCGGGCGGCGGGGAGCGGCTGCTGTTCGAGGTGGCGTCGCACCTGTCCTCGCTCGTCGGGACACCCAACGTGGCCTTCGCCACCCCGCAGCGCTACAGCGCCATCCGGATGCAACAGCTCGCGGCCACGTTCGGCTTCGAGCACATCGTGGGACTGACCCTGCCGTGGGACGAGGTCGAACCGGAGCGCTGCCGCTTCTCGTTCGTCATCGGGAACTCCGTCGTGCCCCCGGTGCCCGCGTTCGGCGAACGGAGCGTGTATCACATCCAGTTCCCTTTCTGGGTCCCCGATGCGCACGTCGAGGCGAGAGGTGAGTGGCTGGGCGGGTACGACGAGATCTGGGTGTACTCCGAGTTCGTCCGCCGCAACGTGAATGGCCTGGTGCGCCATTACGGGCTGAAGGCACCCCCGATCCGGCTCATCCATGCGCACGCGACGTGGTCGGGCGCCACGAGGGGCCTCCCGTGGCCCGAACGCAAGACCATCCTGACGGTGGGCCGGTTCTTCACGGGCGGCCACAACAAGCGGCAGGACGTCGTGATCGAGGCGTTCAGGCGGCTGGTCGACCAGGGCGTCGAGGGAATGGAGCTGGCCCTCGCCGGCTCCATCCACCCCAGCCCCGAGGGCCGGCGCCGCTTCCACGAGCTGCAGAAGCTGGCCGCCGGGCTCAACTGCACCTTCTACCCCAACATCGGGCGCGACGACCTGGCGGCGCTGTACGAGCGATCGGCCGTGCTGATTCATGCCGCCGGCTTCGGTGTGGACGCCGAGGAGTTCCCCGAGCGCCTCGAGCATTTCGGGATCACGCCCATCGAGGCGGCCAGCTTCGGGTGCATTCCCGTCGTCTACGGAGCCGGAGGGCCGAGAGAGGTCGCCCACGTGCTCGGCTGCGACACGACCTTCTCGACCGTCGACGAATGCGCCGCCATCGTCTCGGGCCTCCTGAGCGATCCCTCCGCCTCGGCGGAGTTGAGTGCGCACATCATCGAGAGCTCCTCCGCCTGGTCAGCCGAGGCGTACTTCGACGGGATCGACGAGTCCCTGCGCGATCTGGGCGTGCTCTAGGGGGTGTGGCGCCGCGCCGCACGAGCCGTGCGCTCGAGGGCGGCCACGGCGTGACTCGACCTGATCCGTCGCATCGTCTTGGCTTCGGCCAGCCGCTTGATCGTCGAGTACAGAAGGCCGGACTCGAGCGCGGCCACCTGTGACTGCAGCGTCTCGACCTGCTCGGACAACCGGCCGTGCTCCCATTCCTCGGCGTCCAGGGCGATCAGCGCCGTGGCCAGCGCGCCCCGCACATAGTACTCACCCCCGTTAGCCGCCGCCCGTTGCTCGCGGTCGTCCTCTTCCGTCGTCCACGCCGACAGACGATCGGACTGGTCCAGCACGGCCTTGTCGGGTGTCCCGCTGAAGTAGGCGAACAGGGAGGAGTCGGGGTGCCGGGCCAAGAACCGGTCGTCCGCCTCGAGGATGTGCTCCACGCAGGCCGACTGCTCGGCGGGATCGGCGGCCTCGAACAGGCGCGTGTTGTGCGTGAGCAGCGGATACGCGATGGCGCCGCCGAGCGGGGTGAGCTCACCGACCGTGAAGTACCGGCGGAAGGTGTCGAGGATCAGCTCCGAGTGGATCGCCTCCGTGGGATCGGTCGCCAGCATGGTGGGCAGGTGCGGATAGCCGAGGTCCTGCTGCAGGGAGGCGGGCAGCTCCCGGTTCACCGCCCACGCTTCCTCCCAGGCCTCGGGCGTGTACTGGTTCCGGTGTGGTCCGACGTAGTCGAAGCAGACGAACCGGCCGTCGTCGGGGAGCTTCCGGCACAGCTCCCGGAACACCCTGTCGATGGCCGCGATGTGGTGGGCGGCGGCGTGGTTCACGACGAGGTCGAACTCGCCCTCCGGGAAGGCGGCCGTGTTGACGTTGACCTGTTGGTAGGACAGGGGGAGGCCGCCCTCGGCCGCCGACATCCTCGCTTGCGCCAGGAGGTCGTCCGAGTAGTCGATGCCGACCGCTTCGAGGATCAGGCCCGAGGCTAGGAGCTCCCGCTCGACCCAGCCGTTGCCGCAATTGAGGATCAACGCCCGCTCGAAGGTCCGCTCCGACACCTTGGCGAAGTGTTCGTACCACGGCCGGGTCGGATCCCCCGAGATCCGCTCGTTGATCCGTCGGTTCACGACCTCGAAGTCGTTCCAGTACCTGCCCTGGTAGTAGATGTCGCTGTTCTCGTTGACGTCGAGGTCCGCCACGACGAATCCCCTAACCCCGCACCCGGCGCTCGAGCCTGGCGACCGTGGGGTTCCCGCGCACGGCCCGGACCCACTTCGAGTCGACCACCCGCCGGGCGCCTACGTACAGAGGCCGAGCCTGCATGGCGTCGAGCTCGGTCTGGAGCTGCGCGATCCGCCCGCGCAGCCCGTCGTTCAGGACACGCTGCTCGTCCAGTCCGACCAGTGCGGTGGAAAGGGGGCCGCGCGGGTAGTACTCGCCGCCGCCCTCCTGCGCGCACCGTTCGCGCCGGTCCTCGGCCTCCTCCCACCGGCGCAGCGAGTCGGCGTGCTGCAGGACCGCCTTCGCCGGTTGGCCGGCGAAGTAGGCGAAGAGGGTGGATTCGGGGTAGCGGGCAAGGAAATCGTCGTCGGCGTCCATGATGCGATCGATCCAACGGGACCGCTCGGCGTCGTCCGCGGCGTCGAAGATCCGCGCGTTGTGAGTCAGCAGCGGATAGGCGATGGCCCCGCCGAGCGCGGTGAACTGACCCTCCGAGAAATAGCGGCGGAAGGTCTCGACGATCAGCTCGGAGTGCACGGCCTCCGTGGGGTCGACCACCAGCATGACCGGGATCGGCGGGTACTCGAGGTCCTGGCGGAGCGTCGCCGGGAGATCATGGTTCAACTGCCACGCCTCCTCCCAGGCGTCGAGACGGTACTGGTTGCGGTGCGGCCCCACGTAGTCGAAGGAGACGAACCAACCTTCTTCCGGGAGGATCCGGCAGATCTCCCGGAAAACCCGGTCGATGGCGGCGATGTGGTGGGCCGCGGCGTGGTTCACCACGAGGTCGAACTCCCCTTCCGGGAACACGCCCTGGTTGACATTCGCCTGGTGGTACGTCAGGGGCATCCCTTCCCGGCGTGCCGCGGCGGTCGCATCGTCGAGCAGGGTCTGCGAGTAGTCGATCCCGACCCCCGCGGCGATGAGCCCGTGCTCGACCAGCTCGCGTTCCACCCACCCGTTCCCACAGTTGAGGATGAGCGCCCGTTCGAAGGTCCTGCCCGTGGCGCGGGCGAAGTGCTGGTGCCATTTGCGCGTGGGATCGCCCGAGATCCGTGTGTCGATCCGGTTCCGGACCAGCTCGAAGTCGTTCCAGTACGTCCCGGTGTAGTAGACGTCACTGTTCTCGTTGACTCCCAGCGATTCGGACATGGCTCCTCTCGTGGGGCCCGCGCTCGACAACGTCAGCGGGCCGGCGGGCGCCGACCGGGCTCGACGCGGCTCATGCCCCGTCACGCCCCAGCGCGGCGCGCAGCCGGCGGAGCGGCTCCGTGAGCCGGTACGACCGCGAGCTCCGGAGAGCGTCGTAGCGGAGCTGGGTGGCATGGGCGGCCGCCCCGAGCTCGTCGGCCCGAGCCGTGGCGGCCTCGAGATCGTCGGTCAGCTGCTCGATCTGTTCGTTCAGCTCGGCGGCGTGCCGGATCCAGGCGTCCATCTGCGCGCCCACCCGGGCGTGCTCCTCCTGCAGCTCCTCGAAGTCGGCGAGCCGCACGACCTGGTCCTCGAGGATGCGGTTGCGGGCTTCGAGCTCGTACACCCGATCGGCCAGCCCGTCCAGCCGGTTGGCCATGTTGGCGACGGCCGCGGACCCGTCGTCGATGACGGACTGCATCACGAACTGATAGGTCTCGGATTCGGCGTCGGCGCGGATCTCGTCCAGCACCGCGTCCGGATAGTCCTCCCTCGACAGGCCGAGCTCGGTGTGGAACAGGGGCATGACCACCCGCCGGGTGTCTACGACGACCAACCCGGCTTCCCGCAGCAGCTCACGTGCCGTTTCCAACGTGAAGAAGCGGACATGGGTGCGGTCGAGCAGCCCGGTCTCGCGGTAGCGGAAGGCGCCATGGAGGAGGGACAGCCGCACATCGCCGTGCGCCACGTTCGGCAACGAGGTGACGACGAACCCGGAGCGCTTCAGCTTGCGGACGGCGGTGCGCAGCACCGCCAGTGGGTCCCCGAGGTGCTCGAGGACGTCACCGAACGTGATGACATCGAACGACTCGTCGTCGACGAGCTCCCAGACCTCGGCATCGTCGACGTTGCCGACCACGACACGTTCGGCCCACTGCTCGGCTACCTGGGCGGCGTCGGGATCGAGCTCCATCCCGACGACCTTGCATCCCCGTTCGGCCAGCACCTTGGTGAAGTAGCCGGTGGCGCACCCGACCTCGAGAACCGTCTTGTTGTGCCCGATCATCTCCAGCGCGAAGGCATGCGTGTTGTTCTCCGCGTCGGGGTCGACGGTCAGGTCATAGACGAATTCCATTCCAAGCCCTCTCCCGCCGGTCGGCGATCACGTCACTCTATCCCTTGCCCCGGCGGCGGCGGCCGGTGCGGCGGCGGCATCGACATGACCAGGCCGTCGAGGATGTCGGACTCCGAGACGATGCACTCGGGCAGGCCGAACCGGCGCAGCACCTCGTTGAGCACCAGGGCGCCGCCGAAGATGACGTCCTGGCGACCATCGGGAATGGCGGGTCGCCGCGCCCGCTCGGCCACGCTCTCCCGGCCCAGGGTCTCGCACCACTGTGCGACGGCCTCGCGGGTGAGGACGGCGCCGTGAATGCGGTCCCTGTCGTAGTCCTCGAGCCCGAGCACGAGGCCGGCCAGCGTCGAGACGGTGCCCGCCAACCCGACCAGGCGCGTCGTGGGGTCGTTCCGCGCCAGCTCCGGGATCACAGCGAGGGCGCGCCCGAGCTCGTGATCGATGGCCCCGACGGCGTGCGCCACCTCGTCCGCCGAGGGCGGGTCGCCGCGCAGGAATCGCTCCGTCAGCCGCACGCAGCCGATGTCCAACGACACGGACCGCACCTCCCGGTCGGCCAGCGTCACGATCTCGGTCGACCCGCCGCCGATGTCGACGACGACCACGCCGCCGTCGCCCGCGGGGAGCTCTGCCGTCGCCCCGGCATAGGAGAGCCGTCCCTCCTCCTGGCCAGACAGGAGCTCGGCCGGCACGCCGATGATCTCGCTCGCCGAGCGCAGAAAGGCGTCCCCGTTGGCGGCGTCGCGGACGGCCGACGTCGCGACCAGGCGCGCCCGCTCCACGCGGTGGGCATCCATGATGGAGCGGAACTCCCTCAGTGCCGCGAACGTCCGCTCCATCGCCTCGGGTCGGAGCCGGCGGGTGGCGTCCACGCCCTCACCGAGCCGGGTGATCCTCATTTCGCGTGCCTCGGCGTGGCCCGCTGTCCCCGCCACCAGCAGACGGGTGGAATTGGTGCCGCAGTCGACCGCGGCGACCGCACCGGTGTCCCTCACGGCGCAGAAGTATCACATGGTCAGGCGTCGCTGACGCCTCCGGGCCGGTGCAACCCGAGACGTCCCGCCACCCAGGCCCCGACCGGGTCGTCACCACCGGCGAGCCACCAGGCCACGTGCGCGTGGAGGCACTTGACCCCCTGCCGCGTGCCCCCCACGCCGCCGCTGGGCCGCGGCCCCTTCCACTCCCGGGGGATCAGGGCATCGCGCTCCTCGGCGTAGCGGCGATGGCACTCGGCCAGGTCGGCGGGGTCCGTCAGCGCCTGCGCCTCCCGCACGCCCCCGGCCGCCTCGAGGCGGCCCACGCCGGCCCGGAGCTCGGGATCGACGAGCCAGTACCTGGTCGGCATGGGAGTGCCGTCGCGGAGGAGCGGGGCGTTGGCGATCACCATCGGGGAGCCGTCGTCGCGGCGGACGACCACGGTGTAGTCGCCTCCTGGATCGCGGCCGAGCAGCAGCGCCACCGCCTCGTCGTCACCCTCGCGCCTCGTGCCGGCGGGCACCGGTGTGGTCAACGCCAGAATTCGAGCGCGTGCAGCATGCGCGACACCAGGCCCGAGCCCGACCCCGTGGCCGGCGCCGCGTGCCCGTCGGAGGCGGGCGCCAGGGTCGTCGTGGTGACGCCGCCGGGCGGGAGCTCAGGCGTGGCGGAGGGGGCGACCGGGCCTCTGGACCCCGGGTCGCCCGCGTAGGGCGTGCCCGCAGCGGGCGCACCCGAGGGTGGCAGTGTCTCGAAGGCCTGCTGTCCCGGGGCGACGAGCTGGTACTGGGCGCGGGCGATGCGCCCGATCTCGCCGGCGTCGCTCAGGTTCTTCTTCTCCTGGGCCAGCGCCGCGTCCTGCTTCTTCAGCGCGGCCAGCTGCGCCTCGGTGCCCGCCAGGTTCGAGCGCTGGTTGAGGAGCGAGCCGGCGGGGAACCACGCGAAGAGCACCACGGCGGCGACCACGACGGCGCCCACGAGCACGAGGCGGGAGCGCGCCGCGGTCCGGTCCGGCCGAGGTCGCGGGGCGCGCGGCGACCGGCGCAACCGGGACCCGCTGCTAGCTGGCGCCACGCCGGTGTCCCTCGCCCGACAGCGCGGCATGCCCGGGGAAGCCCGCCGACTCGCCCAGGTCCTCTTCGATCCGCAGCAGCTGGTTGTACTTGGCCACGCGATCCGAGCGCGCCGGAGCGCCCGTCTTGATCTGCCCCGCGTTGACCGCCACCACCAGGTCGGCGATCGTCGTGTCCTCCGTCTCGCCCGAGCGGTGCGAGATCACGGTGCCGTACGACGCCCGGGTGCCGAGGGCCACCGTGTCGAGCGTCTCGGTGAGCGTGCCGATCTGGTTGAGCTTGATCAGGATGGCGTTCGCCACACCCTCGCGGATCCCGCGCTCGAGGAGGGTCGCATTGGTGACGAAGATGTCGTCGCCCACCAGTTGGATCCTCCCGCCGAGGGCCTTGGTGTGGGCGGCCCAGCCGTCCCAGTCCTCCTCCGCCATGCCGTCCTCGATCGACACGATCGGGTAGCGGTCCACCAGGTCGACCCAGTAGTCGACGAGCTCCGCCGGCGAGAGCGTCCGACCCTCCCCGGCGAGGACGTAGGACCCGTCGTCCCAGAGCTCGCTGGTGGCGGGGTCCAGGGCGAGCGCGATCTCGTCGCCCGGCACCCGCCCGGCGGCCTCGATCGCCTCGAGGAGGAGCTTCACGGCGTCCTCGTTGTGCGGCAGGTCGGGGGCGAACCCGCCCTCGTCGCCCACGGCCGTCGACAGCCCGCGCGCGGCGAGGATGGCGCGCAACGCGTGGTAGGTCTCCGTGCCCCAGCGCAGCGCCTCGCTGAAGGAGGCCGCGCCCACCGGCATCAGCATGAACTCCTGGAAGTCGACCGAGTTGGTGGCGTGGGCCCCCCCGTTGAGCACGTTGAGCATCGGCACGGGCAGTGCGTGGGCGTTGCTGCCGCCGATGGAGCGGTAGAGGGGGACCTCGAGGTCGTCGGCCAGTGCCTTGGCGCTCGCCAGCGACACGGCCAGCATGGCGTTGGCCCCGAGCCGGCCCTTGTCGGGCGTCGCGTCCAGGTCGATCATCGTGGCGTCGACCGCGCGCTGGTCGAGCGCGTCCAGCCCGCGCACGGCGTCGGCGATCTCGCCGTTCACGTTGGCCACCGCGCGCAGCACGCCCTTGCCCCCGAACCGTTCTCCCCCGTCGCGCAGCTCGACCGCTTCGTGGATGCCCGTCGAGGCTCCGGACGGCGCGATGGCGCGTCCTCGGGCGCCGGAGTCGAGGAGCACCTCCGCCTCGACGGTCGGGTTGCCGCGGGAGTCGAGGACCTCGCGCCCGATCACGTGCTCAATGGTGCTCACGACATCACTCCTTGAGTGTCCGCCCTGGTGGGACACCGGGGCACAAGGTTAGCGGTTGCCAATGTCCTGGTCGGGGACGCCTTCGGCCGCGAGGATGTCCGCGCGCAACGAAAGGGCGCGCGCCCGCAGCGCCTGCTCCGCGTCCACGCCGAGGCGCTGTGCGAGGACCGCCACCGCGAAGAGCAGCTCGCCCACCTGCCCGGAGAGCTCGCCGGCTTCACCCGAGAGCGGGTCGTCGGCCGCAGGCTGCACGACGCGTCCGAGCCGGGTCAGCGACGCCACGACGTCGGCCGTCTCGGCGGGAGCGCCCGCCTCGTCGGGCTCGAGTCCCACCGAGCGCGCCTTGCGCGCCAGCTTGGTCGTGAGCATCAGGGCGGGAAGCCCCGACGGGATCCCCTCGGTCACGCTGCTCCTGCCCTTCTCGCTCTTCTTGATCGCCTCCCAGTTCGTCATGACCTGGGCCGCGTCGGCCGCGTCGACGTCACCGAAGACGTGGGGGTGCCGGTGCACCAGCTTGTCGTGCACGCCGCGCGCCACCGCGGCCAGGTCGAAGTGGCCCTCCTCGTCGGCCAGGCGCGCGTGGAAGACGATCTGGAACAGCAGGTCCCCCAGCTCCTCCCTGAGATGTGCGAACGCGTCGTCCGTCGCCGCGGGACCGGACAGAGCCGCCAGAGCATCGAGGACCTCGTAGCACTCCTCGACGAGGTGCGGCATCAGGGACGCGTGGGTCTGGGCCCCGTCCCAGGGGCAGCGCTGGCGCAGCGTGTCCATCAGGACGACCAGGCGGGCCACTTCCTCGCCGCTGCTCCGCTCGGCCGGCGGCAGCGCGGGCACGTAGAGCGAGGTCAGATGGTCGGGCTCGAGCGTCCGGTCGAGCTCCCACCAGTCGACCCTCGCCACGACCTCGTCGGGGAGCCCGAGGTGGTGCAGCAGCACCGGGCGCGGCAGCGGCCGGTCGGCGTCGTCCCGCGCCGAGAGCTTCACCTCGGACAGCAGGTGGCGCGACCAGCACTGCCCCACCAGGAAGGGCCCGTTCCCGGCCGCGGCGGCGGGCCCGAAGGCGGCCGCGTCGACGAGCCGGACGCCCTCGGCCAACGGGTCGATGCCGAGCGCGGCCCAGGCCAGGTCGAGGAACGAGAGCGCGGGCACGATGGTGACCTCCACCCGGTCGTCGGCGCGCAGGAGCTCGACGGTGCGCTCGGCCACCAGGGGCGAGCCCGGCACGGCGTACACGACCGGGTCGGGCGCGGTCGCGGTGGCCGCCGCGACGAGCTCCTCCACGATGGCGGCGTACACCTCGCCGAAGGTCGCCGCCGACTCGTACAGGTCGTCGAAGGCGCGGGCTCCGTGGAGGCCCGCCGCGGCCGGATGGCGCGCCGTCCGCAGGAAGACCCGCACGCGAGCCGCCAGCAGCGTCGACGCCCCCGCGCCGAGAAGGTCGGCGTCGGCCGGCCCGAGGCCCACCACCGTGATGTGGGGGCGGTGGCGCGCCACGCTCAGCCGCTGGAGGGGCTGGCCGCGCCGCCGTGCCGCCGGGCTGGTTCGCCGACGCGTTCAGCACGTCCGAGCTGCCGGGCACGAGCGGGGTGAACACGTTCGCCGCGACGGGGACCCAGATCCCGTACCGCGGGTCGACCTTGACGGTGGCGTGCCGCTCGGCCGCCGTGATCGCCTTCTGCGTCGCCTTGGCCCCCACCTGCTGGACCGCCTGGGACACCGCGGCCTTGACCTGGGCGTAGGGGGTCGGCGTCCGCTTCGTGAGTTCGAGGAGGTAGTAACCACCGTTGACGTTGACGGGGGCGGACACGGCGCCCACCGCCAGGGCGCCCAGCTTGGCGCTCGCCGGCAGCTGGGCCGCGATGTCCACCAGCGGGGCACACTGCAGGCTCCCGGCCTGCGTGGCCTTCGCCGCGACCTGCGCGAACGGCGTCCCGAAGGCAACCTGGGCCGCCGCCTCCTGGGCCGCCGTCAGGCTCGAGAACGACGCCGCGGTGAAGCAGGCGGTGTCGAAGTCGGCCCGGTGGCGCTCGAAGTAGCCCTGCAGGGCGGCGTCACTGGAGCCGACCCGGGCCAGGTCCTCCTGGAGAGCGCTGGCCGTGGCGACGAACTGCACCTGCTGGTCGACGAACGACGCCGGCATCGTGGCGAGCACCTCGGCCCCGGTCAGCGGTGTGCCGCTCACGGTGCAGCTGTAGCGGGGGCTCTGGCCCGCGGCGGTCTGGAGGATCTGGGTCATGACCGCCGAGATCTGCCCGGCGAGGTTGGTGCGGGCGTCGGCCAACTGGGCCGCGGTGACGCTGACGTGACGGTCGGCCGCCAGCTGCAGCACGAGCTGATGGCCGATCTCGGTGTCGAGGTAGGTGGCCACGAAGGCACTGTTCGCCGTGGGGTTGCCGCCGCCGGCCTGGTTGCCGGCCCCGTCGACCGGCGGCAACTGCTGGGAGCCGCTCGAGGCGAGGTAGGCCTGGGAGTTGAGGTAGCACTGGTACGGGACGCTGCCGGCGATCGCGCTCACGTCGGAGCTGAGCGTCTGCTGGCTGATGGCCGTGCCGTTGACCTTGGCGGCGTTGGTGGGGATGGCGAGCGCGGCCGCGACGACGCCGCCGGCAAGCACGATGAGGAGGACGAGGAGCCGCTTCACGCGCCGGGCATGCTACAAGGTGTCCCCGCCCGGTCCGGCATCGCCGGCCGGGATCAGGTCCTCGATGATGCGGCGCAGCGCGTCGGCGGCCGGCTCCCCCGCGGCGATCGGGACCAGGAGCTGGGCCATGTCCTCGCGATAGGTGGCGCCAGGGGCCACGCGCCGCAGGCGGACCTGGGCGCTGGCGGGCAACGTGACCGGCGACACCCGCACCACGCGTTGCCGGGTGCCGGCCGGGCGGACCGAGCTCATCGTGATCTCGCCGATGCCGCGCGCCATCGCGCCGGCGCGCAGCCGCGCCAGGGCGAGCAGGCCCTGGGCCGGGTCGGGCAGCGGGCCGTAGCGGTCCGCCCACTCGGCCCCGATGTCGTCCACGTCGGACGCGCCGGACGCCGCCGCGAGCCGGCGGTACGCCTCGAGCCGCGCGTCCTCGGCCGCCACGTAGTCCTTGGGCAGATGCGCGTCACCCGGCACGTCGATCGACACGGTCGGCGGCGCGGGCCTGGCCTCGCCCCGGGCCTCCGCCACCGCCTCCGCCACCAGTTGGACGTAGAGGTCGTACCCCACGGCCGCGATGTGGCCCGACTGGTCCGAGCCCAGCAGGTTCCCGGCCCCCCGGATCTCGAGGTCGCGCATGGCGATCTTGAACCCCGAGCCGAGCTCGGTGTGCTCGCCGATCGTGCGTAGCCGCTCGTAGGCCTGCTCGGACAGGACGCGGTCGGCCGGATGGAACAGGTAGGCGTAGGCCCGCTGGCCGCCCCGGCCCACCCGGCCGCGGATCTGGTGCAGCTGGCCGAGGCCGAGGAGGTCGGCGCGGTCGACGATGAGCGTGTTGACCGACGGCATGTCGATCCCCGACTCGATGATGGTCGTGCACACGAGCACGTCGTAGCGCCGCGCCCAGAAGTCGAGCACCACGGTCTCGAGGCTGCCCTCGTCCATCTGCCCGTGCGCGATGGCGACCCTGGCCTCGGGGACGAGGTCGCGGATGTCGCGCGCCACCCGGTCGATGTCCGACACCCGGTTGTGCACGTAGAAGGCCTGGCCTTCCCGCAGCAGCTCGCGCCGCAGCGCCTCGCTCACGGCGGGGGGGTCCTGCTCGCCCACGTAGGTCAGGATCGGGCGGCGGTCGGCCGGCGGCGTGTTCACCATCGACAGGTCGCGGATGCCCGTCAGCGCCATCTCGAGGGTGCGCGGGATCGGGCTGGCGGTCAGCGTCAGCACGTCGACGCCTTCGGACATGCGCTTGACCGCTTCCTTGTGCGTCACCCCGAAGCGCTGCTCCTCGTCGACCACCAGGATCCCCAGCTGCTTGAACTGCACGTCCTGCGCCAGCAGCCGGTGGGTCCCGATCACCACGTCGACGCTCCCGTCGGCCAGACCCTGCACGACGGCGCGCTGCTGGGCCGGCGAGAGGAACCGGCTCAGCAGCTCGACCCGGACGGGATAGGGCGCGTAGCGGTCGGCGAACGTCTGGGCGTGCTGGCTGGACAGGAGCGTGGTCGGGGCCAGCACCGCGGCCTGCCGGCCGTCCTGCACCGCCTTGAAGACGGCGCGCACGGCCACCTCCGTCTTGCCGAACCCGACGTCGCCGCACACGAGGCGGTCCATCGGTCGCGGCTCCTCCATGTCGCGTTTGACGTCGGTGATCGCCCGCAGCTGGTCCTCGGTCTCGACGAAGGGGAAGGCCGACTCCATCTCGAGCTGCCACGGCGTGTCGGGCCCGAAGGCGTGCCCCTCCACCGCCAGGCGGCGCCGGTACAGCTCGACCAGCTCGGCCGCCACCTCGCCCGCCGCCGCCCGGGCCCGGGCCCGGGTCCGCTGCCAGTCCGCGCCCCCCATCTTCGAGAGCGTCGGGGACTCCCCCCCGCTGTAGGGGGTGATGGCCTGAATCTGCTCCACCGGGAGGTACAGCCGGTCCGAGCCCCGGTACTGCAGGATCAGGTAGTCACGCGTCGTCCCGCCCATCGTGCGGGTCGTCACGCCCTCGAAGCGGGCCACGCCGTGCTGGCGGTGCACGACGAAGCTGCCGGCCTCGAGGTCGTCGAAGAACCCGTCGGCCGCCCGGGCCCGCGGGCGCGCCCGGCGATGCGGCATCCGGCGGCCGGTGACGTCGGTCTCCGACAGGACGGCCACCTTGGCGTCGGGGAGGATGAAGCCGTTCGTGATCGGCGCCGCCACCACGACGGCGCCGGGCGCGCCCGTGGCCCACGCGACGACCGGGGCGTGCACGCCCTCGGCGGCCAGGGCGGCCGAGAGGCGGCCGGCGCCGGGGCCGGTGGCGGCGCACAGCGTCACCGCGTACCCCTCGCCGACCAGCCGGGTGACCCCGGCGGCGAGGCGGGTGGGGTCACCCGCCACCGGCTCGAAGCGCCGGACCGTCAATGCGGCGGTCGACGGGCCCTCCGGGACCGGCGGGACGGAGACGACGCCGGCGGGGCACTCGCGCAGCAGCCGGTCGAAGGGCAGGTGCAGCCGGGGGAACGCCTCCTCCTCGCCCTCCTTGGCCCCCCACGTGGCGGCCAGCGTCTCGGCCAGCGCGGCCTCCTCGTCGAGCAGCTGCACCGCCCGGTCGCGGATCCGCCGCGGCTCGACCAGGACCACCTGGGCCCCCGGCGGCAGCAGGTCGGGCAGGACCCGCTCACCGCGGTCGAGGAACGGCAGCCACGATTCCATGCCGTCGAACTGCTCGCCCCGTTCGAGGCGCTCCCACACCGGCGCCCCCCAGGGCCGCCGCGCCCCGAGCGACGCCGCCGCCTCGCGCAGCTCCGGGGTGAGCACGAGCTCCCGGCACCCGTAGAGGGCCACGGCGGTGAGGTCGTGCATCGACCGCTGGTCGCTGACCGAGAACGCGGTCAGGCGGTCGACCTCGTCGCCCCACAGGTCGATGCGCACCGGTTCGTCCGCCGTGGAAGGGAAGACGTCGACGATCCCGCCGCGCACGGCGAACTCCCCGCGGTGCTCCACCTGGTGCTCGCGCCGGTAGCCCCGCTCCACCAGCGCCGGCAGCAGGGTCCCCTCGTCGACGCGCTCGCCGCGGCGGATCACGAGCGGTGCCGTCCCCTCCGGCGGGCCCAACCGCTGCAGCAGGGCGCGGACCGGCGCCACGATGACGCGGGGCGGCGCCGGCAACGCGCCGCCCCCACCGGCGCGGAGCGCGTCGAGCAGGGCGAGACGCCGGCCCATGGTCTCGATCTCGGGGCTCACGCGCTCGAAGGGCAGGGTCTCCCACGCCGGCAGGACCGCGACCGCGGCGGCGAGAGCGCCGACCACCTCGCCCGCCCCGGCGTCCTCCGCCGCCAGCAGGCAGGTCAGGTCGTCCCCCAGGCGCTCGGCGTCCAGCCCGGTGGCGGTGACGACGAGGAGCGGCGCCCGCTCGGTGAACGCCGCCAGGGCCGCGGCCACCACGGCCTGCGCCGATTCGGGGACGGCGACGGTGGCGTCGGCCGCGCCCACGAGCACGCCGACCACCGGGTCGGTACGCAGCAGGCGGGGAACGGCGGCCAGGCTGCCGCCGGGACGGGGCGGTGCGGTCGGCGGGCGGTCGGCGGTCATCGCGATCGGCCTAGCCGGGCAGCGAGTGGCACCAGGCCATGGCGGCGTCGATGCCGTCCGCCGCGATGCGCTCGACCGAGTCCGCCGCCGTCTGCACCGAGGCGGCCAGGAGCTCGCGCACCGCCTTGGGCGGCCGGCCCAGCACGTGCGACGCGCCCGCCGCCGCGCTCGGCGGCTTGCCCACGCCGATGCGCACCCGGAGGAAGTCCGACGAGTGCAGGTGCGAGGCGATGGAGCGCAGGCCGTTGTGCCCGGCCAGGCCGCCGCCCACCTTGAGGCGTACGGTGCCCGGCGGCAGATCGAGCTCGTCGTGCACGATGACGACGGCGGCGGGGTCGCTGATGCCGAACCGCGTGGCCAGGGCGCGCACGGCGATCCCGGAGTCGTTCATGTAGGTCGTGGGGACCGCCAGGGCCACCCGGAGGCCGCCCACCGTGGCCACGCCGGCCCGGGCGTGGACGCCCTTCTCCGCCCGCAGCGACCCATCGTGGCGCTGTGCCAGCAGTTCGACGGCGTCGGAGCCGGCGTTGTGGAGGCTCCCGGCGAACTCCGCGCCGGGATTGCCCAGGCCGACGACCAGCAGGTCGGCGGGGGTCCCCCGGCGCTCGGACCGGGCGAAGGGGCGGCGCAGGGCCTAGCCCTCTTCGCCCGTGGTCTCGGCCGCCTCCCCGCTCGGCTCCCCGGCCTCCGGCGCTGCCCCCTCCTCGCCCTCGACCTCGGCGGCCTCCTCCTCGAGCGTGACGACACGCGGCGGCTGGCCGATGGCGATCGCCGTCTCGGGGTCGGTCTCGGTGGTGACCCCCTCGGGCAGCGAGATGTCCGACACCCGGACCTGCCCGCCGATGGTCAGCTCGCTGATGTCGGCCTCGATCACCGTGGGGATGGCCCCCGGGAGCGCCCGGATGGGGAGGGTGAACATCTGTTGTTCGACGAGCCCGTCGCCGTGGTGGACCTCGAGCGCCTCACCGACGAGCGTGATGGGCACGTCCGCGCTGATGACCTCGTCGCGCCGGACGATGACGAAGTCGACGTGGGTGACCGTCTGGGCGACGGGGTGGCGCTGCATCTCGCGTGCGATGGTCAGGTAGGTGCCCGCACCGGTCTCGAGTGACAGCAGCTGGTTGGCCCCGGCCTCGGTGTTGAGGGCGGCGCGCAGCTCCCGGGCGACGACGGCGATCGGGACCGGCTCGGTCCCGTGCCCGTAGATGACGCCGGGGATCTTCCCCTCGCGCCGCAAGCGGCGCACGGCGCGCGAGCCGAGCGGGCGCCCGACCTCTGCGGCAAGTACGACTTCGGCCATAACGGATCTCCTCAGGTGGCGAGAGTGACGCGCGCGGACGGCTGCGGGCCTCCGGCGAACGGCGTACCAGCGTAGCCGCCCCGGGGGCCACCCGACCACCGGGCCCGGGTGACCGACCGGGCCGACCCGGGCCTAGACCAGGTTGTCCCCGCCGAAGAGCTCCGAGACCGAGGTGTCCTCGAAGACGGCGTCAATGGCGTCGGCGATGATCTTGGCCACCGACAGGACCTCGAGCTTGTCGAACATGCGGTCCTCGGCCACGGGCAGGGTGTCGGTCACGACGACCCGCGAGATCGGCGCCGCCTTGAGGCGGTCGACGGCCGGGTCCGACAGCACGGCGTGGGTGGCCATGACCGAGATGTCTGACGCACCGGCCTCGGCCAGCAGCTCCGCCGCGGCGCAGATCGTCCCGGCCGTGTCGATCATGTCGTCGATCAGGATGCAGTGGCGGCCCTCCACCTCACCGACGACGTGGCGGGCCTTGACCTCGTTGTAGGTCCCCCGGGGACGCGTCTTGTGGATCAGGGCGAGCTCGAACCCGAGGTGCTGGCTGTAGCGCTCGGCCACCTTGACCCGCCCGGCGTCGGGCGCCACGACGACCGCGTCGTCACCGAAGTGCTCCCGCATGTACCCCTCGAGCACCGGCGTCGCGACCAGGTGGTCGAAGGGCACGTCGAAGAAGCCCTGGATCTGCCCCGAGTGCAGGTCCACGCTGATCACGCGGTCGGCGCCCGCCGCCGAGAGCATGTCGGCCACCAGCTTGGCGGTGATGGGCTCGCGCCCCGTCGACTTGCGGTCCTGGCGCGAGTACCCGTAGTAGGGGCACACCGCCGTGATGCGCTTGGCCGATGCCCGCTTGGCGGCGTCGATCATGATCAGGTGCTCCATGAGCGAGTCGTTCACGGGACTGGCGTGGGTCTGGATGATGAAGACGTCGCAGCCGCGGATGGAGATGTCGTACTTGCAGTAGATCTCGCCGTTGGCGAACTCGCGCAGGTTCGCCTCTCCCAGCTCGACGCCCAGGTGGCCGGCGATGTCCTGCGCCAGCGTCGGGTGGGAGCGGCCCGAGACCAGCTCCAGGCGACGCCTCGGGATCAGCTCCACGGGCCCAACGCTACTGCACTGCTGGGCCCGGCCCGGGGGGCGCTCAGGAGCCGGGCCCGCCGAGCACCGCGTGGGGCCCGACCTCGGTCCCGGCCGCCACCTCGGCACCCGGGTCCAGCACGCTGTAGGGCCCGACGCGCGCGCCGTCGCCGATCGTCGCCCGGGTGCACACGCTCTCGGCCACGACCGCGCCCTCGCCGACCGTGGTGTCGGTCAGCACGCTGTTGGGCCCGATCTCGGACCCGGCCCCGACGGTGCAGGCACCGCGCAGGATCACGCCGGGGAGCAGGGACACGTCGGCGTCGAGCCGCGCCTGGGCGTCCACGTAGGTGCGCTCGGGGTCCCACATCGTCACGCCGCGGCGCATCCAGCGCTCGTTGATCCGGTCGCGCAGCTCCGCCTCGGCGACGGCCAGCTGGGCCCGGTCGTTGACCCCCGCCGCCTCCATGGAGTCGGGCAGGACGAGCGAGCGCACCGCGTAGCCGGCGCTGGACAGCACGGCGACGGCATCGGTCAGGTAGTACTCGCCCTGGGCGTTGGCCGGGCTGAGCCGGCGCAGCGTCGGCGCCAGGATGCTGCGCCGGAAGCAGTAGATGGACGTGTTGACCTCGTCGATCGCCGTCTCCTCGTCGGTGGCGTCGGCCTCCTCCACCACCCGGGAGACGTCGCCGTCCTTGCCGTGCACGACCCGGCCGTAGCCGGTCGGGTTCTCGACGACCGCGGTGAGCAGCGTGGCGCTCGCGTCCTCGGACCGGTGCGCGCGCACGAGTGCCGCCAGGGTCTGGGGGCGCAGGAGCGGCGTGTCCCCCGGCAGCACCACGACGTCCTCCACCTCGTCGTCGTCGTCGGGCAGCCCGGTGAGCCCGACGGCCAGCGCGTCACCCGTGCCCGACTGGGTGAGTTGCTCCACGAACTCGATCTGCATGGTCGGCGGGGCCAGCTGCACCAGCGTCTTGGTCACCCACTCGCCGCGGTGCCCCACCACCACCACCACCCGCTGCACGTCGATCTCGGCCATGGCGTCGAGGACGTGCAGGATCATCGGGCGGCCGCAGAGGAGATGCAGGGGCTTGGGCCGCTCGGAGCGCATCCGGGTCCCCTCACCGGCGGCCAGGACCACGGCGGACAGGCGGCGATCGGGCATCGCCGCATTCTTAGCCCGCCGGGCCGGCCGGCGTGCGTATGGGACACTCGTGGCGTGCCGGAGCTGATCCCCTACGACGAGTTCGGGCTCTTCCACGAGAACGCGGCCGAGTACGGCCTGCCCTACCCGGGGCCACCCGACGTGCGCCGGGTCGACGTCGAGGTGTCGCCCGGCCGTCTCGTCTCGAGCCTGTGCTGGGGCACCGGCACGCCCGAGCTGGTGCTCGTCCACGGCGGGGCCCAGAACGCCCACACCTGGGACACCGTGGCGCTGGCCCTCGGCCGGCCGCTGCTGGCCGTGGACCTGCCCGGCCACGGCCACTCCGACGGCGGCCCCGAGGGCTCCATCTCCATCGGCAGCAACGGCCGCGACCTGGCCACCGTCGTGGCCGCGCTGGCTCCCGACGCCCGCGGCGTCGTCGGCATGTCGCTCGGGGGCATGTCGTCGATCGCCCTGGCGGCGCACGCCCCCCAGCTGGTGCGCGCCCTCGTCCTGGTCGACATCACCCCCGGCGTCGACGCCGAGAAGGCGGCGCCGGTGACGAACTTCGTCAACGGACCGGCGAGCTTCGAGAGCTTCGACGAGCTGCTGGCCCGCACCAAGGAGCACAACCCCACCCGGTCGGAGTCGTCGCTGCGCCGGGGCATCCTGCACAACGCCGTCCGGCGCGAGGACGGGAGCTGGGTCTGGCGCTACGCGCGGTTCCGCACCGAGCCCGGCTCGGCCGTGCCGGACTTCGCCGACTGGTGGGACGCCGTCTCGGGACTCCGCGTCCCCGTGCTCCTCGTCCGCGCCCTGGCCTGGTCGGTCGTCGACGACGACGACGTGGCCGAGCTCCTGCGCCGCCAGCCCACGGCCACCGTGGTGGGCGTCGAGGGGGCGGGGCACAGCATCCAGGGCGACCGGCCCCTCGAGCTGGCCGCGATCCTGAACGACTTCCTCTTCCCGGTCGGGTGATGGACAAGAACGTCTGGCTCTCGCGCCGCGCGTTGAAGCTGCACGCGGTGATCCTGATCCTCGTCCCCGCCTTCATGGCGCTCTGCATCTGGCAGGTCACGCGCGCCGTCGACGGGAACACACTCAGTTGGGCCTACGTCTTCGAGTGGCCGATCTTCGCCGGCTACGCCATCTACATGTGGTGGCGCTTCGTGCACGAGGCCGCCGATGTCGCGCCGCCCGCTTCTGCCGAGCCCGGTACCGGCGGGCAGGGCGAAGCCGCCGCCGGCCCGGAGCGGGCGCCGCGCCCGGAGGTGGCGACGGAGGCGGCGACAGAGGACGCCGACCTCGCCGCCTACAACGCGTATCTGGCCCAGCTGGCCGAGCAGGACCGGGCCGCCGAGCGCTGAGCCGCCGAGCCGCCGAGCCTGAGCCGGCCGGGCGGGCGCGCCGGACCCGTGGACAGCCCGAGGCCCGACTCGACGAGCGGCCACCGCGGTTCCGCCGTTCACGGCAGCGGGTGGGCTCGCTGCTCATCTGGGCGGGCGCACGCCTGATCGGCGACCACCGCGCCGCGCTGGAGCTCGCTCACGACTAGCGGGTGGAGGGGTTCCGGGGGGAGGGCTCGAACCTCCAACATCCGGCTCCAAAGGCCGACGTTCTGCCGATTGAACTACCCCGGACCGAGGCGATCTTCCCGCGAGAGGTTAGGCGTGGCGCGTGGTCGTCCCCGGCCGTGTCCGGGAGAGGCCCGGCGGTAGCTTCTTCCCGTGCGCATCCTCGTGGTGGACGACGACCTCGCCGTCCGCCGATCCATCGACCGGGCCCTCCGCCTCGAGGGCTACGAGGTGGTCACCGTGGCCTCGGGCGGCGAGGCCCTCGAGGCGCTGGCGCAGACCCCCCCGGACGCACTGATCCTCGACCTCGGGCTGCCCGACGTCGACGGGCTCACGGTGTGCCGCCGGATGCGCAGCGCGGGAGACGACACCCCGGTCCTGATGCTCACTGCGCGCGACGCCGTCGACGACCGGGTCCAGGGACTCGACGCCGGGGCCGACGACTACCTCGTCAAGCCGTTCGCCCTGGCGGAGCTGCTGGCCCGGCTGCGCGCGCTGCTGCGGCGGCGCTTCGAGGGCGAGGGCGGCCTGCTGCGCGTCGGCGACCTCGCCCTCAACCTCTCGACCCGGGAGGGCCAGCGGGCCGAGCGCACCTTCTCCCTGACGCGGATCGAGTTCGACCTGCTCGAGATGTTCCTGCGCCACCCGCGCCAGGTGCTGACGCGCGAGGTGCTGCTGAACCGGGTGTGGGGCTTCGACTTCGACTCGGGGACGAACTCGCTCGCCGTCTACGTGGGCTACCTGCGGCGCAAGCTCGAGGAGGGGGGCGAGCCTCGCTGCATCCAGACGGTCCGCGGCGTGGGCTACGTGCTGCGGGACGCGTGACCTTCCGCACCCGGCTCGTCCTGGCGACCACGGTGGCGGTGGTGGTCGCCGTGCTGGCGGCCTCCCTCGCCTCGTTCCTGGTCGCCCGCAACACGCTGCTCCAGGCGACCGACAATTCACTGACGACCGCCGCGCAGCGGATCGTCTCCGGCCAGCAGATCGGCTCGACCACCGCCACGCTCGGCCAGGTGATCGACACCGGTGGTGCCGTCGTCGCCGGGGGCGGCCTCCCGGTGACCGGCCAGGTACGGCTCGTCGCGGTCGGGCTGGCCCCCTCGTTCTTCACGACGGTGACCGTCGGCGGGAACCAGATGCGCGAGCTCGTCGAGCACCTGCCCCCCGGCACGCCAGTGGAGTCGGGTCTCCTCGTCAACGGGGGGGCGCTGCAGATCGCCACGCTCCTCAACGCCAGCTCGGAGTTGCGGACGCTGGCGTTGCTGCTCGGCGTCGTCGCGCTCATCGGCGTCCTGCTCGCCGTCGTGCTCGGCTGGCTCGTGGCGCGCACCGCCCTCGTGCCGCTGAACTCCCTCACCGACACGGTCGAGGACCTGGCCGAGACGACCGACGTCTCGCGCCGCCTGTCCCCCGGCGGCGCCGACGAGCTGGGCCGCCTGCGCCGCACGTTCAACCGCCTGCTCGAGGCGCTCGAGTCGTCGCGGCGGGCCCAGAGCCAGCTCGTCCTCGACGCGTCTCACGAGCTGCGCACCCCGCTGACCAGCCTGCGCACCAACCTCGAGGTGATCCGCCGGGTCGACGAGCTGAGCGTCGAGGACCGCTCCGTGCTGGTCGACGACGTCCTCGTGCAACTCCAGGAGCTGACCGACCTGGTCGGCGACCTCGCCGAGCTGGCCCGGGGCGACCAGCAGCCGGCGCCACCCGAGGTGCTGCGCCTCGACCTCCTCGTGCGCGACGCGGTCGCCGTGCAGAGCACCCACGGCCGGGCCGAGGACATCCGGTTCGAGCTCGACACCGAGGCCTGCTGGGTCGAGGGTCACGCCGACCGCCTGAGCCGCGCCGTCGGCAACCTGCTCGACAACGCCCGCAAGTGGAGCCCGCCCGGCCATGCCGTGTCGGTCGGGTGCCGAGACGGGACGGTGGTGGTGCGCGACCGCGGCCCCGGCATCGCCGAGGGCGACCTGCCGCACATCTTCGACCGCTTCTACCGCTCCCCGGCCGCACGAGGGCTGCCCGGGTCGGGCCTGGGCCTCGCCATCGTGGCCCAGGTGGCCAAGGCCGAGGGGGGGACCATCCAGGCGGAGAACGACCCGGAGGGCGGGGCGCGGATGTCGCTGCGCCTGCCCACGGTGGCCGGCCCCGACGACGGCGGGGACCAGGCCTGACGGACTCAGTCGGCGGCGATCAGCTCGATCCGGTTGCCGAAGGGATCGTCGACGTAGGCGCCCCGGCCCGGCTCGCGGTCCGGGTTCGCCCGCACCCCCACCCCGGCGGCGCCGAGCGCGGCCTCCAGGGCCCCGAGGTCCCGCACCACGAGCGCCGGATGGGCCTTGCGGGCGGGACGGAAGTCCTCCTCGACGCCCAGGTGCACCGCCACCGCGCCCCGGCCGAACCAACAGCCGCCGCGGGCGGCCAGGGGCGGGGGCTTGGGGACCCGCTGCAACCCGAGAAGCCCTGAGTAGAAGGCCTCGGCCTCCGCTTCGCGACCGGGCGGCATCGCCAGCTGCACGTGGTCGAGCCCGACGATCTCGAAGCCCATCGCTGCCTCCTCGCGCCGGGGCCGACCTGGCAGTCGGCCCCGGGGACCGCTAGCCTGCCGCACGCCATGGGATCACTGATCAAGAAGCGCCGCAAGCGGATGCGCAAGAAGAAGCACAAGAAGATGCTGAAGGCCACCCGCTGGCAGCGCCGGGCCGGCAAGTAGCCCCGCCGCCGCTCCCCTCTCCTCAGTCACCCTCCCAACCCGCCGGCACCGTGTGCGCCCGCACCAGCCGGGCCGCCGCGTCCCCGACCACCAAGGCGGGCGCCGACGCCGTCCCGGCCTCGGCCGGGCCCCCCTCCACGAACCAGGTCGATCCGCTGCCGGCCAGCGTCGGCTCGGTGCCGGCCAGGTCCCCCAGGGCGTCGCGCCAGTGCGCCAGGCGGGGCTCGACGGCCAGCGCCGCGGCCGTCAGCCCGTTCCGGTCGCCGTCCCGGTGCCCCGCGTCCCACGCCGCGAAGACGGCCGCGGTGCCGACGCCGAACGGCGGGAGCACGAGGAGGTAGTCACGGGACTCGAAGGGGAGCGGCGTCACCCGCTCCCCGACTCCCTCCACCCGGGCCCGGCCGCCGACCACGCAGAAGGGCACGTCTGCGCCCAGCCCCGCCGCCAGCACCGGATCGGTGCACCCGCACCAGCGCAGCACGGCGGCGGCGTCGGCCGATCCCCCGCCCAGGCCGCCGCCGAGCGGGATGCGCTTGGTGAGGAGGACCGAGGCGCTGCGGCCGCAGGCGGCGAGGGCACGGCCGATCAGGTTGTGCTCGGGGGCGGGCAGGCGGTCGGCGTGGGTCCCCTGCTCGGCGGTGACGACGAGGCCCGACCCGCCGTCGGCGAACACGAGCTCGTCGGCCAGGTCGAGCGTGACCATCTCGGCGTCGAGCTCGTGGTACCCGTCGGCCCGGACGCCGGTCACGCGCAGCGAGACCGTGAGCTTGGCCGGGGCCGGCACCGTCACGGCGGGGGCGGGCGTCACAGTGCCGCCAGCCTCCCCCATTCCGCGATGCCGAGCTCTTCGGCCCGGGCGTCGGGCCGCACCCCGGCCCGCTCGAACGCGGCCGGCTCCACCACGCCGGCCAGGGACCGGCGCAGCATCTTGCGCCGCTGGCCGAAGCCGGCCCGCACGACCGCGTCGAGGCGCTCGTAGGTGACGAGGGCCGGGTCGACGGCGGGCACCGGGAGCCGCTCCAGGCGCACCAGGACCGACTCGACGCGCGGCCGGGGGACGAACACCGAGGGCGGCACGCGGCCCGCCACCTCGGCGCGGGCGAAGTAGGCGATCCGGACCGACACGGCGCCGTAGGCGTCGTCACCCGCCGCGGCGGCCATCCGCTCGCCCACCTCCCGCTGGACCATGACCAGGAGATGGGCCACCGCCGGCACCTGGACCAGGACCCGCAGGACGAGCGGGGTGGCCACGTTGTAGGGCAGGTTGGCCACGACGCTCCAGGGCCCCTCGGCCCGCTCGGCCAGCAGGGCGGCCAGGTCGACGACCATGGCGTCCCCCTCGACCACCTCCACGCCGGCCGGTTCGACCACGGAGCGCAGCACGGGGACCAGGTGGCGATCTGTCTCGAGGGCCACCACCGTGGCTCCGGTCTCGGCCAGGGCCAGGGTCAGCGACCCGAGGCCGGCCCCTATCTCGAGCACGCGCGAGCCGGTGGTCACGCCGGAGAGGCGGGCGATGCGCCGGACCGTGTTGGGGTCAGCGACGAAGTTCTGCCCGAGCGCCTTGCTGGGGTGCAGCCCGTGCGCCGACAGCAGCTGGGCGATGTCGGCGCCGGAGTGGGTCACCAGGAGATTGTGACGTCCACCACTCCCTGGCTGAGGTCGGCGATCTGGGAGAAGCCCTCCGGCGAGAGGTCGACCACCCGTGGGTAGCCGGCGGCCTCGCGGTCGTCCACCGTGCAGACCGTCCCGGCGCCGGTCGCCGTGTTGACGACGGTGACCACCGTCCCGAAGGGCAGCGTCGGGCTGGCGCACATGCCCGAGGGCGCAGCCGCGTACCAGGTGGCCTCCCCGGATTCGTGGTTGGCCGGGACGGCGGCCGGCCGCGGTGCGGCCGTGGTCGTCGTCGTCGGCGGTGGCGGGGGTGCGACCGTCGTCGTCGTGCGCGGTGCGACCGTGGGCGGCGTCGTCGTCGGTGCCGGCGCGGGCGCCGTCGTCGTCGTGGCCGGTGGCGCGGTCGTTGTCGTCGTCGGCGCCTGGTACGCGACGAGGTGCGACGGCAGGTTCACGCCGTCGAGACCCGAGGCGGGGTGCGCGGCGGGCGTACGCGCGCCGTGCACGGTGCGCGACGCCGCCTCGGTGCGCGAGGCGTGCGCCGTTCCGTTGTGCAGCAGGAGGAGAGGCACACCGAACAGCGCGCAGCAAAGGACAGCCGCGACGCCCAGGCGCCTCCCCCCAGTGCTCTGGTTCCGCAGGGCTCCACCCTTCTACGGGGACTCAGTGCACCCGCGCCGACACACGGGTGGCGAGGGGTTTCTGAAGAACTTAGATAACCAATCGCGGACGGCGCAAACTCGAAAACGAGCAGAACCTTTTTCCGCGTCATATCCCCAGGTCACGGAGGCCAAGCCGCGTGATATTTAGGTAAACCACCAGTTCAATGCCAGTTTTTACCGGAAATTAGCGCGAAACACCCTGGTCACGAGGTTCTCGTATTACGCACAACAACGCGTGATTTAGCTGCCTGTGGAAAACGCTGTGGCCGCTGCTACTGCGGTGCGCTCCATCACCTCGTCGACACTGCACTGCTTGACCGCGGCGATGGCCTCGCCCACGTAGGGCAGGTACGACGGCTCGTTCGTGCGGCCGCGATACGGCACCGGCGCCAGGAACGGGCTGTCGGTCTCCACGAGCATGCGGTCCAGCGGGCAGCGCGCGGCGGCGGCGCGCACATCGGCCGCGTTCTTGAACGTCACGATCCCGCTGAACGAGATGTACAGGCCGGCGCGCAGGCAGCGGTCGGCCTCGTCCGGGCCGCCGGTGAAGCAGTGCAGGACGGTGCGTGCCGGCACTCCCTCGGCCTCCAACACGTCGAACAGGTCGGACCACGCGTCGCGCGCGTGGATCACCAGGGCGAGGCCGTGCGCGTGCGCCAGCGCGATCTGCGCCGCGAAGGCCGTGCGCTGGGCGGCCCGCGGCGAGTGCTCGTAGTAGTAGTCCAGGCCGCACTCGCCCACCGCCACCACACACCCGTCGCCCTGGCCCACCTCGTGCGCCAGCAACGCCGTCACCTCGTCGATGCCCGCACTCGCCTCGTGGGGGTGCAGGCCGATCGACGCCCAGGCCCGGGGCACCGACCCGGCGCGGGCCGTCGCCCGGGCCACCTCGACCGCCTGGCGGGAGGTGGCCGTTCCGGTCCCGATGCAGACCAGCCGGTCGATGCCGACCTCGCGGGCCCGGGCCATGACGGGCTCGAGGTCGACCGCCTCGGCCCCGTCGGCGCCGAGGAATTCCTCCTGCACGTGGCAGTGGGAGTCGAACCAGCCCCCCACGTCAGCCCTTGCGCCGGGGGAACAGGGGGTCGCCCTTCACCACCTCGGTCCCGCCGGCGTAGGCGCCCCACACGGCGGCGTCGGGCAGGCGGGCGGCCGAGGGGTCGCCCCCGAGCCCGATCCGGCGCCACACCTCGGCCGCGGTCGACGGCATGGCCGGGGCGACCAGGACGGCCACGATGCGCAGCACCTCCAGCGCGTCGCCGAGGACCCGGTCGACGGCGGGTCCGGGCTCCATCTTCCAGGGCTCCGCGGCCTCGAGCTCGGCGTTGGCCGACCCGATGAGTCGCCACGTCTCCTCGAGCGCCTCGTGTGGCGCCCAGCGCGCCCAGGCCGCCGTCGCGGTGTCGAGCACTGCGGCGGCCACCGGGGCCAGCAGGCTGTCCGGGTTGCAGGCGGGCCCCACCCCGCCGCTCTTCGAGTGGACGACCGTCGTCACCCGTGACACCAGGTTCCCGAGGTTGTTGGCGAGGTCCGCGTTGTACCGCGCCACGATGCCCTCGTAGGAGAAGTCGCCGTCCCCCCCGAGCGGCACCTCGCGCAACAGGTGGTAGCGCAACGGGTCGACCCCGATGTCGTCGGCCAGCGCGAGCGGCGACACGTCGGTCACCTTGAGCGGCTTCGCCCCCTCGCCCGTGCCGGCCTGCCCGGCGGCGATCATGGTCTTCCCGAGCTTCTGCCCGCCCATGAGGAGATACCCGTGCACGAAGATCTCCTCCGGCGGGCTGATGTCCGCCGCCATGCACATCGCCGGCCACCAGACGCAGTGGAACTTCAGGATGTCCTTCCCGATCAGATGGTGCGCCGCGCCCCAGCGGGCCGCGAACGTCGCCGGGTCGGCGCCGTACCCGGCCACCGTCAGGTAGTTGATCAGCGCGTCGTACCAGACGTAGAAGACGTGCCCGCTGTCCCACGGCACGGGGACTCCCCACGAGAACGACGTGCGCGTGATGGAGACATCGCGCAGCCCGCCGCGGATGAACCCCAGCGCCTCGTTGCGCTTCGAGGCGGGCCGCACGAAGTCAGGGTGCGTGTCGTAGTAGTCGAGCAGGCGCTGCTCGAACTCGCTCAGCTTGAAGAAGTAGTTGTCCTCCTGCATCTCCACCACGGGGCGGTCGTGCACCGGGCAGTTCCCGTCCACCAGCTGGTCCTCGGTGTAGTAGTCCTCGCAGGACACGCAGTAGAGCCCCGAGTAGGGAGCGAGCTGAATGAAGCCGTTGTCGTGAATGCGCTGCAGGAACTGCTGCACGACGGCGTAGTGCCGCGGCTCGGTCGTGCGGATGAAGTCGTCGTTGGAGATGTTGAGCCGCGTCCAGGCCTCTTGGAAACGGGCCGACGTGCGGTCCGTCCATTCCTTGGGGGTCGTCTCGTTGGCCTCGGCCGCCTCCACGATCTTGGCGCCGTGCTCGTCGGTGCCCGTCATGAACCAGACGTCGTCACCGAGAAGACGGTGCCAGCGCGCCAGGGCGTCGGCGTTCACCGTCGTGTAGGCCGTGCCCACGTGCGGCGCGTCGTTGACGTAGTAGATCGGCGTGGTCAGGTAGTACGGGGGCACCGCCGGTAGCGTACCGGCGCGCTCAGCGGTGGCCCGACGTGTCCGCTGCCGCGTCGCCGCCCGCCCGCAGGCGCAGCGCCGCCTCGTACGCGCGTCGCCGGGGGACGCCGAGCGCCGCCGCCACGCGCTCGGCCACCTGGCGCGGCCCGGCGGTGGGGTCGTCGCCGAGTTCCGCCCGCACCGCCGTCTCGACGTCGGACTCGCCCGGCGGCTCGGGCGCGGGGGCGCCCCCGATCACGAGCACCACCTCGCCCCGGAGCTGCCGGGCCGCGAACGTCTCGGCCGCCTCGCCCAGGGGGCCCCGCCAGACCTCCTCGTGCACCTTGGTCAGCTCGCGCACGACGGCGGCGGGGCGCTGCGGGTCGGCGGCCGAGAAGTCGGCCAGCGTGGCGGCGACGCGGCCGGGCGCCTCGAGCACGACGGTGGTGCGCTCGTCGGCCATGAGCGCAGCCACGCGGCGGCGGCGCTCGGGGCCCTTGCGCGGCAGGAACCCTTCCACGCAGAAGCGGTCCGTGGGCAGGCCGCTCACGACGAGCGCGCCCAGCACGGACGACGGGCCGGGCACCACGCTCACCGCCTCGCCGGAGGCGGCGAGCTGTGCGGCCAGCCACGCACCGGGGTCCGAGATGCCGGGCGTGCCGGCGTCGCTGACGACGGCCACCGTCGCCCCGGCGGCCACCGCGGCGGCCACGCGTTCGAGCCGCGCCGCCTCGTTGTGGCCGTGCAGCGAGAGCAGGCGGTCGCCCCGGGGTCCGCCCGCCGGGACGCCGATCGCCGAGAGCAGGGCCCGGGTCCGGCGCGTGTCTTCGCAACAGATCAGGTCCGCCGCCGCCAGCACGTCGCGCGCCCGGGGTGAGAGGTCACCGAGGTTTCCGATCGGCGTGGCCACGAGCACGAGCCGGCCGCGCCGCTCGCCGCTCACGGCCCGTCGCTCAGGGCGCCGTTGGGCACCTCACGCACCTCGAGCTGGTCACCCACCCGGACGCCCCAGCGCTCGAGCGCCCCGGCCTCGGTCTGCACGACGCTGCGGGCCGCCCGGCCCCCGGTCGCCACCCGCCAGGGCTTCAGCCGCGCCATGCGGACCACGGTCAGGTCGGTCGAGAGGAAGGCCACGTCGATGGGGAACTTCATGCCCGCGGTGTGCACGGTCCGGGCGCCGTCCACGTGCAGTGCGCCCTCGCACCCCGTCCGGCCGCGCAGGGTGCCACGCTCGGCCGGCGAATCGGCCATCTCCAGCGCACACACCACATCGCCGTCCCGCAGCAGCCATCCGGACCGCATGCGACCGAGGCTACCGGACGCCCTGCGCCACTCCGTCTATGATCGTCGCCCCATGTCGAAACGAACGGTCAAGCGCAAGCTCAGGACGAAGAAGAAGGCCAACCACGGCAAGAAGCCGAACTGCGGCCGCGGCTAGGCCCGACGCCTGAGGGCCCCGGGGCTCACATCCCGTCCCAGGCGACGCCGCGCGACGACAGGACCCCGCAGAGCGTGGTGGGCATGTCCGAGATGATCCCGTCGACGCCGAGGTCCAGCAGGCGCTCCATCGACTCGGCGTCGTTGACCGTCCACACGTGCACGGCCTTACCCGATTCGTGCGCCGCCGCCACGAAGCGCTCGTCCACCACCACGAGGTCTCCCTGGCGCTCCGGCACCTGGTAGGCCACGGCCGCGGTGTCGGGCATCGCCTCCCCCTCCTGCACCGCCCGCCACGCCTCGGCGGTGGCGATCGTGCCGGCCGACGTCGGCACCGCGGGCGCGTACGTCCGAAAGGCGTCGGTCGCCGGGTCGAGGAACGAGGCCACGATCACGTCGTCACCGCGCCCGTACTCGGCCAGGAGGCGGGCGAGCGCCTCCTCGTAGGGAGCCACCACCGGCGCCGTCTGCTTGATGTCGAGATTCAGCACGACACCGGGAAAGCCCTCGAGGACCTCTCGCAGCGTGGCGATGCCGAACGTCCGGTCGCCGGGCGCACGACCCCGGAACGGATAGTCCGTGGGCGGGCGGCCCGGGGTGACGTCGGCGCCGGGGATCCACCAGTAGGAGAAGTCCATCTGCCGCAATTCCTCGAGCGTGAACGAGGCGATGGTGCCGCTGCCCGCCGTGGTGCGGTCGACCGTGGCGTCGTGGCACACCACGAGCTCGCCGTCCGCCGTCGCGTGCACGTCGAGCTCGATCCCGGTCGCGCCCGCTCCGATCGCCCGCGCGATGGCGTGCAGCGTCGATGACGGCGCCTCCCAGGCTCCCCCCTGGTGGGCGTAGGCGATCACCCTCCGTTCGAGCCAGGGGGTCCGCTCGCTCACCGGTCCGACCGTAACAGCCGTGGCCGGCCCGACCTCACCACGGGGGCGAGACCGGTCCGTGCCGCGGCCGGCCTATCCTCGTGCAGCGTGCTGGACCACCTCCTCGTTGACGTCATCGACACCATGCGTGCCTCGTTCGACCGGGCGCTGCTCCAGCGCCAGGCCGTGGAGGAGCGCTTCCAGGTCGACGTCTTCCTCGGGGACGTGTCGTGGGAGACCTCCTACAGCCTGCCCGGCGAGGAGCAGCCGCCGCGCGTGCGGGCCGACGTCTCGGTCGACTGGCCCACCTGGAGCCAGACCTCGTACCGCAGCTGGTGCATCGGCGAGCCGCCCGACGAGCTCCCCGAGGTCGTGATCGAGGTCGCGCTGCGGGTCCAGCGCATGGCCGAGGCCCCCGACACCGAGAAGGTGATGGCCGCCCTCCCCATCACCGGCCCCCTCGGCGACCCCATGGACCTGGTCCGCACCGCCACCACCATCGAGCAGGTGCGGACCGACGGTGACGGCGCCGCCGACGCGCTGCGCTGGGCCGCCGAGGCGACCTACGAGGGCTCGGTCCGCTTCAGCGAGCAGCAGCTCGAGGACCCTTCGACCATTGAGCCGGTCTTCGACGCCCTCACCCGCTGGATCGCCTCCACGCTGATCTCGCTGGCCGACCTGCCCTTCAGCTTCCTGCCCGCCGGGGAGGACGACGCCTGAACCGACGCTCCCGCCGCCGGGCCCTCGGCACCGTCCTCGCCCTCGCCCTCGGCATCCCCCTCGGCGCGTGCGGATCGTCGGCCCCGGCCGCGCCGCCGCCCAGCCAGGGGCTCGTGTTGGACCGGCCGACGCCGCAGCACGTCCCGCTGGTCGACCAACACGGCCACGCCGTCTCGCTGGCCGCCCGGCGCGGCAAGGTCGTGGTCCTCGCGCCCTTCCTCTCGCTGTGCCAGGACGAGTGCCCTCTCATCACCGGCGCCTTCATCTCCCTCCAGCGCGACCTGCGCGCCGCCGGTCTGGCGCACCGCGTCGTCTTCGTGGAGGCCACCGTGGATCCCGGCCGCGACACCGTGGCGCGCCTGGCCGCCTATCAGCGCGAGTTCGGTGCCGACTGGGACCTGTGGACGGGCACGCCGGCGAACGTCGCCGCCTTCTGGAAGCCCTTCGGCGTCGAGTTCCAGATCGTCCCCGAGGAACGGCCGCCCAAGATCGACTGGTTCACCGGCACACCGCTGACCTACGACGTCGACCACACGGACGGCTACATCCTCATCGCAGCCGACGGCCACGAGCGCTTCGTCGACGCCACGGCGCCGAACCTGAAGAGGCTCGACCACACACTCACCTCACTCCTCAACGACGGTGGGGTCCAGCATCTGCGACACCCCCAGCAACCCAGCTGGACGGTCGCCGACGCGCGGGCGTCCATCAGCTGGATGCTCGGCACCAGCGTCCCCGCGTCAGGATCCTGATGCGGAGGGTGCTGCGCCCCTCCGCCGGCGTCCTCCCGGCAGCGTCACCGTCGGCTGAGCCCGGCCGCGCCGCGCCTCAGGTGTTGAAGCGGAACTCGACGACGTCGCCGTCCCGCATGACGTAGTCCTTGCCCTCCATGCGTGCCTTGCCGGCGTTGCGCGCCGCAGCGACCGAGCCCACTTCCATCAGGTCGTCGAAGCTGATCACCTCCGCCTTGATGAACCCGCGCTCGAAGTCGGTGTGGATCACCCCCGCCGCCTTGGGGGCGGTGTCGCCGACATGGATCGTCCACGCACGCGCCTCCTTCGGCCCTGCCGTCAGGAACGTCTGGAGCCCCAGGGTGGAGAAGCCCACGTGCACCAGCTGCTCCAGACCCGACTCCTCCTGCCCGTAGCTGCGAAGCAGCTCCCGGGCGTCGGCCGGGTCGAGGCCGGCGACCTCCGCCTCGATCTGGGCGCAGAGCACGACCGCCTGGGCCGGGCGCACGCGCCCGACGAGCTCCTCGGCGAGCGCGGCGTCACCGAGCGCACCCTCGTCCACGTTGAACACGTAAATGAACGGCTTGGCGGTCAACAGGTGCAGGTCGCGCAGCAGCGCGGCGTCGACGTCGCCCGCAGCAGCGGCGCTCGACACCGTGCGCCCCTCGCCCAGGATCCGCTCCGCCGCGGCCACCGCGTCGACCGTGGGCTTGAGCGCCGCTGCCCCCTTGGCCTCGCGCGCCAGCCGCGGCAGCCGCTGCTCCACGGTCTGGAGATCCGCCAGGATCAGCTCCGTGTTCACTGTCTCGATGTCGCCTGCCGGATCGACCCGCGCGTCGACGTGGACCACGTCGTCGTCGTGGAACGCCCGCACCACCTGGCAGATGGCGTCGGTCTCACGGATGGCCGCCAGGAACTGGTTGCCGAGGCCCTCGCCCTGCGATGCGCCGCGCACCAGGCCCGCGATGTCGACGAACGTGACCGAGGCCGGCACGACGGGGGCACCGTCGTAGAGCGCCGCGAGCTTCTCGAGCCGCTCGTCGGGCACCGCGACGACGCCAACGTTGGGGTCGATGGTGGCGAACGGATAGTTCGCCGCCAAGACCTCGTTGTTGGTCAGCGCGTTGAACAGCGTGGACTTGCCCACGTTGGGCAACCCGACGATCCCGATCGACAGGCTCACGGCGGTGCGACCCGGCTACGCCGGCAGCAGGCCGGCGGCGGCCGCGAGCGCCTTCAGGTCGGCCTCGGGGCGGGCGCCCGTGTGGGAGATGACCTCGGCGGCGCAGAGACCGCCGAGCGTGGTGCTCGGGACGGGACCCATGCCGTGGGTGAGGCCGAAGAGGAAGCCGGCGGCGAAGAGGTCGCCCGCCCCGGTCGTGTCGACGACGCGTGTCACCGGGGCCGCCGGGATCTCCTCGGGCCCGTGGGCGCCGAGGACCACGGCGCCCCGGGCGCCGCGGGTCATGACGACGAGCAGGCCGGTCTCCTCGGCGGCGTCGACGGCCTCGGTGTGCGACGCGGCGCCGAACAGCATGGTCAGCTCCTCCTCGTTGCCGAGCAGGATGTCGACGTCGTCGATGAGGAGGTCGAGGAACTCGCGTTGGTGCCGGCTGACGCAGAAGGGGTCCGAGAGGGAGAGCGCCACCGAGCCCTCCGAGGCGTGTGCGGTGGCGGCGGCGTGGCGCATGGCCTCCTTGGCGGCGGGCACGTCCCACAGGTACCCCTCGAGGAGCACGACGGAGGCCCGGGCCACGAAGGAGGTCGGGACGCCCTCGGGTGACAGCGTGGAGGCCGCACCCAGGTACGTCCCCATGGTCCGGTCCGCGTCCTCGGTGATCAGGACCACGCAGCGGCCGGTGCCGAGGCCGTCACCTGCGGCCGACTCGCTGTAGTGCGGCTCGAACTCGACCCCGGCCGCCCGCAGGTTCTCGGTGTAGGTCCGGCCGATCTCGTCGTCGGCCAGCGCCCCGACGAAACCGGCGCTGCCGCCGAGCTCGGCGATCCCGGCCGTGGTGTTGGCGACCGAGCCCCCCGAGACGAATCGGGGCGCGCCCATGAACTCCTGCACGGAGTTCGCCGTCACCAGGTCGATCAGGGTCATCGACCCCTTCTCGAGGCCGACCTGGGCCAGCTGGTCGTCGCTCGCCATCTCGATCACGTCGAGGAGTGGTGACCCGAGGGCCACCACGTCGAGATCGTGACGGGCGTCCCCGATGGTCTCGGGGGAGGGGGCACCGTCATCGGCGTTCATGGAGTCCTCGGCTGGCACGAAGCGAGAAACTACTCGCACCGCCGCGGGTAGCCTTCCCCGGATGCCACCTGCTCCCACGTCGAATGCCGCGCCCGGGTCGGAGGCGTTCCGTCTGCCGAGGACGGTCGAACCGGTCACGTACCGGTTGGAGATCGAACCGGACGTGGCCTCGGCCACCTTCTCGGGCACCGTCGCCATCGACGTCGTCGTGCACGAGGCCGTCGGGGACATCGTGCTCAACGCCGCCGAGCTCGCCGTCAGCGACGCCGAGGTCGTGCTCGCCGACGGGGGCGTGGTCGGCTGCAGCGTCAGCTTCGAGGACGAGCTCGAGCAGGTCGTCTTCCGGGCCCCGTCCGAGCTGCCGCCCGGACCGTGCACCGTCAGCTGCCGCTTCACCGGCACCCTCAACGACAAGTTGCGCGGCTTCTACCGGTCGACCTACACCGGCCCGGACGGCGAGACCCAGACCATCGCCACGACACAGTTCGAGTCCGTCGATGCCCGGCGCTGTTTCCCCTGCTTCGACGAGCCCGACCGCAAGGCGGTGTTCGAGATCGCGCTCATCGTGGATCCCGACGTCGACGCCATCTCCAACTCCCCGGTGGTCGGGACGGACCAGGTGGGCGACAAGCGGCGCCTCCGGTTCTCCCCGACCATGAAGATGTCCACCTACCTGGTCGCCTTCGTCGTGGGCAAGCTCGAGATCACCGAAACGGTGGACGTCGACGGCGTGCCGCTCCGGGTCGTGTGCACACCGGGGAAGCGGCACCTCGGCCAGTACGCCCTCGAGGTGGGCGCGTTCGCGCTGCGCTTCTTCACCGACTACTTCAACGTCGCGTACCCGGGCGAGAAGGTGGACCTCGTCGCCATCCCGGACTTCGCGGCCGGAGCGATGGAGAACCTCGGCTGCATCACCTTCCGCGACACCGCACTGCTCGTGGACATCGAGCGTGCCGCCCGGGCCGAGCTCGAGCGGGTGGCCGACGTGATCGCCCACGAGCTGGCGCACATGTGGTTCGGCGACCTGGTGACGATGCGCTGGTGGGAGGGCATCTGGCTCAACGAGGCCTTCGCCACCTTCATGGAACTGCTGTGCGTCGACGCCTTCCGGCCGTCGTGGGAGCGCTGGGTGGGCTTTGCGCCCTCGCGCGAGGCGGCACTGGCCATCGACGCCGTGCACTCGACGCGTCCGATCGAGTACCCCGTCGGCCCGCCCAAGGAGGCGGAGGGCATGTTCGACCTCCTCACCTACGAGAAGGGCTGCAGCGTGCTGCGCATGCTCGAGCAGCACATCGGCGCGGACGTCTTCCGGGACGGGGTGCGCACGTACCTGAAGGCGCACGCCTACGGCAACACGGTGACGACCGACCTGTGGGACGCACTCGAGGACGCCAGCGGCGCGCCGGTGCGCGGCATGATGAACACGTTCATCCTCCAAGGCGGCCACCCGCTCGTGTCCCTGCACGGGACGACCGCGACCCAGGAGCCGTTTTCGTTCGGGCCGCCTCCTGCGGGCACCGTCTCGTCCATCGGGAGCGAATGGCAGGTGCCGCTCGCGGTCCGCGCGCTGCCGGCCGGGGGGAAGCCGGGCGCACCGATCCGGCACGTCGTCCTCGGGCCCGACCCGACGCCGGTCGAGGAGGCGGAGCAGGGGCTGGCCGTACTGAACGCCGGCGGGTGGGGCGTGTTCAGGGTCGGCTACGAGACGGCGCACCGATTGGAGCTGGCCCAGCACCTGGGCGAGCTCAGCCCACTGGAGCGGGCCAACCTGCTGGCCGACACCTGGGCCACCACGCTGGCCGGGCGCACGACGCTGCGCGAATTCCTGCTCCTGACGCCGCGCCTCGGCCTCGAGCCCGACCCGGCTCCGTGGGCTCCCGTCGCCGGCGCGCTCGTCCTCACGAATCGCATCGCGCGGCCCGAGGACCGGGATGCGCTGCACGAGGCCGTTGCGGCCCTGATCGGACCGATCCATCGGCACCTGGGATTCGATGCCAGCACCGAGGAGAGCGAGCGCACGCCGTCGTTGCGCGCGCTCGCCATCAACCTCATGGGTACCATCGGCGCCGACGAGGAGGTCCGCGCTGCAGCGGCGCGGCGATTCGACGCCTCGCCGATCGCCAGCGGCTCGGGCGAGCCGATCCCCGCCGACATCGAGACGGCCGTGTTGGCCGTCGTGGCCCAGCTGGTCCGGCCGGGCGACTACGACGCGCTCCTCGAGCGCTACCGCTCCGCGTCCACACCGCAGGAGGAGATGCGCTCGCTGGGCGCGCTCGCCAGCTTCCCCGACGTCGAGCTGTGCCTGCGCACGTTCGACCTGGCCCTCACCGAAGTGCGCAGCCAGAACGGGTCCGCCGTCATCGGCGCGCTGTTGGCGAATCCCGTCGGCAACCAGGCCGTGTGGGAGCGCGTGACCCAGAACTGGGACACCATGCTCGACCGGTTCCCCAAGAACGCGCCGCCCCGGATCCTCGAGACGCTGCCGGCACTCTGCGCCGACGCCGACTTCGCCCAGCGTGCGATCGCCTTCCTGCGCGAGCACCCGCTGATGTCGGGTCCCCGCCGGGTGGACCAGTCGGTGGAGCGGCTTCGGGTCAACGTCGCCTTCGCGGCGCGCGAGCGTGCCGGGCTGGCCGACTCGCTGCGGGCGGCCACCATGCCCACCGCCTGATGGCCCGGGCGCCCGGCGCCGCCGGCGAGGCCGAACGTCTGCAGGCCCTGTTCGAGATGGCACGCCGCACCCGCGGCTTCATGCCCGACGACGAGGGAGCCGCGCTGTACCGCGCCGCCCTCCGGGCCGGGCAATCGGAGATCCCCGCCGCCCTCCCGGCCACCTTCGTGGAGATCGGCTCCTGGTGCGGGAAGTCCACGGTGTACCTCGGGGCGGCCGCCGAGGCCACCGGTGCCGTCGTGCTGTCGATCGACCACCACCGCGGCTCCGAGGAGAACCAGCCTGGTTGGGAGTACCACGAGCCCGATCTGGTCGATCCCGACGCGGGGCGCATCGACACCCTGCTGCACTGGAGGCGAACCATCACCGCCGCGGGCCTCGAGTCCTCGGTCGTGGGCGTCGTCGGCGACTCCCCCACGGTCGCCGCGCGGTGGGACCGGCCGCTCTCGTTCTGCTTCATCGACGGCGGCCACGGGGAGGAGCCCGCCTGGGCGGATTTCCGGGGCTGGGCGCCGCATGTCGCCGTGGGCGGGTGGCTCGCCATTCACGACGTCTTCCCCGACCCGGCCCAGGGCGGGCGGCCGCCCTACGAGCTCTACTGCGCCGCGCTCGAGTCGGCGGAGTTCGTGGACGACGGCGCCTGCGGCAGCCTGCGGGTGCTGCGCCGCGTGGCCCCGCCGAGGCGCTGAGTCCGCCCGACGAAGGGCGTCGTTCAGCCGCGCGAGAAGGGCCGCGACAGGTCGGCCGCCGTGCACCCCTCCCCGGCGTCGCCGCAGTGCGGTTCGGCCAGGTCCAGCGGAGCGGGCAAGCACTCCCCGCGGAAGAGCCCGGCCGCCGGCGTCGTGCTGGACAGCGCGTCGGCGGCGAGCACCATCGCCGCGAAGGTGTAGGTCGTCCGCTCGTGCTTGGGGAACGTCTCCTCCTCGGGGTAGACCATCCCCGTCCAGTAGGACCCGTCCCGTAGTCGAAGGTTCTGTCCGGCCGTGAAGAGATCGCGCGCGTGGTCATCCATGCCCAGCGCGTCGAGCGTCAGCACGCATTCCGCTGTCTCGGCCGCCGTGACCCAGTCGCCCGTGGACACGCAGCGCACCCCCAGGCCCTCCATGACGAAGGTCGACCAACCCTCGGCGAGCCGACGCCGGCCCGCCTCGCCCTCCAGCGCGCCCGACAGCATGGGGTAGTACCAGTCCATGGCGAACTCGACCTTGGGCGCGAAGGCACCCGGGTGGTGGGCCACGGCATGGCCGAGCCGACCGGCCGCCAGCTCCCAGTCGGGGCGGTCCTTGGCCAGGCACTCGGCGACCGCCACCCCGCAGCGGAGGGAGTGGTAGATGGAGGACGAGCCGGTGAGCAGTGCGTAGCCCTCCGGCCGACCGGCGGAGTCGAGCGACCAGAGGACGGAGCCGTCCGGCTGCTGCCAGCGCAGGATGAAGTCGATGCCCTGCTCAATGGTCGGCCACAGCTCGCCCAGGAACTCCACGTCGCCGGTGATCAGGTGGTGGTGCCAGGCGCCCGCCGCCAGGTAGGCGCAGACGTTCGTGTCGAGGCGGGGATCCTTGACGGTGTCACCCTGGTAGTAGTTGAACCAGCTGCCGTCGGAGAGCTGGCGGGCGGCCAGCCAGCGGTAGGCATCGACGGCCTCGTCCACGAGGCCGCAGACGGTGAGCGCCATGGCGGCCTCGACGTGGTTCCACGGGTCGCAGTGGCCACCGGTGAACCAGGGGATCATGCCGTCGCCCCGCTGCACCTCGGCGATGGCGTGGCCGGTGGCCAGCACATCCGAGCTCGAGAGGATGCCCGGCACCTCGGGCAGCGTGACGGCGGAGCGGATCTCCTCGGTCGTCATGCCGCCGCCCCGTGCGTCGGGCTCGTCGGGCCGCGCCGGCCGGGCACGCCGCGGGGCACACTGGGGCGGGCGTCGGGCAGCCCCGCGACGGCGGCGTCGGGCTTGGCCAGGTAGAGCACCAGGCTCTTGCCGATCAGCGGGCTGAGCACCCGGTCCGCCGTGCGCGTCACGAAGGGCGCCTTGACGATGTCCCAGACCAGCACCTTGTGGTACGCCTCCACCGCCGGGTGCGAGTCGTTGGACGGCCCCACCAGGCAGCGCAGCCACCAGTAGGGCGAGTGGAGCCCGTGGGCATGGTGGGCGCCGGTCGGCACGAGCCCGGCCGAGCTCAGACGGCGCTCCAGCGTCGAGCGCCGGTAGATGCGGACGTGACCGCCCGGGGTGTCGTGGTACTCGTCCGAGAGCGCCCAATTGATCGCCTCGGGGACACAGCGCGGCACGGTCACCGCCATCACCCCGCCGGGGCGCAGGACCCGCGCCAGCTCGCGCATGGCGGCGCTGTCGTCGGGAATGTGCTCGAGCACCTCCGAGGCGATCACCCGGTCGAACGTCGCGTCGGCGAAGGGCAGAGCCAGCGCATCGCCCTGCACGGCGGTGGCGGGGTGGTCGGGCGCGAGCTCGCCCTGCTCCACCATGGCCGCCAGCGTGCCACGCACCTGGGCCACCTCTTCGGGACCGGCGTCGAGGGCCACGACGAAGGCGCCGCGGCGGGCGGCCTCGAACGCGTGGCGACCGAACCCGCACCCGAGGTCGAGGACGAGGTCGCCCGGGCCGACGCCGAGGCGGTCGTAGTCGACGGTGAGCATCAGGCCGCTCCCCCCGAGTGGGCCCGCCCGGCGCTCCCGGCGGCCGGTGGCGCACCGGGCAGGGGTCGGCCCTCGAGCAGGGCCTGGTAGCAGGCGGCGGTGCCGGCCGCCGTCACCTGCCAGGTGAAGCGGCTCATCACGCGTTGGCGCCCCGCCGCGCCGAGCCGCGCCCGCAGCGCCGGGTCGTCGAGCAACCGGGCGATGGCCCCGGCGAGCGCGCCGGGGTCGTCGGGCGGGACGAGCAGTCCCGTCTCGCCGTCGGTGCCCACGACCTCGGGCAGGGCTCCCCCGGTCGTCGCCACCACGGCCACGCCGCAGGACATGGCCTCGATCGCCGGCAGCGAGAAACCCTCGTAGAGCGAGGGCACCACCGCGACCTGCGCTTCGCCGTAGAGCCGGGCGAGCTCGTCGTCGCTGATGCCGCTCACACAGTGCACGGCGTCGGAGAGGCCCAGGCGCGCGATGGCCCGGTCGACCCGCCCGTTCTCGCTCGGGCGGCCGATCACCGTGAGCTCGACCTCGCGCTCGGTGCGCAACTTGGCCACGGCCTCGAGCAGGGGCACCAGGCCCTTCATGGGTACGTCGCTGCTCGAGGTCACCATGATCCGTCCCGTCACGGGGGTCACGTCGTCGAAGGGGCGGAACACGGTGTGGTCGACGCCGACCGGGACGACGGTCATCCGCTCCGGCGCGACCTCCATCTGGGCCACGATGTCCTGACGGGAGTTCTGCGACACGGTCACCACGGCCGGCAGCGCCCGGGCGACGCGCACCTGCATGCCGAGGAAGCCGAACCACCGGCGGGTGGTGAAGCGCTGCCAGGGGTTCGTCGTGTGCGACAGGGCGAGCTGGCGGTCCACGGTGATCGGATGGTGCAGCGTGGTGAGCAGCGGCCACCCGTCCGAGACCATGCCCAGCATGCCGGTCCCGAGGCACTGGTTGTCGTGTACCACGTCGAAGTCGTCGCGGCGCCGGGCCAGCAGCTGGCGAGCCCGCAAGGAGAACGCCAGCGGCTCTCCGAAGCCGGCCGTGCACATGATGGCGAACTCCGTCCAGTCCTCGCGTGACGTGAACTCGCGCCGGTGCGGCACCCGGAACGGGTCGGGCTGGCGGTACAGGTCCAGGCCGCGCACGGGCGTGAAGCCGACGCCGTCGTCGAGCTCGGGCCACGGCGGCCCGGCGAAGACCTCGACCGAATGACCGAGGGCGACCAGCTCCCTGGTCAGGTGGCGGGTGTAGACGCCTTGGCCGCCACAGCGCGGGTTCCCCCGGTAGATCAGGAACGCGATGCGCAGCCCCCCGGGACCAGGTGGTGCGGCGGCGATCGGGGCGGGCACCTCGATGTGGCGCGACCGCTCCCAGGATTCCTTCGTCTCGATCCACTTCTGGCGGGGCGTTTTAGGCAATGGATGTCCCGACGCGCTCCACCATGGCCGCATAGCCTCCCCGAACCCCCAGGTCCGGCGCAAACGCCACCCTCCGCGGCCCGTTCGAGGGCCGTGGCCTGGTCGCACCCGGGCGGCGGCGACGGGTACCGTGCAGCCATGGACCTGGCCTACCCGCGCCAAGCGGAGGAGTTCCGCGTCGAGATCGCCCGCTGGCTCCAGGAGAACCTGCCCGACAGCTGGGGCGAGCCCGGGTTCTCCATGTCGCCCGAGGAGCGCAAGGCCTTCAACACGGAGTGGACGGCCAAGCTCTTCGCCGGCGGGTGGATCTGCGCCGGCTGGCCCGCCGAGTACGGGGGCAAGGGGCTGAGCCTGCTCCAGCAGGTGGTGCTCAACGAGGAGTTCGCCCGCGCCGGCGCACCGCTGCGCGCCGACTTCTTCGGCGACACCCTGGTCGGCCCGACCATCCTGCAGTGGGGCACCGAGGAACAGAAGAAGCAGTTCATCCCCGGAATCCTCAAGGGTGAGATCTCGTGGTGCCAGGGCTTCAGCGAACCCGACGCGGGCTCGGACCTGGCGAGCCTCAAGACCAAGGCCGAGTTGGACGGGGACGAATGGGTCATCAACGGCCAGAAGGTGTGGACGACCCAGGCGCACGACGCCGACTACATCTTCCTCCTCGCCCGGACCGACCCTGACGCGCCGAAACACGCCGGCATCTCGTACCTCCTCGTCCCCATGCGGCAAGCCGGGGTCGAGGTGCGGCCGATCGAGCAGGTCGACGGCTCCGCCGAGTTCAACGAGGTCTTCTTCACCAACGTGCGCTGCCCGAAGGACAACGTCATCGGGGGCGTCAACAACGGCTGGAAGGTCGCCATGACGACGCTCGGATTCGAGCGTGGGACGTCTTCGACGACGGGCCACCGCCGGTTCCAGAAGGAGTTCGACGAGATCGTGCAGGCGGCCCGGGCGACGGGCCGCGACCGCGACCCCCTGACGCGCCAGCGCCTCGCCCGGTCGTGGTCGAAGATCAAGATCATGGAGATCAACGGGTTCCGGACGCTGACCGATGCCCTCAACGGCACCCACACGACGGCGGCGCTGGGTGCGTGCAACAAGATGTTCTGGTCCGAGGCGCACCAGGAGACGATGCTGCTCGGCATGGACATCCTGGGCATGGAGGGCCAGATCCTGTTGGGTGACGACGGCGCCGACACCCTGTTGCCCGGGGCGCGCCGGGCCAAGGCGAGCTACCCCGTCAACAACCTGCAGTCACTCTTCTTCTTCTCCCGCTCCGAGACGATCTGGGGCGGCGCGGCGGAGATCCAGCGCAACATCGTGGGCGAGCGCGTGCTCGGCCTGCCCAAGGAGCCCCGGCCGCAGTAGCCGGGGCCCGGTCCCCGGTCAGACGCTTGCCGTCTGGCGGTCCGGGAGCAGCACCCTGAACGCCGCACCCCCGCCGGGGGCGTCCTCGACCCAGGCACGGCCACCTTGGATCTCGGCGAACTTGCGCACGACGAACAACCCCAGACCCAGACCGCCGACCGTGCTCTTCGCCCGGCGTTGAAAAGGCTCGAAGATGGCCTCCTTCTCGGCATCGGGAATGCCGGGACCCGAGTCGTCGACGGCGAGCAGCACCCCGTCGTCTCGACGAGAGAGCTCGACCCGCACCGGTGTGCCCGTCGGTGTGTGGCGGAGGGCGTTGCTCAGCAGATTGTCGACGATCCGCGTCGTCAGCTCCGGGTCGAGCTCGACGATGGTCTCGGTCGCGGGAGGTGCGATGGCGCCATCGGCCCCGTCCAGGCTGCGGGCACGCTCGGCGACCAGCGTGGCCAGGTCGAAGGGCCGCCGGTCCGCCGCCACGTAGCCGCCGACCACGCGCGTGGAGTCGAGCAGGTTGGTCAGGATCGCCCGCAGCTCCGCCGCGGTCGCCGCCAGGCCGTCCGCCATCTTCCGGATGTCCCCCCCGGGCAGGTCGGGGTGGCGCACCAGGAGATCGGCCAGGCCCGCGACGGCCGCAATGGGCGTGTTGAATTCGTGGGACGCGGCGAGGAGGAGCGCCTCCTTGGCGGCGTCGGCGTCCCGGAGGGCTGCCGCCGCCATCTGCTCGCGCGTCAGCGCCTCCTGCAGGGCGACCCGGGCCGCCTCGCGCTCGCGGACGTCGCGCAGCGCGTACTGCAGGCCCAGGGAGCGCTGCCCCGGAACACGGAAGGGGGCGACCCGGGCCTCCACGGGGAGCCACTGGCCGTCGCCGCAGCGGAAGCGGCACACGGTGGAGCCGTCGGCACGTCCGATCAGCGCGTCCTCCTGCAGCAACCAGAGGGCGGCGCGGTCGTCGGGATGGACGACATCGGCCATGGGCTGCCCCTCAATTTCCGCCGGGTCGAGGGCGAGGACGGTCCTGATGGACGGGGACGCGAACGTGATACAGCTGGCGCCGTCGGTGGCGATGACGACGTCGGCCGCGCTCTCGGCGATGAGCCGGTACCGGATCTCGCTCGCCGTGAGCAACCGCTCGGCCTCCGCCTGGCGACTGATGTCGCGCACGAGCCAGCGCACGCGCGGGCCGTCGGGGTCGGCCGCGCCCGAGGCACCCCCGACGGTCAGGTGCACCGAGGCCGGAAAGGCATCGTGGTTGGGCGGCGAGAACCGGGCCTCGAACTCGACGACCGGCCCGTGAGAGCCGGTGACCGCATCGTGCAGGTGGCTCAGCACGAGACGCCGGTCGGCAGCCTCCACGAACACGACCATCGGTTTTCGGCTGAGGAAGTGGCCCGGCGTCCCCAAAAGGTCGCTGGCGGCCCGGTTGGACTCGAGGATGACCCCGAGGGTGTCCGTGACGAGGTAGCCGTCGGGCGCCAGGTCGAAGAGCTCCCGGTAGCGGGCCGACTCGATGTCCAGCTGCCTCTTCGCTTCGGTCAGCGCATCGTTCTGGCCATGGATCTCCTCCGTGCTGACCTCGAGCTCCTCGACGGCGGCGGAGAGCTCCTCGAGCATTTCGGCCACGAGCGGGGACGGCGGATCGCCGGTCGTGCTGATCACCCGCTCGGACAGGGCCTCGAGACGCCGGATGAGCGCATCGGCCTGGCGCTCGAAATCCGAACCCCCCGCGTGGCCGGACGGCAGGGTCACGAGCGGACTCCTTCCCGCCTCTCCATGACCAGCATGGCCGCTGTCTCGGGCTCGTGACCCGAGATGGGGATCACGTGCACGCGGCAGGTGAACGGCTGTCCCGAGGGGTCCGTCGCCTCGACGTCGAGGCTGGACGGCACGGCGCCGGGGCTGCGGCAGGCGCGCACCGACTCCTGAATCGGCCCCAGCGGGAGGCCGAAGTCCAAACCGAAGAACGGCTCCCCGGAGACGGCGTCCTCGTCCAGACCCCACAGCTCGGCGGCGGCGAGGTTCCATTCCTCGACGAGCAGCTGCGCACTGAGCACGACCACCGCGGCAGGGAAGTGATCCATGACCTGATGGTGCAGGCTGCTGAAGCGACGGAGCTCGAGGTTGGCGTCGACCAGTGACTCGTTCAGCCGCCCGACGGCGTTGCTGGTCGACTTGAGCTCGAGGTAGGTCGCCTCCAGCTCCTCGTTGGAAGACCTCAGTTCCTCGTTGGTCGTCTCGAGCTCCTCGTTGGACGACTGGAGCTCCTCGTTGCTCGTCTCGAGCTCCTCGTAGCTCGACTGCAGCTCCTCATTGCTCGTCACGAGCTCCTCGTTGGTCGACTGGAGCTCCTCGTACGCCGTCTCGAGCTCCTCGTGGACGTGACGGAAGCTCTCCCGCAGCTGCATCGTGCTGCCGACGTCGGCGAACGTGACGGCGGCCCCGAAGATCGCCTCGTGCGCCGTGAAGATCGGGAGCACCCAGACCTCGAGGTCCACGATGTCACCCTTGCGTGTCTCGTACCGCATCACGCCCAACCGGTGGGACACCCGCTCGGCGAGGGCGCGTGTGACATGCACCTCCAGCTCCAAGAGCTCGAAGGCCGGCCGGAGGCCGCCCAGGCGCCTCGCCATGTCGTCGGGCCCGATCCCGAAGAGCTCGCGGGCAGCGTCGTTGGACCCGGTCAGTGCCCCCTCCGAGTTGACGAGGAGCTCGGCCACCAACGTCTCCGCCGGCTCCCCCATCGATGGTGCCGGGAGTCCCTCTGCGAGGGTCGGGACGTCCAATCGCCCGGCCTCGAAGGCGCTCCGGCGCACGTCGGACGGGGCGGGGGGGCCGGCGTACAGCGGTGTCGGCAGCGCGGCGAAGACCCGGTGCCGCAGGCTCACCGGAGCGAACCTCCCGGCGCCCCCACGCAGCACCATCTCCGCTCGCCCCAGGAAGAGGTAGCCGTCGTGGCGCAGTGCGTACTGCAGGCGCGGGATGACGTAGGCCTGCGTCTCCGCGTTGAGGTACATCAGCGTGTTGCGACACGCCAGGAGGTCGACCCGGGAGATCGGCGGGTCTCTCGTGAGGTCGAGGCGGCCGAAGACGACCGTCCGGCGCAGCGTCGGCGTCACCACCCAGCCACGCTGATGGATGTCCGGCTCGAAATACGTTGCCCGCAGCTCCTCGGGGACGTCGTGGAGGGATTTGTCGCTGTAGACGGCCGCCCGGGCCTGGGCCAGGGCCTCGAGGTCGATGTCGGTCGCATAGATCTTGACCCGTCGCGCCGTCTCGTCGATCCCGAGGTGGTTCGCCATCACCATGGCCAGCGTGTAGGGCTCCTCACCTGACGCGCACCCGGCACTCCACAGCCGGATGGGCTCGTCGTCGTGGTGGCGAGAGATGATCTCGGGCACGATCTCATGCTCGAGGTATCGCCACGATGCCGGGTCGCGGAAGAAGCTGGTGAGATTGATGAGAACGGAATTGAAGAGCGTCGTGAACTCGTCGATGTCCGCCTCGAGCACATCGCGATACGCGACGAGGGATTCGAAACCGAGCTCGCGGGCCCGGCGTCGCACCCGCCGACCGATGGATGCTCGCTTGTATCCGGTGAAGTCGAATCCCCGGTCGTCCCGGATGAAGCGCAGGAGCTCTTCGAGCTCTTCGTCGTCGTCCACTGGGGGCGTCGCTTCCGGCCCGGGCACGGGCTCGGGGGCCGTCCCGCCGGCGCTCACCGGATCACCCTCGCCTCATCGCAGGCATCCGTGTTCCACCAGCTCGACGAGCGCCGGGCCGATGTCCTCGAGCGGCAGTACCGAGTCGACGCTGCCCGTGGCGATGGCCGCCTGGGGCATGCCGGCGAACTCGGCCGTGGCGGGATCCTGCGCGATCACGGTGCCGCCCGCCCGCTCCAACGCCCGCACCCCCATGTCGCCGTCACTGCCGGTCCCGGAGAGGACGACACCGATGGCACGGCCGGGGAACGACTCGGCAGCGGACTCGAACAACAGGTCGGCCGAGGGCCGCACGAAGTGCACCGGGTCGGCGTGCGAGAGGCGCAGGCGGCCGTCCCCGGTCACGAGCAGGTGCTCGTCGGGCGGTGCGAGGTAGACGGTGCCCGCCTCGACCCTCGTGCCCGCCGTGGCGTCCTCCACGCTGAGCGACGTCCGGCGGCGCAGGATCTCCGACATGAGGCTGACGTGCCGCGGGTCCAGGTGCTGGACGACGAGGACGGGGATCGCAAAGTCGGCCGGGAGGGCACCCAGGACGGCGCTGATGGCGGCGAGCCCGCCCGCGGACGCGGCCATGAGGACGATGGCGTACCCCCGGTCGGAGACGGTCCCGGGCTCGTCCTGCTCGTCCGTTTCCATGGCAATCCCTTCAACTGCCGTTGCAGTATCGGACTGCGCTCAGGGAATCAGTCATTGGCAACACCGTTATGGTCGCATATCGTGCACGGGGACGGCGTGCGGTGCCGGACAGAGGCAGGGGTGTGATGCCGTGAAGGCCGGCGGGCCAGTGAGAGTGATGGTCGTGGACGACCACCCGGTCTTTGCCCAGGCCCTGGCGCTCGCCATCGAGGCGACGGACGACCTGACCTGCGTGGGCACGGCGCTCGATATCGAAGAGGCCGCCCAGCTCGTCGACGCGTTCCAACCCGAAGTAGCCGTCGTCGACGTCCAGCTCGACGGCACCGACGGGGTCACGGGGACCCGCCACCTGCTGGATCGGCACCCCGGGATGCGGGTGCTCGTGCTCACGGGGCTGCCCCTCAGCCCCTCCCTCGTGCACGACGTTGCGTTGTCCGGGGCCTCGGGGCTTCTCCCCAAATCGGCCAGCCTCAGCGAGGTCGTCGACACGATCCCCTCCCTCCGCGAGCACAGCTTCGCGGTCGAACGCCAGTGCCTCGTCTCGCTCTGCGCGGCGGCCGAGCAGACGGAGCCCCCCCGCAGAGGTCGTGGGACCTCCCTCCTGACGCGGCGTGAGCAGGACATCTTGTCCCTTCTGGTGAGCGGCGTCGACCTGCAGAGCGCCGCCCTGCGCCTCGGCATCACGGTGAACACGGCTCGGGGATACGTCAAGAACCTCTATCGCAAGCTCGGGGTCCACAACCAGCTGGAGCTGCTGGCCGTCGCCCGCGAGCGGGGACTCATCGAGGCCGCCTCGTAGCACCGCGCCGGCCCCGCCCGGAGTCGTCCCATCCACCTCCATGTGGGGGCCCCAGATGGGGGCGGGTGGGCCCCGATCGGGGCTGTTCGGACCGGGAGGCGGGCCGGTAACTTCCGGTCGGGGTTTCGTCCGCCTACGGAAAAGAGAGGGGGCGCGTGAACCCTCTCGCGCAGGCACCGCCCGACGTTGACCCGGTGCTCGACGGCCCGATGCGACTCGTCGCAGAGGCACCGTCACGCCAGGCCGAGGTCGACGCCGCCATCCGGGACGACCGCGACCGGATCGCCAGCGATCTCCACGACACCGTGATCCAGCGGATCTTCGCGGCTGCGTTGTCGGTCGACGCGCTCCGGGTCCGAGAACGCGACGGCGAGATCGTCGCCGAACTCGCACACGTCGTCGACGACCTGGACCGCTGCATCGTGGAGATCCGCAGCGTGGTCTACCGCCTCAGCCCCGACGAGGGCGGGGGTGGCCTCGAGTCGGACCTGCTGGCCGTGATCGAGGAGGAGCGGCCCGCGCTGGGGCTCTCGCCGACCGTGCAACTGCGTGGAGACTTCGGTGCCGTCGGCGGCGAGTGGCGGCATCATCTCGTGGCGATATTCCGCGAGCTCCTGTCCAACATCGCGCGCCATGCGCAGGCCTCACGCGTCGAGATCCTCGTCGAGGTGGGCGAGGCGATCTGGGTCCGAGTCGGCGACGACGGCATCGGCTTCGACCCGGCGCGTCTTCGCTACGGGCGCGGCATACGGAACATCACCCAGCGCGCCAGCGCGCTCGGAGGCTCGCTGTTGATCCACGCTCGACCGGGAGGCGGGACCGTCGTCGAGTGCCTCGTGCCACTGCCGGCCTAGTCGCCGCTCCCCTCGGGGGTGAGCGTTCGGCGGTAGCGCGTCTCCGTGATGGAGGTGGTCCCACCGATCAGCTCGGTCTTCTCCGCCCCGTCGCAGACCCATCCCGCGGCGTCGTAGAACCGCCGGGCGCGCTCGTTCGTGACCAGCACCCACAAGACGGCCGAGTGGTAGCCCTCTGCGCGGAGGCGCCGCACCACGGCCTCCATGAGGGCGCGCCCGTTGCCCTGGCCCCATGCCGACGGCAGCAGGTAGATGGACGACACCTCGCCCGTCCCGACGTCGACGTCGGCATCGCGTGCCGCGCACACGTGCGCGAAGCCCTCCACACCTCCGTCGCCCTCGAGGACGAGGAGCTGCTCCCCGGGACGCCCCGCCGCCACCGGGAGCCAGACCTCCGTGCGCCGCGGCACCGACAGCCCGTCGAGCACCTGGTCGGGCATGAGGCCCCTGTAGGCGGCCTGCCAGCTCCGGACCTGCACGCAGGCGATACCAGCCGCATCGTCCGGCGTCGCGCCGCGTACCCGCACCACCCCATTGTGCGCATCCCCGTCCGGGGGGCGTGCCACTGGGCGCGGGTGACCTTTTGCCCTACCCTGGACCGGGCGGCGGGGCGATGATGCGGTGCATGAGACCACCGACCGAGCCGTGCCAACGAGGTGAGCACACATGCTGGTGAGACAGTGCCTGAGGTCCGCGCCGGTGACCGTCCCTCCCGGCTGCACGCTCGGGGAAGCAGGCCAGCTGATGGGCAGCCACGGCGTGGGGTCGCTCCTCGTCGTGGACGGCGACCGACTGGTGGGCATCGTCACCGACCGTGACATCACCGTGCGCGGCACTGGCGAGGGCAAGCCGCCGTCCGCCGACGTCGGTTCGGTCATGACGCCGGACCCGGTCACCATTCAGGGCTCCTGTGACGTCTTCGAGGCCTTCAAAGTGTTCAAGACGGCGACGGCGCGCCGGCTCCCGGTCCTCGAGGACGAGGACCTGGCGGGCATCATCTCGGTCGACGACCTGCTGATCTCACTCGTGGTCGAGTTCGGCGCCGTCATGTCACCCGTGGCCCAGGAGCTGGTGCACCCGGCCTAGCACGCTCAGCTGGTGCGCAGCTCCCGTCGCTCGTAGCCGGCCTCCGCGACCGGGAGCGGGACCGGGAGGGGGACCACGTTCGCCGGTGCGGCGATGCCGGCACCGTGCACGAGGCCCTCGGTCCCGTCGCGCCGCTGGCGGAGGCCGAGCACGATGAGGGGGATGCTGGCCAGCAGCGTCGCCACGCCTCCGACCGTCAGGGCCACCCGCGGGGTGCTGACGTCGCTGATGTACCCCAGCAGGGGCGCGCCGATGGGCGTGCTGCCGAGGAAGGCGATGGCGTTGAGCGACATGACACGGCCCCGCATCGTCGGGTCCGCGCGCAGTTGCAGCGTGGCGTTGTTGGTCGCCACGAAGGAGATGCTGGCGGCGCCCATGGGGACCAGCAGGATCAGGGCCCACGCCTCCGTCGGAGCGAAGGCCACGGCGAGGATGGCCCCGCCGAAGGCGAGCCCGATGAAGGCGAGCACCCGCGTGGAGGGCCGGCTCCGGAACGCCGTGGCCAGGCCGCCCACCACCGCCCCCGCGCCCATCGCCACCATGAACCAGCTGTAGAGGCCGGCTCCGCCGTGGAAGGTGAACTTGGCCAAGAGCGCCAACGTCACGGTGAAATTGAAGGCGAAGACGCCGACGACCGCCATGGAGACGAGCGGGATCCTCAGGTCCGGCGTCGACCAGACGTAGCGCAGCCCCTCACGCACCTGCCCCCGGGCCCGGACGACCCCGGGCCGGCGGATCAGCTCCGAGGCGCGCATCATGGCGAGGGCCACGATCACAGCGGCGAAGGACACCGCGTTGAGGAAGAAGCACGTGGCCACGCCGACGGTGAGGATGAGCACGCCACCGATGGCGGGCCCGATCACCCGGGCGGAGTTCATCAGCACGCTGTTGAGGCTCACCGCGTTGGGCAGGAGCTCCATGCCGACCATCTCCGACACGAAGGTCTGGCGGGCGGGATTGTCGAAGAGGTTCACGAACCCCAGACCCGCTGCGAGCACGTAGACCTCCCACAAGGTCACGGAGTGGGTCGCGACGAGCACGCCCAGGACGAGGGCCAGGACGCCCGCCGTCCCCTGCGTGGCGTAGAGGACCTTCCGCTTGTCGAGCCGGTCGGCGATCAGGCCGCCGAACGGGCCGAGCAGCAGCAGCGGCAAGAACTGCAGGCTGGTGGCGACGGCGACGTCCACCCCGGTGCCGTGCAACTCGTAGAGGATCAGGTAGGCCTGCGCCACCGTCTGCATCCAGGTGCCGGACACCGAGATGACCTGGCCGACGAAGTAGAGCCTGTAGTTGCGGACCGAGATGGCCCTGAAGGTGCGGCGCCCGGCGGCGCGGACCCGGCGCCTCACGGCTCTTCGAGGAGGTGCTCGAGCAACGCGACGAGCTCGGCCGCGTGCCGCTGCTCGTCCGGGCCGAGCTCACCCAGGCGGCGCAGCAGGAAGGCGTTCTTGCGGGTGCGCATCCGCTCGAGCGCGCGCTCACCCGCGGGGGTGATGCGGGCGCGGGCACTCCGCCGGTCGTCGGGATCGGCGACGCGGGTCACCATGCCGGCCTCGGCCAGGCTGGCGACGATCCGGGTCATGGTCGGAGGCTGCACCTGTTCGATGGCCGCCAGCTCGCCCAGGGTCGGGCTTCCGTGCCGGCCGACCGAGCCGAGCGCCGAGGCCTGGGCCGGGGACAGGCCCCCGAGCGACTCCTGCCGGAGCCGCCGCTGCAGCCGGTTGACGGCGATGCGGAGACGGCCGGCGACCTCTTCGTCGGTCTGCTGGACGGGCCCGCTGCGCATGGTCCCATTATAGTTAGTTGAGCTAACTAATCAATCGTGACCGTGGCTGCCCCCCCGGTGTGGACCCCGGCGGGGGCTCAGAAGTTCGGGACGTACGCGCCCGAGCCGAGCGAGGCGCTCTCGTCGAAGCTCAGCGAGTCGTCGATCCCGCCGATGACCTCGGTCACCCAGGGAAGCCGTTCGCGCAGGATGCGCTCCACCCCGCCCGAGAGGGTGGCGGAGCTGATGGCGCACGAGCTGCACGCACCCTGGAGCTGCACCTCGATCACGCCCGTCCCGACATCGGCCCGCACGAGGACGAGGTCACCGCCGTCGGCCTGCACGGCCGGCCGCATCAGGTCCATGATCCCCTGGAGCTTCTCCAGGCGATCGGCCCTCTCGGCGTCGCTCAGCGCAGCGGTGTCGTCAGGCACCCCTCCATTGTGCCGTGCCGGCGGCGCCCCGTGACCCCGCCGGCCCTCAGCGGAGCCCGACCGGTTCGGGGCGCCCCCCCTGGACGACCGGATTCGTCAGCTCCCCGATCCCCTCCACGGCGATCCGCACGGTGTCCCCGGCCGCCAGGAACCGCGGCGGGTCCATTCCGGCTCCGACGCCTGCGGGCGTCCCCGTCGCGATGATCGTCCCCGGCTCGAGCGGGAACGCGGTGGTCAGGTACTCGATCATGGCGGCGCAGCCGAAGATGAGGTCGGCCGTCGTCGAGTCCTGGCGCAGCTCGTCGTTGACCCAGGTGCGGATGGCCAGGGCTCCGGGATCACCGAGCTCGTCGCCGGTCACCAGCTCGGGCCCGCAGGGGGCGTGCGTGTCGAACGACTTGCCCATTGTGAAGGTCGGTGAACGCCACTGCCAGTCGCGCGCGCTGACGTCGTTGATGATCGTGAAGCCGGCCAGCACCTCGGGCGCCCGGGCGGCCGGCACGTGCTGGCAGCGGCGGCCGATCACCATGGCCAGCTCGCCCTCGTAGTCGACCATGTCCGACACCGCCGGCAGCACGATGGGTTCCCCCGGCCCGGTGATGGCCGTCCGCTGCTTGTTGAACCAGTACTGCCATTCGGGCGGCTCCCGGCCCATCTCGGCCACGTGGGCGCGGTAGTTCATGCCGATGGCGAGGATGGCGGGCGGGTCGGGCACCGGTGCATGGCGGCGCACCTCACCCCAGGCGTAGCGGCGGGCGGCGCCGGACCCGACGGCGACGGCGCGCTCGAGCGCGGGAGGGCCGAGCGCCAGGATCTCGACCATGGTCTGCGGCAGCCCCGAAGCCGGGTCGCTCAGGTCGACGACCTCGTCGCCGGCGACGAGCCCGGGCCGGACCCGCCCGTCGGGCAGGGAGAAGCTGACGAGGCGCATGCTCCTCCGCCGGGCTCAGCGCACCTGGGCCTTGTAGGCCTCCCAGCTCTTGGTGGCGTGACGGGCGGAGAAGGAGCCGATGATCTCGACCACGCCGAAGACGATGGCCAGGATTCCGATCAACACGACCAGCGCCGTCAACGGCGCGCCCGGATGCCGGATGCACAAGAACCCGATGGCCACGGCGACGATGCCGCGGATGAGGTACGCCCACCAGTAGGGCAGATGGTGGTACCGGAGCGACTGGATGATGTCGAAGATCCCGAGCACCAGGAAGGCCCACCCGATGAGCACCGCGGTGATGAAGATCGTGATGTGGGGCCACACGAAGCCCACGATGCCGACACCGACCCAGATCACCCCGAAGACGAGGTGCAGCCAGCGCTGCCGGGCCATCCTGATGGCGCCGACGATCTCGAAGAGACCCACCGCGATGAAGAACCCGCTGGCGAGGTAGACGATCGCGTACACGCTGGCGTGCCGGTAGCTGATGATGAAGAACCCGAAGATGACGGAGAAGATCCCCCCCACCAGGTACCAGCCCCACATCTTCTGGAGTTGTTCGCTGACGACGTCACCGACGGCGATGTCGTCCTCGGTCAGAACCATGCTCATTGGGTCCTCCTTGGCGAGTAGGAGCGCACTGCAGTTGGCCGCAGCGTACCGCCGGTACTACCCGATTGGGGGGATCTCGTGGCTCAGGCGGCGCAGGAGCGCAGCGCATGCAGCGCCCGGCTGCCCCACGAAGCTCCAGCGCGGGCCCAGCGTGACGGGTCGGCCAGCACGTCGTCCGCGTCGGCCCACAACTCGTCTTCGACGGGTTGGAGCACCGCCCGCACCTCCGCCAGCGCGTCCGGATCGGCCTCGACCCGCTGGCGCAGGGTGTCGGCGGCGTGCCACATCTCCTCGCTCGACAGCTCGAGCGGGACGAAGGGTGGCGGACCGGCCGCCGTGCGCGGGAAGGCCGGCACGTAGATGCTGGCGCACGGGCTCCCGGCCGCCACGTACACGCGCAGCGGCGCGCCGTCGTGGATCCCGCGCGGGAGCTCGGCGATCATGGACGCCGCCGTGACGCTGAGGCCGCGCACGTGCATGCAGACGCTCACACCGCTGAAGTCCTCCCCGATGCGCTCGGGCGGCCGGTGGACGGGTCCGTCGCCGCCGGGGGCGCCCCAGGGCCCCGTCCCATGGTCGCGCAGGTGGGCCGCGGTGGCGGAGGCGGTCAGCCCGCCGGGAGGGAGCGACGCGAGCAGACGGCGGCCGGCCGCCAGGCGGACGTCGGCGTAGCGGGTGTCCTCCGCGGTGTCGCGGAAGCGGCCGAAGTCCTCGCCCGGCGCCAGGGCCGCCGAGGCCCGGGTCCACCCGGTGCCGAGGGTGATCCGGTTGGAGATGACGGTGCCGGCCGGGAAGGGGGCGGCCGCGTAGTCGGCGCCCGCCGTGTCGAGGACGAAGGCGTGGTCCGGGTCGGCGACGAGGAAGGAGGAGTCGTACGCCTCGCCGTGCGCGGCGTCGGCGATGCCACCCTGCCCGCAGGCCTCGAGGAGCACGGCCATCACCTCGACCGCCTCCTCGGCGCTGCGGGCCCGCTCGAGCCCGAGTCGGACGAGATCCATGCCGATCAGGCCCGGCGCCGCTGCCGCCGCGTCGTGCGTCGTGCTCACACGCTCATTGCCGATGGCCACGCCGTGCTCGTTGACGCCGTGCTCCGCCCCCCACAGCCAGGTCGGGCAGGAGAGGAGGGTGGCGTGCGCGCCGGCGTCGCCGATGGTGAGGTACTGCGTGCGCAGGGTGCACCCCGCCGACCTCCGGCGCCCGAACGGCCAGGCGACCTGGGCCTCGCCGGGCGGGCGGTCCGAGTTCTTGGCGAACACCATGCCCGCCGGACCCGGGGCGCACAGCGTGTCGCACATGCTCGCAGCCTACGGTGGCTGGCTATCGTGACCGGCGTGAAACCGCGCGCCGTCCTCACCCCCGACGAGATCGATCTCTCCGACATTGCGTTCTGGGCCCGACCCTGGGACGAGCGCGAGGGCGCCTTCGAGACGTTGCGCCACGAGCGTCCTATGCCGTTCTTCAAGGAGCCCGAGATCCCCGAGGCCCTCAGCGCGGTCATCCCGCAGGGCCCGGGCTACTACGCGCTCACCCGGCACGCCCATATTTCGGAGGCGAGCCGGCATCCCGAGATCTTCGAGTCCGGGCGCGGCGCCACGTCCATCGTCGACATGCCGGCGGAGATGCTCGACTTCTTCGGTTCGATGATCAACATGGACAACCCCCGGCACGCCCGCCTGCGCCGCATCGTGTCCGCTGCGTTCAACCCGCGCATGATCAAGTCGATCGAGGACCGCATCGACTTCGTCGCCAACGACGTCATCGACCGGGTCGCGCCGCTGGGCGGCTGTGACTTCGTCACCGAGGTCGCGGCGCGCCTCCCGCTCGAGATCATCTGCGACATGATGGGCATCGGCGCCTCCGACTACGACACCGTGTTCAGTGCCTCGAACGTCATCCTCTCGAGCGGCGACACCGAGTACGTGCCGGAGGGCTCGGACGCGATGGCCGCCTTCATGATGGCGGCCCAGCAGCTCAACATGCTGATGATCGACCTGGCCACCCACCGCCGCCAGCACCCGACCGACGACGTCACGTCCGCCCTGGTCAACACGAACGTCGACGGGGAGCAGCTCACCGACACCGAAGTGGCGGCCTTCTTCATCCTGCTCGTGGTGGCGGGGAACGAGACCACGCGCAACGCCATCAGCCACGGGTTGCTGGCCATGACCCAGCACCCCGAGCAGCGGGCCCTGTGGCAGGCCGACCCGGTGGGGATCGCGGCGACCGGCGTGGACGAGGTGGTGCGCTGGGGCTCGCCGGTGATCTGGATGCGCCGCACCGTGGCCTCCGACACCGTGCTGGGCGAGGTGGACCTGCACGAGGGGGACAAGGTCATCATGTTCTACAACTCAGCCAACCGGGACGAGGACGTCTTCGACGACCCCTTCACCTTCGACGTGCGCCGCAGCCCCAACCCGCACATCGGGTTCGGTGCGGCCGGCCCCCACTTCTGCCTCGGCGCGCACCTCGCCCGCCAGGAGATCGACGTGATGTTCCGTCGCCTCTTCGAGCGGCTGCCCGACATTCAGAGCGTCGGCGAGCCGGACCGGTTGCTCTCCCCGTTCATCAACGGCATCAAGCACCTCGACTGCACCTTCACACCCGCCGCCGCACGCTGACTCGGCGGAGGTGATCCCTCCCCCGGGTCAGGCCGGCTGGGTGCGCAGGTGGTCGACGATCCGGGCCTGGATCCCCTCGGAGGTGGGGTCGGTCCACACGGAGAGGTGGGTGCCCTTGTCGACGCGCACGATCTGCGCCCCGCCGATGGCCTGGAGCGCCCGCTCGGAGTGCTCCGGCGCGACGTCCGTGTCGACCGTCCCATGGACGAGCAAAGTGGGCGCGCCGACGGAACCGAGGGGCAGGTCGAGGCCGGGAAAGCGGTGGTGGTCGTTCTTCAGGCCGGCAGGCCGGCCCGAGAGCGTTGCGCTCAGCGCCAACACGAAGTCCCGCTTGTCCTCGTGGTCCCAGATGTGCTCGGTGAGCTCCTTGGCTTGGGCCCGGGACAGCCTTCCCTCCTCCTTGACGGTCGAGGCGATGAGGGACTTCGGTGCGTGCTCCGCCATGGTGTGGAGCACGAAGCCGCCGAACCCGCTGGACATCAGGCTGCTCTCGATGCTGGCCACACCCGTGGCGAAGCTGTACGCCCCGCTCACCGCGGCGCAGGCGACCAGCGCGCGCACCCGGTCGGGGTGTGCCGCGGCGAGGTGGTAGCTCGACGGGCCACCCCCCGACCAGCAGACCACGCCGAAGGCCCCGGCCCCCAGCGAGTCCATGAGCCCCGCCAACAGCCCGGCCGTGGCCTCGGCGCTCCCGTTGGCCTCGCTCAGCGGGGTGGCGAGGTAGCCGGGCCTCGACGGCGCGATCACGCGGAAGCCCGCCTCGGCGAGGAAGCGCCCCATGAGCAGCCCCTGGTCCGAACCACCCGGCGACCCGTGGACGAACAGGACCGGGGGTCCCGCACCCGCCTCGGCGAAGGCAACAGGGCCGGACGGTGTGTCGACGACCGTCTCGGGCATGTCCGTCCCCTACCCGCCGAAGAATTCCTGGAACGCCGCCAGCGCCCGCGGCCCCCACACCGTGCCGGGGCCGCCGTTCATGGAGATGGCGACACCGATCATCTCGGCGACCTCCTCGGTGGTGGCGCCCCGGCGGGCCGCACCACGTGCGTGCGCGGCGATGCACCCGTCGCACTCGCGGGTGATGGAGATGGCCAGCGCGATCAGCTCCTTGGTCTTGGCCGACAACGCCCCCTCGGCCATGGCCGCCGCGCTGAGTGCGCTGTAGGCGGACATCACCCCCGGGACGGCCTCGCGCAGCGCGCTGTAGGGCTGGCGCAGGTCCTCCTGGACCTGGTGAAAATGTTCGTGTGCCATGGTGCATGCTCGCACGCGCACGTCACCCGGGGGTGGTTGCATCCCCCCTGGCCCGCGCCACCGCCTCGGCCAGCACGTCCTGCAGGAGCTGGAAGTCGGCGTCGAGCTGCTGGGGCGAGTGCGCGGCGAAGCGGCCCCCCGCCTCGCTGGCCGCGAAGCCCAGCACGGCCGTGGCCAGGATCCGTTCCAGCTGGACGGCGTCGGCCTCGCCGACCCCGGCGTCGTGCAGCGCGGCGTAGACCGCGTCGCGGGCGCGACGGGCCCCCGGTGTCACCGCGGGACGCTGCAGGAGGAGGGGGAAGACCTGGGGGTGGCGCAGGGCGGCGGCGCGGGTGCCGCGTGCCAGCGCGGCGAGGCGGTCGGGCCACGGCTGGGAGGCGTCCGGCAGCGGCACCTCCCACAGGATCCGTTCGACGACACCGTCCAGCAGGTCGGCCTTGTTGGCGACGTGGCGGTACAGCGCCATGGGGGTGACGCCGAGGCGGTCGGCGACCGCCTGCATCGTGACCGCGGCAAGCCCCTGCTCGTCGGCCAGCTCGAGGCTGGCGGCCAGGACGGCACCGCGGTCGATCTGGGCGGGGCGTCCCACTCGGGCCAGTATCGCCCAGGCCGCCGCGACCGGAGCGCCGGGCGCGACGGGTCAGGCGCCGGGGTCGGCGCTCCTCGGGCCCCGGTTGCGGACCTCCTCCACGGCGGACATGGCGTCGCGCAGTTCCCGGATCCAGTCCGCCTCGTGCTGGGCCACCAGGCGCACGCACCAGGCCAGCGCCTCGCTGCGGCTGCGGGCCACCCCGGCGTCGATGAGCGTGTCGAGCACCCGGCGGTCCCCCATGCGCAACCGCGTCATCACGGGCACGCCGGCCGTGGTGAAGAGCACCGTCGAGCCGCCGCACACCGCACCCCACGAAACGGTGCGCCGGAACGCCGGCTGGGCCTCGTCGGCGATGCGCATGCGGGCCCCACGGCTCTCCTCGCGGAACCCGGTGATGCGCGCCTGCTCGGCCACCCTGACCTCGTCCGCCCCGGCACCCTCGGGGAGCTGGGGCGGCGCCAAGGTCCCGACGACCTGGATCTCGTCGCCGTCGATCTCGATCGTCGGGCTGCCCTCGAACCAGGTGTCGGGCACCCGCCCGGCGAACCAGGCTCCGATGAGGCGTTGCTGCTCGGGCCCGGACGGGGGCGGGCCGGCGCTGCGCCGCTTGCCCCGGTGGCCTGTGCGGATGCTGTCTGCGTCTTCGTTCATATTACGAGATTACATGATTACCTATCGCTCTACAAGGCCTGGGAAGTGCGATTCTATTAGTATGGAATATATACTTACTCTATGAACAGAGCGCCATGAGAGTGCTGCTGACCGAGGGTTCGGGGCTGGCGTCGCGGCAGGTCGCGACCCGGCTCGACGAGCTCGGCCACGAGGTCCTGGCGGCGGTGAGCGATCCCTTGTGCCTGGCCCGCTTCACCCGCCACGTCCGCCACCTCGTGCGGGTCCCCCCGTTCGGTGCGGACCCGTTCGGGTGGTTCGACGCCGTCCTGGAACGGGCCGTCACGCTGGGCGTCGACGTCGTGTTCCCCACCCAGGAACAGGTGACGGTGCTGTCGCACGAGCTCCCGCGCCTGCGCGCCGCGGGCCTGTGCACGGCGGTGCCGCCGTTCGCCGCGTTGGCGCGCCTGCAGGACAAGGTGTCGGCGTGCGCCACGTTGGAGGCCGCGGGCGTCGCCCAGCCCCGCTCCGTCGTCGTGCGGGACGCCTCCGACCTCGAGGCGTGGTCGGCCTTCCCGGCGTTCGTCAAGGCACCGATCGGCACGGCGTCGTCCGCGGTGCGGCGCATCGAGGACCGGCGCGAGCTCGCCGCTGCGGTGCGGTCGCTCGCCGGCCGCGGTCGGGCCGTGCTGGTGCAGGAGGGAGCGCAGGGGACCCTCGTGATGGCCCAGAGCGTCTTCGACGCCGGCACGATGATCGCCTTCCATGCCAACGAACGCGTGCGCGAGGGGGTGAACGGCAGCGCGTCCGTCAAACGCAGCACGGACCTCCCGGACCTGCGGGCGGCCACGGGCCGCCTGGGCGGCAGCCTGGCCTGGCACGGGGCGCTCTCGCTCGACGCCATCGTCACCGCCGACGGACCCCTCGTGATCGATGTCAACCCGCGGCTGGTGGAGCCGGCCAACGCCGTCGCGGCGGGCAGCGACCTGGTGGGGCTGCTGCTCGGCGTCGCCACCGGAGAACGGCCGCCGCCGAACCCGGCGTCCCGTCCGGGGGTGACCACGCACCAGCTCCTGATGGCCGTCCTCGGTGCGGCCCAGCACACCGGCCGGCGGCGCGCCGTGGTGGGCGAGGTGGCGGCGGCGCTGACGCACCGGGGCGCCTATGCCGGGTCGCACGAGGAGCTCCTGCCGCTCCGGCGTGACTGGCGCACCCTCTCGCTCCCGGTCCTGGCCGCCGCGGCGACGTTGGTCCATCCCTCCTCCTACCGCTGGTTCGCGCAGGGCGCCGTTGCGAGCTACGCACTCAGTGCAGAGGGCTGGCGCACGCTGAACGGGTCCGCGCCGGGCGGGTTCACTCCAGGAGCATCTTGAAGCCCACGTGGCTGGGCGAGAAGCCCAGGCGCTCGTAGAAGCGGTGCGCGTCCTCGCGCTGCGCGTTCGAGGTGAGCTGGACCCGGTAGCACCCGAGGGTGCGGGCCCGCTGGACGGCTGCACCCAGCAACGCCGTCCCCACACCGTTCCCCCGCTGGTCCGGGTGCACGTGCACCGACTCGATCTCCGCGCACAGCCCACCGCTCGCCTGCAGGTGCCGGAACACGATCAGCTGGCACACCCCGATGACCTCGCCGTCGCGTTCGGCCACGAGGACGGCACCGGCGGCACGGTCGATCTCGCGCAGCGCGGCGGCGTAGGGAGCGACGTCGGCGGGGTCCTCCACCCGTGCGGGACCACCGGGCAGCGCGCCGAGCACGAGCAACTCGACGGCCCGGGCGAGGTCGGCCTCGGTCGCCCGCCGGATCAGCAGCCCGTCGGGGCTCATCTGCACGCACCGATCGTCACCACGGGTCCCATGATGACCCCGGTGGGGCTCAGTGGCCGCCCTTGCGCTCCCGCAGCGTGATGGCGCGGCGGGGGCAGTCCCGGGCGGCCCGTTTGGCCGCGTCGACGAGCTCGGACGGGAGCGGCTTGCCGTCGACGATGGGGTAACCCCACTCGTCGAGCGTGATGGCCTCGGGCAGCAGCTCGGCGCAATAGCCGTAGGCGTCACAGGCGGCGGGGTCGACGAGGATGCGCAGCATGATCAGGCCGCCCTGACGGGCGGGGGGAAACGCAACTGCGAGGGGCGGTTCGAGTGCGGGCACGGCGCACCGTGGGCGTGGGCGCGGACGTCGGCCGCGAAGACCTCGAGCGCGCTGCGCACGAGGTTGACGGCGCCGTCCGGATGCCGGCAGGCCCCCCGGCCTTCGACCTCGTCGAGCCTCCGCTCGAGCCGGGCCATCAGGCGGTGGTCGACCTGCCCGCGGGCCAGCCGCGTCAGGTCGTCGGCGATGGCCGGCAGACCGTAGACGCACGGTCCGCACTGGCCGGCGCTCTGGCCCGCCATGTAGTGCGCGATGCGGGCGGACTCCATCAGCCCGCACGCCTCCTGGCCGAGCACGATCACGATGCCGACCCCCGCCGTCGCCCCGATGGCCCGCAGCGACAACGACGCGTACGGCGTGTCGAAGTGGGCCGGGCCGACCCACGAGCCCCCGTACCCGCCCACGAGGAACGCCTGCGGCGGCCCGATCGGCGTGGCCCGATCGGCGAGCTCCATCAGTGGGGTCCCGCGATCGACCTCCACGACGCCCGGGTGCTCCACCGCTCCCGAGACGGTGATGAGCGACGTGCCGGGGTCCTCGACCAACCCGTGCGACCGGAAGGCGTCGGGCCCGGTGCGGGCGATCATGGCGACGTGGGCCAACGTCTCCGCGTTGTGCACCAGCGCGGCGCGGCGGCCGATGCGCAGCGGCGTCCCCTTGTCCGGTCGGAAGGTCGGGAGCGACAGGCCGTCGTCGACCCAGCGGACCAGCGCCGACTCCTCGCCGGCCACGAAGCGGTCGGGCGGGCGCACCAGGACCTCGACGACCGGGGCGCATCCTGCTGCCGTGCGCTCGGCCATGGCATTCGAGACGGCGGCGGCGACGTGCTCGCGGCCCTCGGGCACGCAGACGGTGACCCGGCGCGCGCCGCTGGCCGCCGCCAGGAGCTGGGCGCCGTCGAGGACGAGATGGGGCGACCGCAGCAGGAGCAATTTGTCCTTGTCGCTGGCCGGCTCACCCTCCATCGCGTTGACGACGATGGTGCCGCCCCCGCCGGCGGCGTGTGCCACAGCGAGCTTGATCGCCGCCGGGAACCCGGCGCCGCCGCGGCCCCCCAGCCCCGAGGCCTCGAGCATCGACACGAACGCCTCGCGCCAACCGTGGTCGCGCCGCGACGGCAGCGGGACCGGCCCCAGCGTGGCGACGTGTCCGGCCAGGTCGGTGGGGTGACCGAGGAGCCGGTAGTGGCCGGTGGTCGGAATGGTCTCGCTCACACTAGGCACGGGGTCCCTCCGCCCGGCCCCGGCCGCTCAGCGCGAGGTGCTTCGGGGGCACGCCCGGGACCGCGGCGCGTGCCGTCCTCTCCGAGACCTGGCGGGAGGCCACACGGAGTCGCCACACCAGCGCGGCCGCGACGGAGGCGACGCACACCACCCCGAGCCCGATCAGCCAGCCCTCGTGTGCGTCGGTGCCCATGCCGAAGGCGTGGGCGAGCGCGACGGGCCAGCTGAGGTAGGCGATCCAGTGGACGGCGCGCCATATGCCGGGTCGGATCCGCGCCCGCAGCAGGCTGGTCACGAACACGGCGAGCAACAGATCGAGCGCCACGGCGCCGACCCCGACCCAGAAGCGCCCGTAGCTCGAGGTGAACGGGACGACCACGGCGGTCCAGCTGATGTTGACGTACGTATCGAGCACGCTGGTGACGATGTGGATGCCGAGGAACACGACGGCGATCATGGAGATGCGGCGATGCAGCTCCTGCTGGGCGAAGCCGGGCCAACGCCGGGCGCGGGCGCGGGTGGTGGTCGTGATGCCCAGCACCATGGTCAAGGTGAACAGGACGAGCGACACGATGCCAGTGGCCCTGGTGGCGTACCACAGCGAGGTCGAGCTCATGCCGCCTCCTCCAGCGGCCACCCGTGCACTGAGAACACCTCTCCGTCGAAACGGACGAGGCGCACGGATTGGTCGAAGTCGGCCAGCTTGTCCAGGGCCTGCTCGCCCCACACGATGGCGGCGGTCGTCACGATGTTGGCCTCCACGCAACTGGCGCCGGTGGCCGAGACCAGGACCCAGTAGGGCGCCACTGAGTCACCGGTCCGGGGATCGACGATGTGATGGACCTGCCGGTCGCCCACCGTCCACGCCCTGACCGAGGTGGCCGAGCTCGCCAGCCCGCCGCGCGCGATGGCGACCACCTGGTCGACCCGCCCGGCCGGCGCCGACGACTCCCGGGCGATGCCGACGGCCCACCCGCCGGCGGGTGACCGGCCGGCGACGGCGACGTCACCGCCGAGGCTGACCAGTGTGCCGCTCCCGATGGTGCGGGCGATCCGGGCGGCAGCCCGGTCGGCCACGAAGGCCTTCGCCGTCGAGCCGAGGTCGAGGCGGACACCGCGCGGGATGCGGACCGAACGGGTACTGGGGTCGAGTTGCACATGCAGGTACCCCGCGACCCGCCCGAGCGCGCGCGGCGGTGCGGCCGGCCGCGCCAGCACCTCCTCGAGGTCGGCGTCGTAGCCGAGGGCGGCGATGGCGTTGCCGATCGTCGGGTCGACGGCGCCGCCGGTGCGCTCCGCCGCCTGCAGCGCCACCGAGAGGGCCTCGAACAGGAGCTCGCTGACCTCGACCGGGCGCCCGGCATTGGCGTGCACCATCTGGAGCTCGGAATCGTCGCGGAACCGGCTGCAGGCCAGGTCGATCGCCTCGAGCTCGGCCGCCAGCTCGTGCTCGGCCTCGTCGGCGGCGGCGGCGTCCTGCACGACCACGGTTGCCGTCGTGCCGATGGCGTGGAAGGAGCGCGTGGTGAGCACCGGCTCTTCGAGTCGCGGGGCCGTCACTCCGACTCACCGCCCTTCGAGGACGCGACCGCGGTCGAGGACCGCCCAGTCGTCGTGGCCGATCCCCCCGAGGTGACGGTGGGCGACGCCGAGCTGACGGTCGGGGTGGACGTGGCACCGGCGGAGCTCGTGGACGAGGTGGCGGCTGCGGTCGAGGACGCGACGGACGAACCGCCGCTCACGACGGCCGGGGTCGTCGAACCGGAGCTCGAGGGCACCGTCGCCTTCGCGCTCGTGCCCGTGCTGATCGATCCGGAGTGGCCGTGGGACACCGCGACCCCGATGGCGACCGTGGCCCCGGTGGCGGCGAGGACGGCGCCACGGGTGAGGGTGCGCAGCCGCGCCCGGGCCTTGTCCCTGCTCTGGGGTGTGGGGGGCTGCTCGAGGGTTGACATGGGATCGGGGTACCTCTTTCGGGGGGACGACCCCATGACACCATCCGGGCATCGATCCCGTCGCAGGGTCCGCTGTGGGTCTGCTGTGACATTGCTCCCGCCGGCACGGCCCCGAATCCACTCTCGCCGCTACGATCGCCCGCGCCGGGCGACGACGGGATGCCGGCAGGGGGTGACGATGTCCCAGGTCAACACGGTGCGAGGCCCGGTCGACGGTGGCCGCCTGGGCCGCACCCTCATGCACGAGCACATTTTCGTGCTGAGCCCCGAAGTCGAGAAGACCGCCGAGGAATGGGACGAAACGGCCCAGCAGAGGCGGGCCGTGGCCAAGCTGCGCGAACTCAACGAGCGCGGCATCGACACCCTGGTCGACCTCACGGTCGTCGGGCTGGGGCGGTACATCCCCCGGATTGCGGCCATCGCCGAGCAGGTCCCCGACATCAACGTCGTCGTCGCGACGGGGGTCTACACCTACAACGAGGTGCCGATGTACTTCCACTTCCGTGGTCCGGGCACCGTCCTCGGCGGTCCCGAGCCCATGGTGGACCTCTTCGTCCGCGAGATCCGCCAGGGGATCGGGGACACCGGCGTGCGGGCCGGCATCCTCAAGTGCGCCTCGGACCGCCCCGGCATCACCCCGGGCGTCGAGCGCGTCCTGCGCGCCGTGGCGCGGGCACACCGCGAGACCGGAGTCCCGATCACGACCCACACGCCCACACCGCCCGAGCCCTGGGGACTCGAGCAGCAGCGTGTCTTCCGCGAAGAGGGTGTCGACCTCGCCCGCGTCGTCATCGGGCACAGCGGCGGGACGGTCAACACGGACTACCACCTGAGCCTCATCGACAACGGCTCGTACCTCGGCTTCGACCACTTCGGCCTGCCCGGCATCACCCTCGAGGAGCGGGTCGACGCGGTCGGCCGGCTCTGCGAGCGGGGCTACGCCGAGAGGCTCGTCCTGTCGCACGACGCCATGTGCTTCGTGGACTGGTTCCCGCGCTCGGTGATGGATGCGTCGCAGTCGTGGCGCTGGACCTACATCTCCGACGAGGTGCTCCCTGCCATGCGTGCGCGCGGCATCAGCGACGCTGACATCACCACCATGCTGGTGGACAACCCGCGCGCCATCCTCGAGGGAGGCGAGCCCTATTGACGGTGGCCCCCGCTCCTCCGGCGTGACGCTGCTCCAGACCGCGTTGCTCGCCCAGCTGGCGCAGTCGTTTCCCGACGGCGTCGCGTGGCGCAACCTCGCCGACGGCTCCGAGCTCACCCTCGAGGGGTGGCACAGGCTGTCCAACCGGCTCGCCCGGGGCCTCTCGGAGCACGGGCTCGAGCGCGGCGACCGCGTCGCGCTGCTGATCGGCGGCGACGAGCCGCTCGAATGGCTCGTGTCATACCTGGCGATCCACAAGGCCGGCGGTGTGGCGGTCCCGCTGCTGGCCAGGCTCGGTCCGGCCGAGCTGACCCGGATCCTGCGCCACGCGGGGGCTGCGGTCGCCCTGTGCAGCGAGGTGACCAGGGAGGTCAGCGCCACAGTGCCGACCGCCGTGGGCACCGCGGCGGGCGCGACCCTCGGCTGGGACGATCTCTTCTCCGCCGACGACGCCGACTTGGACCAGGACCCTGCTCCCGACGACGTGGCCGACATCATGTACACCTCGGGGACGACAGGCGCGCCGAAGGGCGTGATCGTGCGGCATGCCGGTCTCTCGACCATCGACCGCGTCCCCTCGGCATGGCTCGGACTGGGCTTCCTCTCCTCCTCGCCGTTCGCCACCACCAGCGGGTCCCTCCTCGTCTGCGGTCCCATGCGGGGCGGCCTCAGCGGATGGTTCCTCCCCCGCTTCGAACCCGGGCGCTGGCTGTCGGCGGTCGAACGTGATCGCCCCGTGGCCGCGTTCCTCGTGCCGGCCATGGTCGAGCTCATCGTGGGTGCACCCGCCTTCGAGACGGCGGACCTCTCGAGCCTCGCGGTGGTCAACCTCGGCAGCGCGCCGATCGCCGGTGCGACGCTTCGGCGCTTCGGGGCCGGACTCCCCAACGCAGAGGTCCTGTGCGGCTACGGGATGACGGAGTTCGGCGCCGTGACGGCGGTGCCGATGGGCGACCGTGGCGTGCACCTCGGGTCGGTGGGTCTGCCACTCCCCGGCGTCGAGGTCCGGATCCTCGGCGCCGACGGCGAGAGCCTCCCCGCCGGCCAGGTGGGGCAGGTGGCGATCAGGGGCGCCCAGCGTCAGCGCGAGTACCTGGCCGATCCCGAGGGCACGGGGAGCACCTGGGTCGGTGGCTGGCTCCGGAGCGGGGACCTGGGCTCCATCGACGACGACGGCCACCTCTGGATCGTGGGACGCGAGAAGGAGATGATCATCCGGGGTGGTCACAACGTCGTGCCGGGCGAGGTCGAGGCGGCGCTCTTCGAGCATCCGGGCGTGACGGAGGCGGCCGTGGCCGGCGTGCCCCACCCGGTCCTGGGGGAGGACGTCGCAGCCTGGGTGGTCCTTCGCCGCGCTGTGTCCACGGGCGAGCTGCGCTCGTTCCTGTTGGAACGTCTGGCCGACTACAAGGTGCCACGTCGCATTACCGTGGTCGGCGCGCTGCCGCGTAACGAGAGTGGCAAGGTCCTCAAATCCGAACTCCTGCGCGCAGACCAGACGAGGAGCCCATCGTGACGGCGAGCTTCACCACCTTGACGTTCGAGGAGATCGGGCGCGTGCGGCGCCTGACGCTCGATCGGCCCGACCACCACAACCCGCTGACCCCCCGCTGCATCCGGGAGATCCTGCAGGCCGTCGGCGAAGCCGAGGCGGATGCGGGAGCGAGCGTGATAATCATCCGCAGCACGGGACGATCGTTCTCCTCGGGCTATGGCTTCATCGCGGAGGACACCGACCCCGGCGACTTCGCCCCCCACGCGTCCCTCGAAGGCGACGCGTCCGCCATGCTGGCCCTCGCATCCGGGTGGGGACGCGTGTGGGACTGCGCCATCCCGGTCATCGCCCAGGTGCAGGGCAATTGTCTCGCCGGCGGCACGGACCTCGCGCTGCACTGCGACCTCGTCGTGGCAGCCGACGACGCGCGCATCGGCTTCCCGCCTGTCCGTTCCATGGGCGTCCCGCCGACCAACATGTGGCTCTACCACCTGGGGCCCCAGTGGACCAAGCGGTTGCTCCTGACGGGCGACACGCTCACGGGGATGCAAGCGCGCGACCTCGGCCTCGTCGTCGCCACGGCGCCGGCGGACGCGCTCGACGACGTCGTGCTCGGCCTGGCCCAGCGCATGGCGCTGATCGGCAGGGATCTGCTGGCGGCCAACAAGCGGGTGGTCAACGTGGGCGTGGAGCTGATGGGTCGCTCCCAGTTGCAGCGGTTCGCCGCGCTCAACGACGCCATCGGTCACCGCGCCCCCGAGGCGGAGGCGTTCTCGGAGCGGATCGCCGAGGTCGGGCTCCGCCAGGCGGTGCGGGACCGTGATGCCGCCTTCGACCCGCCGCGGCGCAATCGGGACTGACGACCGTCAGACGTCGGTCAACGACGTCTCGGTGATGCCGAGGACATGCAGCGTCCGGCCCAGACCGAGGAACGCCGAGACACAGATGGTGAGATCGAAGATCTCCGGGTCGGTGAAGGAGCGGCGCATCTTCTCCATGAACGCATCGTCGATGCTGATGTGGTCGAGGGCGAACCGCTCGGCATACTCCACCGCCAGGCGCTCCTGCTCGGAGAACGCGCTGTCGTCCGGCGAGCCGACCGCGCAGTAGAAGTCCTCGCCCAGCCCCTGCGCCCGCACCGTGTCGGCCCGGAAGGCAAGGCAGACCGTGCAGTCGTTGAGTTGTGCGATCCGCATCCTGGCCGCCTCGCGCACACGCACCGGGAGGATGCTCTTGTTGTAGGCGGCGTCCACCAGGCGGGTGGCCGCCGCGCCCAGCGCGGGCTGGAGCGACCAGATCTGCACGGCGTCACCGCCCTCGCCGGGAGGAACCTCGAGGCGGGCCACGGCCCGACTTTATGCCAGTATTCGGGTTCTCGCGTGCGGTGGATCAGGGCTGCTGGTCACCCCGAGAACGGAAAGTCAAAGGGAATGGGCACTGCTCGCTACACGTTCGATTCGGTGCGCTCGTGTGTCTGGGTGAGCGGCCGCTCCAGCCTGCACCCGATCAACACGGAGACGCGAGGGATCACCGGTTGGTTCGAGACCTCGACCCGCGCCGACGGGTCGCTGGACCTGGAACTGCCGGTGGCGGGCGAGCTGGAGCTGGCGGTCGAGAGACTGACGTCGGGCAACCAGCTCTACGACCACGAGCTGCGGCGGCGTATCGACGCGCGGCGGTTCCCGACCATCGCCGGCCGGCTCTCCAGGATCACGGCCGACGGTCCGCACCCCCGCTACACCGTGACCGGTGACATCGTCTTCCACGGCAAGACGCGCACGTTCGAGCACGACATGCACATTGAGATCCACGAGGAAGGTGTCTCACTGACCGGAGAGTATGTGTTCGACATCCGCGAGTTCGGCATGAAGCCGCCCTCCATGCTGATGATCCGCGTCTATCCCGAGATCAGCGTGAGGGTCGAACTGCACGGGACTCGGGACCGCTAGGAGCATCCCGCCCCTCGTCCGCCGCAAGGTCTACGTCTCTGCACCAATGCGGTCCTGCACAGTCAAAGAATCTGATGGAGCACGTCCCGGTGGATGTGACCTCACGCTGTGGCTACCTCCGGTGGGCGAATCCATGCCGTGTGGCCCTGTTCACCGACCGCAGAGTGATCGACGCCTCCGTGCTGTTCCGTCCTCGCGTCTCGCCCCAGATCCCGCGACGCGCCGGGCCCGCGATTTACGCTGATCGTCATGCGGGCGACAGGGAGTCCCGTCCGGAACCCTGTCGGCCTCGTCGTTCTGGCCCTGTTTCTCACGGGAAGCCTCCTGGCCGCGTGCGGCTCTCATGAGCCCAGTCGCAAGCAATTCGGGGTGGCGATCGAGCCGAAATCCCGTGCGGGCCAGCTCCCCGTGCCGCCCTCCGGGCGCCTCCCGACCCTCGGACCTCGGGCCTTCGATCCTTCAAAGGCGAACGGAGTGCAACTCAATGTCCTGAACGGGCTACGCGACGACACCCCGATATTCAACGGCGACTTTGCAGATCCCTTCGTGCTGAGGACTCCCGACGCCTTGTTTGCGTACGCCTCCGACACGACGGCCACCCAGTACGCCCCCGCGGCACACATCCCCGAGATCGAACTGGGTCAAGCCTCGGACTTCCAGGGCCACTACCTGGGCGACGCCTTGCCCCAGTTGCCGAAGTGGACGGTTTCGGGGTTCCAGTGGGCTCCGTCCGTGTTGGCGCGAGCGGACGGCAGCTATGTGATGTACTACTCGACTCCGGCGACGATCCCTCTCATCTGCTTGGCCAAACCAACTTCGCCAGGCTGCGTCCACACCACGAATGGCTCATCGAGCGCGATGTGCATCTCGAGGGCAACCAGCACCAATCCCGCCGGTCCCTTCGTGGATGACTCAACATCGGCCTTCGTCTGCCCGGTCGCCCAAGGAGGGGCCATCGATCCGAGCGTCTTCATCGCAGCCGACGGAACGCCCTGGCTGTTGTGGAAGAGCGACGGGGACTGTTGTGGACTGCCCACCACCATCTACTCCCAGCAATTGGCTTCAGACGGCATCTCGGTCGTGGGCCCGGCACACCGCCTGATCGGCGCGTCACAGTCGTGGGAAGGAGGGCTGGTCGAGGGTCCGTCCATGATGGAGTCAGGTAGCGATGTCTGGCTCTTCTACTCCGCCAACCTGTGGGGGACCGATGATTACGGCATCGGCGTCGCCAAGTGCGCATCGGTGACCGGACCGTGTACCAAGCCGCTCGACCACGCGTGGCTCTCGTCAGCCCGGAGCGGTAGCCAAAGCGATCCTGGTCCGGGTGGGCAGGAGTTCTTCCAGGTCGGCGGACTCGTCTGGATGGTCCATCACGGTCTGGCTCCCGGACAAACAGGCAACCTGGCGCAGCGACGCTTGTACACCGACCTTTTGGCGTTTCCGAGTGGCCAACCGCCGCGCATTGCGCTCGGAGATCCTGCAGCGGCCCTGGCCGAGGGCGTGCTCTACAACGAGGACGCTGACCTTCCCGTACCGCCTCAAGCGGCCTACCTCGTGCTGCTGCACAAGAGCGGCGCCTACTCCGACGACTCGGACCCAAACCTCGTGGCCGCCGGATTGCAAAGTTGTCGCGACCTCAATGAGCACAAGGATGCCGCGCAACTTCTGCGGTCCTTGCAGGATCGCCGACTGACTCTGTTCGAGGCGTACCTGGTCGCAGTCTTCTCGACGAAGTACTTCTGCCCTCAAGACGTGCCTCAAGCCCTCGTCGACGTCCGCCAGAGCATGGTCGGCGGCCCCTGACTGACATCGCGCCCACCCGGCTCGATCTTTCGCAGCTCGGGTCTCGCCCCTGAACTGTCTTTCGTAGGCGCCCCCGGAAGGATTCGAACCTTCGCACACGGTTTAGGAATCTGCTTGAGGCTGTCCAGGCGGATCAGTGCCGTCGCGTTGTGGCTGCTCAGAACAGGGACGGATTCCACACCGTTCCGAGCGATCCGTGGAGTAGGTGGCGCTTGATTCCCAAGGGATTCCCAAGACGCACCTCTCGTGCTGCGAAATCCGGCGTTGCAAACCGCCACATTCCGATCCGGTGCTTGGTGACATGGAAGAGGCGCAATCACCTGACGTACTTATCAATCTGTTAAGATGTAATATTGTGAGATCCGCTCTTGAGGCCGACGGCCGAGAATCGGCATGACTCCTACACCGATTTCTCAGGTGAAGGCGGAGTTCTTCAAGACCCTTGCCCATCCAGCTCGGATCAGGGTTCTGGAGATACTTCGCGATGGCGATCGCGCCGTGAGCGAACTGATCCCCGAGGTTGGGATCGAATCGTCTCACCTGTCCCAACAGCTCGGAATCATGCGTCGAGCGAATCTGGTGCAATCCCGCAAGGAGGGTGCCACCGTCGTCTACTCGGTGAGTAACCCAATGATCTTCGATCTGCTGGACGTGGCGAAAAAGATCCTCACATCGTCCCTCGTAGAAACCAGGGATCTTCTCGCCGAGCTCGAGTCGGCCGACGGCTCGAGCGATTGACGTATAGATCAACTATGCGACTCCGGACGCTGGCCCGACGGATGCGGGTCCGACCCGCCGAGGTGGCACCTCCGGGTGACATCGCCCCCGCTGTGGAGGCAGCGGCGAAACGGCTGCGGGGTTCACTACAGCTCCGCCACGTGGACGCCGGATCGTGCAACGGGTGCGAGATGGAGATCGCGTCGATCTTCTCCCCCGTCTACGACGCCGAGCGCTTTGGCATCCGGCTCGAGGCCTCGCCTCGCCACTCCGATGGGCTCCTCGTCACCGGCCCGGTGACCCGGAACATGGCGGACCCCCTTCGCAAGACGCTCGAGGCGGTCCCGCGGCCCCGGGTCGTCGTCGCGGTCGGCGACTGTGCCCGCGACTGCGGGGTGTTCCGCGGCGCCTACGGCGTCGAGGGAGCGGTGGGCGACGTGGTGCCCATCGACCTCGAGATTCCCGGCTGCCCCCCGGAACCGGCCGCCATCGTGCGCGCCCTCCGGGGCCTGGCCGGGACGTGACCCAGGCGCTGCTCGTCGCCACCGCGCTGACCGGGCTGGGGGCCGCCCTCGCCGGCGCCACCGCCCCCGCCCGGTTCCGAATCGCTCTGTCGACGACGCTCACGATCGCCGCCTGCGTGTTCGGCCTGATCGTCGGGGTCGACGTCCTGCGCACGGGCCACCCCGCCGCGGTGAACACAGGGGCGCTGATGCCGCTTTCGAGCTTCTCCCTTGTCCTGAATCGCTTCGGCGCCCTTTTCGTGGTCATCAGCTCGGTCATCGCCATCTGCGCCATGGTCTTTCGGACGGGGTACGCCGGTCACGGACTCTCGAGCCGAACGGCTTCGTGCGTCCTCCCGCTGTTCGTGACGACCCTGCTGCTCGTCCCCGCCGCGTCCAACGTCACCACCTTCTTGTTCCTTTGGGAGCTGATGGCGATCACGTCCCTCTTTCTCGTCCTCACCGATCATGCGCATCGGAGGGAGGTGCAGGGCGCCGGGCAGTGGTACGCGGTGATGACGCAGTTCGGCGCAGCGGCGCTGATCCTCGGATTGGTTCTGCTGGCGACGCGCTCAGGGAGCCAGTCCTTCGACGTCATCGCACTCCGGTCGGAACACCTACCGGAGTGGGTGCGGAGCAGCGTCTTCGTGCTGGCGGTGGTCGGTTTCGGGTCGAAGGCCGGCGCGGTCCCCCTGCACGTGTGGTTGCCCCGCGCCCACCCCGAAGCGCCCGGACCCGTGTCCGCCCTGATGTCGGCGGCCATGGTGAACCTCGGTGTGTACGGCATCGTGCGGGTCGGCATGGGCCTCCTCGGCGGCGGCCCGGCCTGGTGGTGGCTCTTGGTCATGGCCGTCGGGGCGCTCTCGGCCATGTTCGGTTCCCTCCACTCGGCCACCAGCCGCGACCTCAAACGCCTGCTGGCCTACTCGACCACCGACAACGTCGGCCTGATGCTGCTGGGGGTCGGCGCCTCGGGCCTGTTCGCCTCCACCGGGCACCGTGCTCTCGCTCTCGTGGCGCTAGTGGCGGCATTGCTCCACGTCGTGTTCCATGCCGTCTTCAAGGGTTCGCTGTTCCTCTCTGCCAGTTCGGTCCAGCAGGCCACCGGGAGCACGGACCTCGACGGGCTGGGCGGCCTCATGCGACGGATGCCGGTGAGCGGCCCCGTCTTCTTGATGGGCGGGCTGGCCATCGCGGCCCTCCCCCCGTTCTGCGGCTTCGTCAGTGAGTGGTTCCTCCTCCAGAGCATGCTGCATGGTCTCCCCTCCTCCGACGTGACGATCTCCGTGGCGATGCCAATCGGCGTCGGCGTGCTCGCTCTCACCGGCGGCCTCACCGCCTTCACCTTCGCCAAGGCCATCGGCATCGGGCTCCTCGGACTGCCCCGAAGCGAAGGAGCGGCGCGGGCCAGGGAAGTTCATGGCGCCATGTGGAGCGGGGCCGGCCTCCTGGCGGTGCTCAGCCTGGTCCTCGGGGTGGCTCCATTCCTGGTCATCCCGGCCGTGGTCGACGCGGCCGGCGAAGTCACCGGCCTTCCCCACCGAGCGGCGTTGAACCACGGCTGGCAGGTCGGGCTGCCCGGCGTCCCCGGCATGCTCGCGCCGGGGCTGTTGGCACTCGGACTCGTGGCCGGTGTCGGGCTGGTCGCCCTGGTGCGCCGACTCGTCCAGCGCAACTCGGTCCGTGTCGCCGAGGCGTGGGGGTGCGGCCGGGAGCTTCAGACGGCCCGCATGGAGTACACCGCGACTTCGTTCGGGGAGCCGCTCACCCGGGTGTTCGAGGACGTGCTGCATCCATCGCACGACATCGACGTCAGTCACGTCGCGGAGTCGCGCTACTACACCGAGGCCGCAGTCATCCACACCTCGCTCGACGACGCGTTCGAGCGGCACCTCTACCGCCCGGCCGACAGGGGGCTCCAGCGCTGGGGAGCCCTCGCCCGTCTCGTGCCCAACGGCAGCGTGCACCGCTATCTCGCCTTCGGCCTCGTGGCGCTGATCGTCATCCTGGTCGTGCTGGCGTGAGCGCCGGCTGGTCGGCCACGGCAATGGCCGCGATCTCGTTGTTGCAGGTCGTCCTCGTCGTCGTCGGTGGCCCGCTCCTGCTCGGCCTGATGCGCAAGGTCCGCTGCCGGATGGAGGGTCGTGTCGGGCCGCCGATCCACCAACCCCTTCTGGACCTGCGCAAGCTCGCGCGCCGGGAACGCACTCGACCCGAGCACGCCAGCTGGGTCTTCGCGTTGGCTCCCGTTGTCTTGGTCGCCACGACATTGGTGATCGCCGCCATCGCGCCCCTGCTCGCGACCGATCCTGCCTTCGGATGGTCGGCCGACCTGTTCGCCGTCGTGTTCCTCCTCCTGCTCGGCTCGGTGTCCCTCGCTCTCGGCGCGCTCGACACAGGCACCGCGTTCGGGGGCATGGGTGCCAGTCGCGCCATGACGATCGGAGCGCTGGCCGAGCCCGCGCTCCTCGTGGCGATCCTCGCCCTCTCGATCCCGGCGCACACCTCCAACCTGCCGGCCATCGTGACGCGGTCGCTCGCCCATCCCGGCTGGTTGGCCAGCCCACAGCGGGTCCTCGCCTTGGTGGCGTTCTTGATCGTGATCATCGCCGAGAGTGGACGGCTCCCCGTCGACAACCCGAGCACCCACCTGGAGCTGACGATGATCCACGAGGCCATGGTTCTCGAGTACGCGGGTCCGGACCTTGCGCTCGTGAAATTGGCCGAATCGATGCGCCTGCTCGTGCTGCTCGCGCTCCTGGCCGACCTGTTCGTCCCCTGGGGCATCGCCACCGCACCCGGCCCCTCCCACCTGGCCGTCGCGCTCGTGGCCATCGTGGGCAAGGTTGCCGTCTTGGGCGCCGCGCTAGCCGTATTCGAGGTCACCGTGGCGAAACTCCGGCTCTTTCGCGTCCCCGAGCTGTTGGCCGGGGCGTTCGTGCTCGCTCTCTTGGCCGTCCTCTCCGTCCTGGTGGTGCCGTGAGCGGCTCGTATTCCTCGGCTCTGACACTCGCTGCGGGCGCGGTGCTGGTCTGCGCAGTGGCGGTCCTGTGGCTCGCCTCCATCCGCTCGGTGATCAAGGTGGTGGCGGTCCAGGGCATCGCTCTCGGACTTGTCGCGGTGGTCCTCGGCGTCCACCTCCACGACGTCGGTCTGCTCGCCGCGGCCTTCGTCGTCCTCGCCGTCAAGGCCGTTGTGGTGCCGCTGTTGCTCGGGCGGGCCAACGGCGTGGACTCGGGCTCCCGGGAGAGCAGGCCGCTCGTCAATGTCCCGGCCTCCCTCGTCGTTTCTGCCGCGCTCATCGTGCTCGCCTTCGTGACCTGGCGCGACGTGGGGCGAATCGTCGGGTCCCCCGCCGGGGCGCTGGTGCCGGTCGGCATCGCGACCCTCCTGATCGGCTTTTTCGTCCTCGTCGCCCGGCGCCGCCCGACGTTTCAGATCGTGGGGCTACTGATGGTGGACAACGGGATCGCGCTGACCGCGTTCTTGTGCACGGCGGGGTTCCCGTTCCTGATCGAACTGGGGGTGTCCTTCGACGTCCTCCTCGGCGTCGTCGTCCTCATGGTGCTCTCACGGCGGCTCCGGATGGAGTTCGGCGACGTGGACCTCGACGAGCTCCAGGAGTTGCACGACTGATGCTTCTCGTGACGATCCTCCTCCTCCCGCTGCTCGGTGGCACAGCGATCGCGGCGGGTCAGGGGCGAACCTGGACGACGCGGGTCGCGGTGGCGACCAACGGTGCCGTGCTCGCCCTCGGGATTCTCGCCGCGGTGCGGGTGCTCCGAAACGGTCCGCTCTCGGGCGCCTGGGGTGCCCTCCGCGCCGATGCCCTGAGCGTGTTCATGGTCATCGTCATCGGTGCCATCGCGGTGTTGTCCTCGTGGATCGGTATCCGGACCATGGCGCGTGAGCGAGAAGAGGAGCACGGGGACCCGGCGCGGTCGTCGCTCTACGGCGCGCTCGTCCAGGCCTTCGTGGCCTTCATGCTCCTCGCCGTCTTGGCGGCGAACGTCGGCGTTCTCTGGGTGGCCGTCGAGGCCACCACGATCGTGACCGTCTTCCTGGTCGGGCACCGGCGGACCCGGGGCTCGCTCGAGGCGGCGTGGAAGTACATCGTGATCTGCTCGGTCGGCATCGCGCTGGCCTTCTTGGGCACCGTCCTGGTCTACCTGGCGGCACTGCACGCCGGAGGGCACTCGGCCCACGCGCTCGACTGGACGTCGCTGGTCGCGCACGCGCACCGCTTCGACCCGTCGTTGATGCGCCTGGCGTTCGGTCTCCTCGTCCTCGGCTACGGCACCAAGGTCGGCCTCGCCCCGATGCACAGCTGGCTGCCCGATGCCCACAGCCAGGCGCCCGCACCGGTGTCGGCCCTCATGTCAGGGGTCCTCCTGACCGTGGCCTTCTACGCCATCTTGCGCTTCAAGGCGGTGACCGATGTGGCCGTGGGCCCCGGCTTCGCCCGCACCCTGCTCGTAATCGTGGCACTCCTCTCGCTGGCCGTGGCCGCCTCGCTGCTGGTGACCCAGCGTGACTACAAGCGGATGCTCGCCTACCACAGCATCGAACACATGGGACTGATCGCTCTTGGCGCGGCGGCGGGTATCAGGCTCGCCATCGCGGCCGTCCTCCTCCACATCCTCGGTCACGGGCTGGCCAAGAGCGTGCTGTTCCTCTCCTCGGGAGAGATCATGGCCGTCGAGGGCACGAGCGAGATCGACGGGGTGCGGGCGCTCCTGGCGCGGCGTCCCGCCCTCGGCGGGATCTTCGGGGTGGGCCTCGTAGCCCTCTTGGGGCTCCCACCCTTCAGCCTCTTCACGAGCGAGCTGGTGATGGTCCGAGCCGAGTTCGAGGTGGGGTTGGGCTGGGCTGCCGTCCTGGCCATGGTGGCAATGGTGACGATCTTCATCGCGGTGGTGAGCCACGCTCGTCACATGCTCCTGGGACTTCCCGAGAGACCGGCCCCGCCCGTGGACCCGCCTCGCTGGGTCGCCGCGCCGCTGATCGGAGGACTGGCGGTGTGCGGCTTCATCGGGGTGTTCGCCTGGCCCCTGTCCGGCCTCCTCGAGGCGGCCGCTCGGACGGTTGCACTGTGACCGGTCCGCGAACTCCTGCCGTGGCACTCGAGACGGTCGGCCGGCATCGTCGTGCCGGCATGGTCCAGGCGGCCGATCTGGTGGAGACCGCTGCCGCGCTCATGGCGCAAGGGATGCGGCTCGCCCTCGTCTCCGGACACGACGACGGAGACCAGTTGCGCGTCGTCTACCTCTTCACGAGCGGTCCCCCCGACACCAGGGTCGAGCTGAACCTCGACGTCGATCCCTCCGAGCCGACCGTGCCAACCCTGTCGGGCATCTCGTTTCCCGCCGGTCGCTTCGAGCGCGAGATCCAGGATCTCTTCGGCATCGTGCCCGTGGGTCACCCCCAACCGAGGCGCTTGGTCCTGCATCAGCACTGGCCCGAGGGCTGGCACCCGATGCGCCGCGAGTCGGGTGACCCGCCGCCCATGGTGACCGGCGCCGGGCCGTACCCGTTCGTCCCTGTGGAGGGAACCGGCGTCTACGAAATCCCGGTCGGACCGGTGCACGCCGGGCTCATCGAACCCGGGCACTTCCGCTTCTGGGTCGTCGGAGAGACCATCTTGCGCATGAAGGCCCGCCTGTGGTTCGTGCACAAGGGGATCGAACGCCTCTTCGAGGGTCGGGACCCCCAAGCAGGCCTCCAGCTGGCGGAACGCATCTCGGGGGACACCGCCGTCGGACACGCCCTGGCCTACTGCCAGGCGGTCGAGGACGCGTGGCAGATGGAGGTTCCATCCGAGGCGACGGTGCTCCGTGGCATGCTCCTTGAGCTCGAGCGTCTCTACAACCACGTGGCCGACATCGGTGCGCTGTGCAACGACGTGGGCTTCGGTGTCGCCCAGGCCTGGGCGCTCTCGTTGCGTGAGCACCTGCTGCAACTGAACGGCCGAGTGACCGGTCATAGGCTTCTCCGTGAGGGTGTCGTACTCGGCGGGGCGCGGGTCGAAGTCCTGCCGACGGACGGCGAGCTGGCCGAAGCCAGCCAGCGATTCGAGGAGCTCGTTGGCCTGATCACCTCGAGCTCCCTGGTGATGGAGCGCTTCACCGGCACCGCCGTGCTCGACGAAGGACACGCCCTGGACCTCGGAGTCGTCGGGGTTACTGGCCGCGCCTCGGGTCTTGCCTTCGATGCCCGTCAGGCGCACCCGTGGGTGGCGATGCCTGGGTCGTTCTTGCCCGCCCTTCGCACCGAGGGCGACGTCAAGGCCCGCTTCGAGGTTCGGGTCGAAGAAACCCGGCACTCGCTTTATCTATTGAGAGACTTCGGGGAGCGCTCCGGCGCACTCGAGTCCGTCACGGAATCGTCGCGGGCGCATCCGGGCAGGTCTGCAAGCGGGGTCGGGATAACCGAGGCCTGGCGAGGTGCTGCGGTGCACAGGGTCGAACTCGGCCCTGACGGTCGGCTCACACGAGTAAAGGTGGTCGATCCGTCGTTCCACAACTGGCCGGCTCTCCCTGTATCGCTTGCAGACACGATCGTTCCTGACTTCCCGTTGGCAAACAAGAGCTTCAACCTGTCCTACGCCGGGAACGATCTCTGAAGTGGGCGCCCCCGGAAGGATTCGAACCTTCGCACACGGTTTAGGAA
>CAWELJ010000005.1:0-272099 GCA_963809825.1 uncultured Acidimicrobiaceae bacterium | reverse complement strand
TTCCGGCCGAATAGCGACCAGAACGTTTTCGATCTTGGTAGGCCCGCCGCCGCCACCGCCACCACCACCGCCTCCATCGCATGGGTACTGGCTTGTCGGTTCCGACGGCGGAATCTTTACCTTCGGCTCGGCCAGTTCTACGGCTCGACGGGTACGCTGGTACTCCAGCGGCCGGTGGTTGGCATTGCACCACCTCCATCGACGGGGCTACTGGCTCGATGCCTCCGATGGGGGCTCTTCACCTTCGGAGACACGCATTCTTCGGCTCGATTCCCGGTCTTGGTCGCACCCGGCCGGATCGGGCCTGCCTAATAGCCTCAACGCCCCCATCGTCGGCATGGTGCCCTCCGACGACGGCGGCGGGTACTTCATGGTGGCCTCCGACGGTGGGGTTTTCGCATTCGGCGACGCCCACTTCGCTGGATCGTGCCCGGGCATCGGCGGCTGCTCCGGTGCAGCCGTTGCAGTGATGCCAGATGCGAGCGGCAATGGCTACTGGCTCGTAACACAGACCGGGAACGTATACACCTTTGGCGACGCTTCCTATTACGGAGGCACCGGGGAGTACCGGGTCCCCGGTCACCTCAGCAGTCGGAACGCCTGATGGCGGTGGCTACTGGATCCTTACGCCAACGGCGCTGTCTACAACTACGGCAATGCAGGCAACTACGGCGATGCGGTTGGTGCCTTCGGCGGGCTTAATCCGGCTACGGCGATCTTCACCACATCGGACGGTGATGGCTACTGGATCGCTTCGGCCAATGGAACAGTCGTCCCCGTATGGCGATGCACCCAATGACGGAGGCATGTCGGGTACGCACCTCAATGGGTCGATTATCGCAGCCACGGGGTTCTGATCAGAAGCGGCTCTCTTCTCCCGGTCCGCCGCATGTCCCTGGCGTCGTGTTCTGCCATTGGATGCGGCCCGCTTTCAACGTCATTGCCTGCCCTTCAACTTCTGCAGTCCCCCGACCAAGTCAGCAGCATCCAGCGCCACCGCTCGGGCCAGCTTGGCCAAACGTTCTTGTGGCGGGTGTGTTCGTGTCTACCTTGGATTTTGGAGCATTCCACCATGGCCATGCTCAGCAGGGTAAAAGCTCTGCTGGCAGTATCTGGAACCAAACAGCTGCAATGCAGCAGGGTAACAACCGGCGGTTCAAGTAATGCCTTGGTGATCTGTGGGACAGCCTCGTCGTTGACGATCAGTCCTGGCTCACAGAACCGGCCCCATGACCCGAAAGGAATATCGATATGCGGAGGGTGCTCTTTACCATTGTCCTTGCTGTGTGCGGTTTGTGGCTGGCAGCGTGCGAGCTCAAACAGCGGCTCAAGCGGCAGCCCAAGCCAGCAGTTTGTTCACGATCTTGAGCAGAACCTTCAACCAGCCGCCAGTGCTGTCAGTAGCGGCCAAGTCTCCAGCCAACAGTTGGTGACAGGCGGTAACCGGGTTTGACAGAGCACGTCCGGCGGCTACCCGCCGAGCCATCTCAGCGGCGGCAACCAGAATGTGAACCCTATCTATTCGTCAGGTTTCCGGATCCTCCCAGAATCCCAAACTCTGCATGACGCCGAAGTCTTTGAGGAGTACGCCTTCAAGGATCTCTGTCCACAATTTGTGAGCGATATTCCTCTCGGAGACCCCGGGTCTACCTCGTAAGAGGGGGATCCAGTGGACGCAATGCCCAGGGATGTAGAGAGACCACAGTGCACGGGTCGCTTAGGTCGGTCCAGGACACGACCTCCTCAGAACAACCGAAGCTGATCGGGACTCACAGTCGGCCTTTGCGCCAGGCGACCCAGTGCCAGATCTTCTAGAACGAGAACAAACTGGTCCGCCTCACGCACGCTCAGGGTTCGGAATGACACAGCACCAGGATTGGGCTGCACCCATCCAGAGGGAAGGTGCTCTTGGACCCCGAAGGTCGTGCAGTGCCAGGCGTAGACGGCGGTCGAGATAGCACGCCGTGCTCTTGGTCGGATTCTCTGGGGTGGTGGGGGTGACAGCTGAATCTGGGCTGGTTGTTCTTACCCGGGTGGATTCTGCTGACGTGCGCCGGTATGGCGACGAGTTCGACGGTGAGTTGATTGCTCCCTCCTTTATCGGTGGTTAATGCCGCCCCACCGTGGAGGACCCGAGGATTTGGACTCGGGCGACCCCATGTTTTGATCAGCCTATTTAATAATGCCATCGCCGGTTGTGCCAATCGCCTGGTGGCTTGGAGACCAGGCCCGGTTTGGCGAAGATGGACGTATGCCACCCCGCCATCTCAAGAACCATCATCACGGCATTTGGGTAACCGCTCCTAACGGCACCGAAGTCCGCCTCTTGACCGTCGGTTACGTCGCTGCTGCACTGGGCGGAGTCGCTGGACCCTCCTGGAGTGGGAAAGACTGGGATTACTCCCGAAGGCCCCTTTCGTAATGAACCCTCGGCGACACAGGGCGAAGCGCCGTCTTTACACCGAGGAGTACGTCTTGGAGCTGGCACGCATCATGGAACGGTATTACCCGGCTGCCCGATTAGACCGGAAACAATGGCGAAGGTTCCAACAGGACGTGCACCAGATTTACGACCGCCTTGTAATGCCACTCCTGGGCGGCGTTAACCCGCCGGTTGAAATCGAGGTGCTCGGAGCAGGGACCTGGGGACACGGCACCTGTCAGCACGCCAACCAATACTACATCTGCGTAATCCCCTACTAGAGGCCGGAGCCTCCCGGTCTCTTGAGTACCGAGGTGTAGCGGAGCTCTGTACCCTCCTGACACGCATCTGCCGAACTTGCCGAATAGCCGTGATCACGGTGATCTTGGTTTTAAGTGCTTTTGGACGCCGTAATGAGAGTCCGTCTAATCTAGGTGCTGCACCCACTGCGCTCTTGAGAATGTAATGAACGAGACTGTGCTGTAGTGGACGAGACCCAGTGATTGTTCTCAGGGCTTCAAGAAGTTCCCGAGTACCTCTGGACTTGCTTTCTGTTCAAGAGCCTCAGACGCAATAACAGCGCTGTCTGGTAATGTGTTGGCTTCATTGTGGCCGAGCATCGGCTGCGGACAATGTCCAAATCTTCAGGTCTGCTATGTTCAATCGGCCATTGCCCGGTTGGGAACGCGGCCAAGAAGAAGTGTGTGGCCCCCGGTGCAGACTTAATACCTCAGTGCCGCACTAATCATTCCTGGCCAAATAAGTCAATGGTACGATGGGCGCCGCCTTTCGCCCTAGAGACTTTTCTGGAAACTCTTCTAGAGACTCTTCTATGTACCTGAATCTGTTGGGGTGACAACCCAACGCTCTTAGGGTGACAACCCCATAGTTTTACTAGTGTGTATACCCAACACCTTTAGGTTGTGTTTTACACACAACCCAACACTTTTAGGTTGTGAGCGATTAGGGCAGCGACTACAGGATCGTGTAGTGGATTAGCCCACTCGGCCCTTTACGGTGCCGGGTAATCAACTTCGCTTCCTCAAGCTCCACAGAAGCCTTGTGGACGAAGGTACTCGGTAAGCCCAAGGGCTTCGATCATGGTCGTTTGCCGAGGACAGATGGCTCCACCGTTTGAGAGACGTTGGATGTTCCTCAGGTAGGAGTAGACCAACTTTGGTGTCGACCCGCTCTTGCGCGCACATTTGATTAAGCCACTGCAGCCGACTCGTACTCGGCCGGGGAACGGTATCCGAGTCGCTTCTGGGTCCTCTCGGGGTCTGGAGAAGCCCTCGATGTAGTCGAAGAGCACCGAGCGCAGCAGATCACGTGCGGGCGAGGTCTTGCGCCCGTAGATCCAGTGCAATTCCCGCTCGAGGGTGGCCCAGATAGCCTCGACGGCGGAGTTGTCGAGCAGTCTCCGGTGGAGCCGAGGACCGGGTGATGCCGAGATCGGTGGCCGGCTTGCCGAACGCCAGCGACGTGTAGATCCGACCGTGGTCCCAATGGTGACTGGGCTTTTCGTCCGGACGCCGGCGCTCGAAGGCGATGACGAGGGCGTCGATGACCAGATCGGCGTCCGGTGATGCGGACATGGCCCAGCCGACGACGTGCCGGGAGAACAGGTTGATCACCCCGGCGAGCAGAGCTAACCCTCACCGGTCCAGAAACTGGCGACGTCGGCCGCCGAGATCTGGTCGGCCCGGGCCGGGTCGAGTCGCGGTTCACGAGGTCCGTGCCGGAGCGGTGTCAGGCTTGCCGGTGCGCCAGCGCTTGCGGGCATGCGCCCGACCAGGCCTTCGGCGGCCATCAGGCGGGCGATGCGCTTGCGGCCGCAGCGCTGGTCGAGGCGCCACAGCCGGCGTGGACCCGCGCTGCGCCATAGGTCCGCCGCGAGGCGCCGGTGGATCTCGGTGATTAACCCGGCCAGCTCCGCGCCTCGCACGCTGTGTGACGATGGTGGGCGCCGGGCCCAGGTGTAATAGCCAGAACGCGGACCTTGAGCACTCGGCAGAGCCGCTTGACCCCATAGTCGGGGGCGAACCGGAGACGAAGCGAAAGCGGCTCACCGCATCGTCTCCCGCGGAACCCCCGTGGACGCCTTGCGCAGGATCTCACGCTCGGTCTTGAGCTCGGCGTTCTCCTTGCGCAGCCGTGTCAGCTCGTGGCGCTCGCTCTCGCGATGGCTCCGGGAGCGGCGTCCCGCTCCTGGCGATACTTGTCGGAGCGGACCCAGTTCCCGAGCGTCTTGTAGTTGACGCCGAGATCTCGAGAAACCTCGGCCATCGGTTTGTCGGTGGTGAGGACCAGACGGACGGCTTCACGCCGGAACTCCTCTGGATACTGCGACAGGCGACCCAACGGGCACCCCTTTCCGTGGACTGACGTCCACTATTGGGTGCGCGTGTAAGCGGGTCAACACCACCAACGCAAGGTGGATGCTGAGCGCTGGCTTGTTACAAACTCCGCCGATATGGCTAAAGGTGAATGGATCGATCCCGATGCATCTCGTGTTCTCTTTGTTGAATGGGCCTCCAGCTGGTCATCGATCTCGAGTGGATCTCCGCCCGTCAACTCCCCAGCTGATCTTTTCGACTACCTGAAGCGCTACATCCTTCCGACGTTCGGAAACTTGAGGCTTGTGTGAAATCGACTACCTCTCGATTCAGAGATGGGTCTCCTGAACTCACCAGCACCGGGCCCGCAGCCGTGGTGGGACCCAAAGATCCAACCGGACCGGCAAGTGAAGCCCGTGGCTGCCCTCGACAGCCGTGAAGGCATTTCAGATTCTCAACAAGATCATGGCGACTGCCGTTCGAGCGGGCAAAGTGAGGGTGAACCCGTGCTCGGGGGTGAAGCCGCCCCGCATCGTTCGCAAGGAGATGAAGTTTCTTGACCCCGTGGAGGTCGAGACACTTGCCAGCTCAATGGACCCCCGGTATCGGGCACTTGTGCTCGTGGCTGCTTACGGCGGACTACGCATAGGCGAACTGGCCGGTCTACGGCGAGGTCAGGTTGACATCTTGAATGGGCGAGTGGATGTCGCCGAAGTGGTTGTCGAAGTTGCTGGGCATCCCGTCCATGGCCAACCCAAAACGAAGGCTGGGCGTCGGTCGGTGACTCTCCCCCGAACGGTTATCAACGTTCTCAATGAACACCTGTCGCAGTTCACGCCCCCAGATCCCGAGGCCTTCGTATTCTCGGCACCCGAAGGGGGACCTCTCAGAGTTCCCCTATGGCGCCGACGCTTCTGGTATCCAGCCGTCGAGAGAGCAGGCCTGACGCCCTTGCGGCCCCATGATCTGCGCCACACCGCTGTCGCACTCTGGATTGCCACCGGAGCAAAGCCACTTGAGATTGCACGACGGGCAGGACACTCTTCCTGTGAGCTTCTCGCTCGACCGCTACGGACATCTCTTCCCAGAAGCGGACGAGGAAGTCGCCCTCCGCCTTGATGTACTGCGTGCGTCACTTCCGGCTCTGTCAGAGGGCGATGTCGATTGCTGCTCGTCCGGATTCTGACGGACAAACGACGGACACGACCTCAGCATCGGAAGGCCAACTGCTGTCCTTCACCGTCCCGGACCAGGACCAACAACAGTGGGCGCTGCGGGACTCGAACCCACGACCTCAGCCGTGTGAAGGCTGCGCTCTAACCAGCTGAGCTAAGCGCCCTTTGGGATTTGCCGGACCACAACCGTAGCCTGCGCCGCACCGTCCACCTGCGCCGCCGGGGTGATTTGGGAGGGCCCAGGGGACACCGGTACCCTGAGTCGGGCATGACGCCCTCGGCCGGCAACGGCAGCAGTACACCCCAGACCTGGAGCGCCCGACTCCTCGGGGCCTTCTCCGGTCCGCCGCCCGGCTCCGGCGGGTCCGAGGACAGGACGGACCCGTCACAGGTCCTGCCCCCCGAGCAGCGCAAGGCCGCAATGACGTCGCTCGACGCGCTCGAGACGAAGTTGTCCTTCTGGGCGCTGACCGTGGCGACGGTCGTCTCCGTCGCCATCCCCGTCTACATCCTCGCCGCCCACAAGGTGACGAAGCGCGGCGGCCGCTCCATCACGGTCGGCCCGGACGCGATCCTGTTGTACGGCGCCATCCTCCTGTTCTGCGTCGTCGGGTTCTGGGCCCTGTGGAAACGGAAGCGGACCATCCTGTGCTTCGACTTCTTCCTGGTCGGGTTCGGCCTCACCGTGTCCCTGACGGTCGTCGGCTTCGTCTACATCTTCTTCGGGGCGTGGCTGATGCTGCGCGCCTGGAGGATCAACAAGTACGGGACGACCAATGCCAAGGTCATCGCCAAGGAGGCGGCGGCGCGGCCCCGGGGTCGAGAACGCAAGGAGGCGGCCCGGTCGTCGAGCAAGTCGCCCGCCAGGCCCGGCGAGCGCAAGCCACCGACGGCTAACAAGCGCTACACGCCGAAGGCACCACCGCGGAAGAAGGTCCCCAAGCCCACCGAGTAGGTCGGGTCAGCCGGCGGGCTCGACCAGCAGTGCCGAGCGCAGGAGTTGCAGCACGTCGGCCCGGCGCCGAACCAGGGAGCGGGCCGTCGGCTCCTCGCCGAGGGCCCGGAGCACCTCGACCTCGGTGACCATCCCGATCACCGTGGAGTAGATGGCCAGCAACAGCAGGCGCGGGTCGTGGCGCCGCATGGAGCCGGCGTCCATCTCGGCCTCGAGGAACGAGGACGCCCGCTCGACCAGCGGCTCGAGGGCCAGCGTCATCTGGGTCGCGGCCGGCGGCCCGAGGCGGCCGACCTCGCGCAGCAGCCCCAGCAACTCGGGCTGGCGGGCGGCCAACCGGAAGACCGAGCGGACGACCGCCTCGACCCTCGCCCATCCCTCCCCCGCTCCCTCGAGCGCAGTCTCGAGTGCCTCGGAGAGGTCCCCTGCGCTCCGGGCGATGACCGCCTCCAACAAGGCGTCCTTGGAGGGGAACCAGTACAGGATCGACTGCTTGGTGAGGTCGAGGCCCTTGGCCACCACGTCGAGCGACGTCGCTTCGTATCCCCTGGTGGCGAACGACGAAAGGGCGGCATCGAGGATGCGGTCGCTGGTCGAGGGGCCGGGCACTTACCAAATGGTAGACAGATTCGGCATCCGGTGCTAGAAAATCTCGATGCCTATCGAGCGGGACCTCCGGGGCAAGCGCTTCTTCGTCACGGGCGCCACCGGCTTCCTGGGCACCGCCCTCGTCGAACGGATCCTGCGCAGCGTCCCCGAGGCCCACATCACCGTGCTCGTCCGGCCCGGGCGCCGTGCCGACGCGGCCGCCCGACTGGCACGCGAGGTGATCAAGAACGACTGCTTCGACCGGCTGCGGGCCGAGCTGGGGGATCGCTTCGGTGACGAGGTCGCCAACCGGACGGAGGCCGTACCCGGTGATGTGGGCCGCGACGGGCTCGGTCTCGACGACGCGGGCCGCGCCGCTCTCGCGGCCGCCGACGTCGTCATCCACTCCGCGGCCACGGTCTCGTTCGACGCGCCGCTGACCCAAGCCGTCGAGATCAACCTGCTGGGACCATCGCGCGTGGCGGCGGCAGTCGCCGAGGTGGGGTCGGGTGCCCACCTCATCGCGGTGTCCACCGCCTACGTGGCCAGCACGCATCAGGGCGAGGCCAAGGAGGAGCTGCTCAGCGAGAACCGCTTCACGCTCGACGTCCCCTGGGAGGAAGAGGTCTCGTCGGCCCGGCGGCTGCGCGCCGACCTCCAGGCCGAGTCGCGCAAGCCCGAGCGGCTGCGCGCATTCACCAAGAAGGCGAGGTCGGAGATCGGCGCTGCGGGCGACCACCTGATCGCGGCAAGGGCCGAGAAGGTGCGCGAAGACTGGGTGAGCGGGGAGCTGGTGCAGGCCGGCACGGCCCGGGCCCTCTCGCTCGGTTGGCCCGACGCCTACCCGTTCACGAAGGCACTCGGTGAGCGGGCGCTCGTCGAACAGTGGGAGGGACGGGTGCCGATCACCATTGTGCGGCCGTCGATCATCGAGTCGGCGCTGGCAGAGCCGCGCCCGGGGTGGATCCGGGGCTTCCGCATGGCGGAGCCGATCATCATCTCCTACGCGCGCGGCCTCCTGCGTGAATTCCCGGGCGTCCCCGAGGGCATCGTCGACGTGATTCCGGTCGACCTCGTGGTGGCCGCCATCCTGGCCGTGGCGGCGCGGGGGCCAGAGCCCGGCCGGCCGAAGGTGTATCAGGTCGCCTCGGGCGTGCGGAACCCGCTGCGCTACGGGCGGCTAGTCGAGCTCTCGACGGACTTCTTCCAGCGCAACCCGCTCTACGACGACCGGGGTCAGCCGATCAACGTGCCGGAATGGTCCTTCCCCGGTCGGGGCCGGGTGCAGCGCCAGCTCCGGCGCGCCGACACGGTCATGACGTTCGCGGAGAAGCTGCTCACTGCCTTGCCGATCCGGGGCAAGCAGGCGCAGTTGGCCGCCCGGATAGAGGACCGCCACGCCATGGCCAAGCGGGCCCTGGGCTACGTCGAGCTCTACGGGGCCTATACGGAGACCGACGCCCGCTACCGGGTCGACCATCTCATCGAGCTGTGGGAGGCCTGCGACGACGACGACCACGACCGGTTCGAGTTCGATCCTGCCGCCATCGACTGGGACCGCTACGTGCACGAGATCCACCTCCCATCGGTGCTCGAGCACACGCGGGTGCGCACCAAACCCGGCAAGTCGGTCGTGGACAAACGGCCCGACCGCCAGCGGCGGGCCATCCTGTCGCCGGACCGGCACATCGCGGTATTCGACCTCGAGCACACGCTGATGTCCTCCAACGTCGTCGACACCTACGCCTGGCTCGCCAGCCGCCACCTGTCGCCCTCGAGGCGGGCCCGCTTCGTCGCCGACCTCGTGCGCCAGGGGCCGTCACTGCTCGCGCTCGACCGGCGCGATCGGGGCGACTTCCTGCAGTCGTTCTACCGGCGCTTCGAGGACGCGCCGATCGAACAGCTCCGCGAGGACTCCTGGGAGCTCTTCCACCGCCAGCTCCTGACCCGGTCGTTCCCCGACGGGTTCGCGCGGGTACGGGCGCACCGGGCGCTCGGGCACCGCACACTGCTGATCACCGGGGCCCTGGACTTCATCATCGAGCCCATCCGGCCCCTGTTCGACGACATCGTGTGCGCGGAGATGGGGACGCGGGACGGCCGGCTGACCGGGCAGCTGACCAAGCTGCCGCCCATCGGCGAGGCGCGGGCCCTCCTGCTGGCCGACTACGCGGACCAGCACGAGCTCTCGCTCGAGGAATCCGTCGCCTACGCCGACTCGGCCAGTGACCTGGCGATGCTCGAGGCTGTCGGCTTCCCCGTCGCCGTGAACCCCGAGTCGCGGCTCTCGGCCATCGCCCGACGCCGGGGCTGGCACGTCGAGCACTGGGCCAAGGCGCAGGGCGGGTCGCACCGACCGCTGCCGCTCGGACCTTTCGACGTGAAGGCGCCCAAGGCGGTGATGGGCCGGTGAGCACGCTCCTCTTCGAACGCTCGCTGCCGCGCTTCGCCGCGGCGAGAGTCGTGTCCACGTTCGGCTCGGGCCGCGGGGCGGGGGTGGGGCCGCTGCGGCTCGTCGAGCGGGAGGCGCCGGCCCTCCCGGCCGAGGGGTGGGTCCACGTGGACCCGCTGCTGTCGGGGATCTGCGGGTCCGACCTCGCCACGCTGGACGGTCGCAGCTCGCGCTACTTCGAGGACATCGTCTCCTTTCCCTTCGTCCCCGGCCACGAGGTGGTCGGCACCGTGACCGAGGACACCCTCGGGGCCGACGGCGGCGCGCTGGCCGCCGGCACCAGGGTCGTGCTCCAGCCGGTGCTGGGCTGCGCGGCCCGTGGCATCGAGCCGCCCTGCCCGGCCTGCCAGGCCGGGAACGTCGGCAATTGCGGGTATCTCGCCTTCGGCCACATCCGGCCCGGCCTCCAGACCGGGTTCTGCGCCGACACCGGCGGCGGGTGGTCGACGTCCGGGCTCGTCGCGCACACCAGCCAGCTCTACGCGGTGCCCGAGGGCCTGAGCGACGCCGACGCGGTGACGGTGGAGCCGGTGGCCTGCGCCGTGCACGCCGTCCTCGGCGCTCCCTTGAAGGACGGCGACATCGTGGCGGTGCTCGGCGCCGGCACGCTCGGCCTCCTGGTCACCGCCGCACTGGGCCAGTTGGCGGCGACCGGTCGCTGCCCGTCACCGTCGGCGCTCCTCGTCGGGGCGCGCTACGCGCACCAGCGCCGCCTGGCCGAAGAGATGGGGTCCACGGAGGCGCTGCCCCCCGACCAACTGGCCCGGGCCGTGCGCCGCCGCTCGCGTTCGCTGTCGTACGGGGGCTCGTCCGGCACGACCGGGACGCTGTCGAGCGGTGCCGACGTGGTCTTCGACTGCGTGGGCAGCCCCGAGTCGATCGCGCAGTCTCTGGCCCTGGTGCGGCCGCGGGGCACGGTGGCGCTGGTGGGCATGCCCGGAAGGGTCACCGTGGACCTGGCCCCGCTGTGGCACCGCGAGGTCCGGCTCGCCGGGGCGTACGCCTACGGCACCGAGGGCGCGGCGGGTACGGACGACCGGGTGTCGAGCTTCGCCCTGGCCTTGGAGGTCGCGGCGGCCCAGCGCACCGGGCGGCTCGTGTCGGCCACCTACCCGCTCACCCGCTTCGAGGACGCCGTCGCCCACGCCGGCGCCGCCGGCCGCCGCGGGGCCGTGAAGATCGCATTCGACGTACGGAAAGGACCTACCCGATGAGCCGCCGACCTGGCTTCGTCCTCGAGGTGGACAAGTCGACGCCACCGACGCTGTTCTGGAACGGCGAGGGCTTCACGCTCGAGACGCTCCCGGAGGGGAGCCGGGTGATTTACGCACCCGAGCCCATGAAGGCGATCGAAGACCCCTACCGCGCCATCCGTCACGCGCTGCTGCACCCGGTCGGGGACCGCGACCCTCTCCCCGCCCTGCTCCGCCCCGGCATGAAGCTGACCGTCTGCTTCGACGACGTCTCCCTGCCGCTGCCACCCATGGAGGCACCCGACATCCGGCAGATGGTGATCGAGACCGTGCTCGACATGGCGGCGGAGGCGGGCGTGGACGACGTGGTGCTGGTGGCCGCCCTGGCCCTGCACCGCCGCATGACCGAGGAGGAGTTGCGGCACGCACTCGGGAACCGGGTCTACGACGCCTTCGCGCCGCACGGGCTGCTGACCCAGCACGACGCCGAGGACCCGGACAACCTCATCCACCTGGGCGAGACCGACCAGGGCGAGGACGTCGAGATCAACAAACGAGCCGCCACGTCCGACCTCCTGGTGTACGTCAACATCAACCTCGTGTCGATGGACGGCGGCCACAAGAGCGTGGCGACCGGCCTGGCCAGCTACCGGAGCCTGCGGCACCACCACAACCCGCAGACGATGCGCCACTCCAAGTCGTTCATGGACCAGCCGTCCTCCGAGCTGCACTCTTCCAACTGGCGCATGGGAAGGCTCATCGCGGAGTCGGGGGTCAAGATCTTCCAGATCGAGACCACGCTCAACAACGACACGTTCCCGCCGAACTTCCAGTTCCTGCAGAAGCGCGAGTGGGAGTGGACGCTGCGAGACCGGGCCATGTTCGCAGCGTCGTCGACCGCGCTGGCTAGGACGCCGCCGCGGCTCGCCCGGCAAGTCTTCCAGTCCATCAAGTCGCCGCACGCGCTGACCTCCGTGCAGGCAGGCGAGGTGGAGGCGGTCCACGCGCAGACGACGTCGAACGTCTGGGCGCAGCAGGGTGTCGACGTCGAGGGCCAGACCGACATCCTCACCATGGGGCTGCCCTACATCTGCCCCTACAACGTGAACTCCATCATGAACCCGATCCTCGTGGCGTGCCTCGGCCTGGGCTACTTCTTCAACATGTACCGGGGCCGGCCACTCGTGCGCGAGGGTGGCGTCGTCATCATGCGGCATCCGACCCGGCCTGAGTTCCACCCCGGGCACCACCCGAGCTACATCGACTTCTACGAGCAGGTGCTCACGCAGACGCTCGACCCCGTGCAGATGCACAAGGAGTTCGAAGAGTCCTTCGCCACGGACCCGTGGTACATCCATCTCTACCGCACCGGGCACGCCTACCACGGCGTCCATCCGTTCTACATGTGGTACTGGTGCGCCCACGCGTTGGCGCACGTCGGCCGGGTCGTCGTGGTCGGCGGCGACGCCAAGGCCGTGCGGCGACTCGGCTTCTCCCCGGCCAGCTCGCTCGACGACGCCCTCGAGATCGCCTCCGACGTGGTAGGCCCCTCCCCCACGATCACCCACATGCACAACCCGCCGATCTTCATGTCGGACGTCCACTGATGGCGCTCTCGGGGCTGCTCGGCCGGGTGCGCTCGGCCCGCTTCCCCCTGGCGGCGCCCTCGTGGCCCACCTCGGTCGACCGGCCCGACCCGGAGCGCAAGGTCGGGCTCGACTACGACCACGAGTGGTCCCGCCGCTACCCCGTACGCCTGGCCCGCGCCGTGGTGATGGACAACGTGACCCGACCCGCCGCCCGCCTGCTGGCCCCGGCAACCGTGCGCGGACTGGAGCATCTCGAGCACCTCGAAGGCCCGGTGATCTTCGCCGCCAACCACGCCAGTCACATCGACACGCCGCTACTGCTCACGACCCTCCCGGTCGAGTTCCGCCACCGCACCATCGTGGCGGCCGCATCGGACTACTTCTTCGACCGCACCTGGAAGTCGGTGCTGTGGTCCTTCGCTCTGGCCGCCATCCCGATCGAACGCAGCAAGGTGAACCGCAAGTCAGCCGACACGGCCGCCGAATTGGTCGAGGACGGGTGGAACCTGGTGATCTTCCCCGAAGGTGGGCGCTCGCCCGACGGGTGGACCCAGCCCTTCCGTGGCGGCGCCGCCTACCTGGCCCGGCGCACCGGCCGACCCGTGGTGCCGGTGTACCTGCACGGCACCCGACACGTGCTGCCCAAGGTGTCCGAGGCCGGCGCCAGGGCGCCGGGCGGATCGGGCACCGAGTCGCGGCGGGGGGGGCGGCTGCGGCGCTCGCCCATCGCCGTCCTCTTCGGCGCGCCCATGACACCCGACGAGGGCGAGAACGCCCACCGGTTCTCCGACCGGGTGGAGGCCGCCGTGGCCACGCTGTCACGCGAGGTGCATTCCGACTGGTGGCAGGCTCGCCGCTCGGTCAGCGCGGTGGCCCCCGTCGAGGGCGCCGAGACGGCGCACCGGGGACCCGAGGCCTCGGCCTGGCGCCGCGCCTGGGCGCTCGACGGGCCCCCGGCCCGGCGGGGCGACAAGGAGTGGCCCGACTGACCTGTCAGTCGGGCAGGTGCCGGCGCAGCACGTCGAGCAGCGTCTCCTCGTCGAGCGGCTTCTCCACGAGCGCGACCGGCCGCATGCCGGGGTCCTCGAGCGCCTCCTTGGAGTACCCCGTCATGTAGACGACCGCGATGCCCGGACGCTGGCGTCGGATCGCATCGGCCAGTTCGGTGCCCTGCATCGCCGGCATCACGACGTCGGTGAGCAAGAGGTGGATCGTGCCGCTGTAGTGCCGACTGAGGGCGAGCGCCGACTGCCCGTCTCCGGCGACGACGACGTCGTAGCCGTTGCGCTCCAGCATCACCCTGGTCAATTCGCGCAACTCCGGCTCGTCGTCCACGACGAGCACCGTGCGCCGGCCGTTGCCAGGCTGCTGCCTCCCCAACCCTCTCACCCCCGAACTGCTGGGCCAGCTCACCGACGCACCCGTCGCGCCACGTTCCCGGGCGAGCGCGTGACGCGCCACTACGTTGTGCCCCATGCTGATCGAACGCGTCGGTAACTTCTCCCTCGGTTGGGGTGAGAGCCTCGTATGGGACGACCGGGCCGAACGGCTCTATTTCGTCGACTGCGCGGCGCACACACTGCATTGGCTCGACGGGGGCTTCGGTGCGCAACACACCATGACTCTGCCGTCCATGGCGGCGGGCATCGTGCCGACCGAAGACGGCCAACTGATCGCCGCCATGGACGACGGGCTGTACGTCATAAATGCGGACGCCGGCACCACGATGCTCCTGGCGACCTACCCGGACGGACTCGGGGCACGGGCCAACGACGCCTGCGCGGACCTCTCGGGCAACCTCATCACGGGCACACTGAACCTCGAGCCGGCCGAGGGGTCGTCCTGGTGGTACTCGGCCCATGAGGGCTGGAGGCTGCTCGACCCGGACATCTCGAACACGAACGGGCCCAACGTGTGCGTCGTGGACGGCGTCGTCACCCTGCTCCTCGGCGACTCGTCGGCCGACTACTACGCATACCCCTACGACGCAGAGGCGGGCTCCGTCGGCGATCGCACCGTGTTCGGCGATGTCAGCTCGCTGGCGGGCGTGGCGGACGGTGCTGCCCTCGACACCGACGGTGGGCTGTGGTGCGCCCTCTTCGGAGGGTCGCAGCTGGCCCGCTTCACACCGGGAGGACTCGAGCGCACCCTGGCCCTGCCCGTGGCGAATCCGGCGGACGTGGCGTTCGGGGGCCCGGCACTGGACCGCCTCTACGTCGTCAGCGTCGCGCTGGGGGCTCCCGAGGGAACGCTCGACGGCGCACTGCTCGCCATCGACGGGCTCGGCTTTCACGGACGCGCCGAACCCCGCTTCTCGTTGGCCTGACCGCGCCCGGCGCCCGGCGGCCGGCGGCCACCCATCACGCACAGGTCGCCCTTCAGATCTGCAGCAAGGACCGCGTGATGAGGATGACCACCTCGGCCAGGCCGGCGTCCCGGTGCACGAGGCTGGCGTTGTAGTCACGGTCGCGGATCATGTCGACGAAGGCGTCCGTGCCGGGGAACTCGATGACGAGGATCTGATCCCACGGGCGCGTCTGGCCGATCAGCACTTGGCGCACGTCGTTGTAGAGGACGAGCTTGCCCCCGCGGCGACTGACCTGTTCCAAAGCGATCTCCCCGTAGCGGCCGTAGGCATCCGCCCCGGAGAGTCCGGCGCCAGCCAGCTCGTGCCCGGCCGGATAGATCGCCCGCTCGCGAAAGGCGAGGAGGTTCACGAACTGCAGCGGGCCCCGGTGGCCGGCCTCGATCAGGGCAACCAGTTGCGACTCCTCGGGGTTGATGCCGCCCGCCCCGCGCGCGCCGAGCTGGCGGAGAAGAGTCTCCATTCCATCTGCGCTCGGTCCCGTCACCGGTCACGCCCCTCTCTGCAGTCGCCGCGCGATGGTACCAACGGTGCCATGCTGCACCCGACGGGCGACCGCCACCCGACGAGAGGAGTCCGATGCAGACGATCATCCTCGGCAGCGGCAGCCCGCTCCCCGACGCCGAGCGTGCCGGTCCGGCAACCCTGGTGCGAACGGAGATCGGTGACCTGCTGTTCGACTGCGGGCGGGGCGTCCTGATGCGCGCCGCGGCGGCGGGGTCCGCCGCAGGAGCGTTGCGCGGGCTCTTCCTGACCCACCTGCACAGCGACCACACGACGGATCTCAACGACGTGATCACCTCGCGCTGGGTGACGTCATTCCAACCCCACCCCCTGCTCGTCTTCGGCCCCGCCGGCACGACCGGGCTGCTCCGGGCGACCGAGGCCATGCTCGAGCTCGACATCGGTTACCGGATGGCGCACCACGCCGACCTGCAATGGCGGCCGACGGCGGAAGTCACCGAGACCGAATCCGGTGTCGTGCTGGAGGAGGCATCGGTGTGTGTGACGGCCGGCCCCACCGACCATGCTCCCGTACGCCCGACCGTGGGCTACCGGGTCGACGAGGGCGGAGCGTCCGTCGTCATCGCGGGTGACACCGTGCCGTGCCCAGGTCTCGACGAGCTCTGCGCGGGCGCCGACATGCTCGTCCACACGGTCATCCGTCGTGACCTGATCGAACCCATCGGTCTGCCGAGGTTGACCGACGTCCTCGACTACCACTCTTCGGTCGAGGACGCGGCGCGGACCGCCGCCCGCGCCGGCGTCGGCACGCTGATCCTGACGCATCTCGTTCCCGCGCCGCAGCCGAGCTCCGAGAACGAATGGATCGACCTGGCGCGCCAGCACTTCTCGGGCCCCGTCGTGGTAGCACGCGATCTCCTGGCCGTCGACGTCACGCCCGAGAGCTGACCGCCAGACCCGGTCGCCCGGCGCGGCCGCCCTTACGCCCGCCGGCCGAACCGCCGCTTGCGGCGCGCCGAGCCCAGCCGTTCCTCGCGCAGGTCCTCGGCGTCGGCGTCGTCCAGCGGGTCGAGAGTCGCGCCGTCGAACGCCCAGGACAGCAGCAGGTCAGCCAGCACCGGGTTCCGTGCCAGGACGGGACCGTGGAGGTAGGTCCCGACGACCCGGCCGCTGACCGCTCCCTCGCCGCCGTCGCCGTTCCCGACGCCGGCCGTGACACGACCCAATGCGACCGTGCCGTCACGCAGCGCGGTCACCCCGCCGTGGTTCTCGAACCCCGTCAGCACGGGGAGGCCGGCGATCCCCTCGGGCTCCGCCACCACCTCACCCACCGCACGCGGCCCGGTTCCCTTCACGGTGTCGACGCCGAGAATCCCCACGCCTTCGTGGAGATCGCCATCCGCGCCCGGGAAACTGCGTCCGACCACCTGGAAGCCGGCGCACACCGCCAAGACCACTGCGCCACCGGCCACCCGCTCGACCAGGGTGCCGTCGTCGATGAGCGAGCGCGAGGCACGCACCTGGGGACCGTCTTCGCCCCCGCCCAGGCAGTAGATGTCCGCATCCGGCAGTGCCTCGTCCGACGCCGCCTGCAACAAGACGGCATCTCGACCGCGCCATTGGGCGCGCCGGGTGAGGATCAACCCGTTCCCACCGTCGCCATAGGTCCCGAGAAGGTCCGGGTACACGACCGCCACCCGCAGCGGCCCGCTCATGCGGGCCTCCCGAGCAGGTCGTGGAAGGCGGTGTAATTCCCGATCACGTCGACGACACGCTGCGTCCCGTCCGCCGCCATCGTCACGGCCAGCACCGGGTCCGGCTCCGTGCGGTGCGCCACACCGGCGTAGCGCAGGCGGACCGACAGATCGCGGAAGCGGTCCCCCGTCGCGACCACCGATCGGCCGGCCAGGCGCTCGTAGGGCACATCCCAGAGCCAGCTGGGATCGGCACCATCGGCGACCCGGGCGTTGATGCTCACAACGAGCGGCGCGTCCGACCGGGCCACGAGGTCGAGCAGTTCGTCCCACCCGGCCGGGTTCTTCGCCAGCATCAGGCGGGCCTCCACGTCAGCGAAGGCACGGATGGTGAAGCGGCCCGCCACGTCGTTCACCTCCGCCATGGCTTCGAGCGCGGCAGGCGCATCGACGCCGCACGCCTCGGCCGCCACGGCCGCCATGAGCGCGTTGGCCTGGTTGAACCGGCCCGGAAGCGCGAGGTCGACCCGATGGGTCCGGCCGTCCGCCCAGACCCCGCTGGCCGTGCCGTCGGCGGACACGACGAGTGCGGCCTCCGTTGCGGGACGGGCGAAGCCGCAGCCCGTGCAGTACCAGCCGCCCTCGCCGAACTCGATCCGACCCTCGCAGGCGGGGCAGCCCACCGCGTCGAACTGCCACCTGAGGCCGGCCCCGACCCAGTGCACGTCGCGCGCCACGCCGGCGCCCCACACGACGAGCGGGTCGTCGGCATTGGCGACGACGTGCGTGTGGGGCGCCGCGGCGAGCGCCGCCCGCCAGCGACCCGCCACCATCCGTACCTCGTTCGTGCGGTCGAGCTGGTCGCGGGACAAATTGAGCAGGACGACGACGACGGCGCCGGTGGCGGCCAGCACGCGTGGCAGGTAGACCTCGTCCACCTCGAGGACGGCGTGGTCGGCGTGCGACCCGGCGAGTGCAGCGACGTGCCCGGGTGGCATGTTGGACCCGGTCTCGTTGCTCACCACTGCGTCGCCCCTGGCGGCCAGCGCCACGGTCAACAAACGCGTCGTGGTTGTCTTGCCGTTGGTTCCCGTGACCAGAGCCACCTGTCGCCCGGCGCTCAGGTGCTCGAGCAACTTCGGATCGAGCCGCAACCCCGCCCGTCCGCCCGCGACAGTTCCCTGCCCGCGCCCCATTCGCCGCGATGCGGCGTTGACGATACGGGTGGTGGCGCTGGCGAGGCGCGCCCTCACCGAGGTGGCTTGGTGCGCGCCAGCTCCTCGGGAGTGGGCTCGTGGCGCACCCGCGACTCTGCGGGCAGCAGGGCGCTGACCGCCTGCATGATCGTCTCGGTGTCCGCCTTGGCGTCGGTGAGCGCCAGCGGCACCGGCTTGCCCACCCGGACCGTCACCTTGGGCGGATTGCGCACGAGGGTGAAATCGGGCATCCGCGCCGAGCGCGGCCAGACCATTTCGGTCCCCCACAGCCCGACCGGGACGACGGTCGCACCGGTGATGGCGGCAAGACGTGCCGTGCCCGTCTTGCCGTGCAGTTCCGGGTCGAAGAACTCGTGCCCACGCGGGATGGTGCCCTGGGGGAGCACGATCACGACCTCGCCTGCCTTGAGAGCTGCCTCGGCGTCGCGCAGCGGTTGGCCCGACCCGCTGCCCCGGTCGACGGCGATGCCGCCGATCGCCCGCGCGATCTGCCCGACGACGGGGGCGTCGAAGATCTCCCGCTTGCCGAGGAAGCGCACCGGCCGGCCGAGTTCACGTGCCACGAGCGCCAGCGCCGCGACGTCGAAGTAGCTGCGGTGGTTGGCGGCCAGCAGCACGGGGCCGCGGACGGGCACGTTCTCGACCCCGGCGATGTCGAATCGCGCGTAGGGGAAGCTGAGCTTGCGGATGAAGGGTCGGAGCATGTGGTACGGCTCGAGTCCCAGCACGCTCGGGATTCCCGGCGGCCGGTCCCAGTGCTCTATGGGCCAGCGCCGGGCGGTGGCGACGACGGTGAGCGAGGGATCCGGGTTGACGGCGTGGGGTGAGCCCACACTCGAGAGAAGCGGGACGTCGAAGATGCTGTCACTGCAGGCGTGGCAGTCGGCCAGGTCGACGTCGTGATCGTCGGCCCACTCCCGCACGGCGCGCAGTTTGCCCGTCCCCCACACGAACCCCTCGTAGAGGCGGCCGGTGTATCGGCCGTCCTTCGTCTCGTACGCGGTGGCGATGAGGTCGTCGAACCCGATCGCCTCGGCGAAGGGGGCGATCATGTCGACCGGCGTCGTCGTCGAGAGCACGAGGCGGTGACCCTCGGCGCGGAAGGCGGCCAGGCGCTGGGGGGCGAACGGGGCGACGAGCCCGCTCAGCGCGGCGACGGCCCTCCGACCCGCAGCCTGCACCTGGTCCTGGCGCCAGCCCCGGGCCACCCGGGCGGCGGCCCGGACGAGGGACATGGAGAGCAGGTTCTCGCCCAGGCGGTCGTTGACGGCGTAGAGGAGCTTGTCCCCCGGCAGCGAGCGCCCCTCGGGCAACACGCCCTCCGCGACGAGCGCCTGGTTGAGGATCTGGCCGGAGGCGTGACAGAGGAGTGTCCGATCGAGGTCGATGAAGACGGCGCTCGTCGTCACGGCTACGCAGCCTAAGTCAGTTGCGGAGCCAGCTCGGGGGGCGCAGGGAACGGGTGTGCACCGGGCCGGAATTAGGAGAAGGGATCGCCGGGGGGGAGGGCGATCCCTTCTCGAGACTCATCAGGGTAGGAGGGGGGGCTTCCGATTCCCTGCGGTCTGAGCTCCATTTTGGCGATCTTTCGGCAATCAGTCAAGCAGCTTTAGCAGATACTTGATATCAGTTATACTGATGTGAAATGCAACTACGGCTAGCGTTTCTTACGGCCCAGGTGCCATGGAACTGAAACACCTGCAAGCACTGCTGGGCATCGCAGACACCGGGAGCTTCTCGGCCGCTGCGGCCTCCATCGGCACGGTGCAGTCCAACGTCTCGGCCCACGTCGCCCGGCTCGAGCGCGAGCTCGACGTCCAGCTGGTCGACCGTGCATCGGGGCGGCCCACCGAGGAGGGCGAGGTGGTGATCGAGCGGGCGCGCCGGGTGATGAACGAGCTCGAGGCGATGGTGGCCGACGTGACCGCGCTGCGCGAAGAGGTGGTCGGGACGGTTCGCCTCGGCATGATCGGCACGACCGGGCGGTGGCTCGTCCCCCAGCTCTTCGACCTCCTGCGTGTGCGGCACCCCCACATCCACCTGAACGTGGCCGACGGCCAGAGCGCACAGCTCGAACAACAGCTCGCCTCGGGACAGCTCGACCTCGCCGTCGTGACATTCCCCCTCAGTGGCGACGAGATCATGGCGGCCCAGCTCTTCGACGAGGACCTCGTGGCGGTCCTGCCCCTCGACCACCCCCTCGCCACCGAGCCCGCGCTCCCCCTCGAGCGCCTGTCCGAGCTCGAGCTTCTCCTCCCCGCCCCGGGCACCCCCCTGCGGGCCGAGATCGACAGTGCCACCGTGCCCGCGCGCATCGAGCTGCGGCCGGCGATGGAGCTGGACGGCGTGCGCCTGATCGCCTCGCTGGCCTTCGACGGCTACGGGCCGGCCATCCTCCCGGCCACGGCGGTGCCGGGGCACCTGCGCGGCCGGTTCTCCGTGCTGCCCGTGACCGGTCTGCCGCGACGGCGCGTCGGTGTGGCCCAGCGGCGGCGCGGGTTGCCGTCGGCGCCGGCACGCGCGGTCATCGACGTGCTCGGGCTCGTGGTCAACGACGCCCTCTCCATGCCCGAGGGGATCCACCCGACCTGATCGGCGCGGCGGCGATCAGAGAGACGGCTGCGGCTCCCGCCACATGGTCCAGATGCGCGGGCCGCCGCCGGGCAGCAGCACCTCCTGCACGACCTCGAAGCCGTGGCGCCGGTAGAAGGGCACGTTGCGCTCCTTGGACGACTCGAGATAACAGGGCAGCCCCTCGGTGTCGCAGTGCTCGAGCACCGGGCGCATCAGAGCGCCGCCGACGCCCTTGCCCTGCTGCTCGACGGCGGTGCCCAGCGTGGCCAGGTACCAGTGCGGCTCGTGGGGGTGCATCGTCTCGACCGTGTTGAGGAGGCGGAGCGTGGTGACCAGGTTCGCAGCCACGTAGGGCAGCACGGGCAGCATGGTGAGCACCGCCCGCAGTCCCGTGAGCAGCGGCTTCCCGGCGGGGGCCCAGATGGCCGAGCCGGCGTAGCCGTCGGTGGTGTAGCAGCCACCGAAGGGCAGGTAGTCCGCCCGCATCTGGGTACAGAAGTACGCCCGCAGGCCCGCCTCGCGGCGGGCCTCGCCCCGGAAGATGAAGCTGATGACCGGGTCGTCCAAGAAGGTCCGGGCCAGTTGGGCGGCCATCGCCTCGACATCGGCCTGCGTGGCACGGCGGACTACTGGCAGGGGAGCTTCGGGAACCATGACGGCGTCGATGGTGGCAGAGACCCCGGCCAGGTGCCACCCGGGGATGACGCGGCATGGGCCTGGCCCAGCGCCGCGAGCTCGGGGGCCAACCGGATCCCCACGAAGATGCCACCCGATCGCGTGAAGTGCACGCCGTCCGTGCAGCGCACGTTGACCTGCCCGACACTGGCCGCATACCGCCTGCCCGGTGAGACGACCGTGTTGAGGTCGAACACGTACACCCGGCCGCCGCCGGCTACCCCGGGTGTGGTGTCCGCCACCGTCTGCATGGTCGCGTTGTCGATGGAGACCCGCGCCGGGTCGTCCTCGGGCCACGCGCCGCCGGCCGGAGGGACCCCGCTGTCGTAGTAGGGCGTCGTCATCAGGACCACGCTGGCGCCCCGGGAACCGAGGACCGCCACCGCCTGGCGGTACCGGCTCTCCACGTAGCGGCCGAAGGCGGCCTGCCCGATGTTCTGCCACTGCCCGCCGACGTTCTGGTCGAAGGTCTCACCCCGGGCGAGGTAGACCACGACGTCGGGGTTGTAGGCGTCCACCCATCTGCGCCACGCGGTGAGCAGGGAGTCCGGGTGGTTGCCGACGTCGCAGGGTGCATCCGGCGGCACCGTGTAGAAGAGGACCCGAATTTGGCCCTGCATGGACAAGGAGCAGCCGGGCGTCCCCTCGTTGGCGATCTGCACGTCGTACTGGCGCGCCTCGAGGGCGAGTCCCACGCCCAGCGAGCCGGCGATGGAGTCCCCGACGAGGAGCACCTTGACCGGTCTCGTGGCGCTGGTCGGGGGTAGGGCCGGGGTGAGGTAGGAGGGGGCCGTCGTCGTGGTGGTCGGTGGCTCCGTCGTCGTCACCTGGCCCGGCCGCGTCACCGCCGTGGTCGCCGTGGTCGAGGTGACGACGTGGGCGGCCACCACGCTGAGCTGGGTGCCCTGCAGCTCGCTCGCACCCACCGGCACCAGCGTGCTGATGAACACCGCGCCGATGGCGGCGGCGGCGCCGATCGGCGCGGCGATCCATGAGCGCCAGTGCCTGAGCGCGCCACGGCGGATCGGCATCTCGACGAGGTCGTAGCTGATGGCCGCGATGGCCACGGTGATGCCGACGCGGGCGAGGAACAGCGGATAGACACCCCAGTGCAGCCGCTGCCCCGTCATCACCAGCAGCACCGGCCAGTACCAGAGGTAGACGCCGTAGGAGATCCGGCCCCACTGTGGCAGCGGCGGCAGTTCCAAGAGCCGCACGGCGAGCGAGCGGGGAGCCACCGCGCACCCGAGGACGACGGCACCCGCAGCCAGGCTGGCGACGAGGAAGCCGCCACTGAAGGCGAAGGTCGAGGTCTCGGTCGTCGTCGCCCACAGCGCCGCAGTGCCGAGGATGCCGGCGATCGCCAGCACCGAGGCGAGGCGGGTGAACCACCGGCGGCGGCTCCCCTCCCGCCAGAGCGTCAGCCCGATGGCGATGGCGGCGCCGACCAGCAGTGCCTGGGCCCGGGTGTCCGTCCCGTAGTAGGCGCGGGTCGTGTACCCCTGGGGTGCCAGGCACACCATCAGGACGGCCGAGGCGAGCGAGCCGAGGCACGCCACGGCGAACAGCACGTGCAGGCGGCGGCGGCGCGTCCAGTCGGGGTCCCGCCGGACCGGGGGCTGGGGGACGAGCAGCATGCGGCCGCCCCCGAGGACCTCGACGCGGCGTCCGCGGACCGACCGGGACCGCCGTGCCGTCCCGAGCTTGAGCACGGCCAGGACGACGAGCGGCCACACCAGGTAGAACTGCTCCTCGATCGCCAGCGACCAGGTGTGCAGGAGCGGTGAGGGTTGGGAGGACAGGGAGAAGTAGGTCACCCCGCCGTGAATTGAGTACCAGTTCGAGACGTAGAAGACGGTGGACAGGGCGTCGCCGAGGACGTGGGGCGTGGCCAGGACGCGCGGCACGACTGCCAGGACGACGCCGATGACGGCGACGAGCAGGAACAGCGCGGGCAGCAGCCGCCGGGCCCGGCCGGCCCAGAAGCGCCGCAACCGGATGTTGCCGGTCCCACCCCACTCCTTGACCAGCAGTGATGTGATGAGGAACCCCGAGAGAACGAAGAAGGAATCCACGCCGTAGAACCCTCCGGGAACCGAGTTGAGGCCGGTGTGGAAGGCGATGATGGCCAGCACGGACAGCGCCCGGATGCCGTCGAGGCCCCGGATGTGTCCAAGCGTCGGGCGTGGCCCGCGTGCGTTAGCGTCCGTGCTCATGGTGCGCCAGGTAGCCCCGGCCGGCGTTGCGGCCCCTCCGTCCCATACTGGGGAAACGTCCGTCGGGCCCCGTCCTCACTGCCCCTCCCAGGTCAACACGCCCCGATGACCGCCGCGTGCTGAGGATCGGGGTCCTCGGGGCGGCCCGTATCACCCCCGTCGCCCTGGTCAAACCCGCCCGACGGACCGGCCGCGCCCTCGTGACCGCCGTGGCGGCCCGCGACCGCACCCGGGCCGAGGAGTTCGCCCGCAAGCATGAGATCCCCCGTGTCCTGGGCAGTTACGCCGAGTTGGTGAACGACCCGGACATCGACGCCGTCTACAACCCGCTGCCGAACGGGCTGCACGGGCACTGGACGATCGCCGCCCTCGGGGCCGGCAAGCACGTCCTCTGCGAGAAGCCCTTCACCGCCAACGCCGACGAGGCACGGGCGGTGGCGGAGGCCGACAATGGCAACCCCGGTTTAGTCGTCATGGAGGCCTTCCACTACCAGTACCACCCTCTCGCCAAACGGCTGGTCGAGATCGTCCGCTCCGGAGAGCTCGGCAACATCTCCAAGGTCGACGTCGCCTTCTCGGCCCCGCTGTGGAAGAAGGGGGACATCCGCTACCGGTTGGCGCTGGCCGGCGGGGCCACCATGGACATGGGGTGCTACCCCATCAGCCTCCTGCGGCTCGTCGCTCCGGGGCCCCGGGTGATCAGCGCCGAGGCGAAGCTCTCCTCCCCCGGGGTCGACCGGGCCATGGATGCCCACTTCTCCCTCACCGACGGCGGCAGCGCGCACATCGGCTGCTCCATGTTCTCGTCCTCGGTGCTGCGCCTCCACGCGGAGATCACGGGCGACAACGGCAAGATCTCCGTCTTCAACCCCTTCAGCCCGCAGTACGGGCACCGGATGAAGGTGACCACCTCGCTCGGTACGCGCAAGGAGCGCTTCAGCCGCAAACCGAGCTACGACTTCCAACTCGAGGCGTTCGCGGCAGCCGTCGAGGACGGCGCGTCGTTCCCGACCACCGCCGCCGACGCCATCCGTACGATGGAGCTCATCGACGCCATCTACACCGCCGCCGGCCTCCCGGTGCGGCAACCCACGCCCGTCGCCTGATGCCACTCGCGGCGGACGAGCTCTCGGCACTGGCGGACGCCGCGCTCGGTGCAGCCGGGGGCTGCCAGGCAGCCGAGCTCCGGGTCGAGCGCATCCGCAGCCAGATGGTCCGCCTCCACGACGCGCACCCCGAGACGGCGGCGGACGACACGGAGTTCGGTATGGGCCTGCGCGTGGTCGTCGACGGAGCCGTCGGGTACGCCGCCACCGTCGACGTTCGCCCCGAGGAGGCGGCCCGCCTCGTCCCCCGCGCCATGGAGATGGCGCGGGTCACCGGCCGGGCGGCCGGCGGGCGCGTTGAGCTGGCGCCCGAGCCGAACCACGGCGACGTGGTGTGGTCCAGCGCGTTCGAGATCGATCCTTCGGGCGTGCCCATGGCAGACAAGATCGCCCTCCTGTCGGAGTGGTGCCGCATGCTGGGCGGCCACGCCGTCGTCTCGCACACGACCGCCTCGCTCCTGGCCGTGTCCGAGCAGACCTATCTGGCCGACCTGAACGGGACGCGCGCCAGCCAGCACCGGGTGCGCCTGCAGGCCCAGCTCGAGGCGCTCGCCCTCTCGGACACCGGCTTCGAGACGATGCGCACGATCGCCCCGCCGGTCGGCCGCGGCTGGGAATGGCTGACCGGGCCGACCTCGGAGGGCAACTGGGACTGGGGCGCGGAGCTGGCCCGGCTGCCCGAGCTCTTGGCCGAGAAGCTCGCGGCGCCGTCGGTCGAGTCGGGCAGCTACGACCTCGTCGTGGACCCGTCGAACCTATGGCTCACCATCCACGAATCGATCGGCCACGCCACCGAGCTCGACCGGGCCGTCGGCTACGAGGCCGCCTACGCCGGCACCTCGTTCGCCACCTTCGACAAGCTCGGCACACTGCAGTACGGCTCCCCCGTCATGCACGTGACCGGGGACCGCACGGTGGAGCACGGGCTGGCCACCGTCGCAATCGACGATGAGGGCGTGGAGGGCCAGTCCTTCGACCTCGTGCGGGGCGGCGTGCTCGTCGGCTACCAGCTCGACCGCTCCATCGCCGCCGCCATGGGCTTCGGGCGCTCCAACGGCTGCGCGTTCGCCGACTCCCCCATGCACGTGCCCATTCAGCGCATGGCCAACGTGTCGCTCGCCCATGCCGGGGCCGACGGCCCGACCACCGACGAGCTCATCGCACGGGTGGACCGGGGGATCTACGTCGTCGGTGACAAGAGCTGGTCGATCGACATGCAGCGCTACAACTTCCAGTTCACCGGGCAGCGCTTCTACAGGATTGAGAACGGGAAGCTCGCCGGGCAGCTCAAGGACGTGGCGTATCAAGCCACCACGACCGAATTCTGGGGGGCCATGGAGGCGGTGGGCGGTGCGTCCACCTGGGTGCTCGGGGGAGCGTTCAACTGCGGCAAGGGGCAGCCGGGCCAAACCGCTCCGGTGTCGCACGGGTGCCCGTCGGTGCTCGTGCGCGGGGTGCGGATCCTCAACGCCCGCGAGGAGTCGGGTCGCTGAACATGGGGCGGACCACGTGATCCCCGCCCAGGAACTGGTCGAGCACGGTGTGGCGACGGCCGGTGCCGCCGGCGCCGACGGCTGCATCGTCCTGGTCGAGGAGGCCAGTCACGCCGACGTCCGCTTCGCCTTGAACCGGACGACGACCAACGGCGTGCACCGCGCCCGCGCCGTGAGCGTGATCGTCGTCGCCGGCAGCGCGGTCAGCACGGCACGGCGGTCCGGCGTCGTAGGCACCGAGGGTGTCGCCGAGATGGTCGCGGCGGCACTGGCCGACGCCCGGGCGGCTCCGCCGGCCGAGGATGCGTTCTCCCTGGTCGAACCGTCGGACAGCGCTCTCGGGCGCCCCTTCGGGCTGGCGCCGGAGGAGACGGACGCCTCGGTGCTCGAAGGCGTCCTGTCATCTCTTTCGGGAGCCTTCGCCCGGGCGGACGCGCGCGACGCCGTGCTGGCAGGGTTCGCGGAGCTGGACCTGACGACGCACTACCTGGGCACCTCCACGGGGCTGCGTCGCTCCCACCTGCAGTCGACGGGGGCCGCGCACCTGGTGGGCCGCACGGCGGACGGGACGGGCTCGGCCTGGGTCGGTCGGCCGACGGTCACGCCGTCACTCGAGGAGATGGAGCAGGAGATCTGGCGCCGCCTCGACTGGGGCACGCGCCAGATCGCGCTCGAGGCAGGTCGCTACGAGGTCATCCTGCCGCCCTCGGGTGTCGGCGACATGATGACCATGATCGACTTCTACGCCCTCGGCGGCCAGGACGCCGAGGACGGCCGCACCGTCTTCTCGAAGGAGGGCGGGGGCACGCGCGTCGGCGATCGGATCGCGACGATGCCGTTCGCTCTCTACAGCGACCCCTTCGAGCCGGGTGTGGAGTGCGCACCCTTCGTGGTGACCGAGGCCAGCAGCTCCGACATCTCCGTCTTCGACGACGGGCTCCCCATCGGCCGCACGGAGTGGCTGCGCGACGGCATGTTGACGCACCTCCGCTACCACCGGGCGGGCGCCGCGAAGTCCGGGGCGGAGATGGCACCCTACGTCGACAACCTCGTGCTGCGCTGTGCCGACGGCGGGGGCGGCTCGGTCGACGACATGGTGGCCCGGACGGAGCGGGGCCTGCTGTTGACCTGCCTGTGGTACATCCGCCAGGTCGATCCGGCCACGCTGCTCGTGACCGGCCTCACGCGTGACGGTGTCTACGTCATTGAGGACGGCGCCGTGATCGGCGCGGCCAACAACTTCCGCTTCAACGAGAGCCCGGTCGACCTGCTGGCGCGGACCACCGAGGTCGGTACTCCGGTGCGCTCTTTCGGGCGCGAGTTCGGCGAGTACCTGAACCGGACGATCATGCCGCCGCTGCGCATCCCCGACTTCAACATGAGCTCGGTCAGTCAGGCCAGCTGATCTTCGCTCAGGCGGGACGGCGCAGCTCGACCAGAAGCCGCTGCGCGGTCGAGACGAACGGGCCGCCCTCCTCGATGCGCTGGTGCATGGCACGTAGCCGGTCGACGTAGGACTCGGGCGTGAAGCCCGGCACCGTCCAGCGCACCTTGCGCAGGAAGCAGACGATGGCGGCGACGTCGAAGAATTCGACCCGCAACGCGCACGCCCGCAGGTCGACCACCTCGAGGCCGACCGCCTCCGCCGCGGCGCGGGCACGTTCGGGGCTCCGGACGGCGTTGACCGGTTGGGGGCCCATCATGAAGTCGGTGAGCTCCCGGTTGGTCCCGGGCCCGATCTGCTGTGACAGGTAGGTGCCGCCCGGGCGCAGGACGCGTGCGATTTCCTCCCACAGCACGACGACGGGGTGGCGACTGACGACCAGGTCGAACGAGGTGTCGGCGAACGGCAGCGTCGGCGCGTCCGCCACCGCCACCACGTGCGCACCCCGAGGACACAGCCGGTCGCGCGCCAGGGCCACGTTCGGGGGCCACGACTCGGTGGCGACCAGCAGGGGCGGCCGCAGTGTGGCGGCGGCCAGGACCTCGCCACCGCCCGTCTCGATGTCGAGGGCGGCCGTGGCGAGCGCCATGCGGCCGGCCATCAGCGTGGCGTAGCCCCAGGGTGGCCGCTCCTCCGTCGCCCGGCCCTCGAACCAGGAGAAGTCCCACCCATCGACCGGAGCGGCGGCGCCCTCGGCCACGAGCTCCTCGAACGTCACCGCCTCACACTCCCGGACGATGCAGCCTTTCGATGCCGCTCAGCCGACGTCGGAATTCAACGCATTGACCAGGGTCTGGGTGTCGACGTGGTAGGAGCTCCAGATCGTGGTGAGGTTGCTGCTACGGATCGCGGCCCGGTAGGTCGAGAGATCCGAGGAGTTGGCCAGCCGGGAGAGGATGGACGACAGCTGCGTCGTGTCGCTCTCCACCACCTGCGCCGGTTCGCTCGCGTTGGCGGGCAGGCTCATGTTCCGCAGATCGTTGTCGAACTGGGTGAGCTTCGATGCGGCAGCGAGGTGCGAGGCGCGGAGACAGGCGACCGTCGCGCAGGACGAGGATGCACTGCTGGCGCTCGCGATGGCGGTGTCCGACCTGTTGTAGTCCTTCACGACGGCATTGACCTGCTGGGCCGAGGTGTGCGGATGGGACCGGGCCAGGCTCTGGGCCACGTTCTGACCCACGAAGACGATGGAGCCCCACACGATGGCGAAGATCATCCAGCCACGCGCGGCGCCGGTGAGGACGAGTGCGGCCCACGATGGCGTCTCGTCCGCCGCCGGCCCCGACGGCACCGAGCGCTCCCACGGGGACGGCGGGGGCATCGCAGCGAGGCCGGTCGGGGGCGGTGGTGGCGGCATGGGTGGCGGCCACTCCGGTGGGGCGGCAGCGGCAGGCGCGTCGACGGGCTCCGACGGACCCGGTTGGTCCGGCTCGGGCTGTTCGGGCGGCGTGTGCGCCGGTGGAGGCGCCTCGCCGGGGGTCGACGCGGTCGGCGTCGAGGGATAGGCGTACGGCTGTGCCGGCGGGCCGGAGCCGGTCGTGGCGGGCGGCATGCCGGAGGCGGTCGGCCACGGCGCCTGCGGGGCCGGGAAGGAGGGGGGTGGCGGCGGTGCGAACGGCGAGGGCGCGACGGGTTGGTCGCCGAGCATGCCCCAGGCGTACTCCGAGGTGAGCATGAAGAGGTAGGAGTGCAGGCGCAGCTGGTAGCGCAGCAACGCCGAGTACGCGGGGTAGAGCGCCGGGTGCATCCGCCCGCTGAACAAGGCGATCAGCCACGCCACGAAGAGCAGCGGGATGGTGAGGCCGTACTCGACGATCTGGGCGAAGACGTAGGCCGGGATGACCAGGATGATGCGGAACAGCACGGCCCAGCGGTTGAGCCGGCCCGGTTCGGGGAGGATCGGCCGGGCCGGGTAGTCCTCGTCGTCGAGCGAGAACGGGGGGTACTGATCGGTGAGGAGGTACGTGTACGCGTACACCCGAGTCGTCCAGCGCACTACGCCGCTGACGAAGCTCTGCACCCATTCGGGAAGGCGACCCATGAACAGCGCGCCGAACCACCCGATCACGAGGACGAAAAAGGTGGCGATGAAGAGGAAATACAGGACGATGATCTGCGGGATGGCCAGGATGACGCGGAACGCGACGGTCAGACGGCGCTGCGGCGCGGTGCCGGCGAACCACATGTCGGCCCGTCTGGTCGGTGCCGCCATCGCTGCGCTGGTCATGTCGCCCCCTTGTGCGGTCGCCCGGCGCCGGCGACCCGTTCGGACCGAACGTTAGAACATGCGCACCCGGACGACACCGACCCCCCTCTGGCCGCCGCTCATCGCTCCCTGCAGGTCCCGAGCCGCGCCGTCTCGAGCAGCACCCGGCCCAACGCGACCCAGGCGCTGGCGTAATACGTCGGGCGGGCCCGGTTCGCCGCCTCCGCCCGTTCGAGCAACCGGAGTGCGGCACCCGTGTGGCCATCGGCCCATCCGGCCGCGGCGGTGGCCACGAGGCCCACGGGAGAACGCACCGCACCTGCGCTCCCGTGGCCGACGACGGCGAGGTCGACGGTCGCCCCGTTCCGCCGGGCGGCGCGTTCGAGGGGTGGCCACAGCGTGGCCACCGTGCGCCGGTCCCCGTCGTCGCACGAGGCCGCCCACCGCACCGGCAGACGGGCAGCGTCGAAGCCGTAGCGGTCGACGGGACCGAGACCGGGTGGGCTGACCGCCAGCGGCGGCCCCGTCGACACCTGCACCCAGTCGGGAGGGAGGGTGTCGACCGCGAGGACGCCCGCCACCAGTGTGCGGGTCCCCCGGGCCAGGGCGGCGAATCCCTGCGGGTCCGTGAGGTCGCCGAGCGACGCCAGCTCGGCCGGCGCGGCGTAACTCGGATTGGCATACGTCGGGGGGCCCACGGCCCAGGGCCCCGCAACGAGGACACGTCCCGTGGGTGCTGCGACGGTCTCGTCACGGAGGATGGCCGTCGCCATGGTGTGGGCGGGCAGCAGGTCGGCGCGCTCGCCGAACCGGCGCGCCGCCAGCTCGAGCGCGTAGGCCGCGTCGACGTCGGCATCGGCCGCAGGCTCGCTCCCGATGATGCGCCCGTCCGCCCAATGCCAGGCGAGCAGGCCCGAAGGCTGCAAGAGGTGCGACCGGGTCCAGGCCCAGGCCGAATCGAAGCGCGGCCGGTTCCCAGCGGCGACGCTGAGCAGCATCGCGTAGGCCTCCCCCTCGCTCACGGTGTCACCTCCCTGGTCCCGTCGGACGACGCGTCCGCTGGGCAACTCGTAGTGCGCCAGGAAGTACTGCGCGGCAGCGAACGCCGCGTCCGCCGCGGCGCCCGGCAGCGGCGCCCCTCCGTCTCGCGCCGCGTCGACGGCGCGCGCCACCGGGCGATCCGGACGGGTGTCCCGATCGACCGCGCTCCCCACCGCGGTGGCCACGAGTGCCGTGGCGGCGGCGGTCGACGCCATGGTTGCCACGACGATGGGCGCCGCAGACCGGACCCGCGCCAGCGTCAGCCGGCCGACGACGCCACCTTCCTCCGTCCGTTCGGCCGGGCCACCACCACCACGGCCGTGTCGTCCGGGGCCGGCTCGGGGGCGTGCGCGGGAGCCGCCTGCGGCGCAGCCGCGGCGGGATCTGGGGCGGACAGGCCGTCTCCGATGCTGCCCAGCCGCTCGTGCAGGAGCCCGATGTCCTCCATGACGCGTCGGCGGTGTTCGTCCAGCGCGTCGATCTGCTCGCGGCGGGCGCGCTCCTCGGCGGCGGCCTGGCGAGCCAGCTCACGCATCTCCTGACGGGCCCGCTCGAGCATTTCCTCCCGCTCGGCCGCCCCGCGGGCCTTCGCTGCGTCCACCTGCTGGGCCACGGCATCATCGGCGCCCGCGAGGGCCTCGCGCGCCTGCCCGAAGAGGTCCTCAGCCGCCCGGGACAGCTCGTCGGCATGCGCCGTCGCGTCCCGGACGATCCGGGTCGCCGCCTCCTCCGCGGCGGCCACCCTGGCCCGTGCCGTGTCCTCGGCCTGGCCGTGGAGCTCCTTGGCCGCCTGGAACGAGGACTGCATGATGCTGCCCACCCGGTCGCCCAGGGCCTTCATCGATTCCGGCGTGGCTGTCAGCGCCCCGGCATCGGCCGAGGCGAGGCGGCGGCGGAGTTCCTCGGCTTCCGCGGCGGCCCGCGCCGCGGCGGCCTCGTACTGTTGTGCCCGGAGGTCGGCCTGTGCGACCCACTGGTTCAGGTGTTCGACGTAATCGTCGACCTGCATGCGGTCATAGCCCCGTACGACCGTGGCGAAGCGCGGTGGGGCGGATTCCTCGTTAGCTTCCATGTCTCACTTCCTTGCTCTGTTCGGCGGTTGTCGGAGCGCCGCCGCTGCCCCGGGGAGAATGCGGCGGACGACGATCTCATCGACCCCGCGCCCGAACCTGGCGGCGGGCACCGAGTGGTCCACCGCCTGCGCCACCTGCGGGAGGGCGGTCTGACCGGACCCCGCCAGGGCGGCGCGCACCGACGGGGTCACGACCACGTAGCGGAAGGCGTGCCACCCACCCGCCAGCGTGCGCCTGACCGAGGGGTCCAGGTTGTTGACGTACCCGAGCTTGTAGAACCAGACCACACCGAGGGGCTGGTCGAAGCCATGATCGACGAGATCGACCCAGACGGTGTCATCCGTGAGAAGGCGATCGCTGCGGGGCACATGGTGTTCCACCCAGGCCTCCGCCTGTGCCGTCGGCCCCACCTGATCCTGTCTCATCAGCGGCCGCAGTCCGGCGGCCCACGCGGGCACGAGGAACACCAGCAGCGCACCCGCCGCGCCCAGCGTCAGGCCTGCCGTCGCGGCGGCGCGAGGCCGGTGGTCGGCGGGCCATCCCGAGTGGCTCTGCAGCGTGGAGCCTGCCGCAGCGACGAGCAGCGCACCGAACGGCAGCAGGCTGATGACGTACGGCACCGGGAGGTACCCGCCGTGGAGGACGTCGAGCAGCGCGATCCCCTGCGCCAGCGCCACGGGCCGGAACCGGCGCACCACGAGACCGACCGGAATGCAGAGCGCGCCGGCCACCAACAGCCACGGGTCGACGTGGAGCCAGCCCGCGATGAGGGAGTGGGCCTGGCTGGAGGGGTCGAGCGGATTGCCGGTCCCCTGCCGGCCACCCAGCTGGAAGGCGATGGCACTGGCGAGGCTCACATGGCCCGGGCCGGGCACCAGCTCGCCCTTGAGGAGCGCCAGCAACGGGTACATGGCGACCAGAAGCGCGCACACCGAGGCCGCGGCCGTGACGCAGAAGGCCCGGGTCGAGCGATGGGAGCGCTGCCACACCTGGTACACGAGCGCGGGCGCGAACAGCAGCATCGTCTCCTTGCTCAGCACCGCGATGGCAAAGCAGGCACCGCTGGCCCCGAACGTCCACAGCCTCCGTCGCGGCGTCAGGGCGAGTGCGAAGGCGCCCAGCAGCCAGGGCAGGGCGAGGTTGTCGAGATACACCATGCGCTGGTACTCGACGGCGAGGGGGCTGAGAGCGAACGCCAGCACCGCGACCGAGGACCAGAGACGGGAAAGACGGAGCCGGCGCGCGATCAAGTACAGCAACGCCGCGTCCACCAACGCGTACACGAGCATGATCCGGCGGCCGGCGTCGATGGCGAGGGTGGACCCGGCGAACCCGTGCGTCACCCACGTCCAGCCCGCCAGCTGGACCCACCCGAGCGGCGGGTGGTCGTACCAGTAGGTGTAGGGCGTCAGCGCATGATGTACCTGCACCGACCACGCCTGCGCCATGTACGTGCCCTCGTCGTCGACGGGAAGCGGCATGTGGGTCAGGTTCACACCGTGGACGATGCCGACCACGGCCAAGAGGGCACCCAGGAGGAGCAGGCTGACCTTGTGCCGGCGCACCCAGGCCCGTCCGTTCGCCAGCGCCCGCCGGGTCGCCGGTGGTCGCTCGGGCCAACGCGCCGCCCCGTTGACGAGATCGGAGGCACAGGGCGCGGCCGGTGCGGCGGCGGGGGCGGGAAGTCCGACCGGCCGGTCCAGGGTGGTGATGGCGCGCGCTGTCGTCATCGCGGCTCGGGAGCGACCGCGACGAGCACCGGCTCGAGCTCAGGCTCGCGTGGCGCGACCGGGAGCGCCGCCTGCCCCCGGTGGGCACCGGTGTGGGCGGTCTTCTCCCAGCCGCGCATCCCGAGCGCCTCCCGGACGACGGCCCGGACGGCGGCGGCCGCCAACAGCAGCTGATAGGGGAACAGGCCGAGGATGAGCCGGACGTAGTCGTACGGGCGCGGCTGGGCGTAGAAGACCCTCCCGAATTCGCGCAGGCCCACCAGCTCGAATGCCAGCGCGGCCAGCGTCGGGATCACGGGAAGGAAGGAGAGCAGCGCCAGTGCAACCGGGATCTTCAACGCGATCATCGAGTAGATGGACAGAGGGATGACGAGACCCGTGAACGCCTGGAGGAAGGGCATCGCCAGCGTGTAGCGGGCGAGCGCGCGCTGGCTCCTGGTGGGCAGCCGGCGCCACTCGCCCTTGCGCAGCACCTGCAGGAACCCCTGGTTCCACCGCGTCCGCTGCTTCAGCAGCCCGCGCAAGGTGCCCGGAGTCTCCTCCCGGGTCACCAGCAGCGGGTCGTAGGCGACGTCGACCCTGGCGCCGACACTCGAGAGTCGGACGCCGAGTTCGCAGTCCTCGGCCAGGCACCTCTCGTCCCAGCCACCGACCGCCACCAGGAGGTCGGTCCGGATGAAGACCGTGTTGCCGCCGAGCGGGATGAAGCGGCGCTCGGCGTGCAAGTGGAGGCGTGAGCGGAACCAGAAGAAGTACTCGAGGCAATTGCGCAGGGCGTACCAGTTCGACTGGAAGTTGACGAGCTGCACGCCGCCCTGCACCACGTGCGCGCCGCTACGGTCGAACGCGCCCGCGACCTGCCGCAGCAGCCGGGGATGCACCTCGTCCTCCGCGTCGAAGACTCCGACGACGTCGCCGCGGCACTCCATCAGTGCCGTGTTGAGTGCGGATGGCTTGTTCTTGGGCCAGGAGTGGTCGGTGATGACGCGGATGCGGTGCGGGTGGCGTGCCGCAGCCGAGTCCGCCACCTCCATGGTGCCAGGGTCGTCGTGGCCCACGACGGCGAGCACCTCGAAGGACGGGTAGTCGAGCTCGGCCAACCGGTCGAGCGTGACCCCGAGCACCGCCTGCTCATGGCGCGCCGGGACGATGAGCGAGAACTCCAGCGGCGCCTCCACGTTCTCCGCCCCCACCGGCCCGAAGCCAAGGGAACGGAAGACCTCGGGCGAGCGCCAGGCGTGGAGCATCCACCACAGCGTCGCCATGGCGATCGCGAAGAGGCTGAGCGAGATGACCAGCAGTGCGACGGCGGCCACCATCGCTCAGGTCCCCGCTTGGTTGGTGCCGGGATCGCCGGGACCGGCGCTCCCACGGGAGGGTCGACCCGTCGAGGTCGTGGTCGACGGCGGCGTCGACGTGGTCGTGGTCGACGGCACGGTGGTGGTGGTCGAGCTCGTCGACGTGGTCGTCACGGCGGGTTGCGTCGTGGAGGTGGTCGTGCTCACGGGCGGCCGCGTGGTGGTGGTCGGCGCGGCCGTCGGCGCGGCCGTCCGTACGTCAGCCAGCGCGCCGGAGGCTGGGGTCGGCCCCGGCCCACTCGATTGCGTGGCACGGAGGTCCGACACGGTGGCCTGGGCGCCCCCCGGGCCGGCTGCCGGCGCATGCGCCGGGGATGCGACGAGGGGCGCCGTCGCCACGGGGCTTGCCCTGGGCCCGGCGCAGCGACCGCGCTCACTCCCCGGTGCGCTGCACGCGTGGGTCGTGGTCCGCGGCGCGTGGGGTGGCTGGCCCGACAGCGCGCCGGTGGCGGTGGCCCCCGCGAGCAGGGCGCCGGCCAGGGCGACGGCGACGGCGACACGGCGGCCTTCGGGCGGATCCTCCGCCTCGACGGGCCCAGGCCCGGGTGCCGGCGGTCGGTGCGGGTCGGCGGTCGCGCCGGGCGGCGTGCCGGCCAGCGTCAGGGCGCTGTCGTCGCGGAGCTCGCCGGCCGTCCAGTATCCGCCCCGACGGGCCGGCGTCAGTGCCCGGTCGACGACGCGCACCGCGCCTGGTGCACGCTCCCGGAGCTCACGCTGGAGATTCCCCATCTGCTCGCTCGAGAGCAGCGGTGGCCCGGCCAGCGCTCCGAGGAGCAGCGCGCCGAGGGCGCGCAGATCACCCGCCACGGTGGCGGCGCGCTGCTCGTCGGGGTCGCTGCCGAAGCCTCCGGGGCCGTCCCAGTCGCCCGGTGGCGGCGCCAGCGGCCAGGGCGAGAGCACGACGTCACCGCCCTCGCGGGGTACGACGCTGCCCGGGTGGATGTTGCCGTGCACGATGCCGCGGTCGTGCAGCGCCGCCACGGCGTCGCCCAGTGAGCGGCCTGCCGCGAGGACGTCGTCTTCGTCCCGTGGAATACGTTCCTCCGCCAGGGTCACCGGCGGGACGGGGAAGGCGACGAACTCCGCCGGGGCGGGGGCGGCGTCATAGATCCCCAGGAGGTGCGGCGACGGAGGCTCGCGCAGGGTCGCTGCGACGTCCTCGAACTTCTCACGGCTCGCCGGCTCGGGCGTCACGACCAGCACCGGCCGGTGGAGCCACCGGTCGTGGGCCCGCCACGTCGTCACCTCCACGGTGCGCGTGACCACCCCTTCGAGTTGGTAACGGGATCCGATGACGTCTGTGCTCATAGGTGGTGTCGTCCCCTGGTTTCTCGGGCGCGTCGAGGCGCGTCGTCGGTCACGAAAGGTCTTGCGCTTGCACGCGACGTTGCAGGGATGCCGCGCACGAAACGAACCCAACGCGTCGGACATCGCCTGTTGTGTACGCGTGATGGGCACGGTCCCGTCCCGGCACGGACTCCCCTATACCCGCCCGCTCGCTCGCTATGCAGCGCGAACCATCAATTCACGAACGCGCCCTGTGGTGGAAACAGACGGTTCATCTACAGCCGGAGTTTGACGCGGGACGTCGTCGCGCCGGTGCAGCTCAGAGCGAGTCGTACAGGGCGTCGATGAGCGCGCGGTTGCGCGTGCTCTGCCAACGCGGGATCACGTCGTTCATGACGTAGCCGAATGCGACCCCGGTGTCGGGATCGGCGAACCCGACGGCGCCTCCCGTGCCGAAATGACCGAAGCTGCCCGGGTTCGGACCGAACGGGCGCCGCGGCACGGTGGGTTTGAAGCCGAGGCCGAAGGTGACGTCCTCGTGCAGAATGGGGCAGTAGCCCTGGGACTGGGGTGAGGTCGCCTCCGCCAGCAGGTCCACCGAGAGCACCCGCCCGGGATCGAGCAGCGCGGCGTACACCCGCGCGACACCGCGCGCCGTGCCGTGCCCGTTGGTCGACGGGATCTCGGCGGCGCGCCACTCCGGCGAATTGACCACGCCCAGTGAGGAGTACCCCGGCGGGTTGAAGTAGCTCAGCATCTCCATGCGGGCGTCACCGTGCAGCGCCTCGACGTCCAGCGACCCGGCGCCCTGCGGCCCCGCGAAGACCACCTCGGCACAGCGGTGACGCTCGCTGCGGGGGACGCCCACGTAGACGTCGGCTCCCAGCGGACCGGTGAGGCCGGCCAGCCGCCGTCGGCACGTCTCACCGCTGACCCGGCGGACCACTTCCCCGATCAGATGCCCGTAGGTGTTGGTGTGGTAGGCGTGCCGGGTCCCGGGCTCCCACCAGGCCTCGGTCGCCGCCAGCGCGGCCGTCATCCGTCCCCAGTCCCACAGGTCGTCGTTGGTCAGCGCCTCCCGTATCGCCGGAACGGCGGCCCGGTGGCACAGCGCGTGACGCAGGGTCGCGCCCTCCTTGCCCCCGGCGGCGAACTCCGGCCACACGGACACAACAGGGTCGTCGAGCCCGATCAGGCCGACATCGACGAGCTGCAGCGCGAGCACGGCCAGGAAGGCCTTCCCCACCGAGTAGAAGTCGACGAGGGTGTCGGGCTGCCACGGCTCGAGGCATCCCCGGTCTCGCCAGCCGCCGGCCAGGTCCACCACGGTCATGCCGCCGACCATGACGCACACCGACGCGCCGAGCTCACCCCGCTCGGCGAAGTTGCGGGCGAACTCGTCCCTGACGCAGGCAAAGCGGGGGTCGCACGTCCCGGTCACGGGGGCATCCATGGCTCGACTCTGTCGTGCGGCCCCGACCGGGGCAAATGGAGCGCACACGCCCTCGGTCGAAGCGGGCGGCCATCCGATGGCCCCTATCGGCGCGGATGGGCCGAGAGAAAGGACCAGACGGCCGCCGACGAATCGAAGCCCGTGTAGGGCGGGCCGATGAGTGTCTGGGTGCCGGGAGATGCGGGGTGTCCCATCCACGCATGGTTGGCGCCGGTCACGGTCGCCCACTCGACCACCGTGCCCCGCGTGCACGGCTGCCAGACCTGGAAATGCACGGCGGGGTTGGAGGAGTCCGACGTGGTCGTCGGCGTCGACGGGCACGCGTCCTGCGTGGCGATCGTCCTCAGGCCGTTGAGCGGTGGGGGGAAGTTGGTCTGGGTGAGCGAGCGTGGGCCGTACCCGCCGTCGAGCGGGATGTTCTGGTCCTGCGTGCCATGGATCTCGAGAGCGGCCACCGGAGAGGCCATGGAGCAGCGGCTGACGAAGAGGTCGCCCGCCTGGACCCCGATGGCCACGACCTTGCGCGAGAGCTGGCACGCGAGCCGCTCGGCCAGGATGGCCCCGTTGGAGTGGCCGCTGGCGAAGACACGGCTCTTGTCGATGTGGTAGCGGCCTTCGAGCTTGCTGATCAGGGACGAGATGAACCCGACGTCATCGACGTTGTTCTGGTCCTGGGCGGCGACCGAGCAGCAGCCGCCACCGTTCCAGACGAGCCGGTTCGGGGCGGCGCGCCGGATCGGTGTCCCGTTCGGATAGACCACGATGAACCGGTTCGCCTCGGCCAGGCCGTCGAAGCCGCTGTTCTGCTCGAACTGGCTGCCCGATCCCAGGCCGCCGTGGAGGGCGACCAGCAGCGGCACCGCCGTCCGCCTGGGCAGCGACCGCGGCACGTAGAGCTGGTACGACCGCACCGTGCTCCCCGCGAGGACGATGGTGCCGAAGCTGCGCGTGCCGTTGGGCGTCACGGCCGCCTTGATCGGCGCCCCGTACGGCACGACCGGGCCGACCGTGGTCGAGGCCGGTGAGGCCGCCGTCGCCGCCGGGGTGCCCCCGGCCGGCACGCCCGCTGCCACGCCCAGGCCGACCAACGCCACCAGCGCGCCGAAGGCACTCGACGCGCGCCGGAGCGTCCGGCTCACGGCGACCCGGTGCGAGCAGCGGTTGCCGGTCATCGGACGATCCTCCAGGCCAGGTGTGAGCGATCCGTGAGGGATCCGTTCGGATTCCTCCGGGTCCCCTCCGGCCCAGGCACCCTGGGCCGGCCCGTTCGCCGCATCGAGCATCTGCCCGGCGACGGGTTGCAGGCCGACCTTCACGCCCAGCCGCCCCGTCGACACACGCTCGACGACTCCCCACTCTTGCGGACCACCGCCGGAACCGTGGGCACGGGCCCGAGTCTCCCAGGCGCGCCCCGGGCGGGGGCTACACCCGCAGGCCCGACCGGTTGATGGTCGACTCGTCGGTGCCGAGGTACGACTCGATCACCGCCGGGTGCTCGAGCACCTCGGCGGGAGTGCCCTCGGCGATGACCTCGCCGAGCTCGAGCGCGATCATGCGGTCACAGATGGCCGTGAGCAACGGCATGTCGTGCTCCACGACGAGGATGGAGCAGCCGGTGTGTTGCTGCACCCGGATGAGCAATGGGCCCATCGCCTCGGTCTCGCGCTGGGCCACGCCGCCGGAGGGCTCGTCGAGGAGCAGCACGCCCGGCTCCTGGGCCAACACGCAGGCGAGCTCGACGATCCGTCGTGTCCCGGTCGACAGCTCGCCGACGAGCTTCTCCCGGAAGGCACCGAGGCCCATCATCTCGATCAGATGCTCCGCCTTCCGTGCCACGTCCGCCTCGGAGTCGAGCGACGCCGGAAGGCGCAGCCCGGCCGCGACCATGTCGCGCGACCGGAGATGGCGCTCCTGGGCCACGGCGATCGTCTCCACGACGGTCAGCGACGGGAACAGGCGCGCCTCTTGGAACGTGCGTCCGAGCCCGGCGGCCGAGCGCATCTGGGCCGGCCAGCGGTCGATGTCGATGCCGCCCAGGCGGATCCGACCCCCGTCGAGCGGCAGGAACCCCGACACGCAGTCGAAGAACGTCGTCTTGCCGGCACCGTTGTGGCCGATGAGACCCAGGATCTCCCCGTCGCGCAGGGTCAGGCTGATGTCCTGTATCGCCGCGATGCCACCGAAGCTCTTGCGCACGCCGTTGCACTCCAGGATGGAAGGGGCTTCGGCCGAAGGCGGGACGTGCCGCCGCGGGTCCGCCACGATCAGGGCCGAGGACGCGCTCGCATGCAGGTGCAGGTCGGTGGGTCCGGCGTCGGGTGTCACGACGGTGCCCTCGACCGAGCCCGCGCCCGCGATGAACACGGAGCGCAGGATGTCCGGGCGGTCGAGGAGATCGACGGTGCGGCCACTGAAGCGCACCTCGCCCTTCTCGAGGAAGACGGCCCGCTCGGCCAATTCGAGCGCCACGTTGACCGACTGCTCCACCACGACGATCGTCGTCCCGCCTTCGTGCAGCGATTTCACCACGGCGAGCAGCTGGGACACCACGGTCGGCGCCAAGCCGAGCGAGAGCTCGTCGATCATCAGGACCTTCGGCGTGACCATGAGCGCCATGGCGAGCGAGAGCATCTGCTGCTCGCCACCGGAGAGGTTGCCGGCCTGCTGGTGTGCCCGCTGGCGCAGGATCGGGAACAGCTCCATGACCCGGCCTCGGGCCTCGGTGACGGCACGGTGGTCCTTGCGGACCATCCACGTGCCGAGGCGGAGGTTCTCGTCGACCGTCAGGGTCGGGAAGATCCCCCGCCCACCCGGCATCAGGGAGAGTCCGCGGCGCGCCACGGACTCGGCGGGCTTGCCCGCGATCGGCTCACCCTGCAGCAGGACGGATCCGGCACCGACCCGGACGAGGCCACTGGCGCCCTTGAGCAAGGTCGACTTGCCGGCGCCGTTGGTGCCCAGCAACGCCACGATCTCCCCTTCGTGGACGTCGAGGTCGACGCCGAAGAGGATCTGCACCGGGCCGTAGGAGACCTCCACCTTCTGGCACGAGAAGGCGATGGGCGTGGCCGGTCGGGCGGCGCCCCCGTTCGACGACACGACCGGTACCTGCGCGGTGTCCTCGTCCCGGGCCTCCGGTGCGGGCACGAAGGCGGGGGGGAAGGCAGGCTCGGCCCCGTCGTCCTCCTCGCTGAGGGCGTGCTCCAGCAACGACGCCTCCTCCGGCGCATGGTCGACGAGCTCGACCCGCTTGTCGGCCACCAGGCTCGGCACCAGAATGCCGCGGCGAACCGCGATGACCTTCAGCAGGCGGTCGCGGACGCCCTGCACGCCCGCAGCCAGCCCGCCCGGGAGGAACAGCAGGACGAGGAGCAGGCCGACTCCCGTGAACACCAGCTGGTACTTAGGGAAGGAGTAGCTGAGCACCTCAATCAGTGCCACACCCATCAGCACACCGCTGATGGAGCTCAGCCCCCCGATCACCGCCATGGAGAACACGACGAGTCCGTAGGAGGGGTCGAAGGTGTTGAAGGCCACGGCCCCGAGCAGCACGGCGTACAGGCCTCCCGCGACGCCGGCGATCGTTCCGGCCAGCACGAAGCCGGCGAGCTTGGTGCGCACGGGCGGCACCGACATGGCGGCGGCGGCCTTTTCGTTGTCGCGTGTCGCCAGCAGGACCCGTCCGGGACGGGCCCGGCGCAAGCCCTGGATGAACAGGATGGTGAGCACGAGAAGGCCGAGGCACAGGAAGTAATAGGACTTGTTGGAGGCGAGGTCGAAGCGCTGCCAGAGCACGGGCCGCAGGAAGGCCTGGGGGATGATGTTCGGGAAGTAAGTCGGGTTGAGGAAGAACGTGTCCATCGCCACCCCGAGGGCGAGCGTCACCGCAGCCAGGTACGCCCCCCGGATCCGGAGCGCGGGGATCCCGACGATCACCGCCAGGACGGCACCCGCCACACCGGCGGCGGCCAGGCTCAGGAAGAAGTCGGCGTTGGCCTTCTCAATCAGGTTTCCGGCCATGACCCCGCCCACGCCCGCGAAGGCGAACTGCCCGAGACTGACGTTGCCCGACCAGCCCGTGAGGACGACGAGGGAGATGGCGATGATGCCGTAGATGAGCGCCGCCGTGTACTCGAGCGTGGTGCCGGGCCCGGCCACCAGGGGGATCACGACGATGACCACCGCGACGAGCGCCATCACGCCCACGCGGGCTGCCACGACCTCGGGCAGCTTGCGCAGCGCGTCGGGGATCGGCTTCAGAATGCCGGTGGCCGAGAACGTCTCCTCGGCGTCGTCGGCCCGGCTCCGCTTGCGCTGCAGGAAGAGCAGCCCCAGGAGGATCGCCACCAGGTTCACCACGTCCCCGATGGCGCTGCCGAACCGGGGCATGTTGAACTCGAACAGGCCGCTGGTGACGCCGAGGCCGACGCTGGCGGCGAAGGCCAGCGGCAGGTTCTCCATGCCGGCGATGATGGCGGCCGCCAAGGCGGGCAGGATCAGGGCCGGACCCGCTCCCGCCGAGATCGTGATGCCCGCCGAGGGCGCGCTGAGAATGCTGGTGAGGCCGGCCAGGACGCCGGCGATGACCCACACGAGGGTCGACAGGCGGCGGACGGGGATCCCGAGCAGGCGCGCCCGGTCGGCGTTGTCGGCCACCGAGCGCACGGCGATGCCGGCATCGGTGCGCAGCAGGAACCAGCCCAGGGCCACGAGCACAACAGGGACGGCGATGGCGATGAGAAGGTCGTTCCCGTTGAAGAGCACCGGGAAGATCAGCACGTGGTGCGAGCTCAACGGGGTGGTGACGCCGCCCACGATGGACGGCCCGCCCAGCCAGCCGGGCACAAGCAGCTGGATCCCCCCGAACAACTGGGCCAACCCGATGGTGACCACCATCACGATCAGGCGCGGCGCGGTGAAGAACCGCCACCGGATGATGGCGTCGACCAGCAGGCCGAGCGCCGCGCCCACCAGCAGCGCGATGCCGATACAGACGAACCAGTTCACATGGTGGGCGAGGTTGCATTCGACGGCGACCGTGGCGGCCAATGCGCCCATTGCTCCGTAGGAGAAGTTGATGACGCGGGAGGCCCGGTAGGTGAGCACGAGGCCGAGCGCGAGCAGCCCGTTCACCGCTCCGAACTCGGCCCCGTTGAGGATCTGCCCGCGCGGTGCGCTGTGCGGCCACAGGGCGGGGACGGCGAGAAGGAGGATCAGGACTGCGGCGACGGTCAGCACCGAGCCGCGCAGGCGCGCCGGCGTGCCGGCCCATGCGTTGCCGACGGAGCGGGGGACGCTGAGGCGCACGGGGCCCGCCTACCCGCCGCCCGGCGGCGTGATCGGGAAGTTCGACGGCAGGGGCAGGGCACCGCCGGCATACGAGCCGATCTTGGAACGTGCGGTCGCGGCCACGTAGGCACCTTGCTTGTCGTTGTAGGCCGACGTCTTCGTGGGGTCCCAGTAGATGAAGGACCAGTCCATCTGCGGGGTGTAGTGCCCGTTCGGGAACTGCCACGTCCCGTACAGCGCGTTGGACGCGCCGGCCTGGCTGCCGGGGTAGGCCCGCATGCCGCTCTCGAACGCCTGCGGGGTCAGGTCGGGTCCCGCCATCTGGATCCCGATGGCCATCTCGTACATCTGCGCGTAAATGATGTCCACCGCGTTGGCCGGCTCCGTGCCCCCGTTGATCTGCTTGTAGGCCGCGTAGCCGAAGGTGTTCTGCTTGGGCAGTGTGGGCCCGTTGAACGTGACGCCGAATGCATGGGACCATTCGCCCTGCTGGAACAGCTGGCCGACGATGTCGGTGTCCGTCAGGGCGACGCCGGCGACGACCCACTCGGGGGTGTAGCCCTGCTCCGCGGCCCGCGAGGTGAGGTAGACGGGGAACACGGGGTCGCAGCCACAGAACACCGTGGTGATGCCGTCGTTCTGCAACTGGCTGATCACGTTGGCGGCCTGGCTGGAGAGCGTGGAGAGGTTGAGCTGGTACTGGATGTTGTCGGTGACCGGATGGCCGGAGGCGGCGTCCTCCTGGACGGCGGTCTGGGCCGCCGTCTGGTACCACGGATCGCTGGGGGCGATGATGGCGATCTTGCGCGGCTTTCCCTGCAGGTTGCCGCCGGCGTACGTCGCGTTGCCGCCGGCGAGCGACTTTATGTAGAGCTCGCTGGTCGCTTGGACGACGTCGTTGGACTCGGTGTCGAGGCTCCACATGTAGGGGGCGTACTGGCCCATGAAGCTGGCCGACAGGTACGGCACGCCGAAGTTGACGACGTGCTGTTGCGACAGCGCCACTCCGTAGGGCTCCGAGGCGGCGTTGAGCTCGGCGAAGGCGTGCTGCGACTGGGCCGCCGTGACGGCGTCCGCGTCGGCCTGTTGCTGGCCGCTCCCGAGGAGCTCGTTCGTGATGGAGCCCTGACCGTTGAAGAATTCGACGTTCAGCTTGCGGCCGTAGAACTGGAAGTGGTTGTCGAAGTAGGTGGCGAGGGCGTTGATGGTCCGCTCGATGTCGGCGTTGGTGTCCACGATGTTGGCGCCGCCCAGCGAGGCCAGTGTCTGCTGGAAGCTCTGGGAGTCCGACGTGAACCGATAGGTCACGTTGATGGCGTTGGCGGTCACGCCGGGCGAGGTCGCCCCGCCGTTGCTCCCCGAGAACGCGATGCACGGGGGCGAGTACGGATCGCCGGGCACCTGTGCGGCCTGGCCCGCACAGGCTCCCGTCTTCCCGGTGGCCGGGGTCGCAGCGGTGGCCCCGGCCACCGCCTTCGTGCCGACTGCCGCTCCGGTCGTGGTCCCCCCGTGTGCCGTCGGGCCCACCGCGCCGGTCGCGCCCGACGCCGTCCCTGTCCCGGGGGAGGTGGAGGCGGCCCCGCCACCCGAGGTGTGCACCGTCTGGGTCTCGTGCAGCACCTCCTGTTGCGGCGCCTTGGTCGGCACGAGCATGGCCATCAGCACGAACGCCACCAGGAGGGCGGCCAGCGGGCCGTATCCCTTGAGCAGGCGGCCGTTGGCCCTGACGGCGGACAGCCGCAGCTTGCTCGAGCTGGGTCCATCGGTCACTGCGATACCTCCACTCCCCCGCTCAACCGGGCGCGCCGGCGTTGGCGCAGGTAGTCCCACGTGAAGAGCGCGACCACGACGCCGAGGGCCGCCAACCCGATCGGCACCGCAGCGTTGCCCGTGTCGCAGCCGCCGCCCGACGGGCCGAGGCTGACGCAGTCGGACGTCTTGACCACGGGCCCGAGGGCGACCTGCTGCCTACCGCCGGAATCTGTCGTCGGGGTCGACGTCCCGCTCGGGAGCGGCGCCGACCCGCCGGTCCCGCTGTTACCGGTGAACGTCACGCCGGCGGTGCCGGCACTGCCGCTGTTGCCGGTCACGGCGCTCGATGCCGAGGGGGCCGACGGCAGCGCGGCCCCCGTGGCGCCGGGCCCGAAGGGCGACGCTGCGGCCAGGTCGTTCGTCATGGCCTTCGCACCGCCCAACGACACGTTGAGATTGCCCCCGCCGGCCAGGACCCCGATGCCGATGTCGCCCACGAGGATCGGTTCGGCGAACTGGCAGCTGGCATTCAACAGCGCGTTGACCAGGGCGGAGCGCGCCGGCTGGATCGTGCCCAGGTTGGCCCCGATGACCTGCTGCCCGAGCGCGTTGTTGTCGATGCCGATCGTCAGGGGCGAGATCACGATGGTGCCGTCGTCCAGCGTGGACTCGGCAGGCCATTGGATGTTCAGCCCGATCGGCAACAGCGCCGTGTTGACGATGTTGAGGATGTTCTGCGGTGCAACCGTAGAGGAGAGCTTGGAGACGTCCACCGGGACGCCGGCGACCGTGATGGAGTCGAGGGAGAACGTCGCGGTCGCGGCGGTGGCGCCGCCCGATTGCTGTGTGGCCGACCAGTGCAAACCCTTGAGCACCACGACTCCCTTGGCCATGGAGATCTGCCCCACGTCTGCGGTTGCGGTCGCGGTGCGGGTGGCACCGTTGTCGATGGAGGCGTGCGAGCTCGAGGTCATGCCATCGATGCTCAAGAGGCCGCCCGGAACCGAGATGTCGCTCACGGTGGTCGTCGAGGACGAGGCGGGCTGCGTCGATGCGCTGGCCGACTCGTTGCCGAGGCCGAGGCCGCTCGGAGACGACTGGGGGGTGATGGAGTCGGTCAGGCTCTGGTTCCCGTTGGTGGACTCGGCCTGCACCGGCGGCGGCACATCCTTCTGGGGCAGCGTGGGCGGTCCCCCGCTGCATCCCGGCGCCTCGAGCGCGGTGCCGATGGCTCCGAGATCGACGGTCTGGGACAGGGACTGCGCCTCGAGGTTCTGGAAGTTGGCGATGGAGGTGGCGAGCGTGATGGCGTAGTTCAGTCCCCCCGTCGTCGGTGCCACGCTGAGTGCCTGCGCCTGGGCCGTCGCATTGCCGGGCACGAAGGTGTCCGTGGCCCCGGAGGTCGACCCGAGCTCCACGATGCCGACGGCGGCGCCGATGGCGCAGGCCAGGCCGATGCGGACGGTCGCCGGCGTGTAGCGACGCTCCCGGAAGCGCGTCCTCAGCGATCGGCGTGATCCATTCACCAGATGGGCCCTCCCCATGGATACCGGGAGCACAACGACCGCGGGCTGCTTTCCCTACGGCCCACCGACCTGCGCCCGCGTCGCGCCGGCGCACCATCCGGCCCTCTCACACCACTGTGGAACGACCCGCCGTTCCCGCTCTTCACCCGCACACCCCCCGCAGGATGCCGCCCGGACCCCCACCGGTCGCGGCCCGACAGTAGCCATGCAGCGCGCCGTCTGCCTCAGCGGCCGGCGGCGCCCCGCTCGGACAGCCCCCGCAGGAGCGGTACCCAGGAGGGAAGATCCCCAACCACCAGCCCCTCGACCTTCCCGCCGTCGTCGGCCCGCCGCAGGGCAAGGGCGGCGAACGCCAGGGGCAGGGCGGCGAACGCGGCCGTGTCCCGGGGCGAGGCGGCCCCGCCCTGGCCGGCCAGCGACGCCACGCTGTCGGGCCCGAGCGCACCGCCGTACCCGGGCTCGGTCGCCACCAGGTACCGCTTCGCCTCCACGTGGAGTGCGACGATCCCCGCCACCCGCGCCCCCAGCGCGGTGCGCACGGCAGCGGCCCCGTCGCTCGCGTGCGTCGCGTCGCCCACCCCGGGCAAGAGGTGCCCGATGTCGTGCACGAGGCCGGCGACCGCCAGTTCCGGATCGTCGGGGTACCGGTCCTGCAGCAGGGCCGCCGTCTGCAGGGCGTGGTCCAGTTGCGAGACGGCGGCGCCGGCGTGCAGCGGCCGCGCCGCCGCGGCGGCGAGCAGCCGCACCATGTCGTCGGTCCCGAGGCCGGGTGGCCGCTCGCTCACCGCGTCAGTCTCCCCCGTTGCGGGTACGGTGGCGGCCCGTGCCCTGGACCCCGCCGCCGCGCAGCCCGTGGGCCGACAAGATGGTCTCGCTCGGGCGCGGCCTCGGCGACGACGGGCGCTCCATGGTGTCGCTCCGCCCCGAGGACCTCCGGACCGCCGCCGTCGCGACGACCGGGCTCGACGACTTCGGCGACAGCTGGTGGGAGGAGCCCTTCCACCGCCTCTGCGCCTCGCTCGATGGCGAGGCCCGCCTCCACCTCCCCGGCCGCGTGCGCACCCGGGGTGAGCTGCAGGTCATCCTGCAGAACCGGCTGCGCATGGTCGAGCTCTGGAAGCGGAAGCCGGCCGTGCTGCGCGAGGCCGTGCCCGCGCCCATCGTCGTGACCGGGCTCGGGCGCTCGGGCACGACGCTGCTGCACGAGCTGCTGGCCTGCGACCCCGACAACCGCCCACCGCTGCTCTGGGAGCTCCTGCACTCGGTCCCCTACGAGGATGCCTCGGGGGACGTGTGCGACGACGAGATCAGGCTCATGGACGAGATCGTCCCCGCCTTCACGGCCATGCACGAGAACGGTGGCCGACTCCCGACCGAGTGCATCTTCGCCTTCGCCCACCAGTTCTCGAGCGACATGTACACAGGGCTCTACAACGTCGCCGAGTACACGCTCTGGCGCAGCGGGCAGGACCAGGCCCCGATTTACGACTGGCACAAACGCCACCTGCAGACGCTGCAGTGGGTGGCCGAGCGACCGACGCCGCGCTGGGTCGTCAAGGCGCCCTCCCACCTCTCCGCCCTGCCCCTCCTGTTCGCCACGTACCCCGATGCACGCGTCGTGATCACCCACCGCGACCCCCTGCGGGTCATCGGGTCCCTGTCGGACCTCATGGCCACGCTGCACTACATGCACTCGGACCACGTCGACCATGCCGTCCTGGTCGAGTTCATGGCGATGGGCCTCGAGATGCAGATGGACCACGTCACGGCGGAGCGGGACGCGGGGTCCGTCCCCGTGGATCAGATCGCCGACGTCGTCTACCAGGACCTGGTCGCCGACCCCGTCCGCGTCATCGAAGGGCTCTACGCGGGGTGGGAGCTCCCCGTCAGTGCGGAGTTCCGCGCCTCGCTCGAGTCGTACCTCGGGGCCCGCCACACGGGGCGTGCCGGCGGCCACGACTACTCCTTCGCCGACACCGGCCTCGACCTGGCGACCCACCGGGCGCTCGTCGCCCCCTACCAGGAGCGCTTCGGCGTTCCCTCGGAGGTGTAGGCATGGACTGGAAGCTCGAGAACATCGTCGTCCCGGTCTCGGACGTCGACCGGGCCAAGGCGTTCTATGGCGACGCCGTCGGCTTCCATGTCGACGTGGACCACCGGGCCGGGGAGGACTTCCGGGTGGTCCAGCTGACCCCTCCCGGATCGGCCTGCTCCATTGCCCTCATGCGGAACGAGCAGGCGGCGGGGACGCTGCAGGGACTGCACCTGGTGGTCGCCGACATGGACGCCGCACGCCGCCGTCTCGTCGACGGCGGCGTGCCCGTGAGCGACGCCTACCACTTCGAGTCCGGCGTGCAGGTCGAGGGCGCCGACCCGGCCCGGGCTGACTACGGGACCTTTGCGTCGTTCGCCGATCCCGACGGGAACGGGTGGCTCGTCCAGGAGGTGCCCAGCCGGGCCGGCTGACTCGGCGCGCCGCCGACCGCGCCGGCTACGAGACGGCCAGGTCCGCCACCTTCACGACTTCGGCGCTCGGATGCGGTGGACCGTCGGCCAGGACCCAGCGCACCAGCATGTACCCCTCGAGCCGCCCCCCGGTGTCGAGCCAATTCTCCACCCCGGGGCCCGGGTCCGAAGGAGCGATCACCATGCGCCAGGATCCGTCCGCCGACCGCGAGGCCGTCTTGTTGTTGAGCGCCGTCGTGGCGTAGCGGTAGTCGAAGCTCTCCATCCACGGCGAGGTGAGTGTGAGCCCCCAGTAGAGGAACGGCTTGTCCGGCTCGTGCACGGTCACCACGAGCGCCTCCCCGGGTGCGAGGCGGAAGCGTCCCCCGTGGTAGGTCATCTCGGCGTTGGAGTGCGAGCGCACCTCGTCGTCCTGGGCCGCCACGTGCTCCGAACCGGCCTGTCCCCCGAAGGTGTTCATGTTGCTACCGGCGTCGTGCCACATCTGCATGGCCGTCGCACCCACGAAGGTGAGGAACATGGCGGCGAACTCGAGCTTCGGCGCCAGCTCGTCCGCGGAGAGGATCGGTGGCGGCACCACCTCGCCCGGCTCGGGGACCAGCTCCAGGCGCAGGCGCGACAGGCGCTCGGGGCTCTTCTCGAAATGGGTCTCGCGGATGGCCAGCTGCGCGGTCCCGGGCTCGAGCACGACGGCGTTGCGAGGCCGCGGGTCCGGCATCTTCGACGCCGGCGCGATGAGGATGTCCACCTCGCCGTTGGGGCCGAGCTCGAACTCGTCGATGTTGGTCTGCGTCTGCGTCCCCGTCCGGCCGCCGACCTGCCCCTGTCCGAAGGGCGTGCCGAAGGTCATGCCGAGGTAGGCGCACTCGCCCCGGTACCCGAGGAGGCGGTAGGAGCGGGAGTCATCGAGCACCGAGAAGAGATAGTGCACGTCGGGGTTGTCGACCAGGAGCTTGCGGTAGTTGTCCTGGAGCGTGAACAGGCGGGGATGCAGGGGGTCGGATCGTTCCACGATCCAGTCCAGGGCCAGGCGGCTGAGGCGGGTCACCCACCGGTAGCCCTCGGCCAGGTCCACGTCGCTCTCGGGGACCCCCGTCGCCTGGTGCACCACGTCGAGCGCCGCCGTCTGCGCCGCCACCCAGGCCTCGAAGGCCGCATCCAAACGTTCGTCCCGCATCCGGGTGACGCTACCCAGGTTCGGACCGAGTCGCCCGCTCCGGGGCGCGCCCGGTAACTTCGCGACGTGACCGACACCGCGACCGAGACGACAGGCACCGACGAGTTGCTCAGCGAGCTCCGGGCCTGGCTGCAGGACAATTGGGACCCCGACCTGACGGTCGCCGAGTGGTGGGAGCGGCTGGGCCTGGCCGGCTGGGCGGCCCCGGGGCTGCCCACCAACGCCTACGGCAAGGCCATGGCCCGCTCCGACGTCGTCCTGGTCCAGCAGGAGATCGCCAAGTCCGGCGCGCTCGGCCCTCCGGCGGGTCTCGGGCTCCTCCTGGCCGCCCCCACCATCGCCACGCACGGCACCCAGGAGCAGATCGACCACTACGTCCGGGACATCGTCACCGGCCAGAAGGCCTGGTGCCAGCTCTTCAGCGAGCCCCAGGCCGGGTCGGACCTCGCGGGGTTGCAGACGCGTGCGGTCAAGGACGGCGACGAGTGGGTGGTCAACGGCCAGAAGGTGTGGACCTCAGGAGGCCAGTACGCCGACCTGGGCATGCTCCTCGCCCGCACGGACCCCGAGGTCCCCAAGCACCAGGGCATCTCGTACTTCGCCTTCGACATGCTCCAGGACGGCGTCGACGTGCGGCCCCTCAAGGAGATGACTGGGCACGCGCTCTTCAACGAGGTCTTCATCACCGACGCCCGGGTGGCCGACTCCGCTCTCATCGGAGGACTCAACAAGGGGTGGGCCGCGGCCAACACCACGCTCATGAACGAGCGCGCCGGCCTCGGCTCGGGGGGCGGCAGCGCGGCGGGGGGCGGCCTGGCGCAGCCCGGCACCGTGATGGGCTTCCTGGCCCGACGGGTCGGCGACGTGGTGGCGGCCGCTCCGTCGTCGGGCGGCGCCAAGAAGACCCAGCAGCCCGGCGGCGCGCTGGGCGCCATGCGCGGGGGCGCCGGCCTCCTGATCAGCCTGGCCCAGTCGCGCGGGGTCAACACCGACGCCGGCATCCGGCAGGACCTGGCCCGGCTGTACACCCTCGGCGAGCTGGGCCGCTTCAACGGCCTGCGTCTCAAGGCCGTCAAGGAGCAGGGCGGGGACATTCCCGGTTTGCCGAACGTGGCCAAGCTCTCCATGAGCCAGATCGTGCGCCTCACCCGCGACCTCGGCCTGCGCATCTCGGGTCCGGCCGGCATGCTGCACGCCTACGACACCGACGACAAGGCCGCCCTGAAGCACGCCACCGGTGACCCCTTCGCGGGCGGCATCAGCGAAATGGCGCTCTTCGCCCAGGCTCCACCGATTTACGGCGGTACCGACCAGGTGCAGCGGAACATCATCGGGGAACGCGTGCTGGGCCTGCCCAAGGAGCCCAACAACGACCGGGTGACGCCCTTCTCGCAATTGCCCAAGAACGCCTAGCCGTCCGCGGCAGCGTCGGACGGGGCCGGGGGGCATCGCGATGGAGAGGGTGGAGCGGACGCTGCGTGGCGCGGCCGCGATCGTCGGCGTCGACGACGACGTGTCGCCCACCGGCGAGCTCGATCGCAGCGGGCGTGACCTCGAGGTGGCGATGGTCCTCGGCGCGCTGGACGACGCCGGGCTGACCCTGGCCGACGTCGACGGGGTCTGCCACGCCGACTCGGCCGTGGCGTTCGCCGAGTATCTCGGCATCCACCCGGTCTTCACCGACTCGACCATGACGGGGGGCTCGAGCTACGAGGTCCACGTCGAGCACGCGGCGGCGGCCATCGCGGCCGGCGTCTGCGACGTGGTGGTCAGCGTCTATGCGGCGACGCCACGCAGCGACCGGACCAGGGCCCGCCCCCGGGTGCGCCGCGCCATGGCCGGGCCCAACCCGATGGTCGAGTGGGACATGCCCTACGGCCTGCGGACGCCGATGGGGCCCTACGCCCTGGCCGCGGCCCGCCACATGCACGAGTTCGGCACCACCGCCGAGCAATTGGCCCAGATCGCGGTGAGTACGCGTGCGTGGGCGGCGCTGAACCCGCGGGCGCGCTACCGCGACCCGCTCACCGTCGAGGACGTCCTGGCCTCGCCGCTCCAGGTGAGCCCCCTGCACCTCCTCGACTGCTGCCTCGTGACCGACGGCGCCGGCGCCTTCGTCATGACGAGTGCCGAACGGGCGCGGTCCTTGCCCAAGCCGCCGGTCTACGTCCTCGGCGCCGCCACCTGCACCGACCACGCGGGGATCAGCCAGATGCCGGACCTGACCACGACCCCGGGCGTCGTGTCGGGCGCCAAGGCCTTCGCCATGGCCGGTCTGACGCCCTCCGACGTCGACGTCCTCATGGGCTACGACAGCTTCACGATCACCGCGTTGCTCCACCTCGAGGACCTCGGCTTCTGCGCCAAGGGCGAAGGGGGACCCCTCGCCGCCACGGGCTCGCTGGGCCCGGGCCGCGGCCCGCTCGCCATGAACACCAACGGCGGCGGCCTGTCGTTCACCCATCCGGGCATGTACGGCATGTTCCTGATCACCGAGGCGGTGCGCCAACTGCGCGGCGAGTGCGGCGAGCGCCAGGTCGAGGGCGCCGAGGTGGCGGTCGCCCACGGCTCGGGCATGCTGCTCTCGGTCATGTCCACGGCCGTCCTCGGTACGGAGTCGGTGTTGTGAGCGAGACCCCCGGCGAGCGGGCCCGCGCCCGCTTCGAACCGCCGGTCGGCGCCGAGAGTGGGCCGTTCTGGGACGCCACCCGCCAGGGCCGCCTCCTCGTCCAGTGGTGCACCGCCTGTGACTGCGGCGTGTTCTACCCGCGGTCGTTCTGCCCCCACTGCGCCGCCCCCGGCTCGGCGCTCGAATGGCGCACCGCCAGCGGGCGGGCAACGGTCCATGCCGCAGTGGTCGAGCACCGGCCCGAAGCCGCCGGCGCCACCTTCTCCGGCGGCCAGCCCTACTGTGTGGCCCTGGTGGACCTCGAGGAGGGGGTGCGCATGGTGACCAACGTGGTCGGCTGCCCGCCCGGCGACGTCCGGAGCGGCATGGCGGTGACCGTGACCTGGGAGGCGCTGAGCGACGGGAGACAACTGCCGCTCTTCCGACCCGAGCCGGGCACCGGGTCGTGACCGTCCCCGACGACAAGCGGGTCGCTGCGGCCCAGGGAATGCTCCACGCGTGGTGGGCCAAGCGGATCCCCGACCGGCTGGCGGTGGCGACCCCACACGGCGACCGGACCTACGAGGACCTGAACACCGACATCAACCGCCTGTGCCGGGCCCTGCGGGACCGAGGTCTGAAGGCCGGCGACTCCCTCGCGTTGATGTGCACCAACGGACCCGAATTCCTCGAGGTCCTCTACGCCTCGCAACGCATCGGCCTGCGCTTCACGCCGATCAACTGGCACCTCACGGGTCCCGAGGCCGCCTACATCGTCGAGAACTGCGAAGCCAAGGCGTTCATCTGCTCGGCCGAGCTGGGCGACAGGGTCAGCATCGCCGCCGAGGGCGGCGGGCCGGGGCTGGTGAAGGTCAACACTGGTGGCTATCTCCCCGGTTTCGAGATGTACCACGCCGTCGTGGCCGCCGAGGACGGCTCGGACATCGACGACCCCGTGCTGGGCACCCAGATGCTCTACACCTCGGGCACCACGGGGCGGCCCAAGGGCGTGCACCGCGACACCGCGGCCGTCAGCGCGCTCGCCACCGTCAACTTCTGCGGCTACGACGAGGACTGGGCGACCAGCATCGACGCGCACCTCCTGACGGGACCGCTCTACCACGCCGCCCCGCTGGCCTTCTCGGTCGCGGTGCCGTTCCTGTACGGCGTTCCCATCGTGATCATGGACCACTGGGACCCGGTCGAGGCGCTCCGCCTGGTGGAGGAGCACGGAATCACCCACACCCACATGGTGCCGACGATGTTCCACCGCCTCCTGGCCCTGCCGGCCGATGAGCGGGAGCGCTTCGACACCTCGTCGCTGCGCTACGTGATCCACGGTGCGGCTCCCTGCCCGGTCCCCGTGAAGCAGCGACTGATCGAGTGGCTGGGGCCGGTCGTCGTCGAGTACTACGCCGCCACGGAAGGGCTGGGCACGCTGGTCGACTCGGCGACGTGGCTGGCCCACCCCGGCACGGTGGGCCGTCCCATGGTGCCGGGCCTGGTCAAGGTGGCCGACGACGCCGGCAACGACCTGCCCGCCGGGGAGGTCGGCCTGGTGTTCCTCCAGGCCCCGGCCGCCACCAAGTTCGACTACTACGGCGACGCGGAGAAGACAGCCGGCGCGTTCCGCGGTGACTACTTCACGCTCGGTGACATGGGCTACATGGACGCCGAGGGCTACTTGTTCCTGACCGACCGCACGGCCAACCTCATCATCTCGGGCGGTGTCAACATCTATCCCGCCGAGGTGGATGCCGTGCTGCTGGAACACCCCGCCGTGGGCGACGTCGCCACCATCGGCCTGCCCGACGAGGAGTGGGGCGAGCTGGTGCTGGCGGTGGTGCAGCCCGCTCCCGGGGCCGACGGCGACGACGAGCTGGCCGCCGAGCTGATGGCGTTCTGCCGGGAACGCCTGGCCCACTTCAAGTGCCCCCGGCGCGTCGACTTCGTGTCGGAGCTGCCGCGGGAGGATACTGGGAAGATCTTCAAGAGGAAGCTACGGGAGCACTACCGGACGGCATCGGTCCGGAGCGACCAAGACCAAGGGAGCTGAACGTGGGAATCTGTGACGGACGGGTCGTCGTGATCACCGGCGCGGGCCGGGGCATCGGCCGCGAGCACGCACTCGAGTTCGCCAGCCAGGGCGCCAAGCTGGTGATCAACGACCTCGGGGCCGAGGTGGACGGGTCCGGGTCGTCGGGCGGCCCGGCCGGGGAGGTGGTCGACGAGATCCGGGGCATGGGGGGCGAGGCGGTTGCCAATGGCGACGACGTGTCGGACTACGAAGGGGCGGGGCGCCTCATTCAGACGGCCATCGACACCTTCGGGACCCTCGACGTCCTCGTCAACAACGCCGGCATCCTGCGCGACCGCATGCTCGTGAACATGACGATCGACGAGTGGGACGCCGTGATCAAGGTGCACCTGCGCGGCACGTTCGCCCCGACGCGCCATGCCGTCGAGTACTGGCGCAACCGCACCAAGGCCGGCGAGACCAACGACGCCCGCGTCATCAACACCACGTCGCCGTCGGGCATTTACGGCAACGTGGGGCAGACCAACTACGGCGCCGCCAAGGCCGGCATCGCCTCCTTCACCGTCATCGCCGCCATGGAGCTCGGCCGCTACGGCGTCACGGTCAACGCCATCGCGCCGGCGGCGCTCACCCGCATGACCGAGAACCTCGGCATGGGTGCCGCATCGGCCGAGAAGAAGCCCGAGGAGTTCGACCCCTTCGACCCGGCCAACATCGCGCCGATCGTCGTGTGGCTGGGCAGCCCCGAATCGGCGGGCATCACCGGCCGCGTCTTCAACGTGCAGGGCGACCACATCAGCGTGGCCGAGGGCTGGGTGGCCGGGCCCGGCGCCGACAAGGGCGACCGCTGGGACCCGGCCGAGCTGGGCAAGGTCGTGCCCGACCTGGTGGCCAAGGCCGCGCCCAACGCCAACATGGGCGGGCGGCGGAAGTAGCCTCGGGTCGATGGCCGCCCAGGTGACACCGCAGGAACCGGGCCGGCATGAGATGGAGGCGGCCGTCCAGGTCATCCGCGACAACGCGGAGCGCCTGTTCCTGTGGGACTACGAGCGGGACCGCGGCCAACTCGTCACCCTCTACAACAAGGCCATGGGGTCGCAGTGGAACAGCGTGACCGACCTCGACTGGTCGACCGACGTCGATCCGGAGCGGCTCGTGGCCGAACAGGACAGCCCGCTGCTCGCCGTCGCCCGCGTCGCCGGCACGCTGCCTGGCTCGCCGTTGGCCACCTGGACCGAGAAGGAGTACGTCGAGCTGGGCATCGAGTTCTTCAAGGCGAACCTGTCCCAATTCATGCACGGCGAGCAGGGGGCCATGATGACGGCGGCGAAGATCGTCGAGACCGTGCCGTGGATCGACGCCAAGTACTACGCGTCGACACAGACCATGGACGAGGCGAGGCACACCGAGGTGTTCGCCAAGTATCTCAGCACCAAATTGGGCGACGCCTACCCGATGAGCCCGTTCCTCAAGGAACAGATCTGGTCGCTGCTGGAGGACTCGCGTTGGGACATCGCATACCTCGGGATGCAGATCGTGATCGAGTCGCTCGCCCTGGCCGCCTTCGGCGACATGCTGCGGCGGACCGAGGAGCCCCTGCTGACCAAGCTCCTGCGCTACGTCATGTCGGACGAGGCCCGCCACGTGGCCTTCGGCGTGCTGACGCTGTCCGAGTTCTACACCGACCTGAGCGAGGCCGAATTGAAGGACCGCCAGGAGTTCCTCGTCGACGCCACGCTCAACTCGCGGTCCCGGGCCACGACGCCCGAGGTCTGGGAGCGCATGGGCACCACGGCCGAGGACGTCTTCCCCTTCATCATGGAGGCGGCGCAGAAGGCGAAGGTGAACCCGATGCGCGGCTTCGCCCGTGGCTTCTTCGCCAAGCTCGTTCCCAACGTGCGCAAGCTCGGCCTGCTCGACGCCAACGACGGGTACCTGCGCGAGAAGTGGGGGGAGGCCGGGCTGCTGGAGTTCGAGTTCGCCGACGACACCGGTTCGGACTACGAGTCCTACGACGCCGTCGCCCGGGACCGGGCGGCGCAGGGCGGCCCATCCCAGAGCTGAGCACGGGGTGAGCGCAGCGGCGCGCGCCCCGCTTCAGCGGGTGCGGGCATCGCGGCGCCCGTCTCGTTCGCTCACCGCGATCGTGCGACCGAACTTGTCGTGGAGGCACTGGCGGCGCTCGTTGTCAAAGGACCAGATGTAGTCGACGGCCGGGCCGAAGGCGAAGACGAGCCAGAACCCCATCGCCACCGCCGAACGCCGCCAGGCCGTCGCCCAGTCCGGTGCAGAGAGACCGCCCTCCCCTTCGATCCGATAGAGCCGGATGCCCATCCTCTTCATGCCGGGGGTCTGCCCCCGCCGGCCGATGAACCAGGCCGGGTAGGCCACGAACACGCTCAAGGAGGCAACGAACAGGCAGAGCAGCACCACCGAAGCCGTCCCGAAGGGACCGCGCTGGTCGTTGAAGTGGGTCAACGAGGCGGCAAAACCGACGTAGACCAGCACCGGGACGATGGACATACAGGCGGCATCCACGAAGAATCCGACCGCACGGGACTCCGTCGTGGCCAGCGAGACCTCCCACAGGAAAGATGCCGCGGTCGACGGGTCCCGCGGCGACGCGGCCTCCGGCTGCGCGGACGGCCGCGGCGCGTCCTCGGCGCCGCCGAGCTCGTCTCGCATGTCGACGGCGACCGTGCCGACGACCAGGTCGTGAAGGCACCGGCGTCGCCTGTCGCCCACCGGCCACAGATAGTCGAGGATCCAGGCGAAGAAGAGGAACCAGCAGACCAAGGCCAGGACGGTGCGGCCCCAGACACGCTGAGAGCTGGGCGCTTCGAGATTCCCCTCTCGGTCCATGTGAAAGAGGCGAATCTGCATCCGCCGCATCCCCGGCGTTTGCCCGCGCCGACCGATGAACCAGACCGGGTACAGGACGAATCCGGCGCACGAGAACGCCAGGCACCAGAACCACACCCACGAGACCGCACTGATCGGGGGGTTTGGATCGGCCGTGTCCGGAACCGAGATCCCGAAGAGTATGAAGAAGGCAACCGGGAGCGAGGCCATGAGGATGAAGTCCAGGAGAAAGCCCAGCCCGCGACGGCCCCAGGTCGCGTACCGGACCTCGGGTTCCTCCGGACCGTCGGAAGGAACATCCCAGGTGAACGGCGCCCCGTCGGCCACATCCGGCCCCGGCGCGCCATCGCTCCCTGGTGCCATCCGGCCAACCGTAGAGGGTGGCCGTAACGCCGTGGTTAACGCGCCGGGTCGAGACCGGTGAGCCCGATGTCCATCTTCTCGGTGTAGCGGACGCCGCCCTGGGTCACCCCCACCGTCTCGTGCTCACGCACGATGAGGCCGCTGCTCGGGAGGATCCAGAAGTCCGTCGGGTTCGTCCCGCCGTCGATGCCGGAGAAGGTCAGCGTGAGCCGGGTGTGCTCGACGGAGACGTCGTGGCCGCCGACCGCCAGCGTGGCCGGCCCGAGCGCCGCACCGGCCAGTGACACCTTCTCCGCCGGGTCCGTCAACGAGCACGTCGCAGCCCAGCGGGCGCCGGAGCGCGTCCGGGGCGCGGGCGGCAGCAGGTAGGCCGTCGCCGGGCAGCGGACGGTCGACGTCGTCGTCGTGCCCGCGATCGACTCGTCGGTGACGAGCCTCGGCACCGACAGCGAGCCGTCGGGGCCGGTGCACACGGTGGTGGACTCGGTGTGCTGGGTGATGGGGACCCAGCTCAGGGTCGCACAGCGCCCGTCGGCCACGATCATGTTGGAGCTCGACGGGAAGGAACGCTGGACCCCCATGAGGCTCAGGCCCTCGCCGCCGGTCGTGCGGTACGTGTACACGCCGGGCGCCGGCAGCCGGTTGCGCAACGTCGCAACGACCTTCCCCGTCTGCTCCCGGCGGTAGATCCGCAGCGCCTCCCGCAGGCCCACGGGCGAGGACACGGTGCGGAACACCAGGGCCCAGGCCGTGCCGCCCGCCGAGCTCAGGATGACCAGGGCGAGCGCCAGGACCGAGAGCAGGCGGTGCTGCTGGACCCATTGCCAGAAAAACACGGCGCACATGGTACCTCTGCGGGGCGGGCCCCGACCAGGACCGCTCAGGCCAGGTCGGGCACCCAGTTGCCGTGGAAACCCGCCGGCACGCGCTGCGGCAGCTCCACCACCGCCTGCTCCTCGCCGTCGATGTCGTCAGCATTGAGGATGTGCAGCGCGGCGGTGCCGGTCTCGGCCGATTGGACGAGCGCCATCAGCCAACCCTCCGACTCTCCGGCGTCGTCGGCACGCGGCACAAAGACGGCCTCGCCCAGCGCAGCACCCCGACCGAACGAGCGGGTCGTGGTGGTCCGACGCTCGAGATCGTGGCGGACGAGGACCGATTCGGTGCCCACGATGTCGTCCACCTCGTGGACGGCGACGGCGTAGCCGTAACGGTGCGGCAGGCCCACCTTCCGCTCGTCGACACGCGGGAATTCCTGACCTCGATCGTCGAGCCTCTCCTCCTTCACGGCACTGCCGCGGCCGTCGAGGTGCCAGCGCTCGAGCGTCGGGGAGCCCTCGGCCGGACCGAGAAGCTGCGTGCGGAACATGGAGGGGTGGCGCACGACATCGAGCACCACCCCGTCCCCCTCGGGCTCGTCGAACGCGTTCATGGGGTGGAACACGTAACACGGCTCGACGTCGTGCCACACGACGTCGGTGGAGTCGCCGTCCCGGGGCAGCAAGCCGATCCGGGCGTGATACCCCTCTTGCCAGCGGTACGGGAAACTCGCACCGGAGGCGACAGCCTCCATGCTGAAGGTCACCGGCAGGTCGAGCAGCACGATGTAGCGCTGCGTGATGGCGGTGTCGTGGACGCTGACCGGGCCACCCATCGCGACGCGCCGCGCGGAGCGGACCCGCGCCGCGTGGTCGATGATCGTCACCTCCACGTCGTTGCCCCAGCCGAAGAAGTAGGAGACCGCGTAGAGCTCGCCGGTCAGCGGGTCGCGCTTGGGGTGCGCCGTGTAGCCGCCGGCCAGACTGCCGCTGAAGTCGCACGGCCCGATCGTCTCGAGCTCGTCGGTCAACTCGTAGGGCCGGGCACCGGCCTCGACGATGGCAAAGGTGCGTCCGGCGTGCCCGATCACATTCGTATTCGGCGCGAAGTCCATCTCGGCGTGCACCGGACCGGGACGCGGCGACTCCCCGAGCTGGCGCGCCACGGCGGCGGACCGGACCCAGCGGTTGCGGTACCACTCGGCCCGGCCGTCACGCAGCCGGATGCCGTGCACCATCCCGTCGCCGGTGAACCAGTGATAGGCCGCCGGCTCGGGCACGGAGACGGGATTGGGACCGTTGCGCAGGTAGCGGCCATTGAGGGCCTCGGGCACCCGGCCGGACACCGGCAATTCGGTCGCAGTCACCTCCTCGTGCACGGGTGCGAAAGTGCCCTGGAGGTACGGGTTTGCCATTACGGTCACGGTGGCCTCCTTCGGGAGAACGACCGTTCCAAACTACGCATTCTGCGTGACCGATGCGTGACCGATTCGTGCCCCAGGCACAAGACGCCACCCGGGCGTCCCGGCGCGCTAAGGTTCTCCTCCGAGGGCACCACCATCACAAGTTTGGAAATCCCTCTGGCTCGCAAGAGCTACCGGCCATGGCCCAGGAAACACGGGTCAAATCTGGCCAGGAGAGGAGTGGATTTTCAATGGCAACTGGTTCCGTGAAGTGGTTTAACGGTGAGAAGGGCTTCGGCTTCATCACCCAGGACGGTGGGGGCCCCGACGTTTTCGTGCATTTCGAGCGCGATTTCCGGCACGGGCTACCGCAATCTCGAGGAAGGCCAGAAGGTCGAATTCGAGACCAACCAAGGCCCCAAGGGGCTGCAGGCCGCGAACGTGCGTGCCATCGGCTGACGCCGAACGCGCAGGACCAACGACAGAACCCCGTCTCCGAGCGAGACGGGGTTCTGTCAATTCACCGGCGCGGACGATGCCGGGACCGACGACAGGCGTCCGGCCGCACACGCCCTACCAATAGGGCCGGCGTTCCCGTGTCGTGACGTCGAGCACCGTCGCGGCATGCTCGTGGCGGCAGACCACCAGATCGGGGAGCCACGCGTCGGGGTCGCCGTAGCGCAGCGGCTCGCCGTCGAGCCTGCTGGCGTGGAGGCCGCTGGCCAGCGCCACGGCGACCGGGGCGCACGAGTCCCACTCGTACTGGCCGCCCGCGTGCACGTACACCTCCGCGGCGCCGAGGATGACGGCGGCGATCTTCGCGCCGGCGGATCCCATCGGGACCATGACGCCGCCCAGCGCCTCCGTGACGTCGTACGCGACGTCGGGAGGACGGCTACGCGAGACGACGACCCGCGGGCTCGAACCGGGCTCGAGCGGCGGGAGCTCGGGCGGGTCACCCGTGCCGAGCACGAGTCCCAGAGCGGGGAGGGCCACGGCCCCGACGACCGCCTCTCCGCCGATGGACAGTGCCACGTGCACGGCCCAGTCGCTCCGTCCCAGCTCCCGGTATTCACGCGTGCCGTCCAAGGGGTCCACGATCCACAGCCGGCCCGTCCCCGCCACGTGCTCGAGGCCCTCTTCGGAACGGACGTCGTCGTCGGGGTAGAGCCGATTGAGCTCGCTCACCAGCAGTTGATGGGCCATGCGGTCACCCGCCGTGCCGATGTCCCGCATCTGGGGCGGCTCGGCACGCAGTTCCATCAGGGCCCGCCCGGCGGCCTCGGCGAGGCTGGCGGCGTCGCGGTGCTCGGCGGCCAGCCCCTCGTGCATGGCCCCTTGTCTAGACCAACCGCCTGTCCGTAGCCCACCTGGTGAGCTCGTGGCGCGTGGAGAGCTGCAGCTTGCGCAGCACCGAGGAAACGTGCGACTCGACCGTCTTGGCCGAAATGCCGAGGTCGCGCCCGACCTCCTTGTAGGTGTAGCCGCGGGCGATCAGGCGGAGCACCTCACGCTCGCGGGGCGACAGCTGGTCGAGTTCGGGGTCCAGGCCGGTCGTGGGTGCAGAGCCCTGGGCGAAGGCGTCCAGGACGAAACCGGCCAGCCGCGGGGAGAAGACGGCGTCCCCGGCGGCGACCCGGTAGACGGCCTGCAGGAGCTCGGGGCCCGAGATCGTCTTGGTGATGTACCCGCGGGCGCCCGCCCGGATGACGTCGATCACGTCCTCGGGCGCGTCGGACACCGAGAGCGCGAGGAACTGCACCTCGGGGTGGTGTGGGCGCACGCCGCGCAAGACCGCATGGCCGCCGCCGCCGGGCAGGTGCACATCGAGCAGGACCACCTCGGGCAGGCGTTCGCCGATGAGCTCGATGGCCGCGCCGGCCTCGTCGGCCTCGCCGACGACCTCCACCGCATCGCCCAGCTCCGCCTTGACGCCCGCCCGAAAGACGGCGTGATCCTCGACGAGGAAGATCCGGGGCCGGCCGGCGGGCTGGCGGCGATCCGTGGTGCTCACGGCACCCGCGCCCGGCGGGGCATGCAGAGCTGGACCTCGGCTCCCTCACCCGGCGCGGAACGGATCACCGCGGCGCCGCCGAAACGGGCCACGCGGGCACGGATCGACTGCGCGATCCCCTGCCGGTCCCCCGGGACCGCACCGGGGTCGAACCCGCGGCCGCGATCCCGGACGTAGACCATGACCGTGTCCGGCTCCACCTCGGCGTAGACGGAGACCTGATCAGCACCGGACCACTTGGCCGAGTTCACGGTGGCCTCCCGTGCCGCATCGAGAAGCGCGCGCAGCGCATCGTCCAGTGCGCAGTCCCCCACCATCACCACCTGGACCGCGATCCCGTGGTCGGCCTCCACCTGGCGCTGCAGGAGCGCGACGCCCTCGGCCAGCCTCGTGGTCTCGTCGCCGATCGCTCCCGGTGGCCGGCCCTCGAACAGCCAGGCCCGCAATTCGCGCTCCTGGGCCCGGGCGAGGCGCACCACGTGCTGCGGATCGTCAGAGGAGCGTTGGATCAGCGCAAGGGTCTGGAGCACCGAGTCGTGGACGTGGGCCGCCATCTGGGCCCGCTCCTCGGCCAGGGCACGGGCCTGGCGCTCGGCGATGAGGTCCCGCACCAGGCTGAGCCACCAGGGACCGAAGATGATCACGCTGGCCGCCACGACGAGCACTGCACCACCGACGGGCCGGAGCGCAGCGGCGGTCGTGTGGCCCTCGACGAGCAGCGCGATCCCACCGGCCCCGATCAGGATCCCCACCGCCACGCGTGCCATGAGCCAGCGCCGGCCCCCGCCGTGGGAGTCGGCACCGAGCAGAGGCACCACGTCGTGGTCGATGAAGGCCTTCTCGGACTCGTTGGCATTCCGCCAGATGAGGATGAGCACACCCAAGGCGATGAAGGTGGGCCACCCGATGAACCCCACCACCCCCAGATGCAGGGTGCTCGTGATCACCTGCACGGCGATGAGGACGGGGATGAGGATGGCGGCGACCAGGCGGATGCCGCGGCGGTCGTTGATGGCGCGCGAGTAGATGTTGGAGGTCTCGCCCTCCATGGGGATCAACAGCCACGCCATGGCGTAGACGAACAGCATCACGCCGCTGCAGATGGAGAGCAGCACGAAGCCGATGCGCACCCAGGTGACGTCGATCCCGGTCGCCGACGACACGGCGCCGCACACGCCGCCGAGGACGCGGTTGTCCGGCGTCCGGCGCAGGGTGCGCAGCTTCCGGCCGACGTGGTGGTGGTGCCGGCGGCCTCCGACCCAGGGTCCCCCCCGGTGCGACCAGTGCCCGCCGGTCCCGCCCCATCCCCCATCGGGCGGCTCCCACCGCCCCATGGGCGGGACCCACGTCCCGGGTGCGGAGAGGGGCGGCTCGGTCGGGCACCCGCCGTCGCTCAGCGGGCGCGTGCCGGGATCGGGTGCCTCGGGTGCCTCGGGTGCCTCGGGTGCCTCTTCGATCCCACGATGATCGCGCGTGGCCACCACGGTCGCTATCAGGGAGATCCCTGAGCCCTCGGGGGTCCCCTCAGGGACCGGGCAGGGTCGTGCCGGATTCACGGCCGGGTCGAACGTCGTCAGGCTGGCGCCATGGACACCACAACGAACGAGATCCCCCCCACCTCCGCCACGGGTGCACCCGAGCTGGACCCGCCCGACCGCGGTACGGCCCCCCTCGCCGAGCAGCGCCTCCACCGTGTGGGCCGGGGCCGCATGCTGGCCGGCGTGGCCGCCGGCCTGGCCGATTATTTCGACGTCGACCCCACGATCGTCCGCATCGGCTTCGTCGTCCTGGCCTTCCTGGGCGGGCTGGCCGTGCCCCTCTACCTGGCCGGCTGGCTCCTGATCCCGGAGGAGGACGCCGACCTCTCGGTCGCCGAGGAGCTCCTCGCCCGTGAGCGGGCCCGCGGCGCCTACTGACTCTCCACCCACCCTGCCCATCCCGAACCGAGAGGAGCATTGATGCGCTACCGCTGGGATCCCGCCTACCCCATGGGCCGCCGCGAGGCACAGGTCGCCGACGCCTCCCTGCGGGCGTCGGACGACGAGCGCAACGCGGTGGCCGACAAGTTGTCGCGCCACTACGCCGAGGGGCGTCTCGACGAGGCCGAGTTCAAGAGCCGCCTCGACACGGCGATGTCGGCCACCACACGGGGTGATCTCCATGGCCTGTTCCACGACCTGCCCGCGCTGCCGGGCCCACCCCCGCCGACACCGCCACGGCACCGGCGGATCCTCCCCTTCGTCCTGCTGGTGGCGTTCGTCGCCATCGTGGCGGGCGCCACCATCCCCGTCTACCCGCTCTACCACGTGCCCTGGTTGCTGCTGGCCGTCGTGGGCTTCGTGCTGTGGCGGCGGGCGACGGGGCGTCACGGCTGGCACCATCACCACCACGCCGGCGACGGCCCGAGCTCGGTCATGGACCACTGAGCCGTGCGCACCCACGCTCCCTTTCCGGCGACCGACGACGACCTCGCCGAGGTGCTCTGCGCCATGGACCTCTTCGCCGGACTCCCCCGTCCCGAGGTCACCGAGCTGGCGGCCCGGTGCGACCGCACCAGCGCCCATCCGGGTCAGGTGGTCCAGGCCCAGGACGTGCCCGTCCGCCTGTGGCACGTCATCACCGGCGGCCACGCCGTCGTGCAGCGCGACGGCACCCCGATCGGCCTGCTCGGCCGGGGAGACTCCTGGTCGGAGCACTCGCTCCTCAACCGGCTGCGCTCACCCATCGCCGTGGTCGCGCTGTCGCCGCTGACCCTGCTGACCCTCAGCCTGCGCCAGTTCTTCGCTGTCCCCGAGCACCACCCGGTCCTGGCGGGACGCCTGGTGGCGCGGTCGGCGACGTCGGCCGACCGCCTGGCGCTGCCCGTCTTCAACGCCCTGGTGCACCTGCGGGGCACCGGCTGATCCGGGGGGTGTCCGGACTGCCGGTACGATTGGGCACTGCCTGTGACGTCCGCTGGCTGCGGCGTCGATTCGTTTCCGAGGAGATCTCCCTAAATGCGCACCTTGGCCGGGTGGTGTGTCCGCCACCGTCGCGTCGTGGTCCTGCTGTGGCTACTCGTCCTGGTCGGATCCTTCTTCATGGTGCAGCAGGTGGGGACGCAGTACTCCGACAACTTCAACTTCCCCCACACCGAGTCGGCCGACGCCATCAACCTGTTGAAGTCCGCGGCGCCAAGCCACTCGGGGGACACCGAGGAGGTCGTCTTCGGGACGTCGGGCGGTGCCCGGCTCACCGATCCCGCAATCGGACAGCGCATCAACAAGCTGGTGTCCGAGATCAACGCGCTGCCCCACGTGACGACCGTGACCAGCCCCTACGACGCCGCGGGCAACCTGACAAGCACGACCGACATCAACGCAGACCGGACGGTGGGGTTCCTGCCGGTTCAGTTCGACAAGCTCGCCAATCACATATCGAGCGCCGAGGCCAAGACCTTCGTCGACTCGGTGACCCATACATCGGGCGACGGCCTGACGGTGGCCGTCACCGGGCAGCTGGCCGAGCAGGCCAACCGGGTGTCGATCGGGAGCACCGGCCTGGGCGTGCTCCTGGCCCTCGTCGTGCTGCTCCTCGTCTTCGGCTCCTTCTTCGCCGCTCTGCTGCCGATCATCTCCGCCCTGTTCGCCCTCGGAACGGCCTACAGCGTGATCGGTGTCCTCAGCCACGCCATGGGGATGCCGTCGATCTCCCCGGAGCTCATGCTCCTCATCGGGCTCGGTGTCGGCGTCGATTACGCCCTGTTCATCGTGACGCGCCACCGGCAGGGTCTCGTGGCCGGCCGCGACACCGTGCCCTCCATCGTCAACGCGGTCAACACCTCGGGACGGGCCGTCCTCTTTGCGGGGATCATCGTGTGCATCGCGCTGCTGGGCATGTTCGCCGTCGGCGTCAGCTTCCTGTACGGGCTGGCCGTGGCCGCCGCCATCGGGGTCGCCCTCACCATGGTGGCCGCCCTCACGCTCCTGCCGGCCATGCTGGGCTTCATCGGGCCCAAGGTGATGAGCAGGAAGCAGAAGCGGCACCTGGCCGAGGACGGGCCGCGGGTCGTGGGCGCGGACAGCAAAGGGTTCTGGCCCAAGTGGGCCGACCGGGTGCAACGTATGCCGTGGCTTTCGGCGGGGGCGGCGCTCCTGGTGATCGTGTTCCTGGCGCTGCCCTTCTTCTCGCTCCGATTGGGATCTGCCGACCAGGGAACTGACCCGGCCGGCACACCGACCAGGGTGGCCTACGACACGTTGGCCAAGGGGTTCGGCCCAGGCTTCAACGGACCGCTCATGCTGGTCGGCGTGGTCCAGCCCGACCAGCGGGCCGTGATCGACGCCGTGGCGCACGACGTCTCGCAGCAGCCCGACGTGGCTCGGGTGGCCGCGCCCGTCTACATCCCGAGCAAGAGCGGCAATGGCGACGTCGTGCTGCTCAACGTCTACCCGAGTTCGGCGCCCCAGGACGGTGCCACGACGGATCTGGTGAACCACCTGCGGGGCGACACCATTCCTCAGGCCGTCGGCACCTCGGGCGTCAAGCTGCTGGTCGGCGGGACCACGGCCATCTTCATCGACTTCTCCAACGTGCTCAGCTCCAAGCTGCCGCTCTTCATCGGGCTGGTGGTGGTGCTGTCCTTCCTGCTCCTGATGACGGTGTTCCGGAGCTTCGTCATCCCCCTGACCGCGGCCTGCATGAACCTCCTCTCCATCGGCGCCGCGTTCGGCATTCTCGTGGCGGTGTTCCAATGGGGGGATCTCGGCTCGCTGATCGGCCTCGACGGGACGAGCCCCGTGGAGGCGTTCCTCCCCGTCATGCTCTTCGCCATCCTCTTTGGCCTCTCCATGGACTACCAGGTCTTCTTGGTGAGCCGGATCCACGAGGAGTACATCAAGTCGGGCGGGAACAACAACGCCGCCGTGCGCAACGGCCTTGCGGCCACCGGCAAGACGATCACGGCCGCGGCGCTGATCATGATCCTCGTGTTCGGCTCCTTCATCCTGGGCGGCCAACGAGTGATCAAGGAGTTCGGCATCGGCCTGGCCGCAGGCATCCTCGTCGACGCCATCCTGATCCGCATGGCGATCGTGCCCTCACTCATGATGCTCTTCGGCAAGGCGAACTGGTGGTTCCCCGCCTGGCTCGACCGGATCCTGCCGAGGCTGTCCGTCGATGCCGACGACCTGGCGTCGCAGCCGGCTCCCGACCCCGAAGCGGAGCCCGAGCTGGCCGGGCAACTGGCGCCCTGACTTTCTTCCATTGACCACGAACCAATAGGTGGAACCCACCATCTGACGGCGCCGCGGACCTTCGGCCCTGGTGGAGGGAGCGGCAGTCCCGCATGATCACGAGGCGCGCCGTGAATGCCCGCGCACGTCCGGAGGGTCAATGCCTGCATTGACAGAGCGGTGGCGACATCTCGCCCGTGCATGACCACGAGGTCACAGCGGAGGTGCATCGGGCCATCGCCGCGGTATCCGCCGATCAGCCCGGCCTGTCCATCCGCTCCGTTCAGATCACGCAGGGTTGGGGTGACATCCTCTTCGTACGGGTCCGCGCCCGCATGCCGGGAACCCGGCCCGGCCAAGAGGCCGTCGAGGATGCGCTCCGCGCCGGCGTCCGCGACGGGCTCGGCAGGCGGCGGTCGGCCGTCAGCGTGACCTGGACCGGCTGAGCGCCCTCACCGCGCCCGCCGCGATCACCAGGCGTAGTCCTCCGGCGCGGTCTTGTGACCGGGGAAGAGCTCGTCGAGGCGGGCCAGCACCTTGTCGTCGAGTGTGGTCTCCACCGCTCGCAACGCAGAGGAGAGATGCTCGGGCAGGCGTGGCCCGACGATCGGGCCCGTCACCGCCGGCCGGGTCAGGAGCCAGGCCAGCCCCACGGTGCCGGGGTCCTCTCCGACCTCGGCGCACAGGTCCTCATATGCCTCGAGCTGAGGGCGTCGCGCCTCGATCGTCTCGGCGGCGCGGCCGGCGTAGCGACGGCTGCCCTCGCGTTCCTTGCGCACGACACCTCCGAGCAACCCGCCCTGGAGCGGCGACCACGGGATCACCCCGAGTCCGTAGGTCTCGGCCGCGGGCAGCACCTCGCGCTCGATGTCGCGCACGATCAGGTTGTAGATGGACTGCTCACTCACCAGCCCCATGAAGTTGCGGCGCCTTGCCGCTTCCTGCGCCCGGGCGATGTGCCAGCCGGCGAAGTTGGACGACCCGACGTAGAGGATCTTGCCCTGGGCCCGCAGGACCTCCATCGCCTCCCAGATCTCCTCCCAACCGGTGTGCCGGTCGATGTGGTGCATCTGGTAGAGGTCGATGTAGTCGGTCTGGAGCCGCCGGAGGCTGGCCTCGCAGGCCCGGCGGACGTTGAGCGCCGAGAGCCGGCCCTCGTTGGGCCACTCCCCCATGTCCCCGTAGAGCTTGGTGGCGAGCACCGTCTTCTCACGCCGTTCACCACCCTGGGCGAACCAGCGGCCGACGATCTCCTCCGTCGCCCCCCGCCCCTTGGAGCGGCCGTAGACGTTGGCCGAGTCGAAGAAGTTGATCCCGGCCTCCAGGGCCGAGTCCATGATGGAGAACGAGGTCGGCTCGTCGGTCTCGGGCCCGAAGTTCATGGTGCCCAGGCAGATGCGGCTGACGAGGAGGCCGGTCCGGCCCAGGTGTGTGTAGCGCATGGAAAGCGAACCTAGCGGCCGCCTGGGAAGTTCGGGACGATTAGCGGGTTCTTTCGGACCCCCGCTACCCTGAGAACATGATTCTCCACCCGAGCCTGGGGGCATGATGGCGCAGCAGATCCCATTGGTCGACTACCTGGTCCTCGGGGACGACCCGCACCTGGTGGCCAACCAGTGCGCCTCGTGCGGGGCCCGCTTCTTCGACCGCCGCAACGCCTGCGCATCGTGCGAGGGGACCGAGTTCACGAAGGCGGACGTCTCCACGACCGGAGAGGTCCGGGCCTTCACGATCGTGGCCTTCGCGGCTCCCGGGATCCCGGTGCCCTTCGTCGCCGCCGTGGTCGACTGCGAGGGCACGAGCGTGCGGGCCAACCTCATCAACGTGCCGGCCGACCCCGAGCACGTCACACTCGGCATGAAGGTGCGCCTGGCCACCGAGGTCATCGGCACTGACGACAACGGCACCGAAGCGGTCGGCTTCGGCTTCGAGCCACTGGGAGGTTGAGCACGATGGCATCGGCATCGGAAGAGCTGTGGATCCTCGGCATCCACATGACCAAGTTCGGCAAGCACCCCGACAAGGACATCGTCGATCTGGCCTCCGAGGCGGTGCGGGGCGCGCTGGCCGACGGCGGTGTGACCATGAAGGACATCGGGATCATCGGCGCCGGCAACCTCATGATGGCGATGGCGCCGACCGGGCAGATGGTCCAGAAGCAGCTCGGGCAGACCGGGATCCCCGTCTACAACGTCTCGAACGCCTGCGCCACCGGCGCCACGGCACTGCGGGTGGCCTGCATGGCGATCCGGGCGGGCGAGACCGACATGGGCCTGGCCTTCGGCGTGGAGAAGCTCTCGGGCGCCGGCCTCCTGGCCGGGGGGAGCCGCCAGAGCGACACCAACACCTGGACGCCAACGGGACGGTACGGCACCGTGGCGGCGGTCGACGGGCGCATCGGCACCGAGATCATGCCCGGCGTCTTCGCCCAGATCGGCATGGAGTACGGCCACAAGTACGGTGGCACGAGCTTCGAGCTTTTCGCCAAGATCAGCGAGAAGAACCACTCGCACTCGACGCTGAACCCGTTGGCGTCTTACCAGAAGAGGATGACGCTCGAGGAGATCATGGGCGACGTCATGATCGCCTACCCCAACACCCGTCCCATGTGCTCGGCCAACTGCGACGGCGCGGCGGCGGCCGTGGTGGTCTCGGGCTCGAAGCTCAAGACGCTCTCGCTCGAGCAACAGAAGCGCGCCGTGAAGATAACGGCCTCCGTCCTCACCACGGACCCGTGGGAGGAGGCGTGCCAGATCCTGCCCGACGTCAACACGCTGACCCGCAACGCGGCCAGCCAGGCCTATGAGCAGGCGGGCGTGGGGCCGCAGGACCTCAACCTGGTGGAGCTGCACGACTGCTTCGCCACCGCCGAGCTCGTGCACTACGACAACCTGGGCCTGTGCGAGCGCGGCGGGGCGGTGGATTTCTTCAATTCGGGCGCGACATGGCGCGACGGCGCGACACCGGTCAACGTGTCGGGCGGACTCGAGTCCAAGGGCCACCCGATCGCAGCCACCGGCATCGCCAACGTGTGGGAGGTGGCGACGCACCTGCGCGGCGAGGCCGGCGACCGCCAGATTCAAGGGGCCAAGGTCGGCCTCACCCACGTCATCGGGCTCGGCTCGGCCTGCGGCGTGCACATCTTGGAGAAGTCGGCGGCCTAACGCACGGCGCCACGGCGTGGTGACCCCGGTGACCTCGCACGTGTACGACACGATCGGACGGGGCTACGTCGCCCACCGCCGACCGGACCCACGCTGGGCCGCAGTCGTCACCCGACACCTGGGAACCAATGCGGGAGACCTCGTGGTCAACGTCGGTGCCGGGTCCGGCTCGTACGAGCCGACGCACTGTGCCGTCGTCGCCATCGAGCCCTCACGGGTGATGGTGGCCCAGCGGGCCGGCGGTGCGCCGCCCGCCGTCCGGGCCAGCGCCTCCGCCTTGCCGCTGCGTGCAGGGAGCGCGGAGCTGGCGATGGCGATCCTGACGGTCCATCACTGGGACGACCCGGCCGCCGGGCTCGCCGAGCTCTGCCGTGTCGCACCACGCCGGCTCGTCCTGGCCATCGACTTCGAGATCCACTCCCGCTTCTGGCTGCTCGAGGAGTACCTCCCCGCAGTGGGCGACCATGTCCGTCGCTGCGCTCCTGGGTCCGACGAGATCGCCGCCGCCATCGGCGCGTCCAGGTCGGTGCCGTTGCCCGTCCCCTCCGACATGGAGGACGGCGTCCTCGGGGCCTACTGGTGCCGGCCCGACGCCTACCTCGACCCCGCGGTGCGGGCCAATGCGTCCGGGCTGGCCCTGGCCGACCCGGCGGTGATCGCCGATGGCATCGACCGGCTGCGCTCCGACCTCGGAAGCGGCGTCTGGCACGAGCGGCACGCAGAGCTGCTCACGCAACCAGAAGTAGACCTCGGCTACCGCCTCCTGGTGTCCGACGCCCGGGGGTGAGGGCGACCGCGCCGTCCGGGAGCTCGGCACCGGCCATTGCAGGGAACCGCCGACGGCCGGGCGCCACGTGCCGTGCACCCAAGAGCGCACCATCGGCACGAAAGCGGCCGAGGTCCCGCCCCTATTCCACGCGAGGGATATATGGTGTGGGCGTTTCCCTTTCGCGGGGGGAAACGACGGACGCACCCCTGGCGGGGAGCAGAGGGAGAAGGCGGAATGCGTGCACACCCCAAGCCTCGGCGGCGCTGGTGCGCGGCCGCAGCTGCATTGACGATGGTCGTCGGAATGACCACGACGGTGGTGAGCCTCGCCGGTTCGTCGGGAGCCGCCACCCACAGCGGCGCGACACCACCGGCGAAGGCCGGCGGCACAGGCGGAACCGGCGGAACCGGCAACACCGGGAACACCGGAACGAATTCGACGACGACGACCACAACCACCGGCACGACCAGCACGACCAGCACGACCAGCGGCACGACCAGCGGCACGACCAGCACGACGACAACGACAACCCCTCCAGCCGGGAACGCGGGCAGCGGGTCCGGCGGAACGAGCGGCGGAGGGAAACCGGCGACGGGCAGCCCTTCTCCGCAGACCTCCCCACCGGCGGGATCGGCCCCAGCGGGGAGCATCAACTTCGGCATGCCGGACTCGAACCAGTCCTCCTGTGACGCGGAGTCAGAAGTTCAGTGCAAGGCACACACAACACTCCTGACCTTCGTGGAGAACGCATCCAACTCGCCCGTCCTGTTCTTTACGCCGCTCGGGACGGTGGTTCACGACACGGCCACCCTCCTCGGAGCTGACAAACCGACGGGCACGGTGACCTACTCCCTGTTCGCGAACGTCTCGTGCGACGATGATCCCCTCAGGACCGCGACGGAAAGCCTCGCCCCGGACGGCACCGTTCCGAACTCGTTCCACGCCGGCCCGCTCGCAGCCGGGGGCTATTCCTTCCGGGCGCACTACAGCGGTGACCGGGGGAACCAGGCCGCGACGGCTGCCTGTGAGTTCTTCGTGGTCACCAAGGCCTTCCCGTCGTTGACGACGACGGTCTTCGACGGCGCCTCCGACGAGCCGTGGAGCGGCACCGAGGTCACGGGTGCGACTGCATTCGACACGGCAACCGTCACCGGCGTCACCGGGTTCACCCCGACCGGCAGCGTCCGGTTCACCTTCTATGGCAACGGACGATGCGCCGGCGACGGGTCGTCCCACCTCTCGACGCTGTCGAATGGTTCAGCGGCGTCCCTGACGACGCAACCGCTCGCACCGGGCAGCTACTCCTACCGCGCGGTCTACTTCGGCGACGACAACTACTTTCCTTCGAATCCAGATCGCACGGTATGTGAGACCTTCACCGTCGCCAAGGACACACCACCGGTCGCCACCGTCGTCTTCGACGGTTCGAGCAAGGGTCCCTGGACGGGAGACGAGACGACCGGAGCCACCGGCTACGACACGGCGACCGTGACCGGGGTCACACCGCCGCCTCCCCAGGAGCTGGTCACACCCGCCGCCACGCCGGACGTGGCCCTGCCTCGCTTCACGCCCACAGGCACGGTCACCTACCGGTTCTTCACCTCCGGGAGCTGCACGGGGGACCCCAGCTGGACCGACACGGTGGACCTCTCGGCCGGGAAGGTTCCCCCGTCGCAGACGACCGATCCGCTCGGAGGGGGCACCTACTCCTTCGACGCCGTCTACAGCGGCGACGCGAACTACAACACGAACACCAGCCCCTGTGAGCCGTTCACGGTGGACCCGGCCCAGCCCGTTGCATCGACCACCGTCTTCGACGGGTCCACGCATGCGGCCTGGAGCGGGACCGAGGTCACGGGGGCGACCGCCTACGACACGTCGACGGTGACCGGCGTCGAGGGGTTCACCCCGACCGGCACCGTCACCTACGTGCTGTACGACAACGGCACGTGCGCCGCTCCGGACGAACTGGCGTTGCCCGGGAGCGTCGCGCTGTCAGCCCATGCGGTGATCGGCACGGACACGGTGACCCTGGCCGGCGGTCTGGTGCCGGACTCGGCCCCCACCGCCCCGCTCGGTGCGGGCCCCTACTCCTACCGCGCCGTCTACAGCGGTGACGACAACTATTCGCCGGCCGTGATGGCGTGCGAGCCGTTCACGGTGGACCCGGCCCAGCCCAATGCATCGACCACCGTCTTCGACGGGTCCACGCATGCGGCCTGGAGCGGGACCGAGGTCACGGGGGCGACCGCCTACGACACGTCGACAGTGACCGGCGTCGAGGGCTTCGCCCCGACCGGCACCGTCACCTACACCCTCTACGACAACGGCACGTGCGCTGTCCCGGGCGAGCAGGGGGTACCTGCGAACGACGCGTCGTCGCCCCATGCGGTGATCAGCACGGACACTGTGACACTGGCCGCCGGTCTCGTCCCGAACTCGGCCACCACTGCCCCCCTCGGTGCAGGAAGTTACTCGTACCGGGCCGTCTACAGCGGAGACACCAACTACTCACCCACCGAGATGCGCTGCGAGCCGCTCACCGTGGGCAAGGCGACCGCAGCGACGGCCACCATCGTCTTCGACGCCTCCTCGAACGCAGCATGGAGCGGAACGGAGGGCCCAGGTGCGACCGCCTACGACACCTCGACGGTGACCGGCGTCAGCGGCATCACGCCGACCGGCACGGTGACCTACTCGTTCTTCGGCAACGGCGTCTGCAGCGGCAGCGGGCTTCCCACCGTGGTGACCCTGGCCGGCGGGACGGCACCGCACTCGGCGACCACGGACGCCCTGGCGACCGGGAGCTACTCCTTCGATGCCGTCTACGGCGGTGACAGCAATTACCACCCGGAGGCGAGCGCGTGCGAGCCCCTGACGGTGGCAGCGGTCACGAGCGCGGCCACAACCGTCTCGGTGACACCCACGCCACCGCAGCCCACGACGTCCCCGGCCGTGACATCGCCGCTCGCCTTCACCGGCGCGAACCTGTCCAGCATGGTCGCCGACGGGATCCTCCTGATCGGGCTCGGGGGACTCATGGTTCTCGCGACCCGGCGGCGCCGGGCCCGGCGAGCCTAAGTACCTGCGGGAGATTTGCGGGAACCGGCATCCACTCGATCCACACAGACTCCCGCGGTCGAGCGGGGGTCTGTGTGGTGAGGGTCAGGAACCCCCCGCCGCCCGGCCGGCCACCAGAGGGACGGGGCGGGCCAGACTCCAGCTGAACGTGTCCTCGATGTCGGTGAGATCGATCGCCGTTGCCAGATCCGCGACAGATGGGCCGACCCGGTCCGCGACCGCCTGCAACTGATCGGCGTCGAAGCCCCACAGGGCAGCGGCGTTCGTGCCGAGCATCCGCCGCACGTCCTCCTCGGGCAGCCCGCCGAAGATGTAGCGCAGGGTCTCGCGATGGACCGGCGCCGCACCCTCGAGGTGTGGGTAGTCGGCGCCCCACATCAAGCGGTCGATGCCGATCTCGTGACGCATCTCGGCCTCGTAACGCTTCATGAGCGAGCCACCCAACCAGACGTGCTTCTCGAAGTAGTCCCGGGGTCGCATCTTGAGATAGGAGCGCACCGGGGCGCCCCCGTGGGTGTCGAAGAACGACTCCATGTCCCGGATCAGCGAGGGCAGCCATTGCACGCCGTTCTCTGTGACGACCACCTTGAGGTCGGGGTGGCGGTCGAACACGCCCCCGAAGATCATGAACCACAGGGGGCGCCGGGTGAAGACGAACACCTCGTAGAGACCCAGCATGCCGCCGTGTTCGGCGTCATAGAGGAACTTGGTGTCGGTCGCGGACCCGGACGCGCCGGTGTGCAGGTTGACCACCATCTGGTGATCCTCGCAGGCGCTCCAGAACGGGTCGAAGTAGTCGTCCGCGTACCCGGGGAGCCTCGAGGTCACTGACATGGCGGGCAGCATGACGCCGCCGAAGATGCCATGGTCCCGCGCCCAGGCCACCTCCTCGACGGCCCGATCCATGTCGTGGAAGTCAACAGGCATGCAGCCGGCGCGTCGCCCGGGGGCCGCGGCGCAGAAGTCGGCGAGCCAACGCATGTAGCCGTGCAGGGCCGGCCACACCACCTCGAGCCCCTTGTCGGTGGCCGCACCCAGATACATGGCCGGCGACAGGCCGCCGGCCAGGATCGGGCCGGGCAGGGTCACCTCGGCGTGGATCCCCTGCTCCTCGAGGACGGCCAGGCGGCGGCCGTCGCCGTCGCCGGGCACCACCCAGTCCGTGCCGTAGTGGGCCAACCAGCCCCGGGCGGCGTCGGTGTCGACCCCCATGCCGGCCAGCCGCCGGGCTGCGGTCGCCCGCACGGGATCGGACTCGTCCACCTCGCCGGGATCGAAGCCGCCGAACATCGAAATGGCCAACGACGACATGTCCCCGAAGGCGGCCACCGCCTCGCGGTGCCCGGGATCGACGTAGGAAAGGAAGTGGTCCAGGCTGTCCGGCGAGGCATGGGTATCGGCCGAGACGACGATGTAGTTCCGGCCGGCCATGGCACCCGGGCCCGCTCCCGCCGATCCGCTTGCTCCGTCAGGCATCGTCACCGTCCCCGTTCGAGAACCCCCCTGGTCAATCCACCGCACACTATCTCTGAGCTTCCCCGACCGAGAGCGGTGCCGGGAGCAGGTAATTTGTCGGCGACCCCATGCACACATCCTCCACGCTCGTACTGGTCCTGGCCGTCTTCGCGGCGAGCCTCGTCGAGATGGTCGAGGCGCTGACCATCGTCGTGGCCGCGGGCGTGAGCCGTGGTTGGCGCTCCGCCCTGGAGGGCGCCGCTCTGGCGGCAGCCGTGCTGGGCGTGCTCGTGGTGGCGGTGGGGGTCCCGCTCATCCACTACGTCCCGATCGACGCGCTGCGGGTGGTGGTGGGGGCGCTGCTCCTGGTGCTCGGCCTGTCGTGGCTACGCAAGGCGATCCTGCGCGCCAGCGGCCACAAGCCCATGCACGACGAGGACAAGATCTACGCCGAGACGGTGGCCGAGCTCGGCTCGGATCACGACGGGACGTCGCAGAAGCCGGACAAGGGCCGCGACAGTGTCGGGTTCGCGGTGGCGTTCAAGGGCGTCTTCCTCGAGGGCATGGAAGTGGTGCTGATCGTCATCAGTCTCGGCGCGGCCCAGAATCGCCTCGGCCTGGCCGCCCTGGCGGCGGGGGCGGCCGTGGTCCTTGTCGGCATCGTCGGACTCCTGGTGGCGCGCCAGCTCAGCGAGGTGCCCGAGAACACCATCAAGACGCTGGTTGGCGTCATGCTGACCAGTTTCGGCGTGTTCTGGGTCGGCGAAGGCGCAGGGATCGACTGGCCCGGTGGCGACCTGGCCATCCCGGTGCTGGCCGGCTTCTTCGTCGTGGTCTACTTCGCGATGACGGCCTTCATGCGAGCGAAGCTCCCGACGCCGGCGGTCCGAGTCGAAGGGGTGACGCAGTGATCGCCGCCATCCGAAGGGGGATCGTTGCCTTCGGTCACTTCTGGTGGGACTTCCTGATCGGTGACACCCCCGAGCTCGCGCTGGCGACCGGCGTCATCATCGGGGTGGCCTTCCTGCTCGCCGGCAGCCGCTGGGCGGGGGCGATCATCCTGCCGGGGCTGGCGACCGCCTTCCTCTTCCTCAGCGTGCGGCGCGGCCGGCGGCGCTCGCCCCAGGGGTAGCCGCTCCATCTCCTCTGTCTCGGGGTGGTGCTGCCGCGACCTCCGCGTCGTGGTGGTGGCACCCTGTTCCCCCGGACGCACGGAGGGCACGCTTGCAGAGGCGGTTCGCCTCCCCCGGCAGCCCATGACACGAACCGCCGCGCACACCGGACGACTTCGGTCGTTTCCCACGGGGCCCTTGGCGAGAGGAGCATCACACGATGAAGAACAAATGGATCTTGGGCGCGATCGCAACGATCGTGGCCGTGCTATTGCTGCCGGCGGCGGCCGCATCCGCCGACGGCTTCCGTCATCCGTGGCATCACGGGGGCGGGCAGCCCAACCCTGGCACTGCAGTCGTTTCGATCGAGCAGGGCCAGTACGGACCCGTCCTCGCGGTCGGCGGGGCCGGTGCCGACTACGTCCCCGGCTACGGCTACGCGTACCCCACCGGGTCCTCGCTGTACTTCGCGACGATCGACCCGTCGACCTACGGGTCCTCGTGGTCCCACGAGTACCAGCCGGGTTGCACCACCACGGTGGTCAACAGCGAATCACAAGGACCCATCTCCTGCACGGGACTTGTGACCAGCCCGAACAACATCGACTGGCCTGCCCTCACGACATCGGGTCGGCCGGTCGCCGGCCCGGGCGTGATCCCATGGCTGCTCGGCTCGGTGTACCGCCCCGACTTGGGTGCCTTTCAGGTCACGTACGCGGGCCACCCGTTGTACCTGTTCGATCCGGGTCCAGCGTCGTTCTTCGGCGCCAACTTCTACGAGACAGTCCAGCCGCTCCCGCCCTGGAACACCGCCTGGTTCCTTCTGTCCCCCTGGGGCACACCGGCCACTGGCCCCGCGACCTTGCAGACCGAGTCACCCCAGACCGGCACGACGTACAGTTCCACCAAGTTGGCGGCCGAGATGCTGCCCGGCATCGGCGGTGCGGCCGTGTCCGTCTACGCCTTCAGCGGTGACGGACACTTCAGCCACTGCTACGGCTCGTGCGCCACGGAATTCATCCCGTTGCGCACGGTCGGGACGCCGGTTCTGGGCGCGGGCGTCAACCCGAGCGCAGTGGGCGTGGTCTGGCGCTTCGACGGGACCCAGCAGGTGACCTACAACGGCCAGCCGCTCTACATCTACGACCAGGAGCAGCCGGTCCTCGGTGGCGGCGGCCTCAGCACGACCGGCACGGTGGGCAACGGCGACGGCGTTACCGCCTTCGGCGGGACCTTCAACCTGGTCAACCCCTAACCCACGTCGGGCTCCCACCAGGAGCTGCGTCGCCACGGTCCCGCCGGCAGAGGCGGGACCGTGGCGCGTCATGGCTCGGACGGGCTCGACGCGGCCTCCATCGATGGGTCGGTGAGCGTCCGCTCGGGGAGCAGCAGCACCGCTCCGACGAAGAAGCACACCGCGCCGACGAACGTGCCCAGGTTCGTGAGGGCCAGGCTCACCAGCTCGCCGTTCGGCTTGACGTAGGAGGCGATCGCCGAGACACCGAAGGCCACGGAGCCGACCAAGTTGAGGAGCGTGATCCACCACGAGAGGCGGTGCGGGCGCCAGGCGAAGGGGCCATGGCACTCCTCGGCCCAGGACAGCCAGCTCGAGACCAGAAAGCACACCGAGCCCAGCGCGTCGGGGCGCCACACCGGGTGATGGCTCGATGACGCCCCGAGGCCCACGACGAGGGCGCTCAGGGTGGTCCGGTTGAACCACAGCGTGCCGGCGAACTGGATGATCGCCGCCCACCAGTCGATGCGGTGGTGCTGGACCCTGAAGAGCGACCGCAGGCCGGGGCGCCGTGCCACGCCGAAAGCGGACGGCGCGCAGGCGGTCTCGTAGTACACCAAGAAAGAGGCCGTCGTAAAGAAGATGGACCCGATGAAGAACGTGAGGTCGTCCGGATTGGTCCCCACTGCCGTGGCGTAGGGAGGGAGCGACCCGAGCGCGAAGCAGATCGACCCGACCGCGAAGAGCACGCCGATCCACCATTCGAGGGCGCGGGGAGCCCACCACGTGGACCCGGTCGGCGTGCGACGCGGGTGTTTGCGGTGCCAACGCGACTCCCAGGTGATGAGCGAGCCGTCGGGGCGGCCGAACACCTCCCGGGTGACGAACGGACCGAGACCGCGGCCGCCCGACCGTGTCCAGCCCTCCGGGAGATCCACGTAGGCCGATCGCATCGCGGGTCACCATAGGACGCCGCACCAGCGGGAGCATTGCGTCGGTCCGCAGCCACGACACCATCGTTTCCCCCCGTCCGGCCGACGAGATTGAATGATGGGATGCGCCCGTCTCCCTCGGACACCTCATGACCGATCCCGCGTTTCCGACGCTGCGCACGACAGTGCTCGACACGACCGACGCCCGTGCTCTGGCCGAGTTCTACCGGGAACTCCTCGGCTACGACTACCGGTCGGGTGACGAGGTGCCGCCCGCCGGGGAGGACGACCCGAAGGGCCGGGACTGGCTCGTCCTCGTCGATCCGTCCGGGACACCGCGCCTCGCGTTCCAGCAGGTGGGGCAGCTGCCGCGCTCGACGTGGCCCGGCACGGAGACACCGCAGCAGGTGCACCTCGACCTGACGGTGCCGCACGAGCGGTCGCTCGCGGAGCAGCACGAGCGGGCACTTCGGCTCGGGGCCCAGCTCCTTCTCGACCGTTCCGACGACCCGCAGGAGCGCCTCTACGTGTACGCCGACCCCGAGGGCCACCCTTTCTGCATCTTCGTCGCGGCGGGATGAGCCACTCGGCGCGACCCCTCGACGGCTCGTCCGGCGCCAGCCGATCGGGCATCATGTGGATTCGCCAACGGGAGGAGCAGACATGGCAACCGAAGTGCGCGGCGTCGTGGCGCGGAAGAAGGGCGCACCGGTCAGCATCGAGACGATTGTCGTGCCCGATCCCGGGCCCGGCGAGGCGGTCGTCACCGTCAAGGCATGCGGCGTCTGCCACACGGACCTGCATTATCGCGAGGGCGGCATCAACGACGAATTTCCCTTCCTCCTCGGTCACGAGGCCGCCGGGGTCGTCGAGTCGGTCGGAACGGGCGTCACGGGCCTCGCACCCGGCGATTTCGTCGTCCTGAACTGGCGGGCGGTGTGCGGGGAGTGCAGGTCGTGCCGGAGGGGCCGACCCTGGTACTGCTTCTCCACGCACAACGCCGCACAGAAGATGACGCTGGCCGACGGGACGCCCCTTGCGCCCGCCCTCGGCATCGGCGCGTTCGCGGAACGCACGCTCGTGGCGGCGGGACAGTGCACCAAGGTCAACCCGGCGGCACGACCCGAAGCGGTCGGGCTGCTCGGGTGTGGCGTTATGGCCGGGTTGGGAGCGGCGATGTTCACCGGACAGGTGGGGCTGGGCGACTCGGTGGCCGTCTTCGGCTGCGGCGGTGTCGGGTGCGCCGCCGTCGCCGGATCGAAGCTCGCCGGGGCGGCCACCATCATCGCCGTCGACCTCGACCCCAAGAAGCTCGTGCTCGCCACGTCGTTCGGCGCCACCCACACCGTCGACGCCAGCGCCAACGACCCCGTGGAGGCCATCCGGTCGCTGACCGGCGGCAACGGCGCCGACGTCTGCATCGAGGCGGTCGGGCACCCCGTCGTGATGGAGCAGGCCTTCATGGCGCGCGACCTGGCCGGGACCCTCGTGCAGGTCGGGGTCCCGACACCCGACATGCGCATCGACCTCCCGATGATCGAGTTCTTCGGCCGGGGCGGGGCACTGAAGCCGAGCTGGTACGGCGACTGCCTCCCGTCGCGTGACTTCCCCGTGCTCGTCGACCTCTACCTCGACGGACGGCTCGACCTCGACCGCTTCGTGAGCGAGACCATCGGCATGGACGAGGTGGAGGACGCGTTCTCCCGCATGCAGCGCGGCGAAGTACTGCGGTCGGTCGTCGTACTCTGATCCCGGCCCATGGCACTCCCGCTCGCACCCTTCGGCTCCCGCACCGCGCTGCGCGGCATGGTCGCGGCGGCGGACCAGCTGGCCGCGGCGGCGGGGGTCGCCATGCTGGCGCGCGGCGGCTCGGCCGCCGACGCCGCCGTGGCCACGGGCACGGTGATGGCGGTGGTCGGCCCTCACCTGTGCGGACTCGGGGGCGACGTCTTGGCCATGGTGGCGCCGCCGGGGTCGCCGCCCGAGGCGCTCCTGTCCGTCGGGCGCGCCGGCGCGGGTGCCGACCCGGCGCGCCTGCGGGCCGAGGGCAGGTCCGTGATGCCCCTGCGGGGCGACATCCGCAGCGTGCCGGTGCCCGGCGCGGTGGACGGCTGGCTCACCCTGCACGCGCGCCACGGACGGCTGCCCCTGGTGGACGTCCTGACGCCGGCGATCGAGCTGGCCGAGGAAGGCTTCGCCGCCTCGATCATGCTGGCTCTGGCCAGCCACCTCGTCCACACGCTGCCGGGGGCGGGCGAGCTGTGCCCAAACGGGCCACTCGAAATCGGCCAACGCGTCCGCCTGCCGGGCATCGGCCGCACCCTGCGCGCCATCGCCCGCGACGGACGTGACGCGTTCTACACCGGCGAGTTCGGGCGTGGCCTGCTCGAGCTCGGGAACGGGTTCTATGCACCGGAGGACCTCGCCACCGACGGGGCCCGATGGTGCGAGCCACTCCACCTCTCGGTCTGGGGCCACGAGCTGTGGACCGTGCCGCCACCATCGCAGGGCTACCTGACGCTGGCCGGCGCCCACGTGGCGGCGGCATCCGGGCTCGGCACCGATCCCGACGATCCGCGCTGGGCCCACCTCCTCGTCGAGTCGTGGCGCGCCGTCGGCCACGACCGGCCCGGCGTGCTCTTCGACGGCGCCGAGGGCGACGCGCTTCTCCATTCCGACCGCTTGGCGGCGGCGCGGGCGCGCGTGCGCGCCGACCTGATGGCTCCGCCGGACGTCGCACCGGGCCGGGGCACGACGGGGCCTGCGGTGGCCCGGATCGGCGAGGGGGACACGACGCACCTGTGCGCCATGGACGCGGACGGCCTCGGGATCTCGCTCACGCAGTCCAATGCCCTCGACTTCGGCTCCCACCTCGTCGAGCCGGCGACGGGCGTCTTCCTGCACAACCGCGGCGTCGGATACTCGCTCATGGAGGGCCATCCCGCCGAAGTCGGACCGGGGCGGCGGCCACCGCACACCCTCTCCCCCATGCTCGTCACGACCGCACCCGGGGCACTCACCCACCTGGTCGGCGCCATGGGAGGCGACGCGCAGCCCCAGATCATCGGACAGCTGCTGGCGCGTCTCCTGCATGCGGGCCAGGACCCTGCGACGGCGGTCGCCGCGCCACGGCTCACGCTCGACGCGCCCTCGGCCGGCCCGTTCCGCCTCTGGTGGGGCGACGACCTGACCGTGGTCGTCGAGTCCGACGCGCCACCGCCGTGGATCGACGGGCTGGCCGCCCGCGGTCACCGGGTGCAGCAGATCCGGGCCTTCGACCCCGTTGCCGTGGGGTGCGCCCAGATCATCACGGTCCGCACCGACCGCGGCACGCGCCGCCAGGTGGGGGCGTCGGACCCACGCAGCCCCGAGGGCGCCGCCATCGGTCGTTGAAGCGAGGCTGGAGTCGGGAGGCGGCAGCCGGGGCCAGTAGCGTGGCCGCATCGAACCCCCCGTGAGCTCGGCCCCGGTCACCCGCGCCGCGGGGTCCCCACTGCGGATCGCGGCGCTCGTCAAGCAGGTCCCGGCCGCCGAGTCGATGCGCCTCGAGGATGGACGGCTGGTGCGCCGGGGGGTCGACCTCGAGATGAACGCGTACTGCCGACGCGCCGTGTCACAGGGGGTCATCCTGGCCGGCGCGACCCGGGGTTCGTGCACCGTCGTGACCCTGGGGCCCCCGAGCGCCGAAGACGTGCTCCGTGAAGCCGTGGCCTGGGGAGCGGACTCGGGGGTCCACGTCTGCGACGCGTCGTTCGCCGGATCGGACACCCTCGCGACCGCACGGGCGCTGGCGGCCGCGCTCGGAACCGCCGGCCCCTTGGACCTCGTGCTCCTGGGCCGCAACTCCATCGACGGTGAGACAGGTCAGGTGGGCCCGGAGATCGCCGAACTGCTGAACCTCCCCTTTGCCGGCGGGGTCCGCCGCCTGGAGGATCTGGGGGAGACCCTGCGACTCGAGCTCGAGCTCGACGACGGCACCCAGGAGGTGGAGATCGCCCTCCCCGCCGTCCTCTCGGTGGCCGAGCGGCTCTGCGACCCCTGCAAGGTCGACCCCCAGGGGAGGGCGGCCGTCCCGGCGGAGCGCCTGACGAAGCTCGGTGCGGCCGAGCTCGGCCGCGGGCCCTGGGGCGAGGCGGGGAGCCCGACGGTCGTCGGCGAGACGCGGGCACTGGACCACGTGCGAGCGAACCTCGTGCTGGAAGGGCCGGTCGACGAGCAGGTCCGGCAGGCGGTACGAGAGCTGCGCCGACGCGGCGCGCTGGACGCCGCCGCCGGCGCCGGGGCGGCTCCGACCGCCACAGCACCAGTGAGCAACGGGAAGGCCAATCAGCCCGCGTCCCCGGTCATCGCCGTCCTGACCGAGCCCGGCCGGCCCCAGGTGGCGGCCGAGCTGCTCGGCGCAGCGGCCCGACTTGCCCGCGAGGTCGGTGCGGTCGTGCACGCGCTGGTCCCGATCGACGGGCTCGGGGCCGCGGCGGCCGCTCCCGGCGCCGACCTGGTGGTCGCGCTGGTCGGTTCCCGCGTCGCCGAGGACGTCGGCGAGGCCGTCGCCGCCTACGTGGGCGAGGCCAGTCCCTGGGCGCTGCTCGCGCCGAGCACCGCCTTCGGCCGGGAGGTGGCGGGGCGCGCAGCCGCCGCGACCGGCTCGGGACTCGTCGGGGACGCGATCGCCCTCTCGGCCCGCGCCGGCGCGCTGGTGGCAGCCAAGCCGGCGTTCGCCGGCGCACTCGTGGCCGACATCATGTGCCGCAGCGCGACCCAGATGGTCACGGTGCGGCCAGGCGTCCTGCCCGCACCCGAGGCCGGACCCCCACGCCTCGACCTGCCGTCGACGGAGCGGGCGGTCGGCACACGGGGCCGCGTACGCATCCTCGGCGAACGTCACAACGACGACATCGAGACGCTGGCCCGGGCAGCGGTCGTCATCGGGGTGGGCGCCGGGGTCGAACCCGAAGAGTACGGAGAGCTCAGCCCGTTGGCCGCGCTCTTGGGCGCCGAGCTCGCGGCCACCCGGAAGGTGACGGATCGGGGCTGGGCCCCGAGGTCCCGCCAGGTCGGCCTCACGGGCAGGTCCATCGCGCCCCGCCTCTACATCGGATTGGGGCTCAGCGGGAAGTTCAACCACACTGTGGGCGTACGCGCCGCCGGCACGATCCTGGCGGTGAACTCCGACCCGGGCGCTCCCATCTTCGCGCACTGTGACGTCGGCATCGTCGGTGACTGGCACGAGGTCGTACCGCTCCTCCACCACGCCCTCCGCTCGGGCGGTGCGGATCTTGACGCCGCGCGCCCTACCCCGCCTGCGCCCAGCGAACGACGCTGAGATTGGGCGGCGCCGCCGCGGTGTCAGCCGTCAAGAGCTTTCCGAACGCGCCAGCCGAGAGCGGGCGGGCGAAGTAGTAGCCCTGGGCGACTTCGCACCCGAGAACGCGGAGCGCCTCGAGTTGCGCCAGCGTCTCGACCCCCTCCACCACGGTGGTCGAGCCGATGGCCTGGGAGAGGGCGATGACGGCCGAGACGATGGCGGACTTCACCGGATCGAGGTCGATGTCGCGCACGAAGCTCTGATCGATCTTCACCACGTCGATCGGGAACCGGGCCAGGTAGCCGAGCGACGAGTGGCCTGTCCCGAAGTCGTCGATCGCCATCCGGACGCCGAGGCCATGCAGCTTCGTCAAGATGGTGGACGTCAGGTCCACGTCGTCCATGGCCAGGCTCTCGGTGATCTCGAGGCAGAGCTGCGAAGGTTCGATGCCGGTGACCCGGAGCGCGGCAGCGACGTCGTCGGCCAGGCCGACCTGCTGGAACTGCCGGGCCGACAGGTTCACCCCAATGGGGAGCACCACGCCGAACTCCTGCTGCCACGTCTTCGCCTGGCGGCACGCCTGCTCGAGCACCATTCTCCCGATCTCGAGGATGGTGCCGTTGTCTTCCGCGAGCTGGATGAACTGCGCAGGCAGGAGGACTCCGTGGTCGGGGTGGTTCCACCGCACCAGCGCCTCTGCACCGACGACCCGCCGGTCGGCCAACGAGACCAACGGCTGGTAGTGGACCTCCATCTCGCCGCGGTCGACCACATGGTGCAGCGCCGTGTCGAGGTCGAGCCGCTCCAGCGAGCGCGGGCCCATGCGGTCCGCGTCGAAGAGGGCGAACTGGCCCCCCCGTCCACGCTCCTTGGCCCTGTACATGGCCACGTCCGCATCGTGGAGGAGGTCGTCGCGCGAGGTGCCCGGGCCGCTCAGCGCGACACCGATGCTCATGGTCGCCACGACCTCATGCCCCCCGCTGAGCGTGACCGGGTGGCGCAGCGCCTCCAGCACGGCGGTGGCGACGTCGCCGGCGTCGTCGGACGACGACACGCCTTCGAGGAGGATCACGAATTCGTCCCCACCGAAGCGGGACAGCGTGTCTCCCGGACGGACGGCGCGTCGCAGGCGGTCTCCGATGACCCGTAGCAGCTCGTCGCCTACCTGGTGACCCAGGTTGTCGTTGACGACCTTGAAGCGGTCGATGTCGCAGAAGAGGACCGCCACGTGCCCGCCGGTCCGCTCGGCCTGCAGCAGTGCATGGTCGAGGTGGTCGAGAAGGAGCCGTCGGTTGGCCAGTCCCGTCAGGGCGTCCTGGAAGGCATGACGGGCCAGTTGCTCCTCGAAGGCCTTGCGCTCCGACGTGTCGCGGAAGACGATGACGGCCCCCGAGGGTGACGATCCGCCGACGACCGGAGACGCCGTCATGGTCACCGGGAAGTGCGAACCATCGAGCCGGTCGAACCGCGCGTCGTAGTTGGTGACGTTGCGCTTCAGTGCGATGGCACGCATGGCGGGCTCGAGCAGGAAGCCCGGCGTCTCACCGGCGGGCAGCGGCGGGCTGCCGTCGGCGTCGGCGCCGGCGCCGGCGCCGAACGCATGCCAGCCGAGCATGGTCGCCCCTGCGGGATTCATGAAGGTGATCTCGCCGTCCCCGCTTATTGCGCAGACGCCTTCGCCGAGACTCGCAGTGATCACGGACAACTTCTCTCTCTGGCGCGTCACCTCGCCGTAGAGGTTGGCATTGGCCAGGGCGATGGCGCCGACGGAGGCCAGTGCCTCGATCAGTGCCCGGTCGGCATCGTCGAAGGGCTCGGTGCGGCTGCGACCGGACACCCCCAGCCACAGCGTGCGGTCGGCCAGCTGCAGCGGCGCCGCCAGGCCGTCGCCCTCCGGCCGCTCGGTTGTCAGCGTCGCGTTCGGCGAACGGAGCAGCGACCCCGCCGAGGCGAGGACGGCCGCCGTGGTCTCCTCGGTCCCCATGGAACGGTTGACATCGAGCGTGGCTTCGAAGAGGCCGCGCAGCCGTGTCCGATCATGACGGGCGTAGAAATGGCCCGTACCGAGATAGCGCAGGACGACGAGAGGCAGGAGCGCCACCGGCAGGTACATGGGCTCGTTGGCCAACAACAACGCGGCCGGGACGGCGAGTGCTACACCACCCCAGGTGATGAGCAGCTTTCCTTTGATACCCCCGGAGACCGTCCGGTACCACGGCGTGCCCAGGGTGGCCATGATCGTCACCATGGCGCCGGTGTTCACGACGAAGTAGCAGGCCGCGCCCACGAGCGCGGCACCGACCTTTGCGTAGCCGATCGGCTCCTGTGCGCCGTGAAACAGGGTGAAGGCCAGGGCCCCGAGGCCGGCGGCGGTGACGACCTGGCCGACGTTGAAGACCGACTTGACCAGGGCGCGTCGTTTGATGGCCTGTGCGCACACGGACACCACGACGAACACGAGCACGGCCATCGCCGGCGGGACGAGGATGACGAGCAGGACGAGGAACCCCTCGTCGAGGACGACCCCGTCCGACTGCCCGTCTATGTAGAGCGTGATAGGCCAGATCCAGCTGGCCGCCATCAGCGCCCCGAACACGGCGGCGAACGCGATGGCGGTGGCGGTCGGCGGTACAGCCGACAGCATGCTCGCCAGCGAGAGCGCACACGCCGCCAGACCGGCCGCCGCCCACAGGGCCACGACGATGCGTGTCGTCCGCGAAAAGCTCATGTCGCGCTCCGTCTCCCTCGTGCCCTTGCTGCGCGCCCGCTCAGTTCCAGGTCGACCCGTTCCAGGTGCGAGCCGTTCCAGGTGGAGCCGTTCCAGGTCGAGCCGTTCCAGGTCGAGCCGTTCCAGGTGGAGCCGTTCCAGGTCGAGCCGTTCCAGGTCGAGCCGTTCCAGGTGGAGCCGTTCCAGGTGGAGCCGTTCCAGGTGGAGCCGTTCCAGGTGGAGCCGTTCCAGGTGGAGCCGTTCCAGGTGGAGCCGTTCCAGTTGTCGGGGTTCCATGAGGAGCCGACCCCCGCCGTTTCGAGACCGACCGTCCCGCCCATCGGCACGGCGCTCGTCGGAAGCGGTTGGCTCAACGTCATCGAGGCGGCGCCCGCCGCGGCGGCGACATCAAGGATCCCGTGACCGTCGACGAAGGGGTTTCCCACTGGTCCGGGCACCGTCGTCCCGAGCAGCGTCCCCTTCACCGTGTCGGGCGAGTCGCTCGGGTGCGCCGCAATCAGAAGGGCCGCGGCGGCGCTCGTGACCGCCGAGCTGAACGAGGTGCCCGAGCCCACGAAGTTGCCCGCACCTACGCGTGCCGACGGATTGGCGCTGTCGATGGTGGACCCCGTGTCGCGCACGCTGACCACGGAACGCCCAGACGTCACGAGGTCGGGCTTGAACCAGCCGTCGGGGTTCGTGGGACCGACGCTGCTGAACGTCGTCATGGTGTCGTTGGCCGGGCTCCCCTGTCCGCCGTCGTCCACGGCGCCCACGGTGATCACCAACGGGTCGTCCCCGGGCGACAGAATCGTGCCGTTCCCCGGACCCGAGTTCCCGGCTGAGACGACGACGGTGATCCCTGACTCCCATGCCTTCTCCACCGCCTGGTCCAGCGGGTCGATCACGGTGGATTCAATCGGCAGATACCCGAGCGACATATTGAGGACCCGGATGTTGTCGTTGGCCTCGTTGGCAATGGTCCACCCCACGCCTTGAATCAGCGTGGCCAGATCGGTCTGCCCACTGGCCCCCGCGACCTTGACAGACACCAGCCCGGCACCTGGCGCTTCGCCCGTGTAGGCGCCTGCCGACGAGGCACCGTTCCCCGCGATGAGGCCGGCCACGAAGGTGCCATGCCCGTAGCTGTCCTGCCAGGGATTACCACCACCCGAGAGGTCGACCCCACCCACCAGCCGGCCGGCGAAGTCCGGCAGGGAGGCGATGCCGGTGTCCATCACGGCCACGTTGACCCCGGCGCCTGTGTGGCCCTGCGCCCACAACTGCGTGGCGCCGGACTGCTGCGGGAACACCGCCGCCGGCGCCCGCCCCGCGCTGCCCGTCGAGCCCTGGACGTTGACGGTGAGATCCGGGGTCACCACGATGCCGGGAATGGCCTCCAGCAAAGACACCTGAAGCGGAGTCAGCTGCGACGTGACTGCGCTGTCAAAAGAGAAGGTGGACCCGGCCGTGGCGCCGACGCCGCCGATCGCGTCCAGGGCCGTCGCCACCGTGCCCGCCGGAGCCGACACGATGAATTCGGACCTGCCTCCACCGGGCAACCCGGCCTGCGCCGGCGCCGCCAGAGCCAGCAATGAAGTGCTCAGCGCCGCCACACCAGCGAGAACAATGCCCCTCCACCGGGCTCGACCGACGGTCGTACGGCGGACACGACGTTGCAAAGTCGCCATGCTTCCCCTCCCCCCTTACATCCTCCGGCTGGGAAGGTAACATCGACGAAACGTCAGTTCAATGACTTTTGAACTAGTCCATAGGCCATTCGGCTCTTTTGGCCCTATCGGACATCGTCACTGATTGCTTGACCAGGAATTGTTCGATTCGGTCGCAGTTCGGTTGCGATTGAACGAGAGGCCCGTGGGCACCGCAGAAATGCGACAGGGCCGTCCGGCTCACCGCGGGAATTAGCGGATCAGTGCACCACGCGGGACGTGGAAGTGGGGCGGCGGGCTCTGTGTCCCCCGCAGCAGCTCCTCGAATGCGCCGGCCGGAAGGGGCCGAGAGAAGTAGAAGCCCTGGGCCATGTCGCACCCGAGACTCTGGATCTGATCGAGCTCGGCCAGCGTTTCGACCCCCTCGACCACGGTCGTCGACCCGATCGCCCGGGAGAGAGCGACGACGGCCGAGACGATGGCCGACTTCACCGGATCACGGTCGATGTCGCGCACGAAACTCTGATCGACCTTGATGACATCGATCGGGAAACGGGCGAGATACCCGAGCGACGAGTGGCCGGTCCCGAAGTCGTCGATGGCGAGGCGGACGCCCAGGCCGTGCAACTTGGTCAGGATGGCAGACGTCGTCTCCACGTCGTCCATGGCCAGGCCCTCGGTGATCTCGAGGAGAAGCTGGGACGGGTCGATGCCGGTCGTCCGGAGCACGTCTGCGATCTCGTGTTCGAGACCAGTTTGCTGGAATTGGCGGGCTGACAGGTTGACCCCGATTTCAAGCAGGACGCCGTAGGAGTCCCGCCACCGTTTCGCCTGCAAGCAGGCCTGCTGGAGCACCGCCTTGCCGATGGGCAGGATCGTCCCGTTGTCCTCGGCCAACTCGATGAACTGGGCCGGAGACAGGATGCCGTGCTCGGGGTGATCCCAGCGAAGGAGGGCCTCGGCCCCCACGACGCGCTGATCTTCCAACAGGACCAGCGGCTGGAAGTAGACCTCGACTTCACCTCGCTCCACGGCGTGGTGGAGCGAGGTGTCGAGGTCGAGGCGATCGGCGGAGCGGCCTCCCATACGGTCCACGTCGAAGAGCGTCACCTGGCCTCCCCGGCCGAGCTCCTTGGCCCGGTACATCGCCACATCCGCATCGTGTAAGAGGTCATCACGTGAGGTTCCCGCTTCGCTCAGAGCCATGCCGATGCTCATGGTGGTGACGACCTCGTGGCCACCGCTCAGGAGCACGGGTTCACGCAGCGTTTCGAGCACTCTGCCAGCCACCTGGCTTGCATCCTCCGGTGCGCTAATGCCCTCGAGGATGATGACGAACTCGTCACCTCCGAACCGCGAGAGCGTGTCGCCCGGCCGGACCGCACGCCGAAGTCGCTCAGCGACGACCCGCAGCAACTCGTCACCAACCTGGTGGCCCAGGTTGTCGTTGACAATCTTGAACCGATCGACGTCGCCGAAGAGCACCGCTACCCTGCCACCCGTTCGTTCCGCCTGCAGGAGCGCGTGGTCGAGGTGGTCGAGGAGGAGGCGCCGGTTGGCCAGCCCGGTCAGAGGATCCTGGAACGCGTGCCGGGCCAGCTGCTCTTCGAAGGCCTTGCGCTCCGACGTGTCACGAAACACGAGGACCGCGGCCGACGGCTCGGGGTCACCTGCGACCGGGGAGGCGGTCATCGTCACGGGGAAATACGACCCGTCGCCACGCTCGAAGCGGGTGTCGTCGGTAGTCACGTTCTGGCGCAGCGCCATGGCGCGCATCGCCGGGTCAAGGAGGAAGCGGGGCGTCTCGACGGTTCGGGCGGGATATCCGCCGCTGGCATCTCCGTCCGGCCACCCAAGCATGCTCGCCCCGGCGGGGTTCATGAAGATGATCTGGCCGCTGCTGTCGATGGCGCATACGCCTTCACCGAGGCTGCTCGTGATGACTGACAAGTTGTCCTTTTGCCGTTCAACTTCCGCGTAGAGGTCGGCATTGGCCAGGGCAATTGCGCCGACCGACGCCAGGGCATCGAGCAGGGCGAGGTCGGCGTCGTCGAAGGGCTCTGTACGGTTGCGGCCGGAGACGGACAACCACAACCTGCGGTCGGCCAGCTCGACCGGTGCAGACAGAGTGCTGTCCTCGGGTTCTGGTCGTTCAGGATCGAGCGAGACCTCGGGCGATCGCAACAGCAGGCCGGCAGAACTGAGTACGGCGGCGCGCGTTTGGTCGCTTCCGATGGAGCGGTTGACGTCGAGGGTGGCCTCGAAAAGTCCACGCAGCCGCATCCTGTCATTCCTGGCGTAGAAGTGCCCCTCGGCCAGATACCGCAGGACAAACAATGGCAGCACCGCGAGCGGGAGGAACTTCGGCTGGGAAGACAAGAGCAGCGCTGTCGGAATGGCGATGCCGATTGCACCGGCCGCCACGTAGAGCCTGCCCTTGATACCCTCGAAGACCGTCTCCCTCCAGGGGGTGCCGAGTGAGGCGAGGATGGAGGCAATGGCCCCGGTGTTCACCACCAGGTAACCGACGGCCCCGACCAAGGCTGCACCGACCTTGACGTACCCGTCCGAGTGCTCGGGCCCATGGACCAGGACGAAAGCCAGCGCGCCGATCCCGGCGGAGCTGACCACTTGGCCGACGTTGAAGACCGATTTGACGAGTTGTCGTCTCTTCACGGCCTGTGCCACGACTGCGACGACGGCGAACACGAGCACGGTCAATGCGGCCGGCACGAGCAGGACGAGAAGGACGAAGAAACCCTCGTCGAGGTCGAAGGCGTCGGGCTGGTCGTCGATATAGAGCATGATCGGCCACACCCAGCTGGCCGCCATCAGGGCGCCTAACACGCCCGCGAACATGAGCGCAGTCCCGCCTGGCCAGCCCGTGGCCCAGACGCGTTGGGCCGCGACGACCAGGGCCACGGTGCCCGTGGTGGCCCAGGCCGCAACGACGACCTTGGCTGAATTCGGGAGCACCGCCTTCCCGCCCGTCATGGCACCGCCTTGTGAGTTGTCAGTTCCAGCCCGACCCATGACACACATGTGCGACGCGTGGGGCCACTGCCCTGGTGACGGTCATCGTCTTCCCGCGGATACCGACGGGTGTCCCGACATGACACGATCGCTCGTCGCCAAGATCCCCCTCGCCCCCATTGGTCCTCTTCCCATCGCGCGAACACAGAATCGGAAATATCCGATCAATGGGCGCTGCAACAACGCCTTGGCCCATGTGTCGTCGCGTCACGCAACACTCTTGACCGCCCAGGCCGCAAGATTGTTGCCGATTGGTTGCAACGGCCCGCTCTAGAACCCGCAGGCGGGCGGGACAGGTCGGTGCCGGGCCCCCAGTCCGGTCCGAGGGGCTGCTCAGAAGGCGGCCGTGCCAGCCGGCAACCCGGTCCGCCGCGGCGGTTGCCTCGCGCCCTTAGCGGCGGGTGATCACAGCTCCGTCTCGGCTCTACCCGCGTCGCGCTGCCTGCGGTACTCGCGCAAGCGATGCCAGAAGACCGCCACTACGGCGATGACCGCCAGCGCACCGACGATGTAGCCCACAAAGCTGAACGCCTTGAGCACGTGGCTGTAGCTGTCACCGAGGCTGTAGCCGAGCGAACACAAGGCGGTGCACCAGATGGCGCAGGCGACCACGGTGTAGAGGGTGAACTTACCGATGGCCATCTCGCCGAGGCCCGCGGCGAACGACACGAACGACCGGATTAGAGGGATAAAGCGACCGAAGAAGACGAAGGGGTCCCCACGACGTGCGAACCAGGCCTCGGCACGGTCCAGGTCCTTGTGGGTCAGGAGGACGTACTTTCCGACCTTGTCCACCAGCGTCCGTCCGCCGTAGCGCCCGATGCTGTAACCCGCGAGCGAGCCGAGCACTTCCCCCAGGATCGCCACGATGATCACGACGGCAAGTTGGAGTGGTGTGCCCTCGCCTGGAAGGCCACTGGCGAGGGCACCTCCGTAGATAAGTGCGATCTCCGCTCCCACCGGCAGCCCCATGGCCGATATGAAGCTCAACACGAACACCCCGAGGTAACCCCACGATGCGAGAAAATGCTCCACGATCTACCTAACTCTCAGGCCCCGCCGACTCTCAGCAGGGTAATCTTTGGCGGTCCGGCCTTCTGGCGCAATTCGCCGCAGTGCAGGCGCGTCCGACCGCACCTAGCGGCGCGAGGTACCGCCCGACGTCACCGCAGGCTGCGTCGTCGTGGTCGTGGGTGGGCTCGTCGTCGTGGTCGTGGGTGAACTCGTCGTCGTGGTCGTGGGTGGGCTCGTCGTCGTGGTGACGTCGCCCGACCCCGTTGTGGGCGTCGTCGTGGTCGTCGACGGTGCGATCGTCGTGGTCGACGCAGCCGTGCCCGGAGTGGCCGGATGTGACGTGGTCGGAACCGGTGACGGCGCCGGTGTGCCGAGGCTGGCGGAAGCACCCGGATGCTCTTTGGCCACCGTCACCCAGATGAAGGCGGTGGCCCCTCCGGCTGCGACGATCACAGTGCTGGTCAGGCGCCTGATGCGGGCCTGCGCCAGTGTCCGGAAGATCGGTGAATGAGCGCTCCTGCCGCGGGTCATGGCCGATCGCCGTACGAGAGCTCGGGCGCGCGAGCGCGGTCAGGCACGTGGTCCACGGGGCGCCAGCGTAAGATCCGAACCTGAAGACTTGATGACAGCTGGCCGGGTGCCGGCTGGCAATCGCACCCCCTAGCCTGGTTCTCCGTGTCACACCTCTGTTTCCGCAGCCGATGAGGGTCCTCGTGGCTGAGGACGACGCCGCGCTGCGTTCGGTTCTCGAGCGGGGCTTGAAGGAAAACGGGTACGTCGTCGACGCTGTCGCAGATGGAGCCGCCGCGCTCCGCCATCTGCGCACGTACGACTACGACGTTGCGGTGCTGGACTGGCGCATGCCGGAGCGAACGGGGTTGGAGGTCCTTACCGAAGCGAGGAACCAGGGAAACCGGACTCCCATCCTCATGCTGACGGCCCGCGATGCTCCCGCAGACAGGGTGGCCGGCCTCAACGGCGGCGCCGACGACTACTTGGTGAAGCCGTTCGACTTCTCCGAACTCGTGGCTCGAATCCATGCATTGCAACGCCGGCCGCCGCTGGCTTTGGACCCCGTCCTGGAGTGCGCCGACCTTCGCTTCGATCCCGCCACCCGAGAGGTGTCCGTGGCAGGGCACCCGGTGGGGTTGACAGCGATCGAGACCTCATTGGTCGAGTTGTTGTTGCGCCGTTCCCCGAAAGTGCTGACACGACGGATGATTGCCACGCAGGTCTGGGAGGACGAGGCCGATGCGGTCGGGTCCAACACGATTGACGTCCACCTGGGTCGGGTGCGATCGAAGCTGGCCGCCAGCCGGGCACACATCGAGACCGTGCGGGGCACGGGCTACAGGATGGTGGAGAAGTGAAGGCGTCCCGGGCGCACCAGCGCCACGCTGTGCGCGTCGCCGCGGTTGCGACTCTTATCGTGATGGTGGGTTACGTGCTCGCTGCACTGATCCTGAATTTGGTCGTTACCAACCATCTCGTTGGTACCACGGACACGCGCCTGCACGATCGGCTGGTGGATGCCAGTCGGCAGACGCTGGCGCTCCCGGGGACCACGGTGCAGACAGAGCACACCGATCTCGACGATTCCCCGCTCTTCGTCTGGTCGGTCGCACCCTCGGGCGACGTGACCCCGCTCACTCCCACCGCTCCCCTGCTCCCTTCCCGGGGCTGGGATACGGGCCCGACCACGCTGGCCGTCGGGTCGTCGACCTTCCGCTTCGACACGCTGCAGACGCATGACGCCGTCCTGGTGGCGGGCCAGAGCATGGCCGAAACGTCGCACGTCCAGTCCGTGTTGCTCGCCGCCGAGCTGGTCTTCGGCGTGATCCTCGCCATTGCGGTGTTCGGCGGCGCCACCGTGGTGGGCCTCCGTGCCTCGGCGCCCTCCGAGACCGTCCGTCGTCGACAGGCCGAGTTCACTGCCGATGCGTCACACGAACTCCGAACTCCCATCTCGGTCATCGAGGCAGAGGTGGGCCTGGCACTCGACCGACCGCGTGGAACGGCCGACTACCGCGAGGTGCTCGAGCGGGTCGGCCGGGAGAGCGCACGCCTGCGCCACATCGTCGAGGACCTGCTCTGGCTGGCACGGGCCGACAGCGAGTCCGTGCGCGCCGACGCCGCCGGCACCGCCGACGTGGCGGAGATCACCGAGAGCTGCGTGGAGCGCTTCGGAGCGCTTGCCGCGACACACGGGGTGGCCCTTTCCGTGCAACGGGTGGGTCTGGGACCATTCGTGGTGCAGGCGCAGCCGGACCTCATCGACCGACTCGCAGGCGTCCTGATCGACAACGCGTGCAAGTTCGCCGGCGAAGGCGGCGAGGTCGAGGTGAGCATCCGGGACTGGGGCACACGAGTCGACCTTCGCGTCGACGACTCGGGCCCGGGTATCCCCGAGGAGCAGCGGGAGGCTGTCTTCGACCGATTCCATCGGGCGACCGACTCCGCAGCGGGCACGGGGTTGGGTCTGGCGATCGCAGACTCCGTCGTGCGGTCCACGCAGGGAACCTGGGGTATGGGAGTGGCCGAGCTGGGAGGTGCGCGCATGGAGACCTCCTGGCGCAAGGCGGTGCCACGAAAGGGTAAGCCCAGCCCAACGGGGGAAACTCTTAGCGAATCCTTAGCCTGATTCCCGCGTTCTTCATGTAGGCGTCAGGGTGCATTCGTATCCTGAGCCCTATGGGACGTGTCCGGCAGGCCAGCCCCGCGCAGAGACGCCATTTGGCGGCGCTGCGCCGAGACGGGGCGCTGTCCCGCCTCACCAACATCACGGCGGCCATCGGTGTCGCCATCGTCGTGGCAGTCGGAGCCCTGGGGGTTTACGTCGGAAAAGCGCTCCCGGGCCACCATGCCGCGTCCACCACGGGCAACTCGGCTCCGCCCAGCGGGGTCCCGGCCGGGAACAGCGGCAACAGCGGCAACAGCGGCCAGGGCGGGATCAACCCGCCGTCCTCAGCGCCGCAAGGGGCCTCGCTCCCCGCACCGGTCACCAGCGGATCGAGTTGATGGCGCCGGCATGCACCGACGCCGACACCCCGCGCATCTTCCGAACCAGAGCGCTGGGTACGACGGCAGAGCTCATGGTGTCGGACAGCACCGCACTCGTCGCCGCATCGGAGCTGCTCCAGGGCGAGCTGGCGCGCATCGATCGCGTCGCGAGCAGATTCCGGGATGACTCAGAGCTCAGCTGGTTGAACGCCCGCGCCGGGTCGGCCGTCGAGATCAGTGCTGACCTGCTGGAGGCGATCGAGGTGGCTCTGGCCATGGCCGCCGCCACGGAGGGACGCGTCGACCCCACCGTCGGCATCGCCCTGGCCCGGCTGGGCTACGACCGCGATTTCTCCCTTGTACGCCCCGGCGTCGATGGTGACCTGCCGCTCGCACAGGCGGCACCCGGCTGGCGTTCCGTCTCCGTCGACCGGGAGCGACGCGTCGTCACCATGCCCGCCAACACGGTCCTCGACCTCGGCGCCACCGCAAAGGCACTGACGGCCGACCGGGCGGCGACGACCATTCACCGCCAGCTCGGCTGCGGCGCATTGGTCTCGCTGGGAGGTGACGCCGCGGCCGCGGGCCCTGCGCCGGTCGGTGGGTTCGTCATCGGCATCGCCGACACCTGCACGTCGCCCTTGGCGTCCGAGGCGGTCAGCATCTCCTCGGGTGGGCTGGCGTCGTCAGGCATCGGCGTGCGGCAGTGGCGGCTCGGCTCGCACCGGGTCCATCACATCGTGGACCCCACCACCTGCCTGCCCGCGACCGCGCACTGGCGCGTCGTCACCACCACCGCCGGCACCTGCGTGCAGGCGAACGCCGCGTCGACAGCGGCGATCGTCCTCGGTGAGGATGCCATCGACTGGCTGGAACGACTTGGGCTTCCCGCTCGGCTCGAACGTGTCGACGGGGAGGTCGCCTACACGTCCGGGTGGCCGGTTCCCGAGCTGCACGGCTCACTCAGAGGAGCCCCCGTCCCATGATGACTGCTCTCGTCGCGACCGTGGGACACGGCTCGACTGCGTTGTGGTACCTGACGCGCGCCACGGGCCTCGTGTCGTTGATCGTCCTGTCGGCGACCGTGGTCCTCGGCACCGTCGCATCGGTGGGCTGGACCACCGACCGATGGCCCCGCTTCCTGTCCCAGTCGGTCCACCGCAACCTCTCCCTCTTCTGCCTCGCGCTGATCGTCATCCACGTCGTCTCGACCGTCGGCGACGGGTACGTGCCCATCGTCATCACCGACGCCGTCATCCCCTTCCGGTCCCCCTATCGCCCGATCTGGGTTGGGCTCGGAGCCCTCGCCCTCGACATGCTCCTCGCCGTCGCCATCACCAGCGCCCTGCGCCGGCGCATCGGGGTGGCCGCGTGGCGAGGCGTCCACTGGCTGGCCTACGCCTGCTGGCCCATTGCAGCCGTCCACGGCCTCGGCTCGGGCTCCGACACCCGCCTGCCCGGGGCGACGCTCGTGTTCGTCGCGTGCACCGGTTCCGTCGCCGCAGCTGTGGCCTGGCGCCTCGCTGTCGGACGGGCACGTTCGGTCAGCTGGCGGCTCGGTGGCGCCATCGCGGGAGCCGCGGTCCTGATCGTGATCACGGCCTTCGCTGCCGCCGGACCGCTGCGACCCGGCTGGTCCCATCGGGCCGGGACGTCCTCCGCGCTGCTGGCCCAGCTGGCGGGCTCGGCGACCACCTCGTCCGCCGGGGCCACCACGCAGGCGAACCAGCCTCCGTCCTCGGCTGCCTCAGCGAGCTCGGGTATCCCGGCCGCCCCCTTCCAGACCTCCGTGTCGGGGACGGTCGCCACGTCGCCACCGAATGCCAACGGCGAGTCACAGGTGACCCTCACCATGCGACTGGCGGACACGTCTGCACCGCTCCGGATCCAGATCATCGGCCCGGCCGTCAACGGCGGCGTGGCCATGCGTCGGAGTGCGGTGTCCTTCGGTCAGCTGACCGGTCAGGTCACGGCCCTCGAAGGAGCGAATATCGGCGCCGTGGTCAACGGGAGCACGGGTTCCCTCAACCTGACTTTCAATCTCTCGCTCGATCCGAACGCGGGCACGGTCACGGGCCAGGTCTCGGGGAGCGCCGTGCAATGAGCCTCGCATTGCGCGATGAGATCGAGGCCGGGCCGACCGGCGGGCGGCGCCTCCTGCTCGGACTCTCGGGCGGCGCCGCCGACCCGGGACTGCAGGCGCACCTCGACCGTTGGGGCGAACTGCGCCTGCGCGGACCGAGGCTCGTCGACGAGCTCGACGGAGCCGGCCTCGTCGGCCACGGCGGGGCATGGTTCCCCGTGGCGACGAAGTGGAGGTCAGTTGCGAATGCGTCGCGTCGGCGTCCCGTCGTGGTCGCCAACGGCGCCGAGAGCGAGCCGGCAAGCCGGAAGGACGCGCTGCTGCTGACGCACGCACCCCACCTCGTGCTCGACGGTCTGGCCCTGGCGGCGGACACCCTCGGGGCCCACCAGGCGATCGTCTACGCGCCCGCAGCGAGCATCCCGTCCGTCAAGGCCGCGATCGAGGAGCGTCACGCCCGCCGCATCGACCCCATCGCCGTGGAGATCGCCGAAGCGCCCGATGCCTTCCTCGCCGGCCAGGAGTCGGCCGTCGTCAACGCGCTCAGCGCACGCCACGTTGCCGTCCCCTCCTTCGTGGCGCTGACCCCGATCCGCGAGCGCGGCGTCGGTGGGAGGCCGACCCTGGTCCAGAACGTGGAGACACTGGCTCACGTCGCCCTGATCGCCCGCTTCGGGGCGACGTGGTTCCGCCAGGTCGGCACGCCCGAGAATCCCGGGACGATGCTCCTGACCGTCAATGCTGGCGGCGGTCCGGCGATCGTCGAGGCGGTGCTCGGCTCCTCGCTGGCCCATGCCACCGGCGTCTCCGCCGACGAGCTGGCCCATGCCAGCGGCGTCCTCCTCGGCGGCTACGGCGGCGCGTGGGTGACGCCAAAGGTGTTCGGTGAGCTGGCGGTGTCCGAGAAGGCGGCCCGGAGGGCAGGCTCAACCCTCGGTGCCGGGGTGGTCGCCCTGCTGCCCCGGGACGTCTGCCCGCTGGCTGAAATGGCGGACGTCGTGCGCTACATGGAGGGCCAGGGGGCGGGGCAGTGCGGCCCCTGTACCCACGGCCTGGCCGAGCTGGCGGACACCCTGGAGCGCCTGGCCTACGGCGGGTCGGGCGGCCCTGGCACCGATCGCATCCTCGAGATCTGTAACCTGGTGGATGGAAGAGGCGCCTGCCGCCACCCGGACGGTGTCGCCCGGTTCGTGCGGAGCGGGCTGGGTGTCTTCGCCGACGAGGCGGCATCGCACCAACGCCGAGGACATTGCTCCCAGACACGTGCAGTGAGAGTGCTCCCGGCTGCCAAGATCGTGAGGAGAAGGCTGGTGAGCAGGGCATGAGCCGTTGGAGTCTGGAGCTGGTGATCGACCCGATCGCATGCGACGGACGCGGCGTGTGTGCCGAAATGCTCCCCGAACGCATCGAGCTCGACCGATGGGGCTTCCCGATCGTGGACGGTGCGGAGATCGTGCCCGCGATCGTCGACCATGCGGTCCGAGCGGTCCGATCGTGCCCCCGGCAGGCAATTCACCTGGTGGAGCGCACGTGCTGAGTCCTCCGCTCGACGACATCGACGTCGACGAACGGGAATGGAAGTCCGGCCCGGCCCACAAGAAGCCCCGCTGGTCCACGGCAAGGATCCACCGCAGGCGGCGCCGTGTCCTGGCCGTGGTGCTCGCCGCCTTCGGTATCTTCTTCCTCTGGCTCGCCATCTCGCTCGGCGGCGCACTGACCAATCCGGCCCTCGGGAGTTCCATGGGCGCCCGCGCCGCGGAATGGTTCCGTGGGCACGGTGGGGCATCCGTCGTCGTCTGGGCGGAGAATCTGTGGTACTCGCATCACCAGCCGAAGGTTGGCGGCGCCCTCGCCCCCGGCACCATTCGCAAGCCGACTGCAGCCGGCAACACCGCGATTGCCGTCGCCGTGCCCCATCTCCCGGCTCCCGCGGCGATCACCCCCATCGCAAGCCCCCCGGTGGCGGGTGAGGGCCAATGGTCTCCTGCCGGTCGCCTGGTCAAGGGTGTGCCGGCGATTTACGAGACCGAAGTGCGTCCGAGCACGATCCACACCAGTTACGTGGTGGGCGTGGCCTGGATGGACCCCAAGCTGCTCAAGGCCACGCTGTACTCGGGTAGCCAGATCCCAGGTGGTGGCCCCTTCACCCATACCGCTCCGATTTCTGCGACCGCCGCCAATTCGCTCGACGCTGCCTTCAATGCAGGATTCCTCGTCCCGGACTCAAACGGGGGCTATTACACGGACAACAAGACGATCGTCCCGTTGCGGACAGGGGCCGCGTCGTTCGTGGTCTACAAGGACGGCACGTCGACAGTGGGACAATGGGGGCGTGACCTCTCAATGGGTCCCAACGTCGTGGCCGTGCGCCAGAACCTCGATCTCCTGGTCGACAACGGAGCCGTGGTGCCCGCGGCGTACAGCGCCAACTCGCCGCAGTGGGGAAAGACCCTCGGCGGCCAGTTGTTCGTGTGGCGCTCGGGGATCGGGGTGACGGCGAACGGTGCCCTTGTCTACGTCGGGGGCCCGGGCCTCGACATCGCGGACCTGGCGAACATCCTCGTGCGGGCGGGCGCGGTCCGGGCCATGGAGTTGGACATCAACACGGACTGGGTGAACTACAGCACGTACGCGCCGTCGACTCCGGGTGGGGCAGCGACGCCCGCCAACGGCAGCGAGTTGCTCTCCGGCATGACGGGCACGCCTGGCCGCTACTTCCAGACGTGGTGGGCCCGGGACTTCATCACCATGTCGACCGTTGCTCCATGACCCCGGTGGGCCGCGTCCCAGACGGCGAGCCGAACGCCGGAGAGATCGTCGTGCCCGTGCGTGATATCTCCCCCGCCGGGGCCCGGTCGAGCGCCCTTCTGCTTGCCCGGGGAATGCGCCCCCGGCAGTGGATCAAGAACGTCCTGGTGTTCATGGCGCCCGCCGCTGCGGGTGTCCTGGGCAACTGGCACACGACCCTCCGCGTGATCGGCGCTTTCTTGGTGTTCTGCATCGTGGCCTCGGGCACCTATCTCGTCAACGACGTGGTCGACGCGGAGTCCGACCGCCATCACCCGGTCAAACGGCTCCGACCCGTCGCGAGTGGGGCGCTGCGACCCGGGTTGGCTCTGGGTACTGGGGTCGGCCTCATCGCAGCGGCTCTTGCCGCCGCGTTCGCAATCGGTCCCTGGAGCTTCGCGACGGTCGTTGCGACCTACGCCGCCGTGAGCATCGCGTACAGCGTCCGCCTGAAGCGGGAGCCGGTGATGGAACTGGCCGTGGTTGCGTCGTGCTTCGTTCTCCGGGCGGTTGCCGGTGGCGTCGTCGCCCATGTACCCCTCACCAACTGGTTCCTCGTGTTCACATCGTTCGCCGCGTTGTTCCTGGTCACCGGGAAGCGCTGCGCCGAATACGCACGCCTCGGACATGACCGGGGCGTGCACCGGGAAGTGCTCGACCAGTACACCGAGTCCTTCCTGAAATCGACCCTCACGATTTCGGCCACGGTCACGGTGGCCTCCTATTGCCTGTGGGCCTTTGAACGCTCGGGTCTGTTGGCCCACGCCGGCCACCATGTCGTGTGGATCGAGCTCACTGTGGTCCCGTTGGTGCTGGCTGTCCTGCACATCTTCCGCGTACTGGACGCGGGGCAGGGCGGCGAACCCGAGCAGCTGGCCTTGCACGATCACGTTCTCCAGGGCTACGGAGTGCTCTGGGGCGTGCTCATGGTCATCGGCCTCTACGGATGACCCTCTCGTTCGACGCCCCACCCCAACCCCTGTCCGGCTGGGGCCGCACGGCGCCCACCACCGCGACGGTCAGTCCGGCCGACAGACACCTCCTCCATCGAAGAAGCCGCTCCGGACGGCGACCGCCGGCGTGATCGCCCGAGGTTTGGGGCGGAGCTACGGGGATGCCGCACAATGCAGTGGCGGACTCACGATCGAACTCGGCGGGCTCGACAGCATCGGGGCAATCGACGAGTCCTCGGGGACGATCGAGGTGGGCGGAGGAGCAAGCCTGCACGACGTCATGAGATGCATCATCCCCTCGGGATGGTTCGTGGCGGTCACGCCCGGGACCCGCTACGTCTCGGTGGGCGGGGCGATCGCCGCGGACGTCCACGGGAAGAACCACCATCGCGACGGCAGCTTCACCCGCCACGTCGTCGAAATGACGATCGCCACGCCGACTGGCACCTTCACCGTTTCTCCAGCCGTTGACCCCGACTTGTTCTGGGCAACGGCCGGCGGCATGGGCCTTACCGGCGTCGTGGTCAGCGCCACCTTGCGGCTGATCCCGATTGAGTCGTCCTGGATGCTCGTGGACAGCGAGCGCTTCAGCCGACTCGACGACCTCATGTCATGCATGGAGGCGACGGACGACCGCTACCGCTATAGCGTGGCGTGGCTCGACTGCCTCGGCCACCGAGACGGCAATCACCGGTCGGTCCTGACCCGCGGCGATCACGCTCCCGGCGCTGCCCTCCCGGACCGGTTCCAGGGACGCCGCCGTGAGGTCCCGGGTGAACCGAGGCTCCGTGTGCCTCGGTCGGCGCCCCGCCGCCTCGTCAACCGAATGTCCGTCCGGGCACTGAACGAGGCCTGGTTCCGGGCTTCCTCGACGGCACAGGGGTCCCTGAAACCGCTTGCCGGATTCTTCCACCCGCTCGACGGGGTCGGCCGCTGGAACCTGCTGTACGGCCCGGACGGGTTCGTGCAGTACCAGTTCGACGTGGCTCCCCAGCGAGGCGACGTCGTCGAGGACGCCGTGGCCGTCATCGCGTCCTCGGGGATGCCCTCGTTCCTCGCCGTCTTGAAGCGATTCGGACCGGGGACCCCCGGGCCGCTCTCCTTCGCGCAGGAAGGATGGACGTTGGCGCTCGACTTCCCACTCGGCCCACCCGGCCTTCCCGCGCTTCTCGATCACCTCGACGACCTCGTCGCCGATGCCGGCGGCCGCGTCTACCTCGCCAAGGATGCTCGGCTACGCCCCGAGCTGCTGCCGGTCATGTACCCCCGACTGGCCGACTTCGCGGTGGTGTGCCGGCGGGTGGATCCCGAGGGCGTGCTCGCGTCCGATCTCTCCCGCCGCCTCGGCATCGTGCAATGAACGACGCCTTCGGTCGTCCGCAGTCGGTCGTCGTCCTCGGGGGGACCTCTGACATCGTTCACGAGCTGCTGGGCCGTTTGGCCGCTGACCGCTGCCGATCGGTCGTCCTGGCGGGGCGGAACCGCGCCCACCTCGAGCAGGCAGCTCAGGACCTGCGGCACACCGTGGCCAAGGTCGAGACGGTGCTCTTCGATGCCATGGAGACCGACGACGCCGACAAGACCGTCGTGCGCTGTTTCGAGGCCGCCGGCGAGGCCGTGGACATGGTCATCGTCGCCGTCGGGGAGCTGGGGCACCAGGAGCAGGACGAAGCGGACCAGGACCGCATCGCCCGGATGGCGATGGTGAACTTCACCTGGCCCGCGATGGCCCTCTCTGCGGCAGCCGCCGCTCTGGGGCAGCAGGGCCACGGCCGGATCGTCGTGTTGTCCTCCGTGGCCGGCTACCGGGTACGGCGCGCCAACTACGTCTACGGCTCGGCCAAGGCCGGCCTCGACGGGTTCGCCCAGGGGTTGGCGGAGGGGCTCCGCGGGAGCGGCGTCTCCCTGCACATCGTCCGGCCAGGGTTCGTACGTACCAAGATGACGGTCGGACGTCCCGCCGCCCCTTTCGCCGTCGGGCCCGATCGGGTTGCCGCTGACATCGTCCGGGGTGTCGAACGAGGGCAAACAGTCATCTGGTCACCGGGTGTGCTGCGATTGGTCTTCTCCGTCCTGCGGCTGCTCCCGCAGGCTGTGTGGCGCCGGTTGCCGGGCTGAGGTGCGACACATGAGCGGAGACGACGCAAAGGAGACACCGAGAATCCCCGTTGGAGATGCCGTATCCTGAATTCCGTACGCGAAGGAGGCGGCAGTCTTGCTCTTCATCGAATACGACGTACAGGCCAGCGGGGAGATCGAGCTCGTCGCCCTCATCAACGCTGTGGAGGAGGACGGACAGGACCCCGACGGAACCTCGTGGCTGACCTGGCGTGCTGTTGAATTCGACGACAACGGCTTGGGCTGCGCGGCGGTACCCCATGACGATCTCGAGTTGATGGAAGTTACCAACGACACGGCCGTCCTCCGTGCCATCGTGGAGCGCATCATCCTGACGGACCGTGCCACCAAAGAAGAGGTTCCATCGTGAGCACCACGCGGTCCCAGTTGTATCGCCTGGCACGCGACCTCGGGAACATCGAGGCGGTGGAACACGGCTACACGCGAGCCGGCCTTTCCGGGGCGGCGGGGGGCGCAGCGCAGCGCGAAGCACGGCGCGTTATCTACCGGACGGGAAACCGTCAGATCAACCGCTTCGTCCGCGCCATCGGCCTTGGCCCGAGGCATTAGGGCAGCGCAATGCAAGGGCGAATTGTGGTTGCAGGATCGGTGCGGGGTGACGGTCGAGGGGAGGCGAGACGACCCGACGGCCCTCGGTACGGTCTCAACGGACGTTTGGTGTCGAGGTCGTCTCCCTCAGTCGCCATGCAAACGCGACCGATAGGACAGTACGGTCAGTATCGGCGGCGGGCGAGATCTCAGCCCGTGACGGAGTGGGGGTGTCGGTGACGAACGCGGAACTGCAACTCGGTCGCTTGCTCGCCGAGTTCCCTGACCTCGTCGTCGTCGTGGACTCCGGCGCCAACGTCATTTGGGCGAATTCATTGGCCGAGAGGCAATTCGGTCTTTCGCTCGATGACTCCATCGGTGAGTCTGCGTTGGATTTCGTGCATCCCGATGACCTCGAACTCGCCGCTCGTTCACTCGCCACCATCCGGGGCAAGCGCATCGGGAACGCCATTGAAGTCCGCCTCCGGACCTCTGCGGGGTGGCGCCTCTTCGAACTCATCGGAACGCCGGTGAATTGGTTCGAGGAAGGCGCACTGCTCTTCTGCATCCGCGACCTCACGGAACGTCGACGCTTCGAAGTCGCACGGGACGAAATCGCAATGTTCCGGATGCTCGTCCACAATGCCGCCACAATAACGATGCTCGTTTCACCCAGTGGCCACATCAGCTCGGCCTCTGGTGCGTTGACGCGGATGCTCGGGCACGACCCGGAACTCGTTGAGAACGAATTGCTCGCCGATCTGGTGCTCGAGACCGATCGACCCAAGCTCGCCGCTGCAATCGAGCGAGCCTTGGGCGGCGCCACCGCCACCCTGCCCGAGGTCGTCGAAGTGCATCTGATCAGGCACGACAGCGACGACGTGGTTCCCTTCGAGCTGACATTGGTCAACCTTGTGGACGACCCGACGGTCGGTGGGCTCGTTGTGACCGCCCACGACGTCTCGGAGCGCGCCGCCAAGGACCGTGAGCTCCGCAATACCCTGTCCTTGCTGCAGGCAACGCTCGATTCAACAGCCGACGGGATCCTCGTGGTCGACACGGACGGCAACATCACGGGGTTCAACAACCGCTTCGCCGAGATGTGGAGAATCCCCGACCATCTTCTGGCTTCGAGGAACGACGCCGACGCCATCACGCACGTACTCGATCAGTTGATCAGTCCGGAGGACTTCACCGCGAAGATCGAGGAGCTCTACACCCGTCCCGAATCAGAGAGCAACGACATCATCGAGTTTCGCGACGGCCGGGTCTTCGAACGCTATTCCCGACCCCAACTCGTGGAAGGAGTCGTTCTCGGTCGCGTCTGGAGCTTCCGAGACGTGACGGAACGCACCCGCCTCGAGGCCGAGCTGGCACATCAAGCCTTCCACGACGCGCTGACCGGCCTTGCCAACAAGGCTCTGTTCCGTGATCGTCTCAATCATGCCGTGGCTCGCCTGGAGACCTCCGGCCTGCAGCTGGCGGTCCTGTTCCTCGATGTGGACAACTTCAAGACCGTCAACGACTCTCTCGGGCACTCGAGAGGCGATCTGTTGCTGCGAATCGTGTCCGAGGCGCTGGCCGACTGCATGAGGATCAGTGACACGGTGGCGCGACTCGGAGGGGATGAGTTCGCGGTTCTCATAGAAGACCTGGAGGATCATGCGGAGGCGAGACACGTCGCCGAGAAGATCTTGACTGCGCTGCGTCGACCCGTCTCATTGGGCACCAAGGATGTCGTGGCCACAGTCAGTATCGGGATCCGATTCGGATCGCCTGGGTCCTCCAGCGAGGAGCTGCTGCGCGATGCCGATCTGGCCATGTACATGGCAAAGGAGAACGGCAAGGATCGCTACGAGGAGTTCCGGGATCGGATGCATACGACCGTCATGGAACGCCTCGAACTGGAGGCCGACTTCCGCCAGGGCGTGATGAATGAGGATCTGGTGGTTCACTATCAGCCGATCGTCGACCTCGACACCAAAGATATCGTCGGCTTCGAGGCTCTCGTTCGGTGGCAACACCCCACACGAGGACTCCTCCGACCCGAGGCCTTCCTTGCCTTCGCTGAACAAGCCGGCTTTATGGGCGCAGTGGACTGCCTCGTCTTGACGAAGGCGTGCGGCCAGGTTCTCCGCTGGCAAAACGAGGGTCTCGTCGCAGCCGACGCGTCCATCAGCGTCAACTTGTCGGCCCGGGACATGGTTGAAGCCGGAATAGACCGCGCCGTCCGGGTCCTCCTTTCGGAGAGCGGGTTCAATCCTTCAAATCTGATCGTTGAGATCACCGAGAGTGCCATGATGAATGACATCGACGCTGCGGTCCGGGAATTGCGCTCTCTGAAGGCCCTGGGACTGCGGATCGCGATCGACGACTTCGGAACTGGCTATTCGTCACTTGCGTACCTTCAGCGTCTTCCGATCGACATCCTCAAGATCGATCGATCATTCGTTGCAACGCTTTCGGAGGACGATGAATCGGTCACCCTCGTCAACGCCATCATCCGGATGGCCGAGGCCCTAGGCCACACCACGGTCGCGGAAGGGATCGAGCGTGTGGCTCAAGACAAGGTCCTTCGCCAACTCGGATGCCATCTCGGTCAGGGTTATCTCCTCGGTCAACCACTCGACGCCTTGTCGATGGAGAAGCGTCTCCGGGCCACGCAAACACCCATCGACCGGCGCCGCCACCAGACAACGAGACTGCGGCCGGAGTCCTTGCCCGCGTAGTCCTCGCGGACAGCCCCCGCACTTCCTGGCATCCCCTTGCCGTCCGGCGATTGCTCCCGGCCATTCGGGGCCGGTCCGAGGCGCAAAGCAGAGCGAGCCGGCACTACCCCATGCCGGGGTCGGACAGGAACGTCAGCAACCGCGTGCGTCTCCTCCGAGCGAGCCATCCGCCCACGCGACGGCCGCCCACCGTACAGACGACGGTGACGGCACAGGCCAAGGCAACGCCGATCCCGAAGTCCCCATCAGGCAACTTCTGGGTCAGTCCATGCGGCGCAGTAAAGCCCCAGACGAGCAGCGAAGGTGTCATCAGGAGCACGGCCAGCCCCGGCACCAGCACATAGGGGCTCACGACGAGCACCCCCCACCGCAGGAGCATCCGCTTCCGGGGCTTCTGGTGCTCCCACCGGTACCGCAGGGGCATCGGGTGGTAGGGGAAGAGGATCCCCACCCACGAAGAAATGGCAAGAAAACCGAAGGGGAAGACCGCGATGATCACGATGGTGTACCACGTGGACAGCAGCGAATGGTTGACGAGCCCGTTCACGAGCGCGACCAGAGCACATACCGGGGTGACCATCAGCCAGAGCACGATGTTCTTGGCACGGACCAACCGGCGAAACATCACCGGATCGTCAAGGGCCGCAACCACTCGTCTCGCGTCAGGACCAAGGACGTTCGTCGAAGGGACGTCCGAATACATCCACGCGGCGAGCACCAGGGCAAAGGCGAGGGTTCCGTGCACCGTGAACACCTTGTCCCGGAGGCCGGTCGGGAGGAAGAACCATGCCGAGCTCATCAGGGCACCATTCACGGCCACCGTGATGGGGGCCTCGTACGGAGGCTGCAAGGTCAGAACGATCTGCCGGCGAACGGCCTCCCTGAGGTTGTCAGGCAACTGAAGCTCGTCCTCTTTCAGCATGGCTCAGCGAGTGACTTCGTGAAAACAGACGCGACGGGTGAGGTCAGAACTCTGTGCTGCGTCGTGTTCGGCTCAGCGCACTCGTCGGGGCATGAGAGCTCCGATGAACCAGAAGAGAGGCAGGAAGATCCCGACGATGAACATGACCCAGTGACCCTTGCGGATGGAGATCACGCCGAGGGTCACCAAGAGCACGAAATACAGGATGGACCAGAGGGCGATGAATCCTCCACTGATCGCTCCAAGGGAAACGTTCATTTCGTGTCCGTGCACTCCTCTGGGACATTGCTCCTGAGGTCTTGCCAGCGTGCCCCAGCAGCCTTCCGAATTGGCACCCTACACCAGGTCATTGTCACGCGATGGACCGAGACTCTGCGCTCGGGGCGGTCCGGTTCAATAGGATCTCGTCGACAGAGCAGCGGGACCGGGAGCACGTATGGAACATGCCAAGGCCAAGGAACTGCTGGGCGCGGAGCGCCTCCGAGTCCAGAGTGCACTCTCCGACCTGGAGGAGGCCGGCCGAGAGGATCGGACGGCCGCCAACGAGCCCGGAGAGATGTACGACTCGGCAGAACCGCTCACCAGAGAAGGTGCCGACGACTCCGTCAGAGCTGAGTTGCGAGAACGGCTGGCGGCGATCGACCGCGCCGACGGGCGATTGTCGGCCGGCACCTATGGCTATTCCATCCGTAGTGGCGATCCCATCCCTGATGATCGCCTCGAAGCCGATCCCGCGGCGGAACTCACGGTCGACGAGGCTCGGGGAGCCACCTGAATCTCCGGGACTCCGGCGCGCGTCCTCGGTCGGACGCGCGCCGGACCCGTTGTCGGGAGCGCGACCAAGTCTGTAGAATGCGGTCATGTCGTCAGACCGGCTTCCGCCGAAGTTCCCGAAATTCGACACCACCGACCAGGAACGACGGCACCGCAAACAGCGACTCGCCGCCGCCTTCCGCTTGTTCGGGCAATTTGGTTTCGACGAAGGAGTGGCCGGTCACATCACGGCACGGGACCCCGAGTTGCTCGACCACTTCTGGGTCAATCCGCTCGGGATGAACTTCAAGCAGATCCGCGTGAAGGACCTGATTCTCGTGAACGACCGTGGCGAGGTCGTCGACGGTAACTGGCGGGTGAATGCTGCGGCGTTCGCCATTCACTCGCAGATCCATGCGGCGCGGCCGGACGTGGTGGCGGCCGCACACTCACATTCGGTGAACGGCAAGGCATGGTCCTCGTTGCGCCGGCAGCTCGATCCGATCACGCAGGACTCCTGTGTGTTCTATGGCGACCATGCCGTTTTCGACGACTACACCGGCGTCGTGCTGGACCTCGAGGAAGGCAAGCGCATCGCCCATGCGCTTGGCGGAAGGAAGGCGGTGATCTTGTCGAACCACGGGCTGTTGACCGTCGGACAGACGTCGGTCGATGAGGCCGCGTGGTGGTTCATCACGATGGAACGCACATGCCAGGCCCAGTTGCTGGCGGAGGCCGCGGGCACGCCTGTCCTGATCGATCCCGACCAGGCTGAGAAGACTGCCCAGCAGGTGGGCCAACCGTTCAGTGGTTGGCTGTCGTTTCAACCGCTCTACGAATGGATCGTCTCGGTCCAGCCGGACCTGCTCGAGGAATAGGCGGCTCTTTCCAACTCGGCACATAAGCTGCGGCGATGCGTTTCGGACTCGATATAGCGCAGCAGAGGGTGCCCTGGCAGGAGGTCGTGAGCCGTGTGCGGTTCGCGGAAGACCTCGGATTCGATGGCGCCTGGGGGTTCGACCATTTCCAACCCATGTACGGGGAGGGTCCGGGCGAAACGTTCGAGGGTATGACGACACTCGCCGCGCTCGCGGGTGTCACTTCCCAGATCCGCCTCGGCCTGCTCGTGACGGGAGCGACCTACCGTCACCCGTCGGTCCTCGCCGCACAGGCACTCACCATCGATCATGCCTCGCAGGGTCGGTTGGAGCTCTCGCTCGGAGCTGCGTGGTTCGAGAAGGAGCACGTCGAACTCGGTATTCCCTTTCCGACCACGCCTGAGCGGTTCGACTTGCTCGAGGACGCGCTCGAGATCGTGACCCGGCTGTTCACCGGTGAAGTCGTGTCGTATGACGGACGGCGTGTCTCGCTGCATGACGCCCGGCTCCGACCCCTGCCGGTACAGAGACCGCACCCGCCGATCTGGGTCGGCGGCAGCGGGCCGCGTCGGACACTTCCGCTCGTCGCCCGGTACGCTGATGTGTGGCACGCATGGGGGTCGCCCAATTCGTTACAAGAGGCGAACCGACGAATCGACGATCTTGCGGTTGAAGTTGGTCGCGATCCATCTTCGATCATGCGTGCGAGCTCGCTTTCGCTGGACGACCTCGACACCGCGCGCAAGCACACCGCAAAGTGGCACGACGCCGGCTACGGCTACCTCGTCTGCGGCTGGCCGGAAGCCGGCCGGAGCAGGATCGAGGAATTCGCCCGAGACGTCTTCCCCGCGTTCGCCGACTAGGACGAGGGACCCGCACGGCGCGGACCGCACCGCCTGTGGATCTCCTCCGTCAAGCTGCTCGTCCGGCAGGCGGAGGCTCGGACACGAACGTGGCGGTGCGGTGGTGCAGTAGCCAGACTCCCGCGCCGTGATGGAAGACGTCGTGGTAGCGGCCTACGAGTTTGATCGCCCACCCGGTGTCCTCCCACAGCAAGAAGACGACGTCGCTGATAGCAGTGGCCTCTCGTTGGTCCCATTCCGACACCAAGGTGTTGAGGACGAGGTGTCGCTGGGGCAGCCTCGGCTTCCACTTCGTGAACGCCTCGCGGAGGGCCTCGTGGCCCGTGTGGGTGCCCATGCCGGGGATGTCACAGACGCCGTCAGGACAGAAGGTCGCCACGATGTCGTCGGTCCGGCCGTCGTCGAGGGCCTGGGCGTATCGGGCAATGGTGGCACGCACACGCTCGACGACCTCCGCGTACGTCAGTTCCATGTGCGCGTTGCTCCTCCCGAGGCACGCTCGGCCTCGTTGTCCATCGAATCTCAGAACGCCAGGTCGACGACGGGTTGTTCGAGTGGGTTGACGTTGATGCACTGCAGCGCAGGTAGGAGCTTGTCGTAGGGCAGCCCGGCGAGGTAGCCGTCAACGGTGCGTTCAAAATTCGAGATGCCCCCTTCGACTCCTGCGGAGAGTCGCATGTATTCGAAGGTCCTTGCATGCAGGCCCTTCTGCTGCCTCGGGAGGTTCGAGAAGTCCTGTGCGGGGATCGGCGGCCAGCGAGGGTCGTCGTACTCCCATACCTCGGGAGGCGTCGGCTTCTCCCGGGCCGTCCCTTCCGGGAACCGAGTGAGCGACCAGATCTCCATGAGCGTCTCCTCCGGGCCCACCGGACGGAAGCGGTACGAAGAGGCGCTGCTGTACATCGGCAGGACGAAATGGTGCGGGAAACAGTAGGCCATCGGTTCGTTCAGTCCCCGCACTTCGAGGTCGTTGAGATCCGGGATGTCACTACCCTGGGCCCGGTGCCAACCCACGACCGCTTCGTTGAGCGCGTGATGCCAGGTCGACATGGCCGATGTCGGTTCGGCCGGAAGCACAATGGTCTCCCTCAGACGTTCGGCAACGTGCACGTCGTTGGCGTGGACCATCCCCGCCATGCCTTCGCTCATCGTGCGGAGGTACTGGATCTCCGCATCGATGAGTGCCTGCGGGTCGACGGCTCCCCCGCTGCGGGACGGGTCACGTCCCGGGATGACGAGCTGGGGATGGGCCTCGACCACGTGGTACTGCTCCATGAACGCCTCTTCGGCGAGCTTCCAGTTGACGGGGAGACGACAGGCGTACCACCACTCGACCCGCAACGACTCGATCTTCCAGGCCTCGAGGATCGACGCGAAGGGCTCGATGCACTGTCGAAGGGGTGGAGCATCGTCGTCCAGGTTGATCCAGGCGCACCCGCCCCAGATCTCGCACCGCACGGGCGTCAGGTCGATCTCCGGCGCCTGCACGTTGTGCTCGGCAAACGTCTTCTTCCTCGGGATGAAGGTGTTCCGGCCGTCCGGGCCGTAGCACCAGCCGTGGAAGGGGCAGATGAACCCGCTCTGGCACGTCCCCCGACCCTGGACGACCTTGACGCCACGATGGCGGCAGGCGTTCTGGAAGGCGATCGCTCCCCCGCCTTCCGTGCGCACCACGACGACGGATTGGTCGAGGATCTCGTACTCGGCGAAATCGCCCGGCTGCGGGATCTCCTCGAGCCTGCACGCCATCTGCCAGACCCGAGACCACAGGAGCTCCGCCTCCAACTGGAAGAAGTCGGGGTCGAAGTAGCGCTCCTTGGGGGCTCGGTCGGGGAACTCGACCGCGTAGGGCACCGGCGGTGCCGCCGATCTCCGGTCCATGACCGCCATTCCGGCCCCTTTCCCTCTCGGAGTGCGTTCGAATAGACTAACCGGTCGGTACAATACGAGCCCGGCCACCCGGGAGCGCATGATGTGCCGGCGGAGGACACGACGCCAGCCCCTACGGGCTCATCGCCGCGGAGGCTCATGACATCCCCCGAACTCGTACCTGGACAGATCGCCGCCCAGCTCACCCCTGATGTGGACGTCCTGGTTGTCGGTGCCGGCATCACCGGCATCTACCAGCTCTACCGCGCCCGCGCAGCCGGATACTCGGTGCAGCTGCTCGAGGCGGGCGACGGCGTCGGGGGCACGTGGTACTGGAATCGCTACCCAGGTGCTCGTTTCGACTCGGAGAGCTACACGTACGCCTACCTGTTCTCGAAGGAACTGTTCGAAGACTGGGAGTGGCAAGAACACTTCGCCGAGCAACCGGAGATCGAGCGCTATCTGAACCATGTGGTGGATCGGTTCGACCTCCGGCGCCACATTCGTTTCGATGCCAGCGTGACCTCCGCGTCCTACGACGATGCGTCCGGCACATGGACGATCACGGTCAGCGACGGAACTGAGCTTCGCGCCCGGTTCCTCGTGGCGGCGACTGGCGTGCTCTCCGTGCCGTACTACCCGGAAGTGCCGGGCCGCGAGGATTTCCGGGGCGAGTCGTACCACACCGGACGTTGGCCGGTGGCGCCTGTCGACTTCTCGGGCAAGCGTGTGGCCGTCATCGGCACGGGATCGAGCGGGGTGCAGGTCATTCCGGCCATCGTCTCTGAGGTTGCCTCCCTGACCGTCTACCAACGCACGGCCAATTGGTGTACGCCGCTGAACAACGGACCGATCACACCCGCTGAGCAGGCGCAACTCAGGGCCGACTTCGAGGCGATCTGCGAAACGCTGAACACCTCGGCAAGCGGCTTCCTCCATCAACCCCACGATCGCACCGCTTTCGAGGACTCGAAGGAGGAACGGAGGGCGTTCTTCGAGAAGATGTGGCGGAGCCCAGGCTTCTCGAAGCTCACGAGCAACTACAGCGACCTCTTGCTCGATGAGGCCGCCAATGCAGCATGGTGTGAATTCATATCCGAGAAGATCCGGGAAATCGTCGACGACCCAGAGACAGCCGAAGTACTGATCCCGAAGGGACACCGCTTCGGCGAGAAACGGCCGCCGTTTGTGAACGGCTACTTCGAGGCGTTCAACGATCCGCATGTGGAGCTCATCAGCCTCGAGCGGACGCCGATCGTCCGCATGACCGAACACGGCATCGAGACGGCCGAGGGAGAGCGGGAGTTCGACATCGTCGTCTGGGCAACCGGATTCGACTTCGGCACCGGTGCGCTGGCCCGCATGGGAATCCATGGGCGCGGCGGGCTGGCGCTGGTGGACCACTGGGCTGACGGTCCGAAGACGTTCCTCGGCGTCCAGACCACCGAGTTCCCGAACTTCTTCTTTCCGGGTGGGCCGCATGCCGCGGCGGGCAACAACCCGCGCTACAACGGGGATCAGGTGGACTTCGTCATGGATCTCCTGGTCCACGCGCGAGCCCTGGGCTGCGACACGATCGAGGTCGATCGCGTCGCCGAGGACAAATGGACCGCGATGGTCGACCGTTGGGCCACGAGGGCGCCCTCCTTCGGTGAGATCAGTTACTACTTCGGAAGCAACATTCCCGGGAAGCCTCGCAAGTATCTCCTCAACTCGGCTGGTCGCCCGAAGCTCTTCGCCGAGATCCGCAAAGTCCTCGAGACCGACTACCAGGCCTTCAGGATCTCACGGTCAGCGGAGCGTGCAGCCGCGCAAGCATGACCCCGCCAAACTCTGAGCCGATCAGACGGTTGCGACCGGCGTCAGCGGGGAGCCGACCGCTCCGGGAAGGCGAAGCGGCGGCGCCGTGAGTAGGAACCGGCTTCGATGGTGCTCGCGCAACCATGTTGCGAGCTCATGCAGATACCACATCTCGCCGAGGGGCACGCCCAACCGGAAAAGGCACAAGTGGTGGATCGGGAGGAACGAATGCCTGCCCTCGTCGCGATCCTTGCCCACCATCCCCTCTACCGCATAGTTGTCCGCCACGAGTGCCGAGATCCGAGAATCGCTGATCCACTCCAACAACGACTCGTCCCGGGCGTCAAGATACGTGCACAGGGTGTGGATCTTCACGGGATCCGGATCACGATTCCAGTTCAACACCTCTGTGGCGAATCCGGTATGCAACAGGAGCATGTCACCCGGCTCGACCACGACGTTGTCGGCTGCCATGATCTCCTCGAGCGTCTTGCGGTCGACGCCCCGCCAGTCGTGCCCCAGGTGGTGGGCCAGGTCCACGAGGACACCCCGGCCCTGCACGCCGGTCGCGGCCATGTGTTCCAAACCCAAGTGGTGAGCGAAGCAGCGGTGCCGACCACCGTCACCCCGGGCGTCGGGCGTCGGTCCGACGAGGTCGGCTCCGGCGCGATACCCGTTGTAATAGACCGGCTCGTCGATCCCGTCGCCGTCCGCGTCGAACTCGGCACCGACGTGCGCGAGTGAATCCCACTGCGTCGAGTACTGGAGGGAGAGGGTGACCACATCGTCCGCCCACACATCCACGTACTTCGGGTCACCGAACTTCTTCATCGTGCTCATGGGGACGTTGTAGAACGTCCCGTCATTGCCATCCATGTCCTCGGTCGGAGACAGGACCGGCGGGTAACGCCGCTGGTTCAGGGCTGTCCCGCCCGGATAGTCGAGTGGGAGGCTGAGGCAGAAGCTGATGCCGGCCTCCACCTCTCGCACGCCTTGGAGAACCTTGTCGGGTGTGAGCAGATTGATGCGCCCGAGCTCGTCGTCCTCGCCCCAATCACCCCACGTCGAGCCCGGTGGGCGTTGCTTCCACCGCTTGGTCACGATCTCTTCTCCTTGTGTCCGCAGCCATCCGCGCCCGGTTCATCTGCGTTGCTTGTACCGACCGGTTGGTCTAGAGTCGAGAAGCAGGGTACCGCGTGCGCGCCCGGCCGGTCATCCGGTGTCGAGATCTTGCGCCCCCGCGCAGGAAGGCCACAACCATGACAGAGATGCAACTTGTCATTTCCGCCGACGGGCACATCCTCGAGCCCACCGACCTCTTCACCACCCGCCTGCCCAAACACCTCCGCGACCGCGCGGTCTGGGAAGACGACTTCGAGATCGAGCCGCTCGAGGAGGGCGGAGCTCGGATCTTCCGCCGGCTCCACACGCCCGGCTTCGAGGGATGGACAATCTCCCGCTACCGGCAGACCGGCGGCCGGATGCCCGAGGGCGACCCCGACATGATCATTGAGGATCTCGAATCCGACGGAGTCGACATCGGGGTCATGCATCCGAACCTGTCGCTCTTCGGCCTCTACTCCGACGATCACGAGCTGTCCATGGCGCACGCCCGTGTGTACAACGACTACATCATGGAACGGTTCACGCCGTATTTCTCGCGTCTTGCACCGACTGCCCCCATTCCTCTCACAGACGTCGACGACGCGGTGGCAGAGATCGAGCGGGTCGCCGACGGAGGCTTCCGCGCGATCCTGCTGCCGGCGGTCCCCCCGAGGCCGTACTACTCGCGGGAACTCGACCCGGTCTGGGCCGCGACTCAAGCGAACGGCCTCCACGTCTTCTTCCACACCCAGACCGGCGGCGTCAAGCTCAACGACCCCGCCTCAACCACGCTCAAGGTCGTCATGGAGAACGCCGCCCAGGTCAACCAACCCATGACCGAGAAGTCGGCGTCGAAACGGATGATCACGCAGTCGATCTACAGCACGATCGTCCCACAGCAGGTCATCTGCGAACTCATCGGTGGTGGCGTGCCCGAACGCTACCCCGGCCTCCACTTCGCGCTGATTGAGTTCAACGCCCACTGGCTCGCGTCGCTGGTGGGAAGTATGGACAAGTCCTGGGTCACCGGGATCGGGCAGGACCCCGACTGGTGGCTCGGCGTCTGGGACGACGGCCGCCCACCACAGGAGCAGAGCGGCATGGCCCGCCTGTTTCGACTCAACGAGAAATGGATCCACCCGCTGAAGCCCAGCGAGTACGTCCAGCGCCAGTTCCACGTCTCGTTCCAGGACGACCCCGTGGCGGTCGCCTGCCGTCACATCACGGGGTTGTCGTCGATCGTCTGGGGCAATGACTACCCGCACGCGGAGGGCACGTTCAGAGGCAGTCGCGAGCTGATGACCCGGCTGTTCGCCGGGGTCCCGGCCGACGAGCGGGCCGCCATGGTGGGCGGGACGCTCGGAGGACTCCTCGGGTTCACTGCTCCGGTTGCCGCAACGGCAAGCCGGAACTAGAGCACACTTCACGGGTCACCAGCACCGAAAGGCCGGGTGGGAGTGAACAGGCACAGCTTCGAGGGGCGCGTCGCGATCGTCACCGGTGCGGGCCGAGGGATCGGCCGAGCCCATGCGTTGCTGCTCGCGGACCGGGGTGCCAGTGTCGTGGTCAACGATCTGGGCGGCTCCATGGAAGGCCTCGGCGCGGACGCCGGCGTCGCGGCCGGCGTCGCGGAGGAGATCGTCACCGCCGGCGGGGCCGCCGTTGCAGACAGCAGCGACGTGGCGAGCACGGCAGGGGCACGGACACTCATCGACACCGCTGTCGAGCGGTTCGGACGCCTCGACATCCTCATCAACAACGCCGGCATCATCAGGTGGGCCGGGTTTCCGGACGCAGACGAGCACAATCTGGCCAGCCACCTCGCCGTGCACACGATCGGGTCCTTCAACACCACCCGTGCCGCATGGCCGCATATGGTCGGACAGGGCTACGGACGCATCGTGATGACGACCTCGACGGGCATCTTCGGGCTCCCGCAGAACCCCTCGTACGCGACGGCCAAGGCTGCCGTGATCGGGCTCACCCGCAGCCTCAAGACCGCGGGAACCCGTCATGGCATCAAGATCAACCTCATCGCCCCGGCGGCCTTCACCCGCATGGCCGGCCAGCCCACCCCAGACGTGGACTCGCCCGGCTCCAGCGATGCCTCGACCCCGATGTCACCGGATCTCGTCGCACCGATGGTCGCCTTCCTCGCCCACGAGGCTTGCCCCGTCAGTGGCGAGATCTACGCTGCCGGCGCCGGCCGCTTCTCCCGCATCTTCATCGCGTCGACTCCCGGATACGTGCATACGACTTCTGAGCCGACCGTTGAGGACATAGCCCACAATTGGGCAACGATCAACGACGAGACGGGCTACTCCATCCCCGAAGATCTGACCGATTGGTCGTCCACCTTCTTGGCCCACCTGCAAGCAAGCGGCGCAGCCCGCGAAGGGTCCTGAGCCCTCCGTGGATTTCTCGCTCCGCGAATCGGAACGCGATCTCGTCGAGCTGTGTCGCGACTTCGCTCAGAAGGAGATCGCCCATCGGGCCCCACGGGCTTGGGATGACGCGCGGTGCCCGACCGATCTCCTGCGTGAGATGGGCGAGCTCGGCCTCCTCGGCATTCTTATCCCGGAGGAGTGGGGAGGGATCGGGATGTCGACGATCGGCTTCGTCGCCGCGATGGAGCAGATCGGCCTGGCGGACCAGTCCGTAGCCGCCGCGTGGCAGGCGCATGCGACGATCGGCTCGTTGCCCCTGCTCCTCTTCGGCAATGACACCCAGCGGGAGCGTTGGCTACGACCTCTGGCAGAGGGTCGGGTCCTCGGGGCGTTCGGTCTCACCGAACCCGATGCCGGCTCCGATGCCCGTGGAATCCGGACGAGCGCGATCCGAAGTGGTGAAGGTTGGTTGCTCAACGGAAGAAAGACATTTATCTCCAACGCCGGCACGGACATGTCGTTCGGCGTGACGCTGCTGGCACGCATGGAGGAAGCGGAAGGCAAAAACCCCAGCTATGCATGCTTCGTCGTCGAGAAGGACACGGCCGGCTTCACCATGGGTCCGAAGATGCGAGGCATCGGATGGCGGGGTCTCGACACACGCGAGCTCTACATTGACGATGTCTGGGTTCCCGGCGATCACCTCGTCGGGGATCCGAACCTGGGACTCAGCCAGTTCCTGCACACGCTCGAGGTCGGGCGCATCTCCATCGCGGCACTGTCGCTCAGCTTGACCCAAGCCGTCCTGGATCTGGCGACCGCGTACGCGAACCAGCGCGTGCAGTTCGGCCAGCCCATTTCGAAGTTCCAGGCCGTGCAATTCAAACTGGCCGACATCGCCACGGAGCTCGAGGCGGCCCGGTGGCTGACGTACCGTGCCGCCTACCTCCGCGACACCGGGCAACCCTTCTTGAAGGAGGCGGCCATGGCGAAGCTCAAAGCCAGCCGAGTGGCCACCTGGGCAGCGTCGGAGGCCGTGCAGATCCACGGCGGCCTCGGCTACATGCTCGAGACGCCCGTTGCCCGTTTCTACTGTGACTCGAAGGTGCTCGAGATCGGCGAGGGCACCAACGAGATCCAGCACCTGGTGATCGCCCGCGCGCTGGGCTGCTGACTTAGACGGCGGAGAGGCGGCGGATGGCGTCGGCGATGTCGTCGCGATCTGGGAGCCAGGCCTTTTCGAGGTTCGGCGCGTACGGAGGAGGGGTCGTACCGGCACCGATCCGCTCAATGGGCGCGTCGAGGTCCCAGAAACCCTCGCGCGCAACGGTCGCCGCGATCTCCGCGCCGATGCCGAACGGGACGACGGCCTCATGGGCGATCAGGAGACGGCTCGTCTTGTGCACCGATTCCAGGATCGGCTCGATGTCGAGGGGAGCAACAGTCCTCAGGTCGATGACTTCGACCGAGATGCCCTCGCCCTCGAGGTGGTCGGCGGCCGCGATCGCCTCGTGGACCATCCGGGAGACCGACACGACCGTGACGTGGGACCCGGGGCGTACGACCGTTGACTTGCCGATCGGGACGACGTGGTCGGGCGACGGCTGCGGCCCCTTCATGCCGTACAAGAGGCGGTTCTCTATGAACACCACCGGGTTCGGGTCCTGGATCGCCGCCCGGAGGAGGCCGTAGGTGTCGGCCGGTGTGGACGGCATCACGACGCTCAGCCCAGGGATGTGTGCCAGCAGCGCCTCCAGGCTCTGGGAGTGCTGGCTGCCCGAAGAGCGCCCGGCGCCGAATTGGGTCCGCACGGTCAAGGCCATCTCGGCAGATCCGCCCGTCATGAACGGGAGCTTGGCGGCCTGGTTGAGCAGCTGGTCGAAGCAGACGCCGAGGAAGTCGAGGTACATCAGCTCGACCACGGGACGCATCCCGGCCATCGCCGCACCGACCCCGAGACCGACGATCGCCGTCTCGGAGATCGGGGTGTCGCGCACCCGACCACCAAACTGGTCGGCGAGCCCCCGCGTGAGACCGAAGACGTTGCCTCCGGCGCCGACGTCGATGCCCGCGATGAACACGCTGTCGTCGGCAGCGAGCTCTGCTTCGAGGGCGCTCCGGATCGCATCCATCGTGCGGAACAGGGGCGCGTTCTCCGCTGGAGGCGGCGACTCCTCGCGCGCCGGTCGCGCCCGTACGACGAAATCCGTCAGGGAGGCCGCGTCCGGGCTCCCGAATTGGCGGGCAACCTGCACTGCCCCGTCGAGCTCCTCGGCGATGGACGCCTCGAGCGCCTTGATCTCCTCGTCCCCGACGCCCATCTCTCGAAGCTGAGATCCGTGCACGAGGAGCGGGTCGCGCGCCTCCCAGTCCCGGACCTCGTCCGGGGTCCGGTACCGCTGCGGATCGCCCTCGTAGTGTCCGTGCCAGCGATAGGTGGCAGCCTCGACCACGGCGGGACCGCGGCCGGCTCGTGCGGCGACAACCACGTCTTCCATTGCCGCTGCCGTCGCTGCCACGTCATTGCCGTCCACAGCGGTATAGGGGATTCCGTAGCCCGCAGCCCGTCGCTCGAGCGACGCCCCATGCTGGGTCGACGCGGCAGAGAATTCGGCGTACCCGTTGTTCTCGCAGAAGAAGATCACGGGCAGCTGCCACACCGCGGCCAGGTTCAATGCCTCATGGAACGCACCCTGCGCCGGGGCGCCGTCTCCGAAGAACCCCACCGCGACGCTCCCGTCGGACCGCAGCTGCGCTGCCGTCGCAGCCCCGACGGCGATCGGCAGGCCAGCGGCCACGATGCCGTTCGCTCCGAAGATCCCGAGTTTCGGGTCGGCGATGTGCATGGAGCCGCCACGGCCACGATTTGTGCCCTGGTCCTTGCCCATGAGCTCGGCGAACATCCCGGTCGGGTCGAGACCCTTGGCCAAACAGTGGCCGTGCCCGCGGTGGGTGGACGTGATGACGTCCGAAGGCCGCAGGGGCCAGCAGGCGCCGACCGCCGTTCCCTCCTGACCGATCGAAAGGTGGACGAAGCCGGGGACTTCGCCATCGCGATACAGATCGGCAACCCGCTGCTCGAAACCGCGAATCAGCAGCATCCGGTGGTGCATCTCCATGAGATCGAGCTTGGAGAACCGAGACGTCGACGATGGGCCGGGGGACACGACCAGTGTATTGTACTGGTCGGTACAACGAAGGAAAAGCGATGATCGGTCAGATCGAGATCCCCCACGCGTTCCCGGACCCGGGCGACGTCGCGGGGAAGCGCGTGGTGATCACCGGCTCCAGCCGGGGCCTCGGCGCCCTGCTGGCTCATGCGTTCTCCCGTGCCGGCGCATCCGTGGCCCTCGTCGCCCGCACCGAAAGGGACCTCAAGGCGATCGCGGCGGCCCTGCCCGGGCCGTCCCTGGTGCTCTGTGGTGACGTGACGGACGAGGACTTCAACGAAGCCGCCGCCGACGCCACCGTGACCGAATGGGGCGGGGTCGACACCTGGATCTGCAACGCTGGGATCTCACCGATCGTCGCCGGGCCCCGCGCCACCGCCGCGCTCGTCTGGCGGCAGGTGCTGGAGGTCAACCTCACGGGCGCCTTCCTCGGATCGCGCGCCGCAGCGCGGGTGATGCGGCAGGGCGGGCGGCTGATCTTCACGGGCTCGGTCATCGCCGACCGACCGCGCAAGGGACTGGCCGCGTACAGCGCCTCGAAAGCCGGGCTGGTCGGCATGGCCAAGGCCCTCGCGCTCGATCTGGCTCCGGCCGGCATCACGGTGAACGTCGTCGCCCCGGGGTGGTTCGACTCACCGCTCGCCGACGCATGGAAGAACAACCCTGAGCTCTCGGCGGCGATCACCGGACACACGGCTCAGCGCCGCTGGGGCACATCGACGGACCTCGCCGGCGCGTACCAGTTCCTGGCGTCCGACGCGTCGGCCTTCATCACCGGGACCGTGCTGAACGTCGACGGTGGTTACCTGCTCGTATGACGACACCACGGCGGGTCATCGCGATCATGGGAGCGGGGGGCGCCCTCGGGACGGCGCTGTCGCACACATTCGCCGGCGAGCCCGTCACCGACCTACTGTTGAGCGACGTCAGCGCGTCCTCACTCGAAGCGACCGTTGCCGGCCTCCCCCCAACGGACGGGTCCGTCGAGACGGCGCTGGCAGACGTGAGTGACTTTGCCCAGGTCGAGTCGGTTGTCACGTTGGCGGTCGAGCGCTTCGGGCACCTCGACGTGTTGATCAGCAATGCCGGCGTGCTCTCGGCGAACGGCCGGATCCACAACTTGGAGACCGAGGAGTGGGAGCGTGCGTTCCGGATCAACGTCCTCGGAGCCGTCAACGGGATCCGGGCCGCAGTCGGCGTCATGCGACCCCGACGATCGGGCTCCATCGTGTTGACCGCGTCCGTTTCCGGTCTCACGGCCTGGTCACATGCGGCTCCGTACTGCGCAACGAAGGCCGCGGTGATTCAGCTGGCGAAGGTCGCGGCGGTCGAGTACGCCCGCGACGGAATCAGGGTCAATTGCGTCTGCCCAGGGACCTTCCGGTCTGCGATCCATGACGAGCTTCCGGCCGAGGCGCTCGATGCCATCGCCGCGCGCCATCCCCTCGGGCTCGGATCGGCCACCGATCTCGTCGGTGCCTACTCCTATCTTGCGAACGACGCATCCCGTTGGACGACCGGATCGGCCATTGTCGTCGATGGCGGCTACTCGGCGCCGTGAGAACAGCTAGTCGTGTCCGTCGCTGATCGGGCTGCTGATCCCCTGCATGAAGATGTCCGCGAAGGGTTTGGCCACATCTCGAGCCGACAACCGTCCGCCCGCTTTCAGCCACAGGTACGTGTAGTTGTGCATCCCCAGCCACGCCATGGCCGTCAGCCTGGGCTCGAGCTCACGGAACTCGCCCGAGTCGACCCCGGCCTGCAGTACCGTTTCGACCCGCCGCTCGTACTGGCGGCGACGCTTTCGGAACTGCTCGGCCCGGTCCCCGGTGAGCGCTGGAAACTCATGGAGGAAGACCCAGACGTGATCCGGATAGCGGTGGATCACGTCAAGCAGCTCCTCACCGAGCTTGGCCAGCTGATGCGACGGAGAGCCACCGGCCGCGGCCACCCGATCGGCGCCGAGCATCACCTCGTCCATCACCCGATCGTGGATGGCGGCGAGGAGCTCCTCCTTGGAGCCGATGTAGTGGTAGAGCGCGCCCTTACCAAGATCGTTGGCGACGCAGAGCTCGGTGATCCCCGTGGCGTGATATCCACCCCGGGCGAAGATGCGCGCCGATGTGTCGACGATCGCTTGCCGACGCACCTCCCAGTTCGCCCTGCGTCGAGAATCTCCGGACGCCTCCGCTCGTGCCATTTGGTAGCGAGGTTAGCGGGCCACCCACCGGTCGGGTGGCCTCCCGATCAATGTCGTCGGAGGTCGGCTCGGCTCCCACATGCCGAGTACCGCCGATGCATCCACCTTGTGAGGTGGGTGGGATGACCTCGGTGCCGACGATGCATTCGGACCTGAATTGGTTCGCTGTCCTCGAGCACCACGCGATCCGCTCGCCCGACAGGGCGATCACCGTCTTCGAAGGTGAAACGACCACGTACTCGGAAATGACCAGGCGCGCCGCCGCATTGGCCGGCGGCCTGTCCGAACGTGGTGTCGGTCGTGGCCAGGTCGTGGCTCTCCTCTCGTACAACTGCCCGGAGTTCCTGGAGACGATCTTCGCCGCGAACTATCTCGGCGCCATCGCGATGCCGATCAACTGGCGGCTCGCGGCACCGGAGGTGCGATACATCCTCGATCATTCCGGAGCCCGCGCTCTGGTGTGCGACGAGGCACTCTTTGACCTCGCAGACGAAGCGACGAAGGGCATCGAAGTTACGCTGTTACGTGCCGTTGTCTCACCGGCCGTCTTGGACGGATGGACAACCCTCGCTGCCCTGCGCACGACTTCCTCAAGGGTCGACCGCGCCGCAGTCGTGGGCGACGACGTTCACCGCCTCATGTACACGTCGGGCACGACGGGACGCCCGAAGGGCGTCATGATCACCCACGCCAACCTCGCCTGGAAGAACCTCGCGCACATCATTGAGTTCGGTTTCTCGAGCTCGGATCTCGGACTCGCCTGCGGTCCCCTGTACCACGTCGGCGCGCTCGATCTCACGACAACCTCTTTGATCGCTGCGGGCGCCACCATCATCATCCATCGCACCTTCGAGGCATCGGCGGTCGTCGACGAGCTCGAGCGCTCGCGAGTGTCCACGGTGTGGCTGGCGCCCGCCATGGTGAACGCGATCATGGCCTTGCCGGACATCGACCGACGAGATCTCTCGTCGGTGCGCGTGGTCATCAACGGCGGCGAGAAGATGCCGATCCCACTCATCGAGCGGATCCAACGCACCTTTCCCGCAGCATGGTTCGCCGATGCGTACGGTCTCACCGAGACCGTTTCCGGGGACACCTTCCTCGACCGTGACAGCATCGTGAGCAAGCTCGGCAGCGTGGGCCGTCCGTGCCTGTACCTCGAGCTCGACATTTGGGACGAGAAGGGAAGGTCGTTGCCTCCGGGGGAACGTGGGGAGATCGTCATGCGTGGCCCCAAGGTCTTCCCGGGCTACTGGCGGGACCCCGACGCGACCGCCACGGCCTTCGCAGGCGGCTGGTTCCACACCGGCGACATCGGAGTCCGAGACGATGACGGTTACCTGTACATCCTCGATCGGCTCAAGGACATGATCGTGTCGGGTGGTGAGAACATCGCCAGCTCAGAAGTCGAGCGCGCGCTGTATGAGCACCATGCGGTGCTCGAAGCAGCCGTCGTGAGCCGCCCGGACGACCGGTGGGGCGAAATCCCGGTGGCGTTCGTTGTCCTCCGCGAGGACGCGAGCGCAACGGCAGACGAGCTGGTCCAGCACTGTGGTGCCCAGCTGGCGCGGTTCAAGGTCCCCAAAGAGATCACGTTCCTCGACGCCCTCCCTCGCAATCCATCCGGGAAGGTGCTCAAGCGCGAACTCCGAGGGTGAGGCGCATCTCTAGCCGCTGACGACGACGCGGGCGCGTGAGAGGTTCTGGACGCGTGCATAGCGGCTCGTCGCGTCTCCGTCGCGGTGTGACGTCACTCGCACGACCGGGAAATATGTGCCTGGTTCATCGAAGGCATGCCGACGCTCCACGACCACCTTCTCTGCCGGCTGCATGGTCTCCGCGAGAGGAAAGAGGCCACCTCCGTCGACGTCCCACTCCATGGCCACGATGGCACCCGTTCCATCGGGAACCTGTGCGGTTGCGCAGAGCGTGACCTCATGACCTGGTGCGATCTCAGCGCGTGTGCCACCGTCCACCGTGAGAGTGACGACGGGCTGAATGCCCTGGCGCTGGGCGGCATCCATCGGCACGACAACCTGACCGTCCACGACCGCATAGCTCGTACTCGGGGGCGGCGCGACGCCGTCCTCCACCCATCGACTCACGTCGCGGAGCGCTTGGTGCAACGCACCGAGGTAGCTGACCGTATGGGTGGGGCTCTCCTGAATCTCGTCGTCACCGTGCAGGGCATTGTCGGTGAGCCAGAGGCGGAAGTGGTTGTCGGTGGCAGGTCCGAAGTGCTCCTGCACCCTCGAGTGATACCAGTCTGCCTGCCATGGGAGCGCCTCCCGGTCGAGCAGTGACTCGACGACGATCATCTTTCCTTCGAACTGTCCGGTCTGAACGGTCCCGGCGGCCGCTGCTGCAAACAAGGGGCCGAGGATGAGAGGTCGTTGAGGGTAGATGGGTGAACCGTTCGGGTTCCGGAACTGATCCCAGACCGGGTAGTCGTCGGTCTCGGGCACCTGGTGTCGATGGTAGGTCTGCGCAGCGAGGTATCCGCTGTTGTCGACCTTGACGGTGTCGCCGGGCCGAAGCTGCACCACGGATTGAGGATCGACCGGGCCGAAAACCGCGATGTCACCTCTCACGGAGAGCAGGCCGAGTCGGCTACCTGCTGCCTGCCCGGAGGTCACGAACAACTCGCCTCCCTCGACCTCCACCGTAGGCGCACGTGAGAGTCGAACCGCCACGGGGACCGGGAGCGGCTCGTCCGGACCGCGCCATGCCGTATCGACGCCACCTCGGGCCCGGCCCGGCTGCGACCCCACCCGCAGACCAAGACTGTCGCCCTCGTCCTCGGTGATCATGGCGACGATTTCACAGTCGAGCTGCACGCGGTCACGACGGAGCGAGGGCGGCGGCTCGTACCCGAGGTAGCCGGGTTGAGTCCAGAACTCCTCGAAATAGGAGGGATCGGCCATGACCATGCCCTGATACAGAACTGGGAACGCATGCATTCCCATGGTTCGATGGCCGAACCAGGAGCGCGGTGGGAATCCCATGCGGGTCACCTCGAGAAGTGCGTCGCGCTCCTCCTCGTCGAGCCCCTCGAACATGTCACCACTTCCGCCCGGCTCCACCGCATCGACGATCTGCTCGAAGCGGCTCCGCAGGACCCGCTGTGCGTGCATCCGGACGGTGAACATGTTCGGGATCGCCATCGGTGATCCGATGACGTAGGGGACGACACCGTCCCACACCCCCGACGTGTTCTCGGCGCCTCCGATCGTGCGGTAACCCCCACCGCTTCCCCCATAGGCGTAGCCATAGGGGCGGTGGTCGCCGTACATCTCGGCCGCGACCACGCGGGAGTACCGGGCACTTGCGGCGTTGGCCCGATACGCAGCAATGGTCGGATCGTCCGAGCCCAGGCCCCCGAAGACCCCGCCGCCGTTCGTTTCCAGGAAGTAGGCGCCGCTCGCTACGGAGAACCCGATCTTGTCCTGCTCCCCGGTGGCGTGTTGCGCGAGGTTCTCGCTGTCGGGCACCGGCGTGATGTGCTGAAAGAAACGCCCCTCGTACATGTCCGCAGGAGGCAAGTAGACGGAGAAACGGGTGTCGGTGCCTCCGAATCCGCCGTGCACGTAGCGGTGGCGCACGGGGAGGTCCCGCCACTCATCGACGTCGACATACGGCGCGGCAAAGGCGACATCGTGGTTCTCGGGCCCGGCCCCCTCATTCACCGGACCTACCGTATGTCAAAGCCCGGCGTACGTTCCGCCGCCTGGACGCCAGAGATTCAGATGTCGAAGCCGACCCGCTCGATGTCGGGCTGCAGGCGCTCGAGGTCGAACCCGTAGATGCGCGCCGCGTTCTCACAGAGGATCTTCCGGGACACCTCGGCGGAGATGCTGGGATGGCCGACGAGGTCGGCCACCTGCGCGGCGGTGCCCGGAAAAATGGACTCGAAGTGCGGATAATCGACACCGAACATGGCGTTGTCGGAGCCGATGGCGAAACCTTCGTAGTCGGCGCTGGGCCGGGCCAGCTCCTCCATCGGGACCTGGTCGATCGTGAAGGGCGAGATGCCGGCAACGCAGTTGTCCGCCCAGTAGTCACGGGCCAGCCGGGTGAAGGTCCGCTGGCGTTGCAGCGTCTTGGCCCACCCCGTCCAGTCGTCGCCCCACTGCAGCCGGCGGTCCAGTTTGCGGATCGCCGGTGCGATCCAATCGGCCTCCGTCTCAACAAAGGCCACCCGCAGGTTCGGGAAGCGCTCGAACACTCCACCGAGGATCATCTGCCACAGGGAACGTCCCGAGTAGAAGGAGTGCTCGAGGGCCAACGACATGATGGCAGCAAAGCCGGGGGGTGCATAGGTCGGCGCACCAGAGCCGCCGTGCTGGCTGATCGGCAGGTCGACGTCCACGCAGGCAGCCCACACCGGATCGAGCACGGGGTCGAAGAAGAAGACCCCTCCGGGCAGGAGGGCAGGCATCATGATCCCGCCCAGTCCGTGCTCCCGGGCCCAGTGGACGTCCTTCACGGCTTCGTCAACGTCATCGAACGAGATGAGCGCCTGGCCGGCGCGGCGGCCCGGAGCCTGCGCGCAGAAGTCGGCCAGCCATCGGTTGTACGCCTTCCTGGCCTCACGTTCGAGATCGGGACCGGAGAAGATGTCGACGTCGTCGGCCGGCGCCATCTGGAAGGGCATGCCATTGGGGAACAACACCTCGGCCACCACACCCTGGGTCTCCATGTCCTTCACACGGAGATCCGAGTCCCACTGCGACGCAACGTCGAGCCCAGGCTGGACGCCACCCGGCTCCGCCGCTCCCGTCGCCTCGTGATACGTGACCCACTCGTCGAAGACATCGAGATACGGCTTCTCGATGTAATCCCGGTAATCACTGCGTGACGCCGTGACGTGACCGTCCACCGAGATGATCGCGGTGCGTGCCATGGTCCCCCCTTGCTGGGGACGGGAGTCGCAATGCCCGCCCCCGGTCATGGTAGGCGCCGTCGCATCGAGCTCGCTCCAGTGGCGCACGAGGTCATTGCGGCTGCTTCGACTCGGCGGGGCCGAGCCGGCGCCACCCTGTGCCCGATGGCGCAACCAAAGGGGTCCGCCGAAGGTGAAATCCCGGTGACAGGAAAGACGCCGCGGCGGAGGTTATCCTCGCCGTTGGAATGATCGGTCCAATGGAAGTCAGAGCTCTCGCGAGAGGGAGCGCCGGAATCGGGGCCTGCCCGGCGCCCACGGGGCCAGCCGGCTGTTCCCGGAGACCGCGGCCTCCAGGACGGTGGATCCTTCCTGTTGGGAGACCCTTTTGCTCGAAGGAGCCTTGCCGAGTCCTTCCGCTCGAGAGGTCGTGAGAATACTCTTGCAGAGAGCTGAGAACATAGTTATCATCGTGAGGATTGTCGCACGAGGCGAAATGGAGTGCGATTTTCGGGGGAGCCGAGTGGTCGAGCGCTGGTCATCGTGTTGAGGATCGACACACCCCCTGTCAGGGCCGCGGGAGCGGGCGTTTCCGGCACCGACCGCCGCCGCGCCACCGCGGATCCGTGCGTCATCAGCCCCAATGTTCGAACCCACGCCGAGGAATACAGGAGGATGCAATGAAGGGAACGCCGCACCGAACTGGCGAGGGGCGACCCCCGGGTCAGCAAGGGGAACGGAGCGCGTCCACGGTGCGTTGCACCGGAGCCCGAAGGTCGCTCTCGAGCATCGCAGCGCTTGTCACGGTCGTGGGTGCCATGCTCGCCACCGGTACTGCCCCGGCCGGAGCTTCGAGCCCCGCCGACCAGGGCGTCACGGCCAAGACCATCAACGTGGGCTTTCCGTACGTGGATTTTGCCGCTCTCAAGAGCCTCGGCGTGACCATCAACGACGGCAGCTTTCCTCACGCCTACGGCGCGATGGTCGCCTACATGAACGCCCACGGTGGCGTCGACGGGCGCCAACTCGTCCCGAGCTACGTCGAGATGAACCCGGCGGTGCCGGCGTCGGCGGCGGCGGCGTGCACACAGCTCACGCAGGATGACAAAGCCTTCATCGTCATCGCACCCATCTTCCCGGACTGCTACCAACAAGACCACGGCACCCCGGTCATCGCCGGCTCGTTGCCCGGCACGTTGCCGAAGAGCGCAGCTCCCGATTTCACGTTGACGCCCCCGAACGCCGCACTCGACCCAATTCAGATGGCGGCCTTCGCCAAGCGGGGCGTCTTCAAGGGCAAGAAGGTCGCGATCTTCTACGGTGCGAACTCCGACGCTCCCGAGGTGAAGGTGGTCCAATCGGACCTGAAGAAGCTGGGGGTCAACGTCGTCCTCACCGCGGAGGACAGCGTGCAGGCGACGGATGCCGTCGCTTCCGACCAGGCGGTGCAATCCATCGCCCAGCGTTTCCAGAGCGCAGGGGTGAAGGTGGTGGTCGGCGTGGGCGGCTCCGGTTCGACGACGTGGCCCCGCGCGCTGAAGGACAACCAGAGCACCTACAAGCCTCAATTCATCGCCAGTGACAACTCGGCGCTTCTCTCCTATGTCGCATCGGCGAAGGGCAATCCCTACCTCGACAACGTCTTGTCTGCGAGCGCGGTGCCCAGCACGTATCAGCAATGGCAGGACCCGGCGATGCAGAAGTGTGCCTCAATCGTCCACAAGGCCTATCCGGGCGACACCATCACGCCACCAGTGAACCCCACCAGTCCCCAGGCAGCGGCCAGCAGTACCGACACGACCTACGCTTCGGTGGAATGGGCCTGCCAATACCTTGCGATCTTCGCCAAGGTCGCCAACGCGGCCGGCAAGAACCTGACCGTGGCGAGCTTCTCCAAGGCTGGCTATGGGCTCAAGAATGCGACCTTCCCGGGGTCGGGCGGAGCCGTGTCCTTCGGACCCGGCCAGCCCTATGCCATCGGTCCGGCGCAGGTGCTCGTGTACAGCCCGACCTCACAGACCATGGTGCCGGCGTCCTCGTCGACGAAATGAGTGCGCCGGGTCGCAGTGGGATGGCGAGCCCCGCCTGCGCTGACGGCATTCGACGCTGACGCAGTGAGATCGGGGCTGCCTTGAGCGAACCGCCGGCCCAGGGCGACCCCGGTCCCGGTCCCTCTGCCCTCCTGAGTCCGTCCGAGCTGGCACACCTGGTCGCGGACTCCGCTGACGAACGCCAGCGGGCCACGGCCTCGGAGAAGGAGATCCTCCTGCCCGAGGACCTGCTTCCCGGGGTCGGGGAGGATGCGATGTCGCTCCGCGAGGGCCTCCGGAGTGCCGGAGCCAGGACCTTCGTGATTTTGGCCGTCATCGTCACCCTCGACAACCTGCAGAGTTCGGGACTCGCGGTCCTCGCTCCCAACATCCAGTCCTCGTTCCACGTCAGCACGGGAGCAATTACGTTCGTGGCCGGCATCTCGGGCGGCTTCCTGGTCCTGGGCATCGTCCCAATGGGCTGGCTGGCCGATCGGTTCCGGCGTGCGCCGATCATCGGCTGGGCCACGGTCGTATTCGGCCTGATGGTGTTCGCCACGGGGTTGGCCACCAACATCTTCCTGTTCTTCCTGGCCCGCTTCGGTGCCGGCATCTCCCAGTCCAGCAACAACAGCGTCAACGGCTCACTGCTGGCCGACGCGTATCCGATCAGTCTCCGTGGGCGCATCTATGCCGGCATGGGGATGGGGGCCGGAACGGCGGCCGCCCTCAGCCCCCTTCTGGTCGGGCTGATCGCCACCTCGGTCGGGGGACCGAACGGTTGGCGGTGGGCCTTCTACATCTTGGCCATCCCGATCCTCGTGGTGGCGTTCCTGGCCTTCCGCCTCCCCGAACCGCCACGCGGGCAGTTCGAGAAGAAGGACGTCTTGGGAGAGGTCATCGGCGATCCCCGACCGGCGGCGCCGTCCCTGGAGGCCGCGTTCGAGCGGATCTTGCGCATCCGCACGATCAAGACGTGTCTCATCGCGTTTTCGGCCATCGGATTCGGTTTGTTCACCGTGCCGGTTCTCGGCAACCTCTACCTCAAGCAGCGCTTCCGTCTCGACGCCTTCCAGCGCGGGCTGATCGGCACCATCGGGAGCGTCGGCGTTCTGGTGGCACTGCCGCTCGTCGGGCGCTACTACGACCGGCTCTACCGCAAGAACCCGGCACGGGCGCTGACCCTGATCGGCATCGTCGTCCTTCCCGTCGCCATTCTCACGCCGATTCAGTACTTCATGCCCAACGCCGTCCTGTGGGCCGTGTTCAGCGTCCCGGTTGCCGTGCTCTTGTTGACGGCCTTCTCCATGGTGGGCCCCGTGCTCACCTCGGTAGCCCCCTACCGCCTCCGCGGCATGGTCGGCGCGGTGGGAGGCATTTACGTCTTCTTCGTCGGCGCTACGGGCGGGGCGGTGCTGGCGGCCCTGCTCGACAGCCTCATCGGGTTGCGCGCCACGGTGCTCATCATCATCATCCCGTCGACATTGATCGGGGGCTATTTCATCATCCGCAGCGCCCACTTCATCCGCAACGACCTCTCCCTTGTCGTGATGGAACTGCAAGAGGAACTCGAGGAGCATCGCCGCCAGGAGGAGGATCCAGAGAGCATTCCGGTCATGCAGCTCAGCGGGATCGACTTCAGTTACGGGCATGTTCAGGTTCTCTTCGGCCTCAGTCTCGAGGTCCAGCGCGGCGAAGTACTGGCGCTTCTCGGGACCAACGGGGCCGGCAAGTCAACGGCGCTGCGGGTCGCCGCAGGCCTGGAGACTCCGGGCCGCGGCGTCGTCCGTCTGAACGGTCGGGACATCACCTACACGACTCCAGAACAGCGCAACCGGCTCGGCATCCACCTCCTGCAGGGAGGGAAGGGCGTCTTCCCGCAAATGACGGTCGCGGAGAACTTGGAAATGGGCGGTTTCGTCTACCGCTCGCATCGCGCCGATCTGCGCCGTCGCATCAACCGAGTCCTCGAGTTGTTCCCGGTCTTGCGTGAACGGCGGGGGCAGCGGGCCGGCTCGCTCTCGGGCGGGGAGCAACAGATGCTCGCCCTGGCGATCGTGATGCTGCACGAGCCGGAGATACTCATGATCGACGAGCTTTCGCTCGGTCTCGCCCCCATCGTGGTCCAGGGCCTCCTCGAGGTGGTCGAGAGCCTGAAGGCAGCGGGGGTCACGCTGATCATCGTCGAGCAGTCGCTCAACGTCGCTGCCGCGATCGCCGAACGGGCCGTTTTTCTCGAGAAGGGCCGCGTTCGCTTCTCCGGACCGGTACGTGACCTCATGGAACGAGACGACCTGGCGAGGGCCGTCTTCCTCGGCGGCGGTGCCACGGAATGATGCTGGCGGTGTCGATCAACAGCCAGGTTGTCTTCAGCGGCTTGGTCCAGGGGTTGGCTATCGCCGTGATCGCCGTGGGCGTCGTCCTGGTGTACCGGGCGACGAGGATCATCAATTTCGCCGTGGGCAACATGGGAGTCGTCGGGGCGGCCCTCCTGTCGCTGTTGGTGGTGCAGTACCACGTTCCATTCTGGGTGGCCCTCGGTGTGGCGCTGGCCACCGGGCTCGCATTCGGCGCACTCGTCGACGCCACGGTGATCCGCCGCCTGCGGAGGTCGCCCCGGGTGGTCGTCCTCGTCGCCACTATCGGTGTGGCACAGGTCGCGGAGGCGATTGCGTTCAAGATCCCGACGCCGAGCGACGTGACCGTTCACTACCCGAGTGCGATCAACGGCATGTGGACGGTGGGCGGCGTGCAGGTCAGGGGATCGGATCTTTCGATCCTGATCATCGTGCCCATCACCTTGGTCGCGCTGACGTGGTTCCTCGATCGGACCACCCTGGGCAAAACCGTCAAGGCATGCGCCAGCAACCCATCGCTGGCCCGACTCTCGGGCATCAGTCCGAAGGTGATCTCGACCATGGTGTGGGCGCTCGCCGCCGCCCTGTCGACACTTTCCATCGTTCTTATCGCCGGCCAGACCGGCTCGGCAGGGGATGTCACGACGTTGGGATCGCAGACGCTGTCGCTGGCCCTGGTGGCGGCAGTGATCGGCGGCATGGTGTCCTTTCCCCGAGCGATCATCGCCAGCGTCGGCATCGGGCTCGCCGCAAGCTTCTTGAACTTCAACTTCATCGACCAACCGGGCTTGATCAACTTGCTGCTCCTGATCACCGTGTTGATCGCCGTATTGTTCAACCGCGAACGGACGACCGAAACCGAGGTCTTCGCGTTCACCCCACAGGCTCGCCCGATCCCCGCGCGCCTTCAGTCCTACCGCTGGGCGCGCAACGTGAACAAGAGCGGCATCGTCCTGTTGGCAGTGATCGGCATCGTCCTTCCCTTGGTATTCACGACACCTTCCACGCAGCAGATCTTCACCGAGGTGCTCGCTTTCGCGATCTGCGCGACATCCCTGACCGTGCTGACGGGATGGCTGGGACAGCTCTCGCTGGGTCAGATGGCCTTTGCGGGCCTGGGCGCCCTGTTCGCCGCCCGCCTGGTCGAGGCGGGTGTTCCCTTCTGGCTGGCGATCGCCGCCACCACGATCGCCTCTGCCATGGTCGCCACGATCCTCGGACTCGGCTCCCTCCGGGTGCGAGGTCTCTACCTGGCCGTGGTGACGTTCACGTTCGCCCTTGCGGCCCAGCAGTATTTCTTCAGCCTGTCGGCTCTCAGCGGCCAGTCGTCGGATGGCTCAGACCTCCCGTTTCCGCCGGGCCACCTCTTCTCCCTGTCGTTCCCCGGACAGCGCACCTACTACTACGTCGTACTCGTGATCTTGGGCGCGGTCCTCCTGGTCACCAGCAGGTTCCGGGACAGCGGGGTCGGGCGGTCGATCATGGCCGTCCGAGACAACGAGACGGCAGCCGCCGCGTTCACGGTCCGTCCGGCGTGGGAGAAGATCCGTGCCTTCTCCATCGCCGGTGGTCTTGCCGGGCTCGGTGGCGCGCTTCTGAGCGGCGCCTTCGCCAACGTCGCTTTCTCCGGGCCGGGCAGCCCCTTCATCGTCGAGGGCTCGCTCGGTCTGGTGGCCATGGTCGTCATCGGGGGGATGGGCTCGGTCACGGCAGCAGTGATCGGGGCCATCTGGGTCATCGGCATCCCCGCGCTGGCACCGAACAACGCTGTCCTCGGGCTTCTGGCGTCGAGCTTGGGTCTGTTGGCCATCCTCCTGTATTTCCCCCGCGGCCTCAACCAAGTCAGTTACGACGTGCGTGATGCCTTCCTGGCGTGGGCCGATCGACGCTTCGGCAAGGAACCTCCCCCGGTGGCGAGCCCTCAGTCAGCAACGGTGCTGCGACAGGCATCCGAACTGCCGGACGACGGGATGCCCGCACTGGCCGTCTCAGACCTGCGGGTTGCCTTTGGTGGTATCACAGCGGTCGACCATGTCAGCCTCGCCGTGGAGAGCGGGCAGATCGTCGGTCTGATCGGAAGCAACGGTGCGGGCAAGTCGACCCTGATGAACGCCATCGGGGGCTTCGTCTCCGCTTCGGGCTCCGTACGGCTCGGTGACCAGGAGGTGGGCGGTCTGGCACCGTCCTCTCGCGCTGCATTGGGGCTCGGTCGAACCTTCCAGTCCGCCACCCTCTTCCCCGAGTTGACGGTGACCGAGACGCTGCTCGTGGCTCACGAAGCAAGGGGACGAACGGGAGCGCTGTCCACCGCGCTGGCGCTGCCACGAGCGCGGCGGCGGAGTCGCAGCGATCGATCCGACGTCGCCGACCTGGTCGCTCTGTTGGGCCTCTCGCAATGGCAGGACCATCACATAGGTGATCTCTCCACCGGCACCCGGCGCGTGGTGGAACTGGCTGGACTCCTCGCCCTCAACGCCAGGGTCCTGTGCCTCGACGAGCCCACGGCGGGGCTGGCCCAACGCGAGACCGAGGCCTTCGGTCCACTGATCGTGACCGTCCAGCGTGAGCTGCGCGCGTCAGTGCTCTTGATAGAGCACGACATGCCTCTCATCATGAGCATCAGCGACCGGGTCTACTGCCTGGAGGCGGGGTCTGTCATCGCCGAGGGCGCGCCGACGGATGTCCGTGACGACCCCCGGGTCGTGGCGAGCTACCTGGGGACCGACGAGAGAACCATCGTCCGCAGCGGCAAACCGCCGAGCGGTGTACCGCTCGTCGAAGAGTCCGGGATGACCAACCCGCCTGCGGTGGTGTAACAGCGCCCTCCGATCCCCCGCCGACGGGACGACGCGACGTTGACCATGGCCTGACCGGGCCCGGGTTCAGTGCAGCTCCCGCCGGCGGTACGTCCGCGACTCCTCAATCACCAGTTGGGGATGCCAGGCCCACTCGGCGAAGGTGGCGCGATCGAGACGATCACGGACACGCGGGGTCATCTGCTCGAATGTGCTCTGGGGGTCGTCGCTCACCATCTCGTAGAGGTGGCAGAACCGGGGCGTCGCCAACGACTCGTTCTCCCAGGGCGTAATCGTCCGGTAGCCAGGTACTGCCGCCTCGGCGATGTGCCGCAGGTGCACGAAATCACCCCAGTCACGAAGCTCCTGAGCGGACTCGCTGTGTTTCGCCGAGATGAGGACGAGCAAGATCCCGGTGGTCCGCTCACCCGAACAGGTTCCCTGCGAGGGGCGCGGGTAACGGACAAGGGGCACCACGGTGCTCGCCGGCGAGGCCGACGCCACGGATCCTCCGTCGCCCTCACCGATCACGACGCCGTCGCAACGCGGGAGGACCCTCGGCAGATCGTCATCAGAAATGGTGGCGGGCTCCCAGATGGAGACCCGCCAGCCGCCTGCTTCAACGGCGGCCGCACGGTCGTCAACGTCGTCCGGCGCACGGACCAGTTCGAGATGCAACCGAGGCGGTTGTCGATCTTCCATTTCGTCCCCCGTGTCCCACCGACGCCGACGCACCGGCCGGCCGTATTATGCCCAGCCGCCTGGCCGCCGTCCATGTGCAGGAGCTCCTTGACCACCATTGCCGGCGTCGGCATGGGCACAACGACCGGCGCGCCTCCGGCGCCGCCACGCTCCGTGTCCGTACGACGATCCCCGGCTCGGGTCACCGCGGACACCGGTTGACGTCGATTCGGGATCGCCGGCGGCGAGCGTTAGAGTTCCCGCCCGTGGGACGTACGAAACGGCGGTTCTTGGCGGGTGAGGCCGCTCGCTTCGCAACGCCGTCCGGCAACGCGGGGCCTCGGCGCCCCACTGCGGAGAAGCGCTGACATGCGGTTCGCCTTGGCCTACCTCTTCGCCTTTCTACCGATGTCAATGAAGCGGATCGTTGCGAAGTGGATCTACAAGTGGGATGTCCACCCGACGGCCTACATCGGGCCGAGCGTGCTCACCGTGCGCCACCTGTCGATGGGTCCAGGCGCCTCTATCGGCGGTCGCAACGTCATTACCAACCTGAACGAGTTGCGGATGGGTGAGGGCGCCACGATCGGATCGGGGAACATGGTCAAAGGCTGGTGGGACCACCCGACCGATGCTCTGACGGACCGCAATCCGGCCGTCCTGCTCGGGGACCACGCCCAGATCGCGTCGTACCACTACATCGATTGCGTCGACACCCTCGAGCTCGGCGCACATGCGGCACTCGCTGGTTTCCGGTCTACCGTGCTGACCCACTCCATCGACTTGATGCGCGACAAATACGTCACCGGGCCAGTCGTCCTCGGGGCGTACGCCGGGGTGATGTCGGGATGCATGCTGCTCGCCGGCACGCGGGTCCCGGCGCGGAGCATCGTCTCGGCAGGATCGGTCGTCACGACGAAGCTGACGCAGGAGCTCACCCTCTACCGGGGCAACCCGGCTGAGCCCGTCCGTGCACTCTCCGAAAATTTGCGCTACCTGCGCCGGGGCGAACCGCCGATTCCCTGACCTGGCCGATATCGCAACGGCGCTGCCGCGGGAGCGAGGCGTTCGAACCGGTAGCGGACCCTGGTGTCCCTACCCGGCGCCGCCAGAGCGGGTTGTCAACCCGTTCCGAGACTGGCTCCGTTCACGGTTTGGTCATCGCCTCTACTCCGAGCCGCCCCTGAGTCCGCCGATCTCGAGCGACCCGTCGCCCGCAGCCGCTGGGTCGCTCGGTGCGGTCTCGTCCAGGGCGGACACTTCTCCATCACCGACGCGCGTGGCGCCAACGGCCCCGCCGGGCAAGGGAGGGGGGTCGTCGAGGAAGTCCGCCGTGGGCACGAAGAACAGGGCGCCGGTCACCGCGGTGGAGAAATCGAGGATCCGGTCGTAGTTCCCGGGAGGGTTGCCGAGGAACATGTGCCGGAGCATCAGCTCCGTGACGGAGGGGGTCGCGGCATACCCGATGAAGTAGGTGCCGAACTCCCCGGCGCCCAACGAGCCGAAGGGCATGTTCTCACGCAGGATCTGACGCTGGGTACCGTCGGATTCGACGATGGTATTCAGCGCCACGTGGGAATTCGACGGCTTGACGTCGTCGTCCATCTCGACGTTGGACAGCTTGGTCCGTCCGATCACTTGTTCCTGTTCCTCGACGGTCAGGGCCGCCCAGGCGACCATGTCGTGGAGGTACCTCTGGACGATGACGTAGCTCCCACCGGCGAACTCCGGATCCTCGGCCCGAATGGTCACCGCCATCTCCGCCGCAGACCCGGCCGGGTTCTCGGTCCCGTCGACGAAGCCGAGAAGGTCCCGCTCGTCGAAGTACTTGAACCCGTGGACCTCGTCGACCACCGTGGCGGCCCCGACCAGCCGGCCGACGACGAGAGAGGCCAGCTCCCAGCACAGATCCATCGTTGCGGCCCGGATGTGGAACAAGAGATCGCCCGGGGTGGACACCGCCTGATGTTGACCGCCGTCGAGCGCCTGAAAGGGGTGGAGCTCGGCCGGCCGAGGGCCGGTAAAGAGGCGATCCCACGCCGCCGCACCCACTCCGGCCACGACTGCCAGTCCACCTTCGGGGGAACGGAAACCGACGGTCCGCGCCAGTCCGGACAGGTCGGCGAGCAGGTCATGGACCACCGGCTCGCCGCCGTCGTCGACCGTCAGGACGAGGATGATGGCGCTGGCCGTCAGCGGGGTCAGCACGGGCTGCGCCACCGGCGGTCCGGTGACGGCCGCTGGGCTCTGTGAGAGGGTTGCCATGGGTGATCTCCCCGTCGATTGGGCTGTCTCTTCCGGCTCCTGATTGGCGGATCGAGCCGCGTTCGTATGGCCTGTGCAGCTTAGATACCAGTGTGCTCTGCGCGCACCGGATCGGGGTCTGGCACGTGAGGCATCAGCGCATTCGGCGGGACGGTTCCGAGCCGACCGGCCTCAAAGTCCTCCAGGGCTTGCACGATCTCGTTTCGGGTGTTCATCACGAAGGGCCCGTAGTGCTCGACGGGCTCGCCGATCGGCTGGCCGCCGAGCACGAGGACCTCGAGGAGCTCGGTGCGCGAGTCCTGAGCGTCGTCCGCCCGGATGGCGACGAAGTCGCCCGGGCCGAACGACACCAGCTGACCGGCGTGCACCGGACGACCCTCCCTCCCCACCCGGCCCGATCCGACCAGCACGTACACGAGGGCGTTGAACGCGGGATTCCAAGGGATTTCGACCAGTGCCCCCGCGGACACGGACACGTGTGTCAGCGCCATCGGCGTGTGTGTCGACCCAGGGCCCCGATGGCCGCCGACCACCCCGGCGATGATCCGCACCAGGGCGCCACCATCACCGGAGGACAGGAGCACCACGTCGTCAGCTTCGAGTCCCTGATAGGCGGGGGGGATCATCTTGTCCTTGGCCGGCAGGTTCACCCAGAGCTGGATACCGTGGAACAGGCCCCCAGAGACGACCAGCTCCTCGGGTGGTGTCTCGATGTGCAGGATGCCACCACCGGCGGTCATCCACTGTGTCGCGCCGTCGGTGATGAGACCGCCGCCGCCTTGGGAGTCCTGGTGAGCGAAGGTCCCGTCGATCATGTACGTGACCGTCTCGAAACCGCGGTGAGGGTGCCACGGCGTCCCCTTCGGCTCTCCGGGCCCGTACTCCACTTCTCCCATCTGGTCCATGTGGACAAAGGGGTCGAGATCACGCAAGCTCAGGCCGGCGAAGGCCCGTCGGACCGGGAACCCCTCACCCTCGAGCCCGCTGGGTGCAGTGGTGACCGAGGTGGCCGCTCGCTCGACGGACCGGTCCCGGTCGAGTGCGGGAATCCTCGGCAGCTCGGAGAGATCATCGACAGTCACAGCAGGCACGGGCACCTCCCATCAACATTCGGCGGCCGCTCCAGGGCCGCCGCTCTAGAAGGATATTCACCTCGCCGCCCGCTGTTCTACGGCTCGGGCCTACCGGTGGTTTCGTTGCCGGCTGCACGACGCAGAATCGCCGATTTCGTTGTCACCGAAACGCATCGCATTCGACGGTACCTCCCTGCAGAAGCGTCCTGCGTCACACTCGCGGAGCCAATGCCTACTCGCCGATTCCGTAAAGAAAGTCATCGAGTGACTTCCAGCTGTCCTCGGTGACCCCACCGGGTATGCAGGCAACGACCACGGCCACCTCGTCCGGGTCGCGTCCCACCACTGCCGTCCATTCGCTGTGAGTACGTCGGCTGACGAGGAGTCTCCGAGAGTCAAACTCGTGCGCGATCCGCTCCAGTTGATCGGGTGACTCGACTTCCAAAACGAAGGCTCGCAGACCGATGTGGCGCGCTCCTCCTATGGGACTGCTCCCAAGTGCCCGCAACACGATGACCTGAGCTCGGTCGCTCCCTGGAGCACTGACTGCCGCCAATTGCTCCTTCTTGGACAGCAACTTGAAACCGAGGACCTCCCGATAGAAATCAATCGATCGATTGAGATCGGCCACATTCATGACGACGCCCTGAAAGTTCATCCCTAACTCCAAGTCTTCAGTTGTGCGGAGGCATCATGCGAAGCCCCAAGACACCCGGGGCTGCACCTTCCAGCGGAGTGGCCCAGATCTGCCGGTCCACGAGTGAAGCGTACGGAACCGACGTGCGTCAACGGCCCACGTCCCGTCGGTTCTCCGACCTCCGGAGCGATTCCGCGAGGCCCTCCGGTTTGGGAACCGCTGATTGACCCTGGCTGACACGTCGGATCTCCGGCCACAATGGGCCGGTCCCCCGACGCGTGACCTGAGCAGCCCGATACCGATCCTGCGGACGTACGGGCGAAGGAAATGATATGAGCACGACACCCATAGCCGACTATGCCCTCCTCTCGGATCGGCACAGCGCTGCGCTGGTGAGCCGGGACGGGTCGATCGACTGGTTGTGCTGTCCCCGCTTCGACAGCCCGTCGATCTTCGGTCGCCTCCTCGGCGATGAAGCCGGTTACTGGTCGATCCGGGCCACGAGCGCCACACAGGTGACTCGTCGCTACTTGGACCGCACAATGGTGCTGGAGACCACCTGGCGGACGCCGACGGGCACGGTCGCCATCATGGACGCCCTGGCCATGGGCGAGGGCAACCGCGGCCATGAGCTCGGCAAGGGTGCGCCGCATCTCCTGTTGCGGCGTGCGACGTGCCTCGAAGGCGAGGTCGAGGTGGCCCTCGAGTACGTCCCACGCCCCGAGTACGGGCTGGTCGATCCCGTGCTCGATACTGTCGACGGTGGAGTTGCCGCGTTCGTCGGCGCCGCCGTCCTGATCCTCTCCTCTCCCCCGGACCTGAGCGTCGACCAGTCGGCGCTATCAGGAACCTTCCAGCTCCGCCGGGGCGAATGCGCCGGCTTCGCCCTCCACCACACCGAGCAGGCCGAGGAAGGCTCAGCCAGGGTCTGGAGCCAATCCGAGATAGGTGCACGGTTGGAAGACACCGTGTCGGCCTGGGAGTCATGGTCGGAGCTCCACCAGTCCTACGTCGGTCCGTGGCGAGACCTGGTGCACCACAGCGGGCGAGTGCTCCAGTCTCTCTCCTTTGCCCCCACCGGAGCGATCTGCGCGGCCGCCACCACTTCGTTGCCCGAGGTGGTGGGCGGCGCCCGCAACTGGGACTACCGCTATGCCTGGGTCCGGGACGCCTCCTTCACGATCGAGGCCCTGTGGGTGGCGGCCTGCCCTGACGAAGCCAACCAGTTCTTTGACTATGTGACCTCCTCTGCGGCCGGCTCGCTCGACCGCGGCGGCGACCTGCAGATCATGTTTGGCATCGGCGGTGAACGCGTCCTGACCGAGCGGGAGCTGCCGCACTTGGAGGGCTGGCGACATTCCGTCCCCGTTCGGGTGGGCAACGGAGCCTGGGAGCAGCGCCAGCTTGACGTCTACGGCGAACTGCTCAGCGCGGTGTACCGCCTCTGCGACCACCTCTTCGACAACCCCTCGCGGCGGGTCGGGCCAATGGCCGACCCTGACAAGTGGGGCGCCCCTCCAGATCTGGCAGCAGTCACCCGACGGTTCTTCGTCGAACTGGCCGACACCGCCGCCCGGCGCTGGCAGGAAAAGGACCAGGGGATCTGGGAAGTTCGGGGTGAGCCCCGCCACTTCTTGTACTCCAAGTTGATGTGCTGGGTGGCCCTCGACCGGGCGGTGGCCCTGGCCGACCGTCTCGACGCCTCCGACCGAGTCGAGGCATGGGAGCAGACCCAGTCCGAGATCCGAGAGGCGATCCTGACCAGAGGCTGGAGCGACCGGGCCGGGGCCTTCACCCAATCCTTCGACTCGGACGAGCTTGACGCTTCCAATCTGATGCTGTCACTGGTCGGGTTCCTTCCCGCCGATGAGCCCAGAGTGCTGGCCACGATCTACGCCACCGAAGAACGTCTCACCGATGAGCGGGGACTGGTGTACCGCTACCGGTCCCATGACGGGCTCGAGGGAGAAGAAGGCACGTTTCTTCTGTGCACGTTCTGGCTGGCCCAAGCCCTGGCCAGGGCCGGAGAGACGGCTCGGGCCCGCACTGTCTTCGAACGGGCGGCGGCCTTCGTCAACGACGTCGGCCTGCTCGCCGAGGAGGCCGATCCCGTGAGCGGAGAGCTCCTGGGCAACTTCCCCCAGGCCTTCAGCCACATCGGGCTCGTCAATGCAGCCTGGGCCATTTCCGAGGCCGAACTCCGAACGAAACCACCGGCCGAGAATGTCTCTGGCACGTCCGATCCGTCGGGTCGAAGGCCGGCTTGAGGCCTTGACTCCTAGGGCTGGATCAGGAACTGCCTCCAGCCCCCCGGCAGCGTCGTTTGGCCGACTTCGATCAAATGGCCATCAGGGTCGCGTATGTAGCAGCGCAGCTCCGTTCGGTGCTGCTTCGGTGGCGTCAGGAACTCGGCACCGCGTGCGCTCCACTCCGCGTAGACGGCCTGGATGTCCGAGACCCGGATGTTCAAGAAGCTACTCGTGCGGTTCGGATCAGGTGGTGTCTCGAGCGTGACCGCGGGCTTGTCGTCGGTCGGTCCTCCACCGACGTTGATGATGATCCAGCTGTTCGCCAGCGCGACGTAGGACGGTTCACCCGACCGGAGGAGCCTGCCGCCGAGCACCTCAGTGTAGAACCAGACAGAGCGCTCCACGTCGTCCGACACGATGAAATGTGTCAGGGCTATCTCGTATGGCGTGCCGCCATCTTCGAGCATGAGATTCCTCCACACTCTCGAAACACTCATCGGGCAGGCCGCTCCCGTCACGGGAGTGGTCGACTCAATGGGTGAGCCCAAATGTACCTTGACCCGCCTCCGGACCAGGCCGCCTCTTCCGCTGAATGGAGAGACGCGGGCCATCGCCCGAGCGAGCGATCGCCGCCTGTGGCTCGTCGTCAGGTCGGGACGTATCCCTTGGGCATCGGGAGGGGGATGTCCTCGTAGGTGACGATGCCGGAGGGCGCCGCCACGACGGCCGGGATGGCGTTGACGACGGGCAGCGCCGTGAGAATGTGTCCGAGCACCATGAACTCCTCCATGGTCGTCGCCTCGAAGTACGGCGGCGGCAGAATGTCGATCTTCGTGGTGATCGTGGGCCGGCCTTGGATCTCGATCGTCCATCCCATGCCGACATCCCAATCGGGCTCGAGCGCGTCGCCCTTTCGCCAGCGCACGCGCATCTCCACGATGTTCTTGCCGTCGATCCTGCCGAGCCAGTGAATCGTCACGCCGGCAACGGTGTCCTTGGCCAGCATCCATGACCCCAGGTCGAGATCCTTGGTGGTCTTGGCGTACTCCGCCTCGCACACGATCTCATCGAACACCACCCCCAGAGCGTCACCCACCAGGGCGACCGCCTCGCTAAAGACCACTGTCGCCGCCGCGGTCATCCCGGGCAGGGCAGGGTCGTCCAGCGGCCGGCCGAAGCCGACTGGGATCTCCGTGGGCGGCGAGTCGTAGGCGGTGGTGTCAGCCTCTTCGCTGATCAACACGTGATCGATGCGATCCGAGGCGTTGGCCAACGCCACTGCGATGAGCTCGATGTAGCCGGGACTCACGCCGCTGCCGAACATGGAGCTGTCACCCTTGGCGCAGGCATCGAGTATCCGTTGCCGTGCGCCCTCGGGATACGACTGGCCGTTGATGAAGGCAGCCGTCGCCACGATATTGGCACCAGACTCGAGGATGCGGACCATCTCGTCCACGTTGAACCACATAGGGTTGTAGATGACGCAATCCGGTTCGAGGTCCAGCAGAGCGCCGACGTCGTTGGTCGCAGTGAGCCCGATGGGTGGGAGCCCACAGAGCTCACCGACGTCCTTGCCCGCTTTGTCTCCTGACCAGGCATAACAACCGACCAGCTCGAGATCCGGGCGCTTCATGACCGCCTCGACCGACTGCTTGCCGACGTTGCCGGTCGTCCACTGCACGATACGAATCGTCACCGCTTCCTCCCCATTGCTGCCTCCAAGCACACCAGCCGTGAGAGCACGGACGTACGTAGAATCAAGCCGAGGCAGTTCCCGACGGACCAGGGGCCCAAAACCACCTACTGACCTGCCACATTGGAACGGAAGACGGGATTCGAACCCGCGACCCTCACCTTGGCAAGGTGAGGGATTTGGTCCGGTTTGTCCGCTCTCGTCCCCCGACATGAGCTTCTGTCCATCCAGTTTCCACTAGGTCCACCGAGTCCTTCTATGTAGTAGAGCGCTCTACTACAGAATTCTCCCTCACGAGGTAACCACCCGTGAGGGAGGATACAGAATGAGTAGGTATGCGCTCTTCGGCTATCGCCAGTGATTGAGGACGCCTTCCATCCCGATCTTCGACGAGTTGCTCGATGGCTACCCCGCGGTGCCATCAGCCCGCGGACGCTTCGGGCTGTTCGGATGGGCACTGGATTGCTGGCGCGGATGCCAAGGCGAGGCGTCGCCGTACACGCCCTCGGCCCGACGTCGGTACGCGTCCACCGGTCGGCCACGAGCGATCGGCCTCGGCCGGCTCTGCTCTGGGTTCACGGCGGCGGCTACGTGCTCGGTACTGCAGCCCAGGACGACTCAGTGTGCGGCCACTTCGCCCAGAGCCTCGGGATCGTTGTCGCAGCGGTCGAGTACCGCCTCGCTCCCGAACATCGGTTTCCTGTGCCCCTGCACGACTGCTACGACGCACTGACGTGGCTCGCCCGTCAACCTCAGGTCGATCCGACCCGTATCGCCGTGGGTGGGGCCAGTGCTGGTGGCGGGCTCGCTGCTGCGCTGGCCTTGCTGGCGCACGAACGTGGCGAGGTGCAGCTCGCCTTTCAGCTGCTGTCGTATCCGATGCTCGATGACCGCACGGCAGCCCGAACTGACTTCGACGAAAGCAACTTCCGGCTGTGGAACAACACCTCGAACCGCTTTGGTTGGCAGTCCTACACGGGCTATCCGCCGGATTCGGTCGAAGTGAGTGGGCTTGCGGCACCATCACGCTACGACGACCTCTCAGGGCTACCTCCGGCATGGATAGGGGTGGGGACGTTGGATCTCTTCCATGACGAAGACGTTGCCTACAGGAACCGACTTCGAGAGGCCGGCGTCGAGTGTGAGCTCAAAACCGTGCACGGCGCGTACCACGGCTTCGACAGCATCCAACCAAAGGCCGGAGTCTCGCAGGCGTTCCGCTTTTCACAGATGTCAGCGCTCGCTGCAGCGTTGGCCTGACCCGGAGTCGACGGGCATCGGGAGCGGGTCATCGTGACCCGTGAGCCGACTCAAACCACGAAACTCCTCGTGAAGCGAGTAGACGAATCCAAGCGGTGCGGTTCAGTTCAACCGCTGAGAAAGTGTCCTCGACCTGCACGTATGGAGCGGAAGACGGGATTCGAAGCCGCGACCCTCACCTTGGCAAGGTGATGGATTTGGTCCACGGGGTCGTGGTCAGCCCCCGGGCTTGCCGTTGCGTCCATCCAGTTTCCACTCGGTCCACTCAGTCCGCCCCTTTAGTAGAGCGCTCTACTACGGCGTTCAACGAGAATCACCCTCACACTGACTCACGTCGGCGACGAGCCGGCGGACAAAGTGCGTCCCAGAGGCCGGTGCTGAGCTACACGCCCGTCGGTAGGCTCGCCGCAGCCGTATGGCAGTCACCGACCCTTCTGAGAGCTCCACTCGTACGGCGTGGTTACAACGCGACACCGCCCTTCGCCGTTTCCTGCAAACGGAGACGGCGAGCGCCGCCCTCCTCCTCGGGGCTGCAGTCGGCGCGCTGATCTGGGCGAATGTCGACACGTCCTCCTACGACCACGTGTGGCAGACCCGCCTGTCCGTACACGTCGGTCAGGCAGCGGTGTCCATGGATCTGCGTGGCTGGATCAACAGTGGTCTCATGAGCTTCTTCTTCCTGGTCGTCGGGCTCGAGGCACGCCGGGAATTCGACGTCGGCGAGTTTCGAGAGCGTCCCAGAATCATCCTTCCCGTGCTCGCCGGGCTCGGCGGGATGGTGGGGGCGGTCGGGCTCTACCTGGCCATCAACGCTGGTCGGACCTCGGCGCACGGTTGGGGCGTGTCGATGTCGACCGATACTGCCTTCGCCCTTGGCCTGCTCGCTCTACTTGGCAGGCACGCTCCCGAACGACTGCGCGGCTTCATCCTCACGCTCACCGTCGTCGACGACATCGTGGGCCTCGTCGTCATCGCCACGGTCTACACCCATCACCTGACAGTCGCTCCGCTCGTGATCGCGGTCGGACTCATGGCGCTTGCGGCCTTTGCAGCATCGCTCAGGATCCACTACGGACTGCTTTACTTCACGTTGGCAGCGGCGAGCTGGGTCGCATTGGTCGAGTCCGGCGTCGACCCGGTCGTCGTCGGGCTTGCAGCAGGTCTCATCGCCTACGCCGCTCCGCCTGCCCGCACCGATCTGGAACGGACCTCAGATCTCTTCCGGGACTTCCGGGAGCAGCCGACCGCCGGGATGGCGAGACAGCTTCGCGCCGGCGTGCGGACTGCGGTCTCCCCCAACGACCGTCTGCAGCAGATTTGGCACCCATGGACGAGCTATCTCATCGTTCCGCTGTTCGGCCTCGCGAACGCCGGCATACACGTCAACGTCGGTTTCCTGGCCCAGGCCTACACGTCGCCCATCACACTCGGGATCGCTCTCGGTTACGTGGTCGGCAAGCCGGCCGGGATCATGACCGTGTCCGCTCTCGTCAACAAGGTAACGAGAGGCCGACTCCGTCCACCGGTTGGCTGGATGGCCGCCCTGGGCGGTGGCACCTTGGCCGGGATGGGCTTCACCGTCTCGCTGCTCGTCGCCTCGGTCGCGTTCACGGGTGTCGAGTTGAAAGAGGCGACACTCGGAGTGCTCACGGCGGCCGTGGTGGCAGCCCTGCTGACCTGGTTGGTGTTCCAGATCACGGATCGCCTGCCGTCGCCACTTCGCAGCCGAGCACTCCTCGGCCAGTCCCCCGCGATCGTGGACCTCGCCGATCCGGTCGATGGCGACCGCGACCATATCCGCGGGCCGGCGAACGCGGACGTGACCCTCGTCGAGTACGGCGACTTCGAGTGCCCGTACTGTGGGCGGGCCGAACCGGTCATCCGGGAACTCCTGGCCGACTTCGGCGACCTACGTTATGTGTGGCGTCATCTGCCACTGAACGACGTGCATCCGAGAGCTCAACTGGCGGCGGAGGCATCCGAGGCCGCCGCAGCGCAGGGAGCCTTCTGGCCGATGCACGACCTGCTGATCGAGCACCAGGATGAGCTGGCCCCCAAGGACCTCATCCGGTACGCGGAACAGCTCGGACTCGATGTGAATACATTCACCGAGGACCTCCGAAGTCGCCGATGGAGCGAACGTGTCGCGGCAGACGTCGAGAGCGCCGACGTGAGCGTGGTCGCGGGTACCCCGAGTTTTTTTGTCAACGGACAGCGGCAGGTCGGAACGTACGACCTCACAACGCTCAGCCGTGCCGTAAGGACTGCTCGGGCACAGGCGCACATTGGGCATCGCAGGTAACGGGTTCCGTTTGCCAAATGACCGGAGGGTTTGAAAAACCACCCTTGACCTGCTAGAATGGAGCGGAAGACGGGATTCGAACCCGCGACCCTCACCTTGGCAAGGTGGTGGTTTTCGTCCGTTTGGTTCCGGCTGGTTCTCTGAAGTGCGGTTCCGTCCACCCAGTTTCCAGCCCGTCCGCTGGGTCCGCCCCTGTAGTAGAGCGCTCTACTACGAGTCGAGCACTCGAGCACGGCCAACCAACCGGACGAAGGCCGTCGTCGTCAGGCGTGAACCGTTACCCCCACGCAGAGCCGAAGGGCGTCGGCGATGACGTCAACCATGCCGAACCCGGGTTCGGGTTCTGGCCCGATCAGTCTCTGGCCGTACTGGCCGACGTGCGTCCTGCGCATCATGAGCGAGCGGGAGATCGCGGCGGCTCGGATGTCACCGGTCAGCTGCGGGCCGACCATCCGTCCGTCCCTCAGGTAGATCGAGCGCCGATGAGGCCGGCCTGGCGCTATTCGACTGCATCGCAGATCTCGGTGTTCGATGGGGTCTAAGTACCCTGGTGGCACAACGCGGGAAAACCGAGAATCTCCTCGTGAGACGCCAGGTTTACCCGATTGCCGTGGCCACCTTGCTACTGGGCGGACTCTTGAGCGTGGCTGGCCCCTCGGCGGGCGTCTCCGGTGGGGCCGTGGTCTATGCGCCGGTCGTGGGCATGGCGTCCACTCCTGACGGCGGCGGGTATTGGATGGTGGGGTCCGACGGCGGTGTCTTCACCTACGGTGACGCCGGCTTCTACGGGTCGGCCGGTGGATTGCGACTCAACGCCCCAGTGGTCGGCATCGCGTCCACGCCTGACGGCAGGGGGTACTGGATGGTGGGGTCCGACGGCGGTGTCTTCACCTACGGTGACGCCGGCTTCTACGGGTCGGCCGGTGGATTGCGACTCAACGCCCCAGTGGTCGGCATCGCGTCCACGCCTGACGGCAGGGGGTACTGGATGGTGGGGTCCGACGGCGGTGTCTTCACCTACGGTGACGCCGGCTTCTACGGGTCGGCCGGTGGATTGCGACTCAACGCCCCGGTGGTCGGCATCGCGTCCACGCCTGACGGCAGGGGGTACTGGATGGTGGGGTCCGACGGCGGTGTCTTCACCTACGGTGACGCCGGCTTCTACGGGTCGGCCGGTGGCTTGCGACTCAACGCCCCGGTGGTCGGCATCGCGTCCACGCCTGACGGCAGGGGGTACTGGATGGTGGGGTCCGACGGCGGTGTCTTCACCTACGGTGACGCCGGCTTCTACGGGTCGGTCGGCGGCAGGTCGCCGACGGCATACATCGCAGGCATTACGGGAACACCCGGTGGCACGGGTTACTGGCTCCTCACCGACGAGGGCGGCATCGCTACGTATGGCGATGCCGCCTACTTCGGCGCTCAGCGGAAGGCGATCGCGCTCTACGGAGACTCACTTGGGATGCAGGCGGCGCCATTCCTTCAGTACCTGGCCGGAGCGTCCGGAGTTTCCACACTCCTGCGTGCCTACAACGGCTGGGCGATCTGCGACGACCTGCAGACAATGGCCAGCGATGCAGCGACGCTCCACCCGTCGGTCGCCGTGATCGAGTTCTCGGGGAACGCCATGACGCAGTGCATGTCGGGGTACACGATGGGTACGACGCCCTATTACGACAAGTACAAGGCCGACGCGCAGCAAGCCATCGACATCTTCCGCAACAGCGGCATCCCAGTGGTGCTGATCGGACCTCCCATCAGCGCATGGGCGAATCTCAGCGCCAACCTCGACTTCCTCAATCAGATCTACCAGTCGCTCGCCGAAGCCAATCCGGGGGTCACCTATGCCGATGCTGGCCAGGCCGTGCTGGCTGATGGCAAGTTCACTCTGACACTTCCATGTCTTCCATTCGAGCCCTGCACGGGTCTTGCCGGCACCAACGTGGTGCGGTCGCCGGACGGTGTCCACTTTTGCCCCGATGGGACCGCAACGACCCAGGGTTGGTACAGCCTGTGCGACGTGTACTCATCTGGGGCTTTCCGGTTTGCGCTCTCCATGTTGGCCGCTTCGTCGGGGCATTGACACGTGCTCGGGCTCGACGATCCGTCATTGGGGGCCAGCTCGCCGTAGAAGTAGGACGCTGTAACTCCGCCGCACGTGAGGAAGTCGCTGCCGGTGATGAACGCGCCGTCGGCACCTGTGAGAAGCGCGCCGACGGTTCCGACTTCGTCCGGGGTGCCGCCGCGACCGGCAGCAAAGTGACGCCCCCCGACAATTTCCCCGCATCTGGAGCGAAGACGGTGTGCGGATTCAGGACATAGGACACCGCCTCTGGAGCGGAAGACGCTGGAGCGGAAGAATTGAGACCCACCAGGGCTTGGAGGATCTCACTAGGGTGGAACAGGACGAAGGTGCTTCTTGGTTGTTGGCTCACACCGCAAGCCTGAAGCGCCTTCGCCTATTTCTGGGTGACCCCGGTCACCAGGGACTCCCCGCTGAAATCCGAAGAGCCGCTCTACGGTGTCTTTGAGACATCGCTCTCCGATGTCTTGCCAGATCACAATGGAGCGGAAGACGGGATTCGAACCCGCGACCCTCACCTTGGCAAGGTGATGCGCTACCGCTGCGCCACTTCCGCGTGGAGCAACCATTCTATCGCGCCGGCCATGGCGGGATAGGAGACTGTTCCCCCGCACCCACCTTGTCGTACACCGGTCCCGAACCGGGACGAAGCAGCCCGGAATGACCTCTGTAGATTTGCTCATCGTGCGCCAGGACGAGACGACGGCCCACCTGGGGAGCTCCTTCGGGGCCGTGGCCGACGAGTACAACCGGCTGCGCCCCGGACCGTCGGACGAGGCACTCGACTGGCTGATCCCCGAAGCAGCTGCCGACGTGCTCGAGATCGGCGCCGGCACGGGCGTCCTGACCCGGTTGCTGGCGCAACGGCTCGACCACGTGACGGCGGTCGAGCCCGATGACCGGATGCGCGCCGTGCTGGCCGCCCGTGACGCAGGGGTCGAGGTCCTGGCCGGCCGAGCCGAGGATCTCCCCGCCGCCTCGGCCTCCTACGACCTCGTCATCGCGGGCTCGGCGTGGCACTGGGTCGACGAGGAGCGGGCGGTCCCCGAAGTGCTCCGGGTGCTGCGTGCCTCCGGTCGGCTCTCGCTCGTCTGGAGCGGGCCGGATCGCTCGGTGGACTGGATGCGCTCCCTCTGGGCCGGCGGCATCATCTTCACCCCGGAGGAGCAGGCCGACGTGGACGCTCGCCGGCGACGCCGTCACGCCGTCAACGTCGGCATCGACGTCGGCGGCCACCGACCCTTTCTCGAGCCTGAGACCGCGCTGTTCCGCTGGTACCGTCCCATGACCAAACGCGACCTGGTGGCGTTGGCCACGACCTACAGCGCCGTGATCACGATGGAGGAGGACGCCCGGCAGCACCACCTCGACGCCATGACGCAGTTCCTCGACGAGCACGAGGCCCTCGCCGGGATGGACGTGCTCGAGGTCCCCATGCGCTCGTACTGTTGGCGGGCCACCAAGCGCTGACCTGCACCGACGCAGGCTGTGGACAAGTGCGACCTTGTGACAAAGGTCCCTAACTAAGGGGGGGCACCTCGCGTAGGGTGACCGCATGGTCCTCGGAGCACTGCTCGCGGCGCTGGTCAACCTCGGCGGCAACGGTAAGTACGTCCACTGGGGTTTCATCCAGATCTCGGTCGCCAACATCGTCGTGATCATCCTCATGATCGTGGTCTTCGTCCTGGCGATCCTGCTGCCGTTCCCGAAGCGCAAGGGAGACCGCCAGTGAGCATCGACACCGACGTCAGCGCCGAGCCCGGGCCCGTCGGCCCCGGTCCGACCGCGGCGGAGTCACGCCAATGGACCGCACGGGTGCGGCACGCGGCCGAGTCGGCCCTCCCGCCCGACCAGCTCCTGCCCGACCGGCAACCCGCCTACATGGCGTCGTGGATCTATGTCTTCGGCGTGCTCACCGTCGTGAGCCTGGCCTGGGTCATCATCACGGGCTGCATCCTCGCCATCATGGGGCCGAGCTGGTGGCACGTATCGAGCACCGGCCACTTCGTGAACTCGCTGCACCTCTGGAGTGTCGAGTTCTTCTTCTTCTTCATGGTGATCCACCTCTGGGGCAAGTTCTTCATGGCGGCCTGGCGCGGGAACCGGAGGCTCACCTGGGCGACCGGTGTCATCGCGTTCCTGGTGTCCGTGCCCTCTGCCTTCACCGGTTACATCTCGCAGCAGAACTTCGACTCCCAGTGGATCTCGACCCAGGCCAAGGACGGCATCAACGCCACCGGGGCGGGCGCGGTGTGGAACGTGCTCAACTTCGGGCAGATGCTGATGTGGCACATCGTCCTGTTGCCGATCGGGGTCATCATCATCGCCGGCCTGCACGTGCTCATGGTGCGACGGCGGGGCATCGTCCCGCCCTTCGCCGTGGGTGACGCCCACTCCGAGCCACCCGTCGCCGCTCCCGCCGAGGAGTCCGCATGAGCCGCGAGAAGAAAGCTCGCCGGTTCAACCCCGACCGTGACGTCGCGCCGTGGAAGGGCGCCTACGTCCCCTACGACATCTTGAAGGAAGCCTTCGTCGCCCTCCTCGCTGTCGCCGTGCTGATCGTCCTGATGGCCGTGGTCTTCTCTTCGCCGGACGACCCGTCGGTCACCCTCAAGAAGTGGTCGGCCGTCACTCCGGTCGACTTCGCCCAGACGGCCATCACCGAACTGGACGGAAGCAGCGGGACTGCGACCTACGGTCCGCCCTACAACTCGACTCCGGACGCCGCGCAACACATGGGGTTCTTCGAGCCCGCCCAGTGGTTCGGCGTCCACCAGCCCATCGACACCGCGCAGGACTTCGTCATCGGCCCCCTGCGCACCCTGCCCAACCAGCAGCTCTTGCAGAGGGCGCTCGACGTGTACCAGGGAGCCTCGGCGGCCCAGCAAAGCGCGTGGACCACCGCCTACGAGAAGGCCGTCGCCAACGCGACCGACGTCCAGGGCCGGCTCCACGTCCCATCCGGGCGCTACGGCCCTGTCGGCTACATCATCGGCTCCCTGACGGCCATGGCGCAGACCGGCGGCCTCGATGGCACCCTGCTGAGCGAGGGCCAGTTCTACAACACCGACTACACCAAGCCTCTGCTGTTCCTGGCCGACGGCAGCTACCTCGAGAGCCTGGCCGGAAACCAGCATCTCCAGGGCAGCCAGTGGGGCATGATGAACGAGACGGGCAACTACCCGGGACAGGCCTGGCTGTGGCTCTACACGATGTGGTACCAGGTGGCACCCATGAACACGTCGTCCAACGCGGACCTCGAGGTGTGGGCCATCATGATGGTGCTCTCGGTCGGCTTGATATTCCTTCCGTTCATACCGATCCTGCGCTCCATCCCGCGCTGGACCAGGGTCTACAAACTGATCTGGCGACGGCACTACCGCGAGCTCGCCACCACGTGATTCCGGCGGTTCCTGTGAATCGTCACCTGTTCGTCAGGTAATTCCTCCGACGCGCCCACGTCGCTCTGCGCCCGCACCCAGGTCGGTGGCGCAACGTGTGCTGTACCGGCCCGGACGGGCTGGTGCTTCACCGAGACGAAAGGGCATCACACCCATGCAACTCCGCTTTCGCAACGTCCTGGCCATCGGCGCCCTGAGCTCCGGGCTCCTGGCCGGCGGCGCGTTGGTCGCCAGCGCGGCCACCACCTCGACCACGACGGGCAACTCTGGCTCGGGCTCGGGGACGAGCTCCTCGACTACCGCCCCGAGCTCGAGCACCGGCACCTCGGGCACGAGCAGCACGGGCTCGGGGTCGTCGAGCAGCTCGTCGGGGTCCGGCTCCGGCTCGGGGTCGGGCTCGGGTGCAACCCACAACTGTCCCAACATGGGCAACGGCTCCGGCTCCCACGCCGGACCACCTCCCGCCGGGACCGGCACGGCACCGTCGTCCGGCTCCGGCTCCGGCTCCGGCTCCGGCTCGACCTCAGGCTCGGGCTCGTAGGCGCCTGACGGGCACGATCCCTCCCACCCCCACGAGAAAAGGGCAGTGCGGGCCGGACCGCCAAGCGGCCCGCACTGCCCGCCTCTCGAGCTGCGAGCGGGACACCACACCGCATCCTCGTCCACGCACTGCGTCCGCCCCCGCGCCCGAGAGGGGAACGGTCAGGCCGTCGCGCCCTGGGCGTCGAGGGCGCAGGCGACGAGCTCCCCGAGCGCGTCGTCGAAGTACGAGGCGACCTCGCCCAGCTCGGGCAGCAGCCGGCGGCAGGCCAGCAGGCCGAACTGCACCCGGTCGAGATACGAGAACACCGTCACGTTGACGCCGATCCCCTCGGTGATCGGTCCGACCGGGTACATGTCGGCCACGCGGCTCCCGGCACAGAACAGTGAGAAGTCCGGGCCGCGGACACTCGACACCGTCACGTTGAACGGCGGCCGCACCTTGTCGAACAGGCGCGTGCCCGCCATTGCACGGGCCAGGCGGGTCGCCAGCGCCGGCAGCGCGATCTGCGCCAGGTCGCCGAGGAAGCGGCCCCGGTGCAGCTTCTCCTGTTCCTTGGCCACGCGGGCGGACTCCGAGATCGCATCGAGGCGCAGCACCGCGTTGTCGACGTCGCTGGCCAGCGAGACGAGCATCCCCGAGACCTGGTTTCCCAATACCTCCCCCCGCCCCTCGGGCCGGGTGGAGACCGGGACCATCGCCACCATCGACGGTTCGGCCACCTCACAGCGGGCCTCGAGCAGCCGGCGCAGTCCGCCCGAGACGACGGCCAGGATCACGTCGTTCACGGTTGCCTCGAAGACCCGGCCCACCAGCTTCACGTCCTCGAGGGGCACCGACAACGACGCGAAGCGCTTCCGGTTCGACACCGCGCCGTTGAACGACGTGCGCGGCGCGCTGAAGAAGCCCGGAGGCGGTTGCTCGCCGCGGTCCACCAGCTCCCGATTGTGCATCCCCAGGTCGGCGACCGCCTCCACCCCGGCCTGCAGCGTGCTCAGCGTCTCACCGGGCTGGCGCGCCAACGACGACGCGGCGTGACGCAGCATCTGCGCATTGGACGGCAGCGGCGCCGGGTCCCACTCCGACGGCAGCTGGGTGACCCGTGATCTCGGGTTGAGGTCCAGGAAGGTCGCGAGCACGGAGGCGCCGCTCACCCCGTCGAGGATGGCGTGATGCACCTTGGCGATGAGCGCGGCGCGGTCCCCCTCCAGCCCCTCGACCACGTGCATCTCCCACAGCGGGCGGTCGGGATCGAGCTGCCGGCTCATCACCCCCGCCACGAACGCTTCGAGCTCGGCCATTCCGCCCGGCGACGGGAGGCTGGCCCGGCTGACGTGGTCGTCGAGCTCGAAGTCGGGATCGTCGACCCAGACCGGGTGGTGCAGCCCGAACGGCACCCGCAGTGCCCGTTGGCGCAGCTGCGGGATCAGGTGGAGCCGCTGTTGGATGACACGGCGGATCTGGGCGTAGCGGGTCGAGGGCGAGAAGAGGGACCGCGTGCCTTCGGGCGGGTCGAGCACCAGCGCCACACCCACGTGCATGGGTGTCGTGGGGGTCTCGAGCGACAGGAAGGCCGCGTCCATGCCGACGAGCGACTGCATCACCACTTCTTACCCCCTTCCTCCGGCGCCGTCACGTGCCGGTGTGCCCGAAGCCGCCGCCGCCCCGCTCGGAATCGCCCAGGCCCTCTTCGGGCACGATCGCGAAGGCCGCGGATTCGACCCGGACGAGCACCAGCTGGGCGATGCGGTCGCCCCGGCGAACGGCGTAGTCGTGCGTCGGGTCGTGGTTGACCAGGACGACCTGGAGCTCCCCCCGGTAGCCCGAGTCGACCAGCCCCGGGGCGTTCAGACAGGTGATTCCGTGGCGCATCGCCAGGCCGCTGCGGGGCAGTACCAGGCCGGCGTAGCCGGCGGGGATGGCGACGGCCACCCCGGTCGGGACCACGGCTCGCCCGCCCCGGCAGGCGAGTACGGCATCGGCCCGGGCGACCAGGTCCGCCCCGGCATCCCCCTCTCGCGCGTAGCGCGGTACGGGCAGCTCGGGGTCGAGCTGGTGCAGGGGGACACGCAGCATCGCCGGACATTACAAGGACGGGCAGGCGGACCGCCCCGGAACGCCCGGTAGCATGCCCGCGCATGCTGGCCTGGATCGATCTCGAGATGACAGGACTCGATCCGGCCCGCCACACCATTGTCGAGATCGCCAGTCTCATCACCGACGACGACCTGACCATTGTGGAGGAGGGCCCGGACCTGGTGGTCCACGCCTCGCCCGAGCAGATCGCCGGCATGGACGAGTTCGTGCGGACCATGCACACCCGCTCGGGCCTGCTGTCCGACATGGAAACCTCGACCCTCAGCCTGGCCGACGCCGGGGCGCAGACCCTGGCTTTCCTGAAACAGCACATCAGGCAGGAGCGGTCGGTCCCCCTGGCGGGCAACTCCATCGGGACGGATCGGCGGTTCCTCGCCGCGATGCTGCCCGAGATCGAGGACTACCTGCACTACCGCTCGGTCGACGTCTCGACGGTCAAGGAGCTGTGCCGGCGCTGGCTTCCCGAGGTCTACAAGGCGGCGCCGGTCAAGAAGGGCGGCCACCGCGCGCTCCAGGACATCCGCGAGAGCGTGGCGGAGCTGGCCTACTACCGAGCGGCGATCTTCGACCACCCCGGAACGACCGAGAAGGAGGCCGAGTGACCGCCAACCAGGACGCGCCGTCGATGTCCATGGAGGAGGCCAATGACGCGCTGACGGCGCCGGGTCAGCTCTTCGAGATGGAGGAGCTCGACATCCGCGGCGTGCCCACCCGGACCTGGAAGAACGCCCCACCCTCGCTGCGGTCCGTCTTCGACATGTCGCTCGGCCACGGGGACGCCGTCTTCCTCGTGTACGAGGACGAGCGCACCACCTTCGCGCAGCACTACCGCATCGCCTGCACGCTGGCGCAGCGGCTGCAGTCGACGTTCGGGATCGCCCAGGGCGACCGCGTCGCCATCATCATGCGCAACCTCCCCGAATGGATCATGGCTTTTTGGGCGGCGGCGCTCGCCGGCGCGATCGTGGTGCCGCTCAATGCGTGGTGGAGCGGCGAAGAACTGCGCTACGGCCTCGAGGATTCCGGCTCCAAGGTCGCCTTCGTCGACACCGAGCGGGCCGAGCGCCTCCGACCCTTCCTCGGCGGCCTGTCCGACCTCGGCGCGCTCATCGTGGCCGACGAGCACCGCACCGAGCCGTCCGGTCCCCTCGAGGTCCGGGAGCCTGGAGGCGGTGCCGCACCGGTCCCGGAGTGGCCGTTCGCCCTGGCCCTGGGGACCGTGAATGAGGCCGCCTCGCCTCCCGAGATCGCCATCGACCCGGAGGACGACGCCACCATCTTCTACACCTCGGGCACCACCGGCCGGCCCAAGGGCGCGGTGGGCACCCACCGCAACATGGTCACCAACCTGATGAGCCTGTTCTTCATCAACACGCGCGGCTCCATGCGCTTCGGCTCCGCAGCGTTGGAGCCGACCACCGACAAGAACCAGCCGGCGTTCCTCCTCTCCGTGCCGCTCTTCCACGCCACCGGGTGCCATTCGGTCATGGTCTCCAACATCGCCGCCGGCGGGAAGATCGTGATGATGCACCACTTCGACCCCGAGCGCGCGCTCGAGTTGATTCAACGCGAGCGGATCGCCACCTTCGGTGGCGTGCCGGCCATGGTGATGCAGGTCCTCGACTCCCCCAACTTCTCGAAGTTCGACACCTCTTCCGTCAAGGGGGTGTCCTACGGGGGCGCACCCGCCCCGCCCGATCTCGTCCGCCGCATCCGTGAGGCCTGGCCCGTCGGCCAACCCTCCAACGGCTACGGACTCACGGAGACCTCGTCGGTGACATCCATGAACTCGGGCGGCGACTACGTGGCGCGGCCCGAGAGCGTCGGTCCGCCGGTGCCGGTGTGCGACGTCGCCGTCGTCCCCGAGGACTTTGCCGGCGAGGAGCCGGACGACACGATCCCCCGCGGGCCCGACGTCCGGGGCGAGCTGTGGATCAAGGGGCCCAACGTGGTCCGCGGCTACTGGAACCGGCCCGAGGAGACGGCCAAGACGTTCTCCCGCGGCTGGCTCCACACAGGAGACGTGGCGCGGCTCGACAGGGACACCTTCATCTACATCGTCGACCGGGCCAAGGACATGATCATCCGTGGCGGGGAGAACGTGTACTCGGTGCAGGTAGAGGCCGCCCTCTTCGAGCACCCCGCCGTGGCGGACTGCGCCGTGATCGGGGTGCCCGAGCCCACGCTGGGCGAGGAGGTCGGCGCGGTGGTCGTGCTCCGCCCCGGCGCCAAGGTGACGGCCGACGAGCTGGGGTTGCACGTCAAGGCCCGCCTCGCCGGGTTCATGGTGCCGACCCACATCTGGTTCCGCTCCGAACCGCTGCCGCGCAACCCCCAGGGGAAGGTGCTCAAGCGCGAGCTGCGGGACGAGCTCGTGCCCCCGGCGACCTGAGCGGGGGTCGGTTCAGGAGCCGTCCGGGTCCCGGCCGGTGAGGCCGAGCAGGCGGTCCAGCAGCGGCGCGCCGTCGGGCACCGGGACCGCCGCCGAGAAGACGCCCAGGGTGCGCCACTCCTCCGCGTGGGGACTCACCTCGTCCCAGATGCCCTGGACGAGCTCGGGCGGCAGCGCGGGCTCGACCCCGATCGCCTTGGCGATGTCGTGCGCCCGCAAGCCACGGAACGAGTTGATCTGCCAGAAGTACTCCCGGACGGTGAACTCGCCGAAGGACAGGTGGGCCGGCGCGTCGAAGTCGGTCACCGCGGCGGCGGCGTCACAAGCGGCGGCGGCGATCTCCTCGAAGCGCTGGGCGGGGGTGTCGCCCAGGAGGTCACCGTCGAACTTCGTGGCGCCCGCCTCCTCCATGGTGCGGCCGGCCAGCATGTCGGGCACCCAGGCGTCGTCGTAGGCGTGGTAGCCGATGATGCCACGCAACGTCGGCACCTCGTCGGACCCGCGGCGGGCGAAGGTCGGGGGCATGGCCATGTCCCACTGCTCGGGCCGGATGCGGGCGACCAACGCGGCCAGGGCCCGGTCGGCCAGCACGAACACCTCTGCTTCGTTCACGGTCCTCTCCTCTCGTCGTGCGGGCGGCCGGGCACCGGCGCCCGCCGTCTCGATTCTCGCCCGCGGTTGTGACGATGGGCCCCGACGACCAGCCCGTGGACGCGAACGGGCCGGCCCGCAGGCCGGCCCGTTCGAGAGGTTGCCCGCGTGGCGGGCGTCGGCTTGGAATCAGCGGTTGGGCTGAGGCGTCACCCGCAGGTAGGGCTTGAGGGCCTTCCAGCCCTTGGGGAAACGGCCCTTGGCGTCGTCGTCGCTGAGGGCCGGGACGATGATGACGTCGTCGCCGTCGGTCCAGTTGACCGGCGTGGCGACCGAGTAGTCGGCCGTCAGCTGGAGGGAGTCGAGGACGCGGATGATCTCGTCGACGTTCCGCCCGGTCGAAGCCGGGTAGGTCAGCGTCAGCTTGACCTTCTTGTCCGGCCCGATGATGAACACCGAGCGAACCGTGAGGGTGTCGTTGGCGTTGGGGTGGATCATGTCGTAGAGGTCCGCCACCTTGCGGTCCTCGTCGCCGATCAGCGGGAAGGCCAGGGCCGAGCCCTGGGTCTCCTCGATGTCCCCTGCCCAGCCCTTGTGCGACTCGACCGAGTCCACCGACAGGCCGATCAGCTTGGCGTTGCGCTTGTCGAACTCCGGCTTGGCCTTGGAGAACGCCCCTAGCTCGGTGGTGCAGACCGGGGTGAAGTCCTTGGGATGCGAGAACAGGACGCCCCAGCTGTCCCCCAGCCACTCGTGGAAGTTGATGGTGCCGTCGGTGGTCTCGGCCGTGAAGTCGGGAGCGGTGTCCCCGAGTCGTACTGCCATGTGCTCCTCCTGGAATTCGTGATACCGGTGTGGTGAGGGGTGAGACCTTACCGGTTGCCCCGGCAATTGTCGACACGATTGGTCATATTTGTGCCGGCCAGGGCCGGAGGCCCAGAAAGGACCCTCCACCAGGGTATGGGTACGGACCCGATGTGCGGGCAGCCCGGCCGGTCGTGCGAGAATGCCCCCATGAGCCCCCAGACGTCCGCCGCCGCGCCCACGGGAGCGGGGTCCTACGCGCCGTACCGCTCGGAAGCGCTGGTGGTCGAGCACGACGGGCCGGTGACGGTCGTCACCATCAACCGCCCGGAGCGGCGCAACGCGGTCGACAGCGTCTGTGCCGACCAGCTGCGGGAGGCCTTCGTGGCCTTCGACTGCGACGAGGCCAGCTCGGTGGCCGTCCTGGCCGGTGCCGAGGGGACCTTCTGCGCCGGCGCCGACCTCAAGGCGGTGGCCGAGGGTGATCGGCGTCCGATACCCGACAACGGGCCGGGCCCGATGGGGCCCACGCGGCTGACCCTGTCGAAGCCGGTCATCGCCGCCGTCGAGGGCTACGCGGTCGCCGGCGGGATAGAGCTCGCGCTCTGGTGCGACCTGCGGGTGGCGGCCGAGGACGCCGTCTTCGGGGTGTTCTGCCGCCGCTTCGGGGTGCCGCTGTGCGACCTGGGTACCGTGCGACTGCCCCGCATCGTGGGCCACGGCCGAGCCATGGACCTGATCCTCACCGGCCGCGCCGTCGCAGCACCCGAGGCGCACACCATGGGGCTGGTGAACCGGGTGGTGCAGCCGGGCGAGGCCCTGCCGACCGCCGTGGCGCTGGCGCACCAGCTGGCCGCCCTCCCCCAGGTGTGCCTCCGCTCGGACCGGATGAGCGTGTTGGAGCAGTGGGGGCTGACCGAGGAGGAGGCGGCCCTCGGCGAGGCCCGGCGGGGCCGCGACGTCATTCGCAGCGGTGAGACGCTGGCGGGAGCGGCACGATTTGCGGGGGGTGAGGGCCGCGGTGGCTCTGCGATCGACTGACCCCGACGCGGCGGGGCCGGCGGGGTCGGGACGCCCGACGGTCGCCGCCTTCGACTTCGACGGCACGCTCACCGATGCCGGCAGCGTGTTCCCGTTCCTGGTGAGCCTGCGCGGGCTCCTCCCCGTGCTGGGGGCCATGATCCCGCTGGCCCCGGCCCTGCTGCGTGCCGCCCTCGTGGGCGGCACGGCGGCGGACGACGTGAAGGAGAAGCTGTTCGGCCGCCTGTTCGGCGGGCTCCCGGTCGACGAGGTCGCCCGCCGCTCGGCGTCCTTCGCCCACCGCCATCTCCAGCGACACCTGCGCGACGACACGCGGCGCCGCCTCGAGTGGCACCACCGGCAGGGCCACTACACCGTCATCGTCTCTGCGTCGCCCGAGTGCTACGTGAGCCCCGCCGGAGAGGAGCTCGGGGTGGACGGCGTCGTCGCCACCCGGCTCGCGGTGGGCGGTGGTGGGATCCTGACGGGCGGCTACGAGGGCAAGAACTGCCGGGGCGCCGAGAAGTACGCCCGCCTCATGGGCCACCTGCGCTCCATGGGCCTCCTGGCCACCAACGGCGGTGAGCAACCGATCCTGTGGGCCTATGGCAACAGCCGCGGCGACCTGCGCCTGCTCAACGCCGCCGACCACGGCGTCGACGCCGGCCGCCTCGGACCGCTGGGCCGGCTGCGCCGGTTCCCGCGCTTGGACGCCGTGGCGGCGTCAGCCCGGGGTGGCGGCGATGCCCACGGCGTGGCCTGAGTACCCGTTCACCACGGTCGTGATGTCACCGAAGTAGGGCGCGTCACCGTAGGCAAAGGCCTGGCCGGCACCATCGACGGCTTCGAAGCCCTGCCCGGTGAAGTCCGGGATCAGCCCCGTCATCGGGCTCCGCATGCCGCTCAGCGGGGGCGAGGCGGTCGAGATCCCGACCTGCGGGGCGTCGCCGAAGTCGTAGACGGTGCCGTTCGCACCGAGGACCCAGTACCCGCCGCCGTCGGGCGTCGGGGCCACGCCGACGAGCGCAGTCGACGGGGGGGCGCCGCCCAGCGAGCCGAAGAAGCCGGCGTCGCCGAAGGCGAACACGCCGCCGTCCGACGCGATGAGCCAGTAGCCCGATCCGTCGTGGGTGGGCACCATCCCGATGACCGGCTTGTTGAGAACGAGGCTGCCGGTGCTGCCGTGGAAGCCGGCGTCGCCGTAGGCGAAGATGCCTCCGTCTGATGCGACGAGCCAGTACCCGCCACCGTCGGGCGTCACGGCCATCCCCACCATGGGCTTGTTCAGCCGGATGCTCCCGGTGCTGCCGTGGAACTGGGCGTCCCCGAAGCTGAAGACGCCCCCGTCCGTGGCGACCTCCCAGTAGCCGCCGGCGTCGTGGGTGGTGGCCATCCCGACCACCGGTTGATTGAGCACCATGCCCCCGGTGCTGCCGTGGAACTGCGCATTCCCGAAGCTGAAGACGCCGCCGTCGGTGGCGTTGATCCAGTAGCCCCCCACCCCTCCGTTCAGCTGGCTGGTGGTCGGAAGGTTGGCCAAATTGGCGGGCGCGTAGAAGTGGTTCACGATCTGCGTATAGGTCCAGTTCCCCTGGCCGTTGTCCTGGCCGATGGCGTAGCCGAGGGCGCCCCACTGGCCCATCCCGATGCCGTGGCCCCAACCCTGGCCGGCGATGTTCACGGTGCTGCCGCTCTGCGACGCGGTGAAGAGATCCGAGAGGAGCCCGAGCTTGCCGGAGAACTCGGTGCCCTGGATGGTGAGGCCGCCGGGGTCCCCGGTTCCGTCGAGCGTGATGGTGTCCACCCGCCCGGATCCGAAGTCGGAGGGGTGACCCTGATCCGAGGTGGCGCCGCCGAATCCGGTGAAGGTGCCGATCTGCGGCCACGTCGACCCGATGGTCGCGGAGCTCACCGACGTGGTCCAGTGGTGGTTGGGGTTGCCGGCGACGGCGTCGCCGTCGTCGGGCACGGCGTTGAACGGCGATTGCCCGCTCGCGGCACTCGAGGTGTACCCACCCGTCGACGCGGAGTACTCGGTCGGGGCGACCTGGCCTCCCGGCATGACCATCACCTGGCCGGCGGTGTCGTTGGCGGCGGCCAGGCTCGTCGCCGTCTCGTACTGGGTGCCGCGGTACGTCTGGCAGGTGAGATCGCAGGTGTCGGCGTACCCTCCGTAGCCGCCCAGATCCGAGAGCACATAGGAGCGGACGGCCACGGCCTGGGCCTCGAGCTCCTGGAAGCCCCAGTTCATGTTCTGGGGTCCGGATCCACCCAGGCCGGCCCAACTCGACGGCGACTCCCCCGGCACCGTGTCGGCCACGTACTGCTCGAGCGGCAGCGTGTTGACCGACCTCGCCTGGCCGATCGAGTTGTAGACCGCGGTCAGGGTGCCGTGGACCGTCGGGCTCCCGCTCGCCACGCACAACGTCAGGAGTCCGCCGCCGACCGGTGATGCCGTCGGGCTGCCCTGGTTCCCCGACACCTGGCTCCAGGGGCCGGCACAACCCGCACCGGTGTCGATCTCCCAGGTCCCCGCCGTCTGGTGGAACCGTACGGCCGCGGCGCCGGGCACGCCCGGCGCCGACACGCCGCCGCCCGAGGCAGCCACGATGACGTCGAGGCCGTCGTTCTCGGTCATGTCGATCCGGACGTTGGTCGATTCGCCGGGCAAGCCGTGCGACTGCGCAGACGGGATCAGCGCCGGGACGGACGGCCGGTCCGGTGCGCCGAGGCCGGCCGCCGCGGTGGACGCCGGGCCGAACAGGGCGGCGGGCGCAGCCAACGCGACCGGGAGGAGGAGCACGCCGACCGCCCTCGGCAAGCGGTGCCCGGTCGGGCGGGGACGCGCGCCATGGGTTCGGACCAACACGATCCGTCGATCCTACCGGCGCGACCAGGGAAAATTGGTGCATGGCGCCGCAATCGGGGTGAAGGGCACGCCGGTACACTGCACGGCCGTGCGGGTCGACCAGGTCATACCGTCGCTCGCCAGCCGCGACGCCATCGGGGTGCACACCTTGAACCTGCGTGACGGGTTGCGCGCCGTGGGCATCGACTCGGACGTCTTCTACGGGAGCCACACGCCCGACGTGGCGCACGAGGGTCGGCCCGTGACAGAGCTCGGCCGCTCCGGGCGCGACCGCTGGCTGCTGTATCAAGCCTCCATCGGGAGCCCGGTGTACGACATCCTGGCGGCGCGGGCCGAGCCCAAGCTCGTCAACTATCACAACATCACGCCGGCCGAGCTGCTGCGCGACTGGGAGCCCGCTGTGGCCTACGAGGTCGCGCTCGGTCGCACGCAGCTGGGGCGCCTCGCGCCGCAGAGCCGCTTCGCCGTCGCCGACTCCGCGTTCAACGAGTCGGAGCTGCAGGCGCTCGGTTACCGGGGCACCGCGGTCGTCCCGTTGCTGATCGACATGCAGGCCAAGAGTGACGAGCCCGATCCCGAGCTGGCCGCCACCCTGGCCCGGCGCAAGGAGCGCGACGGTGGGGCCGACCTGCTCTACGTGGGGAAGATCTCGCCCCACAAGGCCCCGCACGACCTCGTCAAGATGCTCGAGGTCCTCCGCCGCACCGACGACCCCGCCGCCCGGCTCCACATGGTCGGCTCGCCGTTGGGCGTCGCCTACGAGCCGGCGCTGCGTGCCTTCATCGAAGAGCTGGGCCTCACCGGCGTCGCGCTCCTGCCCGGCTCGGTGACCGGCGCCGAGCTCGAGGCCTACTACCGGGCGGCCGACGTCTTCGTCTGCGCCTCGGACCACGAGGGCTTCTGCGTCCCCCTGGCCGAGGCGATGGGCCACGGCGTGCCCATCGTCGCCTACGGCGTCACGGCGGTCCCCGAAACGGTCGGCGGCGCGGGCCTGGTGCTGCCCGACAAGTCCGCCGTGCCGTTCGCGGCGGCCGTGGGCCGGGTGCTCAGCGACGGGAGGCTGCGCGGGGTGCTCACGGCGGCGGGCCGGGAGCGGGCGGCCAGCTTCGACCTGGCCGCCTCGACGCGACGGTTCGTGTCCCTCGTCCAGGCGGCCGTGGGGACGTCCTGATCGCTGACGCGGCCGCAGGCGGACGAGGTCCAGGTCAGGAGCGGAGCGCGGCCATCAGGTCCACTGCTCGCTCGCCGGCCGACGCCAGGTTCAGGTCCGACACACGGCGCGCCGCCGCTGCCGTCAGCGACGCCTGCAGGTCCTTGTCGGAGACCACGCTGGCGGCTGCGCCGGCGAGCACCCACGGGTCCGTGGCGTCGACCAGCAGCCCTCCGTCCCTTACCACCTCGGGCAGGGCGCCGGCCCGGTTGGCCACCACCGGGACGCCGAGGGACATGGCTTCGAGCACGGGCACGCCGAAGCCCTCGTGCTGGGAGGTGACGACGAGCACGCCGGATGCGGCCATGGTGGCGGCCAATTCGGCGTCGCTGAGCAGGCCGGTGAACGTCACGGCGTCGCGCAGTCCCAGGTCGTCGATGAAGCGCTGCAGTGCCGTCGTGTAGGGGGGCACGACGGGCCGGCCGACGACGGTCAGGGTGGTCCCGGGGTCGTGATGGGTCCGGGCGACGAGGAGCCCCATCACGGCGTACTCGACGCCTTTGTTGGGGGCGAGGCGGCCGACGCTGAGCCAGCGAGAGATGGGACCCGGTGGCGCGGCGTTCGCGGTGCCGGCCCCGATCGGCACGATGGCGGCCGGCGGGACCACCGCCGTGCGGCCATAGCCCGCCTCGCGCAGCTCCGCCTCGTTGAAGGCCGAGACGGCGAGGCCGAGCGAGCAGCGGGTCGCCAGCCGGCGCAGCTGCATCTGGGCCAGCAGCTGGTGGCGCGCCATCGCATTGTCCCAGGCGGCGTAGAACTCCGGCGGGGTCACGTTGTGATAGTTCACGGCGAGCGTTTCGGTGCGGCCCGCCAGCCACGGCGCCAACGCCGACGCGGTGGCGAACTGGTACACCAGCACGTCCCCACGCTCGGCCGTATCGGCATAGGCCGTGTACGGGAGCGTTTCGGACTCTGTCTCAGGGTCTGCCCGCTCGACGTAGATCCGCGACGCGATGCCGCGTTCGGCCAGGACGTCGCGCAGGCGCAGCGTGTGGCGCCCGACGGCGTCGCCGCGGTGGAGCATCGGGACGAACTGGTGGATGCCGCTCATGCCGAGCGGGCACTCCCCCCGACCAACGCAGCCAGCAGGCCGACGAAGCGGTCGGCGGCCGAGTCGAGATCGAGCTCGGCCAGTTGCCGGCGCCCCGCGTCGCGCAGGCCGGCCCGGCGGGGCGCGTCGGCCAGGAGGGCAGCGATGGCGGCCGCCAGCGCGTAGGGGTCCTTGTCCCGGACGAGGGCGCCGGAACCGCCCAGCACCTCGGGCACCGCCCCCCGGTCGAACGCGACGACCGGCAGCCCGGCGCGCATCGCCTCCACCACCGGGACGCAGAAACCCTCGTGTTCGGAGGTGACGACGAGGACATCGGCTGCGGCATAGGCGGACGCGACCGTCTCGTCGCGTGCGTGCCCGGCGAACGTGACGGCGTCGGCGAGTCCCAGCTCGGCCACGTAGCGGTGCAGGGCGGCGACATAGGAGTCCGTGGCGGGCTTCCCGATGATCAGCAGCGTCGCCGCGGGATCGCGGTGGGCCCGGGCGACGGCCAGCGCGGCGATGGTGCCCTCGAGCGCCTTGTTGGGAGACACCCGGCCGACGGCGAGCCAGCGGGCGCCGCGCCCACCGGGCGGATCGGGTCGGATGGGCACCGAGGTGAGGGCCGGGTCGAGGGCGGCCGACGGCGGGATCACCGCCGTGGACGCGAAGCCGGCCGCGGCCAGGTGCGCCCGGTTGTAGGCCGAGTCGGCCACCGCCAGGGTGGTCCGGGGTGCCAGCAGCCGCAGATCCCGCTGGGCCCGCAACTGTCCGAGAGCGAGGTGGTTGTCCCACGGCGCCATCAGTTCGGGCGGCGTGATGTTGTGATAGTTGACGACGAGCGTCTCGGTGCGGCCCGCCAGCCAGGGCGCCATCGCCGACGCCGTGGCGAACTGATAGACCACGACGTCGCCCCGCTCGGCAGCTCCTGCATAGGACAGCACAGGCGCAGTGTCCTCCGCCGTCTCGGGATCGACCGTGTCGACATAAATCTCCGACACGAACCCCCGGGCACGGCTGGCGTCACGCAGACGGAGGGTGTGGCGCCCCACTGCATCGCCGCGGTGCAGGACGGGAACGAAGTGGTGAATGCCGCTCACGAGGGCGTGATGGCCGTCAGGGCGACCCGGTGGTCCTGCACCGCCGCGCCATCGAGCGGCGCGACCTCGGCGAAGCCGGACCGCTCCAAGAGCAGCTCCCACGTCGCCGCGTGCAACGGTCGGCCGTCGACCAGGTCGCGGGCGGGCGGCTCCCGGGTGTCGGCGGAGCCGGACATCTCGGAGACGACCACGAGCGGCGCACCGTGCGCCAGGGTGCGGTTGCACTGGGCCAGGAGGGGCAGCAGCCCGTGCAGCGGGAGGCGGTCGACCACCCCGTTCAGCACGATGCCGCCGAGCGAGTCGGCCTGGCGGCCCACCAGATAGTCCGCCATCTCGCAGATTGTGACCGAGCGTCCGCCCTCGAGAGCCCGCAACGCGACCGCACCGCGCGGCTCGACCCCCTGCGCGGTCGCGCCGCGCCCTGCCAGCGCATGAAGGAGCGAGCCCTCCCCGCAGTCGGCGTGCACGATGTCACCCCCTGGCGTACGGGCCAGCACGTGTGCGGCCACGGGGCCCAGCCACGGGCCGAGGTCTCGCGCCGGGACGAGCCACGCCGCCCCGTCGACCGGCCGGTCCTGGGCGGCGAGCCTGGCCTCGAGCGTGGCCACGCGGGCCGAGAGGAAGCGGAAGGCCTCGACGACGTGGCCCATCGCCTCGGCGAGCTCGGTCTGCTCGTCCCCGGTCGCCCGCCCGGCGCGATCCCGGCCCCCGCGCAACCGGTCCAGCCGTCGGGGGCGCCGGGCGCCGCCCTGCCGCTCGGTCTCGAGTGCGTCCGACAGTGCAGACGCACCGGGATGGTACGGGCCGTAGCGATCACCCAGATGCGTGAACGCCGCCAGGAAATTCCACGTGTCGCTCCCCTGGGGCGCCAGCCGCGCGAACGCCTGGCGGAGGGCCTCCGCGGCCCGAGCCTGGTCCGCGTCTGTGGGAATGCCCCCCGGGGCGGACCGACCCTCATCTGCGGCCTGATTGGCATCGTGGTTCGGGGGAATAGCTGCGGGCACGGCGATTGATGCTACCGGCGATGCTCCCCGCGGTCAGGAGGCACCTCTTCACGACTGCCCGCGAGCGACTACCGTCGGAAGGCTGAGAAAGGGATCCTGGAACGTGACACATGCGCGCAAGCTGACAACCCGACTCGTGCTCGCGAGTCTCACCGTGGCGGGGACCTGCAGCATCCTTTCGGGCGCGATCACCGCGACGCGGGCAGCGGCCGCATCGCCGCTCACACTGTCCGAGACATGGAACGCGGGCTTCGGGACCACACTCAACGACGCGCCCTGCGGCATCGGTCTGGCTTCGCCCGTTGCATTCGACGACGGCGGAACGGCCGCGGTCGAGGTCGGCGACCGGCAAGGCGACCTCTACGGCTTGAACTTGGCTGACGGATCGGTCGCCGCGGGCTGGGGCAGCGGACAGGGCCAGACCATCGGGTCAGGCGGAGGGTGCATGAACCCCGGCACGAGCGGCGCCATGCCGGCGTTGGGCGTCAACGGCACAGAGGTCCCCGGGAGCCCGCCCATCGACTCGACAGCGTCGGTCGACAACGCCCACGGCGGCGACCTGTTCTTCGGCGGTGGCAACGCAGCCTCACCCATCGACGGTGGCTACTACGCGTACTCGCCCGGCGGTAGCCAGGTGTGGAACCAGGTCGTCACCAACCCGCCCAGCGACACGATGCCCGACGGCGGTGTGCAAGCGTCGCTCGCGCTGGGCGACGGGGGATCGCTGGTCGAAGGGGGTTCGCTCGGGCAGATGACCTACGCACTGTTGAGCGGGAACGGTGCCCCCGCGACCGGATGGCCCCAGTTCTCGGCCGACAGCGTGTTCTCGACCGCCGCCGCGGGCGACCTCTACGGCACCGGGTCCGACAATTTCGTCTCGGGCGGCGCCTCCTCGAGTGGGTTCGCCTTCGGCACCCACTACGCCGACGGCGGCCATGTGCGCATCTGGAACGACCACGGCGGGTTGGTCTGTAGTGCCTCCACCAACCAGGAGGTCGACTCTTCCCCCGCCGTCGGCCCCATCCTGCCCGGGGGGGCCTATGGAATCGCCACAGGAACCGGGAGCTACTTCGCCGGCGCCAGTGACGAAAACACGGTCAAGGTGTTCGACACCCGAAGTGCAACCAGGTCTGGAGCGACGACGCTCGACGGCACTCACCGGCGGGAGCCCGGCGCTGGCGGACGTCCAGGGCAACGGCCAGCTCGCTGTCGTCGAGGGCACCGTGACGGGCACCACCAGCGGGACGGTCTACGCCTTGAGCGCCGCGACCGGCGCACAGATCTGGAGCACCCACGTTGCGGGCGCCGTCATCGGGTCGGTCACGTCGGCCGACCTGACCGGCAACGGCTACCAGGACGTCATCGTGGCGACCGATCGCGGACTGTTCATCCTCGATGGTCAGTCGGGCCAAGAAGTCGCCAATGTGGACGATGGCTCGGGCAACGGGGGGGTCAAGCCCTCGGGGGCGATCATCGGCTTCCAGAACGCCCCGCTCGTCACCCCCGACGCGAACGGATCCATCGGGATCACCGTCGCCGGGTACTTCGCCCTCCCGCCCAGTGGCGCGGTGCAGGGCGTCGTGCAGCACTTCGAGGTGGCCGGCTCCAGCTCGCTCCACGCCGTCGAAGCGGGCGGGTGGCCCCAGTTCCACCACGACGCCGCTCTGAGCGGGTTCGTGGGCGGCAGCAACCCGCTCGGGACCTGCCACCGGCCGGCCGGCGCGTTGAGCGGGTACCTGACGGTGGCCTCCGACGGGGGGATCTTCGCGTTCGGCCAGGACTTCTGCGGCAGCACGGGCAGTCTCACCCTGAACCAGCCGGTCGTCGGCATGGCCGCCGTGCCGGGTCAGGGGGGGTACTGGCTCGTGGCGTCCGACGGCGGCATCTTCAACTACGGCGACGCCGGGTTCTACGGCTCGACGGGTTCCCTGCGGCTGAACGCCCCCGTTGTGGGCATGGCGGCGACGCCCGACGGCAAGGGCTACTGGCTGGTGGCGTCCGACGGGGGCATCTTCACCTACGGCGACGCCGGGTTCTACGGGTCGGCGGCCTCCATCCCGGGTCGGGACATCGTGGGCATGGCGGCGACACCCGACGGCCTCGGGTACTGGGAGGTGAGCACGACGGGTCAGGTCTTCCCGTACGGCGACGCCGTCTTCGCCGGGGACACGCGCTCCCTCCATCTGAACGGCTTCATCGTGGGGATCACGCCGGACCCCGTGACCGGCGGCTACTGGCTCGTCGGGTCCGACGGCGGCATCTTCTCCTTCGGGGCGCCCTTCTTCGGATCGACCGGGAGCATCCACCTCAACCAGCCGGTGGTGGCCATGCAGTCCACCGGCGACGGCCAGGGTTACTGGTTCGTCGCGTCGGACGGCGGCATCTTCTCCTACGGCGACGCGCCGTTCCGCGGCTCCATGGGTGGGCAGCATCTCAACCGGCCCATGGTGGGCATGGACGGCTTCTGACCTCGTTCCGGCGCGGTCCCGAGGTCCCGGAGAGCCCACACCGCTGGCCTAAGGTGCGCCCCATGTTCCGACGACGTGACACCGGGGACCCCGGCCCGGACACCCCCGCGGCAGTGTCCGGTGGCCCGGCGCCGCGGGGGCCGCTGCTGCCGTCCTACCCGCCCCGGGACTATCTCGGCCAGCTCGACCCGGAGTTCCAGGCGTCGCAGTCGAAGCGTCGTGAGGACGCCGATCTCGACGACTTCGTCTGGTACCACGCCTTCGAGCTGCCCGACGGGCGCGTGCTCCCCGGAGCCTGGGACCTCCGGGGCCACGAGGCGGCGTACCTCGGCGGCGTAGACGTCGCGGGCACGCGCGTTCTCGAGCTCGGCCCGGCGACCGGCTACCTGACCTTCTACATGGAGCGCATGGGGGCCGAGGTGGTCTCCTTCGAGGCGGGGTTCGACGTGCCCATCGACACGATGCCGGTCAAGGGCGTCGACGACCCGGAGGGGCGCCAGCGCGTCATGCAGGACACCATCGATCGCAACCACGACGCCTGGTGGCACCTGCACCGCACGCTCGGCTCCTCGGCCAAGTTCGTCCAGGGGAACATCTACGACATGCCGGCCGACCTGGGCACCTTCGACATCACGCTGGTCGGGGCGATCCTGCTGCACCTGCGCGAACCGTGGGGCGCCCTCTCGCAGGCCGCCCGCCGCACGACGGGGACGATGATCGTCACCGAGCCGCTGCAGGACGACCTGCAGCCGCCGGAGTCCAACATCATGCGCTTCTCGCCCTCGGCGGAACACCACGTCACCAATTGGTGGTCGATCTACCCGGGGGCCGTGGTCTCGATGCTCTCGCGGCTCGGGTTCGGCCGGACGGAGACGACGATGCACACCCAGCGGCACTACCTGGCCCACGACATTCAGGGCGATGCCATCGACCAGCGCATGTACACCGTGGTCGGGCGGCGCGAGCAGTAACGCACCATCGAGGTGGCCGGCCAGCCCGGTCAGGGAGCGCCACGGGCGAGCACGTAGACGACGCTCGGTCCCTCGTCGCTCGGATCGGTCGAATCGAGATCACCGGCCCAGGCGCGTCGGAACCCCGCCGCTTCGAGGGCCTTCCACGAGGCCACGTTGCTCTGCTCGATGCACACCACGATGCGGGACTCCGAGGGGTAGCGGGCGAAGCACCCGTCGGCGAAGCGGGCGATCATGGCGCGTCCGATCCCCGTGCCGACGAGATCGGGCTCACCGATGAAGTAGTCGATTCCGACGCCGCCGGCGTCGCCGAGGGCTGTCCTGACCGCCTGCTGCGTCTCGTCGTCGTCTTCGATCAGCTCCCTCTGCAGGTAACCGATGGGCCGGCCACCGAAATGGACGATGAAACCCTCGGTGGGATCGGAACCGTCGAGGAGCGGCCCGAACTCCGCCCCGACCGAGGCCAGGTCCGACGGATGCCTCCACCAGCGCCGGACGTGAGGTCGGGCCAACCACGCCGCCAGCAACGGGAGGTCGCCCGCCCGGAGCGGTTCGAAGGTGACGTCCACGTCCTCAGTGTGCACCGGGACACCGACGAGTCAGGCGATCGGTGAGACGATGGGCCCATGGACAGCGCGCCGCCGGCCACGCCGGCCCGAGGCACCGATCGGAACCGGCCGGCGCCGGTCGGGGACGGAGACGGACCCAGGGTGCCGGGGCTCGAACCTGTCTTCCGCCATGTCGACGATGAGGGCGTCCCCTGGCAGCGGGTCCGCTCCGTGCGCCTGGCCGACGGCACGGTCGCCTCGGTGTGGGAGAAGTGGCTCGCCTTCTCGGCCGACCCGCTCTACCTGTCGCTCTACGCCCGGTGGGATCCCGGCGTGATTCAGCGGCGGCACGGGCACCTCAGCCCGCACGTCGTCTTCGTGCTCGAGGGCGAGATCCGCTGCGGCGACCGGCCGTGCCCCGCCGGCACCCACATCGAGCTGCCCCAGGGAGCCGCCTTCGGCCCTTTCGAGGCCGGGCCCGAGGGGGCACTGCTCTTCGAGGTCATGATGGGCGACCCGCGGGGGTGGGGGGACGATCCCGAGGCCTTCGAACGCCTGCTCGAGCTGCGAGGCGCTGCGGCGCTGCCCGATCCCCCGATTGAGCTGCCGCCGTGGCTCGAGGACCTGAGGGGACGCTGGGTAGCGGACTAGCACGCACGGGCGCAGCAGAGCCTTCCCGGGCGCCCGCTGGTGCACGACGTCGCGAAGGGCAACGATGGGACCGTGGACCTCGACGCGGCGGCGAACGAGCTGTACGGGTTGCTGCCGGAGGAATTCGCTGCGACGCGGAACGTCCGGGCCGCGGAGGCGCAGTCAGCGGGGGACCGGGACCTCGCGGCGGCCATCCGGCACCTCCGCCGCCCCACCACGAGCGCCTGGTTGGCGAACCTCCTCGTCCGCCGGCGCCCGACGCAGATCGCGCAGCTCCTCGAACTGGGGACCGCGATGCAGAGGGCGCAGGCCGACCTCGCCGGCGAGGAGATGCGACAGCTGTCCCAACGGCGTCAGGAGGTCGTGACGTCGCTCAGCGACTCGGCCCGCCAGCTCGCCCACGAACTCGGGAAGCAGGCCAGTGACGCAACGATGAGGGAGCTCGAGGAGACGCTCGAGGCGGCCATCGCCGACGCCGGATCGCGTGACGCTCTGGCGTCCGGGCACCTTGCGGCGGCGATGCGCTACTCGGGCCTGGGCGCGGAGTGGAGCGGCGTCGCGACCACGTCGTCGAAGAAGAAGAAGGACGCGGCGAGGCGCGGCGAGCCGGTGGTGGCACAACCCCGCCGCCGGTCGTCCGGTCGGTCCGCAGCGGTCGACGCGGGGCCGCGCGACCGACGACCGGCGCGAGCTGCCGTGGCCGGGGCCGAACGAGAGATGGCGGCGCACGATCGCCGACGGCAGCGGGCCATGGAAGAGGTCGACCGGTGCACCCGGGCCATCGGGGACGCCGAGGATCTCCTGCGCTCCTTGCGGAGCGAACGGAGCCGCGCCCAGGCGGAGCTGCTGAAGTCCGAGCGGGCGCTGAAGGCGTCGGAACGTCGGGTGACCGACGCTCGCACGCAGGAGACGGCCGCACCGGCAGGGGAGGGCGCGCGCCGACGGGGCGCCCGCTAGGCGAGCCGGTCCACGTGGGCCGAACCCTCCCTCCCCGCGCCTGGCAGACGATGAGCTGGCAGACTCGAGGGATGACCACGCTCACACATTCGGACTCGATCGTGATCGCGCGCGCTCCAGAGGAGCTCTACGACCTGGTGTCCGACATCCCTCGCATGGGGGCGTGGAGCCCGGTGTGCAAGGAGTGCTGGTGGGACGAGGGAGCCGGCCCCGAGGTCGGGTCCTGGTTCACCGGGCGCAACGTGCTCCCCGACCGGACCTGGGAGACGCGCTCGGAAGTCGTCGTGGCCGATCGTGGACGCGAGTTCGCCTTCGTGGTCAACGGCACCTGGACCCGCTGGGGGTACGCCTTCGCTCCGGTCGACGGGGGAACGCAACTGACCGAGTCGTGGGAGTTCCTGCCCGGCGGACTCGCCATGTTCGAGGAGCGCTTCGGGGGCGAGGCCGAGGCTGAGGTCGCAAACCGGCTCGAACTGGCCCGGACCGGGATCCCGGCCACCCTGGCTGCGATCAAGAAGGACGCCGAGGCAGGGGGCTGAGTGGTCCGCTCAGGCGGGAGGGGTCCCCGGCTCCCCGGTGTCCCCGCCCAACATCGTCGTCAGCCCCGCCAGATCGGCAACCGTGACGGTCAGTGCTGAATGGCCGCTTCGTCGAAGCACTGACGGGACCTTCTCGGTGAAATGGATGCACACGCCGCCGTCGTGGTTGGTTCCGAGCGTGAGACCATCGTCGGCGCCGGAGAGGCGAATGCCGACGGCCGTCCACCACCTGTAGTTCCGAGTGATGTGCGCACCCGCGACGTTTGCCAATGGCGTCGTGATCTTGAAGAAGCCGAAGGTCGCCACGAGAGCGCCCTCGTCTGTGCATGTGACGCCGTCTCTGGAGGGTCGCAGCGCACAGGCCAGCAGCACCGGGAGGTAGCGCTTGTCGATCGCGTAGCCGAAGCGCTCCGTCATCCTGGGTCCGATCTGCCTGTCGTGGCGACGAGCGCCGATGGAGCGTCCGCCCGCCAAGGGCTGCGCCGGGTCGAGGATACCGGCGAGCCTCGAACCCCGGCGCGACCGTTCCGGCACGTCACGACATGCCCGGGAGCGCCTGAGGTTTGCCATGATTCAGCAATGGAACAGCGCATCAGTTTGGTCACGCTCGGGGTCTCGGATCTCGGCCGGGCTCGAGCCTTCTATGAGGCTCTCGGCTGGTCGGGTGCACAGCAACCCGACGACGAGGTGTGTTTCTTCCAGGCCGGCGGCATGGTGTTCGGCCTGTGGACCGCGCTCGGTGGTCATGGAGCGCCCGGGATCGAGTTGGCCCACAACGTGCGCACGGTGGACGAAGTGAGCACGGTGCTGAGCGAAGCAGAGCGCGCCGGTGGTTCGATCGTCAGGCCTGCCGCCGTGGCCGACTGGGGCGGCACGACCGGGGCGTTCGCCGACCCGGACGGCTACGTGTGGGAGGTGGCACACAACCCCGGCTGGACGCTGCATCCCGACGGCACCATCCACATTTAGAACGCGAAAAGCCCCGGGGTGCCCCGTCCCCGCTCGGCCACCGACGTGAGGAAGCGGTCGTAGCGGGCGATGAGCACGGGCCACTGGAAGTGCCCGTCGACGTAGGCCCGGCCCCGCTCCCCCAGCCCGGCGCGCAGCGCGGGATCAGACACCATCCGGTCCAGGACGGCCTCGAACTCGGGGTAGGACGAGAACCACAGGCCGCCGCCGGAGCGCTCGGCGTGCTCCCGGGTCGGCCCGCACGTACCGTTCACGAGGACCGGGACGCGGTCCACCCAGGCCTCCACGACCACCAGGGAGAAGGACTCCAGCGCGGAGGGCGAGACCGCCACCAGCGCGTCGCGCACGATGTCCCATTTGTCCGGTTCGTCGACGGGTCCCGTGACCACGATGTCGGGATGAGGTGCGAGCTCGACCGAGATGGGGCCGACGAGTGCCAGGGCCAGCGGCCCGGGGTGGCGTTCCTTGTACGTCGCGAAGTACGAGGCCAGCATCTTGGAGCCCTTGTGCTCGTCGACGCGGCCCACGCTCACGATGTAGGGCCGGTCACCGAGGCCCGCCAGTACCCCGCCGGGACGGCCGGTGCCCTGGGACTCCCCCACCCCGAGGCCGAGCACGATCTGCGGCTTCTCGGCGACGGGGTACATGCGCTCGACGAGCTTGCGCTCGGCGTGCGTGTGGAAGCAGTAGGCGTCTGCGTCCCCGAAGGTGCCCCGGAAGACGGGCAGGTACAGCGCCGGCTCGTCGTGAGCCGCCGGGTGCAGCACTGCCGGCGCACGGACCTTCCCGATCGCCGCCACGGTCGGGTGGTACAGGTACGGATAGAAGGCCACGACGTCGGCGTCGGAGGTGCAGACGGCGTCGATCAGCTCCAGGGAGACGGGTCCGTTGTAGTCCACCCACCGCGTCCCCTGTTCCCGCGTCGCCATCCGGGGCGCCAGGCGCATCAGCCCGTCGAGGCCGTAGAAGTCAGGCCGCCGCCCGTGTGTGCCCGGGTGCCGGTGCACCGGCACCCCGTTGACCTCGCTGGTGCCGGGGTCCAGCTCGTCGGCCCAGGTGTGGGGATCGAGCGCGCACGTGGTGTGGACCTCGGACTCCCATGTCGTGTGGGAGCGCAGGTGCTCGGCCAGCTGGCGCGCCGCGGTCTCCGCACCGCCCATCACCTCGGTGCCGTAGCGCGGCGTCACGAAGGCCACCTTCGGGCTCACCGGGTCACCACCGCGGCCACGGCGTCGACGATGGCTGCGGCCGGCGCGCCGCCGGCCAGTTCGGCGGCCCGTCGCCGGCCCGAGGCGGTCAGGGTGGCGCGCAGGCGCACATCCGTGCAGGCCCGGTGGAGCGCGGCGGCCACGTAGGCGGGATCGGCGGCCGCCAGGACCAGCGCCGCGTCGGCCACGGTCTCGGCGACGGCGCCGGCGCCGCGGGTCACCACCGGGACCCCGGCGACCATGGCCTCCACCAATGGCACCCCGAACCCCTCGTGGGCCGACAGGGAGAGATAGACGTCGGCGGCGCTGAAATGGGCGGCGAGCGACGCATCGGACACCTCGCCGGTCAGCCGGACGGCACTCGACAGCCCGAGGTCGTCGACATAGGCCTGCAGCGCCTTGTTGTACTCGTAGCTTGACGTTCCACCGACCAGGTGCAGCCGGGCGAGCGGGTCGTAGAGGCGGCGGTACGCCCACAGTGCCTTGACGAGCTCGTGCTGCGCCTTCGACGGCACGATCCGCCCGACGAAGAGGATGTCCGACCCGCCGCCCGCGGCCAGCTGCTCGAGCTCCGCCGCGACGCGCGGGTCCGGGGACGACGTGACCCGCCCGTAGTCGGCCAGCACCGGCACCACCGCCGTGCGCCGGCACCCGGCCCGGCGGAGCTCGTGCTCGCTGAACGGGCTCTTGGCGAGCCCGAGCAGCGCGTGCGGGGCCAGCAGCGCCAGCTCCTCTGTGGCGAGGGTGGCGCGGCGCACGCTGTCCGGCTCCCAGCCGGCGAAGTACTCCGGCCCGGTGAAGTTGTGAAAATCGAGGATCAGCGGCAGCCCGCGCTCGGCCAGGAAGCCCGCGACCGCCGAGGACGTCGTGAATTGGTAGAGGGCCACATCGCCCTCGGCGGCGTGCTCGGGGTACATCCAGTGCTTGTAGGCCTCGGCGGCCAGGTCGTCGTGGATGGCCTCCGCGAAGATCTCGGACCGCCACCCGGCCTGGCGCAGGACGTCGCGCAGCTTGAGGGTGTGCGTTCCCGTCGCGTCGTGCGGGTTGAGGGTCGCGATGAACTGGTGGACGGCCACCGCCCTCCCGGCGGCGGCAGTCACCGTTGGGTCGACGAGTACGGCGCGGTGACGCTGGTGCGGATCGCGCACACCAGGAAGTCCTGCCCGCCGGGGCCGTCCCGGGCGACGACGGACTCGTAGCCACCGTCCTCGAGGAGCGCCGTCCACGTGTCGGGCCGCAGCGGCCGTCCCGGCGCCAGGTCGGCCTCGCTGGGCGCGCCGTCCGCCCCCCAGGCGTCGCGGCCCACCGAGTGGACGACGAGGATCCCACCTGGGGCGAGCCGGTCGGCGACCAGCGACAGCAGCTGGGCACGCTCGCCTCCGGCCATCCCGTCGACCACGCCGCTCAGCACGACTCCGCCCAGCCCGGCCGGGGCGACCGCTCGCAGGTGCTCCTCGACCTTCTCGTCACGCAGGTCCACGGTACCGAGTTCCGCCCCGCCGACCACGTCGGAGCGGGGATCGACGCCGTAGGCGTCGCCACCGGCCCCCACCAGACGGCGCACCAGCCACCCGTCGCCGCAGGCGGCGTGGAGAACGCGGCCCGGGGCCTTGGAGAGGGCGTCGACGGCGGGGTCGACCCACCACGCGTCCGGCCGGTGCAGTGCGGGGAAGTCGACGACCCCGGCGCCCGGAACGCGCTGGACCTCCACCTGCCGCTCGAGCTCCTGCAGGCGTTCGTCGACGATGTGGAGGGCACGGCTCACCGCGGACGCCGACTGGCTCATCTGGTGGGTGACCCACCCGACATACCAAAGAAGCAGCGAGCGCATCCCCTTCTTGACCGCCGCACCGGCGGCACGCTCGGACTCGACCGGCACGACCGGGTCGATGAACGTGGCGGCATCGACCATCCGCAGGGCCTCGCCCAGGTCGCCGCCACGCCCGGCGACCGGGGAATGGGCGAGGAAGAGCTCGTCGAGCTCGCGCTCGAGCTTCGGGGGCAGGTCGCCCGAGGCGCGGCGCAGCCGCACCTCCGCGGCGATCTCCGCCATGACCTGGTCCACGTAGGCCTGGGGGTCGCCCGGCACCGTCGTCTCGGAGTCGCTCATGGTTCGAGTCTCGCTCAGAGGTTCTGTGCCATGGCGGAGGCGTCGACGTCGCTCTCGGTCGAGATCAGCGCCGCATGCACGTTCAGCCGGAGCGTGCCGCTCACCTTGCCCGGGTTCATCACCTCGAAGGTCCCCGCATTCTCGAGCCAGTCGTAGAGGACACCGCCCCGGCTCTGGATCCCGAGGGCGAAGGAGTACGAGCCGTCGAGCAGCGGCACCTGGACGATCCCGAAATGCATGACGCTGGTCCCGCGCGGGGCGTCGATCGGCATGCCGATGATGGAGGTGTCGGTGCGGGTCAGCATGGTGCCGTCGGGATCACGGACCTCGAGCGAGAACACGACGTCCGCCGTCGGGTAGAGCGCCTCAAACTCCACCCGGATGGTGAGGTCGTCGCCGGTGCACATGTACGGCACCGAGTTGTCACCCGAGAAGACGCGGTGCACCGAGCGGAAGCGGACCGGGCGCTCGGCGTCGGGCAGGTCGTCGGTGCTCCCCGACGGCGGTGTGGCCGGCACCGCCACCAGGGCCGGGTCGGCGATCGACATGCCGGCGCCCTCCGCCATGAGGCCCTCTCGGAAGATCCGGGTCGCCTCGCCCGGCTCGCCTTCGGCGATGAGCCGTCCGTGGCTGAGCACTACCCCGCGGTCACAGATGCTGCGCACCGTGTCGGCCGAGTGCGTCACCAGGAGGATCGTCCGCCCCTCCCGCTGGAACAGGTTCACCCGGTCGATGCACTTGCGCTGGAAGCGCTCGTCCCCCACCGCGAGCACCTCGTCGACCACCAGCACGTCGGGATCCATGTGCACGGCCACGGCGAAGCCGAGACGAACGTACATGCCCGAGGAATAGAACTTGACGGGACCGTCGATGAACTCCTCGAGCTCGGAGAAGTCCACGATGGCGTCGAAGACCCGGTCCACGTCGCGCTTGGACATGCCGAGCAGCGAGCCGTTCAGGTAGATGTTCTCCCGCCCGGTCAGGTCCTGCTGGAAGCCGGCACCGAGCTCGAGGAGGCCGGCCAGCCGGCCCCGGACGGCCACTTCGCCGGTCGTGGGCTGCAGGATGCCGCAGATGCACTTGAGCAGGGTCGACTTGCCCGAGCCGTTCCGGCCGAGGATACCGACGGTCTGGCCCTCCTGCACCGTGAGGGACACCTCGTTGAGCGCCCAGAAGTCCTCGACGTTCTGGCGCTTGCCGCCATGGATGATGCGCTCCTTGAGCGAGTTGTACTGGCCGTGGGCCAGGCGGAACCGCTTGGAGATGTTGCGGACGTCGACGGCGAAGTCGCTCACCCGATCAGAGCTCCTCGGCGAAATTGCCCTCGAGGCGGCCGAAGACGGCGAGGGCGACGACGAAGAGGCAGATGGAGAGGAAGAGCACGCCGAGGACCAGGGCGGTGTACCACAGGTAGCCCTGCGTGGGGAGGACCTGGGTGGTGACGCCGTCGAGGGTATAGGACGGGTGTGCGTAGAGGCAGCGCTGGAACGTCAGCACGAGCGGAGTCACGGGGTTGAGGAAGTACACCCACGTGAGCCCGTGCGGCCCCAGCTTCTTCTCGATCGTCCAGTACGGGTACACGATCGGGCAGGCCCAGAACCAGGCCGTGAGGACCACTTCAATCAGGTGCTGCGTGTCGCGCAGGTAGACGTTGACCGACGACAACAGGATGCCCAGGCCCGAGGCCAGGATCACCCCAGCGACGAGCGCCAGGAAGAGGAGCGGGAGATATTCCACGTCCGGCGGGTTGTTCAGCAGGACCATGAAGATCACCATGACCACGGACTGGAAGAGGAAGAACACGCAGGCCGACCCGACGGCGGCCAGGGCCAGGATCTCGCGGGGGAACGACACCTTCTTGACGATGCCTGCGTTGTTCACCACGACGCCGGTGCCGGTGAGGACACCCAGCGAGAAGAGGTTCCACAACAGGAGCCCGGCCATGAGGTAGATCACGAAGTTCGGCATCTTCTGGCCGAGGACGACGTTGAACACGAAGAAGTAGATGACCAGCGTCATCGCCGGCGCAATCAACGACCAGACGAGTCCGAGCGCCGAGTTCTTGTACTTGACCTTGATCTCGGTGCGGACGAGGTAGATCAGCAGCTCGCGCGACAGCCAGATCTCGTGCAGCCGCTTGCGCACGCTGATGGTCGGCGTGACGACACGGGTGACCGAGCCGCGTCGCATGGCGCGCTCGCTGACTCCGGCCACCTCGGCCGCCATCGGCGAGTTGTCCGCCACCCGAACTTCTTCGGCGGCCTCTTCGAGTCCCTGGTCTGCGTCCGACGAGGAGGCCGGGACGTCCAGAGCCACGCCTATTTTTTCCCTGCCGAAGCCGTGGCCGTCGACCGGTCGATCACCTTGTCGATGAAGCCGTACTCGCAGGCCTCGTCGGCGGTGAACCAGCGGTCGCGGTCCGAGTCCGTCTCGATCCGCTCGAGCGGCTGCCCGGTGTGGAAGGCGATGCGCTCGGCCATCATCCGCTTGAGGTAGATGATCTGCTCGGCCTGGATCGCGATGTCGGCCGCCTGGCCCTGCATGGAGCCCGAAGGTTGGTGCATCAGGATGCGGGAGTGCGGGAGGGCGTAGCGCTTCCCGGGAGCCCCGGCGCACAGGAGGAACTGGCCCATGCTGGCGGCGAGGCCGACGCAGATGGTGGAGACGTCGGGCTGCACGTACTGCATGGTGTCGTAGATGGCGAGGCCGTCGGTGACCGAGCCGCCCGGGGAGTTGATGTACAGCGAAATGTCCTTGTCGGGGTCCTCGGCCTCTAAGAGGACGAGCTGGGCACACACGAGGTTGGCCGTGACCTGGTCGATCGCGCTCCCGATGAAGACGATGCGCTCCTTGAGGAGCTGCTGGAAGACGCGACCCGCGGAGTCCAGGTCGGCCCCGGCGGCCGTGATGAGGGGGGTTTCAGATGCATTGGCCATGGCCACGAGGCTAGTGGCCGCAGCAGGCAGCCGTAGGCACATGGCCGTACACTCCCAGTTCACCCGCACTGCGGGACCGCTGCGGGCGTGGCGGAATTGGCAGACGCGCCGGGTTTAGGTCCCGGTCCCCGCGAGGGGGTGGAGGTTCGAGTCCTCTCGCCCGCACTCGCCCACCGCCCACCCGCCGCACGGGCGGGTCAGGCCGGCACCGCGCACAGGTACGCCAGCAGGTAGCAGTCCTCGATCCGGTGGAACATGCCTCGTGCGGTCGCCACCTGGTCCGCATCGAATCGCCCGGCGGCCAGGCTCGGCCCGGCGTGGTTCAAGCCCCAGGCCCCGGCCACCTCGAAACCAGCCCCGGTGAGGAGCGTCCGCATCTCGGCATCGGTGTACTCGTGCTCGTGGTCGGGGTCGATGAACTCGGGCTGCTGCAGCCGGGTCACCCGGGCGTTCGGCGTGTCGATGGCCAGGAACGCACCCGGCCGGAGCACCCGGTGCACCTCGGAGAGCACCGCGGCGGCAAGATCGGGCGGCACGTGCTCAATCGACTGGCCGCTGTAGACGAGGTCGACGGAGTCGTCGGGGTAGCCCGACAGGTCCACCATGGAGTGGTAGCGGTAGCGCACCGGCCCGAGTGCGGTCTGCGTGACCTCGTGCGCGGTGTCCTCCCGATAGAGCTCGTTGCGCTCCTCCGAGGGCAGATCGATCACCACGAGCTCCTCGAACGGGTAGGGGTAGCCCATCAGCACCAGGGCGCCGGTCGGGTTGCCCAGCGCCGTACCGCCGAGGTCGAGGATGCGGGAAGCGGGCGGGAGCGAGCGGACGAACATCATCCGGCTGAGGTGCAGGGACTGCCCGAGACCCGTGAAGGGGGTGACCGACCACCACTCCCCCGACGCGATGGTCCACCCCGTGAGCTCCTGCGGCGTGATGGTGCCGTCGCGGATCCCGTCGATGTAGCTCTGCGCCCCGGTCGGGTCGGGCTCACGCGCCAGGACGAGTTCGTAGACGAGGTCGAGGACCTCGGCGGCCGATCGGCCCGAGAGTGCCCGCCACTGCTCCAATCCCGGAGCGGGGAGCGGGGCGCCGCGCAGGCGTCGCAGCGCGCCGCGCAGCGTTGGCATGGCCTCAAGCTAGCGGGTGCCGCCCTTGGCTAGCTTCGTCCCCGTGCCTCACCTCGTCGCCGCGCCGGACAAATTCCGAGGAACGGTGTCGGCGGCCGAGGCGGCGGCGGCGGCGGCCGACGCCGCCAGGTGTGCCGGCTGGACGGCCGACGAGGTGCCCATGTCCGACGGCGGCGAGGGTCTCCTCGACGCGCTGGGCGGGACGCCGCGGTCCACGGTCGTCAGCGGGCCGCTCGGTGGGTTGGTCGAGGCGGAGTGGCGCATGCTCGAGTCGACCGACGGCCCGACGGCGGTCGTCGAGATGTCGCGTGCGGCTGGACGCGGCCTGCTGCCCCGGCCCCGCGGTGACGATCCGGTCCGCGCCGACACCACGGGCGTGGGCCAGCTCCTCGTGGCGGCCCGCGACGCAGGGGCTCGCCACATCGTGGTCGGCTGCGGTGGCTCGGCCACGACCGACGGGGGGCGGGGCGCATTCGACGCCGTCGGTTCACCGCAGGCGCTGCAGGGGACTGAGGTGGTCGTGGCGTGCGACGTGACCACGCCGTTCCTCCATGCCGCCTCGGTGTTCGGTCCCCAGAAGGGCGCCACACCGGCACAGGTCGAGGCTCTCGGGCGCCGTCTGGTCGAGGTGGCCGCGCGCTACGAGCGCGAGACCGGCGTCGACGTGACGGTCGTGGCCGGTGCCGGCGCGGCGGGAGGGTTGGCCGGTGGCCTCGTGGCGCTGGGCGCCCGGATCGAGCCGGGTTTCGACTTCGTGGCCGGCCTCGTCTCCCTGGCGGGTCGCATGGAGGCTGCCGACCTGGTGGTGACGGGTGAGGGTCACCTCGACCCGCCCTCGTTCCACGGCAAGGTGCCCGGAGGCGTGCTGGCACTGGCACGCGCCCGGAGCGAGCCGTTGCCGGTCCTCTGCATCGCCGGCGGCGTGGACAGGGCGCTCCTGGTCGCGCCACCCGAGGGGCTCGAGGTCGTCAGCCTGACGGCGCGCTTCGGGCGCGTCGAGGCGCGGGCCGCGACGGCCGCGCTGATCCGCCAGGTCACCGCCGAGGCGGTGGCCCGGTTTTGCCCCTGAGCGGGCCCATCGGCCACACTGCGGGCCCGCGCGGCAGCCATCGGGCACCGCCAGCCGGGCCCGCCGCCCGGCCACCAACGCCCGGCGCAGAGGGGACACCGGCGCACGACACGGCACAGGGAGGCATCACAATGGGACTGCTCGACGGCAAGGTGGCGGTGGTCACGGGTGCAGGACGAGGCATCGGGCGCGAAGAGGCCCTCCTGCTCGCCGCCGAGGGTGCCAAGGTGGTCGTCAACGACGTCGGCGCCGGGCTGCACGGCGAGGGCGGCGCCGACGTGCACCCGGCCGAAGAGGTCGTCGGCCTCATTGAGGCGAACGGTGGCGAGGCCGTCGTCAACGGCGACGACATCAGCACGTGGTCCGGCGGCAAGAGCGTCGTCGACCAGGCCATCGACACCTTCGGAGCGCTCGACATCCTGGTCAACAACGCGGGGATCCTGCGCGACAAGATGTCGTTCAACATGGACGAGTCCGACTGGGACGACGTGATCCGGGTCCACCTGAAGGGGCACTTCGCCGCCACCCATCACGCCGCCGTCTACTGGCGCAACCGCTCCAAGGCGGGAGAGGACGTGTCCGGCCGGATCATCAACACGTCGTCGGAGGCCGGCCTCTTCGGCAACGCCGGACAGGCCAACTATGCGGCCGCCAAGGCGGGTATCGCCGCACTCACCTGGGTCGAGGCCCGCGAGCTCGGCCGCTACGGCGTCACTTCCAACGCGATCGCGCCGCGGGCGCGCACGCGCATGACGGAGACGATCTTCGGCGGCGACGGCATGAGCACCGCAGAGGGCGGTTTCGACGTCTGGGATCCCAAGAACATCGCCAACGTCGTGGCCTTCCTCGCCGCGCCGGCCTCGGCCGACGTCACCGGGCAGATCCTGGTGGTGTTCGGCGGCAGCATCTACGCCATGAGCGCGTTCAAGGCCGCCGGCCAGGTCACCCGCGACGCGCCCTGGTCGCCTGCGGAGCTGATCGCCGCCAAGGGCGAGCTCTTCAAGGGCATCGGGTCCGACGTGCCCCCGTTCAGCTTCATCTAGGCGGCGCCGCGACGGCCGCCGCCGGCAGAACCTCCGCTCGCGAGCCGGAGTGCCCTGCGGTACGGTGGCGCGGTCGTGACTGAGCGGTCCCTCGGAGCTGACGTCGCCACCGCGCACGGTCCCGGGGCACACGTGGCGGATGCTCCCCCGGCCGAGCCGGCATCCGAGGGCGACACCGCCGCTCCACGTGCCCGCCGCACCGCGGCGCGTCTCTGGGCCGAGTGGCGACGACCCCTGACGATCGGCGTGGGCGGGGCCATCGGGTTCCGGTTGATCGTCACGTGGATCGCGTTGGTCAGCGGCGACGGCGTGGTGTTCCCCCACATCGTGGCGCGCCAGCCCTCCACGCTGACCAGCATCCTCGCCAAGTGGGACGGGGGCTACTACCTCTCGCTGGCCGCACACGGCTACCCGGGCCACGTCGCGGCGGCCGCGGCCCAGTCGAGTCGCCGCGCCTACTACGCGTTCGGGCCGCTCTACCCCGGGTTGACGCACATCGCGCACGCCATCACCGGCATCGGTTACGTGACGAGCAGCGAGCTCGTCAGCACCGCCGGGCTGGCCGTCGCCCTGGCGGCGCTGTGGAAGCTCGTCGACCTCGAAATCGGTCCCCGGGCGGCCGACGGGGCCTGCGTGATGTTGCTCGCCTGGCCCAGCGCCTTCTTCCTGGTCGCCACGTACCCCGAGTCGGTCACCCTGGCGGCGGCGACCCTCGCCTTCCTGGCCGCGCGCCGCGGGCACTACGTGGCGGCGGGCCTCCTGGCCGCCGCCGCCGCCATGGGGAAGTACTACCTCGTGATCCTCGTCGTGCCCCTGGCCATGGAGGTGTGGTGGGCACCCCGGGCGCGCGCCGAGTGGCGCGCGGGCCGGGAGCTCGAGTGGCTGTCGCCGTCGCGGGTGACGGCGGCGCGGCTGGCTGCGGTCGCCGCCCCGACCGTCGTGGCCGTGGTGGCCTGGGCCGCCTACGAGAAGGCCCACTTCGGCGAGTGGCTCGCGTTCGTCCACTCCCAGGCACAGTGGCACCGCCACGTGAACTGGCCCTGGACCTCCATCGGCCATGCCGTCTCCGACCTGGTGCACTGGCGCCTGCTCGACACCTCGACCGCGTCGGTCGTCGAGCTCTTCGACCTCGTGACGGTGGTGCTCCTGGCCGTCGCCGCCGTCGTCACCTTCATCCGCATCCGGCCTTCCTACGGCGTGCTGCTCGGCCTGGCCTGGTGCGTGTTCGTCTTCCAGACCATCCTGCTGTCCGAGAGCCGCGAGGTCCTCGTGCTCTTCCCCTTCTTCGCCGCCCTGGGCCTGTGGGTGGCGCGGCACCCGTGGCGTGAGCGCGCGCTTCTCTTCTTGTTCCTGCCCTGCGGCTACTTCCTCCTCGAGCGGTTCGTCACCGGGAAGTTCGCCGGCTGACGGCGGGCTGGCAGACTCCCCCGGATGCACGACGTGCCAGCGGTGACGGGGGGCGGGTCCGCACAGGGGGGGACTCTTCCCGACCTGGCCGACCTGCCTCGATCGCCACCGCCGGAGGACACCAGTGGGCGGGGGCGGTGGCGCGCCGCCTGGGAGCGACTCGATCGCAACGGGCTCCGTGTCTTCTGGGTGGCCACCGCGGTCCTCCTCGGACTCCAGTTGGTCCTGTTCCTCGGCGTCAGCACCTTCCGCTACCACCGCTTCGACCTCTACACCGATTTCGGGACCTACGCCCAGGCCTTCTCGGTCATCGCGCATGGCAATCTCCGCCCGTTCGACACCTTCCAGACCTACCCCTTCTGGCAGAACCACTTCGAGCTCGCCATGTGGCCCATCGGCCTGCTGGGGTCGGTGTGGCCTCACCCGATCGTGCTCCTGTGGATGCAGGACATCGCGGTGGTGGCCACGGAACTGGTCGCGCTGTTGTGGGTCGGGCGGATCTGCATCGAGCGCGTCGGCGGACTGCGCCAACGGGTCGCCCTGCTCGCGCTCGTCGCGACCGCCGCCAACGCGTGGTGGTGGGAGGCGACCATCTTCGACGTCCACTTCGAGACGTTCGGCATGCCCTTCGCCCTGCTCAGCGCGTACGCGCTCTGGCGGGGCCACCACCGCACGGCCTGGGCGGCCGCGGTCGTCGGCGTCCTCTTCGGTGACGTCGTCGCGTTGTCGATCATCTTCGTCGGGCTGGCCGGGCTCCTCTCGGGTCACGTGCGCGCCCGCTGCCGCGGCGTGTGGCACGCGGCCGGGTTGGCCGGCTTCGGCCTGGCCTGGCTGATTCTGGTCACCGCCCTGCACGGCAACCAAGGCTCCAACGTGCCGATCTACTACGGCTGGATCGTCCACTCACCCTCGAACGCGTCGAGCTGGTCCGTGTACGGCTCGCTGGCCACGCACCCGGCGGCCGACCTCCACGTGCTGCGGGACCACGTCGGCGCGATGTGGCGGGTGGCCGCGACGGGCGGGGCGCTGGGCCTCCTCACCCCCTGGGGGCTGTCGCAGGCCGTCGCCGTCCTCGTCCCCGTCGCCTTGAACGTCAACGGATCCTTCTGGCTCCTGCCGGTGGGCGCGTTCCAGACCGTGACCGCCGTCCCCTTCATCCTCGTCGGGACCGTCATGGTCCTCGTCTGGTTCGGTACGGGACGCCCCGACTGGTGGCCCCTGCGCAGGATCGTCGATCCCGGGGCGACGCTGGCACGGTGGCGCGGGCCGGCGGCGTGGGCGCTGGGCGCGGGCACGCTCGTGCTGGCCCTGTCCCAGAGCCTGCCCCTGTGGGGCCAGCTCGTCTCGGGCTGGGACACGCCCTCCATCCTCAGCTCGGTCAGCGGCCCGGCCGCCGCCGCGCTCCGTGCCGTCCAGTCGGAGCTCCCCGCCGGCGCGCAGCTGGTGGTGTCCGGCGGCGTCGTGGGGCGCTTCACCGACCGCCAGGCGGTCTACCCGATTGAGCCGGCGCCACAGAACCCGATTCCCGTCACCTCCCGCACCGTGGTCTTCGTCCTCACCACCCAGGGCGAGGAGGGGGTGGCGGCGGCGGGCGAGCGGGCCGACGCCGCCTTCATCACCACCCAGCTCGGCGCCACCGTGCTGCTGCACAAGGACGGGGTCACGGCGTACGTCTGGCATCCGCCGAAGGGCACCGCGCCCCTGGTGCTGCCCACGACCGACCCGGCGCGGGCGCATCCCTGACCGAATGTGGGGCACGATGGCCCGATGGCACACGACCGCAGGTTCCGATTCGCCGCGCAGCTGAGCAAGGCGCCCGACGGCTCCGCCCGCTCCTGGGCCGAGCAGGCCCGACGGGCCGAGGACCTCGGGTACAGCGCGCTGCTGATGCCCGACCACTTCGGTGACCAGCTGGCCCCGGTCCCCGCGCTCGCCGCGGTGGCGACGGCCACGACCACGCTCCGCATGGGGTCGCTCGTGTTCTGCAACGACTACCGCCATCCGTTCGTGTTCGCCAAGGAGGCGGCCACGCTCGACGTGCTCAGCGAGGGTCGCCTCGAGCTGAGCCTCGGGGCCGGCTGGATGCGCACCGACTACGACGAGGCCGGGCTCCGCTACGACACCCCGGCCGTGCGAGTGGCGCGCTTCGAGGAGGCGGTGCAGGTCGTCCAGGGGCTGCTGCGCAGCGACGGCCCTTTCAGCTTCGCGGGCGAGTACTACGAGGTACGGGAGCACACCCTGACCCCTCGTCCGGTGCAACGGCCGGGGCCACCGCTCATCATCGGGGGCGGGGGCAAGCGGGTGCTGTCCTTCGCGGCGCGCCACGCCGACATCGTCAGCATCAACGTCAACCTGCGCGAGGGGACGGGCGGCGCCGAGACGGCCGCTGACGCCACGCCGGAGCGCACCCGCCAGAAGCTGGCCTGGGTGAGGGAGGCGGCCGGCAGCCGCTTCGACGATCTCGAGCTGAACTCGCTCATCGGTTTCGTCCTGGTCACCGACGACGCCGCCGGTCTGGCCGGCCAGATGGCACCGGCCTTCGGCATCGACCCCGCCGACGCGCTGCACGTCCCGCTGGCGCTCATCGGGACACTCGACGAGATGGTCGAGGAGCTCGAGTGGCGGCGCGCCGAGTACGGGATTTCCTACTGGTCGATCGAATCCGACGCCTGGGAGACGCTCGCCCCGGTCGTGAGCAAGCTGGCGGGCTCGTGACGATCGCCACCGCCACCGGGTGGGAGGCGATCGGCACTCACCGTGAGCTCTGCGGTGAGCGCATCTTCACCATTGATGCGCCGACCATCGGGCCCGAACGCCACGCGCCCCTGCTCGTTCTCCACGGCTTCCCCACGTCGTCGTTCGACTACGCCGCGGTGCTGGACGGCCTGCGGGCCGGGCGGCGGGTCCTCTTGTTCGACATGCTCGGCTACGGCCTCTCGGCCAAGCCCGACCGCGCCTACTCGATGGCGCTGCAGGCCGACATCGCCGCGGCCTACGTCGCCCAGCTCGGTCTCGACCGCCTGGCCCTGCTGACCCACGACATGGGCGACACCGTCGGTGGCGAGCTCCTGGCCCGGCGCGCCGAGGGGACCTGGCCGGTGGAGATCACGCGCCGCGTCGTGACCAACGGGAGCATCTACATCGGCCAGGCCCAGCTGACCGGGGGCCAGCAGATGCTGCTCGGCCTGCCGGACGAGGTCCTCCCGGACGGGGTGCCGATCGACGCCGCGTCCATCACCCGGAGCCTGCGCGACACGTTCAGTGCGCGCACGCCGCTCGTGCCCGACGGGTGGCCCGAGGACCCCGTCCCGCCCGCGGCGGCGCAGGTGGTGCACGGCGACGGGCACCTGATGCTCCCCCGGCTGATCCGCTACATCGAGGAGCGGCGAGCCGGCGAACGCCGCTTCACCGGCGGCATCGAGTCCGATCCGTCGCCACTGCACATCGTGTGGGGGCTCGACGACCCAATCGCCGTCCCGTCCATGGTCGACACGTTGCTGGCGGCGCGCCCCGACGCGACCTCGGCCAGGCTGGAAGGCGTGGGCCACTACCCGATGGTCGAGGCACCGCAGCGCTTCCTCGGGGCGGCACGTCCCGGACTCGTCTGAGCCGGGGAACCGGGAGACCTGGCTTAACCTGACGGCCGTGCGGAGACGCCGGCGACCCTCGAACCGCTACGAGCTTCTCACTTGCGCCTGGTCGGGCCACGCCCTCGTCGGGACCGAGGCCGCGGTCGTCACCCCCGACGATGCGCTGCTCGTGCGTGAGGACGCCGGGGTGCGCTGGCACCGCTGCCTGCGCTGCGACTGCTGGGTCCAGCGGCCGCGGGCGACGCACCCGGGTCGCGACCGGGTCGAGGGCCGGGACGAGATCCAGCTGCCCCTGCGCGGCTCGGCGCTGCGCGACCGTTACGTGCTGCGGCTGATCGCGCTCGACCGGGCGGTCCACGTCGTCGTGCTGACCAGCCTGGCCATCGTCCTGTTCACCTTCGCCGCGCACGACCAGACATTGCACCGCGACTACGACAACATCATGGACGCCCTGGCCGGCGGACGCCCGGGCGCCGCACAGGCCCGCGGTGTCCTCGGTTACCTCGGTCGGGCGTTCAAGTACTCCCCGGAGCACCTGCGGATCCTCGGGCTCGTGCTGCTGGCCTACGCCGCGCTGGAGGCGACCGAGATGGTGGGGCTCTGGCTGGCCAAGCGGTGGGCCGAGTACCTGACGTTCATCGCCACGACCGTCCTCGTGCCCTATGAGGTGTACGAGCTCACGCTCAGCGTGAGCGTGTTCAAGCTGGTGACCCTGGCGATCAACCTCGCCGTGGTGATCTACCTCCTCTTCGCCAAGCGGCTCTTCGGGCTGCGCGGCGGGCACCGGGCCGAGAGGGCACGCCGCGAGCGCACCAGCGGTTGGGCGGCCATCGAGCGGGCCACCTCCGGCCTGTCCGCCTGAGCGATCAGGCCGGTGCCATCACCTTGAGGTGGCGCTCCTCCGCCGGCAGGCTGGCGTAGAGGTCGGCCACGAGGTCGTCGCGCAGGGCCCGCCGTGCCGGGTCGTCCCACCGGTTCTCGAACTGGTGCGGGTCGTCGTCGACGTCGTAGAGCTCGCCCGTGGCGATGCCGACCCCGCCCGGGCCGGTGCCCGACTGCTCGTAGACGACCGGGCAGGGTTTGAGGACGCCGCCACCCCACACCTCCTCGAGCCCGTTCGGCTGCCCGGCCGTGGACGGCTCGTACACCGTGCAGAGCCAGCCGTCGCGATAGACGGAACGCAGGTGCATCCCGTAGCCGGGGAACTGGCTGTCCCATTCACAGAGCGCACGCTCGCGCCCGGGCTCGCCGTCGGCCCGCGGCAGGGCGTGGCCCTGCATCCAGGGCGCGGGGTCCACGCCGGCGATGGCGCAGAACGTGGGCGCCAGGTCCACCTGGCCCACGGGGTCCGACACCGTGGCGGGCGCGATGCCGGCCGAGGGGGCCGGACGCCAGACGAAGGGCAGCCGCATCAGCGCGTCGGTGTGGTACGGGCCTTTGTAGAGGAGCCCGAAGTCCCCCTGCATCTCGCCGTGGTCGGTGGTGAAGATGACGTCGGTGTCGCTCAGCCACCCGCGCCGCCCTATGGTCTCCAGCACGCGCCCGCACGCCTCGTCGATGAGCTCGTTCATCACGTGCACCTTGGCATTGACCTCGCGGATCTGGTCGTTCGTCAGGCGCGAGGGGACGAAGGCGGCCGGGCCTCCCTCCATGTTGGAGAAGCTGCCGTCCCAGTAGGCGAGCCAGTGCGCCGGCTTGCGGGCCAGCACCTCGCGTACGGCGTCGTCGGAGCCGGGGTGGCCGGGTGGGAGGGCCAGGTCCTGCCAGGGCACCCGGTGCAGCTCCGACGCCGGCGGGTCCCAGGGGTGGTGGGGGTCGGGAAACGACATCCAGCAGAACCACGGCTCGTCGGCCCCCAGTGACGACAGCCAGTCGACGGTGAGATCGGCGACCCAGTCGGTGTGGTACCACTGGCGCGGGATCGGGTTGTTCTTCGTCTCCGGTGCGGCGGTGTCGCCGCCCGGCTCGGCCTGGAGCAGGCCGGCGAAGCTGTGCAGGTGCTCAGGGTGGTGCGCCTTGAGCCAGCGGCCGTAGTGCGCGATGGGATGGTCGCCCCAGGCAGCGGCGTGCATGGCCTGCTCCGAGCGCTCGAAGCCCCGCCAGGGGCCGGTGTCCCCGCGGGCCACCCGCGCGTTCTCCTCGAACTGGTTCGTCGGGTCGAAACCCGGCTCGAAGTGGGCCTTGCCCAACAACGCGGTGCGGTAGCCCGCCGCCTCGTGCAGGTACTGCGCCACCGAGGGCGCGTCCAGGGGCAGCGGGATGCCGTTGGCGACCACGCCGTGCGTCCGGACGTACTGGCCGGTCAGCATCGTCGACCGGGCGGGCATGCACACCGTGTTCTGGTTGTAGGCGCGCCGGTAATTGATGCCCTCGGCGGCCAGCCTGTCGACGACCGGGGTGCGGGCCACCGTGCCGCCGTTGCAGCCCAGGCTGTCGTAGCGCTGCTGGTCCGTGGTGATGAAGAGGATGTTCCGGTGGCGGGACCGTTCCGCCGGCTGACCCGCCTCAGCCATCTGCGGCCCCGTCGCGGGGAGCCGCATGCAGGACCTGCTCACAGGCGAGCAGCACCGTGCGGTCGAGACCCCGCTCGCGGTGCGTGTGCGCCGACTCGTAGCTGGGCGAGGTCACCATGTCGATGAAGGCGGAGCGGCTCGGATACGACACCAGCGCGACCAGGTCCCACGCGTCGGCCGAGGGATCCCCGATGAGCACGTGCTCGGGCCGGCCGGTCCAGATCACGCGTCCGCCGCGGGCCTCCACCATCTGCACCACCTGGTCGCTGTAGTCGCGGTAGGCGGCGGCACCGGTCGTCTCGGTGGCGCCGCCCTCCGCTTCGGCGGCCTCGTCCGGGCGGGCGAAGTGCAGCAGGTTGAGCATCACCACCTCGCCCTCCCTGGTGCCGTGGGCGAACTCGGTGAACTGCTCTCTCGTCGGCGTGATTGCCATCGGTTCCCTCCCCTGTCCCGTCGCCGGCCCGTCCCGTTCACTCCGACGCGAGCATCCGGTGCAGGTCGAGTTCGAGATCCTCCATCAGCTCCACCAACAGACGCAACCGCTCCTCCGCACCGTCGGCCGCCAGGAGACGCTGCGCGTCGTACGCGTTCACCGGTGCTACGGCGCAGAGCAGCCACGTGGCCACCTCGGCGTCGCCGCCCCCGTCCAGTGCGAGATCGGGCGGCAGCGCCGGGGTGCCGCCGTGCTCCGCCAGCAGGGCGCGGGCCCGTCGCACCTGTCGGATCGCCTGCTCCAGGGCCCGCCCCGGATCCTCCAGACCCGGCACGGGAGCCGGTTCGATCACGAGCGCCACCGGATAGGGGTCGTCGGGCAGCCACTGCTCCACCTCAATCAGCGTCTCACCCTGCACCTCGAGGAGCCAACGCCCGTCGGGCAGCTCGATCTCCCGCGTGATGACGCACCGGGTGCCGAGGGCGGAACGCTCGTCACCTCCACCGACCTCGGAGCCGCGCTCGATCAGGACGATGCCGAAGCGCCGGTCGCCGGCCAGGCAGTCCTGCATGAGCGACCGGTAGCGCGGCTCGAAGACGTGCAGGGGCATGGAGGCGTGGGGGAACAGGACCGCCGAGAGCGGGAACATGGGCAGGCGGGTCCCGGACATGCCCCACCATGGCATGACCTGCGCACGGCGCGCACCTGCCGCGGCGCCCGTTCGCGACATCCCGAACGCGAGAAGGACCGGCCTCTCGGCCGGTCCTTCACTCGTTTGTAGTGATAGCTGTTCGCAGCTTCTTGGGTCCAGCCTGCGGCGGAGTTAGGTGCGGGGGCCGCCTTGTCGGCCGGCCGGCACACGCACCGGCGCGAGCACGGCCTCAATCACACGCCGGGCTTCATCCCAAGTGGGCTGCTCTGGGGCGCCACCGAAGCCGACATCGGTGACGCAACCTCAACCCGGCGGATCGCCCTCCTCGGTCGAGCGTGTCGATGACATCGGCAGCTCCTTTCACTCGGGGCAACGGCGGGTGCTCCGTGTGCCGCTCGTTTGCCTCAAGTATCTGCCTCGCCCGCGGTCGTGTGAACCCCACGCGAACTGGACATTCGCGAAGCCCCTGGTGGAGCCGCCCATCGTCACGCGAACTTCATCTCTGCGCTGTGAGCGGGACCGCGGACGGCAGTGCCGGCCGCGTCGCGGGTCCCCTACGCTCTGGGCATGGCACTCCCCACTCCCAAGGAGAACACCACGGCGCTGGTCACCGGCGCCTCGTCGGGCATCGGCGCCGAGGTTGCGCGCGAACTGGCGCGGCGCGGTCACGGCGTGACCCTCGTCGCCCGGCGCGAAGACCGTCTCAAGGTTCTCGCCGACGAGCTCGCCGAGGCGCACGGCATCCGCGCCGAGGTGATCGCGGCCGACCTCACCGACGCCGCGTCACGCGGCGAGCTCCCGGCGGAACTCGATCGGCGTGGGCTCACACCCGACATCTTGGTCAACAATGCCGGGTTCACGACGATGGGGCCCGTGCACCGGGCGGACCGAGCCGCCGAGCTCGCGATGGTGCGTACGAACGTGGAAGCGGTGGTCGACCTGTGCACCCTCTTCGTGGCGGGCATGGTCACCCGCCACCGCGGGGCGATCCTCAACACCGCGTCGACTGCCGCCTTCCAGCCCCTGCCCGGCCAGGCGGGGTACGGCGCCTCCAAGGCATTCGTCCTCTCCTACGGCCGCGCACTCGGTGCCGAGCTGCGCGGGACGGGCGTGACCGTGACGACGCTGTGCCCGGGCCCCGTCGAGACGGGCTTCGCCGAGGCGGCCGGGCTCAGCGACGACGAGGCGGGTGAGGCGCTGCCCAAGTTCATGTGGGTGCCGCCCACCGACGTGGCCAGGGCTGCGGTCGAGGGGTTGGCTGCCGGGCGGCCCGTCGTGATCCCGGGGGCGGCGAACTGGGCCGCGGCGGGGCTGGCCCACCTCGCGCCCAAGGCGTTGATCCTGCCGCTGTTGGCCTCGCGCCACCCCGCGTTGAAAGAGGGCAGGAAGCCCTGATGCCACAACTGGTCTCGGAGCTCGAGCTCCCCGATCTCGACCTGGTCGGGCTCGACCGCCAGGACGCCATCGACGCCATGGAGGCGGCCCGGTCCGTGCACTGGCTCGCTCGCAACGAGCTGGGGTACACCGTCACCCGGCTGCAGGACGTGACCGCCGTCCTGCGCGACCAGCGCTTCCACTCCGGGCTCTCGATCATTGAGCAGGCCCCCGAGTTCCAGGGCTCCTCTCCCGGCGGCGAGCGGCGCGAGTCCATCCTCACCATGGAGGGCGAGGGCCACGCGCGGCTGCGCCGCCTCGTCGCCCCGGCGTTCACGCCCGCCTCGGCGAACCGGCTCCGCCCCACCATGCAGGCCGTCGTCGGAGAGCTCGTCGACCGCGTGGTCGGCCAGGGCGAGTGCGAGCTGGTCGCAGACGTGTGCGAGCCGTACCCGATCCCGATCATCTGCGAGCTGCTCGGTGCGCCGCCCGAGGACTGGAAGCTGTTCTCGGGCTGGGCGACGGACATCTTCCGCATCTTCAACAACAACCTGGCCGAGGACCTGCCGCTGATCGAGCGGGCGGACCAGGAGCTCACGGCCTACATGAACGACATGATCGCCGAGCGCCGCGCCGATCCACGTGACGACCTGCTGAGCGACCTGATCGCGATCGAGGAGGCCGGCGACCGGTTGTCGACCGACGAAATGACGATGCTCGCCCAGGCGGTCCTCATGGCCGGCACGGACACCACGCGCAACCAGCTGGCCTGCTCCGTGGCGCTCTTTACCGAGCATCCCGACCAGTGGGCCCTGCTGGCCGAGCGCCCGGAGCTCGCCCCACGGGCCGTCGAGGAGTCGATGCGCTACCTCGGTGCGGTGCGCGGCACCGGGCGCTTCGCCTCGGAGGACATCGTCTACCGCGACGTCCTGTTCCCACAGGGGACGCTCGTGGTGACGTCGCTGGCCGGGGCCAACCGCGACCCCGACGCCTTCGAGGAACCCGACGTCTTCGACATCACGCGTGAGCGCGGCACGGCGCAGATGACCTTCGGCGCGGGCATCCACTTCTGCATGGGCGCCGCACTGGCCCGGGCGGAGCTGCAGGAGGCGCTCCCGCTGTTGGCCCGGCGCATGCCCGACCTCGCCCGCAACGGCGACATCGAGTGGAAGCCGTCGTCGTTCGGCATCTGGGGGCCGGCGCGCCTCCCGCTGCGCTTCACGCCGACCGCCTGAGCGGCACGATGGAGGCTCAGGCGCGCTCGAGAAGCGCGTTCGCCCGCGGCACGACACCCTGGGGGCCGTCCATGCCGAGTTCGATGCCGAGCGCCACCGCCAGCTCGGCCCGTTCCCGTCCGCGCTCCGTCTCACCCCGGTCGAAGAGGATCCTCGCCCAGTCGAAGTGGCAGCGGGCGAGGAACGCCCGGGCGCCCGCACGCTCGCAGAGCTCGATTCCCGCAGCCAGGTGCCGATCGGCGAGGTCGTGCTCGCCGAGCGCGGCCGCCGTCATGCCCAGGCCCAGATCCGTCGCGTCGGAGAGTGCCTGGCCCGTCCAGTTGAAGAGGCCGGCGAAGGGCGCCAGCCGGGCGTAGACGTCGCGCAGGAGGGCCTCGTCGGGCTGGATCCGGAAAGCCATCCGGCCCAGTCCGCACAGGGTGACACTGAACTCGACATCCTTCGCGACGCGGGCGCAGGCGCCTTCGGCCAGCCACAGGTAGTGCACCCGTGCCTCGTCGATCCGGTCGATCTCGGTCAGCGCGCCGGCCAACGCAACGCGCCAGACGGTGGCGAACGGCGACCTCTCGACCCGGCTCTCGAGTATCTCGACCAGCTCGCCGATCCTGCCCTGCCCCATCCGGATCGGGTAGAGGAGTGCTCCGAACACGCCGATGATCTGCTCATCGGTGCGGTCCGCAGCGCGTCCGAGCTCGATCGCCTCCATCGCCAGCTGCTCGGCCCGGCCCAGGTCGCCCCGGTATGCCGCCAGCGCCGCCATCCGATTTCGCATCAGCCAAGTCACCACCGGCCGTCGGAGCCCGTCTGTCAGCTCGGTTGCCGATTCGAAGTTGGCGGCGAACGCCTCGCCGTCGCCGCGGCAGGCGGCGAGGAATCCCCTGTTGGTCAGGATCTCCCATTCGACCAAGGTGTCGCCGCGTCGGCGGGCGATCTGCAACGCCTCATCGTTGAGCCGTTCCAGCGCGTCGTGATAGGGCGTCGATCCATCGAGAAGCGCCCAGCACCGCATCAGCACCGTGGTCAGGGCATCTTCGTCCCCGATCTCACGCGCCACGTCCAGCGACGCCGCGGCCAGGTCTATGCGGCGCTCGACCTCGGGCCCCCACTGGAGCTCGACGGCCAGCGCGGACAGGACGAGTGCCCGACGGGCGGACGGCGCTTCGCCGATCATCTCGAGGGCCTCCTCCAAGAGGGCGAGGAGTTCGGGGTCGAGGCGGTCATCGGTCGTCGCGTTGTGACACAGGATCAGCACGCCGTCGCAGAAGCGCTCGGGATCGGCGAGCTGCCGCGCCGTCCCGACCAAGGAGAGCACGACCTCCCGGCAGCGCTGGTCGGCGGAGTCGCTGAGAGCGGACGCGAGCGTGAGCTGCAGGTCGCAGCGCTCACCCTCGTCGACCTCGTCCACGAGCTCGAGCGCCACCAGGGCGCGTTCGAGGTGACGGACCGCGCTCTCGAAGGCCAGCTCTGCCGTTGCCTGGCTCGCCGCCCGGCGGCCGAAGTCCACGGCCTTCATCGGGTCGCCCGCCAGCGCGCCCTCCGAGAAGTGATAGGCCAGCTCGTCGAGATGCTGGTCGAGTCGCCGCCCATACCGGGCCTCGAGTGCCAGGGCGACCCGGGCGTGCATGCGCACCCGACGATTGGTCGAGAGCTCCTCGTACAGCGACGAGCGCACGAGGGCGTGCGCGAAGGCGTAGCGGCCGACGACATCGGGGATCTCGCGGATGACTCCGTGCCCGACCGCCTGGTCGAGCGCGTCAAAGAGCTCGTCTCCGCCGGGGCCACCCGAGGCCTCAATGGTCGCCAGGTCGAACTGCGCTCCGATGACCGCGGCGACGGCCAAGGCCTTGTTCGCTGCCTCCGAGAGCAACGAGAGCCTCCGGCCGACGACCTCGCGGATGCCCTCGGGTATCCCGATCTGTCCCAGGGTGAGGGTGCTCGTCCACCTCCCGTCGACCTGGACGATGGAGCCCGATTCCGCGAGGTGGCGTAGCACCTCGCCGACGAAGAAGGGGTTGCCCTGCGTCTCGAGCTGGACCGCCTGGGCCAACCCGGCCGCGGGCTCGTCGAGCTCGTGTCCCGCCGTCGCCTCCATCAGCTCCATGACCTCGGACTGGTCGAGCCCCGTGAGGTCCAGCCGCACGACGCCCGGCTCCCGCCTCAGATCCGCCAACACCTCGGCCAACGGGTGGCTCCGGTCGAGGTCGGTGTCCCTGTAGGTGGCCAGAACGAGCAGCCGCATGGGTGAGGCGGAGCGCAGGATGTGGCGCAGCAGGAGGAGCGAGGGCTTGCGAACGGGTCAGCCCGACCCGCGCGGCCGGCCCGGGCGGGGACCCGGGTACGCCTCGCCTCCTCCTCCATCGCGCGCTGCGCCTCGGGGGGTGGCTCGCGGCCCCCGTAGGCGCTCGCCTCCACCGACGAGGCCAACCGGCCCCACCTGGTCGACCCGCTTCCCGCCAGCTCGTCGAGCCTCAGGGCGTACTCGGCCAGGGTCTCGCTGGGGCGGCGCGGCCGACCGGCCCGTCGGCCGGCCGCCTCGACGCTGCGCGCCACCCGGGCCGCCCACGTCGCGGGGCGGCCCCGGCGACGGCGCACCAGCACGACGACCAGGACCGTCCCGACCGCCGCCGCCGCCACCGGCACCCACGGGACGCGGCCCAACGCGGCGGCGGCGTCCTTCAACGCCGTGGCCCCGGGGCTCGGGTTCGCCAGCGGGACCGCCGCCGTCGGGTCGAAGTTCTGCCAGCCGTACCCCGGGAACCACACCTGGACCCAGGCGTGGGCGTCGTCGGCATGGACCTGCCAGAGGTCGGTGATGGGGTCGTAGCCCCCGGGGACGTAGCCGACCGCCTCGCGGGCGGGGATGCCGAGCGACCGCAACATCACGGCCAGCGACGTCGAGATCTGCTCACAGAACCCGACCCGGTTCCCGAAGAGGAATTCGTCGACCGTGTCGGCGCCGGGCGGCAAGGGCGGGATGTCGAGGGAGTACCGGGTGTGTGACCCGATCCAGCCGATGAGCGCCCGCACCTTGTCGTAGGTGGTCGAGCGGCCGGCGGTGATCGACTGCGCCAACGCCAGGACCCGCGGGTAGGCGTGGGGCAATTGTTCGTACTCCGCCTGTGTCGCCGGGACGAGCTCCTGCGTGGACCCGTCGGCCCGGAGCTCGGCGGGGGTCGCGTCGTTCACCTGTGACTCGACGGTGTAGATCGCCCCGGTCCCGAGCCCGATCGGCGAGACGACGGTGCCGTCGTTGGAGTAGTACACCTTCGAAGTGGGGAACCACAACTGGACGGCGCTCTCGGCATGGAACACGAGGTCGGCGGTGGCGCTGGCGACGTAGAAGGTCTGGAGATCGCTCTGGCCCAGCGCTACCTCGCCCACCGAGACCGGGATGAGAAAGGGCGAACCTCCCTGCAGCGGCCTCTGGACCCGCTTCGCCTCCGTCCAGCTCTCGCCCTGCCAGGTGTCGAAGGTCTCGCCGACCCAGTAGGACGGGCGCTGGGCCCGCACCTGGAGCACCAGCGCGTTCCCGAGGCCGCCGCGCAGCGCCGTGTTGAGGCTGTCGGCGAAGCCGAGGTAGCCACCGACGCGTATGGGGCCGGTGGGGCTGCCGGCCCGGGACAGCTGGGCCGCGATCCCCGAATCGCCCGCCAGCCCGCCCGGGACGCCGATGGAGCCGCCGGATCCGGGCCGGGCGAGGAACGACACCCGCGATGCGACGACGGGGGCCGGGAGCACGAGGAAGACGGCGGCCGCGGCCGTGGACGCGGCGGCCAGCGCGCACACCAGCCCCGTGGCCGAGATGCGCCCGCCCCCGCTCGCCGAGGTCCACATCTCGGTCAGGGCCCAGACGCTGAAGCAGGCCCACGCCACGACGTAGAAGCCGAAGCGCAGGTCGATCGCCTGGGCGCCGCCCGCCGCCATCAGGCCCGCCGCCGCACCGAGCGAGAACAGCAGGTCCCGCCGGGAGGGCACGTGGATGGAGTGGACGACCAGGACCGAGACGAGGAGGACGGTGAGCGGGTCGACGATCGTCGAGAAGTCCGCCGTCGAGGAGGTCACCGAGTGGAAGAACCATGCGAACGCCGCCAGGGCGCCCACCGCCACGAGGACCATGGCCCAGCCGGGTGGATGGGTGCGGGTGCGGTAGGAGAAGCCCATGCCCGCCGCGACGAGCACCATGGCGACGATGGCCGACTTCTGCGACAGCTCGCCCTGGGCGGCACAGGCGGCGATGGGCACGAGCACCGCACCCAGGCACGCACCGCGCAGGCGGAGGGAGTGCTCGGGCGGGCCCGGCCGGTTCGCCCGGCGGATTGCCTCGAGCACCCGCATCAGGCGACCCCACGGCGTGTGCGCGCCGGCGCCGCCGCGGGCCGGGTCGACCCGTCGGCCCGCGCCACGGCCCGGGCCAGGCGCCGGCCGGCCCGGCGGCGATCGGCCACGGGAGCCAGCACCGGGCCCGATGGCTCCACGGTGGCCAGGAGGACCGGTGAGCCCCCGTCCAGCAGTTGCACGACCGTGCCGAGGGCGCGCTCGGCGACGCGCTCGGCCTCCTCGGGTTCCGCCGGAAGGTCCACCGTGACGGTGACCGCTTCGGCCGCGGGTCGTTCGAGCTCCCGGACCATGAGCCTGCCGGCGTGCGCGGTGGCCCGCCAATGGACGACGCGCCGGTTGTCACCCGGGGCATAGGGACGGGCACCCCGAGGAAAGCCCGAGTCGGTCCGGGGCCGATCGACCACCTCGCCGGCCTCTTGGTGCGCGCTCGAACGGGGTCGCACCGGGCGACCGCAGCGGGGCGACACGTACAGCTCGGTCGGGAGCGCAAGCCGGACGCGCCGGCTCCACCATTGCAGCGCGAACGGGGCCGCCGAGGCGATGTCGAGCGTCACGGTGGCGTGCACGCCCCGCCGCTCCGGCACCACGGTGACGCGCTCGCCCACCGTGCCACTCCTGCCCACGGGCCCGACGAAGACCTCGGGCCCCGACGGCTCGACGGGGCGGAGGCGCAGGCGTGTGCTCGCCTTGACGACGATGTCCACCCCGCGGCCGGCCACGGAGTCTGCGGGGGCGGCGGCGACCTCGAGATCGGCACGGGTGACGACCAGCCACGGTCCCACGGTCCCGATGAGCAGCACCCCGAAGACGAGGTCGCCCAGGAGCTGCACCCACCCGGCGCCGGCGTTGTGCGCCACGAGCCACCACAACGCAACGATCGTCGCCGCGACGGCCATCGGCGCCACGGGCCGGGCCGGGCGCGCCCAACGGCTCACGGTCTCGGCGCTGGTGTCGCCCCGAGGAGCTCCCGTATGACCGCAGCCGACTGCCCGAAGTCGTCGTCGCCCTCGAGGGTGACGAGCCGGTGCGACAGGCACGACACGGCCACCGCCTTCACGTCGTCGGGCACCACGTAGCTTCTCGACGAGAGGATGGCGTGCGCCTGGGCGGTCCGGATCAGCCAGATGGCGGCCCGCGGGCTGGCACCCACCTGGACGCCGGGCGCGGTCCTCGTCGAACGGCAGATCGCCACTGCATATTCTGCGACGGACTGCTGCACCGGCACCGACTCCGTGGCGCGTTGCGCCTGCAGCCAGCCGGCCGGCGTGCAGACCGGGCGCAGGTCCGCCAGCGCATACGTGCCGCCGGCGTGGAGCGCCAGCTGGGCCTCGAGCGCCGCGTCCGGGTACCCGATCGGCGTGGCGACGGCGAAGCGGTCGAGCTGGCTCTCGACCAGTGGGAAGGTCCCCCGCTGCGAGTGTGGGTTCTGCGTCGCGATGACCATGTGCGGTTGGGGCAGCGGCCACGACTCGCCGTCGACGCTGACCTGGCGCTCCTCCATCGACTCGAGGAGCGCGGACTGGGTGCGGGGCGGAGTGCGGTTCAGCTCGTCGACGAGGACGACCTGAGCGAAGACCGGTCCGGGCCGGAAGTCCCAGCTGCCGGTGTCGGGCATGAAGACGGAGACGCCGGTGATGTCGGACGGCAGAAGGTCGGGATGGCCCTGGACCCGGGAGAGCTCCGCTCCGAGTGAGGTGGCCAGGGCACGGGCGAGCACCGTCTTGCCGACGCCGGGCACATCCTCAATGAGGAGATGCCCACCGGCGAGTGCCGCCGTCGCCGCGGCCTCCAGGGCACGTTCGCTGCCCAGCACGACGCGCTCGAGGTTGCCCACCAGCGCCTGGCCCAACTCAATGGCTTCCTGAATGCCACCGATGCGCTCGTCGAGAGCGCTACTCACGAGGTCGCCTCCGCGTGGGCCATCCCACCAGCCTACGGCTGGGAACCGGCCCCGGATGCCGCAGGCCGCGGCGTCCGCCCCGGGGCCACCGGTGGCGACCGGGGACAATGGGGCATGAGCGCGCCGGTATCGCCCACCTTCGTCGACCCCTCCTTCACGCCGCCCCCACCGCCGCGGAGCCCCGGCTTCTTCCTCACGCCGCTCGGGGTCGAGCACAACGAGGCCGATCTCGACGCGTGGAGCTCGAGCGTCGCGCACATTCATGCCACCGCCGGCTTCGAGGGCCATCCCTGGCCCGACGAGCCGATGACCCTCGAGCGCAACTTGGCGGACCTGCAGCGCCACGCCGAGGACTTCGCCCGGCGCCGGGGTTTCACCTACTCGGTCCTGTCCGACCCCGGCGCCGAGGTCGTCGGGTGCGTGTACATCTACCCGTCGCCCCGCCCGGGCGTCGATGCGGCCGTGCGGTCCTGGGTGCGGTCCAGCCGGGCCGAGCTCGACACGCCGCTCTTCCGCACGGTCACGGCGTGGTTGGAGTCGGCGTGGCCCTTCGCGTCGTACGACTACGCGCCCCGCGTCGCCACCACCTGACCGGCGCGCCGGTCGAGGCGGTCAGGATTTCGAGTTCGTCAGGGCTGACGGCCGAGGAACGCCGCCAGCCGGTCGGCCGGCGCTGCGCCCGCCGGCGCCTCGGCCTTGGGGCCGAAGGGCGCCTGGCCGTCGGGTCCGCGGAAGCTGTCGGCCACGAACCCCTCGGCGATGGCCAGCAGCTGCGTGGCCAGTCCCGGGTCGAGGTCCGTCGACTGCCCGGTGGCCTTGGCCAGGTCCCAACCGTGGGTGAAGGTGTCGATGGTCGCGATGTTGATGAACACGCCGCCGGGGAGCTCGCCGAAGGGCAGCTGCAACATCTTGTCCATCACGCCGTCGGCCTCGAAGGCCTTCACGGCGCGCGCCGCTCCCTTGTTGAACTCCGACACGAAGTCGCCCTGGCAGAAGTCGGTCTCCGAGGGCGCCGGCGCCTGGCCGGTCTCGGCGGCAATGGCGAAGTACGTCGTTCCGCCCACAATGTGGTTCACCAGGTCGCGCACTTCCCACGACGAGCACGGGGTCGATGCATCGAGCTTCTGGGCGTCCACGCCGGCAAGCACCGCGGCGGTCGATGCAAATGCCTGCGTCAACATGTCTGCGCTCACGGTCGGTGTCCCGTCACGGCAGCGCCGCCGTCGCCTCGCCGACCAATTTGTCCTCGCCCTCCGCGTTGGACAGGGTCAGGGCCAGGTCGACCAACTGCTGGCCGCCCTCCTCCCGCTTGGCCGTGACCACGATCTTCGAGCTGAGCACCTCGTCGGGCCAGGTCTGTCGCGCGAAACGCACCTGGTACCTGGTCAGGTTGCCCACGCCCACGAAGTCGGTGACCGCCGAGCCGAGCAGTCCCATGGAGAACATCCCGTGACCGAAGACGCTCGGCTGCCCGGACTCCTTGGCCTTCACCTCGTCATGGTGCATCGGGTTGAAGTCACCCGACGCACCGGCGTAGCGCACCAGGTCCGTGCGCGTCAGCGTGTGCGTGATCACCGGTGCCTCGTCCCCGACCTTGACCTCGTCGAAGGACAGCTTCTTCTCACCCATTGACTCGACCTCCCGTCAATCTCGTTCTCACCAGCTCGTACAGTGCGGGCGCCGTCGACTAGGCGCGGTGGATCAGGTTGAAGCGCGCCGTGACGACGGGCTCGCCCGTCTTCTCGTCGCTCCAGTTGGTCTCCGAGACGACGAAGGTCATCGTGCGGCCCTTCGATTCCTTCTGGTAGGCGTCGACGATCTTGCCCTCGCTCACGAGCACGTCGCCCACCTGGACCGGGCGGTGGTACAGGAACTCCTGCTCCCCGTGCAGGATGAGCCCCCCCTTGGCGATGAGCGGGGCGAGGGCCGTCATGAGCGGGTTGCCCGCCGGCGCGTCGGTCGGCTGCAGCTCCTCGAACTTGCCGGAGAACTCCATGGCGAAGGGGAAGGTCGGGGGCGCCGGAATGGCGCCGAAGCCGGCCTCCTTCGCCGCCCCGGGGTTGTGGTAGATCGGGCTCGAGCTGAGCACGGCGTCGGCGAAGTGCTGCACCGGCCCCCGCTCCACGATCACCTTCGCCTTGGCGGTCGGCTGCCCGATGACCGACTTGAGCACGTCTTCTTGCGTTGCGGCGCCGTCTGCCACCGTCTGCCTCCCTCTCCGCCGTTCGAACCGGACCACGTGTGCCATGGCGGGCGCCGGCCCTCGGCCGGTGCAGCGCCAAAGGTAGCGGGTCGCCCCGACGCCGCCCAATCCGTTCGGCCCCGGGGCGGCCCGGGCCCGTGCTCGATACCATCCGGCCCATGCCCGACTTCTTCGAGGTGGTGCACACCCAGCGGGCCGCCCGGTCGTTCCTGCCCGACGACGTGGACGACGAGACCGTCGCCCGCATCCTCACCGCCGCCACCCACGCGCCCAGCGCCGAGAACAGCCAGCCCTTCGTGTTCGTCGTCGTGCGCGACCCGGCCCTGCGCGCCACGATCGGCGAGCTGACGGCGCGCATCTGGCAGGCCGGGGCCCGCGCGCTCGAGGAGGATCGCCTCTCTCCCGCCTTCCTGCGCGACGTCGACCGCGGCGCCATGGGCGGCATCGCCGCCGCGCCGGTGCTCGTCGTGGTGTGCGGCGACACCCGGCTGACCTACCCCCAGTCGATGGACGCCTCGGTCTTCCCGGCGGTGCAGAACCTGCTCCTGGCGGCACACGCGCTCGGGCTGGGCTCGACGCTGACCACCATGCCGCTCCTGGCCGGCGGGGAGCTCTCGGGCCCGCTCGGCCTGCCGCCCGAGGTGCAGCCGCTCGCCGTCGTCCCGCTCGGCCACCTTCCCGCGGCGCTCGGGCCGCCCCGGCGCCGGCCCCTGGCGGAGAAGGCCCACCTGGACCGCTACGGCACGCCGTTCCCCGGTGCGGCGGGCGGGGCCTGACCCTGACGCAGCCGTCAGGCCCGGGGATAGGGTGAGCCGGTGCAGGAGCACCACTACTTCGTCGACATCGACGCCGGCGTGGACGAGCTGTGGCAGCTGTTCTGGGCCCGCATCCCGCACACCGAGACGGGCGACGTCTCCATCGACATCCTCTACCCGGGCAACGACATCGGCGACGGCCTCATCCGCCACTGCACCTTCCGGGTGCCGCGCTACCTGCTGACGGGCGGCCGGGGCCAGTCCTGGGAGTGGCTGACCGAGGTCACGCCGAAGGAGTCGTGGAAGTACACCGCCGTCGGCCGGCCCCTGCTCTCCCAGGCCGAGGGTTTCACGCGCCTCGAGGACCTCGGTGACGGGCGGACCCGTGTCCACTTCTCCGAGACGTACCACGCGTTCAACCCGCTGCTGCGTGCCCTGCTCGAGAAGCGGGTGCACGCCTTCATCTCGAAGGACAACGACCGGCTGATCAAGGAGTCCTTGACCAAGGGCGTGGGCTACCTGCGCGCCGCCCGGGCCAAGGCCGCCGCCAAGGTCGCCGAGCCGGCCGACACCGAACAGCCGTGACGGTCGTCGACCTCTGGGTCAACGCCCTCACGGGCAAGGCCGCCGAGGCGTTCCTGGGCCAGTCCGGCAACGAGGGCATCCCCGAGCTGCTGGGCGGCGATCTCTCGGCCTCGTCGACGCTCAAGCACCTGCTGGCCACCATGGATGCGTGCGGGGTCGACGTCGGCGTGGTCGCCGCCGGCATCTCGGCCGAGGAGACGGACGCGTTGCTCGACGAGGTGGCCGCCCATCCCGACCGCCTGCGCGTTGCGCTCGTCGTGGACCGGCCCGACCGCCCGGTGCGCCAGTGCACGCGCCTGCGCGCCCTCGCCGCGCACCCCGCGGTCGCGCTGGTACGCGTCACCCCGCTCGTGCACCAGTACCCGCTCAACGACAAGCTCTACTACCCCGTGTACGCGACCTGCGCCGAACTCGGCCTGCCCGTCTCGGTCAACGTCGGCGTCCCGGGCCCGCGGGTGCGGTCCGCCTGCCAGCATCCCGAGCTGCTCGAGGACGTCCTCATCGACTTCAAGGGCCTCACCGTGATCGGCGCCCACATGGGCCACCCCTACGAGGCGCTGCTCATGCAGTACATGCTCAAGTGGCCCGACCTGTATCTGTCCAACTCCGCCTACCTGGCCCGCTACATGGACCCGGCGCTCGTCTCCTTCATGGACTCGAGCCGGGGCATGGGGCGCGTCCTCTTCGCGTCCGACCATCCCTTCCTGCCCATGGAACGGGCCGTGGCCGCCGCCCGGGACCTGCCTCTCTCCGACGCGGCGGCCCAGGCCTATCTCGGCGGTACCGCGGCCCGCCTGCTGGGTCTCGGCTGATTCGATGCCCACGGACCTCGGGCGGTTCGGCGTCTGGTGGAGTGGCTCGTGGCGCGTGCCGGACGAGCCCGACCTCGACGTCGCGGGTGAGCTCGAGTCGCTCGGCTTCACGACGCTGTGGTCGTCCGGTGGCTTCGAGGCGGGCTTGATGCCTCGTTTCGGCCAGCTGCTCGGATCGACCACGCACGCCCGCGTCGCGAGCGGCATCGTGAGCATCTGGGCCAGCGACCCCGGCGACATCGGGTCCGCCGTGGCCGACCTCGAGGCGCGGCACGAGGGGCGCTTCATCCTCGGCATCGGGACCAGCCACTCGGCGATCGTGCAGGACTACTCGCGCCCGTACTCGAAGATGGTCGCCTACCTGAATGCGCTCGACGCCCTTGAGACGCCCGTGCCGACCGACCGGCGGGTGCTCGCCGCGTTGCGTCCCCGCATGCTCGAGCTCGCCGCGGCGCGCGCCGCCGGGGCGCATCCCTACTTCGTCCCGGTCGACCACACGGCCCGGGCGCGGGACATCCTCGGCCCCGGGCCCCTCCTCGCCCCCGAGGTGGCCGTCGTCCTCGAGGAGGACCCGGCCCGGGCCAGGGAGATCGCACGGGGCTACACCACCGGCTACCTCGGCCTGCCCAACTACGCCGGGAACCTGCGCACGCTCGGATACGACGACGACGACGTCGCCGGTGGCGGCAGCGACCGGCTGGTCGACGCCGTCGTCGCCTGGGGCAACGCCGCGGCCATCGCCGAGCGCGTCCACCAGCACCACGACGCGGGGGCCGACCACGTCTGCCTCCAGGTCATCGCGGACTACGCGGCGTTCCCGCTGGCCCAATACCGCGAGCTGGCTGCCGTCCTTCTCTGAGCGGGCTCACGAGCGCACCGTCCGCTCCGCCAGCAGAGCGGCCAGGGCCCGGAAGGCCCGGCCCCGGTGCGACACGGCATCCTTCTCGGCCGGCGCCATCTCGGCGAAAGTCCGCCCGGCGTCGCCACCGGGCACGAACACCGGGTCATAGCCGAAGCCGTGCTCGCCCCGGGGCGCCAGGGCGATGGTGCCCTCCATCACGCCCTCGGCCCACACCTCGGACCCGTCGGGGAAGGCCGCCAGCGCGACGGTCTTGAAACGCGCCCGGCGCTGCCCGCCGCCGTCCGGGCGTGCCGCCAGCGCGCCCAGCAGCTTGGCCACGTTGTCGGCATAGGTCGCGTCCTCGCCGGCGTAGCGGGCGGAGAACACGCCGGGCGCACCGCCCAGCGCGTCCACCTCCAGCCCCGTGTCGTCGGCCACGGCGCCGAGTCCGGTTGCCTCGACAAGCGCGCGCGCCTTGAGCCGCGCGTTGCCCACCAGCGTCTCGGCGTCCTCCACGATCTCGGGCACCCCGGGCGGCCGGGGCACCAGCTCGACGTCGGCGGCCGCCGAGAGGACGGCGACGATCTCGGCGACCTTGTCGGGATTGGCCGATGCCAGCACGAGCCGCAGCGGGGCGGCGGCGCTCACCGCCGGAGCGGTGGCTCGGCCAGCACGCCCGCCTGCATGCTCGTCAGCTCCTTGATGCCCGTCTCGGCCAGGCCCAGCAGCGTGTCGAGCTCGCTGCGGGAGAACGCCAGCCCCTCCGCCGTGCCCTGCACCTCCACGAAGCGCCCGGCACCGGTCATGACGACGTTCATGTCCACCTCGGCCCGCGAGTCCTCGACGTAGGGCAGGTCGAGCATCGGCGCGCCGTCGACGATCCCCACCGAGACTGCGGCGACCGAGTCGGTCAACGGGTGCGTCCCGATCGTCCCGGCCTGCACCAGCCGGCTGCAGGCGTCGTGCAGCGCGACGTAGGCGCCGCAGATGGACGCCGTGCGGGTGCCCCCGTCCGCCTGCAGCGCGTCGCAGTCCACCGTGATCTGCACCTCACCGAGCACGACCAGGTCGGTCACGGCACGCAGGGAGCGGGCGATGAGCCGCTGAATCTCCTGGGTCCGCCCGGACTGCTTGCCCTTGGCCGCCTCGCGCGAGGCACGCTCGGGCGTCGACCCCGGCAGCATGGAGTACTCCGCGGTGACCCAGCCCCGCCCGGTGCCCCGCATCCAGGGCGGGACCCGCTCCTCCACTGACGCCGTGCAGAGCACCTTGGTCTGCCCGAACGTGACCAGCACCGACCCCGGCGCCATGACCGTGTAGTCGCGCTCGAAGCTGACCGGCCTGAGTTGGTCGACGGCACGCCCGTCCGGGCGGGCCGCACGGGGATCCCCGCTCACCGTGCTTCCTCCAACGGGGCTTCCTCCAACGGGCTGGTTCCCACTGCGCTCCTCTCGGGCCGGCGGCGCCGGCCGGTCCGGCCCGCACCCGCGCCCACCGTAGCGGCCCCGCGGCGCCGCCTCAGTTGCCGCGCGCGAAGGCCTCTGGATACGAGTGCACGGAGACCTCCAGCGCGGCATCGACGTCGCGATACGTCTTGATCTCGACGACGTTGCCGCTCGGGTCGGCGATCTTGGCCTTGGTCTGCTCGCTGGCCAGCCCCTCGTTGTCCGTCGAGACCGGGACGACCCAGTCGACCCCGTGCTCGTGCAGGCGGGCGATCAGGGACTCGAACTCGTCGCGGCCCAAGGTGACGCCGAAGTGCCGCGACCCCTTCGTCGAATCCGGCGGCACCTCGCTGGGGCGGTGCTGCAGCGTGATCTGCATGCCGTAGAACCAGACGTCGGTGAAGTCGTGCCTGGTGCGCGCCGCCTGGCAGCCGAGTGTCTGCACGTAGAACGCACGGGCTTCGTCCAGGTCGCGCACCGGGATGGAGAGGTGGAGGATCGGCTGCACCGCGCAAGACTACGGCGGCGCGGGCTCACGACCTGCCGGCGGTGAACAGTACGCACCGGGACATGGCGAGGGGGTCCGTGCGGGTGCCCGGCGCGGCGGCGTACCCCCGGCACTGCGCCAGGGGCGCGCCGGTGGCGGCACTGGCCGTCGGTCCCCCCGGTTGCAGGCGCCACACCCAGGCTCCGTGCTCGTAGGCCGGCGCCGTGCCGAGCACCCGGGTGAAGAACCCCGAGGCGTACACGGGGTCGCGGCTGTGCCCGTCGATCACGACGTCGTCGACCTGCCAATCGTGCAGGGCCCGGCGGACCGTCGCGATCTGGGCCGGCGTCGCCGTGGGCTCCGGGTCGCCGAGCAGCGTCAGGTCGGTCAGGATCCTGCGGGCCGACCCGGGCGCTCCCGACCCCACCGGGCCGCCCAGGGCGTTGGGTGTCTTCAGCGCGGCGCCGGCCAGCCGGAAGTGGTAGCCGCCGGCCGCCTGCCAGAGCATGGGTTGCGGGGACCCCGAGACGGCGAAGGGGACGGTGAGCAGCACCGCAGCGGCCGGGAGCGCCGGCGCCGCCTGGCGCATGTAGGCGGGCGTGCGGAGCGGCACCACCCGGAACGGCAGGTCGAAGGTGACGAAGACCGGCACGAGCGCCACCACCGCCACGATCGCCGTGGCCACCGCGCTCACCGCGTACCGGTGCCGCGCCACCCACGACGCCGGGCGGCGGGGCGCGACGTAGAGGGCGTCGAGCCCGACGGCCAGCAGGAAGGCGACGAAGAGCGTGAGCAACGGGGCGAGCTGGTCCGGCAGGATCTCCTTGAGGAGGGGGAGGCGGGAGAGCTCGCGCCAGGGCAGCCACGGGTGGCCCATCCAATTGGGCGCGCCCTCGAGATACCCGCCGAGCGCGAGCCACACCGTGACGGCCGTCAAGAAGAGGAGCAGCCACGTGAGGGGCCGGCGCCGGGCCGCCACGACCGCCGCCAGCGCGGCCAGCGCGACGCCGCCGCCCACGTAGTCGTTCGGTGGCCCGGTGCGGCCGAGGTAGCCCCCGAAGCGGACGTACCCGCTGGCGGAAGCCCGGTACAGGCCGGGCGAGAGGAGGCCCGACAGTGGCACCCCCAGGACCGGCGCCAACGGGAAGAGCACGCCCGTCACCGCCTGCGGCCCGGCCTGGCCGTACCAGGCAGGGTAGGCGAGCAGCGCGATCGTCACCCCGGCGGCGAGTCCGAGCGCGGGGAGGGCGTGCCCGGCGCGCGCCGGCACCTGCCGCCAGCCGACCGCCATCACGGCGAGCAGCCCGACCACGGTGAGGAGGAGGCACATGACCAGGATCTCGGGCGAGATGAGGAACTGCACGACCATGAGCGCGGCGAGCACGAGCCCGTCGCGGCGCACGGAGTGCTCCTGTCGGATGACGATCTCGTGCAGCGTGGTGAACAGCAGCGGCGGGATCACGAGCCACGTGACGGACACGTGGCCGAAGGCCAGCGCCGTCACGATCGCCGCCGAGTAGCCGTACACCAACCCGGCCGGGATGGCGCCCGGCTTCCACGACACCAGGGGACGGATGGCGGCGAAACAGCCCCACGCGCTGAGCGCCGGGGCGAGGGTGAGCGCCACGTTGGTGGCGGTCACCGGCCCGAAGAGCCACGTGACGGGGGCCAGCAGCACGCCGACCAACGTCCCCGAGGTGTTCGAGAGGAGGTTGGCGCCATGGGGCACGTTGACCGCCCCGGAGAAGAAGAGGTCATGGAGGTGCGCCAGCGCCCAGGCCGGCCACGCCATGAACCACACCTCCTGGGCAGGGTCCCCACAGGCGCAGGTCAGGGCGGACGAGGGATGACCGGACCACACGTGCCACCACAGCGCGACGGCGGGCAGGCTGAAGAGGGCGATGGCGCCGAGGTGGAAGCCGACGGCGCGTACCGCCCGACCGGTGCGGCTGTTGCGCCCGGGCGCGGCCGCGTGCTCCTCGAGAAGTTCGTCGTCGGGCCCGCCGTCATCGTCCGGATCGGCCGGTGGGGCACTGCCCGCGGGCGGGGACGACGTACCGAGCGCGGGGTGCAGCGAGACGTCGATCCCACTCGTCACTGCCGCCGAGCGTACCGCCGGACCCTTCCCGCACCCGGGACGCCGAGGACGCCCGTGCGATGCGGCGTTCCTATGATCGTCGCCGTGCCCGACCACCGTCGCTGCATCGTCGTCGGCGGCGGGCTCCTCGGCCTGTGCGCGGCGTGGGCGCTGGCGCGGCGGCGCTGGCGCGTCCTGGTCCTCGAGGGCGCCGCCGCGGTGGGCCACGAGCGGTCGGGCTCCAAGGGCGGCGCCCGCATCTTCCGGCTCGGCTACCCCGACCCTCTCTACGTCGAGATGGCGCTCGGTGCCCGCGACCTCTGGCTCACCCTCGAGGCCGCCGCCGGGCGCCGGCTGCTCCACCAAACGGGCCAGGTGACGTTCGGCGACGGAGCCGCGCTCGGCGCCGTCGCCGCCGCGCTGGCGGCCGCGGGCGCGCCCGCCGAGTGGCTTTCGCCCGCCGACGCGTCGGCGCGGGCCGGGGGGATCGCAGCCCGGGGTCCCGTCCTCTTCGAACCCGCCTCCGGGGTCCTGGCCGCGGACGCCTGCCTGCGCGCGCTGTGCGAGACGGCGGACTTCGAGCTCCGCACCGGTGTCGCCGTGCGCGCCCTGCGCGACGGGCCCGCCGGCGCCACCGTCACCACCGCGGACGGGCAGGATCTCGACGCGGACGTCGTCGTCGACTGCGCCGGCGCGCGGACGCTGGCTCTCCTCGGCAACGACGCGACCCCGCCGCCAGCCGCCGCTGCTCCGTCGCTCCCCCAGGTGGCCTACTTCCGTCCGGCGGCCGGGGCGGGCGCCGGGGTCGTGAGCGCGCTCCCCGTCTTCATCGAGTGGGGGGACGACATGATCTACGGGCTCCCCGTACCCGAGGGAGCCGAGCACGGCGGTACCTACAAGGTGTCGCACCACACGGCGGGCGCCCCCCTCGACCCCGGCGGCTTCGACCCCCTCGACCCGGCGCCCTTCGCCGACGACCCCGCGCTCCTGGCGCTCCTCGGCGGCGCCGTCGGGCGCCTCCTCCCCTGCCTGCACCCCGAGCCGGTGGGGACCGAGCGCTGCGTCTACGACAACGCGGCGGACGGGGACTTCGTCCTCGACCGCGTCGGCAACGTGGTCGTCGGCTGCGGCACGAGCGGTCACGCGTTCAAGTTCGGGCCGCTGCTGGGCGAGATCCTGGCCGACCTGGCCGACGGCACGGCACCCGTGCCCGGGCAGGGGCGCTTCAGCCTGCGACGGGAGGTGGGAGGTGGGGCGCGGGCGGCCCGGTGAGGCCGGGTAGGTTGCCCCCGTGCCCCGTTACGTCGCCCTGCTGAGGAGCGTCAACGTCGCCGGCCACGGCCGCATCGCCATGCAGCAGCTGCGCCAATCCTTCGAGGCCCTGGGGTACGGCGGGGTCACCACCTACATCCAGACCGGGAACGTCCTGTTCTCCGCGGGCTCGAAGAGCCCGGCGGGTGTCGCGTCGGCCGTCGAGGAACGACTGGCCGAGGACTTCGGCGACTCGCCGGCGGTCATCGTGCGCACCGTCCCCGAACTGTTGCGCATCGGCACGGCCTCGCCCTATGCCAAGGCGGGCGCCAACCCGTCGCGCCACCACGTGACCTTCCTCGCCACGGCGCCGTCGCTGGCGGCCCTGCGCGCCCTGGACCTCCCGGCGAGCGGGCGCGACGAGCTCGTCGTCGACGGCAGGGAGGTCTACGTGTACACGCCCGACGGGTACGCGGCGACGAAGTTCACCGGCACCTTCCTGGAACGCCGGCTCGGCGTGGTGAGCACCACCCGGAACTGGAACACGGTCACCAAGCTCTGCGAGCTGGCCGCACGCTGACGAGGAGGAGGATCGGATCCTCCCGGCTCACATCGCGTAGATGCTGCGGACCACCTCGGAGATCGTCGTCGTGTCCTGGGCCACCAGACTGATGGCCTCCTCACGCAGCGTGCGCATGCCCTGCTTCTGGGCCAGCCGGCGCAGCTCGTCCTGGGTGGCCCAGCCGACGATGAGGCGCTTGATCTCGGGGGTCATCTGGAGCAGCTCGTAGACGCCGATCCGGTCCAGGTAGCCGGTGTTCCCGCAGTAGTTGCAGCCGGCGCCGCTGTAGAAGTCCGACTTGGGCTCACCACCGCTCTCCTCGTAGAAGGCGAGCTCCTCGCTGGTCGGCGTGTAGCGGGTCTTGCAGGACGGGCAGATGCGCCGCACCAGGCGCTGGCCGACGATGGCGATGACCGACGAGGCGATGAGGAACGACTCGATCCCCATGTCCAGGAAGCGGTGCAGGGCCGACACCGAGTCGTTGCCGTGCAGCGAGGAGAGCACGAAGTGCCCCGTGAGTGCGGACTGCACGGCGATGCGGGCCGTCTCGACGTCACGGATCTCGCCGACGAGGATCACGTCGGGGTCCTGCCGCAGGATGGACTTCAGACCGGTGGCGAACGTCAGGCCCGCCTGCTCGTTCGTCTGGATCTGGTTGATCTTGGGGAAGACGAACTCGACCGGGTCTTCGATGGTCATGACGTTGCGGGCCCGGTCGCTGACCTCGGTGAGGGTGGCGTACAGGGTGGTGGTCTTCCCGCTCCCGGTCGGCCCGGCGCACAGGACCATGCCGAACGGCGCCCGGACCAGCTTGGAGTAGATCTCGTGGGTGTCGGTCGGCATCCCGAGGTCACCCAGACGGAGCACGGAGCGGTTCTTGTCCAGGATCCGCATGACGCACTTCTCGCCCCAGATGGTGGCCACGGTGGCCACCCGGACGTCGGTGTCCTTCCCGTCGATCGTGGTCGTGAACTGGCCGTCCTGGGAGCGGCGCTTCTCGACGATGTTGATGTTCGCCATGATCTTGATGCGGCTGACCAGGCCGATCCCCATCGTCACGGGGAGCTCGAGCACGTCCTTGAGTGCGCCGTCGATCCTGAAGCGGACGTAGATCACGTCCTGCGACGGCTCGATGTGGACGTCGGAGGCGCGGTCGCGCACCGCCTGGGTGAGGATGTTGTCGACGACCTGCACGACCGGGGCGTTCTCGGTCACGACGGGGGTGCTCTCCGCCTCGACGACAACTCGTTTCCGGGTGCCCTCCACGGCCTCGAAGGCCTGCACGAGCTTGTCGACGCCGCCGATGGCCTGATAGCTGCGGTCGATGGCCCACTTGATGTCGGTCATCGGGGCGAGCGTCAGGCGGACCGAGTGCCCGCTCGTCTCGGCCAGCAGGAATCGGAGGTCGTCACTCGGCTGGGCCACGGCGACATGCAGCCCGTCACCGTCCAGGTGGACGGGGATGACGAGATGCTCCCGGGCGATCTCCTCGGGGATGAGGGCGATCGCCTCCGGGAACGGGGTGTGGCGACGCAGGTCGGTCACCGGCAGGCCGAAGAAGTCCGCCAGGGCGTCGACGAGACCCCGCTCGTCGAGGGCGCCCATGTCGACGAGCACCTCTCCGAGCCGCTTCCCCGAACCGGTCTGCTGCGTGAGCGCCTGCGCGACCTGGGCGTCGGTGACGAGACCGCGCTTGACGAGCACCTCGCCGAGGAGACCCCGGGGGCGTGCCGGCTTCGGCGGCTGGGCCTCGGCCACGACAACCGGCGCCTCCCCGGCCGGCTCCGTCGCCACGTGGGCGTCGGCCCCGGTGACCTCCTCGTCCTCGTCGATGACCAGGAGGTCTCCGTCGGGCGCGGCAGCGTTGGTTTCCTTGCGTCGTATCTTCATGATCGTGTCCCTGAGGTGGACGAAATGGCTCCCACAGCCGGACCGCCCTCTCCTTTCGCCACCTCCCTCATCGGCGGGAATTGGGCTGGACTTGAGCATCCGGACTCCATCCTGGGCCCTCGTGGCCACGGGCGCCCGGGGCCCGAGCGGCCCCCGGGCGAGCTCCGACCGGGGGCTCGCCCGTAAGGTCTTGAGGCCCTACAGGCGGAACCCCCGCCGCCCCATGATGATCAGGGAGGAGCCCGCGTGGGCCCTCAGGCGCCGCGGTGCCCGGGAAGCGAGGAACGATGGTTGACATGACGAACACGTCGGCTCGTGGGCCGTCCGCCTGGGAGCGCGACCTCCACGCCCATCTCACGAGTCACGTGGAGAACGAACGTGGCCTCCTCGAGGAGTACCGCTCGGCCGCGGAGGCAAGCTCGTCGAAGGCTTTCGAATATCTCGTCAACCTGTTGATCGAAGACGAACGGCGTCACCACCGGATCTTCTCGGAGCTTGCCGATTCACTCGAGACCATGTCCCTGCGGCCCGGCGCGGCGGACCCGCCAGTCCCTTACCTCGACTTCAATCAGACGAACAAAGAAGCGGTCTTGGACCTCACGGAGACACTCCTCGAGATGGAGCAGCAAGACGCTTCGGAGTTGAAGCGCCTGCAGCATGCGTTGCGCGACGTGAAGAACACGACCCTGTGGGGTCTCCTGGTCGACCTGATGGAGCGTGACACCCAGAAGCACATCGCAATCCTCAAGTTCGTCAAGAAGAGCGCCAAGCGTCGCTGATGCACGGCCCCCGCCGCCGGACGGTGCCACCGCAGCGGTTCGACGGCCGCGTCGCCGTCGTCACCGGCGCATCGTCGGGCATCGGCCGGGCGATCGCCCTCACCCTGGCCGAACGCGGGGCCACCGTGATCGGCCTGGCGCGGCGAGCGGAGCGGCTCGACTCGCTCGCACCGGAGCTGGCCCGGCACACGCCGCGCAGCACGACCGCGGTCTGCGACGTGGGCGACGCGGATGCGTTCGCGGCCGCGCTCGACGCCGTCCGGCACGAGCACGGCCACATCGACATCCTCGTCAACAACGCCGGCGTCGACCTGATGCTGCCGGTGCCGGGCGGTGACCTCGGGACCGTGCGCCGCCTGTTCGACGTCAACTTCTTCGCCACGGTCGCCGGGACGCTCGCCGTCATCCCCGGCATGGTCGAGCGCGGCTGGGGCGCCGTGGTGAACGTGTCCTCGGACACGGCGCGGGCGCCCGAGCCGAAGCAAGGGGCCTACGCGGCATCGAAAGCGGCGATCTCGGCGTTCAGCGAGTCGGTCGCCCACGAGGTCGCCCCTCGGGGCGTGCACGTCCACGTCCTGTACCCGGGGTGGGTGCCCACCGCCATGGGGCTCTCGGGCAACGAGGACGGGGGCTCGCTCCCGCCCAGGATGGTGCGCCGCAGCCAGGAACAGGTCGCCACGCTGGTGGCCGACCGGCTGGGCGGCCCCCACCTCGACATCAACGCCGCCCGCCTGCCGCTGCTGGCACCGATCGCCCGCACGCTGGCGCCGCTGTCGTACCAGAGGGCGATGCGGCGGATGGCGACCACGCAGGAGGCCACCTCCACCGACACCTAGAAGTAGATGATCTCCTTGGCCCGCTCGGTGACCTCGTCGAGGTCGCCGGTCCAGGCGCCGGTCGAGAGGTACTTCCAGCCGCCGTCGGCCGACACCACCACGATCGACGCCTCCTGCCCGTCGGGCAGTGAGGCCGCGCACTTGACGGCGCCGGCCAGCGCCGCCCCCGTCGAGATGCCGGCGAAGACGCCCACCTCGGTCAGGCGCCGGGTCCACTCGATCGACTCCCGGGGCCGCACCACGGTCTTGCGGTCCAGCAGCTCGGCCCCCCCGAGGTTCTCGAAGATGGGCGGGATGTAGCCGTCGTCGAGGTTGCGCAGGCCGTCGACCATCTCGCCGGCCGGCGGCTCGACGGCCCAGACGGACACGGCGTCCCCGAGCTTCTCGCGCAGGAAACGCCCGACCCCGAGCAGCGTCCCGGACGTGCCGAGCCCGGCCACGAAGTGTGTGATGCCGGGGCAGTCGCGCAGGATCTCGGGGCCGGTGCCCTCGTAGTGCGCCTTGGGGTTGGCCGGGTTGCCGTACTGGTACAGGAAGACCCATTCGGGGTTCTCCTCGGCCAGGGCCCGGGCCATGCGCACGGCGCCGTTGGAGCCCTCGGTCCCGGGCGACTCGATGATCTCGGCCCCCCACAGCTCGAGCAGCTGGCGGCGCTCCGGCGAGACGTTGGTCGGCATCACGGCCTTCAGCGTGTAACCCTTGACCCGGCACACCAGCGCCAGGCCGATGCCCGTGTTGCCCGACGTCGGTTCCATGAGGACCTGGTCCGGCTTGCCCGGCACGAGCACCCCGGACCGCTCGGCATCCTCAATGAGCGAGAGCGCCACCCGGTCCTTCACCGACCCGCCCGGGTTCTGCCCCTCGAGCTTCATGAAGATGCGCGCGGCAGGGTTGGGGCTCAGCGACGAGATGTCCACCATCGGCGTGTTGCCGATCATGTCGAGCACCGACGGGTACAGCGTCATCGGAAGAGGCCCCGACCCCTGCCCTCAGCCCCCGGCCACGGCGGGCAGGATCGACACCTCGGCGCCGTCCTTGACCGGCGTGTCGAGGCCCTGCAGGTAGCGCACGTCGTCGTCGTCGACGTAGATGTTCACGAACTTGTGCAGGGCACCCTCGTCGGTGAGCACCTGACCCGCCATGCCCGGGTACTCGGCGACGAGCTTGGAGAGGACCTCGCCGATGGTGGACCCGTCCACGCTGACGACGGCCGCGCCCCCGGCTTGGCTGCGCAGGACGGTCGGTAGGCGGACTTCGACGGCCACGGGGCCTCCTCGCTCAGTGCTCTCGGGTGCGCACCGGACCCAAGAGGGCAGGTCAGGTGATTGTTGACTGATCCGGTAATCATTCTACAAGGCGGCGTGCCGCGCCCTACCCCACCTCGAGCCCGGGGACCTCGAGCCCGGGGACCTCGACCGCCTCCTCGGTGATCTGTCCGTCCCGGATCTGGTAGCTGCGCACGACGGGATGCGTGTCGCGCAACGAGACGAGCACGTAGTGCCAGCCGGGATCGGTCGCCTGCGCCACGTCGGTCGGCGAGGGGTAGGCGTCGGTGTGGGTGTGGGAGTGGAACACGCCCATGATGTCGGCCCCGAGCGCCTGCGCCGCCCGGTCCACCCGCAGCATCTCCTTGGGGTCGATCTCGTAGACCATGGCCGAGGCCGCTGCATTGGCGGTGACGAAGAGGTGGGCCGCCTCGTCGCCCCCGTAGGACCCGACCAGGAGGCCGCACGCCTCGTCGGGCAGACCGGACAGGCAGTGGGCCACCATCTCCATGTACATGGTGCGGGACAGGCGGAGCACCCATGAAGGGTACCCTCGTACCCCTCATGGCCAGGGCGAAGAAGCAGATCGCCAAGCGGGCGGCCGCCCGCGAGGAGCGCACGGGCGACCGCACGGTCGCCACGAACCGGCGCGCCCGGCGGGAGTACGAGTTCCTCGAGACCTTCGAGGCCGGCATCGTGCTCCAGGGCTCCGAGGTCAAGTCGCTCCGGGAGGGCAAGGCGCAGCTCAGCGAGGCCTACGCCCGGGTGGACGGCGGCGAGATGTGGCTGTTCCAACTGCACATCCCGCCCTGGACCTTCGCCACCGGCTTCGGCGCCCACGACCCGGACCGCAAGCGCAAACTCCTGCTCCACCGCGCCCAGATCGACGAGCTGCTGGGCAAGACGCAGCAGCAGTCGCTCACGCTGATCCCCGTCTCGCTGTACTTCCGGGACGGCAAGGCGAAGGTCCAGCTGGCGCTGGCCAAGGGGCGGCGCCTCTACGACAAGCGCAACGTGCTCATGGCCCGCGAGGCCGAGCGGGAGGCCGCCCGGGCCACCAAGGAGATGAGCCGCTGGAGCGGCGGGTAGGCCCCTGTTCGACGGCCTGACACCCGGCCGCCGGCGGGGCCGTACAATGGAAGGGCTGACCAGAGCGGTCGGCAAACCCAGACATGGGGGTGATTGGTTTCGACTTCGGTCGTCAAGGTAGGAGAAGCGAGCCGTGGTCTCCGGAGCCACGTTAAAGAGCCGGAACCAAAAACAAACGCCGAGCCTCAGCTCGCGATCGCTGCTTAAGTAGCGACGTCCAGCCGGTCCCCGCCCTACGGATCGGATCTTGGGCGTCATTCAGTAGGGCTTACTCAGTGCCTCACACCAACTGAACACTGAGGACACTTCGTTGGTTACGGGGTGGTACTGCCGCCGGCAGAAGTGCCACCCCCGACAATCTGATGCCGGCTGCGCTCGGAGAAGGCCTACTGCGGCTCCGGAGGACGCGGGTTCGAATCCCGCCACCTCCAAGGGGGCATGTTCATGAAAGAGCACGCCGAGTGTTCATGAAAGTGCCTTGTTGGAGGTGGCGGCGAGTTCACAACTCGTCTGCTACCCCATGGATGACGAAACCGCCGGCCTTACGGCCGGCGGTTTCGCGTTGACACGCCTATCGATTCTCGTCGGGGGCGCGAAGGCTCGCCTTGTCGCCCAAAGAGGTGCCGTGCTCTACTCGGGCGGGGCCGAGGGTGGGGGCTGTGGTCTCTCTTCGACGATCTGCGCCCAGGTCCCGCGACGACGCTTCGTTCGAGCAGAACGATTGCAAGGATCCCGTATCTCCGATCCGTCCTCAGCGAGGCTGTGCTTGGCACGAAATGAGCGGATGCGCTCGAGATTGAAGGCCGCAAGGGTGAATCCGAGGAGGACGGACACCTTCACCCGCCCGAACACTCGGAAGAACCCCCGGGCCAGGTCGACGAAGGAACCCTTGAGCGCCGCATTCACCGACTCGACAACCTGGCGCCTGCCCATGGAGATCCGCCACGCTGTGGTGCCATAGGGAATGCGCTGAACCAGCGAAAGCTCAACCGGGGCAGCTGAAAGGATTCCCGAGCAGCAGCTCGTTGACCCTTCGGGCAGGAGCACGAGCGGGGACTTCCGAGAAGTCCTCATTGTCTTTGGGACTTGACGGCTTCGGAGCAACCCGGCGCAGAAGGGGCACGGCCAGCGGGTGACCCCATCAACGTCCGGACCGGCGTGACGGACAAGTCGCCAGCGTGCCCGTTGGTTGAATTTCGCTTCATAGACGATCTTTTCGGCTTCCGAGGCGCCCCGCGGTGGAGCCGGCAGGTCACGCAATTCTTTGGGCAAGTGAGAGGAGAACAGCTGGCCGTCGATCAAGAGGGCCACACCTGAAAATGGCCTGCTCCAAAGATCATTTCTCGATCTCTCGCCCAGATGCTCTTGCCCACTCTTCGATCGATTGCCGGGTCCAAATTCTTCCAGATGCCAATTCTGTTAGAGGCTCAGGGAAGTCTTGATGGCGCGACCCCTAAGTTGGCGTTCGAAGGGGCGATTTCTCGACCCGCGCCATCTGGATTCGGGCTCGTGTCGCCACCTTGAGAGGGTGACCGAGGACCCTCCGACTACCTGCTGATTTGCAGGATGACCTGCGGTTCTAGCCTTCACCCTCACCCACTGTTTTGCATCGTTTTTCGACCTCTGACGGACGAAATACGGACGAAGTTCGATCCCGAGGTACACGGTTCCACGGTCGACGTACGCCGATCCGCCAGGTTCGGGACGTAAATTCGGGGATGCCTACGTCAGTCACGAGACAACGGTGCAGCGGCCCCTCCTCCCCCCAACCGGGGGGCCGCTTGTCGGGAAATTGTCGGCTTCAGTCCAGTCGGCTCTATTACAGCGAGTGATGCCGTCGATACGATTCAACCTGTGGCGAGCAATCAGGAGCTGACCGACACAGACGACGTTCACCCGCTTCGAGAGGCCGCCGAGGACGGAAGTGCCGGCCGTTTGAAAAAAGTTCTGCGAACTCAAGCCCGCTTTCTCAGTGCTGGTGCGGATATCGACCCAGATATGCCGCTCGCCTCGCTTGGGGTCGATTCACTCGATATTGTTGAGCTTGTCGTAATAATGGAGGGTGAGTTCGATCTCGATATCCCTGCTCAGCAGGTGACCCCCGAGACGTTCGCCACCCCGGCATCGATATGGCGGTTGCTATGCCAGATAGACCCGACGCTCGCGGAGCGTTAGCAGAGCTAGGTATGACAGCAGACCACACGCGCACGGAGCGTCTGCAGGAGTTCGCTGCGAAGCTCAGCGTGACATCACGCAAGAACTCCTACGACCCTTACGAGCTATTCGAGTGGCCGGACTCACTTTCGACGTCCGAATACTGGATGGCTCCGGAGCTCATGACCTGCTATGGAACCTCGGTCTGGAACGAGTTGACTGAGAACCAGAGGCTGGCTCTCTCGCACCGGGAATTTGTGAACTTTTTGAGTCTCAATATCCACCAGATTCGTGAGATCATCTCAGAGGTCGTGGACCGTATCTACGAGACACGGTTCCCTGGCCTTTCGGAGTTCTTCTACGACTTCATCGCCGAAGAAAACAAGCACATGTGGTTCTTCGCGACGTTCTGCCACCGCTACGGGGGGAAGGTGTACCCGAGAGGGATGAGCTTCCCAGCGGGCAGCGACGAGGAGAGCGTGCTGAGGGACATCCTGGTCTTCGGCCGGATCCTCATCGCGGAAGAGGTGGCCGACGCATTTAACATTCGGATGGCCGAGGATAAGCGGCTGCCTCCGCTTGTCCAACAGATCAACCGGGTCCACCATCGAGACGAGTCACGGCACCTCGCATTCGGCCGGCAGCTGATGCGGGCGCTGACCGAGCAAGCGGCGGCGACCACCGGAGAGAAGGAGCTCCGGGCGGCCGGCGACTATCTTGCCCGGTACACATCTGTGGTTTTGCAGTTGTTCTACAACCCCGCTGTGTACACGGACGCGGGGATCGAGGGCGGACGGCAACTCCGGGCGCGCCTACTCGAAGACCCGGTTCGCCAGCAAACGCATCGTGAGCTGATGAACCGGACGATGCTCTTCCTGGAACGCCTGGGACTGGAGAGCATGCACACCGTCGCGCCGTGACGGCGCGGGTGAGCCAGACAGCCTCCGGCCGGGCCCTGCACGAGTGGTTTACCCGCGGGCTGGCCGCCGCGCCTGAAGGCTCTGCCCTGCGCATCGGGGATCGCAGCTGGACTTACAACCAGGTGCACGAGATGGCTCTCTCGTGGGCCGGGACCCTGCAGGATGCATCGCCGGAGCGGCTCGGGGCAGTAGGCGTTCTCGCGGCTCAGACACTCGAGTGCTACGTCGGGATTCTCGCCGCTCTGTACGCCGGCGCCACGGCTGTCCCACTCAGCCCAGCGTTCCCGACGGAGCGCACCGCCGCGATGGCCGCGGCGGCCTCTGTGGACGCGTTGGTGGCTGATGGCAGGGGCGCCGATGTGCTGCGCCAGAGCGGCCTGGCGGGCACCCTGCCCGTGCTGCTTCCCGACGACGATGCCGTCGGCCCGGCCGCAACCACGGTCCGCACCCAGGAGAGCCGCGCCCTGACGCAGCCCTCCGGGGCAGGTCCAGACGAGGTCGCATATGTGCTCTTCACGTCCGGTTCAACTGGACGGCCAAAAGGCGTGCCGATCACCCACGGAAATGTGGACCATTTCCTCCGCTTCAACCAAGAGCGGTACGGCTTCACGCCCGAAGACGTCTGCTCCCAGACGTTCGCGGCCACGTTCGACCTGGCCATGTTCGACATGTTCATGGCCTGGGGCGCCGGCGCAACGCTTGCGTCTACTCCGGTACACGCATTCGTTGCGCTACCGGAATTCATCGAGCGCAAGAAGATGACCGTCTGGTTCTCAGTGCCGAGCGCGATCTCCTTCGCACGTCGCCGCAGGGCACTGCAACCGGGCTCGATGCCGTCACTGCGCTGGAGCCTCTTCTGCGGCGAAGCCCTGATGCGACAGGACGCTGAGGACTGGCAACAGGCAGCCAGCCGGTCGATCGTCGAGAACCTGTATGGGCCGACCGAACTCACCATCGCTTGCAGCTCATACCGGTGGGTGCCAGAGCACTCACCGTCGCACTGCCTGAACGATGTGGTCCCGATCGGCACCACGTACCCGGCGTTGCGATACGTGTTGATCGACGAGCAGGGGCGGCCGGATCCGGTCGAAGGTGAACTGTGCGTCTCCGGACCGCAGATGTTTTCCGGCTACCTCGATCCCCAAGACGATGCGAACAGATTCCTGCTCCACAACGGGCGCCGGTGGTATCGCACTGGCGACCGAGTCCGGCTTTGTGCCGGCGAAGATGGGGGGACGGTTACCAAGGAGGGGGTCTTGCAGTACCTGGGACGTGTCGATCACCAGGTGAAGATCCGCGGCTATCGAGTTGAGCTGGCGGAGATCGAGCATACGGTGTGGGCCTTGCCCGGAGTCCGCCAGGTGGCCGTGGTGCCGGTGCGTGACAGGGACCTCGTGGAGCTAGCGCTGTTCTACGCGGGATCCGAGCTCGAACCCGGTGACGCGACCGTATTGCTCGCGCGGTCGCTTCCCGACTACATGGTGCCACGTTGGGCCTGGCGGCTCGACGACCTACCGCTCAACGCCAACGGAAAAGTCGACCGCCCTGCACTGGTGGAAATGGCCACCGCGGAGGTCTCCCGGAATGACCATTGAGCTCGCTCCTATCACCGACGCGGATATAGCGGAGGTAGCGGACTTCCTGCACGCCAATTACAAGAAAGAGATTCCCTGGGCCCGCTCGCCGTTGGCGGAGCCATGGAAGGTAGATGCACCTAATCACGGATTCATCCTGCGCGACGGGCGGCGCATCGTCGGTGCGCACCTGGCTTTCTACTCGGAGCGCCTGGTAGCCGGAAGATTGGAACGGTTCTGTGACCTGGGTACGTGGTACGTCCTGCCTGAATTCCGGTTCCACAGCCTCTCAATCCTCAAGGCCTTGCTGGAGCAGGACGGCTACCAGTTCATCACCCTTTCGCCCGCCGAGAACACCGTGCCGATCATTACCTGGCTCGGATTCCGTCACCTGGACGCGTCTGCCTGCCTTATTCCCAACCTGCCGTGGCCGACCCCGCCGAGCCGGACGACGATCAGCGCCGACCCGGATGTCATCGGAAGCACACTCACCGGAACGGAGCTGCAACGCTACCGGGACCACGCAGAAGCGCTGGCGGCGCATCACATGGTCCTGATCCGTGGCCGAGACTCCTGCTATGTCGTATACCGGAAGACCAGGGCCAAGGGGATGCCGATCGCCGTAATCGCCCACGCCAGCAACCCCGCGCTGTTCCGGCGGGCTGTGATCCCACTAACCCGTCATCTGCTGGTCCGTCACCGGCTCCTGGCGACGCTGGCTGACCTGCGGATCATCGGGCGCAGGCCGCCCCTCTCCTTCAGTGTGACTTCCTGGCCGAAGATGTACCTCAGCGACAGCCTGGAACCAGAGCTGATCGACGACCTCTACAGCGAGTCCCTTTGCATCCCGTGGTAGGGGGCCCCGGGGACCTGAGAACGTCCCAATCCTGGTAGTGGCCAGTAACTGCCTGGACCGAACCATGCGGAAGCACCGTGTGGGTGCCAATAATGTCATCCGCATCATGCGACCAGCCGGTACTCATGAATCACTCCACCGAGTCGGTCCGTCCGCTGCAGCCATGACGCGTCGACATTTATGAGTGTTGTTGGGGCCAGTCTCTTCGGTTGAGGTGGAAGCTGACCGAGTGATCGATGAGGCCGGTGGCCGTTGTAGTGCTCGACGTACTCGTGCAGCATGGCTTCGAGGTGACGTCTGCCGACAACGAGCATCCGATCAAGGCATTCACGGCGGACTGTGCCGACGAAGCGCTCGGCAAATGCGTTTGCACGAGGAGCGCGGACCGGTGTGCGGATGATTCGAACGCCCTCGGTCTGGAAGACCTCGTCGAAGGCTGCAGTGAATTTGGTGTCGCGATCCCTGATGGGGAACTTGACCAATCGCGCACCCACTCCCCCACCGGCATAGACCCTGGCGGCGGGGTTTCATGAACACCCCAAGGGCGCTCATGCGCGATCGTGAGGGCCGTTGGAGGTGCGCCAACGCCTTCGTGGCGATCGAGGATCGGGCCAGAATGAGGGCGGGGATATCGGGTCTAGGACTCGGACTCGGACTCGGTCACCCTGCACCGAAGTACGGAGCACCAAAGCCAAAGATGCCTCCGTCGCTGGCCACCAACCAGTATCCCCCGGTGGCGAGATCGGCAGCCATGCCGACGACCGGCGCGTTGAGGGTCGTCCCGCCCATCGACCCCTGAAAGCGGGCCGTACCCTCGTTGAAGATCCCGCCGTCGGACGCTACGAACCAGTATCCCTGGCCGTCGGCGAGGGACGCCATCCCGTTGACGGGCTTCGTGAGTTGGATGGAACCCGTGCTGCCCCGGAAGGGTGCGTCGAACGAGAAGATCCCGCCGTCGGTGGCCACCAGCCAGTAACCCCCGCTTGCGTCATCAGCGCTCATCCCGACGATCGGCTCATTCAGGTGTTGGCCGCCCATCGAACCGTGGAACATCGCGTCGCCGAATGCGAAGATCCCGCCGTCACTGGCCACCAGCCAGTAGCCGTGGCCGTCCGGTGTGGGAGCCATGTCCACCACTGGGGCATTGAGGTGGCTGCTCCCCATGGAGCCGAGGAACGTGGCGTCACCGAACGCGAAGATGCCGCCGTCGCTGGCCACCAGCCAGTAGCCGAGGCCGTCCGACGTCGAGACGATGTGCGCGATGGGCGCATTCAGCTGATGACCGATCAGCGACCCGTAGCTGACGGCCGACCCGTGCGGGGACACCGCACCGGCGTCATCGGCCAACCAGTAGCCCTTCCCGTCCGGCGTCGACGCGAGTCCGACCACCGGCGCGACGAGTCCGCCGGAGGTGGCCGTCGTCGACGGTGTCCAGTACCGGATGGCGCCGTCGTAGGTGTAGATCGTGCTCAGGTAGGCCATGGTGTGGGTCTGGACCGGTTGGTTGACGCCGATGGCGTCCCACACGTTGCCGTTGCCGGCGTAGATGCCCGAGTGAGCGAACCCGTCGATGCCACTCCCACCCCAGTAGACCGCGTCACCCGGCAGCAGCGCAGCCGTGTCCTCGGGGATCGTGCCCGCGCGGGGGATGCGCGTCCCGACCCCTGCGGGCTGGCTCCCATCGGCGGGCAAGGCGATGCCCGTCACCTGGTACACGGCGTACTGCACCAGACTCATGCAGTCGTAGCCCTTGACCCCCGGGCCGCACCCCGCTTCGTTGACGCCGCCGTTGGTCGGGCCGTTGATCCCTCCACCGTTGTCACAGTACGCAACGCCCGCCTGGGAGGCGGCGACGGCCGCGATCTGGTCGCCCACCGTGGCAGCCGCCGCCGTCTGCATGTCCACCATCACCGACGCCCCGCCTGCTACCACACAGACGAGGAGGGTTCCGATCAGCGTGGTCCTCGTCACGGCGGTCGAGATCGCTGCGACCACCGATCGCCACGGGTCGAGACGCAGCGGGCCCATGGGCCCGACATCGGCACAGTCGGAGCGCAACTTGAGCACTCCTTCGAGGGTTGGCGATCGCCCCTGGGCCTGCCATGTCGAGAACCGATGTTCGTCCGTTCAGAGATCCCATGCCGCGCGCCGGCCGTGGGAGGCGAAGGCGTCCCGCAAGGATGACTCGTCCTCCTCGCCGAAGGGGCGGTATCCCGCCTCGCCGCGGGCGCGCCGGTACACCGCATCGCCCCGCACCCGGTCGGAACGGAACTTCTCGTGCACCAGGGTGCGGGTCAGGATCTTGTTGGTCGGAGTGCTGGGCAGCGCCTCGCTGATGCGGACGAACCGCGGCTGCCACTTCGGGCTGAGATCGGCTTGCGCGTCGAGCCAGGCGGCAAAGGCGATCCCATCGAACTCTGCACCGTCGCGCAGCACCAGGGCAACCATGACCTGGTCGCCCGAGTCCGGGGCGGGCACCCCGTAGGACGAGACCAACATGACGTCGGGATGGCGCCCGACGATGGCCTCGATCGGCGCCGCGGTGAAGTTCTCACCGTCCACGCGCAACCAGTCCGAGCTCCGGCCGGCGAAGTACACCCAGCCGTCATCGTCGACGTAGCCGAGGTCCCCGCTCCAGTACCAGCCTCGTCGGGTCGTCTGGTGCATGGCTTCGTCGTTGCGGTAGTAGCCCTCGAACGGCCCGACGCCGAGCGTGTTCACCAGCTCGCCGACGCAACGATCCGCATTGACGAGACGGCCTACGCCGTCGAACTCCGCGCGCGGTGCCTCGTTTCCGTCCTCGTCGACGACCAGAATTCCCTGCCGCAGACGACCGATTGATCCCCGGGGACGGTTCCCGGTCCGGTCCAGCGCGATGGCGCCTTCCGTCGAGCCGAAGACGTCGATGATCCGCACGTCGAAACGTTCCGCGGCAGCCTCGACGACGTGCGGCGATCCCTCGTTGCCGAAGGCGACGCGCAGGGGGTTGTCGGCGTCGTCCGCCTGCGCCGGAGTGGCCAACAGGTACGTCAGCAGCTTTCCGGTGTAGTTGAACCAGGTGGCACCGTAGTGCCGCACGTCGGGAAGGAACCGTGACGCGCTGAAGCGACGGGCCAAGGAGAGCGAGGCACCGGACACCAACGCCGGAGCAAGGCCCGACATCAAGGAGTTGGTGTGGAAGAGGGGCATGGACGCGTAGCCGACGTCCTCCGGTCCGAGCTCGAGCATCATGGCCATCCGGTTGCCCGTGGTGAGCAGTCGACGCTGCGTGCAGCGCACCGCTTTGGGCGCGGCCGACGTCCCGGAGGTGAAGAGCAGCGCCCACAGGGCGTCGACGTCGGGGTCGGCCGGTGCGCCCCGGCCCTGACCTTCCGCCTCGTGGTCGGCCCAGGCAGCCTGCAACGCCTGCTCGAGGGCCTCACCCGTGGCCGGCGGGTCGTCCCCGTCGGTGAAACGGTCCGAGACGAGGATCCCACCGGGGAGCGCCACTCCCTCGGTGCCCGTCCGCAGCTGCTCCTCGTGCCGAGGCTCGGTGATGACGAATTGGACGTCGGTGTGCGCGATGTCACGGCCGAGATGCTCGCCGCGCCGGGTGTCGTTCAAACCTGCCACCGCGGCACCGGTCAGGCCCGCACCGCAGAGGGCAAAGACGTAGTCGGGCGTGTTGTCCATCAGGAGGCCGACATGGGGGGGTCGGCCCGGGTCGAGCCGGGCGCGGAACAGCGCGGCAAAGCGCTCCGCCTCGGCCAGGAGCTCCCCGTGTGTCCACTGGCGGTCGCCGAAGCGCAGGGCAGGACGGTCGGCATACTCGGGATCCGTGCCGTTGCGACGCAGGAGCGCCGCCGCGTTCGCAGCTGGGAGCGGCACCTCGGCCAGCGGTGGAGCGAGCCCAGCCAGCGGCGCGCGGGGTGCCACGTGTGTGCGAGCGGCGTCCTCGGCGTCCTCCGCCACCGCCCTGTCCCCCCCCGTGTGGCCACCGATCACCACGTCGGACCACTCACGTCACGCTCTCCCCACGGTCGCGCCGGAGGCGAACTCGCGATCCCCGGCGGGAGCCGAAGTATAGGGGGCGCCCCCGCTCGCCCACCGGCGACGGGCCATCCCGTTCCGTGGCCGCTCGCCCTAGCATGGCGCGACCGCGCCGATCGCCCGTCGGTTCGGACTCGTGGTGTGAAGGAGATCGACGACATGGATCTCAAGAGTGTGCTGATCGGTGAGGACAACACCGTCCCGAGAGAGCGGTACACCAGCCCCGAGTTCGCCGGGCTGGAGTTCGAGCGCCTCTGGTCTCGCGTCTGGCAGGTGGCCTGTCGCGAGGAGGAGATCGTCGAGGTCGGCGAATTCTGCGAGTACCTCATCGGCGACCAGTCGATTCTGGTCGTCCGGTCGGATCCGGAGACCGTCCGCGCCTTCCACAACACCTGCCTGCACCGCGGCACCCGCCTCGCCGACGGGAACGGCCGCTTCCCCGAGGACTGCATCCGGTGTCGCTACCATGCCTGGCGCTACGACCTCGACGGAAAGCTGGTCGAGGTCGTCGACCAGGACGAATTCGATCCGATACCTCCCGATGCCGGGTTGCGAACGGTACGGGTCGAGCGGTGGGGCGGTTTCGTCTGGGTCTGCCTCGACCGTTCCACACCTCCCCTGGCCGAGTACCTCGACCCGCTGACGTCTCTGCTGGCGCCCTATCACCTGGACCGTCTCCGACTCCGGACCTACCTGTCGACGGTGCTGCCGGCGAACTGGAAGGTCGCGGTCGACGCGTTCAACGAGGGCTATCACGTCCAGGGGACGCACCCACAGCTCCTGCCCTGGACCGATGACGTCAGCCTCGAATACGAATCGCTCGGTCTCCACGCCCACTACGGCCGGTTGCCGAACGCGCGGCGTCAGCTGCGGCCGAGCCCGCGGCTGGGGCTGGCCGAGGGCGAGTACGACGAGGGTGAGATCCTCGAGAATTTCATCCGGGGTCTCGGCGGCCTCTTCTACCGGGACGAGCAGGCCCTGGTCGACGACATCCGGGCCACCCCACGCGAAGGCGAGACCATGTTGAGCCGCTATCAGGCGGGTCGGCGCGACCTGCTGGAGGCGCGTGGCGTACGCGTCGAGGAGTTCGGCGACGACCAGCTGACCAGTGCGGACGACGTGTTCTTCTTTCCCAACATGGTCGGGCCCATCTACCCGGGGATCGCCATCCTCTTCCGGGTGCGGCCCAACGGCACGGATCCCGACAGCTGCATCAAGGACACGTGGTTCCTGCAGTGGCCCCAGGAAGGCGAGCCACCCAAGAAGGCCGAGCGCCGCTTCTTCGCGGACTGGACCGAGCGCGACTGGGGCGAGATCACCAATCAGGACTACGCCAACATGGAGCACGTACAGGTCGGGATGAAGTCACGCGGGGGACCCGCCCTCAGGCTCAACCGTCGCCAGGAGGCCAACGTCCTGCACATGCACCGCGTGATCGACCGCTACCTGACCAAGGCCTGACTCGCCCACCCCACACCGCCCACCCGTCTCACAGCGTGCGGTAGAGCCCCCCGTCGACGGCCAGCTGCGCACCGTTGACGTAGCCGGCGGCGTCACTGGCCAGAAAGACGCAGGCACCGGCCAGGTCCTCGGGCGTGCCCAGGCGCCGCATCGGATTCATCCCCGCGATGCGTGACTTGGTCTCCGGCGGCCAGTTCGCCGTGAGGTCCGTGTCACAGGCGCTGGGCAGCACCAGGTTGGCGCGGACCTTGGGTGCCCATGCACCGGCGAGCCCGAGTGTCAGCGCGTTGAGGGCCGCCTTGGCCATGGCGTAGGGCAGGTCGGTGGCGGTTGGGCGCCACGAGCCGACCGACGACACGTTGATGATCGACCCGCCGTCTCCTTGTGCCATGCGGTCCCCGATGAGCACGCTCAAACGGAACGGCCCCTTGGCGTTGACGGCGTGGACCTTGTCGTAGAGGTCTTCGCTGACCGACACCAGGCTGTCGTAGGCCGGAGACATCCCCGCGTTGTTCACGAGCACGTCGCAGCGCCCCAGCTCGCGGTAGACGCTCTCGACCAGCCGGTCGCAGTCCTGCCAGCGGCCGACATGGCACTCGAAGGGGACCACCCGCCGGCCGGTCGCCGACTCGATCTCACGGGCGGCCGCCTCGCAATTGCCCAACTTCCGGCTGGCGATCACGACCTCGGCTCCCGCCGAGGCCAAGCCCTCGGCCACGGCCCGCCCGATGCCACGGCTGCCGCCCGTGACGAGGGCGACCTTGCCCCGGAGATCGAACAGCTCCTCGGGTGTCTGCATCGCGCCCTCCTGTCCCCGGGTCGAACCGCGTGTGGTCCAGGGGAACTGTACGGGTGCTCGAATCGGAGCGGCGAGATCCGCTCCGGGCCGTGGCGGGCGCCGATGCGGGGGCCCGTCCGGCCGGGGGAGGTGCGCCCCCGGCCGGACGGCGTGCCTCAGTGGCCCGGGAGGACCTGCACGCCTTCGTCGCGGACCGCGTCCAGCTTGTCGGGGTTCAGACCGAGCAGCGCCAGGATGGTCGGCGCCACCTGGTACGTGCGGACCGGCTGCGTCACGGTGGATCCGTCACGCCAGCCTCCACCGTCGTCGCCCCGGCGCTGGGCCATGCCCGCCCCGTTCACCACCAGCAGGGCGACGTGGGTGTCGTCCTCGGAGAACCCGCCGTGCTCGGCCACCTTGGCCTTGCTGGTGGAGTAGATCGTCCCCGGGACGGGCTCGATGATGAGGTCGGGGGTGCGAGGGTCTCGGAGCGGGCTGTTGAACTGCTGCGCCAGGGCCTGACCCGACAGGACGGAGTCGATGTGGGCGGTGTCGGGACCCGCCTTGTCGGCGTCGAGCGCCTGGACGGCCTGGGCGGTCTGGCTCTGGTTCTGCAGCCACACCAGAGAGATGTCGTCATCGGTGACCTGCGCGGGCGTGACGCCGGCGTTAGTCAAGACGGTCGTCTCGGTGCTGCCGATCTTCGCCAGCTTGGCGGGGTCGATCGGCGACTGGCCGTGCTTGGCGGTGACGATGATCGTGGTCGAGCCCAGGACACCCTGGGTCCGGAGCTCCTTGACCATCGACCCGATGGCCCGGTCGACCGAGCCGATGGCGCCGCTCAGCTGCGGCGTGAACAGCGGCGCCGTCGAGGTGCTGCCCGGCTCGTAGCCGCCCGGGACGTAGCTCGGGTCGCACCCGCCACCCGTGTTGCGGGTGCAGGACAGGACCGGGTCCACCAGTTTCTGGGCCACGCTCACCGTCTGGAAGTTCATGCCGAAGATGGCGGGGACGGGCGCGTGCTGCGTGTGCCCGGAGTTCCACCCGTCGATCTCGTTCAACATGGCGTCGACCTTGATCTGGTCGTAGGCCTCGGTGTTGCCGACCGAGTCGGTGATGAAGTACGGCCCCGTCCCGTCCGGATTGGGTATCGGGAACGTCACCGTGTTGCCCCGGGTGTCGACGAGCGACGGAGGGACGAGGTCGGCGTTGATCTCGGTGTTGAAGGGATCATCGACGGAGTTCGGCGTCCCGTGACCGGCCACCTCCGCGTTGTAGACGGGGTGCTTGTCGGCCCAGGCCGTCCACAGGCCCGCCTGATGGGCGACGCCGAAGACGGAGTTGGTGCGCAGGAAGTCGTTCGGTGCGACCGGCTGGCACTTCCCGTGCTGCATCGCAGAGGGGAACTGCGTCGGGTCGAGGGTGGCACCCATGATCGGCCGGGTTCCGTTGGGGTTGCTGAACGTCGGGGCCTTGGCGTCGACATTCTCCGCGAACTCCGTCAACGCACCGGGCGTGCCGGAGCAGTCCTGCGTGCCGCCGGCCGTCTGGGCCGCCGGGGCGTACATGGTCCGGTCCCAACTGGTGTCGTAGTACACGCCGGTCAGCTTGGGGTCAGCCCCCGTGGCCAGGGCCATCAACCCAGGGGCAGAGTCCGACGGCTCGGACGCGTACACGTTGGCGTAGGTGGTGCCGTGCCCGGCCAGCAGGGCCAGGTTCGGGCACTCCCCCTTGGCTTCGCACGCGGCCAGATCCGAGGCATGCAGCCCGTCGATGCTGATCAGCAGCACGTGCCTGCCGGGGCCGCCGGGATCGGCACCGGCAGATCCGACGAGTCCGGCGGTCGGGGCGATGGTGCCGAGCACCACGGAGCCGATCACGGCTGCCTTCCGATGCAACTGACGTCTCAAGGGGTCTCCTTCGGGGTCGTGGTGGTCACGAGGACGCGGCGGGCCCACGTCGAACCGCCGCGCGTGGGCACGCATACCCAGGCGGGCGGGAGGCTGTACCTCACCGCGTGAGAATTCGTCCGCCGGTCACGGACCGATAACCCCGATGCCAGGGAACCTCGCGCTGTCCGCCAACGGCCACGCAACCGACGCGTTCGGGCGGACCCGCCCGGCCCGACCCGGCCCGGGTCGCCGCGTTCGTCGGCGGTGACGTCCGGTCTAGTTCGGGGCGAGGTCCGGCGCCGGGACCGCGATCGCCGGCGCCTCGGTGCCCCCGTCGATCTCGAACACCTTGCCCGTGACCCACGAGGACGCTTCGGAGACGAGGTAGAGGACGGCGCAGGCGATGTCCTCGGGCTCGCCCGGCCGGCGCATCGGTGTGTTGTCGACGAACTGCCGCCGCAGCGCGTCGTCGGTGAGCACGACGTCGAGTGAGCGGGTGGCCACGCCGCCTACGTCAATGGCGTTGACCCGCACCCGCGGGGCGAGCTCGGGTGCGATGTTGCGCGTCATCCGGTCGAGCGCCGCCTTGGCGGCGCCGTAGGCGACGAACATCGTCTGGGTCATGCTGGCCGACCGCGACGAGATGTTGACGACCGTGCCGTGACCGACGCTGTCCACCATGCCGCGTGCCGCCAACTTCGTCAGCGTCAGCGGGGCGGTGACGTTGAAGGCGAACGTGCGCGCCATGAAGCCCTCGCTCGTCTCCATGGCAGCACGGGGCATCGCCCCGCCGGCGTTGTTGACGAGGATGTCGAGCCGGCCGAACTCCTCGACGGTGCGGGCGACGAGGCGCTCGCAGGCCGCCGCGTCGGTGACGTCGGTGGGCACGACGAGCGCCCGCCGGCCCAGGTCCTGAATGTGACCGGCCACCTCTTCGAGGTCCGCCACGGTGCGTGCCGCCAGGGCGACGTCCGCTCCGGCCTCGGCCAGCCCGATGGCGATGCCCCGCCCGATGCCCAGCCCGGCGCCGGTGACGATGGCCGCCCGGCCGTCGACGGAGAAGCGGTCGAGGATCATGCCGGTCGGGCCGGCGAGGTGGCCCGCCGGTCGCGGTGCAAGCCCGGCGCGGCGCGGCCGGCCACCAGGGGCATCTCGAGGTAGGTCAGCAGGCCGGGCTCCGCCCGGCAGACGTAGGGGATGGCATTGACGCAGTGCATCGCGGTGGCGACGATGCCCGGGTTGCGCGCCAGGCCGGCCGCCACGGTCTCGGGATGCAGCTTCTTGAACGTCGTCAGGCAGCCCGGATCGCCGGTGACCTCGACCTCGAAGCGCTCGCCTTCAGGACCGAAGGTCCAGGTCGGACGCAGGTGCTCCTCCCCCATCAGCCAGTTGACCGTGGCCGTCACCACCGGGGCGCCGTCGACGACGGCTTCCCACGTGAACCGCTGGGCCGCCACGGTCCCCGGCTCGATCGGCCCGATGGGCGAGTCGATGGGTGCGGTGGCGACGGCCATCTCGTGGGTGGTCCGGAGCTGGGGGTCGACGTCGAAACCCAGCTCGTCGGCGACCATGAAGAGCGACTGGCGGAAGCCACCCCCGAGGGCGTCGATCATGACGCTGGCGCGGGCCTCCTCGGGGGTCTTGCCGAACAGCATCCAGTCGCGCACCACGTCCGGCGCGCCGTAGGTGCGGATGTCGGAGAACTCCTCGGCCCGCACGTGGGTGATGGAGCCCGACAGGGCCGAGATCATGAGGGGGAACCGCTCCGTGATGCCCCCGGGGTTGATCCCGGTGCCGTGCAGGGTCACGCCGGCGGCCTGGGCGATGGTGTCGAACTTCTCCCGCTCCTCGGGGGGCGGGTAGAACCAGCCGAGCGGGGTGACCACGTTCTTGCCCGATTCCAGGATGGCGGCCACCACCGCCGGGTCGGCGAAGATCGGGCTGTAGAGGACGCAGTCGGCCTCGGTGGCCAGCAGGGCGTCGACGTCGGTGGTCGCGGTCACCCCGAGGTCGTCGCGGCCGAGCAACGCGCCGAGGTCGGCCCCCTCCTTGGCCGGGCTGTGGACCCAGGCCCCGGCCAGCTCCAGCTCGGGATGCTGCAGCACGCCCTCCATGGCGGCCCGGCCCACTCCCCCGGTGGCCCACTGGATCACGCGAAAGCTCATGAACGGCACATCCTTTGCTCGGCGACGGGGTGATCGCCCGGAATGATGCCACCACGGGTCCTCGTCCACCGCCATGCGGCGGTGCGTACCGCCGCCGGGCCCCTACGGCTGGGTGCAGAAAGGGATGAGGGCGTTGATCGTGCTCTGGACGGTCGCGCTCGACTTCACGCTGGCCCAGTTGCTCCCGATGGTCACCGTGACCTCGAACCAGTAGTGGGTGCCGGAGGTCAGCGTGCCGCTCGTCCACGAGTTGGTCGCCACGCCGGTTGCGATCTGGGCGTACGTCCCGGTCGCCGACGTGGTCGAGTCGTACACCGTGTAGCTGGTCGCGTGGGTGACGGCCGTCCAGGTGACCTTGATCGTCTTCGACGTCACGGGGGCGGGACAGCTGTCGCTGACCCCCGTCGGCGCGGAGGGAAGGGCCTGTGCGTGGGACTCCCCCTTGCTGCCCGTCGCCTGGTGGACGACCCAGTTACCGGCCGCCCACGCTCCCGTCATTGTCCACGGCAGCAGGATGGTCAGGGCGGCACAAAGGAGTGCGAGCGCGAGGGGCCGAGCGCATCGCGTCACGTCGTGCTCTCCCTCCTCTCCTGCCTCGGCCCGCCGGAACCATGGGACGGTTGATCAGGCGGTCCAGGCGTCGGTGGCCGGCGTCGTCGTCGAGGTCGCCGATCCGCCCGTCGCCGTGATCCCGGTGAAGGAGGGCAGGGAGAAGAAGGTTCCCGCACAGGCGACGGGTGCGGCCGCCCCCATGCTGGCGTCGTTGGTGAGGGTCACCGCCAGCGGGTTGTTGGCCTGGCCGCTGGCGCCGACCGTCAAGGGGGTGGTGAGCGTGTGCGAACTGCCACTCGTCCCGGTCGAGAAGTTCCAGGTGACCGTGCTCGGCGTGGCGGCCAGGCAGCCGACCTGGGTCGTCGTCAGGGCGCTCGACGTGTAGCCGGTGGCGTAGGTGATGTTCGTCGGCAGCTGCACCGCCGTGATCGTCACCGGGTAGGGGTTCGGGTTGCTGATCGTCACGACGACGTCACCCGTGCCGCCGGGGTAGAGCAGGTTCGTCGCCGCCGGGGAGGCCACCGCGGTGACGGTCAGGTTCGAGATGGTGGCCGACTGCCCTTCACCCGAGGAGCCCGCGTTCAGCCCGACCACCCAGTTCGTCGCCGCGTAGGCGCCCACGCCGGCGAGCAAGACCCCGATGACGGCGGAGACGATCTTCATCCGTCGGGACAGCCTGGCAGTCTTGGTGAACATCATCGGTGGTCGTTCCTTCTCGGTTGTGTCCGGGTTGACGTGCTGACCCCTAGGCATCGGGGCCGTCGAGCAGGGCCTTGAGCAGCGTTGAAGCTTTTGGACGGCTCCGGGCGAGAGGAAGAAGGCGTTGAGGAATCTGGACGCTCGGGCACCTCCGCGTCGGGTCTTGCCGCGCCGAAGAGCAGGAAGGCGGTCTCCGAGGCCGCGCAACGGCTCCGCGGCGTCCTGCGGGCCGGGGCGGTCCGGCCGGATCACCCGAAATCCCTGGCTGAGAGCGCCGCGGGCGTCATGATGGTCCCGTGTCGGCACGGGGTGTGGGGAAGCTCGACGACGGAGCGCTCAGGACAACACCGGGACGAACCGATACCAGGCCCATGCGGTTCCCGACGCCGACCCACGATCGGGTTGCCCGCTCGCTGCCGTTCGCCGTGGTCGCCGTCATCGGCCAATTCGAGCGCGGGGTGGCCGCCCGGACCCACCAACTACGCCGCCTTCTGGGTGAGCACGGCGCTGCTCCTCGGCCTCGGAACCGTGGCGGTGGTCCGCCTCAAGACCATGCCCGCCACCTTGCTGCCCCGGGCGACCGTCTACATCGCGTCGGTGATCTTCCTCATGATCGCCACCGGCGGCATCTCGAGCGGGCTCGGCGCGCTGCTCTTGATGCCCGTCGTGGGTGTCGCGCTCTACGGCCGGCGCTGGGAGTCGACCGCCGTGGTGGCCCTGGTCGTCGCCGCCGTCTTCTGCGTCTCGCTGGCCACGCCCGACATCCCCGCCGCCACCGCCCGGCGGCTGCTTCTCTTCGCGTCCATCGCGATCATGTTCTCCCTCTCCATCCACGTGCTGCGAGACCGGCTGACGAGGTCGAACGCGCGCACCGGCCGGCTCCTGCTCCAGGAGAAGGCGGTCAACGTGGCTGCCCGCCAGCTCACGCTCATGGTCGACCCGCCTGCGATCATCGAAATGGGCACCCGGCTGGCGGCGGACATGGCTTCGCCCCCGGGTTCGGAGGTGCGGCGGGCGTCGTATCTGGTGATCGAGGACGGGATCGTCGGGGTCATGGCCCAGTTCGACGATTCCGGGTACGAGCTGGAGGGGACCTGGCCCCTCGACGACCATCCGCCGCTGCAACAGGCCGTGCTGACGGGCCGGCCGGTCGTGGCGCGACTGGCCGCGGAGGACGTCGGGCCGACGCTGGGAGCACTGATCTGCCCCGCCGGCATCCCCCACGGCGCCTGGGTGCCCGTCTGCCCGGACGGGACCCTCCACGGCGTGCTCGCCATCTCCACCCGGGGTGAGCCCGTGCCGGACGAGTGCGTGGAGCGGTGCCAGGCGCTGGGCCACCTCCTCGAGCTGGCGCTCTCCAAGTGGGCCGCCCACCAGACGCTGGAGCAGCAGGCCACCGCGGAGGAACGGCGGCGGATCGCCCGCGAATTGCACGACGGCCTGGCCCACGAGCTGGCGTTCATCGCCAGCAAGACGCGCCGCACGACCGGGGACTCGGCCGGTGCCCCCGAGCTGCGGCAGCTCGCCGACGCCGCCGACCGGGCCCTCGACGAGGCCCGCCGGGCCATCAGCGTCCTCTCGGCGGCGCGCCCGCAGTCGCTGGCCAACGCCGTCGCCCAGACGGCCGAGGACCTCGGCGCCCGCCTCGACATGGAGGTCCACCTCGACCTGATGGACGACATCGAGATCCCCGGGGACGTGACCGAGAACCTGCTGCGCATCTTGCGGGAGGCGATGACCAATGCCGCCAAGCACGGTGCCTCGCGCGAGGTGACGGTCAAGCTCGAGCAGGCCGACGGCGTGCGGCTGGTGGTCGAGGACGACGGGTGCGGGTTCGACCCCCAGGGTGACTCCGGCACGAGCGGGTTCGGACTCCTCAGCATGAAGGAGCGGGCGGAGTCCATCGGGGGCTCCCTCAACCTCGAGTCCGCCCCGGCGCGCGGGACGCGCGTCGAGGTCGCGGTGCCATGACCCAGCCCATCGACGTCCTCCTGGCGGACGACCACGCCAGGACCCGCGCCATGGTGCGCGCCGCGCTCGAGAAGAGGGGCGACTTCCGGGTCTGCGCCGAGGCGGCCGACGCCGAGTCGGCGCTCCTCGAAGCCGAGCGCGCGCAGCCCGACGTCTGCCTGCTCGACATCAACATGCCCGGCAGCGGGATCGCCGCCGCCGCCCGCATCACCGCGGCGCTCCCCGACACGGCGGTCGTGATGCTGACCGTGTCGCGTCAGGACGAGGACCTCTTCGACGCGCTGCGGGCGGGGGCGTCGGGCTACCTGCTCAAGGGGATGGACGAGGACAGGATCGGAGACGCCCTGCACCGGGTGCTCAACGGTGAGGCGACCCTCCCGGGAACCCTCGTGGCCCGCCTCGTCGAGGAGTTCCGCGACCGCGAGCACCGACGCGTCGCCGTCCCCGAGGGGCCGGCCGCCCGGCTCACCGGCCGGGAGTGGGACGTGCTCGAGCTGATGCGGGCCGGTGCGTCGACAGCCGAGATCTCCGAGCGGCTGTTCGTCTCACCGACCACCGTCCGCAGCCATGTCTCCGCCATTCTGCGCAAGCTCGGCGTCCCCAACCGGGAGGCCGCCATCAAGCTGCTGGCGCCGTAGACGACTGCGGGACAGGCCGACTGACCGTGCCCGGGGGCGACTATGCCCCGATCGCCTCTTCCGCAGGCTTACGGGCTCTCACGAAGGCGCTCATGATCGCACCGTCCAGGAGGTCGAGCGTGTCCTGGAGGTCCATTGAGGCAGGGATGGCTCCGCGCGAGGAGAGGTCTCCGGCCATGGCCACCAGATCGGCGCGGTCGTAGACGTGCGTCGGCTCGATGGTGACCTCGCCGAAGCCGGCATTCGCCAGTTCCTCGGCGTAGTCGGCCTGGAGGAGGGCACCGCTGACGCATCCCGTCCACAGTCCCATGACCTGCACGACGTCGGGCGGCAAGGGCCGGCGCAGCACGATGTCCGAGATCGCGAGCCGCCCACCGGGACGCAGGACGCGGCACGCCTCCCGCAACACCGCGGGCTTGTCCGGTGACAGGTTGACCACGCAATTCGAGATGATCACGTCGACCGACTCGTCCGGGAGCGGCACCGCCTCCATGGTCCCCTCGAGGAATTCGGCGTTCGTCACGCCGGCGTCGGCCTGGTTGCGGCGGGCCAGGTCGAGCATTTCGGGAGTCATGTCGAGGCCGTAGGCCTTGCCGGACGGGGCGACACGTCGGGCCGAGAGGAGCACGTCGATGCCCCCACCCGAGCCGAGGTCGAGGACGACCTCACCCGGTTGCAGATCGGCGAGCATCGTCGGGTTGCCGCAGCCGAGCGATGCCGAGAGCGCGGTCTCGGGCAGCGCTTCGGCGTCCTCGTCCGAATACAGCGTGCGGCCGATGAGATCCGGGGCGCTGCCGGTGGTGTCGCAGCACGAACCAGCTTCCTTGGCCGCCCGGGCGTAGTGCTCCCGCACGGCGACGTGGATCTTCTCTGCGTCCGACGAGGTCATGTCGATCCCCTTCCGTCCCTCATCCTCCGAGGAGGGCCCGCAACCGCTCCATCTGCGCGGGGACGATCCGCCACCACATCCAGCGGCCCCGCTTCTCGCCCTGAATGAGGCCTCATCGCCGAGCTCGGCGCCGCGCCGGCACCGTCCCGGGACCGGGAGTAGTCAGTCGCCGGGACGGTGGTGGGCGACCAGCTCGATCCACGTGATGCTCGAGGGCGGGCCGGTGATGCCACCCTTGGCGAGGGCCTCGCCCAGGCGCTCCTCCATGAACCTCGCCTGGTGCTCCGGGGTGTCCCACACCTCGGTCACCACGAGATGACCCTGCTCGTTCAACCCCGCCGCATGGACCTGCAGCCCATCGGGCCAGTCGCCCGTGCCGGTCGCCATGTCGATGCCGAGCTCCTTGTTGACCGCGTCGTACTCCTTGGTCGTCACGCCCTCGAACTCCAAGATCACCTGTGCCGGCATGTGCCCTCCCTTCCGTCGGGACCCGCAGCGTAGGCCACGGCCTCCACGGACGCTCAGGAAGCGAGGCACTCCCGGTACGGCTCGAGGTCGAGACCCGGATACCGCGCCGCCACTCCCGCCAGCGTCCCCTCGTCCCAGTAGGGATCGCCGGGGCGGGGGAAGCCGAACAGGTCCCGTTCGCGCACGCTGCACTGCGGGATGAACTTGGCCCACCGTTCGGGCGACTGCTTGGGCCAGGCCATCTTGCCGCCCCAGGTGGTGCCGCGGACCTGGTAGTCGGCCAGCAGCGAGAAGCGTGACCGCCTCGGCCCGCCGAAGTCGGAGCCGCGGTGCAGGATGTCGGTCCGGTAGACGAGAAGGGACCCCGCCGGGCCGGTGCAGCGCACCTCGGCCTCGGCCAGCTCCCCGAAAGGGAGGTACAGCGGGGTCCAGGGGACGTCCCGGCCGCTCTCGTAGGGGACGATGCAGGTGGGCCCGTCCTCCTCGGTGACATCGGAGAGGTAGACGAACGTCGTCAGCTGCTGGTACCGGGGCTCGGGGCGCGGCACGACCAGGCTGTGGCTGCCGTAGTCGCGGTGCAGTGGCTGGTCGTAGTCGACGGCGCCGGCGTACTTGGCCCAGAGCTCCACCTTGTAGAGGTGGAGCTCCGTGGTCTCCAGGAAGCGCTCGGCCGCATCGACGAGGTCGGGGTGAACCGCCAGGCGGTTGAGGTCCCACGAGCGGTAGGGGAACTCCTCCACGCCGGCGAACTGGCTCCCGGCGAACCGGTCGAAGCGGGCGGGGTCGTCGAAGTAGTCCTCGGGCCGGGGGAAGTGCTTCCACAGCGCGTCCTGGGCGGCGGCCAGCTCGTCGGGATCGAGGAACCCCTCGAGCAGCGAGTAGCCGTGCCGGCGCACCTCGTCGAGCGTGGCGTCGGGGACGCGCATCGTCGGGCACCTTAGGCCTGCACCCGCCCGTGGGGCGGCCGCCGGCCGCGCCTACGCTCGCACGGTGCGCGCCGTCGTGTTCGACATGGTGGACCCCGCGTTCCCCGCCTCGCTGGCCGAGCTCCCCGAACCCGCGCTCCCGGGCCCGTCCTGGGCGCGGGTCGCGGTGACGACCGGGGGCATCTGCGGCAGCGACCTGCACCTGTTCGCCCACAACACGGGGCCGTCGCCCACCTTGGCCTCCATCGGCACCTTTCCCTTCGTGCTCGGCCACGAGACGGCGGGCCGCATCGTCGAGACGGGCCCCGGGTGTTCGCTGGCGACCGGGACGCGCGTCGTCGTCGACCCGTGCATCCCGTGCCTGCCCCGGGGGATCGACCCGCCGTGCGCCAACTGCGCTCGCGGCTGGACGTCTTCGTGCCTCAACCTCGACAGCCGCATCCTGAGCTCGGGCCGCTCGCTCGGGTACACCATGGACCTGGGCGGCGGTTGGGCCGACACCGTGCTGGCGCACGAGTCCATGCTCCACCCGCTCCCCGACGCCATCGCGGAGAGGGGCGCCAGCCTGTACGAGCCGGTCTCCATCGCCTGCCACGGCCTGCTGCGGGCCGGGCCCGCCGACGGTGACCCGGTGCTCGTCGTCGGCGGGGGCATCATCGGCCTGGCCGCCCTGGCCGCGCTGCGCGGTCTGTTCCCCCGCTCCCCCGTCACCGTGCTGGCCCGCCACCCGCACCAGGGTGCGGCGGCCACGGCCTGCGGCGCCGACCACGTGGTGCTGGGCGACCCCGACAACGGGCACTGGGAGGAGCTGGCCGCGTTGAGCGGGTCGCGCGTGGTCGGGCGCAAGCGCCACCAGATGCTGATGGGCGGGTTCCCCTACGTGGTCGAGGCGGTCGGGTCGCCCCAGTCGGTCACCGAGGCGTTGCGCGCCGTCGCCCATCGGGGCACGGTGCTGCTCCTCGGCGCGGCCGGGATCAGCGAGGTCGACCTCACGCCGATCTGGTACAAGGAGGCCGCCCTGGTGGGCTCCATCGACCACACCGTCGACGCGTCGTCGGCGCCGGGGCTGGCCGGCGGGGCGGGCCGGCACTCGGTCGACCGCGCCCTCGACGTGCTCGCCGCCGGCCTGCTGCCCGACTCGGTCGTGGTGACGCACGAGTTCGGGCTCGAGGACTACCGGGAAGCCATTCAGACGGCCATCGACCGCCCCACCTCTCACGCCATCAAGGTCGTGTTCCGGCTCTAGGCCACACCCACGGGATCGCACTTGGCCACCATGGCCGCGATCAGCCGGCGGGCCCGCCAGCCGAAGTCGCCGCGGCGCGGCGACCACAGGTCGAGGGGTGCCTCCGCACCGGGCACGAGCACCTTGACGACCGAAAGCGGCACGCCGGGGAGCGAGAGGTCCACCGCGATGACCTCGCCGAGCCCGGCGGCGCGCAACGCGCCGAGCATCCAGTGCACGTCGTCGACGGCGTCGGGCAGCGCGCGCGACGCGAAGCTTCCGAAGTCGGCCCGCGGCACCCCGGTGCCGAACCACCCGCCGGTCGGCTCCGCCCGCTCCCTGACGGCGGGCAGGTGGAGGTCCTCCCGCCCACCCTGGATGTACCCGGCACGGCCCTGGGCCGCCTCGGTGACGGCCCGCCGGGCCGCCACGGCGGCGTCGGGATGGCAGCCGTAGCCGGCGTGGGTCTGGGCCAGGCCGCCGCCCGCCGGCTCGTCGATGAGCGCCACGAAGGCGGGCACGGCGATGTCGGACGTCATGGCGCGCAGGTCGACGCGGGCTCCCGCGGCCGTGATGCGGTCGACGGCCTCGCGCAGCGGTCGTGGGAGCGATCCCATCTCCACGAACGGATAGTCGAGCTCGGGCGCCGCCTCGAATCCGCGCGGGGCGCGGCGGGCCGGCCGGCCCTCGCCACCAGCGCCAGCAGATGCGGCGTCGCCGCGTAGTCACAGGCCAGGGCCTGGAGGGTCATGGCATCACGCTCGATGACCTCCGCCAGGCCGTGGGCGAGCGCCTCGGTGAGGGAATTGCCCGACGCGAGACCGTTGGAGTCGCGGCGCCACGGGACCCGCGCGCCGCGGCGGAACCAGACGGCGTCGACCGGCACCCAGACCGTGTCGCCCGTTGCGAGATCCCAGCCCTCGACCCAGTCCAGCGCCAGGTCGTCATCGACGGCGAGGGTCCGGCCGGGCAACTGGCCGCGCCGGCCCCTGCGCGTCGCAACGGGCGGCCGGTGGGCCACTGCGGTCTCGAAGGCCTCCATCTGGGCGCCCACCCGGGCCTGGGCGGGGTCGAGCGACTTGCCGGCGAACGTCGAGATCGTGAGTCCCGGCGCGACCGCGCTGAAGCACGGGAGGCCGAGCCGGTCGAGCCCGGTCACGTCGGCGACCCGGGTGATGCCGGCCAGCGGCCGCGCCCGGCGCAGCGTGGTCTCGGTGACGTCGGGAGGCACGGTGCGCACGGAGGCCCATCCGGGCTGCTTGGGCGCCCGGGGCAGGCGATCGACCGCGCACGGCCGGACGCAGTGCCGGTGCGGCGGCACGGCGGCAGCGGGGCGGGGCCGCGCCGCCGGCGCCGCCGTGGCCAGGCGGCGGAGGAGCTCCCGGGCGTCGGCCGCCTTGACGTCCGTGGCGTCGTAACGGAGGAACTCCAGCAGCGCCCGGTGGTCGTGCGGCGCCAGGGACCTCAGTGCACCCACCACCCGGCGGTACGTGCGGTCGGCGAAATGCAGGGCGGCGGCGACCTCGGTGGCGTGGGTGGCCGTCGCCCCGTCGATGAGGCCCGCGGCGGCCGCCTCCTCGAACCCGACGCGCATGGAGACGAGCGCGTCGGAGAGCGGCCGTCCGCTGACAGGGTCGTACGCGACCGCGACCTCGTCGTCGCGCTCGGTGAGGCCCGAGGCGTAGCGCCGGTGGACCTGCCCCACGCCGACCATGCCGAACGGGGCCAGCTCGACCGCCCGCAGCGCGCCCATGCTGGCGGCGCCGTACACGTCGTGGCCGGCGCGCAGGGCGTGGAGGATCTCGTTGGGGCTCACGGCCACGGCATGCAGGAACGCGCCGTCGACGATGCCGATGACCCGCGGTGCGCTTCCGGGCGGGACGAGACGGGCCAGGTCGCCCCGCGCGATGGGCGGGTGGTACTCGGCGTCGCACAGCCGGCGCGCCGTGTCGAGACGCAGCGACGGGCCCAGGAAGACCAGGGGACGGCTCACCGGCGCTCCACGGACGCGACGGCCTCGGCGACGAGCGGGTGCACCCGGCGCCGGACCGGCGGCGGGACACGACGGAGAAGCGGCCCGGCCCCGAAGCCGCGTTCGGCCGCGGCCAAGCGCTCCGCCGTGCCACGAGCGGACGGGCCCCGTGGCCTCGGCCTGGCGCCAGAAGTTCCGCAGACCGCCCCACACGAGGCAGGCCTGCAGGTAGGTCGTCACGGGGAGCGGGTTCCCCGTCCAGGGCGATTCGACGATGACGGCCCCTCCGTCGCCCTGCACCCAGACGGTCTCGCGGAGCGTGACGTTGCACAGGTGGTGCATGGCCTCGTGCAGGAGGGCCTCGATCAGTCGCGCCGGCGTCGCGCCCGGGGCCAAGGGGTCCATGATGACGGTGCGTCCCAGGTCCACCACGGTGGAGCCGTGCCCGAACCCACCCCCGGGACTGCGGACGACGACCACCAGCGTGAAGGTCTCCACGAGCGCCGCCGCCACCGCCGACGTCCCCCGCAGCCGGGCAAGGGCGTCGTCGAGGCGTACGGTCACTTCGCGCAGGCCGGTCTCGTCGAACTCGGGCCACCGGGCGCCGACGCGGTCGGCGCGCGCAATGTGCACGGTGCGGGCCAGGGGGCTCCACGCGTCCACCGGGATGGCACGGCCGACGACGGGCGCGACGTGATGAGGCGCCGGGCGCAGCCTGCCCGGGGTCACCCGGCCGCCCGCGCTCCCACCGGCGCCGGACGGCGGCGGGGCCGGGGCCGGCAGCGCCGGGAGCCGACCGGCGCCGATGTGGCGGTCGCCGAGCGCCGACCAGAGCCCCTGGCGCAGCACACCCGAGCCGGCGGTGGCGGCGGCCTCGTAGGCGAGGGCCATCGTGATCCATCGGGCGGCGTCGTGCGGACGCTGGGGCGCCCACAGCAGGCGGCGCGACGTCGCCGGTGCCAGGGTGACGCGCCGGCGCGCCCGGTCGTCCGCCCCGGCCCAGGCGGGCGCCAGCGCCCGGAGGGTCGCCGTCGGCACCCCCGCCTCACTCGACCGGGCGAGCTCGTCGGCGCGCCGGAGCAACGACCACATGGCGTCGTCGAGCCGGCGACGGTGCGTCGACATGGCGTCGGTCACCACGTCCGCGCCCTCCTCCGCCCAGTCGAGCACGGCGGGCAGCCGACCCAGGAGCGGGACGGCGTCGATCAGGGTCGTCGTCATCGCCGGATCCCCATGACGATCGGCACCACGCGCGATCGGACCCCGCTCAGGTCCCCTCGTTCATCTCGAGCAGCACGAGGGCGTTCTGTGACCGGTCGAAGTTCCCCTGGAACTGCCCGAGGGCCGAGGTGTGGTTGAGCTGCACGTCGCCCCAGTTGATGGAGAGGGATCCCATCCCGAAGGGCTGCACCTCGAACCCGGCGGCCTCGAGGTCGGAGGCGAGCGCGTCGACGATGGAGGTGCGCTCGTCGTCGGACAAGTCGAAGGGTTCCAGCGCACTCCGATCGCTCAAGACCGAGCCGGCGAAGTCGGGGTCTGCCGCGATGCGCTCAATGGCCTGGTCGATTCCTGCACTGCTCATGGTGTCCTCCTGCGTCGAGAATTGACGATGGGAAGACGCACCCGGGGGCCGGCGGTTACGCCGAGGAGCCGGCCGTGCGCCGGACCGGTCGCCCTCGCCCCTAAGCTCGCCCCTCTCGCTCGGGGTCCCGCATGCGCATCCTTCTCGTTTCAGATCTCCACTACGCCCTGCCCCAGCTCGACTGGGTGGTCCGGGCCGGACCCGAGTACGACCTCGTCGTCATCGCCGGTGACACCCTGTCGATCCGGTCGGCCGTGCCCCTGGAGGCGCAGAGCGTCACGGTCCTGCACTACTTCTCGTCGATCAACTCGGTGACCCGGCTGGCGGTGAGCTCGGGCAACCACGACCTCACGGGTCCCGACGCCAACGGAGAGCAGGCGGCGCTGTGGCTCACCGAGGCCCGGGCGTCCGGTATCCCGACCGACGGCGACTCCGTCGTGATGGACGGCGCGCTGGTCACCCTGTGCCCCTTCTGGGACGGTCCGGCCGGCCGCGAGCGGGTCGCCAAGCAGCTGGCCGCGGATTCGGCGCGTGGCTCCACGCAGCACTTGTGGGTGTACCACTGGCCCCCGACCGCTTCACCGACGTCGTGGACGGGCCGCCGGGAGTACGGGGACGCCGACCTGGCCGGTTGGATCCAGGAGCATCGACCCGACCTGGTGCTGGCCGGCCACGTGCACGAGTCGCCGTTCAAGCCCGCGGGTGCCTGGGCGGACCGGATCGGGCGCACCTGGGTGTTCAACCCCGGGAACCAGATCGGGCGGGTGCCCGCGCACATCGTGCTCGATCTGGACGCACATCAGGCGACCTGGGTCTCGATGCTCGGAACCGAGGAGATAGACCTCGCCAGCGAGACCGTTCCCGCTCGCACCGTGTTCTGATCAGCCCGACAGCGATGTCGCACTGCATCGACAGACTCCGTCGGGACTCAGTATTCCGGATCGGGATCCCGGGCCGAACCACTCCGCGCGGGGGCGCCCTGGCGCTGAGCCAGGCTGGTGAGCACCGAATCCACCATTGAGAGCCCGGGTGCGTCGCCGTACTGGTGCTTCAGGTCTGCGAGGTACGCCGTCACGAAGTTGAGGCGCTCGGCGAGGCCCACTGCGATCAGTCGGGTGATCTCGGGATCTCCCCGCAGGAGCGCGCCGCCGTCGCGCGCGTAGCGGGCCCGGGTTGGTTCCATCGCTTCGATCGTCGCCCCGTGAGAGCGGCCGAGGAGGAGCGAGATCTCCCCGATGACGGCGCCCGGCCGGTCGATGGTGTTGACCGGCACGTCGCCCTTGCGCACCAGGAGCTTGCCCGACATCAACACCCAGAGGCCGCCCGCTTCGCCGCCTTCGTCGATGACGACGTCGCCCCGATCGAACGCAACCTCGGGTAGGTGCGTCACCAACGTCAGCATGTCGGTCACGGCACGGATCGTACGCTGCCGACGCCTGCGCCCTGCACCGACCGCAGAACCGTCGCGTGGCCCGTGCAGCGCTACCCGGCACCGCCGCCCGCCCGACGGCCCCTCTTGTGACCTCCGCCCCTGGCGCGTGCGTGCCGGCGGGCGTCGAATGGCACCATGCCACGCGCGCCGGGTTCGTCCGCCCTCAAAGTCCTCTTCGGGCTGGCCTGTGCGGCCGGCGTCGCGCTGCTGACCTACCCGCGCTGGCGTCCCTGGTGCCTGACGTGGGGTGCCACGGATGCCGAGGCCACCATGGCGCTGCCCGGGGACGAGCTCCTCGAGGACCCCGACGTGGTGACCACCCGGGCCGTCGGGATCGGCGTGCCGCCCTCGGCGATCTGGCCCTGGCTCGTCCAGATGGGTCCCGGCCGGGCCGGCGCCTACACCTACGACTGGATCGAGAACCTGGCGGGGCTCGACATGCACAGCGCGGACGAGATCCTCCCCCAGTTCCAGGACGTCAGCGTCGGCGACGGCTGGCAGCTCGGCCTGAAGGGTCCGCGGCTGGAGGTCGCACGGCTGGAGCGGGAGTCCGCGCTCGTCCTCCGTTCCGACGACGGCAACTGGGTGTGGGCCTTCGTGCTCGTCCCCGACGGGCAGGGCACCCGGCTGCTCAGCCGCAACCGGATGCTCCAACCGGGAGCGTCGGCCACGGCCCGGGCCCTCTTCACGTACCTGATGGAGCCCGGCAGCCTGGTCATGGAGCGCAAGATGCTGTTGGGCATCAAGGAACGGGCCGAGCGCGGGCCGGGCCGGGGCGACGGCGCCGGGTCGGATCAGGCCGCGCCGACCACCCGCCACCAGGCCGCGTCGTCCTCCCGGGAGATCCCCGCCAGCAGCTGAGGATCGTCCAGCACCGCGTCGCGCCGGAGGCCGGGGATCACCCGGTAGTGGATCGACCCGGGCACGCACACCAACGCGAGCACACGCCACAGGGAGCGGGCGTAGAACTCCGCGCCCGCCGCATCGCTCCACTCGTAGAGCCCCCGGTAGCGCTCACGCTCGTCGCGGTCGAGCCACAGCTTGGAGACGAGGCCGGGGAACCCGGCGAACAGCGGGGTGTTGAGGATGCACTCCCACAGGAAGAGCCGGTGCCAGCGGCCGCGCAGCAGACGGAGGCGGAACTCGACCACCAGTAGGGCCGGGTCGTCGGGCGGGTCGCCGTCGACCGTGGTCTCGCGGAACACCTTGGCCGACGACCGGTCGGCGAAGGAGAGGCGCTGGCCGACGTGTCCCTTCGGAAGATGGGTGCGGCGGCGGGCCACCAGGACGGCGGTGGCCCGCGCGCAGCGGGCGACCGCCCGCGCCGCCACGGCGAGCGGGAGCGGCTCCTGCGCGTTCACGCCGGCCGGTGACGTCGAGCCGTGGGCACCATGGGCGGACGCTACCGCCCGGTCCGGTACGAGGTCCCCTCGCTACGATGCCGCGGTGCACACCCTCAGAGGGACGGCCGTGGGTGCCGCCACTCTCGCTCTCGCCGTCGTGCTCGTCCCGCTCGGGCTCGGCCCGCTCGCCCCGCCTGCCGGCGCCAACCCCACCCCAGCACCCACCGGTGCGCCCGGCCCCGCTCCCGCCTACCGGTGCACGTTCAACGTCAACACCGACGCCTTCACGGGCGCCAACGGGACCGCGTCGGCCATCGGGTGGCTCGGCGACCACAACAGCGTGATCACCTGCCTCGGCGGCACCTTCGTGGTGCAGGACGGCCCGGGCAACCTGTTCCAGGACTTCGGCTTCGGCATCTACGCGGGCCAGCGGACGACCTGGGCCGACGCCGGCGGCTACCTGCCGGCCCAGGTGACCACCTTCGACGATCAGGGCGCCACGGTCTCCATCACCGAGTTCGCCGACCGGATCGTCCTCGGCGGTGCTCCCTACGTCGCCGTCTACAGCCGGGTCAGGGTCGACAACCCGACCGGCCACACCGTCATGGCCGATCCCGACGCCTCCCCCGCCCTCGTCCCCCTCGACGGTGGGCCCTTTGCGGTGCCGGCCCACCATGCCCAGAACCACGACTACGTCGTGGTGTCCGACCGTTTCGGTGGCACGGCGCCGTGGCCCACCGAATCGCAGCTCGCCGCCGCCGGCGGCTTCGACCGGCACTACGCGCACATGCGCGCCTTCTGGACCGCACAGTTGGCCGGCATCGCGCAGGTCAACGTGCCCGACCCCGCGCTGGTCGACGCCTACAAGAGCGGCTTCATCATCACCCAGCTCACGCGGAGCGGCGACGCCCTCGATACGGGCGTCAACGGCTACGAGATGGAGTTCAGCCACGACGTGATCGGGATCCTCACCAATCTCTTCACCCAGGGCTATTTCACCGGAGCGCATGCCCTGCTCACGGAGGCCCGCACCGCCGTCGGGCCCCAGGGGCAGTACGTCGACGGCCTCTGGTCCTACGCCGTGCCGTGGGCCGTGTACCTGATGAAGACGGGCGACAAGAGCTTCGTCGCGCAGAACTTCGCGACCGAGGGCCCCCAGGGCGCCGCCCAGCCGAGCATCGAGGACAGCGCCCACGCGATCGCGGCCGCCCGGACCGGGCCGCTGGGGACGATGGAGGCCACCAACGACATCGACACCCAGGGGTACTGGACCACCGACGACTACGAGGCGCTGCTCGGTCTGGCCGCCTACCGCTACATCGCGTCGACCATCGGCAACACGACCGAGGCTGCCTGGGCCACCACCGAGTACAACAGCCTCCTGGCCGCGGTCAACACCGTGCTCGGCCAGACGATCGCCCGCAACGGCCTCGGCCTACCTCCCCTGCTCGCTGCTCCAGCCGAACAGCGCCAACCGCTGCACCAACCCGAGCGACGCCAACTGGACGTCGCCCTTCGGCTTCGGCAGCTGGGCCTGGGAGGGCTACGTGCTCGGCGCGCCGCTGAGCGGGCCCGGCCTGCGCATGATCGACGCCACCTACGCCTACGGCTTCGGCCGCCTCCGCGGTGTCCTGCCGCCCGGCACGGCCGGCGGGTTCCCCGGCGACTACTACTCGAGCGGCTACAACGCCGCCATGGGCGCGGCCGGCCTGGCGAGCGTCGCGCACCGGGACCAGGGGATCGTGGGCTACGAGTTCATGATCGCCAACAGCCAGAGCGGGCCGCTGTCGTGGTGGGAGAGCTCGAGCGCCCCGGACCCCGCCTCGCCCTGGGTGGGCCGCCACCCCGCCACGGGACAGGGGTCGTCACCGCACGCCTGGGGCCTCGCCGGCGCCAACAAGGTGTTGCTCGACTCGCTGGTGGCGGTGCGGGCCGGGGGCGCGCTCGTGGTCGGCCGCGGCGTCCCGCCGGCCTGGCTGCGGCAGCGGGACGCCGATCACGGTGACCAACTTCCCCACCACCGCCGGCCGGCGCGCCGGCCTCACGATCGCCGGCGCCGGGCGATCGGTGTCGCTGACGCTGGGCGGCGCACCGCCGCAAGGACCCGTGCAGTTCGCGCTCCCGTCCTTCATTCGACAACATCGCCCGCGCCTCCACCGGCACGGTCGACGAGGCCACCGGCACGGTCACCGTGAAGCCCACCGTCCGGCACGTGACCGTGACCCTCCGTACGCCGCCCACCCGCGGGTGACCACGGAGATCGCCGGCGACGGGTCGCACCCATCGCGCTGGTTGACCCTGGCCGTCCTCTGCTTCTCCATCCTTATCGTCAATCTCGACAACACCGTTCTCAATGTGGCGCTGCCGACACTGGTGCGGGATCTCGGTGCGACGTCCTCGGAGCTGCAGTGGATCGTCGATGCATACGCCCTCGTGTTCGGAGGCTTGTTGCTGGTGTTCGGGAGCCTGGCCGACCATGTCGGGCGCAAGCGGACGTTCATCGCGGGGCTGATCGCCTTCGCCTGCGGTTCCGCGTGGGCAGCCTTCTCCGGGTCGGTACCGGTGCTGATCGCAGCGCGGGCCAGCATGGGCATCGGGGCCGCGCTCATGATGCCCTCGACGCTCTCCATCATCACCGACGTCTTCCGCGACGACGCCGAGCGCCAGCGTGCCATCGGCTTCTGGGCCGGCACCAGCGGTGTCGGATTCGCCCTCGGCCCGATCATCGGTGGCCTGCTCCTCTCGCATTTCTGGTGGGGATCTGTGTTCCTCATCAACGTCCCCATTGCGGTGCTCGGCGTGTGCTGCGCCATTCCCCTGGTGCCGGACTCGAGAAATCCACACGCATCACGACCAGACCTGTTCGGCGGCGTGCTGTCCATCGCCGGCGTGGGGCTCGTCCTGTGGTCGATCATCGAGGCACCCTCCCACGGGTGGTCCTCCTCCCTGGTCGTGGTCCCCGGCCTCGCGGGTCTCGCGATCATCGGTGGGTTCATCGCCTGGGAGCGCACGAGTACGCACCCGATGCTCGACCTCGGGTTCTTCCGGAGCCGAAGCTTCTCCGTGGCCGTCTGCTGCATGGGCCTGGGCGCGTTCGCCCTCCTGGGCACGCTCTTCATCCTCACCCAGTTCCTTCAGTTCGAACTCGGGTATTCCGCCCTCGAGGCCGGCGTCAGGATGTTGCCCATCGCGGCGACGTTGGCCATCGTCTCGCCCGCCTCGTCGCTGCTCACCCGGGCCGTCGGGATGAAGCTGACCACCGCCGCCGGCCTCCTGATGGCCGCACTGGGCCTCTGGTTGGTCTCGGACGCGACCATCCATTCCACCTACGTCGACCTGCTCCCGGGCATGATCGTGATCGGTGCCGGCGCAGCGCTCGTCATGCCCACCGCGTCGGGCTCCGTGATGAGCTCCGTCCCGCGGGGAGACGCCGGCGTGGGCGCCGCCTCCAACGGGACGTTCACCCAATTCGGTGCCGCCATGGGCGTCGCCGTGCTCGGCAGTCTCCTGTCGACGCGCTACCAGGACACGATGACAACCGTACTGGCGCCGTACCACGTTCCCCCTGCTCTGAATCAGACGATCCTCGGCTCGGTCGGCGGTGCGCTCGACGTTGCCGCCCAGGCCGGAGGGACCCTCGGACACCTGCTCGCGCACGCCGCGCGCGGCGCCTTCATCGACGGTGCCGGCCTTGCGCTGACGGTGGCCTCTGCGGTGGCCCTCGGCGGCTGCATCTTGGCCACCGCCTTCTTGCCGAAGCGACCGACACCTGCGGACGACCTCACTTCGACACCGCGGCGGATCAGCCGTCGAGCAGCCGCACGTGCGAGATGGTGACCCGGGGCGGCTCCTCGGCCCGCGGCCGGCGCAGACGTGGGAGTTCGACCCGGCCCGGGTCGCCCTGCGACATCGCCCCGTAGGCCAGGACCACCATGGCGATCACGGTGGCCATGATGGCGGGCCACCACAGCGTGATGGCGTGCTGGCGGCGGTTGCCCAGTGCGATGCAGGCCACGGAGAGGGCGGTGCACCACCCGAAGCGCCACCAGCCCTGGCGCATCGCCAACAACAGGCTGAGGGCGATGACCGGGAAGAAGTAGAAACCCAGCAGCTCGCTCTCGAGCAGGACCCGGATGCTGAACGCGACGGCCATGACGAAGAGCACGGTCGGCAGGTCGTGGCGGTGCCGGCAGGCCACCCATCCGAGCGCCACGGCGGCGATCGTGGCGACCAGCCGCAGGGTGCCGCCGCTGTACATCCCGTTCCCGAGTGCGCGCGCCAGGTGGCTGAAGGGCGTGCTCGACTCGTCGGCCGGGAAGAACGGCTGGTCCGCGATCTGGTGCAGCGTGCGCGCCGCGTGCGTGACCAGCTCGGGGAGGACGACGACGACGCTGGGCAGCGCCACCCGGCACACCGACGCCGGGAGCGCCTGCCAGCCGAAGCGGGCCAGGACGGGCGCCGCGGCCAGGAGCGCCAGCGGCTGGAAGGCCACCGCGATCCCGAGGAGCCACCCGGCCCGGGCCAGACCGGCCGAACGGTCCCGGTCCACCGCCAGCGCCGCCCACAGCACGAAGGCCAGCGCGACGCAATCCTCGGGGTGGCCCCAGAAGACGACGGCGCTCACCACACCGAGACCGGCCACCAGCGACAGTGCGAGCCGCTCGGCGTCGGAGAAGCGCCAGCGGCGCGCCACGGCATCGAGGGCGAAGAGCACGCTCGAGGCCAGGACCGTGACGACCGGCACCAGCACGAGCCAGAACACGGCGTAGCCGTGGTGCATCTCGGCCGCCGTGCGCAGGCCCAGCGCGTGCCCGAGGGCCATGAACGGCGCCAGAGCGAACTCCAGGCCGGGCGGGGCGTCGAGTTGCGAGCCGGGCCCGTACACGGTGGCCCAGTGGCCGTGCGAGATGGCCAGCCCGATGTCCGCGCTGTTCCACAGGTCGCTCACCGATTGCCAGCCGTGGCGGGCCAAGGCGGACCACATGACGGTGTAGACCAGCCCGGCCGCGACGAAGATGGTCGTGGCCGTGACCGGTGCCGACCGCTCGTCGACCCAGGACGACAACCTGCGCATTCCCCCTGCCTTCCGGCGACACCCCTGCGACGAGTGTGGCCGACCCTCCTCCACGCTGCCGTGGACCCGCGGACGGGATCTTCCCTCCCTGCAGTGTGACAGCGGGGCCGGCGGGGAACCAGGTTTCGGGACCCCTCGGGGCGAGAAGCAACGAGACGGCAACCGAGGGCACGGCGCCGTGCCACTCCGGGAGGGTTGGGCGCACGGCCCGGCCCGGCCCATAGAGGGGCCCGTTCGGACCACCGGCTTCGGGAGATATGGCACTGGTACGGGGGGCGCCGCCCAAGCAGACTTGCGGTGACGTTGCGTACCCCACGCACGGACAGCGGCCGGCGACGTCGGCCGTGCACCGCGGGGCCGGGGAGAAGGAGGTCGACCGACTTGGCTGCGGGTAACTCGGGCCAGCCAGCCGCAGCAGCCGGGGAGACGTCGACCGCGCCCGCCCGCCAGGGCATGGTCCTGGGGGCCCTCATTCTGGTCGCCGCCGTGGCCAACCTGCCGCTGGCGTCGGCCAACGTCGCCCTCCCGAGCATCGGCCTGCACTTCGACGCCTCCCAGACCCAGCTGAACCTCGTCGCGGTCTCCTACTCCCTCGGGCTCGCCGTCTCCGTCCTGTGGTTCGGCGCCGTGGGCGACCGCTACGGGCGCAAGCAGATGCTGCTCCTCGGCGTCCTCATCTCGCTGCCGGCGTGTCTCGTCATGGCGTGGGCCCCCAGCATCGGGGTCCTCATCGGGGCCCGCTTCGTGGGCGGCCTGGCGGCGGGCATGGCCTACCCCACGACGCTCTCGCTCATCACCGCATTGTGGAGCGGGCCGGGGCGCACCCGCTGCATCGCCCTGTGGTCGGCGACCGGGGGCGCCATCGCCGCCCTCGGGCCGCTGGTGGCCGGCCTGCTGCTCTCGAGGTTCTGGTGGGGCTCCGTCTTCTTGATTTCGATCCCGCTGATCGTGGTGGCGTTCCCGCTGGCGTACACGCTCATCCCGAGCCACGTCAACGAGACCGATGACGCCGTCGACAACCTGGGCGGGATCCTCTCCGCCGTGCTCGTCGGGTCCGTCATCCTCGCCATCAATTTCGCGGTCGTCCCCAACAAGGGGACCCTGGTCATCGGCCTGGTGATCATCGCCGCCGCCGCGCTGGCAGGCTTCACCCTCCGGGAGCGACGGGCTCCGCAGCCGCTCTACGACCTGAACGTGGCGGCGCGGCGCGTCTTCTGGGTGGCCGCCTGCGCCGGCATCATCGTCTTCGGGAGCCTCATGGGCGCGCTCTTCATCGGGCAGCAATTCCTGCAGAACGTGCTCGGCTACTCGACCACCGACGCCGGCGCGGCCATCCTCCCGGCGGTCGTCTTCATGGTGCTCATCGCGCCGCGCTCGGCCAAGCTGGTGGACGCCAAGGGCGCCCGCTTCACCCTCCTGGTCGGCTACGCGTGCATCTTCCTCGGCTTCCTCACCATGCTGCTCCTCTGGAAGGAGGGCAGCTCGTACTGGGAGGTCGGCCTGGCCTACGCCTTCATCGGGGCGGGCGTCGGCTTCGCCGGCACCCCGGCGTCGCACTCGCTGACGGGCTCGGTCCCGGTGACCCGCGTCGGCATGGCATCGGGCACGGCCGATCTGCAGCGCGATCTCGGCGGGGCCATCATGCAGTCGACCATGGGCGCCCTCCTGACGGCCGGCTACGCCGCTGCGTTCTCGAAGACGATCTCCTCCTCTCCGAAGTCGACCCAGGTGAGCCAGAGCGTGCAGAGCGAGCTGACCAAGTCCTTCGATGGGGCGGAGGCCGTGGCCAAGCAGTACCCGCAGTACGCCTCGCAGATCACCGCCGCCGCCAAGGAGTCGTTCATCCACGGCCAGCACTGGGCCTACGCCTCGGGGCTCATCGCCGTGGTGGCCGGCGCCATCGTCGTCGGCGTCTTCTTCCCCGACCTGAGGGGCGAGAAGGAGCTCCTGGCCTCCTACCAGCGAGCGGACGCAGCCCGACCGGACATGGCGCCCGCCGGAGAGCTCGCATGAGGACCTCGACGCCGGTCCGAGGCCCCCGTGCCGTCGGGCTCCGCCACCTCGGAAAATGGGACTTTCGGCCCAGCAAGGCGGTTCGGACGGGGGCGTTCCACTAGCGATGGAAGCCACGAGCAGCTCCAACGTCCCTGGCCACGGCGGTGTCGTCGACTGCGCCACCCTGTACCTCTGCCGCCAGGGCGAGCGCTGGGTGGTCGTGATCGAGTCGCCCGCCGTCACGGGTGCGCTGCGGCTCCGCCACACGGGCCGCGACCCCTACGACGCCCGGTTCGAGCTCTTGTGCTCGGCGCGCCGCGCCTGCCCGGACGCGGCCATCGTCAGCTCCGACGGCGCCCTCGAGGAGGCCGACTACGAGTGGCGGCTCGACATCCGCAGCGTCGAGGCGGCGCCGGGCGACGTCGGCATCGCCGTGCACCGCGAGCTCACGGCCGCACCGGCGCCACACCTCCGGCGCCGCTCGCAGCGCCAGATCATCCGCAAGTGCCACTGGGGCCGCTGCCCCGAGGTCTCGGGTCGGCCCCGCTCCTTCTGACCCGACGGTAACCACGACGACGGAAGCGGGCCACGAGCAACACATGGGTTGACCACGTGCGTGTCTTCACGAACAGGTGAAACGCGATGGCGCGCCGAGGATCGACTCGCTATGGTCACCCACGGTCGCGGCGTTGCGGCCAGAAAGACCAGGTGGTACCAGATGCTCAAGTCCTCGATCCGTTCTCGTGCGGTCCTCGGCGGGATCTTCACCCTCGCGCTGGTGACGGCACCGCTCAGCCTCGCCCTCGGCTCGACGTCGGGCGCCGCGGCGCCCCATGCCGTGACCCCCCACGCGGCCAGGCCTTTCCTGGCCCAACAGCCGCGCACCTTCCCGCCCGCCCAGGCCACGTTCACGGTCAACACGACAACCGACGGACACGACAACAATCCTGGTGACGGCTTCTGCGACGACGGGACCGGACACTGCTCCCTCCGCGCCGCGATCGAGGAGGCCAACGGACTGGGCAAGACCGTGGTGGTCAACGTGCCGCCCGGTATCTACACCACGACACTGGGCCTCCTCCCGGTGACCGATCCCGCCGGGGTGGAGATCCTCGGGACCGCCGCCAACGTCGACATCGGCAATGCGGGTGCCGCGAGCGACATCTTCGAGACCAACCACGCCGGGACCACCAACGTCGGTGCCTTCCTGGCGCTGAACAACGTCACGGTCTCGGGGAGCGGCGGCCTCGGCGTCGACGTCAACAACGACAACGACACCGTCACGGCGACCAACGTCACCTTCGCCAACAACCACAACGCCGGCGCCGATGGCGGCGCCATCTACGTCGACGGCCAGTTCTGGGCCACCAACTCGACCTTCTCGGGCAACTCGTCGACGAACATCGGCGGTGCCATTTACGTCGACCTGGGGACCGCACGGCTCAGCGGGGACACCTTCACCGGCAACACCGCCGCCTGCACCACGAACTGCTTCGGGGAAGGCGGCGCCATCTACAACGACGGCGGCCCGGTCGCGATCGACAACAGCACCTTCACGTCGAACACCGCCACCTCTGCCGGCACGTCGGGCGCGGGCGGTGGAGCGATCGGTGTCGATGACTCCATGCAGTTGACGAACGACACCTTCAGCGGCAACTCGGCGACCGCCTCCGCCGCCGGGGAAAGCGGTTACGGCGGCGCGATCGAGATCGACGGCGGAGCCACCACCATCGCCAACAGCACCTTCACCGGCAACAGCGCCAACAGCAACGCCACCGGCGCCGGCCAGGCTGGCGCGGTCGCCGACTACCAGTCGGTGACCATCACCGGGACCAGCTTCACCGGGAACACCGCCACCAACGGCGAGGGTGGCGCGTTCATCGAAGAGGGCAGCGGAGCGGTCCTCAGTGGCGACACCATCACGGGCAACTCGGCCACCGGGACTGGCCCCAGCCAGGGTCTCGGGGGAGGGACCTGGAACGACGAGAACCTGAATGTGACCAACTCGACCATCAGCCACAACACGGCCGCGGTCGGCGGTGGAGGCCTCTATGTGGACGCCGCGACCACGCTCAGCAGCTCGACGATCTCGGGCAACACGGCGAACCTCGGAGGGGGTATCGAGGATGCCGCGAACATCCAGGCCAACAGCGTCGCCATCGTCGACAACACCACCGTGGGCACCGGTGACGCCGGCGGCGGGGTCTACGAGACCAACAACAGCGACAACCGGGTTGACTTCTCCGCCACGACAGTGGCGGGCAACCGGTCCGACACCGGCGCCGGCTTCACCCTCGACGGCACGGCCGGCGGGACCGGCGGAGGGACCCTGACCAACAGCACGGTGGCCGACAACCGGACTCCGGCGGGGGCCGAGGCCGAATGTGCCGTCGTGAACCCGACGACCAACGCCTGGCCCGTCGGCTCGGCCGGTGGCAACGTGCTCGGCGACACGTCGTGCAACTTCACCACCAGCTCCGACCGCCAGGGCCCCGGGGCCCAGGGCTACTGGATGGCCGCCACCGACGGCGGCATCTTCAACTACAACGCCGGCTTCTTCGGCTCCATGGGCGGCAAGCCGCTCAACAAGCCGATCGTCGGCATGGCCCACACGCCGGGCAACCAGGGCTACTGGGAGGTCGCCTCCGACGGTGGTCTCTTCAGCTTCGGCGACGCCCAGTTCTACGGCTCCATGGGTGGCAAGCCGCTCAACATGCCCGTCGTAGGAATGGCCTCGACGCCCGACGGCAAGGGCTACTGGGAGGTCGCCTCCGACGGTGGTCTCTTCAGCTTCGGCGACGCCCAGTTCTACGGCTCCATGGGCGGCACGCCGCTCAACAAGCCGGTGGTCGGCATGGCAGCGACACCCGACGGACGGGGCTACTGGGAGGTCGCCTCCGACGGCGGCCTGTTCGCCTTCGGCGACGCCCAGTTCTACGGCTCCATGGGTGGCAAGCCGCTCAACAAGCCGATCGTGGGCATCGCGGCGGCGACCGACGGTGCCGGCTACTACGAGGTGGCCACCGACGGCGGCGTCTTCAACTTCGGGTCGGGCCACTTCTTCGGGTCGGCCGGGAGCCTGCACCTGAACGCGCCGGTCGTGGGCATCGCCTCCGCCCCGGACAACGCGGGCTACTGGACCTTCGCCACCGACGGTGGGGTGTTCAACTACGGCACCGGGTCACAGTTCAAGGGTTCGGCCGGCTCGCTGCACCTCAACAAGCCCGTGGTCGGGGGCACCGCGACCTGATCCGACACGCACCGTTTCACCGCCGGGGGCGGGCGCCGCGAGGCGCCCGCCCCCGGCGCGTGCGGACTCGTACCGAAACCCCGCCCGGTCCGCCGATGCTCAGGCCACCCCCACCGGCGCCGTGCCCCTGACGCTGGTGCGGTACATCTCCCGGCGCACGCCGGCGTAGTCGTTCAGCGCGTTGTGCATGGTGCAGCGGTTGTCCCAGATGGCGAGCGTGTGCACCGCCCAGCGCAACCGACAGGTGAAGTTCTCGTTGATGCTGTGCCGGTACAGGTGGGCCAGGAGCGCCTGTGACTCGTCCTTGGTCCACCCGGCGAAGCGGGTCGTGTACACCGGGTTGACGTACAGCGCCCGCCGGCCGGTCACCGGGTGGACGGCCACGGCCGGGTGCACGTGCTCGGCGTACGCTTCGGCCGACGGGGAGATCGCCATGGACGTGAGGTCCTTGACCTGGTCCAGCAGTCCGCCCGTGCCGTAGGCGAGCCCGGCCGAATGGACGGCGCTCAGGCCGTCGAGCGTCGCCCGCAAGCCGTGCGACAGCGTCTCGTAGGCGAGGTACTGGTTCGACCACACGGTGTCGCCGCCGTGGTCGGGGACGTCCCAGGCGTGCAGCAGTGTGTAGGCGGGGGGTGCGGGGAGGTAGCTGAGGTCGCTGTGCCACGCATTGGCGAAGTTCAGGGCGTCGGTCGGCTCCTTGATCACCCGGATGACGTAGGGCCGGTCCTCGAGCGGGTCCACGAAGGGCGTCACGTCGCGGCCGCCCAGAAGGTCGGTGACCCGCTCGAGGTCGTCGAGGCTCGAGCTCCTGCCCCGGCAGGAAGACGACGAGGTGGTCGGCCAGCGCCCGGCGCAGGTCGTCGAGCTGGGCCGGATCGGTCACGCTCGCCAGGTCGATCCCGGTCACCGTGGCACCGAGCGCGCCCGCCACCGGCTCCACCGAGAGCGCTGCGGACCGCGTCGTCGCCATGCCGCCCCTCTCGGCTCAGGCGAGGCCGAGCAGCTCGGCCCCGTTGCGCCAGAAGAACCGCTCGCGGGTCGACTCGTCGAAGCCCGCCACGGCGTCGCCGAACGCCTCGAAGGGCCGCTTCCCACCCTCGGGATGCGGGTAGTCCGTCGAGAACATGAAGAGGTCCGGGCCGCACTGCTCGAGCAGCCACGCCGTGTCCTCGAACGGGAAGGGCGTGAAGCGAACCTGGCGCCGCAGGTACTCCGACGGGCAGGAGCTGCAGCTCCCGGAGCGCCGGTTCGAACTTCGAGAACGAGCGCAGCGCATGGTCCACGTTGCGCAGGAGACCCGGGACCCAGGTGGCACCGAGCTCGATCGCCGCCCCGCGCAGATCCGGGTGGCGCTCGAAGACCCCGTCGAGCGCCATGCAGGCCAGGAAGCGCTCCGGCGAGTGGTGGAGCACGGGGAAGTCCTTGGCCCGGAGATTCTCGCCGCCACCCAGCCAGTCCTTCGGGCGCGGGAGGCCGTTGTTGTGGAAGGCCTTGGGGAGGAGCTTGCCGCCGCCGACATGGAGCACGAAGGGCACGCCGGCCTCGGCGAGGCAGGCCCAGACCGGAGCGAGATCGAGGTGGGTGGGTGAGAAGTCGCCGGGGGCGTCGGAGGGCACCCAGAGCGCGGCCACACCCGCCTCGAGCGCCTGCTCCAGGGTCAACAGCGCCCGCGTGGGATCGGTGAGCGGCAGGAAGCCCACCGCCTTCAGCCGCGGATCGGGCGCGCAGAAGGCGGCCATGGCCCGGTTCAGGGCCTCGGTCCCGCCGTAAAGGACGTCGGGATCCTTGCTGCGCGAGAAGTGGGCGAGGGCGAAGGTCGGGAAGACGAGCTGGGCCTGTATGTCCAGGGCGTCGAGGACGCGGGAGCGCACCTCGGTGTCGAGGGCGCCCGGCGCCATCCACCCCTTCGGGCCCTGCAGCACCTCGCGCCCGATCTCCTGGTGGCGGTGCGATTCCCACAGGTCGGGCAGGCCGGCCATCAATTCGGCCGCCCCTGCTCCGGCACCCTCCAGCCCCAGCGGGGCGAGCTGGCCACGGACCGACTCGTCGGCGAACCCGCCCAGCCAGTCCGGCGTCTCCATCAGGTGGCTGTCGGCGTCGAATATCGCAGTGTCCACGGGGCCCCCCGGCAGATAGAGGTCGTCGTCTGCCAGCGTAGACCCGCGCCGGCCGTCTGCCCGGGGGTGATCCGGCCACCCGAGCGGGGACTGTCTAATTGGGCTCGACGGAGCTCAGATCGGTCACTGACATCACCCTCAAAGCCATCCCGGTCTCCTTGTCCGAAGTCCAGGTTGGCGCTGCTCAGGGCTGTCAGGGGGGTGTCCGGAACGTCAAGGGTGTCCCGGGAACGATTCGTCAGGAATCTCCCCGGAAGCAACAACCTGCACCGTCACGGGGCTCACAGACAACATTTATGTGAGTCATACCTTTCTCTGACCTGGCGTACAGACCCGGCATGTCCAATGGAAGCCGTGGAACAGCGCCCGCGCCGGGCACTCTGACGGAGGACCGCACATGACCGAGGACCACAGCGACCAGAACGACGAGACGGCAGGCCAGCCGGTGAGCGGAGCGGAGGCGGAGGCGGAGACGGAGACCGCTCCGACGCCGGTCCCGGAGACCACGGGCCAGGCCGTCCCCATGCCCGAGACGACGCCCCCGCCGGTCGACCCTGCTTCCCTCCCGCAGCAGCCCGACACCCCGCCCATGGGCGTGCCGCAGGGCTCCGAGGTCCCGACCGGCACCTACGCGCTCGGCGCGCTGGCGGGGAACCCCATTCTCGGCGAGCCGGCCGCCCGCCCCTACGCCGGCCCCCCGACCGATCCGGGCGCCCCCGTGTGGGCCCCGCCCGCCGGTCCCGCCGCGCCCGCCAGCGGCGCCCACCACGTGCGCAACGGCATCCTCGCCGGCGTGGCGGCGTTCGCCCTCCTGGCCGGTGGCGTGGCGATCGGCCACGCGGCCACGACCAACTCGAACCTGTCCTCCGCCCCGGCCTCGGGGAGCTCGCGGCTCCCGTCGGGTGCGGGCAACGGGTCGAGGAGCCCCTTCGGGAACGGCTCGCCCTTCGGCGGCGTCTTCGGCGGCAACTCGGGCAACTCCGGGAACTCGGGCAACGGGAACTCGGGCAACGGCAACTCCGGCTCGTCCGGCGGGTCAGGGCCGAGCGACGCCAGCGCCATCGCGGCCAAGGTCGACCCGGGCCTCGTCGACATCAACACGACCCTCGGCTACGCGCAGCAGCAGGCGGCCGGGACCGGCATCGTGCTCAGCTCCAACGGGGTCATCCTGACCAACAACCACGTGATCAACGGCGCCACGAAGATCAGCGTGACCGACGTGGGGAACCAGAAGACCTACACCGCCAAGGTGGTCGGCTACGACCGCAGCCACGACATCGCCGTGCTCCAGCTGCAGAACGCCTCGGGGCTCCAGACCGCTCCGCTCGCCACGGCGCACGCCTCGGTCGGCCAGGACGTGGTCGGCGTGGGGAATGCCGGCGGCACCGGCGGGACGCCCAGCGCGGCGGGCGGCACGGTGACCGCGCTCGACCAGTCGATCACCGCCAGTGATCAGGGCGACGGGACGTCGGAGCAGCTGACCGGCCTCATCGAGACCAACGCGGACATCCAGCCCGGCGACTCGGGCGGCGCGCTGGTCAACACCTCGGGGCAGGTCCTCGGCGTGGACACGGCCGCCTCGGCCGGCTACTCCTTCCAGTTCAACGGCCAGTCCCAGGGCAACCAGGGCTTCGCCATCCCGATCAACACCGCGCTCTCCATCGCCCGCCAGATCGAGGCCGGGAACTCGTCCTCCACCGTGCACATCGGGGAGACCGCGTTCCTCGGCGTCGAGATCAGCCCCCAGGGCGGCTCGAGCTCGGGCGACAACAGCGGGTTCGGCAGCGTCTTCGGTGGCAACAGCGGCAACACGGGATCGTCGGTCTCCGGCGCCTCGGTGGCCGGCGTGGTCACCAACGAGCCGGCCCAGGAGGCGGGCATCGCCCAGGGCGACGTCATCACCACCCTCGGGGGCAAGAGCATCGACTCGGCCAACGCGCTGACCAGCGCCATGCTCACGTACCACCCGGGCGACAAGGTGGCCATCGGCTGGACCGACAGCTCCGGCCAGAACCACACGGGCACCGTCCAGCTGTCCAGCGGCCCACCGCAGTAAGGCGTGCCGGGTGGGTGATCGAGGCAACGCCTCGGTCGCCCACCCGCCGTCGCTATTGCTGGATCAACCTCACGATCGCGATCAGCGTGGCCAGGACGGCGGCGCTGAGCACGCAGATCAGGCCCCAACCGACGCTGACGTTGGTGCTCAGCGGAGACGGGACCTGTGAGATCTTCTGCACGATGCGGAACGTGTCGTAGATGGCGAAGACCGCCGTCGCCCCCGCGATGACGAGGGTGAAGATCGCGAGTTGCAGCTCCTCCGACATCATCTGGAAGCAGGCGAAGACGACCAGCAGGATTCCGCCGATGAACGTGATCCAACCGTTCACCCCGATCAGCGTGGTGATCCCGGGGTCGATGCCGTCGAAGGAGGCGTGGAAATTCGCGATGCCGAAGTTGCCGGTCACGTGGACCCACGACCCGACCGACCCGTACATCAACCCGATGCCGCAGACCAGCAGGAGGAAGACTCCCAGGTTGAACGTGAGGCCCGTGGTGGTGGTGGTGCTTGGCCGCCGCCATCGGGACGTAGGGATTGGCCGACAGCCGCCGCTCGGGCGCCGGGGCCGACCCGGTCGCGGCTTCGGGAGCCTCGCCGACCACGACCCAACCCTTGCCGGTGGTCCACCGTCTCCTGCCCGTCCAGTTCTGCCCGTCCCAGTAGTTCTGATCGCTCGGGTTGGTGCGCGTCGGGTACCACCCGGGGGCCTTCGGGCTCGACCCGCCGGGACCCTGGTCCACGTCCGATGCAGAGCTCACCGGCACCGTGGTCCCGGTCTCCTCGTTGTCCATCTCATCCACCTCCGACGGGACCCCGTCGTGCCTGGTCGCCGCTGAGTAGCTAGCTTGGCCTACGTGGACGCGGAGGACAGGGATCCCGAAGGGGCGCTGAGCGACCGGGAGCTGACCGCCCTGGCCCTGGCCGCCGACCCGGACGCGCCCCTGCCGGATGATGCGGTGCCCATCGGCATCCACCTGGCCCGGTTCGGCGCTTCCCTCCCGCTCTGGTACATGCCCCCGGCCACCTCACGGGGCGGGCGGCGCTGGAAGACGCCGTTCGTCGTGGCCATCGTCTCGGCCTTCTTCCTGATCGACGCCCTGGGCCTCTGCAACACCTACGGCATTCTCAGCCTGGCCTGATCCGCTCCCACGGCGGCCCGCTCATGGTCAGGGCTTCCCGGCCTCCACCCAGCCCTTGATCCGCGCATCGCTGATGCGCCGCGCCGTCGCCATGTTGGACCAGGATCGGAAGCGGGCCTTCTCCTCGTCGCTCAGCTGGGCGTAGAGCGTCTTCTGGGCCGGCGAGGAGGCGGCGCGCGGCGCACGAGCGCGGCCACCCGATCCGGCGGACCTTCCCTTGTCCATGAAGGGCTGGAGGACACCTCGGAGTTTCGCGGCGTTGGCAGCGCTCAGGTCGATCTCGTACGCCTTGCCGTCCAGGCCGAAACGGACCGTCTCGTCCGCATCGCCGCCGTCGATATCGTCGCTCAGCTTCACTATCAGGGTCTTGGCCATGGCCAAATGGTGGCAGAGCACCTGGGAAGTCACAAAGGCTCGCTCGGGATGCTCCGGGAGGGACCCGGGCCCGAGCAGGATCTCCGAGAAGATCCATTTCTGCTACCACCGTTGCACACTCCGCGCCGGGTAGGCTGGGCCATGTCTCGGCGCGCCGGATTCGACCCTTATTTTCCCCCTCCGTCGAATCCATGGCGCGTCGGGGCGCGTTCGCGGTCGGGCTCCCCCAAAGGCACGTGTCTGCCGCACTCACCCCGAGCATCCAGAATGAGTCCGATGGTTCGGCGCGGGAAGGCACGACGCGGGACGCGGCGATCGGTGAACGAGGCCGACCGCCCGTCTGCGATGGGCGCGCACTGGCGATCGGACGGAGCCCCCAAGACGGCGTACCGGAGCCAGAGCGACGCGCTGACGGCGGCACTGGTGCGGCGTCAGGAATCGGGAGTCGACCTCAACGTCTACCGCTGCGACGTCTGCTCGGCGTGGCACATGGGGAATCCACCCGGCCGGCGGCCGCCGGCACGTTGATGCCGTCGTGACAGAGATCCGGCCGACCGAGACCCCGGCGTGGGACCGTCCGGCCGGGGCATGCCCCGAGTGTGGATTCGACTGGGAGGAGCGGACGTACGACGTGCTCGTCGGCCACTGCGTCCGCAACGTCGCCGTCTTCGGCAGCGTCCTCTCCCGGATCGACCCCAGCGAGGCGGTCGAGCCCGGCCTGTGGTCAGCGAGCCGGTACGTGTGGCACACCGTCGACGTCCTCCGCTTCGGCACCGAGCGACTGTGGACGATCGCCGCCGACCCCTCGTTCGGCGTCCCGACATGGGACGAGAACGTGGTGGCCGAGGTGCGGTCCTACGACCAGCTCTCACCCATCGTCGGTCTGATCGCGCTCATCGCCGCCGCCGAGGCCTGGCGGACGGCGGCGTTCGAGGCACCGCACGACGTCTCGACCCCTCACCCCGAGGCAGGCACCATCTGTGCCTTCGACGTGGTGCAGCGGAACGCCCACGAGGTCTGTCATCACCTCTGGGACGTGCGCCGCGCCGTCGGCGACTGACGGGACGCGCGGTCCGGTCGACCGGCGGGAGACGGTGTCGATGCGGGTGTTAACAATCCCGTCGAGCACTCCATCGGTGTTAACACCTCTAGCTGAGCTTCAGCGGAGGCCGGAGCTGGCGCCCGAGCGAGAGAGACTGGCCGGCTCTTCTGCTCCGGAGTCGGCTGCCGGCGATCCGGACCAGCGGCGGTGAGTCCAGGCCGAGAACGCAATCCGAAACGTCGGGGTGGTGCCCGGCCCTGCGCGGTGCCGGGGTGCGATGTCCGATGCCGGTAGACCGCGCTCGTGGAGCGGCGCCGCCGAGCCGCTGCAGCGCGTCCACGTCAGGTTCGGGCAGAGACTGTGGCAGCCCCGTGGCCGCACGGCGACTCAGGCAAATCCAAGGTCATCGGGCGGGAGGTCGAAGGGATCAAGTCATCCGACAATTCCTGCCGATACGTCCAGTTCAGAAGTTCGGACCGCACCCTGACCAGCCGACAGAACCAACGGCGCCTCAAGAATGTGGGCCCTGGGGTTTCACTGCCCGAGGGCAGGGAGTAGAGTTTTCCCAGGTGGTTGGGGCGGAGGCGGTCCGCTCATTGGAGTGATCTTGGCGACTTGGCGAATACGGCGAGGACGAGCAGCTGGACATTGTGCGCGCCATCGGGCGCGGCGCCAGCTAGCTCACGTCCGACCCGAGTTCACTTTTGCAGCTGCGCTCCCAGAACGTTGGCCCTTCCATATGACTGATGAGCAACCACGCTCCCTCGCACCCGAAGGGGTGCCGCAGTGAGGCCTCGCCGCGTGTCCGCCCATCCTGTCGCCGTTGCACGGCGCGCCACTCGGCGCCGGCTCGAAGCGAGCGACGAGGCAGGCTTTACTCTGATCGAGTTGTTGATCACGGTCGTCATCCTCCCGATCGTCATCGGCGGGATCGCGGCCGCACTCCTCTCTGTTTTCGGGCTGCAGAGTCAGACCCAGAACCGGATCGGGGACTCGAACGACGCGCTGATCAGCTCCTCCCAGTTCAACAAGGACGTGCAGGGCGCGCAGGAGATCGAGACGACGACCGCGCCCGCATGCGGAGTGAGCGGACAGACGCAGCTGCTGGGACTGGAGTGGGGGTTGGACGCAAGCGGGAACTATCAAACGGTGGTGTCCTACGTGATCGTCCCGAACGGCAACACGAATCGCTGATCCGACAAGTCTGCACCTCTCCTCCTTCCCCGTCCGTCCAGCACCCCCACGAGTACCCGTGTGGTGTCCCACGATGCCGGACCCGCCTGCACGACCTCCCTGCGCTGCCCGGTACCACGTCGGTGACCTTCAATCCGTCGGGCTTCATCGGCGCCAACACGGCCTGGAAGTCGACCCAGGGTCTGTACGGAGTCACGCTGAACATCGTGGCGCCCGGCAGTAGCTACACGTACTCACTCAGCGGGCTCCCGAGTGCGAGCACGTCGACGGGCTCGGTGTCACAGATCCAGCTCACCCAGAACCCGCCGGATGCAACCTGGCCAGCCCCGGGAGCGGGAACTACTCGAAGGTGCTCTGCTTCGCCGACTTCACCGGCTTCACGAATGCGAACTCGAACAACGCGTATTGCCCGAACGGAACCGGCCAAGAGATGAAGCTGTCGATCGCCGACTCCCCCGACTTCCTGCACTTCTGCGTGATCGCTTCGCCCAACAACCCCAGAAACGTGGTGCCGTACCTCCATTCCGACCTACTACAACCCCGGCAGCCAGGGGTACAACAGCGAGGCCTATCTGGGCAACAACGGCTTCTATACGGGTATCCCCGGGCTACCCGCACTCTCGCAACAGCTGGACACCTCTCTAATACGCAACGTGGCCGGCTCCGGATGGCTTCGGGGGAGCATCGTTTCAGCTGACCACGATCACCTTCACGAACATCGAGGTCACGAACGCGGTCGGTGAGCCCGCGACGGGTTGGACGCTGGTCACGGGGGATGCCGAGTCGACCGACACGAACGGCTGGTTGAAGTTCCAGAACACCAACGTCAAATGGACCATCCTCCCGAACTCCAGCACGTCCCTCTGGGGAACTCGTGTTACGACAGCCCCGACACGAGCATCACCAACAACACCCCGAACAGCGGCGTGCTCGACTGGATCGGGACCACACCACCGACGGCCGCCGCGGTGGGGATGAATGGCCAGCGCCCAGCGGCACGGTGCCGCCCGCCTCCGCATACGCCACGGCGCTCCCACTCGGTCGCACCGACCCTACACCACCGGCGTCTCGTCATCCTCTGCGAGTCCAACCATCAGTCTGAACAAGACCGGTACCCTCATGGTGGCGGCACCGGAACCGTCTGGCTGAGTGCTCCGCAGTACGTGACCGTCACCATGAAAGGTGAGGGCTACCAGGCCTGTTCTTCGGGGTGCTGCTGTGAGGCGGGCGGCCGCGTTCCTCAGCGCGCCGTCGACAGATGGCAACTCGGGAGCTCTCCGACGGCGCGATGCTCCGAGGACGGCGACACCCTCGTCGAGGTCCTGCTGTCCCTCGTCATCCTGGGCATCGCGGCCGTCGCGCTCCTCACCGGTTCGCCACGGCCATCATGACGTCCGCCCAGCACCGCAACCTCGCCTCGCTCGACTCGTCGACCAGGATCGCCGCCAACGAGGCCATCGCCGACGTCCAGCAGGAGGCACAGAACCCCGGCCAACAGCTCCGTTCCTGTGCACCAACAGCTCTCACCCGACTTTCAACAACCTGACGGGCCTTCAACGTGTCCTCAACGGTCAGCTATTGGATGGTCGGCCTGGGTGCCAGGCTGCACCGCTCATCCTCAGGAGTACACCCTCACGGTCACCTCGACTCCTCGGGTACCGACAGCACGGTCGTGACCACCGTCATCTACGACCCCTCGGCACCTCCGCCACCCAACGGCGTCGGCGCACTCAGCTCGTGTGGCTCCAGCAGCCCACGGCGGCACCGTGGGGACGCCGGTCACGCCACAGCCCGAGGTGGCCATCGAGGACGCGTTGAACAACATCGTCACAGCGATTTCTCCTCGGTCACCTTGGTGGCGTCGGGACCCGGCAGCTTCTCCAGTACATGCTCAGGTGTGGAGTCGTACGGGATCGTGCAGTTCTCGGACTGCAGCCTCAACGCGGCCGGGACCTACACGATCAAGGCGGTCGACTCGAACCCGGGCGTGGGGGCCACTTCTCCTTTGACGGTGACTCGGCTCCGCCCCGCCGGCCAAGCTGGTCTTCAATCCGGCCGTGTCCGGCGTGGCGTCGACCAGGCCACCTGGGCCGATCACGGTCCCAGAGGAAGAGCCTTCGGCAACCCGACCTCGGCCCCCGAGACGGTCACCCTGAGCTCGACTCCCGGGAACGACGTCTTCCCCGTCACGCAGGGTGCAGCCGTCACCTCGGTCACGATCCCCGGGGGAGCCTCGTCCGAGCTTCTACTACGGCGACACCCTTGCCGGATCCCCCACGATCACCGCCAGCTCCCGGCCTGGCGCCCGGCACGCAGACCGAGACCATCAAGGCGGGAGCACCCAGCGAGCTCGTCTTCACGACCAGCCCCTTCACGGCGCTGCCTCGAACCCGCCGCCCAATGCTTTGTTCACGGTGGCGGTGGCGGACACCTATGGCAACCCGACATCCAAACCGGGGTGACGATCACAGTGAAGCTGGCCTCGAACTCGACGGGGAAGTAATCTTACGGCACGCGGGGGGCAACCAGCCCAACTGGGCCCAGCTCGGCGTCGATCGCGAAGGCACATGTCCGTCACCGCGTACTACGGCGATACCAACAGGGCGCGCCGACCCTTACTGCGACCCCCTGCGGGTTGACCCGCCATCAACAAGAGATACTATTACCGCGGGGCCGCCAAGCTAGTATTTACGACGGCCCCGGTGTTGGGCAGCGCCTACTCGGGCGCGAAATTGGCCCGATCACGGTCACCGAAGAAACCTCGGCGGCACCCCAACGGTTGTAAGTGAGACCGTCAACCTGTCGTCGAGCTCCCCGGGGACATACGTTTTCAACACCGCGCTGGGCGCGACCGCCCCGACGGGGAACACATGCGTTACAATCCCAGGCGGACAATCCTCGGTAACCTTCTACTACGGCGACACCAAGGCGGAACGCCCACGATCACGGCTGCTGCGACAGGTCTGACCTCCGCTACCCAGGTCGAAACAATCAATGTCGGTCCAGTGGCCACCTTCGCCCTCTCCACCCCGGGTTCCCCCACGGCGGGCACCAGCTTCAACGAGCGATCACTGCGTTGGACGCCGGTGGGAACACGGTGACCGGTTACGGCAGCACTCACAGCCCGTGCCTGACCTTTACCAGCCCCGGCAACTCTCCCAACGGCACCGCCCCCCTGTACCCAGGAAGCGGGACTTGCCCTTCGGGATCGTCGGTGACCTTCACCAACGGGGTGGGCACGGCACCGATCACGCTCTACGACGCCGAGACGACGACGCTGCAGGCGACGTCTGTCTTCATCACCGGCACCTCGGCCAGCTTCACGGTCAACCCGGCCGCGGCGTCCGGCTTCGCGCTGGCGACCCCCTCACCCAGCGCAGGCACGGCGTTCAGCGAGACCGTGACGGCAACGGACGCATATGGGAACACAGCGACGAGCTACGGCGGTACGGGTGGCCAGGCCAAGTGCATCACCTTCACCGGTCCCTCCAAATCGCCGAACAACACCGCACCGGCCTACCCAGCGAAGGTCGCCTGCACGTCGGGCTCCTCGGTGACCTTCACGAGTGGCATCGGAACGGCGGCGATGACGCTCTACGACGCCCAGACGACGACCCTAACGGCAACGACCACCCAGGCGCCGACTCTCACGGGCACTTCAGCGTCGTTCACCGTGACCACGGCAGCCCTCGCCACGCTGACCGTCGCCAACCCCGGAACGCAGACCGCTGGGCAACCATTCAATGTCACGATTACAGGCGCTGATACCTATGGAAACGGTTTTGCCGGCACCGTCACCCCGACGTTCAGCGGACCCTCCAACTCGCCCAATGGGAACGCTCCAGGCCTATCCGCCGTCCACCGTCACGTTCGCCAACGGCCAGGTCGCCGCACCTGTCACGCTCTTCGACGCCCAGACGACGACGCTGAAAGTGACTGTCGGCACCATCAACAACACCTCCACCTCGTTCAAGGTGAATGCGGCCGGCGTCGTGACACTCACCGCAACATCCGGGGCCAATCAGTCGGCCAAGGTTACGACCGCATTCAGCAACCCGCTCGTGGCCACTGCCACAGATACCTACGGCAATGCCGCGTCCGGCATCACCGTCACCTTCGCTGCGCCGAGCAGCCTTGCGAGTGCAACGTTCGCGGCGTGCAGCTCCAACCCTCAGACGTATTCGTGCACTCAGACGACGAGCGCAACGGGCCAGGCCACTTCGTCGACGTTCACGGCCAACGGCACCATTGGTGGCTATACCATCACGGCCTCGGCCGCAGGACTCACAGCGACGTACACCGGAATCGAACACGGCCACCCCGACCAACGTCGTGACCAATGCCCCGGCCGCCCCGACATTCGGCCAGAGCGTGACCTACACGGCCACGGTCACCGGTCCAGCCGGCGGGCCCACACCGACCGGAGCGGGCACCTGGACCCTCACCGGACCGGTGACGTCGTCAGCACCACCGGTCCCACCGGCACGACCAACGTGGCCACCTACACCTGTGTCATCACGGCATCCGGGGCCGGTTCCTACACGGCCAAGGCCGCCTTTGCGGGTGACACCAACTACTCGGCCGTGACCTCGAACACGGACTCCTTCACGGTGGCCAAGGCCACCCCGACCAACGTCGTGACCAATGCCCCGGCCAGCCCGACGCTTGGCCAGAGCGTGACCCTACACGGCCACGGTCACCGGCCCCGCCGGCGGGGCCACACCGACCGGAGCGGTCACCTGGACCCTCACCGGACCGGTGACGTCGTACGCGAGCACCACCGGTCCCACCGGCACGACCAACGTGGCCACCTACACGTGTGTCATCACGGCATCCGGGGCCGGTTCCTACACGGCCAAGGCCGCCTTTGCCGCTGACACCAACTACTGGCCGTGACCTCGAACACGGTCTCCCTCACGGTGGCCAAGGCCACGCCGACCAACGTCGTGTCCAACGCCCCGGCCGCCCCGACGCTCGGGAACACGGTCACCTACACGGCCACGGTCACCGGCCCCGCCGGCGGGGCCACCCCGTCGGGTGCCGTCGCCTGGACCCTCACCGGGCCGGTGACGTCGTCCGCGAGCGCCACCATTGCCGACCGGCACGACCAACGTGGCCACCTACACCTGTGTATCCCGGCGTCCGGGGCCGGTTCCTACACCGGCAAGGCCGCCTTTGCCGCTGACACCAACTACGCCGCCGTGACCTCGAACACGGACTCCTTCACCGTGGCCACGGCCACCCCGACCAACGTCGTGACCAATGTCCCGGCCAACCCGACCCCGGGCCAGAGCGTCACCTTCACCGGCACGGTCACCGGTCCCACCGGTGCCACGCCGCCGACCGGCGGCACCGTGACCTGGACAGTTTCCGGGACGGCTGGGACGACGACCTGCTTGTCGTTCACCGTCACGCTCGACACGTCGAGCCAGGCCACCTGCACGCTGACCGTCTCCAACTCGGGTACCTACGTCGTCTCGGACTCGTGGAACGGCAACACCAACTACAACTCGGCGGCATCGGCCAACGATACGGTGACCCTCGCCACCCAACCCATCGCAGTGGCCCTCGCGAACGGGACGGGCACGGCAGGCAAGATCGATCAAGGTGATTCGGCGACAGTGACCTTCAACGGGCAGCTCAACGCCACCACCGTCTGCTCGGCTTGGACCGGCGCAGGTACGAAGACTCTGGCGAATGCCACCATTACCTTCACCCATAGCGGCAGTAACGACACCTTCGCCGCAACTTCGGCAAGCTGCACGGGCGGCGG
>CAWELJ010000004.1:0-843548 GCA_963809825.1 uncultured Acidimicrobiaceae bacterium | reverse complement strand
CAGCCCCAACGGGATTCGAACCCGTGTCGCCACCTTGAGAGGGTGGTGTCCTAGGCCTCTAGACGATGGGGCCGAGCGGAAGAGTCCATCACACGATGGACGCCGCCGGTGCTCGGGGGGAAGGACTCGAACCCTCAATAACTGGACCAGAACCAGTCGTGTTGCCGATTACACCACCCCCGAATGGGTGGACATTCAGATTAGCCGACGCCTCCGAGGACGGATTGCGTCGTTGACCTGGGAGGGGGCGCGTTGAATCGCCCCCTCGGCGGTGGAATGATGCGGCGTCCGGGGTCCCCCGGAAGAACGGTGTTCGGAGGTCCTCGGCATGTACCGCAGGTTGGCGGCCGCAGTGACGCTGGGCTGCCTGGTCGGTGCCGTGGCGCTGGCCGGCTCCGCTGCGGCGGGCGGGTCGGGAATCTCCGTCAAGGTCTCCCCGAACCGCGGCCTGGTCAACGGCAAGACCGTGGTGATCACAGCCCGGGGCCTGCCTCGCACGGCCAGCGGCAAGCCCCTGACCTGGTTCGCCGTCCAGTGCACCGCCGCCGTCACGGGCCGGCTGAATCCCTCCACCGACACCCCCCACTGCAACGTCACCGCGGCCCAGGCCCTGAAGGTGGCGCACAACGGCAGTGCCACGGCCCGCTTTAAGGTCACGACGGGCATCATCGGCGACGGCTACTGCGGGACGGCCGGCCACACCACCTGCGTCATCGGCGTGGGCACCGCCCTCGGCCAGGGCACCGTCGTGCGGATCACTTTCAAGAACCCGGCGCCGAGCGGGTCGTCCACGACGTCGACCACCGGCATTACTACGACGAGCTGATCCCCCGTCGCCCCAATGGCGCTCAGGCGGCGTGCAGCCACTCCAGGTGGTTGAAGCCGATGATCCGCCCCAGGCCCACGCCCACCGTCTCCTTCAAGAAGTAGGGCACCGTCGACCATCCCGTGATGGGCGAGCTCTGGGTCGGCGTCGGTGACGGAACCAGCGACAACCCCGAGGCGATGGCCATGGAGCGGTCCTCGTGGAAGGGGTCGGTCGTGACGAGGACGACCCGGGCACCGTGCGCCGCCAGCTGCTTCTGCGCGTCGGCGATGTTCTCGTAGGTGTTGTTCCCGCCCGCCTCGAGGATGGCCGACGCCGGCACGTGCTTGACCGACTCGAGGTACATCGCGCCCGACTGGGCTTCGGTGCACTTGTCCCTCGGCTCCTTGTTCCCGGTCACCACGACGAGACGGGCGTAGCCCTGGTGGTAGAGCGTCGCTGCTTGGTCGAGACGCGCCCGCAGGTCGGGGGACGGGACGCAGTCGTACTGGGCCGCGCCGAGCACGAGGATGGCGGCCGCCGGGCGCGGGTCGTACTGGCGCGACGTGAGCCACACCTGCACCAGGGTCACCGCGAAGTAGAGGACGATCACGGCGCCGACCACCACCGCGATGCGCAGCGCCCAGCGGAGGGGCGCCAGCAGCATCAGCCGGCCGGGGCCAGGCGGGAGAGCGCGTCCGCCAGTCGGCGGCACGTCTCCTCCCGGCCCAGCACCGCCAGCGAGTCGAACAGCGGCAGGCCCCTCGTCCTCCCCATGACGGCCACGCGGATCGGTGCCTGCGCCTTGCCGAGCTTGCGCCCCACCGCGTCCGCGATGGCGAGCGTCACCTCGTGCAGCGAATCCTTGTCCCAGGGGCTGGTCCCGTAGGCCGCCAGGGCGTCGGCCAGGATCTGCGGCGCCAGCTCGTCCCCGGCGATCGCCTTCTGCCAGCTCTCGTCGTCGACGGGTGCATGCTCCAAGAAGAGGAAGTCCACCAGCTCGGGCACCTCACCCAGCACGGCCACCCGCTCCTGGGCCACGGCCGCCAGCCGGGCGAACTTCTCGGCGTCGAAACGCCCGGGCGGCCACGGCGGGGGGTCGACCGCCGGTGCCCCCGTGTCGGGGTCGCGCCAGCCGCCCGGTGCCCACTGGCCCGGCACCGGGTCGACCCAGGGTCGCACGGCCGCGATGAACTCGTCGACCGGCAGCGCACGGATGTACACGCCGTCGATGTGCGACAGCTTCTTGACGTCGAAGAAGGCCGGCGAGCGCTGCACCTCGCCGAGCCGGAAGCGCTCGATGAGCGTCTCGACCGGCACGATCTCGTCCTCCCCCGGGCTCCAGCCGAGCAGGGCCAGGTAGTTGCGGAACGCCTCGGGCAGGTAGCCCTGCTCCCGGTACATCTCCACCGCCACCGGGTCCCGACGCTTCGAGAGCTTCTTGCCCCGCTCGTTGACCAGGAGCGGCAGGTGGGCGTATGCCGGCAGCGGGAGGTCACGGCTCTCGGCCGCGTTGAGTGCGCCCCACAACATGATCTGCCGGGGCGTCGTCGGCAGCTGGTCCTCGCCCCGGATGACGTGCGTGATCGCCATGGTGCGGTCGTCCACCGCGTTGGCCAGGACGAAGAGCGGCTTGCCGTTCCCCTTCACCGCGATGAAGTCCTCCAGCGCCCGCTGCGGGAACTCCACCTCGCCGCGCACCAGGTCGACGACCCGCACCACCCCTTCGTCGGGCGTCCGGAAGCGCAGGGCGCGGCCCTCACCACGGGGTAGACCGAGATCGCGGCAGTGCCCGTCGTAGCCCGGCGTGGGGTCGCCGGCCGCCGCCCGCAGGCGTGTGCGCTCGTCGATCTCCTCCCGCGTGCACGCGCAGGCGTACAGGGCGCCGGCGTTCCAGAGCGCCTCGATGGCGGCCGCGTGGGTCGCCTCGTTCGCCGACTGGAAGTACGGGCCCTCGTCGGGAGCCATGCCGAGCCAGTCGAGGGCGGCGATGATCCCGTCGGTCCACTCGGGCCGGTTGCGCGCCTCGTCCGTGTCTTCGATCCGCAGGATGAAGATGCCCCCCTGCTGGCGCACGAAGAGCCAGTTGTACAGCGCGGCCCGCGCGCTGCCGACGTGGAAGTACCCGGTCGGGGAGGGGGCGAAGCGCGCCCGGGGCGAGGTGGTGGGAACGGTCATGGGGAACGGCGGCGCTCCACCGGCGCCGACGGAGGGCGGGGGGAACGGCCCGGCGTCAGTCTTCCTCTATGGAGATGGCGCCCGTGGGGCAGCCGTTGACGGCCTCGCGCAGGCGCTCGCGGAACTCCTCGGGCGGATGCTCGTTGAGGACGTAGAGGTAGCCGTCGTCGCGGACCTCGAAGACCTCGGGCAGGATGCCCATGCACACGGCGTTGCTGGCACATTCGTCGAAGTCAACGACGACCTTCACGGAGACCTCCTGGTCAGGGCTGGGTTGGCTCCGCCGAGCATACCGGCAGCGCCTCTGGCGTCAGGGCTTGTCCGCGCTGACCACCCACATGGCGAAGAACTGGGAGCCACCACCGTAGGCCTGCCCGAGGGCGCGGCGGGCGTCGGGCACCTGGTGCTCCCCCGCCAGGCCCCGCACCTGGAGAGCGGTCTCGAGGAAGCGCAGCATCCCGGACGCGCCGATCGGGTTGGACGACAGCACGCCGCCCGAACAGTTCCACGGGATGTCGCCGCCCTCGATCATCGACGTCGCCCCCGCCTGGGTCAGCTTCCACCCGTCGCCCTCGGCGCAGAAGCCCAGGTTCTCGAGCCACATCGGCTCGTACCAGCTGAAGGGCACGTAGACCTCGGCCATGTCGAAGTCGGCCCGCGGGTTCGTGATCCCGGCCTGGCGGTACAGGTCGGCCGCGCAGTCGCGCCCCGCTTGCGGGTTGACCTGGTCCCGGCCGGCGAACATCGTCGGCTCCGAGCGCATCGCCATGCCGTGGATCCACGCCGGCGGCTTGCCGGTGGCGGCCGTGGCCGCCGACGCCGCCTTCTCCGACCCGATGACCATGGCGGCGGCGCCGTCGGAGGACGGGCAGGACTCGAGGTAGTGCAACGGGTCCCACAGCATGATCGACTCCTCCACCTTCTGCATGGAGATGTCGGGGAGGTGGAGGTGCGCGTACGGGTTCTTCAACGCGTGCAGCCGGTCCTTGACCGCCACCATCATGCCGATGTCGCGCGGGGCGCCCGAGCGGTACATGTAGGCCCGGATGATCGGTGCGAAGTAGCCCCCCGCCCCCGCCAGCAGCGGGGCGGAGAAGGGCTGGGGCACCGACAGCGCCCACATGGCGTCGGAGTCGCTCTGCTTCTCGAAGGCCACGGTGAGCACGCGCTGGTGGATGCCCGACGCCACCAGGTGGGCCGCCACGATGGCGGTCGATCCGCCGACCGATCCTGCCGTGTGGACGCGGAACATCGGCTTGCCCACCGCCCCCAGGGCCGGCGCCAGGTAGAGCTCGGGCATCATGACGCCCTCGAACATGTCCGGCGCCTTGCCGACGACCACGGCGTCGATGTCGGCGAACCCGAGGCCGGCGTCCTCCAATGCCGCCAGCGCCGCCTCGCGCACGAGCCCGGCGATGGAGACGTCCTCCCGCTTCGCCTTGGCCACGGTCTGCCCGATCCCGATGACTGCGCAGCGCTCGGCCATCACACGCCCTCCAGGACGCAGACCAGGTTCTGCTGCAGGCACGGGCCCGAGGTGGCGTGCGCCACGGCGCGGTCGGCCTGGCCCGACCAGATGGCGCGGGCCGACTCCCCGATGCGGATGAGTCCGGCCGACATCATCGGGTTGGCCGCCAGCGCGCCCCCCGAGGGGTTGAGCGCGACACCTTCGCCCAGTCCCAGGGCGTCGGCCAGGATCATCTCCTGATGGGCGAAGGGCGCGTGCAGCTCGGCCACGTCCACCTTCTTGGCGCCCACCCCGGCCTTCTCCCCCGCCAGCCTCGTCGACGGCGACACGGTCAGGTCCCGCGCCCCGATGGAGTGGGTCTCTATCCGGTGGTCGATGCCGGTGATGAAGGCCGGACGCTCGCACAGCTCGTAGGCGCGCTCGCCGGCCGCCAGGACGACCGCGGCGCAGCCGTCGGTGAGCGGCGGCAGCGTGTGGCGGCGCAGCGGCGCCACCTCGTAGTCCTCGGCCAGCAGCTCTTCGGGCGTGCGGTCGTAGGCGACCTGGGCCTTGGGGTTGGCCAACGCCGAGCGGCGGGAGCGGCTGGCCACGGCGGCGAAGTCCGCCTCGGTCGCCGTCCCCTTGTCGATCATGGCCTGGGCCTGCAGCGCGGCCAGCGAGGTGGGGTCCGGCCACAGCGGAGCCAGGTAGTACGGGTCGAGCTGCACGGACATGATCTGGTTGAGGTCGCCCATCGACGAACGTCCGAAGCCGTAGACGAGCGCGGCGTCGATCTCGCCCTCCTGGAGCAGCACCCAGGCCTCGTAGAGCGCCCAGGCGCCGTCCATCTCGACGTGGGACTCGGTCCGGGGCGGCCACACGCCGACGGCGTCGAGCGCGGCGACGAAGGAGAACGGCCCGCCCACGAGGTAGTCGGTCGAGCCCGAGCAGATGAAGCCGACGTCGTCCTTGGTGATGCCGATGTTGCCGAAGGCCTCGGCCACCACCGGCATGAGCATCTCCACTTCGTTGCGCGCGTCCTCGCGCCGCACGTTGTCGTACTGGGCGAAGGACACCACCCCGACCGGGCGGTGGCCCGACACGAGCTTGGGAAACTCGCTCACAGGTACTCCTTGTACGTCTCGTAGTCGGCGTCGGGCTCGCCGGTGGGACGGAAGTACCTGACCGAGGCCAACGTCGGCCCCAGCTCCTCGGGTGGCACCCACACCGCCTCCACCCGCAGGCCCATGCGCACCTCGTCGATCGGGATCTCCTGGAGCAACCCCATGAACGAGAGGTTGGCCCCGTCGAGCAGGATCTGGCCGCAGATGTAGGGGATCTCGATCGACTGGCCGGCGAAGGGCACGTTGACGATGCAGTAGGTGGTCACGGTGCCGGTGTCGGGGAGCTCGACGATCTCGTCGGTGGGCAGGCCGTCGGTCGGGCACGAGCCCCGTGAGGGGATGTAGACCTTCTTGCACTTGGGGCAGCGTTGCCCGATGAACTTGCCCTGCTCATAGCCATGCAGGTTCTTGCTCATGGCGACGCCGGCGGTGAAGACATAGTCCAGCCGCGTGGTGGCCGCCATCATCGTCACCGGCTCGCGCTCGCTCACGACGCGCCTCCGACCGGGACGAAGTGGGCGATGTCCTTGACGTGCCCGACGCGCTCAGTCTCGGGGGCGAACTCGGGGCGGACCCGCATGCCGGTCGAGACCTCGTCGGGCGCCGAAGCCGGCAGCACGTGGAGGAACGAGGTGTCGGCGCCGTCAAACTGCACCAGCACCCAGGCGAACGGCGTCTGCAGCGGGTGCCTGGGCCGGGGACGGGGCACCCACGACCACGACGTGACGGTGCCCTCCGGCCCGACCTCGACGATCCCTGACGTCTCCTCCCCGGTGTCGGGGTCGTACTCGGTGGGCGGCACGATGACCCGCCCCCCGCTCCCCCGGGTTCCGACGACCTTGCCGTCGCGCAGGGCGGTCATGAAGGCGCCCACGACCGGTCCGAGGGAGCGCACGAAGGGGTACTCGAGGACGTGGTCGGCCGTGTAGATCACCGCGTCGTCTGCCATGTCACCTCCCCGGTCTCGAGGGGCCCGGCCGGGACGACCCGGGCCTCGGCCGAAACTAGAACAGATTCCATTTCTGTGCCAGGTCGCCGGCGGGCTCAGTCGGCCAGGGTGGTCAGGTCCACTCCCTCGAGGAGCTGCTGAATGAAGGCCCGGTCGTTCAGGATCGGGACCTCCGAGACGAACATGCGGCCGTAGCGCTCGAAGTACATCAACTGCTTGGCCAGCAGGAATGTGCCGCGGTCGAAATCGGACATGAGGCCGCCGGACTCGTCGGCCAGCCGGCGGACCCGCCGTTGGGTCCGCAGCCGGCGCACGATGGCGCGCACGCTGCGCTGATGCGCCTCGATGCCCTGCGCCTTGGCCATTTGCAGCTGGATCGTCTGCATGATGCCCGCCAGGCTGACCTCGCCGAAGGGCCGGGTCAGCGCCGGCTCGACGATGGAGCGGAAGAAGGCCGGGAGCTCGTCGTCGGACAGCCCGACGGCCAGGCCGATGGCGGGGCCGTAGACGTCGGTGATGTGCCTGGTCACCACGGGCCAGGCCGCCTCGTCCCCCATGGCGGCGGAGAGCAGCGAAATGAAGAAGCGGTGGGTCGAGGGGTCGAGCCGCCCGACGATGCCCCAGTCGATGACGCCGATGCGCCCGTCGCGCAGCAGCATCATGTTCCCCGCGTGCACGTCGCCGTGGAACGCGCCCCACCGCACCGTGGTCAAGAAGAAGGCGCGCATCACCTCCTGGACCAGCGGGCTCGGGTCGAAGCCGAGGTCGGCCACCTTGGCCAGGTCGTCGATCGGCACGCCGTCGAAGAACTCCATGGTCAGCACGTTGCGCCCCGACAGCTCGAGATACGGCTCGGGGACGGCCATCAGCGTGAGGTCGAACTCGTTCTGCAGCCGCCGGAAATGCACCAGGGAGCGGGCCTCGTTGCGCAGGTCCATCTCCTCGCCGATCTGCACCCGGAAGCCGTCGAGCAGCTGCAGGGTCGAACCGGCCATCTGGTCCCCGGTCTGGCGCACCAGGATCTCGAGCAGCGGCTGCATCAGGTCGAGGTCGGTCGCAACGGTGTGCTCGATCTCGGGGCGCAGGACCTTGACCGCGACCGTGCGCCCGTCGAGCAGGCGGGCCCGGTGCACCACGGCGATGGACGCAGTGCCGATCGGCTCGGGCTCGAACTCGGCGAAGGCGTCGCGCAGCGACAGGCCGAGGTCCTCCTCGACCCGCTGGCGGACGTCGGGGAACGGGACCGGCGGCCCCGTGTCGAGGCAGGCCCGGAACTCGTCGGCCACGTCGTCACCGAACATGCCGGGTGACGAGGCGATGATCTGGCCGAACTTCATGAACGTGCCGCCCAGGTCCTGGAAGCTCTTGCGAAGCGGCCGGGCCAGCTGGGCCGCCGGGAGCGCGCCGTGGCGGATGGTGCGCAGCTGGCGGATGGCGGTGGGCGTGAAGTGGATCGTCACCGCCCGCGCGATGGCGCGCCCCCGCTGGACGAGCTCGCGCCGCGTCGGCTCGGGGAGACGCCGGGGGTAGATGCGCGGGACATCCTCGTGCAGCGGGGCGCGGGCCGCGGGCCGCGCCCGCACCGGGGCTGCACCGTCCGCCCCTGCGTCCGCCGCGCCTGGGATCACGCGCTCAGGGTAGGCGCGCCGTGCCCGCCGCCACCCATCCGCAGGTGGGCGGCGGTGCGGGCTAAGAGAAGGACCCCTCGATCGCCGCCAGCGCGCTCTTGTAGGTGTCCCCGAAGACGGCCGCCATCTCGTCGGGGGTCACGTTGTAAGCCCAGATGACCCGCGACCCGTCCCCCTCGGGCTCGACCGAGATGGTCGCCGTGTGGCTCTCGATCGGCACCCCGTCCACGACGGAGTAGGTGAGGGTCCGGCTCTCGTCGTCCCGCGCCAGCAGGCGCTCGCGGATCTCCATGCCGAACAGCCCGATGACCCGGTCGTCCCCCTCGAGGCGGCACGACTCGATGCCGGGGAAGTAGTCCTTGATCCCGCCGAAGTCGCCCACCAGCTTCCAGACCTCGTCCGGCGTGGCCTTCACCGCCGCGTCGACTGCGCCTTCTGCCATCGCTGCCTCCTCGCAATTCCTCCGGTTCCCCATCCCGAAGCCGCCGGTACAGTACTGCCGACCCGGCCCGTCCGCACGGGACCGGTGGACAGGGAGGTCCCGCCGTGGAGACGCGACCCATCGGCTCGCTGGACGTCAGCGTGGTCGGGCTCGGCTGCAACAACTTCGGCATGCGCATCGGTCGCAAGGAGACGGCCGCCGTGGTGGGCGCCGCCCTCGATGCCGGCATCACCCTGTTCGACACGGCCGACATCTACGGCGGGACGAAGTCCGAGTCGTATCTCGGCGCCGCGCTCGGCTCCCGCCGGGACGAGATCGTGCTGGCCACCAAGTTCGGCGTTCCCTACGAGGGCCACGAGGGGGGCGCCTCGGCCGCCTACGTCCGCACCGCCCTCGAGGACAGCCTCACCCGTCTCGGCACCGACCGCATCGACCTCTACCAGTTGCACGCCCCGGACCCCAAGACCCCCGTCGCGGAGACGCTCGGCGTGCTGGCCGAGCTCGTCGCCGAGGGCAAGATCCGCGAGTTCGGGTGCTCCAACTTCAGCGCCGCCATGCTCGTGGAGGCCGCCGCGGCCACCGGGCCCGGCCGGCCCGGGTTCGTGAGCGTGCAGAACCAGTACAACATCCTCGCCCGCGAGCCCGAAGACGAGGTCCTCCCCGAGTGCGCGCGGCTGGGCCTGGCCTTCCTGCCCTACTTCCCGCTGGCGAGCGGGCTCCTGAGCGGCAAGTACCGGGCGGGCGAGCCGCCGCCGGAGGGCACCCGCCTGGCCGCCATGGGCGAGCGCGCCGCCGGCCAGCTCAGCGACGAGCGCCTGGCCCAGGTGGCCGCGCTGGACGCCCTGGCGCAGCGCGACGGCCACGGGGTGCTCGACCTTGCCTTCGGGTGGCTGCTGTCGCGCCACGTGGTCGTGTCCGTGATCGCCGGCGCCACCCGGCCCGAGCAGGTCGCCGCCAACGTGGCCGCCGGGCAGTGGCACCCGGGCGACGACGTGCTGGCCGAAGTCGACGCGATCGCGCCGCGCCGGTAGCCCGCCGCGCCGGGGGGATCGGCTACACCCCGGCTTCGCTCCGCGCCGCGGCGACGCCGCGGCGGGCGGGCGCCCGCACCGGGGCCAGGTGGACCAGCAGGTTGTAGGTGATGAGTGCGATGGCCACGTGCATGGCCAGCAGCACGGCCACACCCTGGGCCGACTCCCCCTGGAGCCAGATCCACAGGTCGGGCAGGAAGAGCACCAGGGTCACCGCGATGGCGGCGCGGAAGAAGAGCCAGCGCGGTGCCGAGCTCACCCGCGCCACGACCGGCCAGGCGGCGCCGGCGATGAGCACCCCGAGCACGGTCAGCTTGGCGTAGTCGGCGAACGCGAAGTGCACGTAGCCGTTCGTGGCGGGGAACACGGTCGTCCCGACGGCGACGAGCGCCGCGTCCGCCGCCAGTGAGAGCACGATGGCCAGCGCGGTCGCCAGCGCCACCCGTCGCCACGCCGGGAGCCGGTGCGACGGCCGGAAGTCGATGCGGGCCCGGGCCAGGACGCGCTCGACGGTGGGCCGCGACAGCACGCGCTGGAGGGGGGGCCAGGCCAGGACGCGCTCGACCAGGTCGGGGGGGGTCGCCATGGAATCCAGGCTAGGGAAGCGGGTGGCCCGCCGGGTCAGCCGGGAGGCGGAAATGCGCGGTCGGCTCTCATCCTTTCGGCGCAACGTGTGTCCCCCGCCCGAGGTCACGACGGCAGTTCGAAATCCTGGGTGATGCAGTTCGCCGGCGTGGCGGCCTCCGCCGCGGCGCGACCGAGCAGGTTCCCCCGCACGCCGAGCGTGGCGCCGTCGAGGCAGCTGAACCTCGGGTCGGTCGACTCGAAGTCCGTCACCGTGCCCGCGGGCGTGAGGTTCGACACCTGGTCGGCCGCCACCGGGGTGAGCACCACCCGGACGCCGTTGCGCACGGCGGTCGTCGTCGGCGCCGTGGTGGTCGTCGTGGTGGGCGCGGGCGCCGAGGTCGTCGTCGAACCGGCACCGGCCGCACCACCGCCGCCGGCCCCCGAGGTGGGCGCCGGCGCCGGTGCCGTCCCGGGCGTGGGCGGCGAGCCGGCCGCGGGCGCCGCGGCGACCGGCGGTGCGCCGGCCGGGGGCGGGGCCGTGCTCGAGCTCGTGGCCTGGGGTCCCGTCCCCGGCGGGGTGCCCGGCGAGATGCCGTCGAGTGCCGCGATCAGCCGCGCCCCGTCGCTCTCCATGCCGAGGGCCCAGATGCCCACGCCGCGGGCGCCGTCGTGCGACGCCAGCTGCCCAATGTCGTAGAGGCCGTTGGCGCCCTCGTAGTAGGACTCGTGCCACTGCCCCCCGACCTGGTAGCTGGTCCAGGCGGTGTGCGTCACCGGGTCCCAGTACTCGGGTCCGTTCGACTGCGCCTGCGAGTCGGCGATGTCGGCCGCCCCACCGGTCGCGTCGGCCGCCATCGTCCCGTTGTCGGTGGGCCAGTCGATGCCGAAGAACGGCGTCCCGAGGATGACCTTGGACGCGGGGGCGGCGGCGGCGTACTGGGCCAGTGTCGTCTGGCTGCTGAACATGCCGCTCGTGAGCGGCGAGGCGGCGGTGGCGGTCGCGGCCAGGTTGAGCTCGTAGTCCATGACGAAGAACGCGTCGACGGAGGGGGCCAGGGCGGGTATGTCGTAGAAGCCGCCCGGGTCGCCCGCCGACGAGGCGTAGGTGTCCATGGTGATCTGCCAGTGCGGGTCGGCGGCGCGCAGCGCGCCCGAGACCGCCGCGACCAGGTTGGTCAGCCCGGCCTGGTCCCCGCTGCCCTCGCCCTCGAAGTCGTAGTTCACCCCATCGAGCGACTTGGCCTCGAGCAGCGGCACCAGCGCGGCCGCCAGAGTGCCGGCCGCGGTCGGCGACGAGGTCAGTGCGTTCAGCGAGCCCTGGTCGAAATCGGTGACGGTGAGCACGACGCGTTCGCCGGCCGCATGGGCCCGGGTGATGAGGTCGGCCAGGGCCTGGCTCTGGAAGCCCGACCAGCCCGGCCCGCCCTCGTCGAGGGTGCCGTTGGCGTTCACGTCGACGGAGAAGTACGCGATGGTGGACAGGCCCGTGATGCTGAACGTCGACGACTGGGGCAGCGTCCAGTACGGGGCGAAGGCGAAGTCCTCCCGCGCGGCGAGCGGGGGCTGGTCGACCAGGGAGGCGGGCGCGGCCGTGGGCGCGGCCGTGGCCGGCGCCAGGTGCACCGCCGTCGCCCCCAGCCGCGCCAGGGCGGCGTTGCCGGCCGCGCCGGTCCGCGCCGCGTGGCTGCGCAGCCGGTGGCCGCGGGTGTGGGCGGCGGCGCGGTGGTGGGAGGACGGGACCGCCGAGCCGCCCATGCCGAGCACGAAGCCGCCGCACAGCATGACGAGACAGAAGAGGCCGGCGCCGAGGGCGGGCGCGAGGCGCCGGGCCCGAGCGAACGCGCTCGCAGCTCCCGTCCCCACTCCCGACCGGTTCGCCCCCCTGACGAGGTGGGCCAGCTTCTCAGCCAGCCTCATCCTTCTGGGAACGCCCGCGGCCCGTGCGATCTCACGGTCCGGCGCCGATCTTCGGTCCGCCCGGGCTCCCCGGGCGCCGGCAGGCCCGCCACCTGGGCCGGGGGCGGGGCCCCGGGCCGGGTCAGGCCTCGGCGACGGCGGCCACCAGCTTCTGGAGGGTGTCCTTGGCGTCCCCGAAGAGCATCGTCGTCTTGGGGTCGTAGAGCAGTTCGTTGTCGATGCCGGCGAAACCCGGGCGCATGGAGCGCTTGAGGAAGATGATGTTCTCGGCCTCGTCGGCGTTGATGATGGGCATGCCGTAGATCGGGCTGCCCGGCGTCGATTTGGCCGCGGGGTTGACGGTGTCGTTGGCCCCCACCACGAGCGCCACGTCGGCGGTGGACATCTCCGGGTTGGCCTCGTCCATCTCCTTCAGTTCGTCGTAGGGCACGTTGGCCTCGGCCAGCAGCACGTTCATGTGCCCCGGCATGCGCCCCGCCACCGGGTGGATGGCGAAGAACGTCTCGACTCCGCGCGCCTTGAGGGCGTCGGCCAGCTCGCGCGCCACGTGCTGGGCCTGGGCCACGGCCAGGCCGTAGCCCGGGATGATGACGACCTTGCGGGCGTAGGCCAGCAGCACGCCGACGTCGTCGGGCGTCCCCGTCCGCACCGAGCGCGAGGCATCGCCCTCCTCGCCGCCGGTCGCCGTGATCACGGCGCCGAACGCGCTGAAGAGGATGTTTGGCAGCGAGCGGCCCATAGCCGAGCTCATGAGCCGGGTCAGGATGATGCCCGAGGCGCCGACCAGGGTGCCGGCCACGATGAGGAGCGCGTTGTCGAGCACGAAGCCCGACGCCGCCACAGCCAGGCCGGTGAACGAGTTGAGCAGCGAGATCAGGACCGGCACGTCGGCGCCGCCGATGGGGAGGACGAAGATCACGCCCAGCACGAGGGAGAGGACCAGGATGATCCAGACGAAGGCGATGTTCCCCGTGACGAGCGCCAGGATGATCATCACCCCGATGGCGATCCCGACCAGCGCGTTGATCACCTGCTGCCCCGGGTAGGTGATGGGCCGCCCGGTGATGAGCTCCTGCAGCTTGATGAACGCGATGGCGCTGCCCGAGAACGACACCGACCCGATCAGCACGCCGAGCAGCACCTCGGCGGTCACGTAGACCGCCGGCGAGAGCCCGAGCGAGTGCAGGTGGAGCAGCTCCACGATGGAGATGAGCGCGGCGGCGCCGCCGCCCACGCCGTTGAAGATGGCCACGAGCTGGGGCATCGCCGTCATCTTCACGAAGCGGGCCACCGGCACCGCGACGGCGGCGCCGAGCGCCATGGCGACGATCGACAGCACCAGGTTGGTGCCGGAGTGGCGCAGCGACGGCAGGGTGAAGGTCATGCCGATGGCGAGGGTGGCGGCCGCCGCGCCGACGAGGTTGCCCTGCCGGGCGTGGCGGGGCGAGCTCAAGCCCTTCAGGGCGACGATGAAGCCGGCGATGGCGACCAGGTAGGCCAGGTCGCGCGCGGTGGCCAGCGTGAAGGAGACGGCCAGCATCAGGCGGCGCCCCCGGGGGACTCGCCGGGACCGGCGCCCTCCGCCTTGGCCGCCTGCTCCTTGGCCCGGTCGGCGGGCCGGCCCTTGAACATCTCGAGCATGCGGTCGGTCACGACGAAGCCGCCGACCACGTTCAGCGTGGCCAGGAAGACGGCCAGTGTCCCGAGGGCGACCTGGGCCGTGCCGTGGGCCTCCCCCATGATGGTCAGCGCGCCGACGAGGACGATGCCGTGGATGGCGTTCGACCCCGACATGAGCGGGGTGTGCAGGATGCTCGGCACCTTCGAGACGACCTCGATCCCGACGAACGCCGCCAGGACGAAGATGGTCAGGTAGGCGACGATGCCCGTCGACGACCCGCCGGTCGCGGTGGGTGCGGACTGCAGGATGAAGGCGATCACGAGCGTGCTCCTCCCGTCGCGCCGAGCAGCTCCACCGCGGCGGGCGCCACGGGGGCGCCCTCGCGCAGCACGCACATGCCGGTCACGATCTCGTCGTCCCAGTCGGGGGTGAGGGTGCCCTCGGGGCCCATGAGCCCGAGCACGTTGGCCACGTTGCGCGGCGAAGAGGAAGCTGGCGTGCGTGGGCATGCCCGAGGGCGGGTTGGCCAGGCCCACGACGTGGACGCCGCCGTGGTCCACCACCTCGCCGGCCCGGGTCAGCTCGCAGTTGCCGCCCTGGTCGGCGGCCATGTCGACCACCACCGCCCCGGTGGCCATGCCCTCGACCATCGCCGCGGTCAGCAGCACCGGGGCCTTGCGGCCCGGCACCGCCGCGGTGGTGATCACGACGTCGGAGCGCCCGACCTCCTCGGCCAGCGCGGCGCGCTGGCGGTCGAGCTCCTCGGGGGTGAGCTCGCGCGCGTACCCGCCCGTGCCCTCGGCCGAGACGCCGGTGTCGAGGAAGGTGGCGCCGAGGCTCTCCGCCTCCTCCTTGGCCGCGGCCCGCACGTCGTAGGCCTTGACCACGGCGCCGAGGCGCCGGGCCGTGGCGATGGACTGCAACCCGGCGACGCCCACGCCCATCACGAGCACCTTCGCCGGGGGCACGGTCCCGGCCGCCGTCATGAACATCGGGAAGAACTTGGCCAGGTGCTCGGCCGCCGCCAGTCCGGAGCGGTAGCCCGACACGGTGGCCTGCGAGCTGAGGGCGTCCATGCCCTGGGCCCGGCTGATGCGCGGCAGCAGGTCGAAGCTGAACACCGTCGCGCCCCTGGCGGCGAGCGCGCGCAGCGCGTCCTCGGCCTGCGCCACGCCGAAGAAGCTCAGGACCGTGACGCCTTGGGGCAGGGCGGCCACCTCCGCCGCCGCGGGGGGGTTGACCCGGACCACGAGGCCGGCCCCGGCGAGGGTGGCTGCGGCGTCGGGGGCCACGGTCGCGCCGGCCTCGGTGTAGGCCGCGTCGGTGAAGGCCGCCTCGGTGCCGGCGCCCGCCTGCACGCAGACCTCCCAGCCCGCGCCGACGAGCTTCTTGACCACGTCGGGGACGAGGGCCACGCGGCGCTCGCCGGGACGGGTCTCCGTGGGGACCGCCAGTTTCACGGTCGCTCTGTTTAGCAGCCGACCCCCGGTTTGCCCCTAATCGCCGAGGTCAACGGGGTGGCCCGACCGCCTGCTCGGGGCGGTCGCAGGGCCGCGACCGGGCGGGCGCCCCGACGTCCTCAGCCCTCGTCCTGGGCGCGCAGGTAGGCCGGCGACTCGCCCCCGCCGTGGAGGACCAGGTTGGCCCCCGAGACGTACGACGCGCCGGGGCTGGCCAGGAACAGGCAGGCCTGCGCCACGTCCTCGGGCGTGCCCATCCGTCCGAGCGGCACCGTGGCCGCGACGCGCTCGAGGCCACCGGGCCCGCCGTAGTACTCGTCGCCGGCCCCCGTGTCGAGCAGTCCGGCGGTCACGCAGTTCACCCGCACCAGCGGCGCCCACTCCACGGCCAGCGTCGTGGTCAGGTTGATGAGTCCCGCCTTGGCGGCGCCGTAGGCCGAGGCGCCCGGGGAGGGCCGCAGGCCCGACACGCTCGAGACGTTGACGATGGACCCGCCGTCCTCCTGCACGGCCATCACCTTGTGGGCCGACTGGGCGCACCACAGCGGGGCCAGCAGGTTCAAGCCCACGACCGCCTCGACGAAGCGCGGCGACGCGTCGGCCGCCATGGCCCGGGGCGAGCCACCGGCGTTGTTCACCAGCACGTCGAGGCGCCCGAACCGCTCGACGGCCACCGCCACCACGCGCTCCGCGTCCGCCGGCTTGCGCACGTCCGCCGTCACGAACACGGCCCCCTCGACCGTCGCCTCGTGCCGCCCGCAGGCGACGACCCGGGCCCCGGCCGCCGCGAACGCCGCCACCACGCCGGCCCCGACGCCGCGCGAGCCGCCCGTGACCACGACGACCCGCTCGCTGAAGTCGTAGGCCGGCTGGGTCACGGCGCAAACCCTACGGCACGACCTCAAGCCGGCGTGTTGGCCCCGCCCAGCGCGCTGGCCTAACGTCCGAGCGGCTTTCTGACGCGGCGTCAGGGCCATGACCGAGGAGAATCTGGCGCCCCATGCCCATCGATGTGGTCCAGGAGCAACACGGGATCGCCGAGGTGGTCATCGACCACCCGCCGGTCAACGCTCTCGACGTGGCGGGCTGGTTCGCGCTGGCCGACGCGCTCGTCGCCGCCGGCCGGGTCCCCGAGAACAGGGTCGTGATCCTGCGGGCCACCGGGCGCGGCTTCTGCGCCGGCGTCGACATCAAGGAGATCAACGCCAAGGGGGACGAGGCGCTCGTCGGCGTGAACCGCGGCTGCGCCGCCGCGTTCGCGGCCGTCTACGACTGCGAGGTGCCGGTGATCGCGGCCGTGCAGGGCTTCTGCCTCGGCGGCGGCATCGGCCTGGCCGGCAACGCCGACATGGTCGTCGCCTCCGAGGACGCCACTTTCGGGCTGCCCGAGGTGGACCGGGGCGCGTTGGGCGCCGCCACCCACCTGGCCCGGCTCGTCCCCCAGCACGCCATGCGCAAGATGGTCTATACGGCGGCCCCGGTCAGCGCCGCCGAGCTGGCGTCGTACGGGTCGGTGGCCGCCGTGGTGCCGCCGGACCGCCTCCTGGCGGCCGCACGCGAGCTGGCCGCCCAGATCGCGTCCAAGAGCCCGACCATCATCCGGCGGGCCAAGGAGTCGCTCAACGGGATCGACCCCGTCGACGTGAAGCGCAGCTACCGCTTCGAGCAGGGCTTCACCTACGAGCTGCACGTGCGCGGCGTGGCCGACGAGCAGCGGGCCGCCTTCGTCGAGAAGCGCGACGCCGACACGTCCCGATGAGTCTCTGCGTGATCACCTGATGGCCGACAAGCGCATGACCGTCGACGACATCGTCGGCGAGCTGAGCTCGGGCATGACGATCGGCCTCGGCGGCTGGGGCTCGCGCCGCAAGCCCATGGCGGTCGTGCGGGCCATCTGCCGTTCCGGCCTGACCGACCTGACCGTCGTCGCCTACGGCGGCCCCGACGTCGGGCTGCTCTGCGCCAGCGGGAAGGTGCGCAAGGTCGTGTGCGGGTTCGTGACCCTCGACTCCATCGCCCTGGACCCCCACTGGCGCGCCGCCCGCCAGCACGGGAAGGTCGAGGTCATGGAGGTCGACGAGGGCATGTTCTTCCTCGGGCTCCAGGCGGCGTCGTGGCGTGTCCCCTTCCTGCCCACCCGGGCCGGTCTCGGCTCCGACGTCCTCTCCGTCAACCCCGAGCTGCGCCTCGTCCGTTCCCCCTACGGCGCGGACAGCCCGTTCGTGCGCGATCCGGCCGACGCCGACGTCGAGCTCGTCGCCATGCCCGCCCTGCACCTCGATGCGGCCATCGTGCACACCAACCGCGCGGACAGCGCCGGGAACGGCCAGATCCTGAGCCCCGACGCCTTCTTCGACCCGCTGTTCCTCGGCGCCGCCGCACGGCGCTTCATGACCACCGAGCGCATCGTGGAGAACGGCGCGCTCGCCGACGAGGCGCACCCGCTGGCCACCGTCGCCCTGCACCGGATGCTCACCGACGGCGTGGCCGAGACGCCGGGCGGCGCCCACTTCACCGCCAACCCACCCGACTACGGGCGCGACGAGGCCTTCCAGAAGGAGTACGCCGCCGCGGCGGGCGACCCGGCCGAGTGGGAGGCGTTCGCTCGCCGCTACGTGCTCGTCGACGAGGCGGAGTACCGGGCCCGGGTCGGGGAGCGGGACCCGCGATGAGCGCCGCCGGGAGCGGTCCGGACGTCAGCCGCGCCGAGTTCTGCGTCGTCGCCTGCGCCGACGCCTGGCGGGGGGCGGGGGAGATCATGGCCAGCCCCTTCGGCACCATCCCCTCCCTCGGCGCCCGGCTGGCCAAGCGCACCTTCGCGCCGGACCTGGTGCTGACCGACGGCGAGGCCGCCCTGATGGTCGGGGCGCCGCCCGTCGCCACCCCGGCGGCCGAGCTGGTGCGCGAGGCGGCGATGCCCTACCGCAGCGTGTTCGACGTGGTGTGGTCCGGCCGGCGCCACATCATGATGATGGCGAGCCAGATCGACCGCACCGGCAACCAGAACATCTCGGCCATCGGCCCCCACGACCACCCCAAGGTGCAGCTCGTCGGCGTGCGCGGCGCCCCGGGCAACTCGGTCAACCACCCGACGAGCTACTGGGTGCCCGATCACAGCGTGCGCACGTTCGTGGAGCACGTCGACGTCGTCAGCGGCGTCGGCTATGCCCGCGCCGCCGCCGCCGGTCCCGGCGCCACCCGCTTCCATGACGTCCGGCGCGTGGTGTCGAACCTCGGCGTCTTCGACTTCGAGACGCCGGGGCGCACCATGCGGCTGCGCTCGTTCCACCCCGGCGTGACCGTCGACGAGATCGTGGCCGCGACCGGGTTCACCCTCGTCGTGCCCGACGACGTGGACGAGACGCGCCTGCCGACCCCCGAGGAGCTCGACCTCGTCCGCGTCGTGCTCGACCCGGGCTCCCTGCGCGACCGCGAGGTGCGGAGCTGAGCGCCGGGGGCGGCGCGCTCCACCCGGCGCTGCACACCCCGCTGTGCGAGCGGGTCGGCAGCCGCGTCCCCCTGGTGCAGACCGGCATGGGCTGGGTCGCCGGACCCCGCCTGGTCGCGGCCACCTGCGAGGCCGGGGGCCTCGGGATCCTGGCCTCGGCCACCATGACGCTCGACGAGCTGGCCGGCGCCATCGCCGAGGTGCGGAGCCGGACGTCCGCCCCCTTCGGCGTCAACCTGCGCACCGACGTCGCCGACGTCAACGAGCGCATCGCGCTGATGATCGAGACCGGCGCCCGCGTGGCCAGCTTCGCCCAGGCACCCAACCCGGCCCTGGTGACCCGCTGCAAGGAGGCGGGGCTGTTCGTCATGCCCACCGTCGGCGCCCGCCGCCACGCGGAGAAGGTGGCCGACTGGGGGGTCGACGCCGTCATCGCCCAGGGCGCCGAGGGCGGCGGGCACACCGGCACCGTCCCGACGACCCTCCTGCTGCCTCAGGTCGTCGACGCCGTCGGCGACCGCGTCCTCGTCGTCGCCGCCGGGGGATTCTTCGACGGCCGTGGCCTCGTCGCCGCTCTCGCCTACGGGGCGGCGGGCGTGGCCATGGGGACGCGCTTCCTCCTCTCGGCCGAGAGCCGGGTCCCCGACGCCGTCAAGGAGCTCTACCTCGGCACGCCCGTGACGGGCACGGTCGTCACGACCAAGGTCGACGGGGCGCCCCAGCGCGTCGTGCGCACCGACCTCGTCGACCACCTCGAGTCCCAGTCCTGGCTGCGCGCGCTGCCGCGCGCCGTGCGCAGCGCCTACCGGTTCCGCCAGGAGACGGGCGCCACCTTCACCTCGCTCCTGCGCGAGGGCAGGGCGATGAAGGAGGGCAACGAGCTCACGTGGGCGCAGGTCGTCATGGCGGCCAACGCACCGGTGATGACGAAGGCGGCCCTGGTCGAGGGCCGCACCGACGTCGGCGTGCTGCCGACCGGGCAGGTCGTCGGCGTGCTCGAGTCCCTGCCGCCCGTGGCCGACATCATCGGCGCCGTCATGGCCGAGGCCGACGGCGTGCTGCGCGCCTGGAGCGCCTAGACCCCGTCGCCGCCGGCGGTCGCATGGCCCTGCGCGACGCGGCGCAGCAGGTTCGACACCCGCTGGTGCGTGACGCCGAACAGGTGGGCGATGCTCGGGATGCTCTGCCCCTCGGCCCGCAGCGCCACCACCAGTGACCGGCGGAGGTAACCGCTGGCCTCGGACTGCCGGCGCAGGATGGTGCTCACCAGCTGCACAGTCCCGGGGTCGTCCTCGTCACCGAGGATCGCCTTCCATTCGCGTCCGTTCTCGCGGGCGAGGCGCACCTCGGCGATGCGCTTGGCCAGCAGGCGCTCGCTCTCGGCGTTCTCCCGCAGCACGGTCTCCAGCTCGTCGAGCGCGTTCAGCACATCGTCGGACCCGGTCCCGCTCCGGTCGTCAATCTGGTCCGGCATTGAGGTTTCTGCTCCCTTTTGCTGCTCCCTATTCTGGCGCAGCTCAGTCACGTCCGTGGCCAACATAAACGCTCCTCCAATCGCAGCGTCGTTCCGCCGACCCCGAATGAGCTCTGCGCGCACCCGCCAGCCTAAGCAGGTGTGCCGTCCATCGACGTCACCCGTTCCCATACCCCAACGGCCGGGAATCACACACGGCGCGCGGAACGGCCCCCCGGCGGCTGCTACTGGGGTTTCAACGGCTCAGGACCACGGAGGAGCCGTGCCCGAACAAACCTTGGTTCGCCGTCACCGCGACCCGGGCGCCCTCGACCTGGTGGCCGGCGGCGACGCCGCGGAGCTGCCAGACGCACTCGCACACCTGGGCGATGGCCTGGGCCGGGATCGCCTCGCCGAAGCACGAGAGGCCGCCGGAGGGGTTCACCGGCACCCGGCCGCCGAGCGCCGTCACGCCGTCGCGGAGCAGCTTCTCCGCCTCCCCCTCGCCGCACAGGCCGATGTCCTCGTACCAGTCGAGCTCGAGGGCGGACGAGAGGTCGTAGACCTCGGCCAGGCTGACGTCCTCGGGACCGATCCCCGCTTCGGCGTAGGCCGCGGTGGTGATGGAGGGGCGGAAGCCCGCCCCTCCCCCGTCGTGCCCGTCGGCGAACGCGGCGGCCGAGTCGGTCGAGAAGTTCGGCATCTCAATGACGGTGTTGGGGAACGTCGGCGTGACGGTCGACACCGCGTCGATGGTGACGAGCGGGGCCCCGCCGCCGTGGCGCCGGGCGAACTCCAGGCTCGAGAGCACGAGTGCGGCGCCGCCGTCGGAGGTGGCGCAGATCTCGAGCAGGCGGAGCGGGTCGGCCACCATGGGCGAGGCCAGCACCTCGTCGACGGTGACCTCCTTGCGGTAGCGCGCGTACGGGTTGGCGAGCCCGTGGCGCGCGTTCTTCACCTTGACCTGTGCGAAGTCCTCCTCGGTCGCGCCGAAGCGGTCCATGCGCCGGCGCGCGTAGAGCGCGAAGTAGGTGGGGTTGGTCGCCCCCATCAGATGGAAGCGCAGCCAGTCGGGGTCGTCCCTGCGCTCGCCGCCCACGGGGGCGAAGAAGCCTTTGGGCGTCGTGTCTGCGCCGACCACCAGCGCCACGTCGCACAGGCCGGCCAGGATCTGGGCCCGTGCGTTGGCGATGGCCGCCGCACCCGAGGCGCAGGCGGCGTAGACGCTCGACACGCGTGCCCCGGTCCACCCCAGCGCCTGCGCGAACGTGGCGCCCGAGACGAAGCCCGGATAGCCGTTGCGGATGGTGTCGGCCCCCGAGATGAACTGCATCTCGCGCCACCCCAGCCCGGCGTCCGCCAGGGCGTCGCGCGCCGCCGCCAGCCCGTACTCAACGAAGGGCCGCCCCCACTTGCCCCATTCGTGCATCCCGGCGCCGAGCACCGCAACCCTCTTGTCGTCGGGCATCGCTCAGTCCTCCCCGCCGTCGGTGGTGACGACCGGCCGCCACTTCCACACCAGGTAGTCGCAGCCGTCCTCGTGGTACAGCGTGTCGACCACCAGCTCCACCTCGTCTCCCACGGTGAGGTCGTCGACCGTCACCCCGTCGACGACCTGGCCCATGACGACGAGCTTCTCGGCGGCCAGCTCCACGGCGGCCAGGCAGAAGGGCACGTAGGGGTCGGCCGCCACGTAGGGCGGCGGGGGCTGGTAGCGGGCGTCGGTGTAGGACCAGATGCGGCCCCGCCGCGAGAGCGCCACCGTCTCGAACGTGGTCGACGCGCAGTCCGGGTTGCGGCAGTAGCTCGCCTCGGCCGGGAACGCGAAGGTCCCGCACGCGTCGCAACGCGAGCCCAGCAGGGCCGGCGCGGCGCCGTCGTCACCGGTGGTGAACCAGCCCTCGATCGCGGGCACCCGGGTGGGGGCCGCCATCAGCCGAGCCGCTCGATGATCGTCGCGTTGGCCTGCCCGCCGCCCTCGCACATCGTCTGGAGCCCGTAGCGCGCACCGGTGCGCTCCATCTCGTTGAGCAGCGTCGCCATCAGGCGGGCCCCCGAGCACCCCGTGGGGTGGCCGATGGCGATGGCGCCGCCGTTGGGGTTCACCCGTTCGGGGTCGGGCCGGTACTCGCGTTCCCAGGCGAGGACGACCGATGCGAAGGCCTCGTTGATCTCGACGACGTCCATGTCGTCGAGGGAGAGCTTCGCCTTGGCCAGCACCAGCGCCGTGGCCGGTATCGGCGCCGTCAGCATGATCTGCGGGTCGTTGGCCGCCACCGCGAAGGTGTGGAAGCGCGCCCGGGGGCGCAGCCCCAGCGACGAGGCGCGCTCCTCGCTCATGATGAGGACCGCGGCCGCGCCGTCCGAGATCTGCGACGACGTCCCGGCCGTGACGGTGCCCGTCTCGGAGAACGCCGGCTTCAGCGCGGCCAGCTTCTCGAGCGAGGTGTCGCGACGGATGCCCTCGTCGGACTCGAGCAGCCCGCTCACGTCGCCCGCCCCCGGCACGTCGGGGTGGACCCGCGCCGCGAGCGGCACGATCTCGCCGGCGAAGCGGCCCTCGTCGGTGGCTCGCGCCGCCCGCTGGTGCGAGCGCAGCGCGAACTCGTCCATCTCCTCGCGCGTGACCTTCCAGCGCCGGGCGATCTCCTCCGCGCACTCGCCCTGGTGGATCAATTCGAAGCGCTCGGTGTAGAGCGGGCCGTACGCCTCGCCCGGCCCGGGCTCGGTGGTCGACCCGATCGGGACCCGGCTCATCGACTCCACGCCGGCCCCGATGGCCACGTCCATGGCGCCCGCCATGACCGCCTGGGCGGCGAAGTGGATGGCCTGCTGGGCCGAGCCGCACTGGCGGTCGACCGTCGTCCCGGGGACCGACTCGGGGAAGCCCGCCGCCAGCGCGGCGTTACGGGCGATGTTCATCGCCTGCTCCCCGACGGTCATGGTGCAGCCCATGACGACGTCCTCCACCAGGGCGGGGTCGAGGTCGTTGCGGCGAAGGAGGGCGGCCAGCGGCTGGGCCGCCAGGTCGGTGGCGTGCCACCCGGACAGGCGCCCACCACGGCGCCCAACGGGGGTTCGGACGGCGTCGACGATCACGGCGTTGGGCATGGGACGCCAATTCTGACGCCGAATCAGATCGAGTGCCAAACACGCCCCGGGACGCGGGCCACCGGAGGGGCGCCCCGGCCCCTCCGCCCTGATGGACCAACATGAAGAGGTGCGCAGAGGTCTCGCAGCGGCAACCGCCTGCGCCCTGGGTGTCGGAGCGCTCGCGGCCTGCCCGAGCGCCGACCCCGCCCCGCCCGCGGCGGCGGCCCCGGCCCCGGCGCCGGCGCCGGCGCCGACCCTGGCCGCCGGCCGCTCGGCCACCGTCACCTACTGCTTCCACGAAAAGGCGAGGATCACCGAGCCCGCCACGCGGCGGGGCCCGGCGCCCGTCGCGGTGTACGTCCACGGCGGCTCGTGGGTCTCGGGCAACTACGACACCGGCGGTTTCATCAGCGGCACCATCGGGCCCGACCTGGCGGCGAGGGGGTTCGTCGTGGTCGGCCTCGACTACCGCCTCGGCCCGAGGTGGCCGGACCAGATCGCCGACGTCAAGTGCGCCATCCGCTACCTGCGCGCCAACGCCCGCCCCCTCCACATCGATCCCCGCGAGATCGGGGCCTGGGGCCACAGCGCGGGCGGGCACCTCGTGGCGCTGCTCGGCACGGCCGGTCCGGCCGCCGGATGGGACGTCGGCCCCTACCTCGACCGGTCGAGCGGCGTGCAGGCCGTGGTCGACATGGCCGGGCCGAGCGACCTGCTCACCATGGGCAGCCAGGGCGACGCGGTGCTGGTGGCGGAGAGCTTCGTGTCGCTCCTGGGCCGGGTCCCCGAGACCCAGCTGGGCGCCGAGCTGCGGGCGGCCAGCCCGGTCACGTACATCGCGCCGGGCGATCCCCCCTTCCTCATCCTCGACGCCCCCAACGACCAGATCGTCTACCCCCAGCAGTCCGAGGAGCTCGCCTGGGACCTGGGGGCCAACGGCGTCCCGCACCAGCTGGTGTCGGTGGCCCAGGGCGGCCACGGGTTCTCGACCCCGGGCGAGTCCCCCGACGAGTCCGCCATCATCCGCCTCGTAATCTCCTTCTTCGTGCGCACGCTCGTGTCCCACCAGCCCCTCGACGGCGGAGGCTGACGCCGGGCGGGGGGGCCCACCTTGGCAACGCGCAGGCCGCTGTGCGAGATTCGCAGCGCCCATGGAGCCGCCCCGATGGACCTGACCTTCACCGCCGCGCACGAGGCCTTCCGGGCCGAGGCCCGGGCCTGGCTGGAGGCGCACGTCCCGGCCGACCCGCTCCCCTCGCTCGACACGGCCGCCGGCTTCGAGGCCCACCGGCGCTGGGAGCGCACCATGTTCGACGACCGCTGGTCGGTCGTCAGCTGGCCCGCCGCCTACGGCGGCCGCGACGTCGGCATCTTCGAGTGGCTCGTGTTCGAGGAGGAGTACTACCGCGCCCGGGCGCCGGTGCGCGTCAGCCAGAACGGCATCTTCCTGCTCGCGCCGACCATGCTCGAGTACGGCACCGATGCGCAGAAGGCGCGCTTCCTCCCGCCGATGGCGTCGGGCGACGCCATCTGGTGCCAGGGCTGGTCCGAGCCCGACGCCGGCAGCGACCTCGCCGGCATCCGCTCCCGCGCCACGCGGAACGCCGCCGGTGACGGCTGGGTGCTCAACGGCCAGAAGACCTGGGCCAGCCGCGGCGCGTTCGCCGAGTGGTGCTTCGGCATCTTCCGCACCGACCCCGAAACCGAGCGCCACCGCGGCCTGACCTACTTCCTCGTCGCCATGGACTCGCCGGGTGTGACGGTGCGCCCGATCCCCCAGATCGACGGCGAGACCGGCTTCGCCGAGATCTTCTTCGACAACGTGGAGGTGCCCGAGGACCAGGTCCTGGGCGAGGTCGGCGCCGGCTGGTCCGTCGCCATGGCGACGGCCGGCTCCGAGCGCGGGCTCTCGCTGCGCAGCCCGGCCCGCTACACCGAGGCGGCCGACCGCCTCGTCCAGCTCTACACGGCGTGCGGCGGTCCGGCCGCGTCCGCCGACGCGGTGGCGCAGGCTCACATGCAGGCCGAGGCCTACAGGCTGCACACCTACTGGACGGCGACCAAGGTCTCCCGCGGCCATGCGGTCGGCCCCGAGGCCAGCTGCAACAAGATCTTCTGGTCCGAGACCGACGTCGCCATCCACAGCGCCGCCCTCGACCTGCTGGGCGCCGATGCCGAGCTGCTGAAGGCCGGGGCGCCGGGAGAGTGGCTCGACGGCTACCTCTTCTCGCTGGCCGGTCCCATTTACGCCGGGACGAACGAGATCCAGCGCAACGTCGTGGCCGAGCGGCTGCTCGGGCTCCCGCGCGGCTGAGGGGACGGCCGTGGACTTCGCGTTCTCCGACCAGCAGGACGAGCTGTGCCGGGCCGTGCGCACGGTGCTCGACTCGGAGTGCGCGCCCGACGCCCTGCGCGCCTTCGAGCTGGCCGACCCGAACGGGCGCGCCGAGCTGGCCCGCAACCGCTGGGCCGTGCTGGCCGAGCTCGGGGCACCGGCGCTCGTGGTGCCCGACGCCGCGGGCGGCCTCGACCTGAGCGACGTCGACCTGGTCGGCGTGCTCGAGGAGGCGGGCCGGGCCTGCCTGCCCGAGCCACTGCTCGAGACCGCGGCGCTCGCCGCGCCCACGCTGGCCGCCCTGCTGCCCGACGCCACCGCGACGGCCGCGCTGGCGGCGTTGGTCGAGGACGATGCGGCCTTCGCCGTCGGCGGCATCGACGTCACCGCGGCCGGGATCGTCTCGCCGACCGAGGTGACGGCGGACGGGACGCTGCGCACGCCCCGCGTCGTCGGCGCCCGCGACGCGGCGCTCCTGCTGCTCGCGTGCCGCGACACCGAGTCGGGCTGGCAGCTCCACGCCGTCCCCGCCGCGTCGTGCACGGTACGTGACACACCGGCGCTGAGCTCGTCGCGCGACCTGTCGACGGTGCAGTGGCCGCTCGACGCGGACACGTTGCTCGCCTACGGCGTGGCGGCCGAGGCGGCGGTGGGGCTGCTCGCCGATCGCGCCGCCGCCGGTTCGGCCGCGCTGCTGATCGGCCTGGCCGATCGCATGGTGGCGATGGCGTCCGCGTACGCCAAGCAGCGGCACCAGTTCGGCAAGCCGATCGGGAGCTTCCAGGCCGTCAAGCACCACCTGGCCGACGCGCGGGTCGCGCTCGAGTTCGCCCGCCCCGCCACCTACCGCGCCGCGTGGTCGCTCGCCACCGCCCAGCCGACGCTCTCGCACGACGCCTCCATGGCCAAGGCGATGGCGTCCGATGCCGCCGACCTGGCCGCCCGGGTGGCCCTGCAGGTCCACGGCGCCATCGGGTACACCTGGGAATGCGACCTCCACTTCTTCTTGAAGCGCACCTGGGCGCTGTCGCGGGCCTGGGGCGGCGCCGCCGTCCATCGCCGCCTCGTCCTGGCCCAGGCCGGGCGGGGGCTCCCGGCCGGGCCACGCTGAGAACGAACACGCTGATGTCCGATTCCCGCCAGTAATCGTCACAGCGGCGTGCCACGCTGGCACCCGTGATGGAGGACCCGGACCGCTGCTACCAGGCGGCGCAGAGCAAGGACGCCCGCTTCGACGGCTGGTTCTTCTGCGCCGTCACCTCGACCGGGATCTACTGCCGGCCCAGCTGCCCGGCCCGCACGCCCAAGCGGGAGAACGTCCGCTTCTACCCCAGCGCCGCCGCCGCCCAACAGGCCGGGTTCCGCGCCTGCCTGCGCTGCCGGCCCGACGCCACGCCCGGGTCGCCGGAGTGGAACGTCCGGGCCGACGTCGTGGCGCGCGCCATGCGGCTCATCCGTGACGGCATCGTCGACCGCGAGGGGATTGAGGGCCTGGCCCGCCGCCTCGGCTACAGCACGCGCCAGTTGAACCGGCTCGTCACGGCGGAGGTCGGGACCGGACCGCTCGCCATCGCACGGGCCCAGCGCAGCCAGACGGCGCGCATTCTGCTCGAGACCACGGACCTCCCGATCGCGCACGTCGCGTTCGCCGCCGGCTTCGCCAGCGTGCGCCAGTGCAACGACACGGTGCGCCAGATCTTCGCCGACACACCGGGCGGCCTGCGGGCGCGCGCGGCGCGGACCGCCGCCGGCAAGCGGGGAGCCCGCGCCGGCGCGGGCCAGGCCATCCGGCTCCGGCTGCCGTGCCGGCGCCCGTTCAGCCCCGAGTCGGTGCTCGCCTTCCTCGGCACCCGCGCCCTGCCGGGAGTGGAGTCGCTCGACGGCGCGACCTACCGCCGCAGCCTGCGCCTGCCCCACGGCCACGGCGTCGTGGCGCTGCACGCCCCCGACGGCGCTCCGGACGGCGCCGACGAGCGGAGCGGTCCGCCCTACGTCGAAGGCGAGCTCGTCCTGTCCGACCTGCGCGACCTCACCACGGCCGTCTCCCGCTGCCGTCAGCTGCTCGATCTCGACGCCGACCCGGTCGCGGTGTGGGAGGCCCTGCGCGGCGACGCGCTGGTGGGTCCGGTGGTCGAGCGCGACCCGGGGCGCCGGGTCCCCGGCGCCGCCGACGGGTTCGAGCTGGCCGTGCGCGCCGTGATCGGCCAGCAGGTCTCCGTGCCCGGGGCGCGCACCGTCGCCGGGCGCCTCGTGCAGGCGGCGGGCGACCCGCTGCCCGGCGCCGACGGCGCGATCACCCATCTCTTCCCGACGCCGGGCGCGCTGGCCGAGCTGGCGGGCCGCGACCCGGGCGCCTTCGCCATGCCGGCGGGACGGCGCCGCGCCCTTGTCGCTCTGGCCGAGGCGGTCGAGGGCGGCGACGTCGTGATCGACCCGGGCGCCGACCCCCGCGAGATGCGCCGGTCGCTGGTGCGGCTGCCCGGCATCGGGCCCTGGACCGCGGAGTACGTGGCCATGCGCGCGCTGCGCGACCCCGACGCGTTCATGCCGACCGACCTCGGCATCCGACGGGCGGCGCGGGCGATCGGGCTGCCCGACGACCCGGCCCGCCTCGTGGCCCTGACCGAGTCGTGGCGCCCGTGGCGGAGCTACGCCATGGTGCACCTGTGGTCCCTCCCCGCCCCCGCCGACGTCATCCCCTCCCCGCCATCGAAAGGACGTGCCGCATGAGCACCGCCGCTACCCGCACCGCCGCCACCACCACCGTCACCATGCCGCTCGACACCCCGATCGGCCGCCTCGTGCTCGAGTGCGACGGCGACGTGCTGATCGGCGTCTGGCTCCCCCACGAGCGCCGGCACGGGCGCCGCGACGTGGACGACGTGCCCCCGATCCTCGAGGAGACGGCGGCGCAGCTCGAGGAGTACTTCGCCGGCGAACGCACCGAGTTCGACGTGACGATGGAGCTCGACGGCACCCCCTTCCAGCAGGAGGTCTGGGCCGAGCTGAGCCGGATCCCCTACGGCGAGACGATCAGCTACGGCGAGCTGGCCCGCCGGGTGGGGCGTCCCAGGGGGCCCCGGGCCGTCGGCCAGGCCAACGGCCGCAACCCCATCCCGATCATCGTGCCCTGCCACCGCGTGCTGGCGAGCGACGGCATCGGCGGCTACGGCGGCGGCCTGAAGATCAAGCGCGCGCTGCTCGCACTGGAGGGCGTCTCCGCCTAAGGGCACATCGACCCTGGCGGGCGGGGCGCCGGCGCCGCACGATCGGAGCATGCGGAGCTACGGCGACTACCTGCGCTGGCTGTACAAGGGCGGGCGCCCGAACCGGTTCGCCCGCTGGCAGAACCGGCTGTCCGCCCTGGCGTTCGCCGCCGGCGTGTGGCCCGGCCGGGCGGGCGCGCTCGAGGTCCGGGGCCGCCGCAGCGGCAAGGTCGTCTCGTTCCCCGTCGTGATCGCCGACTACCAGGGCGAGCGCTACCTCGTCGCCATGCTGGGGTCGGAATCGAACTGGGTGCGCAACCTCGAGGCGGACGACGGCCGGGCCCAGCTGCGCCACGGCAGGCGGGAGGCGGTCACCCTGGTCGAGGTCGACCCGGCGTTGCGGGCGCCCATCATCCGCCGCTATCTCACGCTGGCCCCCGGGGCCCGGCCCCACATCCCGGTCGACCGCTCCGCACCGGTGGCCGAGTTCGAGCACATCGCCGCCAACTACCCCGTCTACCGGATCGAGCCCAGGGCGGACGCGGCCTGAAGACGGTGCCACCGGGCACGTAAGGTGCGCCGGTGGAAACGGCCCAGAGTGTGCACGACGCGTTCGACCTGACGGGGCGCGTGGCGCTCGTGACCGGGGCCGGCGGCAGCATCGGCCGCACCACGGCCGAGGTGCTGGCCGGGGCCGGCGCCACCGTGGTCTGCGCGGACATCGACGCGGCCGCGGCTGCCGAGACGGCGAGCGCCGTCCTCGGCCAGGGCGGCCGGGCGGAGAGCGCGCAGCTCGACGTCGCACAGTTCGGCGCGGCGGCGAACCTCGTCGACATGGTGGTGGCGCGCCACGGGGGCCTGCACGTCATGTGCAACATCGCCGGGATCATGATCGACAGCACCATCATCGACCTCGACCCGGACGAATTCGACCGCATCCTCTCGGTGAACCTCAAGGGCGTGGTGTACGGATGCCAGGCCGCCGGGAAGGTGATGGTGGCGCAGCGCGGCGGTTCCATCATCAACATGTCCTCGGCGGCCGTGCTCGCCCCTGCACCCGGCATCGGGCCCTACGCCATCTGCAAGGCCGGCGTCGCGCAGCTGACCAAGACGATGGCCGTCGAGGTGGGCGAGCACGGCGTGCGCGTCAACACCGTCGCGCCGGGCTTCGTCCCGAGCAACATGACGGCGCGCTACTACACCAACCCCGACGGCACCATCAACGAGCAGGGCAAGGCCGCCATGCTGGCGCCGATGGCCCGCATGACACCCCTGCGCCGGGTGGGCGTGACCGCCGACATCGCCTACTGCGTGCTGTATCTCGCCTCGGACGCCGCCAGCTTCGTGACCGGCCAGCTGCTCAGCCCCAACGGCGGCGTCTCCATGCACTACTGATCCCCGGCGCCGGATCCCCCGGCGCCGGAACGGACCGGCAGGCCCGGCGGTACGGTCGTGGGTATGCGTGACACCGTGGTGATGGAGCTGCCCGACGGTCGTGAGCTGGCGTGGCTCGAGGCGGGCGATCCCGATGGCTCGCCGGTGATCGTCTTTCACGGAACTCCCGGGTCACGCCTCCAGGTGTCCTACGACGAGGAGCCGATGGAGGCAGCCGGGGTCCGCTTCGTGGCGGTGGACCGCCCCGGATACGGACACAGCTCGTTCCAGCCGGGCCGGAGACTGACCGACTGGGCGGGGGACGTCTCTGCCCTCGCCGACCACCTCGGCCTCGAGGGGTTCTCCGTCGTCGGGATCTCCGGCGGCGGCCCCCACGCCGCCGTCTGCGCTCGGCTCCTGCCCGATCGGGTGGTGGGCGCCGGCATCGTGAGCGGCGTGGGCCCGTTGGTCGGGACCGGAACCGAAGACGGGATGATGGGCCTCAACCGGGGCATCGTCCGGTTGGCCCGCCGGTCCCGGCACCTGGTCTACCCACCGTTCGCGATCAGCGGCTACCTCTTCCGCCGCTGGCCCGAAATGGCGCTCCGGGCCGCGCCACGGCAGCTCCCGGCCTGCGACATGGAGGTGCTGTCCCGTCCGGCGGTGACGGCGGCCTTCATGGAGGACTACCGCCGGTTCTCCTCGACCAGCGCCCTGGCGGCCGCACAGGACTTCCACCTCTTCGCGACTGATTGGGGCTTCCGCCTCGAGGACATCACCGCGTCCGTCGACGTCTGGCACGGCGACGAGGACCGCAACGTCCCGTTCTCCCACGGGCGGCTCCAGGCCGACCGCATCCCGGGGGCGCGGCTGCACACGTGCCCCGGGGAGGGTCACCTGCTGGTCGTGGACCACCTCGAGGAGATCCTGCGGACGGTGAGCCGCCCAGGGTCGTGACTCATCCCCACTGGCCGGGCTGATAGTCACCCGCGGGCTGGCGCGTGATGACGTTCATGCGGTTGTAGGCGTTGATGAGGGCGATGAGGCACACCAGTGCGCCGAGCTGGTCCTCGTCGTAGTGCCGCGCCGCCGTCTCCCAGACCTCGTCGGACACGCCGTCGCCATCCGCTAGGCGGGTGCCCTGCTCGGTGAGCTCGAGGGCGGCCTTCTCGGCCTCGGTGAAGACCGTGGCCTCGCGCCAGGCGGCGACGAGGTGCAGCCGCACCGGGCTCTCCCCGCGGTGCTCGGCGTCCTTGGTGTGCATGTCGAGGCAGCCGGAGCACCCGTTGATCTGGCTGGCCCGGATCTTCACCAGCTCCTGCGTCGCGGCCGGCAGTTTCGAATCGGTGAGGGCCGCACCCGACGAGTTCAGGTACTTGACGAATTTCATCGCCGCGTGATTGTCATAGGGGTTGAGCCGAGCATCCATCGTGATCTCCTTGCACGTTGTCGTCTACGACCTCTTTGACCCTTCAGCACCACAAGATGTGACAGGGAGCCAGATGTCCCACGGAGCGCTGCCGGTCGTTTCGCGCCACGACCCGGAGGTGCGACGGTGTCGCCGACCTCAGGACAGGCGCACCAGGTCGAACTGGCCCGTCGAGGTGTCGGAGACCACGACGGCGGGCCCCGGGCCGACGAGCGCCACCGCCGCCCCCACGCCCACCGCCCCGCTCAGGGTGCCGTGCGGGTCGATGCGCAGGACGCACGAGGCCGGAACCGGCGGCGACGCCTGCGGGCACGACGCGGTGTCCCCGGCCTGGACCAGCACCAGCGGTCCCGCCGCCGAGTCGACGACGCTGCTCGTGACGGTGCCGCTGTAGGAGCCCACGACGCCGAGCGTGGTGGTGTCGTACGTCGTGAACCGGGCATCGAGGCCCTGGCCGGCGGGCATGCTCACCCACACCGCGTCGGCGGCGACGACGTCGACGTACTGCACGCCGCCGCCCAGCCCGTTGGGCGTGTGCGCCAGCACCGGGCCCGTCACGGTCGACCCGTCGGGGCGCCGGACGTCGAGGTGGTGGTCGGTGCTCTCGTAGTAGACGGTACCGTCGGGCCCGACGGCGTCCCCCAGGCCGCGCAGCAAGAGGTGGGGGGCCGCCGACGTCGCCGGGTCGACGCGGTAGACGCTCACGGTGTCGCCCCGGGTCACCGAGACGTACACCTTGCCGCCCCCGGCGGCCAGTGCGACCAGGTCGTCGTTCGAGGCGTTGGCCGCGTTGACGGCCGGCATCGTCCACTGCCCGGCCTGGTTGCCGCTCGAGCGGTTGTAGGCGTACAGCGTCGCGTAGGTCGCCACGTAGAATTTGGTGCCGTCGGCGGCCAGGGCGGCGATCCCGTCGGGCACGTGCTCGGCGATGGCGGCGGGGCCGCTGCCGTCGACGACCCAGGCGACGGCCGGGGCGGGGCTGGTCGGATCCTGCGGCGCGGCGAACACGGCGCCGTCCGGACTCTCGGCGGTGGTGACACGGTCGGCCGAGAAGTCGAGCGGGATCGGCGACCCGGCCGTCAACGGCCCCGAGGTGGAGACGGGCGCCAGCGTGGACGCCGTGGCCGTCGTCTGGACGTGGTGGTCGACGACGAGGGGATCGGCGTCGACCCGTGGGTCGCGGGTCCGGCCTTCGGCGTCGACGGGCTCGAGCTGCAGGCCGCCAGCGCCAGCGCCAGCGACCCCACCGCCGCCGCCACTGCCACCTGCGGGCGTCGGCCCGGTGCCCCGCGCATCGGGGACAGTATGGCGTCGGGCGGCGGCGAGTACCGTGCGCCCATGGTCACCACCCGCGACATCTCCTACGAGGCCGACGGCCGCACCATGGTCGGATTCCTGGCGCTGCCCCACGGCACCGATCGCCGACCCGGCGTGCTCGTGTCCCACGAGGGTCCGGGCCTCGACGATCACGCGCGCTCCCGGGCCCTCCGCCTGGCCGAGGAGCTCGGCTACGTCGCCTTCGCGCTGGACTACCACGGCGGCGGTCGCCCGGTCGAGGACCGGGCCCAGATGATGGCCCGCATCGGCGAGCTGCGGGCCGACCCGCCGCGCGCCCGGGCGATCGGCACCGCCGGGCTCGACATCCTGCTCGCCGAGGCGCGCACCGACCGCGACCGGCTGGCCGCCATCGGGTACTGCTTCGGCGGCACGCTGTCCCTCGAGCTGGCCCGCGGCGGGGCCGACCTCAAGGCCGTCGTCGGCTTCCACGCCGGGCTCTCCACCGTACGGCCCGAGGACGCCCGCAACATCGTCGGGAAGGTGCTGGCCCTCATCGGGGCCGACGACCCCATCGTCGACAACGCCGAGCGGCGCGCCTTCGAGGAGGAAATGCGGGCGGGCGGCGTCGACTGGCAGCTGTACGTCTACGGCGGCGCGGTCCACTCGTTTACGAACCCGCGCGCGGCGGGGGTCGACATCCCCGGGATCGACTACCACGAACCCACGGACCGCCGCTCCTGGCAGGCGATGCTCGACCTGTTCGCCGAGGTCTTCTGAACAGGTCGGCCGCCGACGGCGTCGTTTCTGACGCACCGTCAGGTGCGGGCTACGCTCGATGGCCATGCCTGAGCCCCTGCCGAAGATCATCTCGGTCGACGACCACGTCGTCGAGCCGCCCAACGTGTGGCAGGACCGCCTCCCGGCCAAATACGCCGAGGTGGGGCCGCGGGTGGTGCGGGCGCCCATGCCCGAGGTCGAGTTCCGGGGCGGATCGCTCAAGGTCAAGCCCGGTTCGGAGGGCGAGCCCGTCGACTGGTGGTACTACGAGGACCTCAAGCGCCCCCTGCTCCGCGTCGACTCCGCCGTGGGGGTGCCCCGCGACGAGGTGACCATGAAGGGCGTCACCTACGAGGACATGCGCCCGGGCTCCTACGAGGTCAAGCCGCGGCTCGACGACATGGACGCCAACCACATTGAGGCCGCCCTGTGCTTCCCGACCTTCCCCCGCTTCTGCGGCCAGACGTTCACCGAGGCGAAGGACCGGGAGCTCGGGCTGCTCTGCGTGAAGGCCTACAACGACTGGATGGTCGAGGAATGGTGCGGCGACGCGGGCGGCCGCCTCATCCCCCTCTGCCTGATCCCGTTGTGGGACGCCGAGCTCGCGGCGGCCGAAGTGCGGCGCAACGCCGAGCGCGGCGTGCGGGCGGTCTGCTTCAGCGAGATCCCGCCCTTCCTCGGCTTGCCGAGCGTGCACGACCCCGACCACTACTGGGACCCCTTCTTCCGCGCCTGCGCCGAGACGAGGACCATCGTCAACATGCACATCGGCAGCTCGTCGAAGATGCCCTCGACCTCCGCCGACGCGCCGCCGGCGGTGGGATCGACGCTGACCCACACCAACGCCACCTTCTCGCTGGTCGACTTCCTCTTCAGCGGCGTCTTCGTGCGCTTCGCCGACCTCAAGGTGGCCTACTCGGAGGGGCAGATCGGGTGGATCCCCTACATCCTCGAGCGGGCCGACCGAGTGTGGGAGGACAACCGCGGCTGGGGCGGTGTGGCCGACATCGTGCCCGAGAAGCCGTCGAGCTACTTCAAGGACCACGTGTGGGGGTGCTTCTTCGACGACGCGCACGGGTTGCGGTCGGTGGACGAGATCGGTGAGGACAACATCACGTACGAGTCCGACTACCCGCACTCGGACTCGACGTGGCCGCGCACCCGCCAGATCGCCGAGGAGCAGATGGCGGACCTGACCGACGCGCAGCGCCGCAAGATCGTGCGGGGCAACGCGATTCAGCTGTTCGGCCTCGACTTCGTGGCCTGACGCCGCCGCGGCGCGCATCGCACGGATGGATCTCCGCTACACCGCGTCCGAACAGGCCTTCCGCGCCGAGCTGCGGGCCTGGTTGGCGGCCACCCTGCCCGAGGTCGGTGACCCGCCGCCCCAGGACGACTGGCCGGCGCGGCGCACCTACGACCTGCGCTGGCAGCGCACCCTCTTCGATGCCGGCTACGCCGGCGTCGACTGGCCGGCCGAGGGCGGCGGGCGGGGCGCCTCGCCGGTGGAGCAGCTGATCTTCAAGGAGGAGTGCGAGCGCGCCGGGGCCCCCTACGTCGGGGTGAACTTCGTGGGACTGCTGCACGCCGGCCCGACGATCATCGCCGAGGGGACCGGCGTGCAGAGGGAGCGCTATCTCCCGGCCATCCTGCGCGGCGACGAGGTGTGGTGCCAGGGCTTCAGCGAGCCTGACGCCGGCAGCGACCTGGCGTCACTGCGGACGCGGGCCGTGCGCGACGGCGACGACTACGTCGTGACGGGCTCGAAGATCTGGACGTCGCATGCCGAGGTGGCCGATTTCTGCGAGCTGCTCGTGCGCACCGGAGACGACAGCCGCCGCGGCATCTCCTGGCTGATCCTGCCCATGGACGCGGACGGCATAGAGATCCGGCCCCTGCGCACCATCGGGGGCACCACCGAGTTCGCCGAGCTCTTCCTCAGCGAGGTGCGCATCCCGGTCGAGAACCGGGTCGGGGACGAGAACGACGGCTGGCGAGTGACCATGGTCACGCTGTCCTTCGAGCGGGGCACGGCCTTCGTGGGCGAGCTGCTCGAGTGCCTGCGGCTCCTCGGCGAGCTGCACGCCGTGGCCGGGCGTCTCGGACTGCTCGATGATGCCGGGCTGACGCGGCGCATCGGCCACCTGGTGGCCGCGTTCGACGCGCTGTGGGCGCTCACCAAGCGCAACGTCTCGGAGGCGGCGCAGACCGGGGTCCCGGGCATCGGCGGCTCGGTGTTCAAGCTCTCGTTCTCCGAGCACGCGCAGGCCCTGGGCGACCTGGCCATGGAGGTGCTCGACCGGGCCGCGCTGTGCGCGGACCCCCTGTTCGGTCCCGACGGCGCCGGGCTGGGCAACGGCGAGCAGCTGCACGCGTGGTTCAAGTCGATCTCGCTGACCATCGCCGCCGGGACGTCACAGGTCCAGCGCAACATCGTGGCCGAGCGCATCCTCGGGCTGCCCAAGGGGCGCTGATGGACTTCCGCATCGGCGACGACGAACGGGAGCTGGCCGACGGGGTCAGGGCCATGGTCGCCGGGCGGCTGCCCCTCGAGCACGTGCGGGAGGCCGAAGGGGCGGAGCGGGCGATCGCCGCCGACGACTGGGCCGCACTCGGCGAGACGGGTGTCTTCGCACTGACGCTGGCCGAGCCCGCCGGCACCGGCCTGGGCCTGGCCGAGGCGGTCGTCGTGTTCGAGGAGCTGGGCCGGGCGCTGGTCCCCGGGCCACTGGTCGGGACGTTCCTGGCCGCCAACGCCGGGGTGGTCGAGGGCGCGGCCGAGGGGCGGGCCCAGGTGGGGCTCTTCTGCGGCGGACCCGGCCCGATCCTGGTGGAGCACCTGGCCGCGCTGGACGGGCTGCTCGTCCTGCCCGCCTACGAAAGGGGCTCGACCCCCCGCCTTCTGGCGCCCGCCCCCGACGCCGCCGGCGCCACCCGTCTGGCGGCGCCCCTCGACCCGCTCACGCCGCTGTGGCACCTCGAGTCCCTGCCCGCCGGTGAGCCGGTGGCCGACGCCGGGGCGCGCATGATCCGCGACGGCTCGCTCCTGACGGCCGCGCTGCAGGTGGGGCACGCCGCCGCGGTGCTCGACCTCGCCGTGGCCTACGCCAAGGAGCGCCACCAGTTCGGCCAGCCGATCGGAGCCTTCCAGGCCGTGAAGCACATCTGCGCCGACATGCTGGTGCGGGCCGAGGTGGCGCGCGCCGGGGTGCAGGCCGCGGCCTGCCTGGCCGACGCGCCCGATGTCGCCGCCGCCGAGGCCGAGGCGGCGGGCTGCAGCGCCGCCGACATGGTCGACCGTGCCGTGATGGGCGCCAAGCTGCTGGCCGACGAGGCCGCGCTGGCCAACGCGCGGGCCGCCATTCAGGTCCACGGCGGCATGGGCTTCACCTGGGAGGTGCCGCTGCACCTCCACCTGAAGCGGGCGCGCGTCCTCGCCACGTCCTTCGGCACCGGCGCCGAGCTGGCGGCGGCGCTCTCCGTCTTCGCCTGATGCATCATCTGACCGTTCCCGCCCGATGGGAGAGCACGCCATGACCGACCCCGACCTGATCCCCGCCGACGTGGTGCGCACCGTCCCCGAGGGACAGGTCGTCTACGGCATGCAGCTGCCGATCCAGTCCCAGTCGACGCTCTACGTGGCCGACTGGGAGAAGGAGGCCGGCCCGGCGGAGCTGGCCCGCATCGCGCGGGTGGCCGACGAGTCGGGCTTCTTCTATCTCGGCGTGTGCGACCACACCGCCATCCCGCGGCGCCTGGCCGAGGCCATGGGCACCATCTGGTACGACACCACGGCGACGCTCGGGTGGCTCGCTGCGCTCACCGCGCACACCCACCTCCTCTCCCACGTGCTGATCCTCGCCCAGCGCCACCCGCTGCGGGCGGCCAAGGAGCTCTCGACGCTCGACCGGCTCTCGGGTGGGCGCCTCATCGTCGGGGTCGGCGCGGGCCACGTGCCCGAGGAGTACGAACTGCTGACCGGTGGCTTCAGCGAGCGCGGCCGCCACACCGACGAGGCCGTGTCCGCGCTGGCGCGGTGCTTCACCGACGAGTTCCCCGAGCTGCCGGGGCCGCGCTTCGCGGCCCGTGACATGGGCCTGGGCCCACGCCCGGTGCGCACGCCGCGGCCACCGATCTGGATCGGCGGCTCGTCACCCGCGGCCATCCGCCGCACCGCCGCCTTCGGGGACGGCTGGCTGCCCCAGGGGACCCGCCGGCGCGACCTGCCCGGCCAGATCGCCCGGCTGCGCGAGCTGCGGGCCGAGTTGCGCGGCGGGGCGCCGATCGACATCGGCACCATCGTCGAGCCCATCTTCCTCACGTCGGGCGGGTCGGGATGGGACCTGCCGGCCTGGGTCCTCAGCGGGGGCGGCGAGGAGGTGGCGGCATCGCTGCGGGAGCTGGTCGCCATGGGGGTCAACCACCTGCAGGTGCGCTTCATGGCGCGCAGCGCAGAGGAGTTCTGCGAGCAGACGGCCCGGTTCGGCGTCGAGGTGGGACCGCTGCTGGTTCGCTAGCCACCCCCCGGCCATAGGGTGGACGTGCCATGTCGACGTTCTCCTACGTGCTGGGGGTGCTGGTCCTCATCTTCGTCCTGCTGCGCCAGGTCAGGGTGCGGCCGGTCCGTCGGGTGTTCGCTCCCCGGCTCCCACTGGTCCTGGGCGTCATCGGGTTCTTCACCATGGTCTCCTACGCCGGCGGCCATCACGTGTCCTCCTCCGCCTGGTTCTGGGTCCTCGGCTCGATGGTCGTCGGCGCCCTGGGCCTCGGCGCGCTGCGCGGGCTCTCCATGCGGGTCTGGGCCAGCAACGGATGGGTGGTGCGGCAGGGCAACGCCGTCACCATGGCGCTCTGGCTCGTGTCGCTGCTGGTCCATTTCGCCGGTGATGCCGGAGGCACCCACGCCGGGGCCGCCGGCCTGGAGGGTGCGAGCTTCCTGCTCTACCTGGGCCTGACGCTGGCCGTGCAGTCCTATGTCGTGCACCGCCGCGCGCTCCCGCTGTGGGCGGAGCTCGGGCCCGTCGCCGGCCGGCCGCTGCAGGTGCAGTTCACGCAGGGGCCCGGCATGTTCTTCACGACCTTCCGCTCGACGGGCGCCCCACCGCCCGGCCCGGGACCCGCCGCCCACGATCCCAACGTCATCGACGTCGAGGTAGTCGAGGACGACGGCGAGCAGGGGCCACCAGAGCTCCACGCCCCGGGCTGAGCGACTCGTACACTCGGCGTCCGTGACGGCGCCGCGCACCTTCAGCCAGAGGCCCTACGTCGGGCCGCCCGGGTCCACCGAGCTCGTCCTCGTCCGCCACGGCGCGTCGGCCGACTCCGTGGAGGGCGAGTCGTTCGAACTGGTCGAGGGCCAGGGCGACCCGCCGCTCTCGGAGGCCGGCCGCCACCAGGCCGAGCAGGTGGCGCTGCGCCTGGCCGGCGAGCCCGTCGACGGCATGTACGTGAGCAGCCTGCGGCGCACGGCCGAGACGGCGGCGCCGCTCGTCGAGCGCACCGGCATCAGCCCGGTCGTCGACCCGGACCTGCGCGAGGTCTACCTGGGCGAGTGGGAGGGCGGCCTGCTGCGCCAGAAGGCGATGGACAACGACCCCATGTTCGAGCAGGTGCTGCGCGAGCAGCGCTGGGACGTGCTCCCCGGTGCAGAGTCACGCGCGGTGTTCGGAGGGCGCCTGCGCGGCGCCATCGAGCGCATCGCCGCCGCGCACCCGGGAGGGAAGGTCGTCGTGTTCAGCCACGGAGCCGCCATCGGCGAGATCCTCGCCCAGGCCAGCGGTTCGGCGCCGTTCGCGTTCATCAACTCCGACAACACGGGCGTCTCGCGGCTCGTCGTGACGCCCGAGCGTTGGATCGTGCGCGGCTACAACGACACCGCCCACCTGCTCGGCTGAGCCCTCCGCCGCGCCTCTGATCCCCTGATCGGCAGGACCCCGGCACGGATCAGCGGATCAGGCGAGCCCTCCGGCGGCCTTCGATGGGCGCAGCTCGGCGATGACCGCGGGCTCGGGAGCCTGCAGTGCGGCCTCGATCACAGCGGTGATCTCCGAGCCCACGAGCTCGTCGCGCTCGAGGAGGGCGTCGCGCAACGCCTCGACCACCTGGGGGTGGGCCTCCACGATGGCCTTGGCGGCGTCGCAGGAGCCCATCAGCAGCTCGTCGAGCTCGGCCCGCGCCGCCTTGTCGCCGAGCACCTTGTCGACGAGGCTCCCCTCGAAGTAGCCGCTGCCGGCGGCGGCGACCGAGATGAGGGAGTTACCCATGCCGCAGGCCCCGATCATTTGGGCGCCGATGCTGGTGGCGGCGGCCAGGTCGGAGGCCGGGCCGGTGGAGACTTCGTCGAACCACTGCTCCTCGGCCACCATGCCGCCCATGGCGATCTGCAGCAGTGCGCGCAGCTCCTCGCTGCTCTGGGTGAAGCGCTCCTCGGTGTCGGAGTGCTGGAGCAGTCCGAGCGAGTCGCGGCGCTTGACGATGGAGAGCACGTCGAGCTGCCGGGTCTGGCCGACGAAGTAGGCGACCGTCGCGTGGCCGGCCTCGTGGGTGGCGACCCGGTCGCGCTCGTCGGGCGTGTAGATGGTCTCGTCGGTCACCCCGAGCTCGACCAGCATCTTGGCCTCGGCGACGTCGGCCATCGTCATGGCGCCGCGCCCGTGCGTCAGCGCGATGACGAGGGCCTCGTCCATCAGCCGCTCCAACGCGGCCGGCGAGTACCCGAACGTCATGCCGGCCACGACGTCGACGGCGCCGTGCTCGTCGAGGTCGGCGGCGTGCGCCTTCTTGCCGAGGTAGTAGGCGATGATGTCGCCTCGGGCCCGGCGCCCGGGGAGCCCGAAGTAGATGGTGCGGTCGAAGCGGCCCGGCCGGATGAGCGCCGGGTCGAGGTCGTCCTTGCGGTTGGTGGCCCCCACGACGAGGACGTTGGCGGGCACGACCGCCGGCTTGCGCACCTTGCTGCCGTCGGGCAGGTAGCGGTTGACGAGGTCGATCCAGGCCGAGGCGAAGCGCTGTCCGCGCGTCGGCGTGTCGAAGGACTGCAACTGCACCAGGAGCTCGTTGACGACACCGGACACGCCTTCGGTCCCGCCGTTGCCGCCCATGCCGCGCCGGGTGGCGCCGATGGCGTCGATCTCCTCTATGAAGCCGATGGCCCCGCCCTCCTTGTGGGCGTGCTTGCGCAGCTGCTTGAAGAAGGAGCGGATCTTGCGGTTGGTCTGCCCGTAGTACATCGACTGGAAGGCCGAGGCGGAGACGAACAGGAAGGGGACGTTGGCCTCCTTGGCCATGGCCTTGGCCACGAACGTCTTGCCGGTGCCGGGGGGGCCCTCGAAGAGGATGCCGCGGCGCGCCGTGCCACCCATGGTGTCGCGGAACGTCTGGTGGGCGAGGAACAGGTTGATGGAGCGGACCACCTCGGCCTTGATGCCGTCGATGCCGACGAGGTCCTCCAGCCCGACCGCCGTCTCGCCGGGACGGATGAGCGTGTGCGGCGAACGCCCGGCTGCGAGGAGCGGCGCCAGCATGACCGCGCCGAGCATGAGGACGATGAGGACGAGCGGCAGGGCACCGCCGAGCCAGTGCGGGAGGTGGATGGAGGGGACGACGCCGTGCCCGGTGATCTCCCGGATGACGATCCAGCCCCACAGGAGGGCCAGGATGGCGACGAGGCGGCGGAGCCGGATGTAGCGCCGGCGCTCCCGGGCCCGCGCCACGTCCGCGCTGCCGAGGATGGAGTCGCCCACGATCCCCGAGACCCCCTCGCCGGCCTGGGCTGCGGGGGTGCCGGGACGCGCGGGGGGAGGGACCAAATCGGCGGGCCGACTCATTTCCAGACTCCGTTCATCCCCCGTGGACTCTCTACATCCTAGAGAATCGCACAGGTCATGTGACCTTGCGAAGTGACGAAAGTCACGAATTGGCGGAAACGCCGCTCTCGGGGTCGCGCACCCATTGGGGCAGGTGGACGGCGGTTCCATCGGGGCGGGCCCGGGCCGTGAAGACCACCCGCACCGGCTCACCGATCACGATCGTGCCTGGGTCCACGCCGTTGATGTCGCCGCCCGGGCCCGTGACCAGGTTGCCCACCATGCGCAGGCTCGGCTTCTCGGCCAGGGTGACAGTGATCACCGGAAAGGGGGCGTAGGGGTTGTACGCCGGGAGCACCGGGGGGTGCACCACCACGAAGGACCAGATCGTCCCCCGTCCCGAGACCGGCTGCCACGACCGCTCCGTCGACTGGCACTCGGGGCACATCACCCGGGGCGGGAAGCGCAGCGCGCCGCAGGCGTCGCAGACCTGGATCCGCAGCTCCCCCGCCGCGGTGCCCTCCCAGAACCCGTCGGACTCCTCGTCGCCCAGGGGGAGGAGGAAGGCCTCGGCCGCCGGTGATGCCGCCTCGGTCGTCATGGCGCCAGTCTCGCCCCGGGGTGCGGCGACTTGCCAGCGCACCCGGCCCCGGCGGGTCGGGGGAACTGCGGCTTTGGCGGCGGGTGACGGGGCAGGGTTGAATGTGACGCGCCGTCAGATCCGCCGGCGCACGCCGACCAGGGAGCACACATGGCCGAGACCACCCAGCGCGACGAGCACCAGCTCCTCATAGGGGGCAAGTGGGTCGACGCAGCAGACGGGACCTACGAGATCGTCAACCCCGCCACCGAGGCCGTCGTCGGGCGGGCACCCAACGCGACCGCCGCTGACGCCGTCGCAGCCGCCGCGGCGGCCAAGGAGGCGCAGCCGGGCTGGGCGGCCTGGTCGGCCGAAGAGCGCGGTGCCCTCATGCGCGAGGCGGCGGCCGCCATCCGGGCCAAGTCGTCCGAGCTCCTGCCCCTCGTGATCGCCGAGACGGGAGCGACGGCCACCGTGGGGTCGCGCATGCAGGTCCCCGTCGCGGCCGACCGTTTCGAGCGCTACGCCCGCGACCCGCGGGCCGTCCTACAGACGCCGCTGCTGCCCCAACCGGCCCAGGCGACGCCGTTGGCGCCCGGGGGGATCATCGGCGGCATGGTCAACCGCCAGCCGTTGGGCGTGGTGGCCTGCATCACGTCGTACAACTTCCCCATGGTGAACATGGCGGGCAAGGTGGCGCCGGCGCTGGCGGCCGGCAACACCGTCGTCGTGAAGCCGGCTCCCCAGGACCCCCTGGCCATCGTCGAGCTCGTGCGCATCCTCAACGACGTCGGGTTCCCCCCCGGGGTCGTCAACCTGGTCAACGGCAACGGTCCGGCCTCCTCCGCCGCCCTGGTCGACGCCGACGAGGTGGACTGCGTCAGCTTCACGGGATCGACGCAGGTGGGCGTCACCATCGCCGAGAAGGCGGCGCGCACAATGAAGCGCACGCTCCTCGAGCTCGGCGGCAAGGGGGCCTGCGTGGTCTTCGACGACGCGGACGTGAAGGCAGCCGTCGGGTGCATCGGCTCGACGTGGTCGTTCCACTCGGGTCAGATCTGCACCGCGCCCACCAGGGCGGTGGTGCACCGCAGCCTCTTCGACCAGGTGCGCGACGGCCTGGTGCAGATGGCCGGCTTCCTCAAGGTCGGTGACCCGACCGACACCGCCACCATCGTGGGCCCGGTGATCTCGGCGGCGCAGCGGGCGCGGATCGAGGCACACATACAGACGGCCAAGGAGGACGGCGGCGAGATCGTGATCGGCGGCGAACGACCGGCCGACCTGCCGGTGGGCTACTACGTGGCCCCGACGCTGATCACCGGCGACAACACCATGCGCGTGGCGCGGGAGGAGATCTTCGGCCCCGTCATCACCATGATCCCCTTCGACGACGAGGAGGAGGGCATCGCCATCGCCAACGACACCGAGTTCGGGCTCTACGACTACGTGTTCTCCAAGGACGGCGCCCGCGCCCTGCGGGTGGCCAAGCGGCTGCAGGCGGGGCACGTCGGCGTCAACACGGCACAGCGCAACCACGACGCACCGTTCGGCGGCTTCAAGATGTCCGGTGTCGGGCGCGACGGCGGCGACTACGGGCTGCTGGCCTACACCGAGCCGCAGGCGATCATCTGGAGCTCGTAAGGCGGGGACCGGCGTGGCTGATCGGCAACGACGGTCACACTCGGGAGCACGTCGGGCAGGTACAGCTGACCACGCAGCTTCGTCGAGCAACTGGGCGAGTGCCGTAGGACACCGAGAAGCATTCGATCCGACCTGGTTCCGATTTAGGCTTTGCTGCCATGCCAGCTCATGACGTCACGATGAACCTGTCCCACCCGATCACCGTGAAGAACGTGGACGTGGAGTTCGAGGTCCGCTCTGACGGCGAGTTGATGGGGAAGGTCCAGATCAGCAAGGGCGGTATCGACTGGACACCGTTCAAGTCTCATCCGCGGACCGCGAGCTGGGAGCAGTTCGCCGCGTGGATGGACGGAACCGCCTGAATCAGGTTCGGCCACGTCCGACGCTGCAGCGCCGCTGGCCGGGTGACGTCGAATCCTACGTCGCTGGTGTGGCGATCAACCCGCCAAACCCGTCCTGATCGATAGACCACTCGGTGGGCGCCCCGGATGTCCAGCCGGACGCGTCTTCGGCCAGGACCAGTTTGACGGCACCGAGTCCCGGCAGACCCCCCGTCGTGCGGACGGGTCGGGATCGGAACCACCACCGCTGCCCGCTCCAGCTCGCCGAAAACGTACAACCCGGTCGAGTGCCCGACGCCGGCGAGGTGTTCCGTTGTTGGCCGGTCATAGTGTTGGTGTCATGCAATCAAGAAGAGTCGGCGCGGCCAGGAACGTCGGCCTCGTCGCTTTCGTGGCCTTGACCGTCGTGGTGCTGGCGGGATCGACGACGGCGCTGGCGGGCCCCGTCCCTGGCACCGAGATCGTGCGGGGCGACACCGTGCCGACGGTGACGCACCTGGGGCCGACCAGCTTCACCCGGCCCGGGCCGTTGGGCGTCGGCGAGACGACGTTGACGCTGCCGACGAACGGTGCGCCGGTGGAGGTGTGGTACCCCGCCACACGGGCCAGCGTCGCCGGAAAGCCCGTGGCCACGTACGACGTCTCCACCTGGCTGCCACCCTCATTGAAGAAGCTGATCCCGGTCGGCTACAAGGTGAGCTACCCGAGCGGCGGTGTGGTCCGGGTCCCGGTTGCACCTGGCCGTTACCCGCTCGTCGTCTTCAGTCACGGCTTCGCGGGCTTCCGCGACCAGTCCACCTTTCTCACCGCCCGGCTCGCCTCCTGGGGATTCGTTGTCGCCGCGCCCGACCACCTCAGTCGTGACCTCACCGAGGTCCTCGGTGGTCCCAAGGGGGCAACGACCGACGTCGCGGACCTCATGGCGACCATCTCCCTCATGGGGGCCCAGGACGCGTCCGCGTCGAGCCCGTTCCACGGTCACGTCGACACCCGACGCGTAGGCGCCGTGGGCCACTCCGCCGGAGGCGCCGCGGTCGAAGCCCTGGCCGCCACCGATCCCCGGGTGACCACGTTCATCGGCCTGGCGGGGGCGACGGTCGGCTCGTCCCTCCAGAGCACGAGCGGCCCCGGCACCGTCGTCCCCCATCAGCCGGGATTGCTCATGTCGGGGACGTCGGACCACGTTGTCAGCCACATCGGCATGATCGCGGCGTACGGACGGATGCACAGCCCCAAGCGGCTGATCCTGCTGCGCGGCGCCGGCCACCTCGTGTTCGCCGACCTGTGCGAAGTCGGCTCGTCGCAGGGCGGCCTGCTCTCCATCGCCGCCGTCCTCCACGTCCCGGTCCCGGCGTCGCTGGTCCCGCTGGCCTCCGACGGGTGCCGCCCCCCGGATCTGGCGCCACCCCGCGCGTGGCCGCTGATTCGCCAGGCGGTCACCGCCCAGCTGCGGTATGCCTTCCGATTCGACACGTCCACCGCGGGCCTGGCCGGCCTCCGCGCCGCCTACCCAGGGGTGGTGGCGGCGACCCGGGCGTCGCCCGGCCCGTAACGGCGCGCCGGGCGCCGAACGACCTCGGCTACCCCTTCGTGTAGTCGATCATCTCCCGCAGGAGCGCCTCCCAGGGGGAGTTCCCCCATCCGTCTTCCTCACCTAGCCTCTTGGCGACTGCGACCGCGTTGTCCACCCATTGGATCCGCACGTCTTCGATGGGCTCAGCCTTGCCCACGACATGGCGGGTCCCACTCCCGGGCGTTGCGTCCGCAACGCCGAAATCAAAGGCGAACCAGTCGTCCTTCCAGATCTGGTGACGCTCTTTCAGTTGTTCCCATCGCGGGTGCTTGTGGCGCTTGTCATCGGCCATCTTGATGGCCCATTTCACGCAGAGACGGGCACGATGAGGGTCGCCCTCGGAGGTCGTCTCGGCTATGGCTTCCTCGTACGCAGCCAGCTTGTTGCTCTCGGCTTCAGGGAAGGTGGCGTGCACCTCGTTCACGAAGACCTCGATGATCGGGGAGGGAGAGGTGACGTCAGGCATGCCAGATGTTAGGCCAGCCGCCGGGACGGATCTCTGGACAACTGCCCGCACGCCGGGGATCGCGGGCAGATCCGTCGATCGCGCGCGAGGGCAGAGGTGAACGTGCTGGCCGGACGCACGCGAATCGGGCAATCTGTGCGCATGACCACGGTCCCGGACCCGTCACCGGTCCGCTTCGAGGGGAACGTCGCGAACATTGCCCGCGACTGGTCGATGACCATTGCATCTGCCCCACCCGGTCCGCCTCGGCGGATCGACGGGTACACCATCGGAGCGATCCCCAACATCGACGGGCCGGGACCGCATGGTGGTGAGGTCCACCCCGACGGTGACGAGTTCCTGTACGTCGTGAGCGGAACGATGGAACTGATCCTCGATGACGGTGACGAGCGTGCAGCGGGCGTCGAGACGAAGGTCGTGCTGCGGTCCGGCGACGCGTACGTCGTGCCACGCGGTGTCTGGCACCGGCTCGAACCGGTCGAGCCCAGTCACCTCGTTCATGTCACGCCAGGCCCGAATGGGGGCCATCGACCGCGTTGATGCAGGCACATGCGAGTCCGAGCAACAGCAAGTCGGGACCCCCAATCGCACCGTAGGTGTGCGAGTCAGGCCGGATGAAGGGCGCCGCGACCCCGCCCGCAGCCAGCCGGCGCCCGCGCCGATGACGGCCCGCCCTTCCGAGACCCAGTCCAAGGTGCCGAAGGCCCGGGCGGTGAGGAAAGGATGGCGCAGGCCGACCCGGCCATGGCCAGGGGCAGCACGAGGTGCTCGGGCAGCCAGGCCGATTCGAAGCCCAGGCCGTCGGCCGTCTCGGCCGCCTCGGCGGAGACGCGGGTGCATGCGCCCGAAGGTCACCGCGAACTTCATGCGTCCGCCCCGGAGCACATGACCCCCGCCACTGCGCTAAGAACGCCGGGTGGACGCGTTCCCGCACACCCCGATGCCCGAGCAGGGGCTGCCACGCGACGAAGTGATGCGGCGCCTGCTGGCCATGAAGCAGGGCGACCAGGACTGGAGAGGCGGCCGGGTCTTCAGCCTGGTCTATTCGGCGGGTAACGACGTGCACGAGCTGCTGGCCGACGCGCTGGCGCTCTTCAGCGCCGAGAACGGCCTCAACGTGCTGGCCTTCCCCAGCATCGGCACCATGCAGCACGACATCGTGTGCAACACGGCCACGTTGCTCGGCGCCGACGACCCGGCCTCCGGCGGCGCCGTCGAGGGCTACCTCACCTCGGGCGGCACCGAGAGCCTGCTCCAAGCGGTCAAGACCGCACGCGACGTCGGCCGTGAGCGCGGCATCGCACGGCCGAGCGTCGTCGCCGGCGAGAGCGCGCACGTTGCGTTCACCAAGGCGGCCGACTACTTCGACGTCGACCTGGTCCGGGTGCCGGTCGGCGACGACTTCCGCGTCAGCGCCGACGCGCTCGCCGGGGCCTGCACGGACGACACCATCATGGTGGTCGCCTCCGCCCCGACCTATCCCCATGGTGTGATCGACCCCGTCACCGACGTCGCCGCGCTCGCCGCCGAGCGCGGCATCCTCTGCCACGTCGACGCGTGCATGGGCGGGTTCCTGCTCCCCTTCCTGCGCGAGCTCGGGCGCCTCGACGTGCCGTTCGACTTCCGTCTGCCCGGCGTGACCTCCATGTCGGCCGACGTCCACAAGTACGGCTACGCCTCCAAGGGGGTCTCGGTCATCCTGTACCGGACGCACGAGCTCGCCCGCAAGCAGCTCTTCGTCACGACCGACTGGCTGGGGGGCTTCTACGCCTCGACCGCCATGGCAGGGACGCGGCCGGCGGGGCCGATCGCGGCGGCCTGGGCGGCCCTCATGCACATCGGGCGAGCCGGCTACCTCGAGCTCACCCGCACGGCGCACGACGCGGCGCTCGAACTGCGGGCCGGCATCGAAACCGTCGACGGGTTGGAGGTGCGGGGCGACCCTCCCGCCACGGTGCTGGCCTTCGGCGCCCGCAACCCGGACGTGCTCGACATCTTCGCCGTCGGGGAGCGGCTGGCCGTCGAGGGCTGGTACCTCGACCGCCAGAACCGGCCCGACTCGTTGCACGCCACCGTGCATGCGGGGAGCGCATCGACGGTGACGGCGCTGGTCGACGACCTGCGACGCGCCGTGCGGGATGTCGGGTCGGCCCGCACGTCACGGCGCGACACGACCTACGGGAAGAGCGGCTAGCCGGGCTCCATGGCCAATTCGTCCACGTAGCACCAGACCCAGTCCTCGCCGGGCTGGAAGGACTGCACGAGAGGGTGGCCCGACCGGTGGAAGTGCGCGGTGGCGTGGCGGTTGGGGGACGAGTCACAGCAGTTCACCTCGCCACACGTCAGGCACAGCCGAAGATGCACCCAGGTGGCACCGATGGCCAGGCAGGCGCCGCAGCCTTGCGGTGTCTGCGGCTCCACGTCGGCGATCTGGTCGAGATGCGTGCACTCGGGCATCAGCTTCCTCCCTTCCTCGACGCCTACGAGGTCGTCATGCCGCCGTCGACCGGCAGCGCCGCTCCGGTCACGCCGCCCGAAGCCGGTCCGCACAGCCATGCGATGAGGGCGGCCGGCTCCGGCGGCTCGAGCAGGCGTTCGACCAGCTGGTGCGCGGCGAACTCCTCGGGGGAGGACAGGCCGTACACCGCGGCCGACGCATCGAGCATCGGCCCGCGCGTCGAGCCGGGACACACTGCGTTGGCGGTGACGCCGGTACCGGCCAGGTCCGCCGCCAGCGAGCGCACCAGGCCGATCACCGCGTGCTTCGACGCGCTGTAGGCGGCGAGGCGGCGCAGTCCCAGGAGTCCCGCGGCCGATGCCACCGCGACGAACCGGCCCTGCCGGGGTGCGGGGGCATGGAGGAGCGCGGGCACGGCCGCCGCGGCCAGGTGGCGCACCCCGTTGACGTTGACGTCGAAGAGCGCGTCCCACTGTGCGTCGGCCGTCTCCCAGAGCGGGGGGCCACCGCTGATGACGCCGGCCACGGCGACGGCGGCCTGCAGGCCCCCGAACTCGCGCTGGGCCTCGTCCACGGCGGCCCGCATGTCCGACGCACTGCGTACGTCGCCGACCACCGCGCGGACGGCGCCGCCGTGGCGGGCGGCCACCTCCTCCAGATCCGACTTGGCGGCCAGGGGGTAGTCCAGCGCAGGGTCGTCGGCGCAGCGGTCGACCGCCACCACGCGCCAGCCGACCGCGACGAGCGCGTCGACCGTGGCCGCGCCGATGCCACGGGCCGCGCCGGTGACGACGGCGGCGGGGCTCACCGGGCGGTCCAGTGCGCCGCCACGGCTGCGGCCAGGTCGCGCACCAGGGAGTCGAGCAGTGCTCTGCCCTCGTCGGCGCTCGCACCCGCGGGGTCACCCAGCACGCCGTTGGACGATACCGGCCGCACCCCTTCGGCGCGCAGGCGGGGCAGCAGATCCTCGAGGGGTTCCGTGCACCCCGCCTCGGCCAGCTCGAGCCGCACGGCCACCGGGTCGATCGCCAACATCAGCGAGGTCTCCGTCCGGCCGGCGTGCGCGTCCCCGCCCGCGGCCCGCAGGCGCCACACCAGCACGTCGTCCCCCTCGGCGGCGCAGCGCGCCTGCACCAGCGACAGCGCCTGCTCGTTCCCGCCGTGGGCGCTGACCAGCACGACACCCGAGAACGAGCGACGGGCGGAGCGCACCAGCTCGACGAGCAGGCCGGCCAGCACGTCGTGCCCGACGACCAGCGTGCCCGGGAACGAGGCGTGCTCCCCGCTGGCCCCGTAGGCCACCGCGGGCGCCACGGCGACGCCGCCACAGTGCCCGGCCAGCCCGTGCACCACCGCGACCGCGATGCGGGTGTCCGTGTCCAGCGGAAGGTGGGGTCCGTGCTGCTCGAGGGAGCCCAAGGGCACGGCGAGGACGCCGTGGCCCCCGGTCGCCTCCACCTGGGGCCAGGTGGCACGGGCGAGATCCACGGCTTCAGGCGCGCGCCGGGGAGCGGAAGCGAACCGGGGTTGGGACCGGGATCGGGGCCCCGTCCCGGCCCACCTTGGAGTGGCCGAGGACCGAGCGCGGCCGGTCACCCAGTGCGGCCAGGGCCGCCTCGCCGTGGCCGTGCACGCACTCGGGGTCGGGTCCGTCGAGCGGCAGGCCGGTGAAGAACTTCGCCGCCATGCACCCGCCGCGGCAGGCGTCGAAGGAACCGCACGAGGCGCAGGCCCCGGCGCTCTGCGGCTGGCGCAGCGCGGCGAAGAGCTCGGACTCGCGCCAGATCGCGGGGAAGCCGCCCGGGGCGCGGACGTTGCCGGCCAGGAACTGCCGGTCGATCACGAAGGGGCAGGCGTAGACGTCGCCGACGGGGTCGATGAGGCAGACGACGCGGCCCGCCCCGCACAGGTTGAGCCCGTCGAGCGGCTCGCCCAGGGCCGAGAGGTGGAAGAAGGAGTCCCCGGTCAGCACGCCGGGACGCTCCACCAGCCAGTCGTAGAGCATGCGCTGTTGCGCCGCCGTCGGGTGCAGGGCGTCCCAGGTGTCGACGGCGCGCCCGGAGGGACGAAGCCGCGTCAGGCGCAGCTGGGCGCCGTACCCGTCCGCGATGGCGGCCAAAGCGTCGAGCTGCTCGACGTTGTGGCGGGTCATGACGACACTGATCTTGAACGGGCCGAAGCCCGCCGCCGCGAGGTTGTCCATGGCACGCCGGGCGGCCGCGAACGAACCCTCGCCGCGGACGGCATCGTTGGTCGCCGTGGTGGCCCCGTCGATGCTGATCTGCACGTCGAGGTAGTCGAGCGCGGTGAGCTGGCGGGCGCGCTCGGGCGTGAGCCGGGTCCCGTTGGTGGAGAACTTGACCCCGACCCGGCGCTCGACGGCGTAGGAGACCAGATCGAAGAAGTCGGGGCGCAGCATCGGCTCGCCGCCGCCGATGTTGACGTAGAAGACCTTCATGTCGACCAGGTGATCGACGATGCCCCGGGCCTCGGCCGGCGTCAGTTCTGCGGGGTCGCGCCGCCCCGAGGAGCTCAGGCAGTGCACACAGGCCAGGTTGCAGGCGTAGGTGAGCTCCCAGGTCAGGCAGATCGGCGCATCGAGCCCGTGGGTGAATTGCTCCTTGAGGGGCAGCGGCGCGGTGTCAGCGGGCATCGATCACCTCGGATGCCGCCAGCCGGGCCAGGGCCCGCTCGTAGCCGGCGCGCTGGCGCTCGGGCACCAGCGCCGCGATCGCCTCCGTGGCGCTGTCGTATCCGCCGAGCGACGACACCAGGTCGACCAACAGGCGCGACTTGAGGAACACCAGCCGCCGGTTGCCGTAGTGGTAGGCCAGGGCGCCGAACGACTCGTCGCGCAGTGCAACCTGGGGGCTGAGCCGCCACGCCTTCTCTGCCGCGAACGCAGCCCCGGCGGGCCGCGCCTCCGTCACGCTCAATAGACGCCGCACATCCCGTCGATGGAGACCTCCTCGACCAGGAGCTCGTCGACCTCCTCCTCGGACAGCTCCTCGGCGTCCTGGGTGTCTCGATCTTCTGCCAGCATCCGGACCTCCTCTGGGCCGAGGCCCAGCCTATCCCCGGCCCCGGACTGCCAAGATTGGGCGGTGCCCCACCGCAGCGGACCCCCGGCACCCTCGCCTCTGCGGCCCGCACCGCCGCGCGCGTCGACCCCGCTCCCCGCCTCGTTCGTCCTGACCGCGGACCCGTCCACCCAGAACCTCGACGGGGGCGCCGTGCTCCTCGGCGGCAGCCCACTGCGCCTCTTCCGGATTTCGGAGCGGGCCCAGGGCCTCCTGGCGCGCTGGCGCGCCGGCGCGCCGGTCGGCGCGGACGGGCCGGGCCGCCTCCTCGCTCGCCGCCTCGTGTCGGCGGGGGCGTTCGTGCCGCGCCCCGGACCACCGACCCTCGGCCCCGAGGACGTCACGGTCGTCGTGCCGGTGCGCGACCGGCCCGCCGAGCTCGAGCGGCTGCTCGGCTCGCTCGGGGACCTGGCGTGCGTCGTGGTCGACGACGCGTCCGCGGACAGCGGGGGCACGAGGGCGATCGCCGAGCGCCACGGGGCCCGGTTCGTCGGGCTGGCGGTCAACGGGGGCCCGTCGGTCGCCCGCAACGCGGGGCTGGACGCCGTCGACAGCGCGCTGGTCGCCTTCGTCGATTCCGACTGCGTGCCGGCTGCAGGCTGGCTGGCTCCACTGCTCGGCCACTTCGACGACCCCGTGGTGGCAGCGGTGGCGCCGCGCATCGTCCCGTCGGGACCACGCGCCGGGGCGACCGCGCGCTACACAGCGCTGCGCTCCTCGCTCGACCGGGGTCCGCGGCAGGGGCTGGTGCGCCCCGGCAGTCCGGTCCCCTTCGTCCCGAGCGCGGCCCTGGTGGTGCGCGCCGACGTAGCGGCCGGCCCCGACCTGTTCGACCCGGAGCTGCGCGGCGGCGAGGACGTGGACCTCGTGTGGCGGCTCGGGGAGGCGGGCTGGGACGTGCGGTTCGATCCGGCGAGCCGCGTCGAACACGACGGGCCGCCCGACTTCGGGACCTTCCTGGCCCGCCAGGCCTTCTACGGGTCCACCGCCGGCCCGCTGGCGCTGCGCCACGGGGCGGCCCTCGCCCCCGTGCACACGTCGGCGTGGTCATTGGCGGTCTGGCTCCTCACGCTGGCCCGGCGCCCCGTCCTCGCCCAGGCGGCGCTGGTGACCTCCGTGGCCATCCTGGCCAACCGGCTGTCCGGCCTCGTGGGCGACCCGGTCGCGGTGGCCGCCCGCATCGCGGGGGGCGGCACGGCGCGCGGCGCCCTGCCCGCGCTGGCGAACCTGGTGCGGGCATGGTCGCCCGCGCTGGTGCTCGCTCTCGGCTCCCGCCGGACCCGGAGGGCAGCCGCCCTCGCCCTGCTCGTCCCCGCGCTGCGCGACTGGGCGGATGACCCCTCGACGTTGGACCCCGTCCGCTATGCCGCGCTCCACGTCGCCGACGACGCGGCGTACGGGGTGGGGGTCTGGGCCGGCTGCGCACGGGCGCGCACGATCGTGCCCCTCGTGCCGCGCATCTCGTGGCGCGCCCGTGTGTGGTCGTCCCGATCCCTGCGACGCACCCTGGCCGGGCCCGCTGACGGCTGAGCCCGGCCGGGTCCTGGCGCGCTACCCCCGGGCGAAGCGGAGCTGACCGCCCTGGAGCTCCCAGCTCGTCGATTCCCAGAAGGCCACGGCGCGCGCGTCGTCCCCGACGACGATCGCGTGCATGCGCCGCACGCCGAGCTCGGCCAACCGTTCCTCCGCCCGGCCCAGGAGCCGCCCGCCCAGTCCGCTGCGGCGGTGCGCCCGGGCCACGGCGAGGCGGTAGACGGACCCGCGCCAGCCGTCCCACCCCACGATGACGGATCCCACGATCTCTCCTGCCACCTCGGCCACCAGGAGGGCACCGGGGTCACGGCGCAGGAGATGGTGCAGGTCGTCGGGCGAGTCCGTGGAGGTGGGCGCGGCCGATGTCCGCCACAGCTCCAGCACCGAGGGTACGTCGGCCGGCACCGCCGACCGGATGTGCGTGCTCATCGGGACATGGTAGGGACGCGGTGAACCCTGGGCGGCCGCCGTGCCGGGGGCGTCAGCTCTCCTAGGAGACTGATGATTTATTCGTTTCCGGCGAAGGCCGTGTTTTCCACAGTCCTCCACGATTGCCGTAGAGGCAATGAACACGTACTGGTCGATGATCATGACCAGGTTTGAGAGTGGTCGCAGACGTGTCGCCGGTTAAATCAACAGTCTCCTAGCCCACGCTGAGCGCCGGCGTGAGTCCCAGCAACTCGTCGATCCCCGATGCGGGGACCGGGTGGCCGTACAGGTAGCCCTGTCCGTAGTCGCACCCGAGGCGCCGGAGCTGGACCTCCTGCTCCGCGGACTCGATGCCCTCGGCCACCACCTGCAGCCCGAACTCCCTGGCGATGGCCAGCACCGAGCGGACCAGCATGGAGTGCTCGGTGCCACCGCACAGGTCCTCCACGAAGGTCTTGTCCACCTTGATCACGTCGACCGGGAAGAGCTGGAGGTGCGACAACGACGAATAGCCCGTCCCGAAGTCGTCGATGGCGATGGTGACACCCAGCGCGGACAGCGACTCGAGCACCGCCGTCGCTCCGCGGACGTCGCCGATGAGCGCACCCTCGGTGACCTCGATCATCAGGGCCTCCGGCACGACCCCCGCCTCCTGCAAGGCCGCGTCGAGGGCGTCGACGATGCTCTCGTCTCGCAGTTGGGCGGCCGAGAGGTTCACGCTGACCATGAGGTCCTCGTCGTAGCGTTCCCGCCAGATGCGGATCTGTGCGCAGGCGTCGCGCAGCACCTGCTTGCCCAGCGGCACGATGAGCCCGGTCTCCTCGGCGACGTCGAGGAACTCGTCAGGAGAGAGCAGCCCCAGCGTGGGATGCTGCCAGCGCACCAGCGCCTCGACCGCCTCGACCTTGCGCTGGCCCAGGGTGACGATCGGCTGGTAGTAGACGCACAGCTGGCTCTCCGCCAGGGCCTCCCGGAGCCACGACTCCATGTCGAGACGGTGCAGGACGCCCTGTTGCATCTCGTCGGTGAAGTGGACGAACTGGTTCTTGCCGTTCGCCTTGGCGTGGTACATCGCGATGTCCGCCCGCATCAGTGCGGAGTCGGCATCGCCACCCGTGCTCCCGTAGTGGGCGATCCCGATGCTGGCGCTCACGCGTGTCCGGTGTCCGGACACCTCGAACGGTTCCTGCAGCGAGTCGATGACCCGTTGCGCGACGGTGCTGGCCATGTCCGCGCGTGCGGAGCTCTCCTCAATGAGAACTGCGAACTCGTCACCCCCGAGGCGGGCGACGAGGTCCTGCTCCCGGACGCAACGCTGCAGGCGATCGCTGACCTCGACGAGCAACCGGTCCCCGGCGTCGTGCCCGAAGCCGTCGTTGACGGTCTTGAAGTCGTCGAGGTCGATGAAGAGCAGGGATCGGCGGCGGACCGCGGCATGCTTCCCGCCGACCGATGCCTTGACCCGGCCTCGGAGCTGGCCCCGGTTCGCCAGCCCGGTCAGCGAGTCGTGGAAGGCGCGGTGGATCAGTTCGTCCTCGAGCGCCTTGCGCTCGTCGACGACGCGGTGATTGACCACGATCCCGGCGACCGTGGGCTCGTCGAGCAGGTTGGTGATCGTCGACTCGACCCACCGCCAGTCGCCCTTGGAGTCGCGCAGCCGGAGCTCGAGCGTCTCCGACCGCGACGGATCGGCCAGGACCCGCTGGGCGGCCGCATCGCCCGCAGCCCGGTGCTGAGGGTGGACGAAGTCCTCGGCCCGCATGCCGAGCCGGTGGCCCGCGGGCCACCCGAGGATCCGCTCGACGGCCGGCGACTCGTACTTCAGCCTGCCCTCGTGGTCGATGACCGTGATCATGTCGGTTGCCCGCTGCACCAGGGCGGCGAAGCGTCGCTCGCTCTCGTACTCCTTCTGCGCCTCGGCCCTGGCCGCCCGGGCCGACGTCCTCTGCACCGCGACGTACAAGAAGGTGACGAACGAGCCGATCAGCACGAAGAAGATGCCCCGGCTCACCCAGTCACCCATCGCCTGGGGGGCGCCCGTCGCCGCTCGCGCCGGCAGGAGCGGGCCGGCGACGATCGTCGCGGCGAACCCCACCGACACCACGCCGAGCAGACCGAAGCGCACGCCGGCCAGGAAGACGGGGACGCAGAACCACAGGGGCGACACGCTGGTGCCGCCGCCCAGGTAGTACGCCGCGGCCCAGCAGACCGGGAGCAGCGCCAGGATCACGGCGAACGCGGCCGGCGCGGGAAGGCCCGACAGGGTGAGCCAGGCGATCGTCCCCCCTGACCGGTAGCCCGAGGCCGCCGCCTCCGTTCTGGTCACCCCGTTCTGTCGTCCGCCCCTTCGGGTGCCTTGAAACATTTCTTGCAAAATTCCTTGGTCGGCTCCCCACTTTCTGCCACCCGGATTGCGGCGATCGCCCGACGCCCCACCCCGTCCTCCCCCGCTCCCGGCGGGTCCCGCCCCCCGCGGCGCGTAGAGTCTCCGGTCGCTGCTGGCCCTGCAGGTGCGGGACAGGGGCATCACGAGAGGGTCGCTATGGCAAACAAGTGGTTCGAGACGGTGGCCGAGGCCCAGCGGCGGGCCCAGAAGCGCCTGCCCAAGTCGGTCTACGGCGCCCTCATCGCTGGCTCGGAACGCGGGATCACCGTGGAGGACAACGTCACTGCCTTCAGCGAACTCGGCTTCGCGCCCCACGTCGCCGGCCTGGCCGACAGCCGGGACCTCGCCACCAAGGTGATGGGCCAGGAGATCTCGTTCCCGGTCCTCGTCTCCCCGACGGGCGTACAGGCCGTGCACCCCGAAGGCGAGGTGGCGGTGGCGCGGGCGGCGGCGGCCCGGGGCACCGCCATGGGCCTGAGCTCGTTCGCCAGCATGCCCGTCGAGGACGTGGTGGCCGCCTGCCCCCAGACGTTCTTCCAGATCTACTGGATCGGCTCTCGGGACCAGATCCTGGCCCGGGTCGAGCGGGCCCGGGCCGCCGGCGCCGTCGGGCTGATCGCGACGCTCGACTGGTCCTTCTCCCACGGTCGGGACTGGGGCAGCCCCACCATCCCCGAGACGGTCAACCTGCGGGCGATGCTGCGCTTCGCCCCCGAGGCGCTGGCCAACCCGCGCTGGTTCCTCTCGTTCGCCCGGACCGGGAAGCGGCCCGACCTGACGACGCCGAACATGGTCGAGAAGGGGCAGAAGGGGCCGACCTTCTTCGGCGCCTACGGCGAGTGGATGCAGACGCCGCCACCGAGTTGGGACGACGTCGCCTGGCTCCGCGAGCAATGGGGCGGCCCCTTCATGCTCAAGGGGGTCACCCGCGTCGACGACGCCAAGCGGGCCGTCGATGCCGGTGTCACGGCGATCTCGGTGTCCAACCACGGCGGCAACAACCTCGACGGCACCCCGGCCACGATCCGGGCGCTGCCGTCCGTCGCCGAAGCCGTCGGCGACCAGATCGAAGTGCTCCTCGATGGGGGTGTCCGGCGCGGCAGCGACGTCGTCAAGGCAGTGGCGCTGGGCGCCAGGGCGGTCATGATCGGGCGCGCCTACCTCTGGGGCCTTGCGGCCAACGGCCAGGCGGGCGTGGAGAACGTGCTCGACATCCTGCGCGGCGGCATGGAGTCCGCCCTGCTCGGGCTGGGGCACGCCTCCATCCACCAACTGCACCGCGACGACCTGGTGATCCCCGAGGGCTTCACCCGGCACCTGGGCGCCTGAGCGCGCGGCGGCGCTGGCGCCGCCGGCCGATCAGCTGGCGAACGTCACCACGCCACGGACGATCGTGCCGGCCGCCTGGTCGTCGTAGCCCTGCTGCACCTGGTCGAGCGTGTACTCCTGGGTGATCAGCTCGTCGATCTTCAGCTGGCCGGACTCGAAGAGGTTCAACAGGTTCGGCACCTGGACCCGCGGGCTCTGCGAGCCGAAGACCGTGCCGAGCAGCGACTGGTTGAACATGGCCAGGTTGAAGAGGTTGAGCTGGACGTCCATCTGGTGGAACGGTGCGATGGCCGTCGCCACGATGCGAGCATCCTTGGACCCGCACGCACAGGCCTCCGCGATCATCTCGCCCTTCAGGCCGCCCGGCGTCAGGATCACGACGTCGGCGTTGCGACCCATGGTCAGCTCCGGGAGCAGGAAGGGGACCTCGGCCAGCGACGACGCCGTGTGGGTGGCGCCGATCTCCTTGGCCCGCTCGAGCTTGAAGGGCACCGGGTCCACGGCGATGATGTGACGCGCGCCGGCGATGCGGGCGCCCTGGATCGCTCCCGAGCCGACGCCGCCGCAGCCGGCGACGACGACCGTCTCGCCCGGCTTCACCTTCGCCCGGTCGACGGCGGATCCGAAGCCGGTGGCGATGCCGCAACTGATGAGCGCCGCCGCCTTCATGTTGTCCCACGGGTTGATGCGCACCAGCGAGTTCTCGTGGCACACCATCTCGTCGGCGAAGGTCCCGAGCTGGGCCATGCGGTTGAGGTTCTCGCCCCCGAGGTGGTAGCGGTAGCTGCCGTCGCTGATCATGCCTCCGGCCAGCGTCATCATCCCGAGGTCGCAGAGGTTCTGGCGTCCGGAGGCACACCAGTGACACGTCCCGCAGGAGGGGATGAAGGAGACGGCCACGTGGTCGCCCTGGGCGACCTGGGTCACGTTCGTGCCCACCTCGGTCACGATGCCCGATCCCTCGTGCCCTCCGACGACCGGGAACATGGACTTCACCCCGATCATCTCGAGCACCTCGGGTGGCGCGGCGATGTCGCCCGAGCGCAGGTGCTCGTCGGAGTGGCACATGCCCGAATAGACCATCTTGACCCTGACCTCGCGGTTGCCCGGAGGGTCGAGCTCTATCTCCTCGGTCTTCCAGGGCTCGTTGAGCCCGGTGCACACCGCCGCACGCGTGGTCGTCATGGCACATCCCTCCCTAAGGCTTCCGCGAAGCTGTTCGCGCCCTCAGTATCGCCCCCCCGGCCGGGCACCGACAAACGGGACCCCGCGCCCACCCGGCGGTCCCACCCGGGGCCGGCGGTAGTGTGCGCGCGTGCCCGTCGCCAGCGCGTTCGCCGAGGTCGCAGCCCGCGTCCGCAACTGGGGGCGCTGGGGCCCGGACGACGAGGTCGGGACGCTCAACCTCGTCGACGCCGAGGCACGGCTCCGGGGGGCGGCGTCGGTCGTGTCGGGCCAGGCCTTCGCCCTCGGGCTCCCCCTCTCGGAGGCCGAGGGGATCCAGCTCGGCTTCGTGGAGGGGCGTGTCAACCCGAGCCGCACGATGGTGCAGGTGAACGTGCCGGTCACGGCCGACCAGCCGGACTGGGTCTGCTTCAGCGAGGACGTCCTCACGCTGGCCACGCAGTGCGCCACCCATTGGGACGCCCTGGCCCACAGCAGCTACGGCGGGGTCATCTACAACGGTTACCCGGCGTCGACCATCTCCGCCGACGGCGCCGCCCGCTGCGGCATCCACCGGCTCACGACGGTGGTGACCCGTGGCGTCCTCCTCGACGTCGCCCGGGCCCTCGGCCAGGAGGTGCTCGAACCGGGCTACCCGATCATGCCCGGCGATCTCGACGCGGCGTGCGAGCTCGCCCGGGTCAGCGTCGAGCCGGGCGACATCGTGCTCGTGCGCACCGGCCACATGGTGCACCTCGGCCCCGCGGGCGACCTGGTGGCGTACTGGTGGCCCTCGCCGGGGCTCACCGTCGAGACGGCCGAATGGTTCCACGCCCGTGACGTGGCCGCCGTCGCCACGGACACGGCCGTGTTCGAGGTCTTCCCGTGCCAGTACGAGGACGCCTACCTCCCGGTCCACCTGCTGCACCTGGTGGAGATGGGGATGACCCAGGGGCAGAACTGGGTGCTGGACCCGTTGGCCGACGCGTGCGCGGCGGACGGCCGCTACGGCTTCCTGCTCGACGCCACGCCGCTCCCGCTGACCGACGGGCTCGGCTCTCCCCTCAATCCCGTCGCCATCAGGTAGCGCCGCGCCGGCGGGCCGTGGCCCCACCGAGCACCGGCCCGGTGCGCGGGCGGGTGGCTTCACGCGGCGGGACGTCGGCGGGGGGCGCCGGGCGCCCGGTCACGGCCCAGTGCAGCATGCGCGCCTGGGTGTCGATGAGGTTGGCCGTGCGGATGCCCCAGAACTCGAAGCCGTAACGGTGGGCCGACACGCTGGCGAACATGGCCACCAGCGTCCCCGCCACGGCCATCGGGTCCGCACCGGCGGGGGACGACGTCGCGGCACCCGGCCCCCCCTCGGGTGAGGGTGACGCCGCGGCGATCACCTGGGCGAGCGCCACCGTGACGGCGTTGAGCGCCCGCACCCGGATGCCGCGCAGCTGCGCGTCGCCCTCCTCGGTGGCGAGGTCGACGACGCGGAAGACGGCGCGGTTGTCCTCCCAGTAGGCGAGGAAGCCCTCCGTGACCGTCAGCGCGGTGCCCCAGCTCGCCGCCTCGGACCAGTCCCCCCCGACGAGCTCGGCCAACTGGCCGGCCTGCTCCACCATCCCCTCGGCCAGGACGCGGATGGCCTGCTCCACGTTGCCGAAGTACTGGTAGAAGGTGGCCGGCGACGTGCGCGCCTGCCGTGCGATGTCCGTGACCTTGACCGAACGCCACGCGGTGGTCGTGAGCAGCTCCACCGTGGCGTCGAGCAGGCGTTGGCGGGTCTGGCGCCCCCGCTCGCCGGGCACCCGCCCGTCCGTGGTCGCGACCTCCTCGGGGTACTCCCCCAGGGCGACGATGGCCGCCTCTCGCCCGGGACTCCGTCCTGGCATGGCCTCGCAGCGTAGCGGCACGGTCCCCGAAGACCCAGGTGACGGTGCGGATACGCTGTCGGGATGCAGCAGACGGTGGCCCGCCCGCTCACCCGCGCGCAGCAGGCCCGGCGGCAGCGGGTCATCGACGCCGCCATGGCCCTCGGGTTGGAAGGTGGCTACGAGTCGGTGCAGATGCGCGACGTCGCGGCCCGTGCCGACGTCGCCATGGGCACGGTGTACCGCTACTTCACGAGCAAGGACCATCTCCTGGCGGCGACGCTGGTGCACTGGGTCGAGATGCTCGACGCCCGCATCGGGCAGCACCCGCCCCGGGGCGAACACCCCGCCGACCGCGTCCTCGAGGTCCTCGACCGTGCGCTACGCGCCATGGGCCGCCAACCCAAGCTCGTCGCCGCGGTCTTCACGTCCCTCTCCTCGCCCGACCCGGGCGCCGTCGGCTGCCAGCAACAGATCACCTTGCTGATGGAGGGGATCATCTCGCGGGCGATGGGCGAGCCCGAGATCCCCGACATGTCGGACCGGGCCCGCATGATCGGGCATGTGTGGTACTCCGCGCTGGTCGGCTGGATCAACGGGTGGTCCACCATGGCCCGCGTCTACGACGAGCTCGCGGTGTCGGTGCGCCTGTTGCTCCCCGACGAGCTCGTCGAGCGCCGCAACCCCGCCTGAGCTGCTCCGACGGCGTCCCGCGGGCGATCCGAAGGGCCGGGGCACCCGCGCTAACGTCGCCCCGATGACCGCCGGTGCCGCCACCCGCGGCCTCCCCGTCGAGTTCAGCGGCCTCAGCAAGAATTTCGGGACCGTCGTCGCCGTCGACAACCTGTCCTTCACCGTCCAACCCGGGCGGGTGACGGGCTTCTTGGGACCCAACGGCTCGGGCAAGACGACCACGCTGCGGATGCTGCTCGACCTGGTCCACCCGTCCGCCGGGACGGCCACCATCGGGGGCCGTCGCTATCACGACTTCGAGAACCCTTCGAAGATCGTCGGCGCCGTCCTCGAGGCGACCAGCTTCCACCCCGCCCGGCGGGCCCGGACCCACCTGCGCATGGCGGCGCGGGCAGGGGGCCACGACGACAAGCGTGCCGACGAGGTGCTCGAATTGGTCGGCCTGACGGCCGACGCCAGGCGCAAGGTCGGTGGCTTCTCCATGGGCATGCGCCAACGGCTCGAGCTGGCCACGGCGCTCATCGGCGACCCCGACGTGCTGGTCCTCGACGAGCCCTCCAACGGCCTCGACCCGCAGGGCATCGCGTGGCTACGGGACTTCATGCGCTTCTTCGCCGGCGAGGGCCGGACGGTGCTCGTCTCGTCGCACCTGCTCTCCGAGATGGCCCAGACCATCGACGACGCCGTGATCGTGTCGTTCGGCCAGCTCAAGGCCCAGGGCACCCTCGAACAGATCACCTCGGGCGTCACCGGCCTGGTCATGCGGGCCCGCACACCCGAGGCCGACCGGCTCTGCACCGTGCTGACGGAGGCCCACGTCGCGTTCCGGCGGCTCGGCCACGACGAGGTTGCCATGGACGCCGTGCGGCCCGAGCAGATCGGGCCGTTGCTGGCGGTGAACAAGATCGTCCTCTACGAGCTGACCCAGGAGGGCGCCGACCTGGAGTCCGTCTTCCTCTCCCTGACCGCCGGCCTCGGGTTCGGCCAGCTGGCGCCGCGACCATGATCAACGCCATCCGGGCCGAGCTGATCAAAATGCGGTCGATGCCGGGGGTCTGGGTCACGTTCGCCCTTGCCTTCCCGCTGGCCGTCCTCATCTGCGTCGCCGTGCTGGCGGGCGCGGGCGGATTCCCGGGCCACACCTTCTACTTCGTGCAGACGCTGCGCCAGCGGCGCATGCTGCTCGGGGCCGGCTACTTCGCCATTGAGATCCTGGCCCCGATCATGGGGGTCCTGTGCGTCACGGGCGAGTACCGGCACAAGACCATCACGACGACGCTCGTCTTGACCCCGGTGCGCTCGCGCGTGCTGGGGGCCAAGGTCGCCGTGGTCGCGCTGTGGTCGATCCTCATCGCACTGCTCACGTTGGTGGCGGTCGCCGCCGTCGGCCTGCCCTGGAACGCTGCGCTCGGCGGGGTGACCTCGACGGTCACCGACCAGGTGGGGGCCGTGGTCCCCGGCCTCGTGGCCTCGGCCGTCCTGCTCGGTCTCTTCGGGCTCGGCTTCGGCACCCTGGTCAAGAACCAGGTGGCCGCCATCCTCATCGTCATCGGCGGCACGCTGATCCTCGAGAGCATCCTGATCGCACTGGCCCGGGCCATCTTCCACTACGACCTGAACTGGCTCCCCAACGCGGCAGGCGCGGCGCTGGCCGGGGACATCGCCCGCGGCTTCGGCGGCGGAGGGGGCGAACGCGCCTTCCACCTCCTCACGTGGTGGCAGGGCGGCCTCGTGATGCTGCTGTGGGGACTGGTGCCCCTGACCATCGGCTACTTCACGACGTTCCGCCGCGACGTCACCTAGCGCGGCGAGGGCGCACGCGGTCCGTTCAGGAGCGCAGCACGACCCCGGGGCGGGACGCCAATCCCTCCGCTGCCGGCTCGCCGTCGATGCGGATCGGCACGCCGTTCACCAAGGTGTGGGTCATGCCGACCGGCGCGTCCGCGGTCAGGCGTTCGCCGTCGGCCGGGAAGTCGCGCACGCGCCGGAGCGGACCAGGGTCCACGGTCTCGGGGTCGAACACGCACAGGTCGGCGGCCTTGCCCACCGCGATCGTCCCCCGGTCGGCCAGGCCGTAGACGCCCGCCGGCTCGCCCGTCAGCTTGTGGATGGCCCGCTCCAGGGGCATGACACCGCGCCCGCGCACCCAGTTGCCCAGCAGGTCCGTCGAGAAGCAGGCGTCGCAGAGCTGCGAGACGTGCGCGCCCGAGTCCGCCAGTCCGAGGAGCACGTTGTCGCGCGGCAGGAGCCAGCGCGATCCCCTCGGGGTCGTCGTTGGCCAGCACCGACCAGAAGCGAGACTCGAGATCGTCGTCGAGCGACACGTCGAGCATCACGTCGAGCGGCGTGCAGCCCCGCTCCTCCGCCAGCCGCGCCACCGGGTGATCGGCCAGGTCGGGATGCGAGCGGGACTCGGCCACCGAAATGGAGGCCCAATTGAGCGGGAAGCCGCCGGCCTTCCCGCTGACGTCGTCCCACGCCGACGCGCGCCAGGCCGGGTCGCGGTAGGCCGCCACCCGCTCCGCCTTCGTCTTGCCCATCAACGCGGCGAACGTGGGACGCATGTTGAGGGTGAACGGCTCGGAGAGGTTCATCTGGAACACCAGCGGACGGCAGGACACCTGCGGCCACACCTCCACGCCCTCGGCCCAGGCGGCGTCGTGCTCGGCGATCACCTTCTCGTGGTAGGGGTAGCCCTTCACCGTCAGCAGCGCGGTCCAGGTGAACGGGCGCCCGACCTCCCGCTGGAGCCGGAACACCTCCTGGTTGGGGAAGATGCCGCCAGGGAGCAGGGCCACGACACCTCGCCCGGATTGCTTCACGGGCTCGAGCAGCGCGCGCAGCTCGGCCAGGTCGGCCACCCGCGACGGCACCGGCCGGCCGCTGTCGCCGTTGTGGGTCGGTGAGGCGCTCGAGGCGAACCCCGCCGCGCCACCCGCCATGGCGTCGGCCACCACCGCCTGCATGAGGCCGATCTCCTCGGGTGTCGCGGCTCGTTCGTAGGCGTCCTCGCCCATCACGTAGAGCCGCACCGCCGTGTGGCCGACGTAGCACGCGTAGTTGAGCGCCGTGCCTCTCGCCGCCACCGCGTCGAGGTACTGGGGGAACGTCTCGAAGTCGCCCCAGGGCACACCGGCGGCCAGGGTGTCGAAGCTCATGTCCTCGACGTGCTGGAGCGTGTGGGCCAGCAGCTCCACGCCGTCCGGGCGGATGGGCGCGATGGAGAACCCGCAGTTGCCCGCGACCACGGTCGTCACGCCGTGGAACGACGAGGGCGTGAGGTCGGGATCCCAGAACACCTGCGCGTCGTAGTGGGTGTGGATGTCGATGAACCCCGGGCTCACCACCTGCCCGTCTGCGTCGAGCACCCGCTCGCCCTCGAGGCCGTCACCGATGCCCGTGATCCGCCCGCCGGTGACGGCGACGTCGGCCCGTCGGCCGGCCGACCCCGTCCCGTCCACGAGGGTCCCTCCCCGGATCACGATGTCGGCGCGCATGCGCCCATCGTCGCAGCCCCAGCGGCCCGCTGCACGCGCGAGTTGCCGACCAGCGGCGGCGGTCGGATACCGTGGGTTTCGAGGACCTGCGTCGTTTGCGGGTAGGGGTGAACGGGCGCCGGATGGGCGCCGGACTGGAGTGTCGCATGGCGGTTCGGTTTTTCAAGGCGAAAGAGGCACCCCAAACCGAGGACGCCCTGCAGATCTCGGGCGCCATCGTCGCCCCCTCCGACGGCCCGTCCCCGGTCCAGCTCGTCGACGCCGGCCACGCCGCCCACGGCCTCGGCGTCGTGCGGGACCAGTACTCCCGGAAGATCCGCAAGAGCCCCACCATCCGCATGGTCCCCAGTTCCATCATGGTGGAGGGCCGGAAGCTGCGCTTCGCCGTCTCCGACAACGTCGACGCGCACGGGCCCGACGGCCCGGGGTCCCCCCCATCTGGGCCATCAACATCCACGGCTATTTCGCCGGCGGCGGCATGTACTGGCGCGAGAGCGCGCGGCTGGCCGAGCAGCTCGGCTGGCGCGTCATCAACCCCAGCCTTCCGGGGTTCGGCGGGAGCGACCCGCTCGAGTGGCAGGACGTGTCCATGGAGGGCCTGGCCAACCAGGTCATGACCATCGCGCACAAGGTCGACGCCGGCCCCGCCGTCCTGCTCGGCCATTCCATGGGTGGCGCGGTGGCCGTCCAGTTCGCGCACGACCACCCGCGGCGCACCATCGGGGTGATCTATCGCGACGGCGTCAGCACGCCGGCGTGGAAGGAGCGCACGGGGATCATCCCCACCTTCTTGTCGCCCTTCCTCCCCGACGTGGCACCGATGGTCGACATGATCGCGGCGGTCGTCTTCGACCTGCCCGACCTGGCCATCGGCCGCATGTACTCGACGGTGCGGGCGGTGTTGCCCGACATGCGCCAGAACATCCGCACCGTGGCGCAGACGATGCCGGTCGGGAGCATGCTGATGTCCGTCGACCAGCGCAGCGAGGTGCGGCATCTCGTGGCCCAGCAGATTCCCATCCTCAACGAGTGGGGCTGCTTCGATCGCATCACGCCCGGGCACACGGCACTGGAGTTCGCGGCCATCGCACGCTCGCCCGTCCTGTGGGTGCCGGGTGGCCACAGCTGGATGCTGGCGCGCCCCCAGGGCCAGGCGGACATCCTCACGCACCTCGTTCGGGGCCGTGAGTTCGTCGACCAGCTCGAGTCTCGCTGGCGCCAGCTCACCCCGCGCGAGTACACCCTGCCGCGCCGTCAACTGACGATCGCCGTGCGGCGGGCTCGCCTCTCGCCCCCCGCCGGGGACGGGCCGTGATCAGCCGCCTGCTCCAGCCGCTGCTGTCGCTGCACGGCTGGGAGGCCTACGCGCTGATCGGCCTGCTCGTCTTCGCGGAGGACGCGGTCATGCTCGGCTTCGTGTTCCCCGGCGAGACGGCCGCCATCCTCGGCGGCGTCCTGGCGTCCAAGGGCGGTGTCAGTCTGGGCGGCATCGTCGCCGTCGTCGTGCTGTCCGCGATCGTGGGCGACTCGGTCGGGTACGCCATCGGCGACCGCTGGGGGCACCAGCTCCTGTCCCTCGGCCCGCTGCGCAAGCGCCAGAAGGGCATCGGCACCGCGCTCGCACTCCTGGGCCGGCGGGGCGCCATCGCCGTGTTCGTGGGTCGGTTCACTGCCTTCCTGCGCGCCGTGATCCCGGGGCTGGCCGGCATGTCCAAGATGCACTACCGCATCTTCCTGCCCGCCAACGCCGCCGGGGGCATCTGCTGGGGGGTCCTCTTCGTCCTCCTCGGCTACTTCGTCGGCCAGCGGGTGGAGAAGGTCAGTGGCATCGCGTCCGACATCCTGCTCGGCCTCATCGCCGTAGTCGTCGTCGTGCTCTTCGTCCTGCACCGCCGCAAGGAGAAGCGCGAGTTCGAGGGCCCGTCCGAGACGGCGATGCCCGGGGGCGACCCCACCGGCTGACCCGCCGCGTCTCAGGCGGGCGCGTCGACGACGGAGCGGTCCCCGGCACGCAGGCCGGCCAGGACGCGGGCGAACTCCCCCGCCGCGTCGTCGCCCTGGGCGTCGGTGTCCATCCACCGCACGGCGTCGGGGTCGCTGCGGTCGAGCCCGTAGAGGCCGAAGCGCGGCTCGTAGGTCCCCCACTCGTAGTTGTCCACCAGCGACCAGTGCAGATAGGCGCGCACGGGGACCCCGCCGGCCACGGCGTCGGCCACCGCGCCCAGGTGCTCGCGCACGTAGCAGGGCCGGTCCAACCCGTCGTCCCGGGGCCGCGGCCGCCCGGCGCGCACCCTCGACGACATGCCGTTCTCGGCCACCCACAGGGGGAGGCCGGGGCGCAGGGCCGCTTCGGTGGCACACCAGGACCGCAACCCGGCGGGGTCCGGTGTCACGTCCCACAGGGCCCGCCCGAAGGACCAGTCACGCCGGCCGGCGGCCGTGCGGCGGCCCGGGACGCGCATGGCGTGGCTGGCCACCGGGTCGTACCAGTCGAACCCGACCGCATCGATGCCCCGGTCCCGTTCCGACGCCCGTGCCACGGCGACGACGCGCCGCGGGGCCTGGCGCCGGGTGACCCCGCGCAGGCGGGCCCACGCGCTGCCGCGACCCGGCTCGTGCTGGGTCCCGTAGGGCGACAAGGCGGCGAAGAACCGGCGCACGGCCACCTCCCCGGCGTGGTGCGGGGGGAAGGCGGCGTCGTGGAGCGTCCGGCGCTCGTCGACGTAGCGGTCGACGTCGCTGGGCTCGACCCCGCGCTCGCGCAGCTGCAGCAGGTCGAGCAGCATCCGGTCGAGCTCGTAGACCGACGAGGAGCTCGTGTTGATCGTCACCTCGGCTCCGCGCTGCACCCCGGAGACCACGTCGGCGGCCAGCACGTGCGCGGTGAGCAGGTTGTCGAGTACACAGAAGGCATCGGAGACGGCCATGCGCCGGCCCGGCGGGTGGGACCCCTCGATCCACCCCATCAGCATCACGATGTTGGGCTCGTTGACCGTCACCCAGCGGCGGCAGTGCGGGGCGAGGGCGGGGACGATACGGGCCACGTGGCGGGCGAAGACGTCGGGCGAGCCGGGGCGGAGCCAGAATTCGTCGCCCAACCACCAGGGGTGCGTGAAGTGGTGCAGCGTCACCATCGGCTCCAAGCCCCGCGCCGCGCACAGGGCGAGGATCTCGACGTACCGCTCGAGTGCGGCGTCGTCGAACACACCGGGCCGGGGCTCGAGCCGCGCCCACTCGACCGAGAGCCGGAAGGCGTTGCACCCGACGGCGGCGGCCCGGTCCAGTGCCTCGGCCGGCTGCCGCCAGAAGTCGCACGCCAGCCCCGAGCGCGCCACCCGGCCGGTGGCCTCCCAGCCGGACCAGTTGTTGTGGGGCTCGCCGTCGCCGTTGAAGCCGCCCTCAATCTGGTAGCCCGACGTCGCCACACCGGCCAGGAAGCCCTCGCCGAGGAGGTTCTCGGGCCCGGCGCCCCGCGCCCGCGCCCTCGACCGCGCCGGCGCGGCCTTGCGGGGTGGAGCGGTGTCGGGCATCCGTTCAGCTTGTCAGGCGCAGCGCCCGGCGGGTGAGTGGGCCCGCGCTCAGTGGGGCTGCGCGAGCGACCGCATGCGCGACAGTGCGGTCGACACGATGTCGACCTCGTCCCGCGCCTGGCGCACCAGCGCGCGCACCTGCGGCTCGGTGGCGTCGCCCCCCGCACGGAGCGCCGCGGCCTGCACGTCGCGGGCGGCACCGATGACCTCGGCCACCTGGACCCGCACCGTGTCGGGCCGACCCGTGCCACGGGGCAGGCGGCGCTCGAGCCGCAGCAGCGCATCGAGCTCGCCAGCGACGCCGCGCAGCGAGCGGCAGACCGCGGGCAGTTCGGCCACCGGCGCGTCGTGGGAGTCGGCGTGGGCGACGGCGCTCTCGGCGTCCTCGACGGCGACCCACATGCGGCGGCGCACCCGGGCCGCCGCACCACGGCTCAGCTCCTCGGGCGTGGCCCGGGCCGCGTAGCGCTCCCGGCCGGCGGAGGCGAGGGCCAGCGTGGCGAGGATGCCGCGGGTCGCGACGTGCCCCCGTACCAGCCGCCAGTGCCGTCGCACGTAGCTGCGCGCGACCAGGAAGGCGGCGGCGAGCGCGCCCGCCGCCAGGAGGCCGGCGATCAGCAAGAACTCCACCACGTGGGCCATGAAGGTCACCCCCGGATCCTACGCGGCGGAAGCGGGCTCTTACGGCGGTACCCTCTTTCCCATGGAGCCGGGGGTCGCGGGCGGCACGGAACGGGCACCGGATGCGGGCCGGGAGTGGCGGCCCGGCATCCCGTCGATCCGCGAGCATCTGCCCAGCCTGGTCTGGGGCGCCGCCCTCCCCATCGGCGTCTACTTCCTGGTCCGCAGCCACGTGCGCACCGACGCCGCGGCGCTGATCCTCGCCGGCTGCTTCTCGGCGGGCTGGATCCTCGTGCAGTTCGTGCGTCGGCGCAGGATCGATGCGGTCGGCCTCGTCGTCCTCTCCGGGTTCGCGGTCGGGGTCATCAGCTCGACGCTGCTCGGCGGCAACGCCTACGTGCTCAAGGTCAGGGACGGCTTCTTCACCGCGCTCTTCGGCGTGGCCTGCATCGTGACCGTGTTCACCCACGACCGTCCCACCCTCTTCTACGTGGGCCGTTACCTCTCGGCCGGGAACGACCCCGACAAGGTGTCCGCCTTCGACCGGCTGCACGAATTGCCCGTCGGCCGGCGCACTTTCCGGGTGCTGTCGGTGGTCTGGGGCGTCGGGCTCGTGGTCGAGGCCGCATTCCGCCTCACGCTGGCGGACGTCCTGCCGACGGGGACCTTCCTCGCCGTGTCGCCGTTCCTCACGGCCGGCGTCGTCGGCAGCCTCTTCGCCTTCACTGCGCTCTACACACGCCGCATCGGGGGCGAGGGAGGCGCACTGCCCGCATCCGGGGTGCCGGAGCCGGCGGCCGACGGCTGGAGCTCGCCCCAGATTCCCCTCCCCTGACGCCCGCCGGTAGCCTCGGCGGCGCACGACGTGCCGGCCGAGGGCGGGGCACCAGCGAAGGGAGCACGATGGGAGACGAGGTACTGCGGGAACGCCGCGGCAACGTGGAGATCCTCACCATCAACCGGCCCGAGGCGCGCAACGCCATCAACGGTGCCGTCAGCAAGGCGATGGCCGCCCACATGGACGAGCTGGCCGAGGACCCCGGGTGCTGGGTGGTCGTGGTCACCGGCAGCGGCGAGAAGGCCTTCAGCGCCGGCATGGACCTCAAGGCGTTCAGCAGCGGCGAGGGCGGCGACATCATGGGCGCCAGCGGGGGCTTCGGGGGCCTGACCCAGCGCGACTTCCCGAAACCGCTGATCGCGGCCGTCAACGGATCCGCCCTGGCGGGCGGCTTCGAGATCATGCTGTCCTGCGACCTCGTGGTCGCCGCCGACCACGCCACCTTCGGCATCCCCGAGGCCAAGCGCGGGCTGATCGCGGGGGCCGGCGGCCTGATCCGGATGCCCAAGCGTCTGCCGATGGCGGTTGCGCTCGAGCTCGCCATGACGGGCGACCCCATCGACGCCGCGCGCGCCTACGCCCTCGGCCTCGTCAACAAGGTGGTGCCGGCCGAGGCGCTGCTGGCCGAGGCCGTCGCGCTGGCCGAGCGCATCGCGGCCAACGCGCCGCTCGCCGTGCGCTACTCGAAGAGCGTCATGAAGCGCGCCGCCGAAGTCCCCGAAGCGGAGGGCTGGGCCATCAACGCCGAGGCGGTCGGCGTCGTGTTCACCTCCGCCGACGCCATGGAGGGCCCGATCGCATTCGCCGAGAAGCGCGCGCCGAACTGGCAGGGCCAGTAGCCCGGTGCTGGCTCCTGCGCTCGACACCGTCCGCCTCACCCTGCACGTCCTGGCGGCGACGGTGTGGGTCGGCGGGCAGATCGTGATGACCGGGCTCGTCGGGCCGGCCCGCCAGCTGGGTGGCGACGCCCCCAAGGCCCTGGCGAGGGCGTTCGCCCGCATGGCCTGGCCCGCCTACCTGGTCCTGATCATCACCGGCATCTGGAACGTGACGGCCGTCCACTACTCCTCCCAGGACTCGGCCTGGAAGGCGGTGCTCATGGCCAAGATCGTGGTGGTCCTCGTGGCCGGGGCCGCTGTCGGCCTGCACCAACGGGCCACCACCAAGGGGCAGCTGGCCCTGTGGGGGTCCGTGGGGGGCGTGGCCAGCGTGGCGGCGCTGGTCATGGGTGTCCTGCTGGCGGGGTGACTCCGCTCCCCCGAGACGCCTCCGCCGTGCCCGTGCGGGTGCGGCGCACGGGAATGGGTCTAACCTGGTCGCCAGTTCACCGCCACGTGGACCCGGGTGAAGGAGAACCTCATGCTTGCTGACCTTTTCGGTCCCGACCTGCTCATCGTGGCCATCATTCTCGTGGTGCTCCTCTTCGGCGGGGCGGCGATCCCCAAGCTGGCCCGCAACCTCGGCTCGGCCAAGAACCAATTCGAGAAGGGCATGGAGGAGGGCAAGGCGGAGGGCGCCGCGCAGACCAACGGCACCTCGGCCGCGAGCGGCGCACCCGCGCCGGCGCCCACCACCCCCGCGGAGGAGAAGTCCCAGGGCGCATGAGCCCGGCCGGGCCCGTTCCCCCGGTCCACCACGTCCATGCCGACTGACGTCCTTTCCGTCGCGGAGCGCCTGTGGAACGGCGAGCTCTCGACGTCGACCTTCCACCCCGTCGACCACATCGGCGGTTTCGTCGAGATCACCGACGGGGTGGGCTTCTGCCCCTCCTTCGCCAACGTCTCGTCCTTCGCCACCGAGGACGGACTCCTGCTCGTCGACACCGGGAGCGCGCCCCTGGCGCGGGTGGTCCACGACGACATCCGGACCTGGAGCCCGCAACGCCTGCACACGGCCGTCTACTCGCACGGCCACATCGACCATGTCTTCGGCGTCCCGGTGTGGGAGGAGGAGGCGGTGGCCGAGGGCTGGGCCGCCCCCGAGGTCATCGCCCACCACGCCCTGCCGGCCCGTTTCGACCGCTACATCTTCACGGCCGGCTACAACACGATCATCAACCGCCGCCAGTTCGGCTTCGCCGACTTGAGCTGGCCGACCGAGTACCGCTACCCGGATCGCACCTACCACGACACCCTCGAGCTCTCCGTCGGCGGTGTCGGCTTCTCGCTGCGCCACGAGAAGGGCGAGACCGACGACCACACCATCACCTGGCAGGCGGACCGGCGCGTCCTCTGTTGCGGTGACCTCTTCATCTGGGCCTCCCCCAACGCCGGCAACCCCCAGAAGGTCCAGCGCTATCCCCGCGAGTGGGCGGCCGCCCTGCGCCGCATGCTCCAGCTCGAGGCCGAGTTCCTCCTGCCCGGCCACGGCTTCCCCGTGATCGGAGCCGACCGGGTCCGCCAGGCCCTCACCGACACGGCGGACCTGCTCGACTCCCTGGTCGACCAGACGCTGGAGGTGATGAACGCGGGCGGGCGGCTCGACGACGCCATCCACGCGGTCCGCGCCCCCGCCGAGCTGGCGGCCCGCCCCTACCTGCGGCCCGTCTACGACGAGCCCGAATTCATCGTCCACACCGTGTGGCGCCAGTACGGGGGCTGGTGGGACGGCAACCCCGCCACGCTGAAGCCCGCCCCCGAGCGCGCGCTCGCCGCCGAGCTGGCCGCGCTCGCCGGCGGATCGGGTGTCCTGGCGGACCGCGCCCTCGAGCTGCTGGCGATCGCAGAGGGCGACCCGGCATCCGAGCAGGCCGAGGGGGCGCTGCGCCTCGCGGGCCACCTGGCGGAGCACGCATGGCAGGCCGACCCACGCGACGAGGGCGTCCAACGGGCCCGCCAGCAGGTCTTCGCCGCCCGGGCGGCCCGCGCCACCTCGACTATGGCGCGGGGCGTGTTCACCTGGGCCTCCAACGAGTCCGTCGCGCCTCCGGCCCCGCCCCCGCACTGACCTCTGGGCAGGCAGCGCCCTGCCGTGCCAATTCCAGTTTTTTTGTGGGGTTCGATAGTGTCAGCGCCGTGGACTCGTCACTGACCTGCCCTCCCCCCGAGACGCCCGAAAGCCCAGCTCCGAGCCGTAAGAGTCCCCGCCGCCGGCTGGCCGCGGCGGTGGTGGCGGTCGGGGCCCTGCTGCTCACCGGGTGCCAGCTCCCGACCTTCGGCGGCTACAAGGGGGCAACCACCCAGGCCCGCTCCACGTTCCACCTCTGGCAGGGCTTCTTCGTCGCCGGGATCATCGTGGGCGGCTTCACCCTCCTCCTCATCACGTGGGCCGTCTTCCGCTACCGGAAGCGCAAGCGGGACGCCGACACGATGCCGGTCCAGACCCAATACCACACGCTGACCGAGATCATCTACACCGTCATGCCGATCCTGATCGTGCTCGCGCTGTTCGTGGCGACCGTCGTCGTGGAGAACAAGGTCACCGCGGTGGAGCCCAACCCCTACGCCCGCGTCCACGTGTACGCCTTCCAGTGGGGCTGGGAGTTCGAGTATCCCAACGGCGTCAAGATCATCGGCCAGACCACCGACGCACCGACCATGGTCGTACCCACGGGCCAGACGGTCCGCATCACGCTCGACTCGTACGACGTCCTGCACGGCTTCTACGTGCCCGAGTTCAACTTCAGCCGTTACGCCAGCCCGGGCTACTCCACGCAGTTCGACTTCAACGTCCTGCATGACGGCGTCTACCGCGGCCAGTGCACCCAGCTGTGCGGCCTCTACCACTCCTTGATGTTCTTCAACGTCCGCTCCGTGTCGCCGTCGGCCTACCAGGCGTGGCTCCGGGCCACCGGCGCGTTCCAGCGGGCCCACCCGAACTCCATCGGCCAGCTCCCGGCCGACCTGCACGCCAATATCAACGGGACCGTTCCCAGCTACTCTGGGAACTCCGGAAACTCGGGCAGCGGGAACACCGGGAACACAGGAGGTGCGCTCTACGGTGACTGACGTCATCGCCCCACCCGGGACTCACGAGCCCGTAGAGGTCCACCTCCCGCCGGAGGCACCCGGCAACGGGCACGAGCCTCACGGCGGCCACGAGGACCACGGCCCCTCCGGCATCCTCAAGTGGCTGACCTCGACCGACCACAAGGTCATCGGGCTCAGCTACATGATCACGGCGGTCGTCATCTTCTACCTCTCGGGGATCATGGCGCTGGTCATGCGGCTCCAGTTGTCCTCGCCGCACTCCTCGCTGCTCAGTTTCTCGCAGTTCAACGCGCTGTTCACGATGCACGGCAGCCTGATGCTGTACCTCTTCGCAGGTCCCTTCGCCTTCGGGGGCCTGGCCAACTACATCGTGCCGCTGCAGGTCGGCGCGCCCGACATGGCCTTCCCGCGCCTGAACGCGCTGAGCTACTGGCTCTACCTCAGCGGGTCCATCACCATGATGCTGGGCTTCCTCGTCGCCGGCGGCGCGGCCCAGTTCGGTTGGGTGGCCTACGCACCCCTCTCCAGCGCCACCAGCTCGCCGGGGGCCGGGCCCGACCTGTGGCTGATGGCCCTGGCGCTCACTGGGTTCTCGGCCATCTTCACCGGCGTGAACCTGTGCGGGACCATCTTCTACCTGCGCGCGCCCGGCATGACGATGTTCCGCATGCCGATCTTCACCTGGAACATGTTGGTGACCGGGATCCTCATCCTCATCGCCTTCCCGGTGCTCACGGCGGCGGTGGTGATGCTGTTCTGCGACCGCCACTTCAACACCCACATCTACACGGCGGTCGGCTGCCATCTCGCCAACGGCCTCCCCATGCGATCGTGCGGGTCGCCCCTGCTGTGGCAGAACCTCTTCTGGTTCTTCGGCCATCCCGAGGTCTACATCCTCGCCCTCCCCTTCTTCGGCATCGTCACGGAGATCCTCCCGGTCTTCTCCAAGAAGCCCGTCTTCGGCTACAAGGGCATGGTCTTCGCCACCATGGCCATCGCCGCCCTGTCGACGGGTGTGTGGGCCCACCACATGTTCACCACGGGGGCAGTGCTCTTGCCCTTCTTCTCCTTCTTGAGCCTCCTCATCGCCGTGCCGACCGGCATCAAGTTCTTCAACTGGATCGGCACCATGTGGCACGGACAGCTGACCTTCACCACGCCCATGCTGTTCAGCATCGGCTTCCTCTTCGCCTTCCTCATGGGCGGCGTGACCGGCATCATGCTGGCCTCGCCCCCGATCGACTTCGCCACCCACGACACCTACTTCGTCGTGGCCCACTTCCACCAGGTGCTGTTCGGGACGGCGGTGTTCGCCGGCTTCGCCGGCCTCTACTACTGGTATCCCAAGATGTTCGGCCGCATGCTGCGGGAGAACCTGGGCAAGTGGCACTTCTGGCTCATGTTCATCGGCTTCTGGGTCACTTTCATGCCCCAGTACGTCGTCGGCCTCCTGGGCATGCCACGCCGGGTGGCGAGCTACCCGTCCAACCTGGGCTGGCAGAGCTACAACATCGTCTCGACCGTCGGCGCTTTCATCATCGGCATCTCGTTCGCCTTCCTGCTGGTGAACTTCGTCGTGTCGTGGCGCAAGCCCGTCCCCGCCGGCGACAACCCGTGGGACGGCCACACGCTCGAGTGGTTCACGACGTCGCCGCCGCCGCACCACAACTACACCCACCTGCCGCCTATCCGCTCCGAGCGCCCGACATGGGACTACAACCACCCCGACGCGCTGACGGTGCCCCACGGCAAGGGTGCGCACTCCAACGGGAAGTCGAGCGGGAAGGTCACGACATCGGTATGAAGGTCGAATCTCTCTTCCTGCTCTTCCTCGGTGTGTTCTTCGGGATCGTCGGCCTCGTCTACTGGTTCTGGAGCTATGAGGACGGGGGCGGCGTGATGCTGCTCGGCGCCACGCTCCTCGGTTTCCTGCCCGGCCTCTACTACTTCTTCTGGCACAAGCGCTTCCACGGCCGCAAGTACTTCTACTGGGGCGACGTCCCGGCGGCCGGTGACCGCCCGTCGGACCGCGAGGACGCCGAGATGGCCGAGGGTGCGGGCAACATCGACGCGTTCCCGAGCTCGTCCATCTGGCCCTTCGTCATGGGCATGGGCGCCTTCATGACCCTGCTGGCCCTCGTCTTCGGCGTCTGGCTCATCTTCATCGGCGTCCCGCTGATCCTGACCGCGCTGACCGGCGTGACCGCGGAGAGCCGGCGCGGCGGCCAGATCTGAAAGAGAGCAACCGCCGGTAGCCTGACCCGGTGGCAGCGGCCAGCACCGGGTCGGACCAGGAGCACGGGCTCTCGCGGGCGCTCGTCGCACTCATCGCGGTCGCCACCGGCGCCGTGGTGGCCAACCTGTACTACGCGCAGCCCGTCCTGCACCAGGTGGCGCGCAGCTTTCACAGCGGCCCCGGGCCCACCGCTTCGCTGATCACGGCCACGCAGATCGGCTACGCCGCCGGGCTCCTCCTCGTCGTCCCGCTGGGCGACCTCCACCCCCGCCGGGCGCTGGTGACCCGCCTCTTCTGGATTGCGGCCGTCGCCCTGGTCGCCTGCGCGCTCGCACCCAACCTGTGGATCTTCGGCCTGGCCGCGGTCGCCGTCGGCGGCGCCTCCGTGGCGGGCCAGGTGATGATCCCCTTCGCGGCCGACCTGGCGCCCGAGGAGCGGCGCGGCCGGGTGGTGGCCCGCATCATGACGGGACTGCTGCTGGGCATCCTCCTGGCGCGCACTGTCTCGGGGCTGGTGGCGCAGGCCGCGGGCTGGCGCGCCATCTACTGGCTCTCGGCCGCCCTCATGGTCGTCTTCGCGCTCGTCCTGTGGCGGGCGCTCCCCACCGAGGCCCCGCGGCCCCGGCGCAGCTACCCCAGCCTGGTGTCCTCGTCGCTGCGCCTCCTCGCGACCGAGCCAGTGCTGCGGCGGCGGGCCTGGCACGGCGCGTGCGCCTTCGCCGCCTTCAGCGCGCTCTGGACCACGATCGCCTTCCTGCTCTCGGGAAGCCCCTACCGGTACTCCAACGCGGTGATCGGGCTCTTCGGCCTCGTCGGGGCCGGCGGCATCGTGGCTGCCAACCTGGCGGGCAAGTTGGCCGACTCGGCGCGGGCGACGGCCACCACGGTCGTCGCCGGGGTGCTCCTCACCGGGTCCTTCGCGCTGCTCTGGGCGGGCCGGACGTCGCTGGCCGCGCTCGTCATCGGCATCGTCGTGCTCGACATGGGCACCCAGGGGATGCAGATCACGAACCAGGCGGTCATCTACGCGCTGCGACCCGACGCCCGGAGCCGGATCAACAGTGCGTACATGGTCTGCTACTTCCTCGGCGGTGCCGCCGGCTCCGTGAGCGCCGGGGCGTTCTACAGCACCCACGGCTGGGCGGGCGTCTGCCTGCTCGGTGCCGGCTTCGGCGCCCTCACGCTGGTCATGTCGGTCTACGACCGGGTGCGGCCCGCCGTGGGCAGCGAGGCGCCGGTCTCGAGCCACGTGCCGTCCTGATCGCGGGAACAGAACATCGGCGGCGCGTGCGCCGGTTGTGAGAGCCGCCGGCACGCGTTCGAGGTCGGGTGTCGCCCCTATGCTGCGACGTGCATGCGGGTCGTGGTCACGGGGTCGAGCGGCCTGATCGGCCGAGCCTTGTGTCTCTCTCTCTCCGCGCAGGGCCACCGTGTCGACAGGGTCCTGCGCCAACCGGTCCGACCCGGTGACCGGGACCTGCAGTGGGATCCCAAGGCCGGCACGATCGACGCGCGTGGCCTCGAGGGTGCCGACGCGGTGGTCCATCTGGCCGGCGCAGGCATCGGCGACAGCCGTTGGACCGAGGCCCGTAAGCAGGTCCTCGTCGAGAGCCGTTGTCGCTCCACTGCGCTTCTCGCCGGTGCGCTGGCCGGTCTCGATCGCCCACCTCGGGTGCTGGTCAGTGCCTCGGCCATCGGGTTCTACGGTGACCGTGGCGACGAGGTCCTCACAGAGCAGAGCCCTCCGGGCCGCGACTTCCTGGCGTCGCTCTGTGTGCGCTGGGAGGCCGAAGCTGCGCCCGCCGCTCGAGCGGGCATCAGGGTGGTCTGTGCCCGCACCGGCCTTGTCCTGAGTCCCACCGGAGGTGCACTCCCCAAGCTGTTGGCGCTGTTCAAACTCGGCCTGGGCGGGAGGTTCGGATCGGGGTCCCAGTGGTGGAGCTGGATCACCCTCGACGACGAGATCCGGGCGATCGAGTGGCTGCTGGAGAACGATGTGCGCGGGCCGGTGAATTTGACTGCGCCCCACCCGGTCACCAACAGCGAGTTCACCCGGGTTCTCGGCGCAGTGCTGTCCCGACCGGCCCGGTTGCCCGTCCCCAGATTCGGCCCGAGGCTGCTGCTGGGGTCCGAGCGGGCCGACGCCTTGTTGTTCACGAGCGCCAGGGTGCGGCCCGCAGTCCTGGAGTCGTGCGGTTTCGGCTTCTCCCACGCTGACCTCACAGCGAGTCTGCAGGGGATCTTGAAGCCGCCCGCGTCCTGAGCGGGACGGCACAGAAGGGAGCCCCCGGCGCTCAGGCGTACATGATCGAGCCGGGCGTGGTGAGCAGCTCGCCCGACTCGAGCCAGGTCTTGAGGCCCGACAGGATCATCGGCCAGCCGCCGAAGATCTGCGAGTTGGCGCCCTCGCGCATCTGGTCGTGCGTCAGCGTCAGGTGGACGGAGTCGCCCACCGGCGCGAGCTCCCAGGTGACCCGCGTCGACCCCTCGGCCTTCACGTCGTCGTCCCACAGGCACTCCATGGTGTGCACGAGGCGCCGGGGGGGGTCGAATTCGAGGACCTCGCCCTCGCCGAGGTGCACGCCGTGCTTGGCGACGTCGACGCTGATCGGCGAGCCCACCGTCCACTCGGAGTTGACCGCGGCGCCGAAGTTGTACCTGGCCCGGATCTCGGGGTCGACGATCGCCTGCCAGACCTGCTCGGGCGTCGCCTTGATGAAGATCTCGTACACCTTTTCCATCTGCCTCTCCAATCTGTCCTTGATCTCGCTCAGCCCTGCCACCCAGGGCTCCGAGTACTTGCTGACCCAGCGGTCGTGGATGAGCCGGATGGGGACCGGGTTCAAGAAGTGGAGCTTCTCGCGGCCTCGCCGCCTCGTCACCACCAACCCCGCCTCCTCGAGCTGCTTGAGGTGCTTCATGACCCCGAAGCGCGTCATGTCGAAACGCTCCCCGAGCATGCCCAGGGTCTGCCCGTCCTCCCGGAAGAGCTCGTCGAGGAGGCTCCTCCGGGTGGGGTCGGCCAGTGCCTTGAAGACCTCGCCCAACTCATCCACCCCTGCACTATATGTGACCTTTTAGTCACATGTCAACGGTGCGGCTCCATCCGGGCCTCGAAGACCTCCCACTCCCCCGGGATCCCCTTGAGCCGGGCCCGGCCGCGGTCCTCGAAGCGGATGCCCCGATCCGGGCAGGCGTCCCGCACCGCGTCCGAGACGAGCAGCTGGCCGCCCGTGGCCCGGGCGCAGAGTCGTTGGGCGAAGTGGACGGCCAACCCCGACAGGTCGTCCTTCCCCATGCGCGAGACCTCCCCGAGGTGGACGCCGGCGCGCAACTCCAGGCCCAGGTCGGCCACGACGTCCATGGCGTCGAAGGCGCAGCGGATCGCCGGCTCGGGCGAGTCGAAGGCAACCAGGAACCCGTCCCCCGTGCTCTTCACCTCGTGGCCCCCGTGCGCCACCACCCTGCGGTGCACCCGGGTGTTGTGCTCCTCGATCAGCGTGCTCCACGCCGTATCGCCGAGGGAGGCCGCCAACGGCGTGGAGTCGACGATGTCGGTGAAGAGGATCGTCGTACGCATCCGGTCGGCGAAGAGGGTGCGGTGGCCCGTCACGAACTCCTCCACCTCGTCGATGACGGGTGTCGCATAGTTGTGGAGGAAGAGGTGGTCCGACCCCGGGATGAGAACGAGCCGGGCACCGGGGATCGCCCCGGCCAGGTACTCGCCGTGAGCCGCCGGGATGCTGGTGTTGTCCTCGAGATGGATGACGAGGGTCGGGACGGAGAGCGTCGGGAGGACGTGGCGGATGTCGTAGGTGCGGTTCATGTGGAACAGGTGGGCCAGTTGGTTGTGACTGGTGGTGGCCAGCTCGTACTGGCCCGGCGGCTCGTCACCCCGGCGCGAGGCGTACTCGTCGGAGATCCGTCCCGCGCCCCACTCGGTGCGATAGCGATCCTCCATGCGGTCGAGCACGCGGTCACTGAGGCCGATGGGGAAATCGTCGGCGCGCTCGAGGCGGGCCCAGGTGTTGCACAGGACCAGCCGGCGCACCGGGTGGCCCGTGGCGTACACGGCCGCGACCGCCCCGCCGTTGTGCGTGCCGAAGAGGACCGGCTCGCTGACCCCCGCCGCTTCCACGACGGCTTCGAGGTCGGCGACCAGGTCATCGAGCACCGGCGGCGCCGAGAGGTCCATCCGGTCCGAGTACCCCATCCCCTGCTGGTCGAAGGTGACCAGTCGGGCGAAGCTGGCCATCCTGCGCAGGCCCTTCGCCGTGGCCGGCTGATCCCACTGCACCGACATGGCCATCGACCCGCCGACGAAGACGATCGTCGGAGGGTCGCTCCCCGCCGATTGGTAGGCCAGGTGCAGGCCGTTCCGCACGACGAACTCCACCTGGGGTGGTGCCAGCATGTCGCTACCTCGCTTCAGCCCCCGCGCGCTGCATCCACGGATTCTGGCACCGCCCCCGCCGGGGTGAAAAGGGTCGTTCCCGTGGTTCCTCTGCATGTCACATGTCGATTGCTCTATCGTTCCGGCCCATGGCTGCAGCGGCGATGATCCCGGCCTTGAACGCCATGCTCGGCGGCGGCAACCGGGCGGACTACGAGAGGGCGCGGTCCGCCCTGGCGGACGCGGACTCGGTCCAGGAGGCCCTCGAGGCGGTCGGGATCCTCGACGACCTGGACGACGACGTGGCGCTCGAGGCCCGTGCCCTCCTCGACGCCCTTCCGGCATCGCTGGACGAGTCGATTATCGCCGCGCTCGAGAGCGCGTTCGAGCGCGACGTTCCCGCCGTGATCGAGTGGGTCGAGGGTGAGAGCCTGGCGGTGATGATCTCGGAGGAGCCCCTCGGCGGCGACGTGCGCGTCCGCATCGCGTTCGTCTCGCCCGACGGATCGACCTTCCTCGACTAGCGGCGGCGCCCCAGGGGGAAAGCTCGGTCAGATTTGGCTGGTGGCGCTGGTGCGCCGCGGGCGGCGGCCCAGCCACTGCATGCCCGCCTGCGGCTCAGGCAGCGCTGGGTCCCAGATGGCACAGCGGTCGCGCCCGGCCCGCTTCGCCGTGTACAGCGCCACGTCGGCTCGGCGGAGCAGCTCGTCGGGCCGGTCGTCGGGGCCCAACCAGGTGCTCACACCCAGGCTCGCCGTGACCCGGTCGGACCCGGTGGCGGCATGCATGGCCTCGCTCATCCGCTTGGCCACCACCAGCGCGGCATCCTGACCGGTCTCGTGGAGGAGCATCGCGAACTCGTCGCCACCGAGCCGGCCCACGACGTCGGTGGCCCGGGCCGCCTGGCGGAGCACGCCGGCCAACGACCGCAGGGCGCGGTCCCCCGAATGGTGGCCGCCGGAGTCGTTGAGCGTCTTCAGGTTGTCCACGTCGGCCACGACCAGGCTGAACGTCGCATGACGGCGACGGGCCAGCCTCGCTTCGTCATCCAGCCGTTGCTGGAACGCCCCGCGGCTCAGGCAGCCCGTTAGCGCGTCGAGGTTCGCGGCGTCGATCAGCTGGTCCATCAGGCGGTCGCGGAACAGCGCCGCCGCCGCCGTGATCACCCCGGCGATGACCACCGCCAAGGACAGGAACGCCGTCGTCGACCAGCTGCGGTGGGGGGTGAGGATGCCAACCATCAAGCTGGTCGCGACGCCGAACGCGGCGAGGAACGACACGGTGCCCGCCGAGTAGGCCAGTCCGGCGAAGAGCATCGGCAGGACGAGGAAGTAGGCGATGGGGCTGCGGACGCCGCCGTCGAGGACGGCGCCGACCGCGATGAGGACGAACGTGCACGCAGCCCAGGAGGTGAAGAAACCCTTCGACCAGCGCGTCGACACCAGTCGCAGGCCGAGCCACCGGAAGGGTCCGACCGCCATGGCGAGGCTGACCGACCCCAGAATCACCATCGCCTGCCGGTGGGGCACCGGCGCCGTCATGGCGTAGACGACGACAGCGAGCGCCCCCATGCTGTAGGTCAGGACGCCGATGTAGACGTAGCTCCGCCAGAAGCTCGCCAGGTTGGTCGAGGTGTCGTGTAGTGGGGGCAGACGCATCCCGGATCGCCGGCTCTCCTTTGCCAGAGCAGGTATCGGCACGTTCAGACCCTCGGTTGAGGCTGCGCGGGGTCCTCAATCAGCCGGATCCGGTTCAGGCGCTCTCGCTGCGGGCCGGCCGTCGGCGCCAGGTGTCCACGCAGCCGGGCGAGCAGAACAGCACGACGGAACCCCGGACGTCGTGGGCGATCTCCTCGGCCGTGTCATGGGTCAGAGGCAGCCCGCAGATGGGGTCGGGGGAGACATCGGGTCCGCCGCCCGCCATCGCAATGGTCGAAGCCGGCACCGGCTTCTCGACGCCCCGCAGCGTGACGTGGGTCTCCGACACGGCCATGCCCCAGTTGGGCAGGTGGTCCATGACCGACGGGGAGGCCAGCGCCGATCCCGCCGGAGCGAGGTCGCACAACCGCGCCGCCACGTTCACGCAGTGCCCGACATAGTCGTCGCCCTCCATGAGGATGACCTGTCCCGCGTTGACGCCTGAGCGGATGGAGACCGTCTTGACGGGACCGCTCACGACGCCGACGACATAGTGCAGCTCCAGGACGGTCTCGAGCAAGGGCCGCGTCTCGACGCACACGAGCATCACGCCGTCCCCCAACCATTTGGCGATCCGCACCCCGCGCCGGGCGCAGATGTCGCGGAGCAGCGCGCGAAATGCGGTCAGTATGTCGACCGCTCGCTCGTCACCCTCGAGTTCGGTCAGTGCCGTGAATCCCGACACGTCGACGAAGGCGAAACTGCGGTGCACGCGCACGTCACGATGCTGCCATGCGACCCGCCGTCCAGCCCAATCGAGAAGGGGAACGTCGATGCGGAGTCCCTGGTGGGAGACGCCTTCGGGCCCTACGATGGGCCCATGACCTCCTGGCCCGCGGGTGACGACGCGCGCACCCGTGCGGGCCGGCGCGGCTGACGTGGGACAGCTCGACGGCAAGGTGGTGCTGCTCAGCGGCGGGGCCTCGGACATCGGCCGCGCCACGGCGCTGCAGCTCGGTGCCGAAGGCGCGGCGGTGGTGGTGGGTGACGTGGTCGCCGAAGGAGCCGAGTCGGTCGCCCATGAGGTCGCCGCGGCAGGCGGGCGGGCCCTCGGGGTGCGCTGCGACGTGCGCAGTGAGGCGTCCGTCGCCGCCTTCGTCGAGCGCGCCGTGGCGGAGTTCGGCGGCGTCGATTGCGTCGACCACAATGCGGCCTGGAGCCACCCCCGGCTCGACACCGACGCCGTCGGCGTCGACCTCGGCGTGTGGGACCGTGTGATCGAGACCACGACCCGCGGCGCGCTGCTCCTTGCCCGCGCCGCCATCCCGGTCATGGCGGCGCGCGGTGGTGGCTCCATCGTCACGATCTCCTCGGGGACGAGCACGATCGGTGAGGCGACCCGGGTCGCCTACGGCGTCTCGAAGGCGGCCCTCAACCAGTTGACGCGCCATCTGGCCACCCGCTACGGCCGTGACGGCATCCGGGCCAACGCCATCGCCCCCGGCTTCATCCTCACCGCCACGGCCGCGGCCAACGTGCCGGCCGACATCCAGCGCCGCCTGGCCGAGGCCAATCCAACCCGTCGCCTCGGCACCCCCGACGACATCGCCCGGGTCGTCGTCTTCCTCTGCAGCGACGCGTCGGCGTACGTCAATGGCCAGGTGCTCCACGTCGACGGCGGGCACCAGATCGCCGGGATGATGTAGTGGCAGGGGCCGACGCGAGGGTGGCACTCGTCACCGGTGCCAGCCGTGGCATCGGGCGCTGCGCCGCGGTGGCGTTGGCCCGGCGCGGCTTCGACGTGGTCATCACGGCGCGCACCGTCCACGAGGGCGACGGCCGTGCCCAGCCGTCGAGCGTCCTGGCGGACCACCGGCCCGTGCCCATCGCCGGCAGCCTCGACTCCACCGCAGCGGAGATCACCCGGCTCGGGCGTACCTGCGTGGCCGTCCCCATGGACCTAATGGACCGGGCGTCGGTCGAGCGGGCCGCCGAGGTGGCCCTGGCCGAGCTGGGCCGTATCGACGTCCTGGTCAACAACGCTATCTACCAGGGGCCCGGCACCATGGACCGCCTGCTGGACCTGCCCCTCGAGCTGGCCGAGCGGTGCCTGGTGGGCGACTACCTCCACCCGCTCCTCCTGACCCAGCTCGTGCTTCCCCAGATGCTCGAGCGCGGTGCGGGGCGGCTGGTCAACATGCTCTCGGAGGCCGCGTTCACGACGCCGCCCGCACCGGCGGGCGCTGGCGGGTGGGGTGTCGCCTACGCCGCGGCCAAGGCGGCGTTCCACCGCGTGACGGATGTCTGCCATGTCGAGTTCGCCGGGCGGGGCGTCTGGGCCTTCTCCATCGCACCCGGGCTCACCCTCACCGAGTCCATGCGGGCGTCCGGCATGGACAAGGTCCTCGTGGGTGCCGGCCACGTGCCCGCACCCCCCGAGGTGGCGGGCGAGGTGGCGGCCTGGCTGGGCGACGACGCCGACGCGGGGCGCTTTGCGGGTCAGATGGTCTCCTCCCGCTCGCTGTGCAGGGAGCTCGGCCTCGTGACGGGCTGGCCCCCTCCGAAGCGGCCCTGACCGGCCCGGTCCCAGGTCCCGGTCGCAGTCGCAGTCGCAGCGACGACGTCGACACGACCCTTCCCATTCCGTTTCGCTTGACACGGGCCGGGTCCGGACCTAGAGTACAAGTAATCACTTGTACAATGCTTCACTTTAGAAAGGACCCGCTGTGACCACGACAACCACCACCGACGACTTCCGCTCGACCAAGACCTTCGCCGCCGGCCCGGACGCCGTGTTCTCGGCGCTGACCGACATCGACGCGCTGACCGGCTGGTGGACGCCCGCCGGCGGTGGTGCCGCCGCGGGCGACACGTTGCGCTTCCTGATGGGCGACCAGGAGGTCGCGATGCGCGTCGAGGAGGCCGACCGGCCGTCACGGGTCCGCTGGAGCGTGCTCGTCTGCGAGGCCGCGCCCGACTGGGTCGGGACCTCCATCACGTTCGACATCGAGCCGGTCGGCGCCGGCGCCGAGCTGCACTTCCATCACCACGGCCTCAACCCTGGCCTGGAGTGCTTCGAGATGTGTCACGCCGGGTGGACGCGCCACCTCGCCAGTCTCGTGGACTACGTGGACCGGGGCGCCGGCAGCCCCAACCCGCCCGCCGACGCCGAGCGGTTCGCCGCCTGGCGCGCCGAGCACGCCGCCCGCTGAGCGAGCCTGGACGGGCGAGGTCGCGCTCCGCTAGGAAACACCGATGACGTCCGGGCCCGAGGAGCCGGCCCCGCCCGTTGAGCCCGACGCGGTCCTGCGGGCGCTGGCCGATCCCCACCGGCGCCAGATCCTGCGTCTGGTCCAGCACGCCGAGCTTCCCGCCGGGCAGATCGCCACCCACTTCGACCTCACCCAGCAGGCCGTCAGCCAGCACCTCACCGTGCTCAAGCGGGCCGGGCTGTTGGACGAGCGCCGGGAGGGCACCCGCCGGCTCTACGTGTTGCGGTCCGAGTCGCTCCAGCCGCTGCGCGCCCTGCTCGACGAGTTCTGGCCGGACGCCCTCGCCCGCCTGAAGCAATCCGTCGAGCGGGCCCACCCCCGAACCCAGAGGAAAGGACCGACGTGATCAGCCACAGCGTCCGCATCGCCGCACTCCCCGAGGTGGTGTTTCCCTACTTCACCGACCCTCGGCTGTTGGTCACCTGGATCGGGGAGCGCGCCGACCTCGACCCGAGGCCGGGCGGGACGTTCGCCCTCGACTTCAGCGGGACCGCCGCCCGCGGCAGCTACGTCGCGGTGGAGCCGCCCCGGCGGGTGGTCTTCACCTGGGGGATCCCCGAGGACGCCGCCATGCCGCCCGGGAGCAGCACGGTGGAGGTCGTGTTCGTCGCCGACGGCGACGACACGATCGTGAACCTCACCCACCGCGACCTCCCGCCGGACCGCGAACCCTCCCACCGGGAGGGCTGGGAGCGCTGCCTGGACGTGCTGGCGACCGCGCGTCACCACTGAACGCCATCCCTCGTGGCAGCCAGAGCCGCACGGGCGGCAGGGCTCGAGGCACCCGGTCCGATGCAGGCCACCCCGCTCATCTCCGAAGCGCCGACGAGCCCGCCCCGGCCCGCGGCAGCCCCATCGGGTTAGGGAAGGGCAGCACGCCCGATGCGGCGACGTCGGCGGCGCAGGCCGACAGCGCACCGTGGAGGTCCGCCCGCGCGCCGTCGCTGAGCGCGGTGTAGGCGGGCTCGGCCAGGCGGTCGGTGAGGTCCTCGACCGCCCCGTGCAGCGTGCGCCCGGCGTCGGTGGCCCGCCCGTCCCCGTGGAGGAGGCCGCGGGCGCTGAGTCCGTCCGCGGCGCGTTCCCACCGCTCCTCGCTCCAGCCCCGGTTGTCCCGCAGCACGTCGGCCGGGATCCCCTTGGTGCCGGCGACCAGCAGGTGCGCGTCGAGGCCGCTGACGCCGTTGGCCAGGAGCGCCGCGGTGTGCCCGTCCCCGCGGTGCTCGCGCAAGGTCGTGCAGGCCTGCCAGGCCTCGCCGAGGCCCGCCGTGCCGAGCGCGGGGGCGATCACGGGCCACAGGGAGCGGTTGGCCCCCGCCATGACCCGCCCGTCGCCGCCGCAGGCCGCCACCGCTCGTCGGAGCAGGGGCAGGGCGGCCACGAGTTGCGAACGGGCCTCGACGCGGCAGACCTCGTTCAGCGCGCCGGCGGCGGCGATCGCACGCACCCGGCACAGCGTCTCGGGCGCCACGACGTCCCAGCACGCCGGTACCGCCCGCGCCACCATGTCCGGGTCGAAGTTGTAGAACGCCGCGGTCACCGGGCCTGGCCCCACTCGCCCCAGCGGGGCACCGCGCGCCGCGAAGTAGCCGGACCAGAAGCCACGCAACCCCGTCTCGCGCAGCGCGGTGCGCGACTCCGGCGCGAAGTAGGTGACGGCGTGAACGGACTCGAGTGCGACCCAGAGGTCGCGGGCGCTGACCCGGCCCGGAGGTTGGCTCAGCGGGTGACCTGGCGCACGCCCGTGGGCGAGCTCTCGGGTGCACGGGTGCCGCCGTTGCCGCTCAGCGGCTCTATGTCGATGCGCACCGGCACCGGCTCGGGATCGAGCTCAATGTGCTCGTCGTCGGGGCGGGGTGGCGTGGGGACCGTGACGTACTCGCCCTCGGCGGAACGCTGCACGATCACCGCCCGCTTGCGCTTGCCGATGCCGTGCACCCCCTGCATCTCCCGGCACAGCTGGTAGGTCACCAGGCCGGAGACGATCGGAACCACGAACACGGCGATACGGAAGAACCACAGGACCGCGTTGAGCGAGACGTGGAAGTAGTTGGCCAGGACGTCCGTCGAGCTCGCCCCGAAGAGCGTGAACAGGAGGGCGAACATGGCCACGCCCGCGGCCGTGCGCTTGGGCCTGTCGCGCGGCCGGTCGAGCAGGTTGTGCATCGCGACGTCGCCCGTCACCCGTTTCTCGATCGACGGCCACAGGAAGCAGATGGTGAAGATGATGCCGGGCAGGACCACGGCGGGCAGGAAGACCTCGAGGGGGATGGTGTGGCCGAAGCCGGTGAGCTCCCAGGCCGGCCAGATGCGCAGTGCGCCGTCGAGCCAGCCCATGTACCAGTCGGGTTGCACGGCATAGGAGATCTTCGACGCGTCATAGGACCCGAACTGCCAGATGGGGTTGATCTGGGCGAACGCCCCGAGCAGCGCGGTCGCCGCCGTCACCATGAAGAGGAACCCGGTGGTCTTGGCCATGAACGTGGGGAACATCGGCGAGCCCACCACGTTGTCCTCGGTGCGCCCCTCGCCGGCGAATTGCGTGTGCTTCTGGCGCACCAGCAAGCCGAGGTGCGCCGAGAGGAGCCCGATCAGGACCAGGGGGATGATCAGCACGTGGATGATGAAGAAGCGGGGAATGATGATGTTGCCCGGGAAGCGCCCGCCCCACAGGAACGAGACGAGGTAGCTCCCGACGAGCGGGATCGACTCGGCGATGGAGTAGCCGATGCGCAGCCCGGTGCCCGAGATCAGGTCGTCGGGCAACGAGTACCCGATGAAGCCCTCGAAGATGGCCAGGATCAGCATGGTGAGCCCGATGGTCCAGTTCAGCTCGCGCGGCTTGCGGAACGCACCGGTCAGGAAGACGCGTCCCATGTGGACCACGATCGACGCGGTGAAGATGTCGGCCCCCCAGTGGTGCATCTGGCGGACGAGGAGGCCGCCCCGCACGTCGAAGGAGATGTCGACCGTGGACTTGTAGGCCGCCGACATCCACTGGCCCCGCAGTGGCACGTAGGTGCCGTGGGCCGGGTACAGGACCTGGTTCGTCGAGGGGACGAAGAAGAGAGACAGGAAGACGCCGGTCGCCAGCACCACCACGAACGAGTAGAGCGCGATCTCCCCCAGCATGAAGGACCAGTGGTCGGGGAAGATCTTGTCCAGGAAGACGCGTCCGCCCTTGGCCACCCCCAGCCGCTCGTCGAGCTCGTCGACGAGCTTGCCGACCTGGCCGAAGGGGCCCATCGCCGCCCTGGTGCTGCGCTTGGTCTTGGCCGCGGTGTCGCTCATGTGGTCCGCTCCCAGAAGCCGGGCCCGACGGCCTGGTCATAGGGCGCCATCGCGACGAGATACCCCTGGTCGTTGTAGCCGAGATGCATCTGCGGCAGGGGGCGCGGGGCGGGGCCGAACTGGGGCACGGCACCGTTGCGCACGTTGAACATCGACTGGTGGCACGGGCAGACGAGGAGCTCGAGCGCCTGCTCGTAGAGCCCGACGGGGCACCCGAGGTGCGTGCACAGCTTGGAGTAGGCAACGTAGCCATCGGGGGTCCAGTCCTCGCGCCCCGGCATGGTGGGGGGGACCAGAGGCTGGTCGGACACCCTGATCAGCACCGTCTGGTCGATGGCCTGCCCGTTGTCGGTGATCTGCCCGGTCTGGGGGTCGACGGTGTGCTGCGGGTAGACGGTCATGATGCCACCGACGACCAGGGTGTCCTTGCGCACGGGCCGGCCGTTGGAGTCGACGAGGACCGTCCCCTCGCGCCAGTCGGTCACCTCGAGCGAGTTCTCGGGCAGCGGCCCGAGGGACCGCAACAGCGGGAACGCGGCGACGATCCCGAAGATGCCGGCGCCGATGGCGAAGAGCCCGCCGAGCATCTTGCGGCGCTTGACGACGACGGCGGAGCGCTCGACGAGCGCGGCCGAGAAGGCCTCCCTCTCGTCCGGGCTCGAAGCCAGAGGGTGCCGCTCCTCGACGAAGGGGCCCTGGGGCATGAGGTACTTGCCCCAGGCCGTGAGCCCGAAGCCGAGGAGGAACAGGCCCGCCCCGATGGCGCCGCCCAGCTCCCAGGGGCTCCAGTTCTGCCAGTAGGCGGCGCCGAACAGGGCGAGGAAGACGATGGCCGCCAGGAAGAGGACCGCGATGATCTTCTCGACCCGGTCCGGGTGCTTGGCCGCGTCGCTCATGTGCGGGTCGCTCAGCGCGGCGACCGGCATGGGCACCCGGGTGCGCGAGGGCTGGCGGTCCGCGTCGCTCACGAGCGTTCCCCGATCCAGAAGCAGATGAGCACGAGGCCGCCGACGCCGATCAGCAGGGCGACGAATCCCTCGGCGACGGGTCCGACGCCGCCCAGACCGAAGCCGCCGGGGTTGGTCGGGTGCTGGATGCGACCGGTCACGTAGGAGACGATGTCACCCACCTGCTGGTCGGTCAGGTTGCCCGAGAAGCGGGGCATGTTGGCCGGCCCGGTCCGGATCGCCTCGGCCACCTGTTGGGCCGTGATGGAGCGGACCTGCAGCGAGGGGGCGTTCGTCCCGAAGGCGAGCGCGTCACCCGCACCGCTGATGGTGTGGCACGCCGCGCAGTTGAGGGAGAACAGGTCCTGGCCCACGGACTGGTTGGACCCGCCCAGGTGCGGGTAGGGCACGGCGGGCACCGCCGGGTCCAGCGAGTTGACCCAGGCGGCCAGCTCCAGCGCTTGCAGGGGCGTCAGCCGGCTGGCGCGGCGCTCGGCCTGCACCGCCTTCACGTCGGCGGCCGGCATGCGGCCCGTGCTCACCCAGAAGTCGACCGTGGCCGCGCCCACTCCCTGCAGGTTGGGCCCGGTGGTCGCCGTCCCGTCGGGGCCGACCCCGTTGGCGTCGTTGCCATGGCAGCTCGAGCACGTCTGGGCGAAGAGCAGCTGCCCGGCGGCGATGAACGACCGCGGCGGGTTGGCGTACGTGATGTAGCGGCTGCCGTAGGAGATCAGATGGCCGTTCAGGCAGAACCGGGAGCTGGTATTGAACGGGTTGCCGGCGTTGCGGGTCGACCCGGTCACGCCCTTGACGTTGACCGTGCCGCACGACCGCGTCGTGACGTGCTTGTTGGGGATCAGCGGCACCTGGGCGGTGTCCGTGTGGCCGCTGGCGCCGGCGTCCGCTCCCGGGAAGAACATGGCCAACGAGGCCAGGGTGGCGATGGCGAGGAGCCCTCCCGGCAACAGGATCCGGGTGCGGAAATTCCCCGTCTGTGGTGTGCGCACGCCTCGCATGTCTACTTGAGGAGGAACAGGCAACTGTAGAGCCCGACCCAGACGATGTCGACGAAGTGCCAGTAGTACGAGACCCCCTGTATCGCCGAGAGCTCGCCGGGGTCACCCCCGATGTCGCCCCGCATGCGGCCCAACAGGAAGACCATGGCGAGCAGCCCGATGAACACGTGGAGTCCGTGGAGGCCCGACATGATGTAGAAGAGCGAGCCGTAGGAGTTCGTGTACCAGCGGGTGGGGCTGTAGAGCCATTCCCAGACCTGGTTGCCCAGGAAGGCCACCCCGAGGATGATCGTGCCGACGATCCAGATCCGGGCCGACCGACGCCGCCGCCATTCCGACTGGTAGACGGCGTACTGCATGGTGAAGCTCGACGAGACCAGCACCAGGGTGAAGATGCCGGCCCGGACGACGTCAAGCTCGGTGCCGGCGGGCGGCCACGGTCCCACCGTGTTGGCCCTGATGGTGAAGAAGGCCGCGAAGAGCCCACTGAAGAACATCAGCTCGGACCCCAGCCAGATCATGACGCCGATGGCAAGCATTGGAGGCCGGTCGTGGATGATCTTTCCCTGTGGCGCGGGGACCTCCGCCGAAACAGCCTGGGTCACAGCGCAATTTCTAGTCGACCGGATGCGGGAAGCGCCAACTAAAGAGGAGCGGCGTCGCGGCCCTGGTGGCGCACGGGTAACCCCAGGTCAGCGCAGTTCGACGGGGAGCGGTTCGGCGTGCACCACCGCCAGCCGCTTCGTCGGTCTGGTCAGGGCGACATAGAGGGTCCGCAGCCCGCGTGTCGTCGCCACGGGAGGCGCCTCCCCGACCAGCTCGTCGCTGACGGCGGCCACGAGCGAGGGCTCCACCACGATGACCGAATCGAACTCGAGGCCGTTCGTCTCGTCGGCCGGCAGCACCACCAGCCCGGCGCCGAGACCGGTGCCGGCGGGGTCCCGCGGATCGACGGGGTCGAGGCCTGCGTCCATGAGGGCGCGGGTCAGCTCCGCGAGCATGACGGCAGGGCCCAGGACCGCGACCCGGCCGGCCCCGACGGCAGAGAGCTCCTCGCGGGCGATGTCGGCCACCGCGGTGTCGAGCCCGACCCGGGACGTCGGGACGATGCGTGGCGCGTAGCCGGACTGGCGCACCGGGCGCGGCGGCGCGACGGCGGGGGCCGCGACGGCCAGCACCTGTGCGGCCAGGGCCACCACCTCCGCCGGCGTGCGGTAGCTCACCGTCAGTTCGACCAGGCGGGGCGGGCGCTGCGGGCTGAGATGACGGGTGATGTCGTCCCAGCCCTGGGGGGCCCACGGGCCCGTGGCCTGCGCGATGTCGCCGACGACCGTCATGGAGCCGGACAGGGACCGCCGCGCCAGCATGCGCAGCTGCATCGGTGACAGGTCCTGCACCTCGTCGACCACGATGTGACCGAACGAACGGATCTCGTCGTCGGTGGCGTGCCCCGGACCCGACGCCGGGGCGGGCGACGCCGCCAGTCCCTGGGGCCAGAACCCGCCCTCCTGCACCACCACCTCCTCGCTTCTCTGGGCGCGGGAACGATGTGGCCTCCCGCCCCGCCGGGGACCGAGCAGGGTGCGGGCCTCGTCGATGAGCGCGGCGTCGGCCACCGTCCAGTGGATCGCGTCCAGCGAGTCGCTCCGGGGCCGGTGGAGCCGCTGCACCTCGGCGCCGTCGAGGATCCCCTTGCCGGCGGCCGCCAGCAGGGGGCGGGCGCCGAGGAGATCATGGAGGAACTCGTGCGGCGAGAGGCGCGGCCACATCCGGTCCAGTGCTTCGGCGACCTCGGCCACCCGTCGGAGCCGCTGGGCGAGGTCGTTCTGCTCCTCTTGGCTCGCCGGCTCGTCAGCTTCGTCCCGACCCGTTCTCCTCCGGTACTCCTCGGAGAGTGCGCGCAGCACCTGCGCCTCGACGAAGCGGCGGCGGGCGTTGTGGGTGCCGGGTCGGCGGCGCGCCGCGGCGACAATGTCCTCGGTCACGTCGGCGCGTAGGCGCAGCACCCCGGCGCCGAAGGGGATCTCCGCGTCGCGACGGAGCGGCCGCTCACGGGTGCGCACGGCCCGCGTCAGGACCTGGACCATCCGCACGTCGCCCTTGAGCTTGGCGGCGGCGGGGTCATCGACGCCGCGCACCCGCACTTCGGGCACGAGGCCCGCCACCGTCGACAGGCTCACGCCCGTCTCCCCCAAGGAGGGGAGCACCTGCTCGATGTAGCGCAGGAAGAGGGGGTTGGGCCCGACGACGAGCACGCCCTGACGCTCGAGCGGGAAGCGGTGCGTGTAGAGCAGGTAGGCGGCACGGTGCAGCGCCACCGCCGTCTTGCCGGTCCCCGGGCCGCCCTGGACGACGAGGACCCCGGCCAGCGGCGAGCGGATGATCTCGTCCTGCTCGCGCTGGATGGTGCCGATGATGTCCCCCATGTGGCCCGTGCGGGCCTGGCCGAGCGCGGACAGGAGCGCGCCCGGGCCACCCAGCACCATGCCGTCGGAGAGCAGCCGCTCCCCGTCCCCGTCGCGCTCCGGGACACCGGGGGGCGCCACCGTGGCGCCCCGACCGACGGGGTCGACGAAGTACTCGTCCTCCAGCGCGAGCACGGTCCGGCCGCGCACAGAAAGGTGGCGGCGGCGGGCCAACCCCTGGGGGTCGAGCCCGGTCGCCCGGTAGAACGGCTCGGCCACCGGAGCGCGCCAGTCGACCACCAGGGGCTCATGGTCGGGGCCCGACACGGCCAGACGGCCGATATGGAATGACTCCCCCAGCGCCGACCCGTTGTCGGCGGCACCGTCGCCCGGGTCGGGCAGCCGGTCGATGCGCCCGAAGTAGAGCGCCTGGTCGCCGATGTCGAGCTGCTCCAGCCGGGCGAGGCTCGTGCGCACCACGATGTCGCGCTCGGTGCGGGACTGGAACGTCCCGCCCCGCCCGAGGTCCAAGACACCCTGCAGCATCTGCCGTGCCTCGCCCCGCATGAACTCCAGGCCGTCGTAGGCACGGTTGAGGAAATCCTGCTCATCCATCAGATCGGGATGTTCGGGCACCTCTCCCCTTTCTCCCCCTGGCCCATGGGGAAACGGTTCAGTTTAGACGCGGCTCGCGAAGGCCCGGACGCCGGGGTGGCCCCAGTGGTGACGCCTACGATGAGCCGGACCGAAAGGATTGCCATGCTGATTTCGACCATGAACGACGTGCCCGGCTACAAGGTGACCTCGGTGCTCGGGGAGGTCTTCGGTCTGACGGTCCGCTCGCGCAACGTCGGCTCGCAGTTCGGCGCCGCCTTCAAGTCGCTCGCCGGCGGCGAGCTGAAGGGCATGACCAAGAACCTGCAGCTCAGCCGCGAAGACGTGGTGAACCGGATGGTGGCCGAGGCTGAGGCACGGGGGGGCAACGCGGTGCTGGCCATGCGGTTCGACACCTCCGAGATGGGCGGGAACTGGACGGAGATCTGCGCCTACGGCACGGCAGTCGTCATAGAGCCCCTCGGGTGACCCCGGCGGGAGATGCCCGCACGGACCTCGTGCGCGCCTGCTTGCTCGAGCCGGTGACCCGCACGCCGGTGTGGTTCATGCGCCAGGCCGGACGGTCCCTCCCCGAGTACCGGGCCGCGCGCGGCGAGGGCTCCATCCTGTCGGCCATCGCCGACGCAGCCCTGGCCGCCGAGCTGACGCTGCAGCCGGTGCGTCGCTACGGCGTGGACGCCGCCATCCTCTTCTCGGACATCGTCGTGCCCTTGTACGCCGTCGGCTTCGGCGTCGAGGTGGAGCCGGGCCGCGGCCCGGTGGTGGCCGAGCCGTTCCGCGACGAGGCCGACTTGGCCCGGCTCCGGACGTTCGAACCCGGAGCCGACGCGCCCTACGTCGGCGACACGGTGCGCCTCGTCGCCCAGGAACTTGCCGGATCGGGGGTCGCGCTCATCGGCTTCGCCGGTGCACCCTTCACCGTGGCCAGCTACATCGTCGAGGGAGGCCCGTCACGCACCTTCGCCAAGGTGAAGGCCCTGATGCACGGTGCACCGGGACTGTGGGCCCAGCTGACGGAGCGGTTGGCCGCCATGGCGGTGGCCTCGCTGCGCGACCAGGTCACGGCGGGCGCCCAGGCTGTGCAGCTGTTCGACAGCTGGGCGGGGTCCCTCTCGCCCGACGAGTACGCCCGCTTCGCCTTACCCGCCACCCGTGCCGTGCTCGAGGGCATCGCCGACCTTGGAGTGCCCACGATTCTCTTCGGAGTCGGCACCGGGGAACTGCTCGGGCTCATGGGCTCCGCTGGGTCCGACGTCGTGGGCGTCGACTGGCGGGTCCCGCTGGACGAGGCCCGCCGACGCGTCGGTACGGGCCATGCGGTGCAGGGAAACCTCGACCCGGCGCTGTGCCTCGCCCCCTGGCCCGTCGTGGAGGACGCGACGCGTACGGTGCTCGCCCGCGCCGCGGACGGAACGGGCACCGGGCACATCTTCAACCTCGGGCACGGCGTGCTGCCCGAATCCGACCCCGCCATCCTCGGAGCAGTCGTCGACCTGGTGCACGAAGAGACAGTGCGCGCGTGACGACGGGCGTACTGCTGATGGCGCACGGGACACCGGCCAGCGTGGTGGAGATCGAACCCTTCTACACTCGCATCCGACGGGGTCGACCGCCCGAGCCGGCGCAGCTCGCCGAGCTCGAGGGCCGCTACCGTGCCATCGGCGGTGTGTCACCCCTGGCCGAGCGCACCCGGGCCCAGGTCGACGCCGTGCGCGGCGTGCTCGAGCAGCGCACACCCGGCCGCTACGTCGTCGAGTTCGGCGCCAAACACACCGATCCCCTCATTGAGGAGGCCGCCGCCAAGCTGGCGAGCGACGGCCTCGACCGGGTCGTCGGGCTCGTCCTCACGCCGCACGCCTCCTCCATGGGCTCGCAGGAGTACCTCGACCGCGCCGCCGCCGCGCTGCCCTCGACCCCATTCGTCCCGATCGGCCCCTGGTACGGCGAGCCGGGCTTCATCGCGCTCCTGGCGGCTCGCGTCGCGGCCGCGCTCGACGCGCAGCGGGGCCGCAGCACCGTCGTCTTCACCGCGCACTCGCTTCCCGAGCGCGTGCGGGAGGCGGGTGACACCTATCCCGAGCAGGTGGCAGAGTCGGCGCGGCTGGTTGCCGGCGCCGCCGGAGTGCCCCGGTGGGGCGTGGCCTGGCAGAGCGCCGGTCGGACCCCCGAGCCCTGGCTCGGCCCCGACGTGCGGGACGAGGTGCGCCGCCTGGCCGCCGAGGGCGACACGGACGCCGTAATCGTGTGCCCGATCGGTTTCGTGTCGGACCACCTCGAGGTGCTCTATGACCTCGACGTGGAACTGGCGGCGGTCGCCGGGGACTGCGGGCTCGCGTACGCCCGCACGGCGTCGCTGAACGACGACCCTGCGTTCGTCTCCGTCTTGGCCGACGTGATCACCGCCGCGGACGAGGCGCCCTGACGTGGCGCCGTCGCGGGTGGTCGTCGTCGGCGGCGGCATCAGCGGACTGACCGCGGCGTGGGAGCTCACCGGCGGAGCCCGGCCCGGCGCAGACACACCGGAGGTCGTCGTCCTCGAGTCGTCGTCCCACCTCGGCGGCGCACTGCGCAGCGACGAATTCGGGGGGCGCACCGTCGACATGGGTCCGGACGGGTTCCTGGGCCGCCGGCCCGAGGCGGTCGACCTGTGCCGCGAGCTGGGACTCACCGACGCGCTCGTCCCGATCGCGGCACGCGGCGCGTCCGTGTGGGCCCGCGGACGACTCCGCCCGCTGCCCGACGGGCTCGCGCTCGGCATACCGACGCGGTTCTGGCCGGCGGCGCGCTCGGGCATCCTCGGCGTCAGGGGCCAGCTCGGCCTCGCCCGCGACGCCGTCCTGCCGCGGCCGGACCTGCGAGGCCCGATCGGCGACCGCGCCGTGGGGCCGCTGGTGGCGCGCAAACTGGGACAGCGGGTCGTCGACACGCTGGTCGACCCCCTGATCGGCGGCATCCACGCCGGCTCGGTCGACGACATGTCCGCCGCGTCCGTCTTTCCGCCGCTGCTGGCGGCGGCCCAGCGCCGGGGCGGTCTGATGCGGGCGTTGCGCGCCGAGGTCCCGGCTCCCGACCCCGACGGCCCGCCCCTGTTCTGGTCCCTCGACGGCGGCATGGCCCTGTTGGTGCGGACGCTGGCGGGACGCCTCGGCGAGCGGGGGGTCGACATCCGGCTGTCCGCCCGGGCCACCCGGCTCGAGCGGGAAGGTGACGGCTGGGCGGTCTGGTCGGATGGCCCGTCCGGCGCCGCCGACGCGGTGGTGCTCGCCACCCCCGCGCCCGTGACCGCCACCTTGTTGCAGCCTCACGACGACGAGGCCGCGGCCTTGCTCCACGCGATCGAGTACGCCTCGGTGACGCTCGTGACCTTCCGGGCCGCGGCGGGGTCCGTCACCTCCCCCCTGCACGGCACCGGTTTCCTCGTGCCGCGGCGGAGCCCGCACAAAGGCCGCGACGCCTGGGCGGTGACGGCCTGCACCTTTCTCGACCGCAAGTGGCCGCACCTCGCGCGCGACGGCGAGGTGCTCCTGCGTGCCTCACTCGGCCGGATGGACGACCCGCGCCCCGACGAATGGAGCGACGCGGAAACGATCGACCGCGCCTGGGACGAGCTCGGTGTGCTCCTGGGAGTCACCGGGCCGCCGCCCGAGGCCGTCGTGGTGCGGTGCCCCGGCGCCCTCCCCCAGTACCGCGTGCACCACCTCCTGCGCACGGCCGGCACGGAGTCCGCCGTGGCCCGTCTCGGGGGCGTTGCCGTGGCCGGTGCGGCCTATCACGGCGTGGGCATCCCCGCCTGCATCGCGAGCGGCCGCGCCGCGGCACACGTGCTCTTGTGAACCGCCTGCCGCGCCGGGGGCGCGTGGCCGCCCCCTCGGTTGCGGCCGGTGTCCTCCTGGCGCTGTCCCTCCCTCCCTGGGGGTGGTGGCCCCTCGGCCCGGTCGGAGCCGCGCTGCTCTACTGGCGGCTGGGTGGAATGACCCTGCGGGCGCGCCTGTGGTCGGGTTGGCTGGCCGGGTTGGGGTGCTATGGCATCGGGCTCTTCTGGTCGCGCGCCTTCAATTGGTACGGCGCCCTGGTGTTGATCCTCGTCGAAGCGCTCTTCTTCGCCGCGGCGGGCGCCCTCACGCCGCCCCACCGTGGCCGCGCCGCCGCATTCGTGGGCGCCTGCACCTTGGCCGAGGCCGTGCGCATGACCTGGCCCTTCGGCGGGCTTCCCCTGGGTGGGGTGTTCCTGGGCCAAGCGGACGGACCGCTGCTCGAGCTGGCCCGGCTGGGCGGACCACTGCTGATCACGGCGGGGGTCTGGGCCGCCGGGGTCGCCCTGGCCACGCTCGCGGTGTGGCTCGGGGCCCGCTACCGGAACGCGGCCAGACCCGCGCTGGCGGGGGTGGCCATCGTCGTCGGCGGGATCGTCGTGCTCACGGTCGCGGGTGCCGTCGCCCCCGACGGTGGCGGCGCGGTGCGCACGCTGCGGGTGGCGATGGTCCAGGGCGGCGGGCAACGGGGGCTGAGCAAGGAACAGGTCTTTCCCATCACCGTCTACGACGCGCAGGTCGCGGCGACGTTCCCGGTCACGTCGGTCCACCCGCCGCCGGGGCTCGTGCTCTGGCCCGAAGATGTCGTGGCGCTCTCTCACCCGCTGGCCGGGTCACCCGAGGCGGCGTTCCTGAGCAGGCTGGCCGAGGAGCTGCACACCACCCTCGTGGTCGGGGTGACCGAGCCGGCTTCGAGCACGACGTTCCGCAACGAGATCGTCGCCTGGGGTCCTCACGGGCACGTCGTGGGCGTCTTCGAGAAGGTGCACCGGGTGCCCTTCGGTGAGTACGTGCCCGGTCGCGCCTTCTTCTCCCATCTGGCCGACCTCTCGGGCGTGTCCGTCGATGCCGTCCCCGGGCACGGGTCCGGGCTCATGCGCACGCCCGCCGGACCCCTCGGGCTACTGGTCTCGTTCGAGATCTTCTACGCCGGCCGCAGCCATTCGTCGGTGCGAGCCGGGGCCGAACTGCTCGCCGTGCCCACCAACACCTCCTCGTACTCGACGTCACAGGTGCCATCGCAAGAGATCGCCGCGGCGAAGGTGCAATCGGTCGAGACGGGCCGCGACCTCGTGCAGGCGGCACCCACGGGCTACAGCGCCGTGGTCACCTCCCACGGAGTCGTCGTGGCACGCAGCGCGCTCGGGAAACGGCAGGTGCTCGTGGCCGCCGTGGCCCTGCGCCGCGGCATGACGCCCTACGACCACTGGGGTGACCTGCCCGTCCTGATCCTCTCGGCGCTCGCGCTCGGTGCCGGCTGGGCCCGCCAGGTGCGCGCGGCGCGTCAGTCGTAGTAGCCCGAGTGGATGTACACGCAGGGCACGCCGGCCGCCACGTACATGGCGTGGTTCGATGGATCGTCCTCGAAGGCGAGCCGCAGGTCGAACCCGTGGGTCCGCAGGTCCTCCACGACCGCCTGTTTGAAGACGGTGACCTGCGCGTAGTCCCCCCGGGACCGCATCACGAGGAGATCCCAGCGCAACCCGTATCGCTTCAGCCAGGCCAGTGTCTGGGGCTGCACCCGCTGCGGCCGCCCGGTCAGCAGGACGACGGCCAGCGAGGAGTCGAGGAGCTCGAGCAGCCGGGCGATCTCCTCAATCACCGGGTCGTCACCGCACGCCTCGAAGAAGGACGCCCAGTCCCGCTGGCCCCGTTCGAGGAAGTGCTGGCGCCCGGCTGCGTCCGACAGCACGCCGTCGATGTCGAAGACGACGGCGGGCCCGAACGGGCGCGCCGCGCCGTCCCCCTCTCGCCACGTCCAGTTCCCCTGTTCGCCCTCGGGCTGCGGTCCAGGCACGAAAGGCCAGCCTAACGGGGTGGCCTCCGACCTCCGGCGGAGTGATTCCTCCCAATTGGGGAGGGGCCGCTGCCCCGGGAGGTGACACGATGGGCACGGCATGAGCATCGAGGTCGACAGCGCGGTGGCCGGGGTCCCGGACACGGAAGCGGTGACTGTGCACACCGTTCATGTCGCCCTCGGCCGCCGGGTCGAGGTCATCGGCGACCTCCTGCTCCCACCCGAGCCGACCGACAGCTCACGCGCCGGCTGCCGTGACATCGCGCGCCGGCTCGAGGAGTGGCAGGGGCCGGGCATCGTCGTCCTGTGCGGTCATCTGGTCGCGCCGGGCTGCCCGGCGTCGGTCGCCCCCGCCGAGGTCCTGGGCGCACACCCCGAGCTGACCGCCGCTCTGCACGCGTTCGCGGCGCGGGCCGACTCGCAGGTTGTCGTCGTCATGGCAACGGCGGAACGGGATCCCGCCCTTGTCCGCGCCCTTGAGAAGTACGGGCTCCACGTGCGGGACGCGATCGATCTGGCCTGCGAGACGGGAGCCGGCACCCGCACCGTGCTCGTGCGTGCCGGCGCCGTGCGGCCCGACGCCATCCCGCCGATGGACGCTGCACCGTCGGAGGACCGGCCGTGGCTGGCCGGGATGGAGCGGCTGGACGACCCCGAGGCCGCACGGCGCTTCGTCACCTCGCGGCTGCTCTACCGCCGGCTGCGCCGCTTCCTGTGGGCGCCACCGCTCATCCTGGCCGCCGTCGCGCTGCTGCTGCGCGTCGACTTCGTGATCGACGGCCTCGGCCGCATCTTCCGCTCCCCCCGCCAGCAGAACGCCTTGCAACGCGCCTACGCCGCCACGTGGTTCTCCCGTTTCATCGTGACGGTCGTCGTCGCCGTCGTCCTGCTCTCGGTGCTGGCCCTCGTGGTGGCCATCACCTCTCGCGGCATCTGGCGGGCGCTCGGCGGCGGAGGGCTGCCGGCGCCGTGGGCGGGGGACTCCCCGGGAGGGCGCCCGATCGCGCATGCCCAGCTCGAGATCGACGGACAGGATGCCCTCGACGCCACACGCGCCGCGGTCGAGGCGGGCGCGGCGGGCGTCATCGCCGGCGGGGCCCTCGTGCCCGAGCTGACGCACCTCGACGCAGGGTTCTTCGCATGCCCGGGCGCGACGTCCGAGGTGGTCCACGAGCACCGGGGCCGCCTCGGGCTCCCCCCGACCTTCCTCCACCACCGCCAGGAGTCCACCCTCGAGATCGAGACCGGCGCGGACCTCCACGTCCGACTCCTGCTGGCCGAGGCCGACCTGCCCATGGCCACCATGGGCGAGCGCCTGGTGACGTCGGACATCGTCATCAAGGGCCGCTCGAAGGCGGCCGACGTGCACGCCGAGCTGGCCGCCGGCTGGCCCAGCGGCGCCTCGTGGCCGCCCGCGCCCGAGGTGGCGGCCGACCGCATCCGGGTGCGCCGCATCCGACGCCTTGCGGCCGTCTCCCTCTTCGTGGCCGGTGCGATCGACCTGCTGTCCTCGGTCACGTCGCCCCTGCGGGCGCACCTCCACCTCATTGCGACGTACCTGCCCATCGCCGTGGTACAGGCGGCGGGGGCCCTGACGGCCATCGCCGGCATCGCCATGATCATGCTCTCCCGCGGCATCTTGAAGGGCCAGCGCCGCTCCTGGCTGGTGGCGGTGGCGCTCCTCGTCGCCTCGCTCGCGCTCCACCTGGTCCATGCGGCCGACGTCGTCACGCTGCTCGTGTGCGCGGGCGTCCTCACGCTGCTGATCGTCCAGCGCGAGCTGTTCCGGGCCCAGACTGAGTCGGCGACGGTCGTCACCGCGTTCGCCATCCTGGCGGTCGGCGGGCTGCTCGCCACCCTGGGTGGCTTCATCGCCGTCGAGGTGGCCGGCCGGGTGCACCACCATCCGCTTCCCGACTGGCCCCACGTGCTGCTGGGGTCGGCGGAGCGGCTGGTCGGGGTGCAGTGGGTGGAGTTCCCGACCACCATCGACCGCTACGCCTCCATCAGCCTGCTGGCCGTCGGTCTGAGCCTCATCGTCGTGGCGCTGTACCTGCTCACCCGTCCCGTGGTCGACCGGCAGTTGTCCTCGGGCCGGGCCGCGGGCCGGCGCGCCGCGGAGTTGCGCGCCCGCGACATCGTGCGCCGCCACGGCACCGGGACCCTCGACTACTTCGCGCTGCGCGACGACAAGCAGTGGTTCTTCCACCGCGACTCGCTCGTCGCCTACGCGGTGTTCGGCGGCGTGTGCCTGGTCTCCCCGGACCCGATCGGCCCGTTCTCGGAGCGCGCCCACGTGTGGGATTCGTTCCGCCGCCACGTGGACCGCCACGGGTGGGGGCTCGGGGTGATGGGCGCCGGCGAGGAATGGCTCCCGACCTACCAGGCCTCGGGAATGCGCTTCCTCTACATCGGGGACGAGGCGGTGGTGGACCCCCGGGCGTTCTCACTGGAGGGCGGGAAGATGAAGGGGCTGCGCCAGGCGGTCAACCGCGTCGCCCGCTACGGCTACACCGTGCGCTTCCTCGACCCGGCGCACCTGAACCCCGGGGACGCAGCCTGCATGGCGGAGCTCATGGCCAAGAGCCGGCGGGGGGAGCAGGAACGCGGCTTCTCCATGATGCTGGGGCGCCTGTTCGATCCGCGCGACACGGGCCTGCTGCTCACCCTCGTCGAGGGCCCGGACGGGGCGCCGGTGGCCATGTGCCAGTTCGTCCCCTCGCCCGCCATCGGCGGGTACTCCCTCGACCTGATGCGCCGCGACCCCGGAGAGCACCCCAACGGCCTGCTCGACTTCGCGCTGTGCTCCACGATCACCCATCTCAAGGAGATGGGGATGAAGGGGCTCAGCCTCAACTTCGCCGCCATGCGGTCGATCCTCGAGGGCGAGACGGGGGACGGCGTCACTCAGCGGGTCGAGCGCTGGGCGCTGCGGCGCCTCTCGGGAGTCCTGCAGATTGAGACGCTGTGGCGGTTCAACGCCAAGTACGAGCCGCAGTGGCTGCCCCGCTACATCGTCTTCGACTCCGCCGAGCAGTTCGTGCCGGTGGCGGTGCAGATCATGCGGGCCGAGTCCCTGACCGAGGTGCCCGTGATCGGCCGCCTGCTCACCACCGGCGTCGCCAAGCGGTCCGGCCCGGCGGTGCCCGAGGAGGTGCTGGCCGCCATGGAGAACGGCGCCGGCGCCGATCGCCCGGCCGAGGCGACCGGCCCCCGCCGCTCTCCGTGACCGGGCCCCTCTGCCCGCGCTGCGGGCATCCCGGGAACCACGAGCCGCGGGGGGACGGCGGGCCCTGCGAGGGCTGCGACCGGTGCTGGACCGAGCAGCAGCGGCGGGAGCGCCCGCCGCACCATTCGGGAGGACGGTGACCACCATGACCCTGACCATGACGACGCCAGAACGCGAGGCGTTCCTCGCCGGCGTGCACGTCGGCGTGCTCGGCGTGGACGATCCGGGCCATGGCCCGCTCACCGTCCCCGTCTGGTACAGCTACGAACCCGGCGGCACCGTCGACGTCATCACCGGCGGCGCGACGGCCAAGGCGCGCTGCCTCCGGGCCGCGGGCCGCTTCTCCCTGTGCGCGCAGACCGAGACGCCGCCCTACAGCTATGTCAGCGTGGAGGGCCCCGTCACGGCAGAGGACCGACCCGTGAGTCCCGACGAGCGCCGGGCCATGGCCCACCGCTATCTCGGGCCCGAGTTCGGCGACCTCTACCTGGCGGCCACCGCCGAGGACGCCGCGCAGAGCGTCGTGTTCCGCATGTCACCGGCGCGCTGGTTGACGACCGACTTCTCCAAGCAATTCGGCTAGCCGTCCACCGGCGTCGCCGTCACGTGCGGCTCGCGCTTCAGTTGCACAGGAGGCCCAGCAGGCACCGCGTCGTGGTGGTCGTGGGCGGCGGCCTGGTCGTCGTCGTGGTGCTGGGCACCGTGGTCGTCGTCGTGGTGGGCGGTGGCTTCACGGGGGACGTGGTGGTGGTCGGTGCGGCCGGGCTGCTGGTCGTCGACGCGGTGGCGCTGGTCCCGGGCGTCTCGACCAGCGACACGCTCGCCGGCGGCGGCGGCGGTCGATGTGATGTCCGGGTGGTCGTCGTGACTGCGGGGCCGGACGCGCTCGAGGTCGTGGTCGACGGCGCGCTCGGCGCGGTGGCCGCCTCGGTCTTCGGCCCGACGGTCGGGACGGGGGCCACGAGGTGCAGCGTGTGCGCCGGAAGCCGCGGCGTGGACCCTCCGGGCGCGAACGCGACGAGGACCGCGAGCAGGAGGCCGACGGCGGCGAGCCCCGCCAACATGCCCGCCCGGTGCGAGCGCGGGCCCTCATCGGGTCGGGCGTCGGCGAACTCCTGGTGCAGCGGATACCCCGCGGCGCCCGCCGCCCCTGCCGCGCCGCCGTCGCCCGGGTCGGGCCCGGTCCCGTCCTCGTCCATGTCGATCCGTTCCTCGTCCGCCGGCGGCGCCGGAGGTTCCCACCAGAGGAAACCGCGTGTGGCCAGGAAGCTTACGTCCGCCTTTGACGGGCCGCGGGCGCGACGCTAGGCCGTAGCGGAACCGAGAGGACGAGCATCGTGAGCAAGGCCCTGGTGACACCGACCCCCGTCGCAGCGCGGCACGACCTGGCGGCCACCGCCGCGGAGCGCCGGGAGACCGGGCGGCAGTCCCGCGTCCTGGCGCCGCGGGAGGGCATCGGCGACTGGGACGAGCGCGCCCGGGGCCACGATGCCCTCGAGACCATCACGGCCCAGAACCACATCCGGGTGGCCGAGCTGGTCCCGCTGCGGCACCAGCGCATGGCGCTGTCCCCGTGGAACTACTACCGGGGCGCCGCCGCGGTCATGGCGGCCGATCTGGCCTCGCGGCCGCACAGCCGGATCGAGGTCCAGCTGTGCGGCGACGCCCACGTCCTGAACTACGGGCTCTGGGCCACGCCCGAGCGCAACCTCAACTTCGACCTGCGCGACTTCGACGAGACGCTGCCCGGTCCGTTCGAGTGGGACGTGGCGCGCCTGGCCGCCAGCCTGGTGGTGGCGGCCCGCGAGAACGCGGTGAAGCCCGCCAAGGCGGACGCCGCGGTGACGTCGGCGGTCGACGCCTACCGCCGCCGGATGCGGCGCTACGCCTCCATGCCCGAGATCGACATCTGGTACGACGGCATGCAGGCCGACCACTTCATGGACTACTTCGAGCCGGCCGACCGTGGCCAGGTGAAGGTGCGGATCGAGAAGGGTAAGGAGAAGCGGACCAGCCGCGGGGCCTTCGCCAAGCTGACCACGATGGCGCATGGCCGGCCGCGCATCACCGCGGAGCCACCCCTGCGCGTCACGATCGACGACGGTGAGCAGCAGGACATCGTCGACCACTTGCTGTCGGCGTACCGGCTCACCTTGCAGGAGGACCGCCGGACCCTGTTCGACCGCTTCACCCCGGTGGACGTGGTCCGCCAGGTGGTGGGGGTGGGCAGCGTCGGCATGCTGGTGTACCTCGTGCTCTTCACCGGCCGCTCGGGTGCCGATCCCCTCTTCCTGCAGTGCAAGCAGGCAGGTCCGTCGGTCTACGAGCCGCGCACCTACCCGAGCAAGCACGAGAACCACGGTGCCCGCGTCATCGCCGGCAAGCGGATGGTGCAGAGCGCCACCGACATCTTCGTCGGCTGGGGGTCGCTGGCCGGGCGCGACTTCTACGTCCGCCAGTACCGGGACATGAAGATCATCCCGACCACGGACCTCATCGCGCCGGTCCTGGCCGAGTTCGCCCGGGCCTGCGGCAACGCGCTCGCCCGGGCCCACGCCCGCTCGGGCGACCCCGTGGCCATCGACGCCTACATGGGCAAGGGCGACACCTTCACCCGCGCCATGCGGAAGTTCGCCCGCCGCTACGCCAACCAGAACGAGCGGGACCACGCGCAGCTGGTGTCCGCCATCCGGCGCGGCAAGGTGGAGAGCACGCCCGCCTGAGCCGTCCCGCCCGACCGGGCCTGCGCCCGCTCGCCTACTTGGGCAGGAAGAGCAGCGTGGCGTGGTTGGCGAAGTCGATGAGCGGCTGGGGCCACACGCCGAAGAGCACCGTCACCCCCGTGCACACGGCGATGGCCAGCCCGCCGAGCACCGGCACCGGCTCGCGCTCGGCGACGGCCGGCGCGCCTTCGGCGTCCTCTGCGGCCAGCAGGATCTGGTCGTTGAGCGTGGTCACGAGGCCCGATGCCGCGGCCGGCGTGTCCCACTCGGGCGGGGCGCCGCCGCCGGCACCGCCCCCGTCAACGCCGGGGGCCGGGGCCGCCACGATCGTGCTGCCGCCGGCCATGCCGCCCTCGGCGCCGAGCTCGGCCGACCCGGCCGTCCCGCCCTCGGCCTCCCCGAGCCCGCCGCCGGCGTACATGAGCACGGCGATGCGCAGGTAGAAGTAGGCGGCCACGGCTGCGGTCACCATGGCGATGACGCCCAACGGCACGTCGCCCGCCTCGACGGCGGCGAACACCACCTGCACCTTGGCCCACAGGCCGGTCGTGAAGGGTGCGCCGGCTTGGGCCAGCAGCAGCACCGCCAGGGCCAGGGCCAGCACGGGTTGGCGCCCCGCCAGGCCGCGGTAGCGGGCCAGGTCGTGGTCGCCGTCGCCCACCCGGCCGAGGACGGTCACGATGGCGAAGCTGCCGATCGCCATGAACATGTAGACGAAGAGGTAGTAGAGGGACGCGCTGACGCCGCGGGCCGTGCCGGCCACCACGCCCAGCAGGATGAACCCGGCGTGGTTGATGGACGAGTAGGCCAGCATGCGCTTCACGTCACGCTGGCGCAGGGCCACGAACGCTCCGAGGACGAGGGACAGCACGGCCAGCCCGTAGACGATCGGCCGCCAGTCGGTGGACACGACGCCGAAGGACGAGAGCAGCACCCGCAGCATGGCGGCGAACGCGCCCGCCTTGGCCACGGCCGCCATGAACCCGGTCACCGGCGACGGCGACCCCTGGTACACGTCGGGCGTCCACATGTGGAACGGCACGGCGGCGATCTTGAAGGAGAAGCCGACCAGCATCAGCGACAGCCCGGCCAGCAGCAGGCCGTCGCTCAGGACGACGTTCTTGGACAGGAAGTCGGCGATCTGGGTCAGGTTCGTCGACCCCGTCGCCCCGTAGGTCAGCGCGATGCCGTAGACGAAGATGGCCGAGGAGAACCCGCCCAGAATGAAGTACTTGAGCGCGGCCTCCCCTGAGGCGGCCCGGCGGTAGTTGAAGGCGGCCAGCACGTAGAGGGCGATGGAGAGGATCTCGAGACCGAGGAACACGATGATCAGGTCGTTCGCCATCCCCATCAACATGGCGCCCGAGGCCGACACCATGGCCAGCACGTGGAATTCCGCGCCCAGCACGCCCTCCCGGTGCAGGTAGCCGTCGGCGACCAGCGCGCTGAGCAGCATCGCGATGGCGACGAGCATGGTCACCAGGACGCTGAAGCCGTCCATCACCACCGCCTGCGCGATGTAGGTGTGGGGCCCGTGGTCCTGCACGTCGGACCACTGCCAGAGGGCGACGCCGAGGGCCCCGCCCGAGATCACGACGGTGGCGAAGGTGCTGACCCGGACCCGCAGCGGCGAGCGCACCAGCGAGGCCACACCGAGGAGCACGACGGCGCCGCCGATCATGATGATGGGCGGGAGGATGGCGAGCCAGCGGATGGGCGGGACGGCGATGGTGTCGGAGGCGGCGTGCGCAACGTGCGCGGCGGCGAGGAGGGCGATCACTTCAGTCCCTCCACACCCTTGACGGCGACGGGCGGCTGGGCGTGGCCCGTGCTCGTCTCGACGTGCGCGACGAGCTGGTTCACCGAGGGGTTGATGCGGTCGAGCACCGGCTTGGGGTACACGCCCAGGAAGACGATGAGGATGATCAACGGCGCCATCACGAGCCGCTCCAGCAGGGCGAGGTCACGCGTCTTCTCGTCGGGCTCCCGCGGCGTCCCGTGGAAGACCTGCTGGTAGGCCCAGAGCAGGTAGATGGCCGCCACGATGACCCCGAGGACCGCGACCACCGCCCACCAGCGGTGGGTGATGAAGGTGCCCGAGAGCACGAGGAACTCGCTCACGAAGCCGTTGAGGCCCGGCACGCCGATGGAGGCCATCATGACCACGGTGAACACCCCGGCCAGGACCGGCGCCGCCTTCTGCAGCCCACGCAGCTCGCCCGCCTGCCAGGTGCCGCGCCGCTGGTAGATGAAGCCGATCAGGATGAAGAGCGCGCCGACGATCAGGCCGTGGTTGAGCATCAGGAGCACGCCGCCGGCCAGTCCCTGCGTGCTGAGCGCGATGGTCCCGAGGGCGATGAAGCCGATCTGCGCCAGGGAGGAGTAGGTCACGAGCCGCTTCAGGTCGCGCTGGGCGCAGGCCACGATGGCGCCGTAGAGGATGCCGATGACGGCCAGCGTGAGCAGGAGCGGAGCGAGCGTGCGGGTGGCGTGGGGGAAGAGGCTCAGGTCGAAGCGGATGATCCCGTAGGTCCCCAGCTTCGCCAGCACGCCCGAGAGCAGGACCGAGCCCTCCTCGGGCGCCTCGGTGTAGGCGTCGGGGGACCAGGTGTGCAGGGGGAAGAGGGGCGCCTTGACCGCGAAGGCCGCCGTGAAGGCGAGGAAGAGGAGGATCTCCGTCGACGACGACAGGTGGGTCTGCATCAGCGGGCCGAGCGAGAACGTCAGGTAGCCGTACTGCGACTGGTGGATGAAGGCGAGGGCGAGGATCCCGACCAGCAGGAAGGCCGAGCCGAGGAACGTGTAGAGGAAGAACTTGATCGCCGCGTACGCCCGCCGCTGGTGCCCCCACCCGGCGATGATGAAGTAGGAGGGCACGAGCGTGAGCTCGAACATGAAGAAGAACACGAGGAGGTCGAGGGAGAGGAAGCTCCCCATCACGGCGGCCTCGAGCAGCAGGATCCAGGCGAAGTAGCCCCGGGCGTTCTCGCGGTTGCGGCCGAGGACGATGGCGAGCGGGAAGAGCAGCCCGGTGAGCAACACGAGGAAGATGGAGATGCCGTCCACCCCGAGGTACCAGTGCACGCCGAGGCTCGTCCCGGTGTAAGCGTGGTCCGAGACGAGCTGGAACCCGCCGTCGTGCACCTTCATCGTCACCAGCACCGCGATGGCGAGGCCGAGCGTCACGAACGAGACGATCAGGGCCAGCGTGTAGACGAACTCCTTGTGCAGGCGCTTGTCGAAGGCGAGCAGGCCCAGGACGACGGCGCCCGCCGCCGGCAGGAGCACCAGCAGCGTGAGGAAGGGGAGGCTGTGGGCGTGCGTCGTCATCCCCACCACGTCCGACTCAGCATGAAGGCGATGATGAGCGCCATCCCGAGGGCGATGCCCAGGGCGTAGTTGCGGGCATAGCCGGTCTGGAGCTTGCGCGCCGCGGTGCCGGTGACCTTGGCCAGGTGCGCCGTGCCGTTCACGGCGCCGTCGATCACCCGGACGTCCACCACCCAGGCCAGGAACGTCGACAGGCGCTGGCCCGGCCGCCCGATGATCGTGTCGTAGGCGTCGTCCCAGTACCAGACCCGCTGCAGGAACTGCGGCTCGAGTGCGGGCTTGTCCACCTCGGCGCCCCGCCACAGCCAGACGGCCACGATCACGCCGATCAACGCGGCCGCGGTGTCGGTCAGGGCCAGCGCCCACTCGGCGCCGCCCGTCAGGTTGTCGTTGTACAGCGTGCCGCTGAACACCGGCGCCAGCCAGCTCTCGAGGTCGTGCGTGTGCACCCAGGGCAGGTTGAGGACCCCGCCGAAGAACGCGAAGAAGGCGAGCACAACGAGGGGGATGCGCATGACCCAGGGCGACTCGTGCGGGGTGTGCAGCGCGGGCTCGCCGTGCGGGCCCGGCTTGTCGAAGCGGGGCTCGCCGCCGAAGGCGAGGACCTCCAGCCGGCTCATGTAGTAGGCGGTGAGCACGGCGGTGAGGAGGCCGATGGCCCACAGCACCTTGTAGTGGGCGAAGACGTTGTCCAGCACGTCGCCCTTGGCCCAGAAGCCCGACAGCGGCGGGATGCCCGCGATGGCGAGGAAGCCGATGGTGAAGGTGACGGTCGTCCAGCGCATGTAGCGGCGCAGCGCGCCCATGCGCTTGAGGTCCTGCTCGTCCTCGAGTCCGTGGATCACCGAGCCCGCGCCCAGGAACAGCAGCCCCTTGAAGAAGGCGTGGCACACCATGAGGAAGATGGCGGCCACGTAGGCGCCGGTGCCGACGGCCAGCACCATGTAACCGATCTGCGAGATGGTCGAGAAGGCGAGAACCTTCTTGATGTCCTGCTGCGCGCAGGCGATGGTTGCCGCCACGAAGGCCGTGACGGCGCCGATGGAGGCGATCACCTCCATGCCCGGCGTGGTCAGGTGCAGCAGCGGGTTCATCCGGCACAGCAGGTACACCCCGGCCGTGACCATGGTGGCGGCGTGAATCAGGGCCGACACCGGTGTCGGGCCCTCCATGGCGTCGGGCAGCCAGTTGAACAGGGGGATCTGGGCCGACTTGCCGGTGGCAGCCAGGAAGAGGAGGAGAACCGCGGCCGTGGCCGTGCCCCCGCCCAGGTGCGAGAGCTGCCCGAAGATGCCGCCGCCGGGACCGCTCTCGTACTGGATCGTTCCCGTCTTCTCGAAGATCAAGAAGATGGCGAGGAGGAAGCCCGCGTCGCCGATGCGGTTGTAGATGAACGCCTTCTTGCCGGCGGACGCGGCGGACTCGCGCTGGAACCAGAAGGCCACCAGGAAGTAGGAGCAGACGCCCACCCCCTCCCACCCCACGAACGTGAGCAGCAGGTTGTCCGCCAGAACGAGGAGGACCATGGAGAACACGAACAGGTTCAGGTAGACGAAGAACTTCGTGTAGTCCCGGTCGTTCTTCATGTAGCCGATGGAGTACAGGTGGATGAGCGCGCTGACCCCGGTCACGAACATGCACATCGTCATGGAGAGCGGGTCGACCAGCGTGCCGACCGGCACCGACAGGCCGCCGGAGCTGAACCAGGTGAAGTAGTTGTGCACCACCACCCGGTGGTCTGCAGGCAGGCCGATGAGGCCGGCCAGCACGATGCACGCCACCACGAACGCGCCGCCGACCGCGATCGTGCCGACCCAGCCGGCCGCCGGGTCGCCGATGCGGCGCCCGAAGGCGACGAGGAACAGGAAGCCCGCCAGCGGGAAGAGCAGCATGAGGTACGCGGCGTGGACCACGGATCAGCCCTTCAGCGAGTTCAGGTCGTCCGCCACGGTGGTGGCGCGGCGGCGGAAGTTGGTCACCACGATGCCGAGGCCGACCACGACCTCGGCCGCCGCCACCACGAGCACGAAGAACACGACGGCCTGGCCGCCGATGTCGTGCAGCATGCGGGCGAAGGTGACGAAGGTGAGGTTGGCGGCGTTGAGCATCAGCTCGATGCACATGAACATGATCAGCACGTTGCGCCGCACCAGCAGGCCGATGGCGCCGATGGTGAACACGATGGCGGCCAGGCCCAGGTACCAGGCTCCCGACAGGCTCATGCCGACAGCTCGCTCTCGGTGTCGTCGTGCTCCGCGTGCACCGTCGGCGGGCGGCGGGCCAGCACCACGGCGCCGACCACGGCGATCACCAAGAGCGCGGCGGTGGCCTCGAACGCGAACAGGTACGTGGTGAAGAGCTGCTTGCCCAGCTGGGCCGGCTCACCCGCCGGCGAGCCGGGGCCGGCCACGCGCCCCTGAATGGGGCCCACCACCTGCTGGGCGCCGGTGACCCAGTGCGCCGTCGCCGCCATGGCGAGGACACCGCCCAGGGTGATGGCCGAGAACACGAAGGCCAGTGGTCGCTGCCCGATGAGCGGCTCCACGTTGATGTCCTCCGCCCGGTCGACGCCCAGGAACATGATCACGAAGAGGAACAGGACGACGATGGCGCCGGCGTAGACGATGATCTGCACGGCGGCCAGGAAGTCCGCCTGCTGCTCGATGAAGAGCACGGCGACGCCGAAGAGCGTCATCACGAGGCTCAGGGCGGCGTGCACCGGGTTGCGGGAGGTGACCACGCCGACGGCGCCGACCAGGATCACCGCCGCCGCGGAGGCGAAGACCAGGATGTCGGGCCAGGTGGCGCGCGTGGAAGCAAGGACCAGGGCGGCGTGGGGCATGGGTCAGTCGCTCCCCTCGTCGGGCGTCAGCCCGAAGCGGAGGATGCAGTCGGGGCAGACCGACGCGTGGCCGCCGGCAGGGCGGGTCAGCGGCACATGGGCGTCGCAGATCTCGCACGTCATGGCGGCCCCGACGGGTGCCGCCGTCGCCGACTCGTCACGCGGACGTGACGCGGCCGCCAACTCCTTGGCCTCGGCCTTGGCCGCCTTGCGGGCGGCGCGCAGCTCCTTCATGCGGCTCCGGGTGGCGTCCATCTTCTTGCGGTTACGCGCCGCACCCTCCTTGGCCCGCCAGACCCGCCCCTGCATGCCACGGTGCTCGAGCGGGATGTCCTCGTCGAGCAGGTGCGACTCGAGCACCGTGCGCAGCGGCTTGTTCCCGGTGGCCTCGTCGTCGCGCCGGCCGGACTGGCCGCCCTCGGGGGTGCGCACGCCGTAACCGAGCTCACCGGACCACTGGACCTCGCCCTCGTAGTCGGCACTGCCCGCCGGGGACGTGGCGCGCATCCAGCCCGACGTCATCAGGTCGTCGCCCTCGCGCCAGTCCTCCCAGGGGAGCTTCTTGGGTGTGCCGTCGTCGTTCACCAGGAGCTCGTTCTTGGTGTAGATGGCGTCGGAGCGGTTGGTGAAGGAGAACTCGAACAGCTTGGACTCGGTGATGGCCTCGGTCGGGCAGGCCTCGACGCACATGTCGCAGTGGATGCAGCGCAGGAAGTTGATCTCGTAGACGTAGCCGTAGCGCTCGCCGGGCGACACGGGGTGGTCGGGCGGGTTGTCGAGCCCGCGCACGTAGATGCAGTCGGCCGGGCACACCCCGGCGCACAGCTCGCAGCCGATGCACTTCTCCATGCCGTCCTCGTAGCGGTTGAGGACGTGGCGGCCGTGCTGGCGCGGGAACTTGGGCTTCTTCTCGTCGGGGTACGGCGTCGTGACCCGGGGCCGGGTCAGGTGCTGGAAGGTCAGCTTGAAGCCGCCCAGGAAGGAGAGCTGGTCCTTCATCTCGTCGCCCACGCCCATCAGTCCTCACCCCCCGGCCCCGGCTCGACCGGGCTCAGCCGGGGTGCCCGCGTCACCCGGCGCCCGATGACGGGGATGACGACGTCCTCCTCGCTGCGGCCCATGCCGAGCTGGTTGGCCCGCAGCAGCAGCAGCGACGCCAGCACGACGACCGGCACCAGGATGAGGCCGCGCCAGCCCCAGGCGACGATGGCCGCCACCAGGAGCAGCCAGCCGAGCGTCAGCGGGATGAGCCGCTTCCAGCCCAGGTCCATCAGCTGGTCGTAGCGCAGCCGCGGCAGCGCGGCCCGGAACCACACGTAGATGAAGCAGAAGGCCACCGTCTTGAGCAGGAAGTAGATGATCGGCATGTAGATGGTCGCCCCCGGGATGTGGGGGATGTAGCCGTTGGGGCCGCCGAAGAACAGCGTCACGACGATGGCCGACATCGTGATGGTGTTCATGAACTCGGCGAGGAAGAACAGGCCGAAGCGGATGGAGGAGTACTCGGTGTGGAAGCCGCCGACGAGCTCCTGCTCGGCCTCGGTGAGGTCGAAGGGGGGGCGCGTCAGCTCGGCCGTGATGGCGATCATGAAGAAGATGAAGGGCAGGAAGCCGAGCCGGATCAGGTTCCAGTTCCAGAAGCCGTTGGACTGGGAGGCCACGATGGCCCGGGTGGAGAGCGAGCCAGTGACGAGGACGACCATGACCGTGGTCATGCCCAGCGCAGCCTCGTAGGAGATCACCTGGGCCGAGGCCCGCACCGAGCCGAGCAGCGGGTACTTCGAGCCCGAGGACCAGCCGGCCAGCATGACGCCGTAGACGGCGATCCCCGACATGGCGAGCACGAGCAGGATGCCCATCGGCGGGTCGGCCACCTGCAGCTCGAAGGTGTGGCCGGCGACGGTGATGACGCCGCCCACGGGCACGACGGCGAAGATCAGCACCGCCGGGATCACGGACAGGTACGGCGCCAGCTTGAAGACGAAGGCGTCGGCCCGGTCGGGCAGCAGGTCCTCCTTGAAGACGAGCTTGGTCCCGTCGGCCAGCGTCTGCAGCAGCCCCCACGGCCCGGCCCGGTTCGGCCCGACCCGGCTCTGCATGTCCGAGATCACCTTGCGCTCGAACCAGATCATGAGCGCGGTGGCCACCAGCAGCGCGACGAAGGCGACCAGCACCTTGATCAGCGTGATGACGACGACCTCCCAGTTGAGGCCGAAGTAGTAGAGGGGGTCGCCGTACCCGCTGTTGGCGGCGTGCGTCTGCACGGGGGCCGAGGAGCTGAGGAGGGCGGCGATCACACGGACTCCAGTCGCACGTCGGTCACCAGCGCCCGGCTGTCGATGAGCGTGGCAGCGGCGTTGCCGGGGGCGCTCTCGCCGCCGGGCACGTTGAAGTCGATGGCGACGACGCCCCGGGCCACGCCCTCGTCGGACTCGGCGGCCAGGATCAGCTCGCCCCGGGCGGACCGCACCTTCACGCGGTCGCCGGTGACCGCGCCCAGGCGGTCGAGGTCGTAGGGATTGGCCCGCGCCACCAGCGCGGGCACCAGCGGGGTGAGCGAAGGCGACCCGGTGACCGAGCTGCCGGCGTCGTAGAGGCGGCGCACCGCCACCAGGCGCAGCGTGTAGTTGTCGGCCTTGGGGATGTGCAGCGGCTCGGTGTCGCCTGAACCACCGGTGCCGCCGGTACCGGTCCACGTGAGCAGGGGCGGCGGGCTGCCCAGCTCGGCCGCGTGCGCGCCGCCCTGGCGCCGCCTGCCCGTGCCCACCCGGAGCGGCGTGCCTTGGCGCTCGACGGACTCCACTCCGGGCAGGGCCACCGGGTCGATCGGCGAGACGTCCGTGGGGCGGCCGGCGTCGTCCGTGATCGGCACCAGGATGCCGTCGTGGGCCACGTCGGAAGCGAGGACGTCACGGGTGAGACCGGTATAGGCGGGCGCGGTGCGCTCGAGCTCCTCGTCCAGCTCGCTGAGGCTGGACACCCCGAGGTCGGACCCGAGCGCGGCGGCGAGCTCGGCCGCGATCATCCAGTCCGTCCAGGCGAAGCCGGGCGCCGTGATCTTGGGCCCGAGGCGGCTCACCCGGCCCTCGATGTTGGTCGTCGTGCCCGGCCGCTCGTGGGACACCGCGCACGGCAGCACGACATCGGCGTGCGCGTCGACCGACTCGGACGGGTGGCCCGTCACCGCCACGACGAAGTGCCCGGCCGAGAGCGCCTTCTCGGCCACGGCGCGGTCGGGGAAGTCGCTCAGCGGATCGGCACCCAGCAGCACGAGCGCCTGCACGCCGGGCGTGCCCTCACGCTCGCCCGCCATGGAGGCGAGGATCTCGGCTGTCGACAGCCCGGGGGCGTCGGGCACCGAGCCCCAGGCGGCGGTGAAGCGGGCCCGGCCCGCATCGAGGCCGATGCGCCCCGGCAGGATGCCGGGCGCCAGGCCCATGTCAAGGGCGCCGAACACGTTGCCCCGCCGCAGGGCGGGCAGGAAGGTCGCCCTGGGCAGCGCGCCGGCCAGGACGCGCAGCGCCTCGGCCGCCACCTCGCCCGACTCGGCGTACGACGGGCGGCCCGCCACGACCACCACGCCCTCGCCGTCGGGGTGCGCCGCCAGCACGCGGCGCGCCGCGTCGAGCGCTCCGGGCGCCAGGGCCGCGCCCTCGTGGTGCGTGCCGAGCGCGGTGGCGGCGCCGTCGTCACCGGTGAGTGCCCGGGCCAGCGCCGGCGCGTCGCCCGGGCGGAGACGCAGGCTCACCGCGGCCAGCGGGGTCAGCGCGGTGGGCAGGGGGGTGAGCTCGACGAGCGACGTCGTCCCGGCGGTCACCGCCTCGCGCAGGCGGAGGAAGAGGACGGGCAGCTCCTCGCGCAGGTCGCCGGCCAGCGTCACCAGCACCGGCGCCGCACAGGCCTGGTCGATGGTTGCCCGCGGCAGGCCCAGCACCAGGTCGGCCGGGAGCCCGTCGCCGAGCTGCGCGTCGACCGAGTCCGTGCCGACGACGCCCTTGGCCAGCTTGGCCCAGGCGTAGGCGGACTCGTTGGTGAGGCGGGCGCCGCCGATGAGGGCCACCGCGCCCGGCCCGCCGGCGTCCTTGGCCGCCGTGATGCCCGCCGCCGCCGCGGCCAGGGCCTCGCCCCAGCTCACCGGGACCAGCTCGCCCTCCTTGCGGATGCGGGGCTCGACCAGGCGCCCGTGCTCGAAGCGGCCCGTCTCGCTCGCCTCGCCCAGGAACTGGCCGCGGCGCACACCGAGGCTGACCACCTGCGAGGCCGTGGCCGGCGCCACGTCGACGGCCTCGTCGGCCAGCTCGCTCGGCAGCGGGCCGGCGGCGATCTCGTCGCCGTTGACCGACTCGTAGGTGAAGCGACCCTTGTCGCACAGCCAGCCGTGGTTCACCGGGTCCGAGTCGATGCCGAGCAGCCGGGTCAGCCGGTTCTGCGACGACTGCACCGCCACCCGGCAGCCCACCGAGCAGGCGGTGCAGGTGGACTCGACCTGATCGAGGTCCCAGGGGCGGGCGGTGAAGCGGTACGGCGTCGCGGTGAGCGCGCCGACCGGGCAGATCTGCACGGTGTTGCCGCTGAAGTACGAGGAGAACGGCTCGGTCGGGAACGTGGCCACCTCGACCGCCTCGCCGCGGCCGGCGAAGTCGATCTGCGCCTCCCCCGCCACCTCGGCGGCGAAGCGGGTGCAGCGGGCGCACTGGATGCAGCGCTCGCGGTCGAGCAGCACGAGGTCGGAGATGGCGATCGGCTTCTCGAAGTGGCGCTTCTCCTCAATGAAGCGGCTCTCCCCCGGCCCGTAGGCGAGCGTCTGGTCCTGCAACGGGCACTCGCCGCCCTTGTCGCACACGGGGCAGTCGAGGGGGTGGTTGGCCAGCAGGAACTCGAGCACGCCGTCCTGGGCCTTCTTGACCCTGTCGTTGGCGGTGTCGACCACCATGCCGTCGGTGGCCTCCACGAAGCAGGCCGGGGTCAGGGTGGCCCCGCGCGGGCCCTCGACGTCGACGAGGCACATGCGGCACATGCCCACCGGCTCCATGCGCGGGTGGTAGCAGAAGCGCGGGATGTAGGTGCCGGCGCGCTCGGCGGCCGCGATGAGCAGCTCGCCCTTCTTCGCCGTCACCGGGCGCCCGTCGAGCGTGAAGGTGAGCTCCTCGCTCCCCTCGGGCGCCGCCCCCCGGTCGGTCTTCGCCGTGTCAGTCAAAGGGGCACCCCCCATCCTTGACGTGCACGAGGAACTCGTCGCGGAACATGCGGATCCCCGAGGCGATCGACGACGGGATGGAGGGGCCGAGCACGCAGATGGTGGTCTGCTGCGGCGGCCAGGCCACGCCGGGGGAGATGTTGTCGCACAGGTCCATGAGGAGGTCCAGATCTTCCTCGCGGCCGGCCCCGTTCTCAATTCGGTGCATGATGCGCTCCAGCCAGCCCGAGCCCTCGCGGCAGGGGGTGCACTGCCCGCACGACTCGCGGGAGAAGAACTTGGTGATGCGCCAGGCGGCCCGCACCATGCAGGTGGCCGAGTCCATGACCACCACCGAGCCGGAGCCGAGCATGGAGCCGGCGTCGGCCACCTCGTCCTGGCCGAGCGGCAGGTCCACCTGGTCCGGCCCGAACCACGGCGCCGAGACGCCGCCGGGGATGAACGCCTTGAGTGTGTTGGAGCCCCTGATGCCCCCGCCGAGCACGGGTGCGTAGATCAGGTCGCGGAAGGTCGTCTTGACCATCTCGAGCTCGTAGTTGCCGGGTTTGCGCACGTGGCCGGCGAGCGCGAAGAGCCGGGTCCCCGTCGAGCGGCCGGCACCGAGGGCGGCGAAGGCCGCGCCGCCGTTGTTCACGATCCAGGGGATGTTGGCCATCGTCTCGACGTTGTTGACCACGGTCGGCTCGCCGTAGAGGCCGATGGCGGCGGGGAAGAAGGGCGGCTTGATGCGGGGGAAGCCGCGCTTGCCCTCGAGCGACTCGAGCAGCGCCGTCTCCTCGCCGCAGATGTAGGCGCCGGCACCGGGGTGGACGACCACGTCGAGGGAGAAGCCCGAGCCCAAGATGTCGGCCCCCACCGCGCCGTGGGCGTAGGCCTCGTTCAGCGCCGACTGCAGGCGCTCGAGGCCGAGCGCGAACTCGCCGCGGAGGTAGATGAAGGCCTGGCTGACCTGCAGCGCGTAGGCCGAGATGAGCACGCCCTCGAGGATCTGGTGCGGGTCACGCTCGATGAGGAGGTGGTCCTTGAACGTGGCGGGCTCGGACTCGTCGCCGTTGACGACGAGGTAGGTGAGCGGGTTCTTGCGCAGCATGGACCACTTGCGCCCCGCCGGGAAGCCGGCGCCGCCGCGGCCGAGCAGGCTCGCGGCGTCGACCTCGGCCGCCACGGCCTCGGGCGTCATGGTCAACGCCTTGCGCAGGCCGGTGTAGCCGCCGGTGGCCAGGTAGCGCTCGAGCGTGTGGGCGTCCTCGTAGCCGAGGCGCGACGTGATGATCTTGGGGGCGTCGGTGATGGCCATCAGGCCTTCTTCTCTCCGGCCCTGGCCCCGGCGGCGCGGGCGGCCGCAGCCTCGGCGGCCTGCGCCCGCTCGGCCACGATGGCGGTCCGGTCGGCCGCGAGCCCGACGCTGCGCCGCACGCGGACGAGGGTGCCGTGCCGGGGCACGGTCTCGGACAGCGCGCCCGCACGCAGGTCGGCCATGAGGGCGTCGAAGCTCTCGGGGGTCTGGGCGCCGACGTAGCGGTGGTTGACCTGCACACACGGCGTGCGGTCGCAGTCGGCCAGGCACTCGGACTCCTCGAGGGTGAAGACGCCGTCGGGCGTCGTGCCGCCGTGGCGGACGCCGAGCGACGACTCGGCGTGCTCCAGCAGCTCGAGCGCACCATCGAGGAGGCAGGCGATGTTCGTGCACACCGACACGACGTAGGTGCCGACCGGCTCGGTGAACAGCATGTCGTAGAAGGAGGCCGTGCCCCGCACCTCGGCGGCGGTCACGCCGCACAGGTCGGCGATCTCCTCCATCGCCTCGGGGCGCAACCAGCCGTCCTGTTCCTGGGCCAGGTGGCACAGCGGGATCAGCGCGGAGCGCGGGTGGGGGTACAGCGCGACGAGCTCCTGGGCCCGCTCCCGGAGTTCCGCCTCGAGGTGGCTCAACGGTCCACCTCACCCATCACGGGGTCCACCGAGGAGATGACGGCAACGGCGTCGGCCATGAGGCCGCCCCGCAGCAGCAGCGGTAGCGACTGCAGGTTGACGAAGCTCGGCCCCCGGATGTGCAGGCGGTAGGGCTTCGACGTCCCGTCGGAGACGAGATAGCAGCCGAGCTCGCCACGGGGGGACTCGATCGCCACGTAGACCTCGCCCTCGGGCACCCGGAAGCCCTCGGTGAAGATCTTGAAGTGGTGGATGAGCGCCTCCATGCTCTCGTCGATGCGGGCGCGGGGGGGCGGCGTGACCTTGCGGTCCTGGACCCGGTAGTCGCCCGGCGGCATCATCTCGGCGATCTGGCGGATCATCTTGATCGACTCGCGGATCTCGTTCAGGCGCACCGAGTAGCGGTCGAAGTTGTCGCCGTAGGTGCCGATGATGACGTCGAAGTCGAGCTTGTCGTAGGCCAGGTACGGCATGGTGCGGCGCAGGTCCCAGGGCACGCCGGTCGAGCGCAGGATGGGCCCGGTCACGGACAGGGCGAGCGCCTCCTCGGCCGAGATGTTGCCGACCGCCTCGGTGCGCTCCCGGAAGATGGGTTGGCCCGTCAGGAGCTCGTCGTACTCGAAGGTGCGGGCCAGGATCGTCTCGCAGATGATCTCGATGTCGTCCTGCCATCCGTCGGGCAGGTCAGCCGCCACACCGCCGGGGCGGATGTAGTTGTGGTTCATCCGCAGGCCCGTCGTCTTCTCGAAGAACGTGAGGACCATCTCGCGCTCGCGGAACCCGTAGATCATCATGGAAGTCGAGCCGAGGTCCATGCCGTTGGTGGCCATCCACATGAGGTGCGACGACACCCGGTTGAGCTCGGCCATGAGCATCCGGATCCAGATGGCCCGCGGCGGCAGCTCGACGCCGAGCAAGGCCTCGGTGGCCAGCGAGAACACCAGCTCGTTGTGCAGGGGCGAGAGGTAGTCCATGCGGGTCACGTTGGTGGAGCCCTGGGCGTAGGTGAGCTCCTCCCCCGTCTTCTCCATTCCCGTGTGCAGGTAGCCGATGATCGGCTTGGTCCGCAGCACCGTCTCCCCGTCCAGCTCGAGCATGAGCCGCAGCACGCCGTGCGTCGAGGGGTGCTGCGGCCCCATGTTGATGATCATCGTCTGGTCGTCGCGGCGCTCGATGTCGATGTCACCGGGGTCCACGAAACCGCCCTCGGGCAGGCGCAACACGGCGCCAACCTCGCTGCGCAGCTCGCCGGCCGCCGTCGTGCCGCGGGGCGCCAGCTCCTGCGCGCCCTCCGACGTCTCGGCCACGAAGCCGCGCTCCTCGGCATACCGGTGCTCGGCCTCGGTGGCCTCGAGACCCAGCGGCTGCTCCCCGGGGTCGGCGTCGGGGGAGCCGTCCTTCTCCATGCCCTGCTCGTTGCTCTGTTCGTTCTCGGTCATCGTGGCCCGGGTGCTTCCTTGAACTGCACCGGCACCCGTCCCACCCCGTAGTCCTTACGGAGCGGGTGGCCCTCCCACTCCTCGGGCATGAGGATGCGAGTCATGTCCGGGTGGCCCGTGAAGACGATGCCCACCATGTCGTAGGCCTCACGCTCCATGGCGTCGGTGCCGGGGTAGATGTCGACGATGCTGTCGACGGTCGGATCGGACTCGGGGACCTGCACCCGGACGCGGACGCGCTGGCGCATGGACAGCGAGAGCAGGTTGACGACCACCTCGAAGCGCTCCGGGGCGACGCCTTCGGGGAGGGCACGGCCCGGATGGGTCAGGTAGTCGACCGCACACAGGTCGGCGCAGGTCTCGAACCCGGCGTCGCGGAAGGCGGCCACCATCGCCTTGTATGTGTCGCGGTGGGGGAAGGCGAGCTGGTCGACCAGACGGTCGGGCAGCCGCGGCACCTCGGGCAGGACACCCTCGGGCGACGGCACCGGGGCTACGGGAGCGGTCCCGCTCACCGCGGTGTGGCCACCCGCACGGCGTCGGGCACCGTGGGCACCCAACCGCCCGTGGCTTGCTCACCGGGCGGGATGGACGACCCGGGCCGGCGCGTGATCTCGCCGGTGCGGATCTTCTCGTGCAGGGTGAGGATGGCGTGCAGCAGCGTCTCGGGAGAAGGGGGGCAACCCGGGGCATAGACGTCCACCGGCACGATCTGGTCGACGCCCTGCACGATGGCGTAGTTGTTGAACATCCCGCCCGTCGAGGCGCACACGCCCATGGAGATCACCCACTTGGGCTCCATCATCTGGTCGTAGACCTGGCGCAGGACCGGCGCCATCTTCTGCGAGACCCGGCCGGCGACGATCATCAGGTCCGCCTGGCGCGGCGACGCCCGGAACACCTCCATACCGAGCCGGCTGATGTCGTAGTCGGCGGCCCCGACGGACATCATCTCAATGGCGCAGCAGGCGAGGCCGAAGGTGGCCGGCCACACGCTGTTGCGCCGGGCCCACTTGACCAGGTCCTCGATGCGGCCGGTCAGGAAATTGTGCTGGAGGTCCTCGAACCCCATCTGTCAGGCCGCCTCACCGGGGGTCGGGCGCGACGCGCTGATGCGCGTGATGGTCGACTCCGAGGTGCGGCTCGGCATGCCCGGCTGCAGCGTCTTGGGCGGACCCCAGGTCAGAGCGCCGTTCGAGATGAGGTACAGGAACGACACGAAGACCACGGCGGCGAAGACGATGACCTCGATGAGCCCGAACGTCGCGATCTGGTGGAACACGACCGCCCAGGGGTAGAGGAACACGATCTCGATGTCGAAGATGATGAAGATCATGGAGACCAGGTAGAAGCGCACCGGGAAGCGTTGCGGCGGCTCGACGTTGGGCACGATGCCGCACTCGTAGGGCGCGAGCTTGGCCACACTCGGCTTCTTCCTCGGCGCCAGCATGGCCGACGAGACGAGCGAGAAGACGGTGAAGAGGAGGCCGAGCAGCCCCAGGATGAGGATCGGGAGGTACTGGTCCACTGCCTTCCGTTTCTACCATGCGACCCCTTCGCCAGGCACATCCGCAGCGCTGGTCAGAGGCCCCGGCGGGGGGCCTACGATGCCCTCGTGACGGCACCCGACGACACCCCCCCGGCCGGCGCCCCGAAGAAGCCGGCGCGGACGGCGAAGGCCCCTGCGAAGAAGGCGGCGGCGACCCCGGCCAAGAAGGCGGCGAACGCCCCGGCGAAGAAGGTCGCGGCGGCCAAGAAGGCGGCGGCTCCGGCCAAGAAGGCGGCGAACGCCCCGGCGAAGAAGGTCGCGGCGGCCAAGAAGGCGGCGGCCGCGACCAAGAGGGCGCCGGCGGGCGCAACGCCGAGGGCACCCCGGGATGCCAGGCACGTGCACGACGTTGTGGTCGTCGGCGCGGGCCCCGCCGGGTCGGCGTGTGGCTACTGGTTGGCCGACGCCGGCTGGGACGTGGCGGTCGTCGAGAAGAAAGTGTTCCCACGGGAGAAGACCTGTGGTGACGGACTCACACCGCGAGCCGTCCGCCAGCTGGCCGACATGGGGCTGGAAGGTGCCCTCGCCGGCTCGCACCGCTACACCGGCCTGCGGGCCTTCGGGTTCGGCCACTCCATCGAGATGCAATGGCCCGAACACCCCAATTTCCCCGACTACGGCTACACGATCACGCGCCACGACCTCGACGGGCTGGTGGCGGCCCGCGCCGCTGATGCGGGGGCGACCCTGCTGCAGGGCACCGAGGTGGTGGCGCCCATCGTCGACGAGGGTGCGGCGCCGAACGGGCCGCTACCCACGCTGAGCGGCGTGACCGTGAGAGACAAGGGCAGCGACCACAGCCGTGAAATCAAGGCCCGCTACGTCGTGGTGGCCGACGGGTCGAACTCCCGCTTGGGCCGGATGCTCGGCACCTCGAGGCGGCGCGACCTGCCCATGGGCATGGCCCTGCGGGGCTACTACAGCTCAGACCGCCACGACGACCCGTTCATCGAGTCGCACCTCGACATCCGCGACCCCGAGGGGAACGTGGTGCCCGGCTACGGCTGGATCTTCCCCATGGGCGACGGCCGGATCAACGTCGGTGTCGGCCTCCTCTCGACCGAGCAGCGCTGGAAGGGCATCAACACCTCCACCCTCATGGACACGTTCGTCGGCTACGCCCCCGCGTCGTGGGGCCTGAGCCCCGAGACGTGCCTCGGACCACCCACCGGCGGGAAGCTGCCGATGGGTCTGTCCGTGGGTCCGCGGGCGGGCGGCAACGTGCTCATCGCCGGCGACGCGGGCGGTGTCATCAACCCGTTCAACGGGGAGGGGATCGCCTACGGGTACGAGACCGGGCGCCTGGCCGCGGCCGCGTTGGGCCACGCGCTCACGGGGGAGGGCACCCGCGCACTGGCCGACTACGACCGCGAGCTGACCGCCGCCTACGGGCCCTACTTCAAGGTGGCCCGCGCCTTCGTCCATCTCATCTCGCACCCCGAGGCGATGCGGCTCTGCGTCAGCCTCGGCATGCGCTCGGAGGTGCTCATGACGACGCTGCTGCGCATCATGGCCAACCTCATGCGGCCCGACGCTGCCGGTCCAGCGGAGCTCGGCTTCCGCGCTATGGAGCTGGTGTCACGGGTCATTCCCGACCACGGCGGTCTCGAGAATCCCGCCGCCTGAGGCGGCACCCGGGGTGACTCAGGCGAACAGCCGTACCGATCCGGTGGCCACCAGCGACAACCACGTTGCCTCCGCCCCCTCGAAGCCCTCCGCCTGCCGCGCCGCCGCGGCAATGCGGACCCACGCGTCGAGCCGGTCATGGTCGAGGTCCCGGGCTTCCGCACCGACACGGCGGACGGCACGCAGGAAGGTGACCACTGGCTCCGTCGACCAGCGCCCCCAGAGCACGAGCGTGCGGGCGAGGTCGGCGGCAGGCGGCCCAGCGGCCACCGTGAGCCAGTCGATGACGACCCAGCCGTCGGGGCCACTGAGGACGTTCAGGGGATGGAAGTCGAAGTGGCAGACGCCCCGGGCGCCGTCGTCGAGCTCGACCAGCAGCGCCAGCAGCTCGGCGCGCGAGGCGGTGTCGGCCACGCTGTCCTCGACCTCGCGCCGGAGCCGGGGGACAAGGTTGGGCAGGCCCGCGATCACCATCGCGTTGATCTGCAGCTGGAGCGCGGCGAAGCGGTCGGCGAGCTGCTCGGCCTGTTCGGGGCTCGAGGAGAGCACCACGTCCAGGAGCGCAGGCCCTTCGACCCGGTCGAGGATCAGGCCGCTGCGACCCTCGACGGTCACTGTGCCGTGCGGGCGCGCCACCGGCAACCCGGCGTCGGCCAGGTCCGCCAGCAAGGTGCCCTCGAACTCGGCCAGGCCGTTCCAATCCGGCCGGTCGAGCTTGAGCACCCGGCCCTCGCCGTAGGCGAAGACCTCGGCGGTGCGCCCCTCGGCCAGCAGCTCCCCCTTCGTCACGGCTGCAGGCGCGCCCGCAACGCCGCCGCCTGGCCTGCCAGCTCCGAAGGTTCGACGGCCGGCGTGCGCTCCACGTGGAATGCCTCGGTCTCGAGCGGTAGCCCCGCCCGCGCGTCATCGTGGGGCCGGGGTACGAGGTGCACGTGAAGGTGCGGCACACCGTTGCCCAGGTGCAGCCAGTTCATCTTGGCGGGCCGGTACTCCGCCTCCACTGCCTGCGCCACGCGGGCGACCTCGGACCAGAACCCGGCCGCCTCCTCGGGCGACAGCTCGCCGGGCTCGGTGACGTGACGTCCACTCCAGATGACATAGGCATACCCGGGCCGGACGGGGTACCGGCCGACGTACCCGTCGGCCCATCTGCCCTCGAACACGCGCAGTCCGTGTGGCGTCTCATCGACCCCGCCGCCGCACATCGGGCAGCCTTCGCCGCGTCGCAGTGCCGCAAAGTCCTGCGGCCATCGGTGCTCGGGCTCGGGCATGCCACCCAGTCTGCCAACGACAAAATCGGTTGGCTCGCACGGCGAGCGCGCGCTCCTAACCTGGGCTCTTGCGGTTGAACCTGCACGCCCGTCGCCGGACGATCCCCCTCGTCGTCTGCGGAACCCTCACCGCCTCGGTCCTGACGCTCGCCGCGCTGGCTCCAAAGGCAGCGACTGCAGCGGGAGTGCCCACGGCTCGGGCGGTCGGGCTGGCCACCACCCCAGACGGCGGGGGGTACTGGGTTGCGTCGTCGACCGGCGCCGTCTACCCGTTCGGGGACGCCCGCTCCTACGGGAGCATGAGCGGGAGCGCCCTCAACTCCCCGGTCGTGGGGCTGGCACCGACGCATTCGGGCAACGGGTACTGGCTCGTCGCCTCCGACGGTGGCATCTTCAGCTACGGCGACGCGCACTTCTTCGGCTCCACCGGTGCGCTCCGTCTCAACGCGCCCATCGTCGGCATGGCGGCCACACCGTCGGGGCAGGGCTACTGGCTCGTCGCCTCCGACGGTGGCATCTTCAGCTACGGCGACGCGCACTTCTTCGGCTCCACCGGGTCGATGCGACTGAACGAACCGGTCGTCGGCATGGCGGCCACACCGTCGGGGCAGGGCTACTGGCTCGTCGCCTCCGACGGTGGCATCTTCAGCTACGGCGACGCGCACTTCTTCGGCTCCACCGGGTCGATGCGACTGAACGAACCGGTCGTCGGCATGGCGGCCACACCGTCGGGGCAGGGCTACTGGCTCGTCGCCTCCGACGGTGGCATCTTCAGCTACGGCGACGCGCACTTCTTCGGCTCGACCGGCAGCCTCCACCTCGACGCGCCCATCGACGGCATCGCTGCTGCGCCGTCGTCCGGGGGCTACTGGCTCGTCGCCTCCGACGGCGGCGTGTTCACGTTCGGCACAGCCGCCTTTCTCGGATCGGCGACCGGGGACATCACACCCCTCCTGGTCAACCAGCTGGCGTCGACCGGGGGTGCGCAGCAGGTGATCGTCGTCGACGCCCCCGACGCGGCCAGCACGACGGCCACGCTCACCGCCTACGAGAACGACGGCAACGGTTGGTACGAAGCCGTCGGCCCCCAGCCGGCGGTCGACGGGGTGCACGGCTGGCTGCCGGGCGCGAGCCGCACCGAGGGCGACGGCACGACCCCCGAGGGCATGTACGCCATCGGGCCCACGATGTACGGGGTCCAAGCCGACCCCGGCACGCAGTTCGCCTACCACCAGCTGGCGTGCGGAGACTGGTGGGACGAGGACCCCGCCAGCCCGACCTACAACACGTTCCAGCACGTCGCCTGCGGCACCGCCCCACCCTTCGGCGGTGACTCCGAGGCGCTGTGGACCGAGGGCAACGCCTACCCGGCGCTCGCGGTAATCGACTACAACACGCCGGCGGCCGGTCCGTTCGGGTCGGCCATCTTCCTCCACGCCGACACCGGGGCACCGACCCAGGGCTGCGTCTCCCTGCCACTCGGCGACCTCGACGCGGTGTTGCGGTGGCTGAATCCCGCGCTGCATCCCGTGATCGTCATGGGACCCGACGCGGTCGTGCGGTCGTTCTGACCCTCCGCACGCACGTGGTGGAGCGCGGCGTCGTCCAACCCTCGGCCCCCGGGCGGCCATGGCTTCCGATCTGTATATGCAGCCTTCCGAAACTGAGGCAGTTAACGAAGGATGTTGACGTGAACCTTCGTTAATGGCAGGGATATTGGAGGGCTGCATATGCAGTCGGATGAGACTGGCGGAACACCTCGCGCCGGGCACCGCACCGTGGGGCTGCGGCCTGGAACGTCTCCTACCGGGCCACTTCCGCCGCCGCCTCGCCGGCGGCCTCGACCACCCGGGCCAGCACGGCCTCGTCGTGGGCCAGCCCGGGGAACATGACCTCGTAGGGACCGGGGGCGAGCGCAACGCCGCGCCGCAGCATGGCGTGGAAGAAGCGGCCGTAGACACCGTTGCCGGCCAGGGCACGCGCACCCTCGTATTCCAACGGCGGCGCGATCGGTCCCGTCCCGGCCGGGGCGAGGAACAGCCCGACCAGCGGTCCGACCACCGGGACGCTGACGGACAGGCCGCCTGCCGCCACCGCCGCCTCCAGATCCTTGGCGAACAGCGCCACCCGGGACGACAACGCCTCGTAGTCGGCCGGACCGACGTGGCGCAGCACGGCCAGCCCCGCCGCGGTGGCGAGCGGGTTCCCCGAGAGCGTGCCGGCCTGGTACACCGGCCCGGCCGGGGCCAGCTCGTCCATCAGCTCGCGGCGAGCGCCGAAGGCCCCGACCGGCAGCCCGCCGCCGATGACCTTGCCGAAGCACCAGAGGTCGGGCGTCACGCCGGACCAGCCGGTGGCCCCGTCGGTCCCGAGGCGGAAGCCGGTGATCACCTCGTCGAAGATCAGCAGGGCCCCCGCGGCGTCGCAGGCGGCCCGCAGCCCCGCCAGGAAACCGGGCGCGGGCGGGACCAGGTTCATGTTCGCCGCCACCGCCTCGACGATCACGCAGGCCACGCGCTCGTCGAGAACGGGCACGGTGTTGTAGGGGACGACCTCGGTGTCCGCGACGGCGCCCGCCGACACCCCGACGGAGCCCGGCAATCCGAGCATGGCCACGCCGCTCCCGCCGCCGGCCAGCAGCCCGTCGGAGTGCCCGTGGTAGCACCCGTCGAATTTGACCACCCGGTCGCGCCGCGTCGCGCCGCGCGCGAGGCGCACCGCGCTCATGGCGGCCTCGGTGCCCGAGGAGACCAGCCGCACCTGCTCGCAGCCCGGCATGCGCTCGCAGATGGCCTCCGCCAGCAGGACCTCGCCCGGCGTGGGCGCGCCGAACGTCGTACCCCGCGCCGCCGCCGAAACGACGGCCTCGGTGACGGCGGGATGGGCGTGGCCGAGCAGCACGGCGCCGTACGACTGGACGAGATCGATGAAGCGGGTCCCCTCGGCGTCGACGACGTAGGGGCCCTCGCCCGAGACGACCGTGTAGGGCGTGCCACCCACCGAGGCGAAGGAACGCACCGGCGAGTCCACGCCACCGGGGATCACGCGTCGGGCCCGGGCGAACCACTCGGCGTTCGACGTCGGCAGATCCCGCTCAGCCACCCAGTGCCTCGGCGACCTCGGTGGCGAAATAGGTGAGGACGAAGTCGGCGCCGGCCCGCTTCAGCACCGTGAGCTGCTCGAGGGCCACGGCCGGCCCGTCGATCCACCCGGCGGCGGCGGCGGCCTTGATCATGGAGTACTCGCCGCTGACGTGGTAGGCGGCGAGGGGGACGCGCACGACGCCACGGGCGGCGGCCAGGACGTCGAGCGAGGTCATGGCCGGCTTGACCATGATCATGTCGGCGCCCTCTGCGAGGTCCTGCTCTATCTCGGCCAGGGCCTCGCGCCCGTTGCGCGGGTCCTGTTGGTAGGCCCGGCGGTCGCCGCCGCCGGCGATGGCGACGTCGACCGCGTCGCGGAACGGACCGTAGAGGGCCGACGCGTACTTGGAGGCGTAGGCCAGCACCGCGACCTGGTCGTGGCCGCTCCCGTCGAGGGCCGCCCGGATGGCGGCCACCTGGCCGTCCATCATGCCGCTCGGCGCGACGACGTCCGCCCCGGCGTCCGCCTGGGCCACGGCGATGCGCCGGTAGAGCTCGAGCGTCTCGTCGTTGCGCACCTCGCCCGCAGGGCCCAGCACGCCGCAGTGCCCGTGGTCGGTGTACTCGTCCAGACAGAGATCGGCCATCACGACGAGCTCGTCCCCGACGGCGTCGCGCACGGCCCGCAGCGCGCGCTGCACCACGCCGTCGGGGTCCCACGCCCCGCTCCCCTGCGCGTCCTTGCGCGCCGGGACACCGAAGAGGATCAGCCCCGGGATCCCCAGGGAGACGAGCCGCTTGGCCTCGGGCACCAACGAGTCGAGGGTGTGCTGCACCTGGCCCGGCATGGACGCGATGGGGGTCGGCTCCGTCGTCCCCTCCCGCACGAACAGGGGGGCGACGAGGTCGTCCAGGCCGAGCCTCGCCTCGGCGACCAGCCGCCGCAGCGCCGGGGTGCGGCGGAGGCGGCGGAGGCGGCGTTGGGGGACGTCGCCCCAGGCGGGCACGGGAGAGGTGGCCGGGGCCATGGCCGTCCAGCCTACGAGGCGGTGCCGGCTCCGGGACCGAAGTGGTGCACCAGCTCGGCGACGATGCCCTCGGCGGACGAGCCCCAGGCCTCGTGCACGCCCGCCCAGCCGGCCGAGCGGGCCGCCTCGGCGGTGGTGGGCCCGATGCAGACGACGTGCGGGGGTACCGGCAGCGGCGCACCCTCGGGAGTCCGCAACGCCGCGAACGCGGCCACCGACGACGTGGCGGTGAACGAGGCGGCGTCGGCAGCGGCCACCCGGGCCAGGATCTCGGGCTCGGGCATGGCCCGGGCAACGGTGCGGTAGGCCTCCACCCGCCGGACCTCCCAACCCTTGTACCCGAGGCCCTCGACGATGGTGTCGGGCGCCAGGTCCGCGCACGGGAAGAGGACGCGCCGTGCGGCGTCGTGCGGCGCGGGGAACTCCTCGACGAGGCCGTGGGCGCTGTGCTCGGCCGGCACCAGGTCCGGCTCCACACCCGCCCTCCGCAGCGCGTCGGAGGTGGCCGGCCCCACCGCGGCGACCAGCACCGGCCCGAGCGCGCGGGCGTCGCGGAGCTCGGCCACGAAGCGCTCGACCGCGTTGACCGAGGTGAGCACGACCCAACGGTTCTCCTGCACCTCGGCGGCGGCCGCCCGCAGCGCGGCTCCGCCGTCGGAGGGGTCGACCTGGCGGGTCAGCGGGAGCTCGAGCGCCGTGGCACCGACCCGCTCGAGCGCGTCGACGAGGCCGCGGGCGCGCGGCCCTGAGCGGGTCACCACCACCGTCCGGCCGGCCAGCGGCCCCGACGGCGCTGCGACGGGAGCAACGGCGCCGAGCGCGGCCACCGGACCGATCACGATCACGGCGGGCGGACCCAGCTCGACCCCCGCCAGCCCGGCCAACGTCGTGCGCGCCACCCGCTCCCTCGGTGTCGTCCCGTTCGCGATCACCGCGACCGGGGTGTCGGGCGGGCGGCCGCCCCGCAGCAGTGCCTCGGCGACCGCGGCCCGCGTGGTCATCCCCATGAGGACGACAAGCGTCCCGCCCGCCCGAGCCAGCGCCGTCCAGTCGGGCCCGCCGTCCGCGCCCGGCTCGCCGACGCGACCCGTCACCACCGTGACCGACGAGGCCAGGCCGCGCTGGGTGACCGGGATGCCGACGGCGGCCGGGACACCGAACGCGGAGGTCACGCCCGGGACGACCTCCCAAGGGATCCCCTCCCGCGCCAGCACCTCCACCTCCTCGCCGCCGCGGCCGAAGAGGAAGGGGTCACCGCCCTTCAGCCGGACCACCACGGCGGAACGCCGGCCGTGCTCGACGAGCAGGCGCGCGATCTCGTCCTGGCGGGCCGTCCCAGCCTGCGCCGCATCGGGCTCCTTGCCGACGTCGATCAGGGTGGCGCTCGGGGGCACCAGGTCGAGGATGCCCGGGCTGACCAGCCGGTCGTGCAGCACGACGTCGGCCCGCGCCAGCAACCGCGCCCCACGGCGGGTCAGGAGCCCGGGGTCGCCGGGGCCGGCCCCCACCAGGTACACAGTCACGGCGTGCCGCCCGCGACGGCAGCCGCCGCATCGCCGAAGCCGTCGATCGCCGACCCGCCACCGTCCAGCAGCGCACGGGCCAGCCCCGTGCCCACGGCCATGGCGTCCTCGCCGAGACGGGTCATTCGGATCATCGTGCGCCCGTCCCCGCTGGCCACCAGCCCCGACACCCGCAGCAGCGCGTCCGCGCCGGACGCGGACCCGTCGCCGGCCTCCTGGGCGAACGCCCCCACCGGCACGGTGCAGCTCCCCCCGAGCGCGGCCAGCACCGCCCGCTCGGCCACCAGGGCGCGGTGACTCGGTCCATGGTCGATGGCTCGCAGCCGCCGGCGCGTGTCCTCGTCGTCGGCCCGGCACTGCACCGCGATGGCGCCCTGGCCGGCCTGGGGCAGCACGTCCATCGGGTCGAGCACGTCGTTCAACCGGTCCAGCCAGCCCAGCCGCTCCATGGCGGCAACGGCCACCACCACCGCCGTGACCCCGCCCTCCTCGCCCACGGCCACCCGCCGGGCCATGTTCCCGCGCAGCTGGGTGAAGACGAGGTCCGGCCGAAGATAGGCCAGCTGGGCGCGGCGCCGGGCCGACCCCGTCGCGACGAGCCCGCCCGCCGGGAGGTCCGCCAGCGTGCAGCCGACGAGGCCGTCGCGGGGGTCGGCCCGCTCCGGCACCGCCCCCAGCACCAGATGGTCACCCATGGTCGAGGGCATGTCCTTGGCCGAGTGCACCGCGGCGTCCGCCCGCCCGTCGGTCACCGCGGACTCGACCTCGGTCACGAACACGCCCTGGCCGCCGATCTGGTCGAGCGGCACCGACGCCTGCTGGTCGCCTTGAGTGCGCACCACGACGGGCTCGACGGCCAGGCCGGGGTCGGCGCGCCGCAGGAGCTCGGAGACCATCTCGGTCTGGCGCAGGGCGAGCGGGGAGCCGCGGGTGGCCAGGCGGATGGTTCCCATGCCGCGACTATCCCATGCCGCGACTAGAGATCGAAGAGGATACGCAGGGCCTCGACGAGCCGCTCGCCGCGTGGCGTGCCTGCGGTCTCCTTCAGGAGCATCGTCGGCTCGTGCAGCATCTTGGCCAGCGCCGCCCGGGTCGCCGCGTCCACGTGCTCCCACTCCTCCTCGGTCAGGTCGGCCAGCTGGGCCCGGTGGCGCTCCAGTTCGGCCACGCGCAGCGACTCGGAGCGGGCGCGCAGCGACGCGATCACCGGCGCCGCCCCGCGCTGGCGGCTGGCTGTGCGGAAGCGTTCGACCTCGGCGGCCACGATGCCGTGCGCCGCGACCGACTCCTCCTGGCGGTCTCCGAGAGCCCGGGCCACCGAGGCGCCCAGCGTGTCCATGTCGAGCAGCGTGACGCCCTCGAGTCCCGCCACCGCCGGATCGACGTTGCGCGGGACCCCGAGGTCGATGACGAGCAGCGGACCGGTCACACCTTCGAAGTCCGACGCCTCGAGCACATGGGATTCCGCGGCGACGGCGGACAGCACGACATCGGCGTCCACCAGCTCGGCGCCCACGTGCTCGAGCGGCACCGCCCGCATCTCGAACGTGGAGCCCTCGGATGCGCGCACGAGGTCCCGGGCGCGGCGCGACGAGCGGTTGGCCACCACGACCCGGGCCGGCGCGTCGGCCGCTGCGATGTCGGACAGGGCCCGGCAGACGCCGAGACCCATGTCACCCGCGCCGACGACCACGACGCGCGCCCCGCGCAGGCCCGCCTGGTCCTGACCCCGGGCGACGGTCACCGCGGCGTAGGCGAACGACGTCGTCCCCTTGGAGATCCCCGTCTCGGTGCGTACCCGCTTGCCCGTCTGCAGCGCGTGCCGGAACAGGGCCGAGAGCACGGGCCCCGACGTTCCCTCCTCGTGCGCCCGCTCGAAGGCGCGCCGGACCTGGCCGACGACCTCGGTCTCCCCCGTCACCACGGACTCCAGACCCGACGTCACCGCGAAGAGATGTGAGGTCACGTCGTCGTCGAAGCGGATGGTGGCGTGGGCGGAGAGCTCCTCCACGGCGGCGCCCGACTGTTCGGACAGGACGTCGTAGATCTCGGCCACGGCGTCGTGGAACCGATCCACCACCGCGTAGACCTCGGTGCGCAGGCAGGTCGAGAGGACCACCGTCTCCTGGACGTTGCGGCAGTGGCTCAGTGCGCTGAGCACCTTGTGCAGCTCACCGTCGGGTACGGCGGCGGCTTCGAGCAACGGCAGTGGGGCCTGCGTGTGCTGGAGCCCTACGACGACGACGGACACTCGGTTCCCTCCTGGGTCGGTTCACAATTGTGCCGGTCCCACCCCACAGCCTGCCAGTCAGCGGGCGGCGGCCGGTCACCCCCGCCCCGTTCAGTCCAGGTCGGGACCCTGCGCCAGCCCGACGGAGCGCATCAGCGGGCCCCGCTCGTCCCCGTCGGTCCCCGTGCGCTGGTACTCCTCGTGGCGGGCCCGGTAGAAGCCGAGGACCTGCAGCTCGATGGAAAGGTCGACGTAGCGCAGGTACACCGACGGCGGCACGTGCAGCACGCGGGGCGCGAAGTTGAGCAGCGAGGTCACCTCCGCCCGCACGAGCAGGTCCGCCACTCCCTGGGCGGCCCAGCCCGGCGTCGTGATCACGCCGATGTCGGGACGGTCGGCGGCGCGCAGCGTGGCGAGCTCGTCCATGTGGCGCACTTTGATGCCGCGGATCTCCTCGCCCACCACCTCGGGGTCGACATCGAAGAGCGCCGTCACCGCGCAGCCCCGCGAGGCGAACCCGGCCGAGTTGGTGAGGGCCCGTCCCAGGTTCCCGATGCCGACGATGGCCACCGACCAGTTCTCGTCGACGCCGAGCGCACGGTCGATCTGTGCGATCAGGAACTCGGGGTCGTACCCCGAGCCCCGGGTGCCGAACGAGCCGAGGAGGGAGAGGTCCTTGCGCACCTTCGCCGCGTTGAGGCGCGCCAGCTCGGCCAGCTGCTCCGAAGAGACCGTCCCGGCGCCGGCACGGACCAGCTCGGCCAGGATGCGCTGGTACACCGGGAGGCGCAGCACGGTCGCCTCGGGGATCCGCTTCGCCGGGACCGGCGCGTCCGACGCGGTGGGCGATTGTGTCTTGTCCTGCTCGTCTCTCACCACGCCGGATGGTACCGAGGACGCTCCCGGCGGCACCAAACCGGACACCGGTGCCCGGTCAGCTCACCAGGCGAGGATGAGCAGCTCACCGGCGGTCACGTTGAGCCAGCTGGCCGCGGAGGCCTCGCCGGCGACCACGGCCAGATGCCCGTTGGCGTCGACGAGGAGGCCGAATTCACCCGGCTTGAGATCGCCGAAGGCGTCCACGCAGCGCAGCGCCACACCGTCGGGGACCAGCGAGTGCGGCAGCCCGTCGAGGTACTCGCTGCCCGACTCCATCCGCGCCGCCAGCTCGATGCTGCCCACGAGCGGGATCCCGGCCACGCGCGCGTCGGCCATGGTGGCCGCCAGCTGCAGGTTGCCGAAGTGGTCCACCCAGGTCACCTCGGCGCGCAGGCAGGCCCGGCCGTCGTGGAGCCGCCCCTGCTCGACCACGCCGCCGACCAGGCGCACCAGCGACGCCGGCTCCACGGCCTCGCCCAGGTCCCCCGACGTGGCGCCCGCGCACAGGGCCGCCGCAGCCGGCGCGAACAGGTCGCGACCGTCGAAGGTGGGACCCTGGACGGGCGCCGCCTGCTGCTGCTCCCGGCGCAGCTCGACCACCCGGGCGATGGGCGCCTCGCCGGCGGCCTCGGCCGCCGCCACCAGCAGGCCGTTGTCGGGCCCGACGAAGTGCAGCATCCCGCCGGCGGTCAGCGCCACCTCGATGCAGATGCCGCGGCGTGCCGTGCCGACCCCGGGGTCGACGACACCGAGCACCACGCCGGGGCCGAGATGCGGCACCGCACGCACCAAGGTGTGGCTCCCGGCCCGGACGTCGAAGGGCGGGACATTGTGCGTGAGGTCGATGACGGTCGTGCCGGGGGCGCGCCTGGCGATCACCGCGTGCACCACCCCGGCGAACTCGTCCTGCGTCCCGAAGTCGGAGAGGAAGAAGATCGTCGGTCCGGGTTCGCTCGGCATCGGTGCGGTCGCGGTCGCGATCCCTCAGCGCGACAGGTTGCGCGAGCGTTCCGTGGCGGCCGCGACCGCCTCCATGAAGGCCGAGCGCACCGCCCTGGCCTCCAGCGTCCGGATGCCCGCCGCCGTGGTGCCCGCCGGCGACGTCACCATGGCGCGCAGCGTCTCGGGCTCGCTGCCGGTCTCCTTGAGCAGGGCGGCCGAGCCGGCCATCGTCTCGACCACGAGCGCCCGGCTGACGTCACGGGTGAGGCCCATCTGCACGCCCGCCTCCACGAGCGCCTCCGCGACCAGGAAGAAGTAGGCGGGACCCGATCCCGAAAGGCCGGTCACCGCATCGAGCAGGCGTTCGGGCAGGCGCACGACCGCGCCAACCGCCGCGAGCACATCCTCGGCCCAGGCCAGGTCGGCGGAGGTGGCGAACGACCCGCCCGAGATCGCCGTGACGCCGGCCCCGACCAGCGCCGGGGTGTTGGGCATGGCGCGGACCACGGCGGGCTCCCCGCCCAGGGCCGCCTCGAGCCGCACCGCCGGCATGCCGGCCACGATGGAGAGCAGGCGGGTCACCCCCGTCAGGCCGAGGGCGCGGCAGGCACCCTCGGCGGCATCGGTCTTCACGGCCAGCACCGCTCCACCGATCCGCTCGCCGGCGTCGTCGAGCAAACCCGGCTCGGGCGCGGCGACGATCCGCAGTCCGGGCTGCTCGGCGGCGAGCTCGTCCCGGCGCTCGGCCACCGGCTCGATCACGGTCACGTCGTCCACCGAGGCCCAGCCCGAGCGCAGCAGCCCGCCCAGGAGGGCGCCGCCCATCTTTCCTCCACCGACGATGAGCAGGCTCGACACCCGCGCGACGATACCGAGCGCGGCCCCGTGCCGCTGAACGCCGCCGGCGCGTCAGGATCGCCGCGGGCGGCGGCGGTAGGTCGACGGGTACCCCATCGTCATGGCCGTCGGGAAATGGTCATCGGTATAGACGACCGACGCCCCGGCGATGCGGTCGAGCTCGTCGTCGTCGATGAGGCGGGCGGGCACCCGGCCCACCAGGTAGACGGCGTCTTCGGGCCCCAGCGCGAACCACATGCCCAACAAGGCGGTATTGCGCCGGAGCAAGTAGGCGTAGACCTCTTCCTTGTTCTCCTCGGGAGCCGGCATGAACTGCGCCTCGTGCCACAGCGTCCGCTGTTTCAGCGTGAACCAGACGGTGATGAAGTCCTTCTCCTCACCCTTGAAGCGGAGATACCACTGATACGACGCGGTCCGATCGGTCACCTCCTGGCGGTCGGCCGCCACGAGCGGCCCGTCGGCCTCGAGCTCCCGCTTCGCCCAGGCGTCGATGCAGGCGACGGCCGCCGCCATCTCGTCTTCCTCGGGCAGGTCGATGAGCGGCACGCAGCGGTCGTTGCTCAGCCGCATTCGACGAGGCGGCCCGAGGCCAGCTCGTCGTGCAGCTCCACCAGCGCCGCGGCGGCGGCACGCCAGGTGTAGTGGCGGGCCCGCAGCACCGATGCGGTGCTGAAGCGCTCGGCCGCCAGCGGCTCGTCGAAGACCCGGCGCACGGCGGCGGCGTAGGCGCGCGGGTCGGGGTCGTCCACCAGGAAGCCCGTGTGGCCGTGGTCGACCAGCGTCGTGAGCCCGCCCACGGCGGAGGCCACGACGGGCGTCCCGCAGGCAGCCGCCTCGAGTGCCACGAGGCCGAAGGACTCCGAGCGGCTCGGGACGATGCACACGTCGGCGGCCCGGTAGTACGACGACAGCAGCTCGTGGGGTTGGGGGTCGATGAAGTGGACGTGCCCGCGCACGCCGCGGGCGTCGGCCGCGTCGTGCAGCCCCTGCAGCGACTTCTCCCCGTGGGGCCCGCTGGGGCCGCCGACGACGACCAGGCGGTAGGGCTCTCCGCCGCTCTCGAGCAGCTCCGCCAGCGTCTCGATCGCGGCGTCGGCGCACTTGAGCGGCTGGATCCGGCCGACGAACAGCAGCAGGCGCCCGTCGAGCGGCAGCCCGAGGGCGCGGCGGGCCTGGGGCCGGTGGCCCGGGCCGAAGAACGCGTGGTCGACACCGGGCGGCACGATGCGGATGCGCCCGGGGTCCCCGCCGTAGAGCGACGCGATCTGGTCGGCCTCGACCGTGCACGACGCCAGCACCGCGTCGGAGCAGTCGATGACGGACGCCTCCGCCTCGGCCCGGCGGTGTGGCATGTCCGCCTCGACCTCCTCGGGCATCGACTCCGCCTTGACGCGGTCGAGCGTGTGGAACGTGCACACGAGGGGGAGCTCGAGCTCGTGCTTGATCACGTGGCCCGACAGACCCGACAGCCAGTAGTTCGCGTGCACCGACGTGTAGGGCAGCCCGCCGCCCTCAGACGCGCCGGACCCGGGCGCGGCGGCCATGCGCCCGAGCACCCCGGCCGTGAACTCGTCGACGACGCCGGGCAGGGCCGCCTTGGGCAGGACCTCGAGGGGCCCGGCGGCCACGTGGTGCACCCGCAGGCCGGGCTCCACCTCGACGACGGCGGGGAGGTCGGGCGACCAGGCACGGGTGAACACGTCGCAGGTCACGCCGGTGCGGGCGAGCGCCGCGGTCAATTCGCGCACGTAGACGTTCATGCCGCCGCCGTCGCCCGTGCCGGGCTGGGCCAGGGGCGAGGTGTGCAGGGACAGGACGGCGAGCCGGCGCATGGCGGTCAGAGCCTACCGGCGGTCGCGAAAATCACTCCGGGCACGGCGGGGTGTTCGTTCGGGCCGGTTTCAGGCGGTCGCCACCCGGCCGGGCGGCACGGGCGGCTCTGTGGCGGCGGGCCCGGTGGCGGCGTGGGTGGCGGCCCGTGGGGCCGGCGGCGGTCGGCCCTCCTCGGGCTCCTCGTCCTCGTGCTCGCGCCGGAAGGAGAGGTAGATGCGCACGAGCGCCTGCTTCTGCTCCTCGCTGATCGTCTGGTCCGCCATGATGGACCGGGTCAGGTCGGGCGAGCCGGCGGGCGCCTCGAGGATGCCGGCCTGGACATAGAGCGTCTCGGCGGAGATCCGCAGCGCCTTGGCGATCTGCTGGAGGATCTCGGCGGACGGCCGGCGCAGCCCGCGCTCGATCTGGCTCAGGTAGGGGTTCGAGATCCCGGCCAGCTCGGACAGCCGGCGCAGCGACAGGCGGGCGGATCCGCGCTGCTCGCGGATGAAGGACCCGAGGTCGCTCCAGCGGTCCTTCGGGTCGGTGCTCACTCTTGCAAGCGTACCGCCCACCACGGGCGTCCGGGGGTTGCCCCCACGCCTCGCCGCCCTGTTCGCATGGTGGTTGGATCCCGGTTGGGATCACGCCCCCTTCGGGTATGGTCCAGCACACCACGACGACCACGATGAGGAGACCGCCCATGGCCGAGTACAGCCTTCCCGATCTGCCCTACGACTACGCCGCGCTGGAGCCCCACGTGTCGGCCCAGATCATGGAGCTCCACCACGACAAGCACCACGCCGCCTACGTCACCGGCGCCAACCAGACGCTCGAGAAGCTGGCCGCCGCCCGCGACAAGGACGACTTCGGTGCCATCGTGGGGCTCGAGAAGACGCTCGCCTTCCACATCTCGGGCCACGTCCTGCACTCCATCTTCTGGAAGAACCAGAGCCCAGACGGCGGTGACAAGCCCGACGGCGCCCTGGCCTCGGCCATCGACGGGAACTTCGGCTCCTTCGACAAGTTCAGGGCGCACTTCACCCAGGCCACCTCCACCATCCAGGGCTCTGGCTGGGGTGTGCTGGCCTACGAGCCCCTCGCCGGGCGGCTCATCGTCGAGCAGGTCTACGACCACCAGGGCAACGTCGGCAACGGCTCCATCCCGTTGCTCGTCTTCGACGCCTGGGAGCACGCCTTCTACCTGCAGTACAAGAACGTGAAGGCCGACTTCTTCGCCGCCTTGTGGAACGTCGTCAACTGGTCCGACGTGGCGGCCCGCCTCGACTCGGCCAAGGGGCTCAAGGTCGGCGGCTGACCGCCGGCCCGCCCCAGCGCCTGCCCTACCCGAGGGCCAGGTGCTGCTCGCACATGCGGCGGGTGGGGTCCGCCTCGAGGTCGGTGCCCATGATGGGGGCGCCGCAGGCCTCACATGATCCGTACGTCGCGTCGCTCAGGCGCTCCAGCGCCCTGTCCACGCCGTCGAGGACGGCGGCGGACCGGGTGAGCTCGGCTTCGTAACGCTCTTCCACGGGAGGGCAGGGTAGCGCCCGGCCCAGGCACGGGCGCGGTTGCGTGCCGGTTGCCGCGGACCCCAGCCGGTTTAGGGGTTGCGTCCCGGGGGCAGATCTACCGCAACCGGTATGCAGAGCACCACGCTCCGAGGGAGCCAGCCCAGGACCGCACGGCGCCCCGCCGGGAGCGCGGGAGGGGGGTCGGCGGGGGCCTCCCGCCGGTTTCCGGCCACCGCGTCATCCGTCGGCGAGGCCCGCCGCTTCCTGCTCGGGCGGCTGCCCGAGGGGCGCGCCGACGACGCGGCCGCACTGGTGCTGATGCTCTCGGAGCTGGCCACCAACGCCGTGCGCCATGCGGCCACCGAATTCGAGGTGACGGTGCACGTCGTCGGCGAGACGCGCCAGGTCGTCGTCGAGGTCACCGATGCCGCCGGCGGCCGCCCGACCCCGCTGGAGCCAGCGGTGGATGCGCCATGCGGCCGCGGACTGCACATCGTCGAGACGTTGGCCGACACCTGGGGCATCGACATGCGACGCGACCGTCCGGGCAAGACCGTGTGGTTCGCGTCGACCCTGCCGGCCGGCCGGCCCTGACCGCAGCACGGGCGGCCTAAGTACCGCACCGCGCCCACACTTCGTAGTGTGACGGCGTGACAACGGAGGCCGCAGCCGCGCCGCTCGTCGGCGCCCACCTGCCGGTGCCGTGTCTCGACGGCGTGGAACGGCCCTACCGGGACCTCGACTGCGCCGCCTCGACCCCGGCCCTCCAGGCGGTGGCGGACCGTGTCGCCGAGTTCCTGCCCTGGTACTCGAGCGTGCACCGCGGTGCGGGCTACAAGTCCCGTCGGGCGACGGCCGAGTACGAGTCCGCCCGCGACAGCGTGCACCGCTTCGCCCGCCGGCCCGCCGGCGGCGACGACGTGGTGGTGCTCGTGCGCAACACGACCGAGGCCATCAACCACCTGGCCTACCGGCTCCGGCTCGACGCCGACGACGTGGTGGCGACGACCGTGGTGGAGCACCACGCCAACCTGCTCCCCTGGGCCCGGGTGGCGACCCGGCGCTGGGTGGAGTGCGGCGCCGACGGCACCTTCGGCACGGACGACGTCGTGAAGGTGCTCGACGGCGGGCGGCGGCCGGCCCTGCTGGCCATGACGGGCGCCTCCAACGTGACCGGGTGGCTCCCACCGGTCCAGGAGATCTGCGCGGCGGCGCACGAACGGGGCGTGCCTGTCCTTCTCGACGCCGCGCAACTCGCACCGCACCGCCCGCTGCCGGCGGGACCCGACTTCGTGGCTTTCAGTGGCCACAAGCTTTACGCCCCCTTCGGCGCGGGCGCGCTCATCGGCCCGCGGCGCACGTTCGAGACCGGCGATCCCTTCCTGGCCGGCGGGGGCGCCGTCGACCTGGTCGACCTCGACGAGGTCATCTGGACCGAACCCCCCGAGCGCGAGGAGGCGGGCTCGCCCAACGTCGTCGGGGCGGTCGCCTTCGGCACGGCCATGGACGAGTTGGAAGGGATCGGCTGGGACGCCATCGGCGCCCACGAAGCTGCGCTCTCGACTCAGCTGCACGACGGGCTGCGCGCCATCGGCGGTGTGCACGTGCTGGGGCCGCGAGCGCAGGCCGGTTCCGAGGACGAAGGCGGGCTGGCCGTGGCGACCTTCACTGTCGAGGGGATGCACCACGCGCTGGTGGCGGCCCGGCTCAGCGCAGAGTTCGGGATCGGCGTGCGGCACGGCTGCTTCTGTGCGCACCCGTACCTGATCCGGCTGCTCGGTGTCGGCAGCGCGGGCGTCACGCGGGCCCGAGAGGCTGTGCGCCGCGGCGACAAGGGTGCGATTCCCGGCGCCGTGCGGGCGAGCTGCGGCCTCGGCACCTCGGGCGAGGACGTCGAGGCCCTCCTCGGGGCGCTGCGCGCACTGGTGGCCGGGGTGCCCGCACCCGTGACCTACGTGCAGGACCGTGTCACCGGCGACTTCTGGCCCGAGGGTGACGCTGCGGGCTGGAGCGCGGCGGACCGGCCCGCCGGGGCGGCGTGCGCGCGGGGCTGACGCGCACGGTGAGGCGGCGCGGGGCGGTGCTGCTCTCCCTCGCCCTCGCCGTGCCCGCACTCGTCGGTTGCACCCGCTCGGGCGGCACCACGACGGTGCACGCCGTGGCGTGGGTCACCGCGGGCGGTTCCGTGACGCTGCCGGGCACGGCCATCACACCGGTGCGGCTGTCCACGCACCGTGCCGGAGCCCGGGTCCCCGTGGGCAGCCTGCCCTCGGCGCTGGCCTACACGGCCGGGAACGCCGGGCTGCTCGTCGTGACCCAGGGCGACGACACGCTGCACGAGGTCGACCCGGCCACACACGCCGTCCTGCGCTCGACGGGCGTGGGCGTGGAGCCCGACGCCGTCGCGGTGGCGCCGGGCGGAACGCGCGGCAAGGGCGTTGCGCTCGTGGCCAACCTCGACTCGAACTCCGTCACCCCGGTGGACCTTGGGACATGGCGAGCGGGGACACCGATCCCGGTCGGGAGCGAACCGGTCGCCGTCGCCGTCTACACCGCGCCGTCGGGCGCCGCAACCGCGTTCGTGGCGGACTTCGGGAGCAACGAGGTGACGCCCATCGACGTCGCGACCATGCAGGCCGGCGCCGCCATCCCCGTCGGGCGGGGCCCGCAGGCGATCGCAGTGGCACCGGGCGAGGTGCTGGTGGGGAACTTCGGCAACCGCTCCCTGACGGCCGTGAACCCGGTGACCCTCCGGGAGGGCGGAACCGTCGCGCTGCCGGTCAATCCCACCGGCATCGCGGTGGCGCCCTCGGGCACCGCGGCCTACGTCTGCGGGGGCGCAGGTGTCGTGTCGGTGTCGACGCTCGGGTTGGTCGTCGGTGCCCCCGTCACCCTGCCCGACGTCGCCCAGGGCATCGCGCTCAGCCCCGACGGCGCGACCGCCTGGGTGACCCAGCAGGCGGGCTCACTCGTCCCGGTGACCCTGGCCACCGGCGCCGTGGGTCGCCCGATCCATCTCGGGGGCCACCCGTCCGCCGTCGTGGTCGGTCCCGGGTGAAGGCCCGGCCCACCGGCTCCGCCTGACTCACGCGCTGTAGACAGCGCGGGCCCGGAAACGCAGCGGACGCTCGGTCAGCTCCTCCATGTAGTGGGCGGTCCACCCCGCCACGCGGGCGACGGCGAAGATCGTGCGGCCGGTGTCGGGCGGCATGCCGGTACCCCAGCTCAGTGCGGCGAGCGCCAGGTCGCAGTTCGCCAGCGGGACGTCGTGCGCCGCCGCCAGCGCGATCACCTCGTGCAGGGTGGCCCGGCGCTCGTCGCTGAGCAGCGGCTCGGCGAGGGCGAGCAGCGCGACGAAGCGGGGATCCCCGCTCTTGTAGACCGAGTGCCCGAACCCGGGGAGGCGACCCTGCTCGCGCAGCACGTCGTTGAGGGCCCGCGGCACCCCGTCGCGCTCGGCGACCACCAGCATCTCGTAGGCCAGCTGGCTCGCCCCGCCGTGCAGCGGCCCGGCCAGAGTGGCCAGCCCGGCGAGCAGCGCGTCGTAGGGATCCGAGCGAACCGACGCCGCCACGCGCACCGCCATGGTCGAGGTGGCGAGCTCGTGGTCGGCCATGAGCACGAGGGCGGCGTTCACCGCCGCCACCGGGACGTCGGCCGCGGGCGGGGTCAAGCGCGCCGCCAGCCGCGCCGCGATGGGGGCACCCTCCTCACCGGCGGCCGGCGGCGGGCCCACGGACGCGGTCAGCGCCGCGGTGGCGCGGCGGGCGGCGCGGGCCACGGCCACGGGTCGCAGGTCGGAGCGGAGCGGGTCGGTCGCCCCGCACAGCACGAGGGCCCAGCGCATGCGGTCGAGCGTGTGCGTGAGCAGGCACGCGCCGAGGTCGGGTTCCGACCAGTCCGCATCGGCACCGTCGGTCTGCCACAGAAGCTCGGCCACCTCCTCGAAGCCGGCCGCGGCGGCCAGCCCGGTGGCCGTGCGGCCGCGGTAGATCGGGCCGAGCTCCTGGTCGAGCTGGGTCACGCCGGTGGTGACGGTGGCCAGCCGGGTGGCCGTCTGGCGCCCGCCCCGGCTGCGCGCCGCCATCGCCTCGATCGCGGCCAGGTCGAAGCGGCTGCCCCGCCGGCTCGGGTCGCGGTACGACTCGAGGAGGCCGCGGCTGACGTAGGCGTACAGCGTCGGCACCTTGACGCCGAGGCGCCGAGCGGCTTCTTCCGTGGTCAGCATCCGGTCCACACGGGCACTTTATATTGACTTGATCAATGTTTACAATCCGCCCGGTGGGACGGCATAGTGGACGTATGGAAACCATCGTGCGCGACCTGATGACCTCGCCCGCCGTGACGTGCGGCGCCGACGACACCCTGGCGGCGGCGGCCCGGGTGATGCAGGAGGCCGACACCGGCTCGGTCGTCGTGACCGACGAGGGCAAGGTGGTCGGGATCCTGACCGAGCGGGACCTGCTGCGGGCGGCCGCCGGAGCCGGAAACCCCGGCGACGAGCGGGTGCGGTTGTGGATGACGTCGCGGCCCGACGTCCTCGGTCCCGACGAACGGGCGGACGCCGCCTGGGGCAGCCTCACCTCGCACCACTACCGCCACCTGCCGGTGGTCGAGGGCGACCGCTGCGTGGGCGTCGTGTCGCTGCGCGACCTGATGGGGGTCGCCCGCATCCGGCCCGCCACCGAGACGAGCGGGGACGTCCCGGCCGGGCTCGAGGGTGTCGTCGTGGCCGAGACGACCGTCGGCGACGTCCGAGGCCAGGAAGGCTTCTTCCACTACCGGCAGTACTCCGCCGTCGACCTGGCCGAGGCCCGCTCGCTCGAGGACGTCTGGCACCTCCTCTTCCGCGGCGAGCTGCCCGACGCGGCGGCCGCGGCCGCCTTCGGCGACGAGGTCCGGCGGCGGGCCCTGCCGGCCGGCATGCGCGCGCTGCTGCCCGCGCTGGCCCCGCTCGGGGCACCGCTGGACGTCCTGCGCACCGCCGTGTCCGTGCTCGGGGCCGAGCTCGGCTGGCGCCCGACGCACGACATCGGCGCCGACGAGCTGTACGACCAGGCGCTCGGCCTCTGTGCGGTCGTGCCTACGATCCTCGCCGCCGCCCACCGGCTCCGCAACGGCGACGACCCCGTCGAACCGAGGGACGACCTCGGCTTCGCCGCCAATTACCTCAACATGTTGACCGGGGAGGTGCCGGACCCGGTCCACGCCCGGGCGATCGAGCAGTACATGATCCTCACCATCGATCACGGGTTCAACGCATCGACGTTCACGGCGCGCGTGGTGACGTCGACGGGTGCGGACCTCGCAGCGGCGATCGTGGCCGCCATCGGGGCGCTGTCGGGCCCGCTGCACGGCGGGGCCCCCAGCCGGGCGCTCGACATGCTCGACGCCATCGGCACGCCCGACCGGGCCGAGGCCCACATCCGCCGGGCCGTCGAGGGCGGCGAGCGCATCATGGGCTTCGGCCACCGCGTCTACAAGACGGACGACCCGCGTTCGGTGCTGCTGCGCTCGGTCACCGAGCGGCTGGGGGGCCCGCTGGTGGAGTTCTCCCAGTCCGTCGAGCGCACGACCGTCGACGTGCTGGCCGAGTTGAAGCCGGGGCGCCACCTGTACACCAACGTCGAGTTCTACGCCGGCGTGGTGATGCACACGTGCGGCATCCCGCGTGAGATGTTCACCCCGACCTTCGCGGCCGGAAGGACGATCGGGTGGAGCACCCACGTGATGGAGCAGGCCTTGCACAACCGCCTGATCCGCCCCGCGGCCCGCTACGTCGGAGCGCCGCCGCCCCAGCCGGTGCCGCCGGCCGCCGGCTGAGGCCCGGCCGGACCGGGGTCAGATGGAGCCGGCGAGCCCGCGCCCCGGCACGTCCCCACGAAACCCGACTAAAATGGTCAGGGTTATCCGATTGGGCACGAGGAGCAGGTCATGGGCAGCGAGGTCACGACTCTGGACACCGGGGGCGGGCTGCGGGCGCTGTTCACCTTTCCCAACCCGGTGAACGAGGTCTCGGCCCGTCTGGTGGCGGGGGGCGTGCTGGTCATGTGCGTCGTGACCATCGTCTTCGGCCTCGAGTGGGCCACCGTGGTGATCGCCTACGGCTTCGTGGCCCGCGTGCTCACCGGCCCGACGCTGAGCCCGCTCGGGCAGGTCGTCACCCGTGTGGTCACGCCGCGGCTCGGGGTCCCCGAACGGCCCGTGCCCGGGCCGCCCAAGCGCTTCGCCCAGGGCATCGGCGTGGCCTTCTCCGTGATCGCCCTGGTCCTGACGGGCCTGGGCTACTGGACCGCGGCCGAGGTCGTGCTGGCGCTGCTGGCGAGTGCCGCCTTTCTGGAGTCCGCCTTCGGCCTGTGCCTCGGCTGCAAGGTGTTCGCCGTGCTCATGCGCGCCGGCGTCGTGCCCGAGGACGTCTGCGAGCGCTGCAACGACATCTGGGCGACGGCTCCGCGTGCCGCGGCCTGAGGTGGGTCCTCAGCTGTCGTAGATCAGGACGCCGCGGATGTTCTTGCCGTCCCGCATGTCCTGGTAGCCCTGGTTGATGTCACCGAGCTTGTAGGTGCTGGTGATCATGGAGTCGAGATCGAGCTGCCCGTTGCGGTACAGCTTGAGCAGCTTGGGGATGTCGGAGTGGATGTTGGCCGAGCCGAAGATGCTGCCCACGACCTGCTTCTCGTAGATGGTCAGCATCATGAGGTTCATCGTGACCGCCGTCTCGTTGTAGGGGTGGATGTTGGTGACGACCACCCTGCCGCGCTTGGCCGCGAGACCCAGGATGGAGTCCATCATCGCTCCCGATCCGACGCCCATGGCGCAGATTACCTTGTCGCACATGTGCCCCCAGGTCTCCTGCTCAATGAGCGCGAAGGCCTCCTCCACCGACGGCGCCACGTGCGTCGCTCCGAACGACGGGGCCAGTGACCGCTTCAACTCGACCGGGTCCACGGCGAAGATCATCTCGGCGCCGGCCAGGCGCGCGCCCTGCACCGCCGAGGCCCCGATGCCCCCGATGCCGATCACGGCCACGTTGTCGCCCGGTCGCACGTCGGCGGCGTAGACCGAGGATCCCCACCCGGTGGTGACGCCGCAGCCGACGAGACAGGCCTTGTCGAGAGGGATGTCCTCGAGGATCTTCACGCACGAGGCCTGGTTGACGACCGTGTAGGGAGCGAAGGTACCGAGGCAGACCATGGTGGCGACGTCCTGCCCGCGGGCGTGGTGGCGCACGGTGCCGTCGAGCTGCCGGCCCGACATGAGGATGCCGCCAACGTCACAGAGGTTCGAGTGCCCGGTGGCGCAGGGGGGGCACTTGCCGCAGGCCGGGACGAAACCCAGCACCACGTGGTCGCCCGGCGCCAGACCGTTGACCCCGGGGCCGACCTCCTCGACCACGCCGGCGCCCTCGTGGCCACCGATGATCGGGCGCGGGACCGGCATGTCGCCTGTCAGGAGGTGCTCGTCGGAATGGCACATGCCCGACGCGGCCAGACGGATCAGGACCTCACCTTCCTTGGGCGGGTCGAGCTCGATCGGCTCGACGCTCCAACGGTCCTCGCCATCCCACAGAACAGCGGCTTCGGTCTCCACGGTGCCTCCCAGGGGTGTTGCGTGGCGTGCGCCGGGTACGTTACCGGGCCGCCGCCGCCCGTCGCCGGTGGTCATGGCACCACGGGCGGGAGCGGCGGCTGCGTCTAACCCCAGCCCAGGTCGTGCAGTCGCCGTTCCCCGATCCCGAAGTGATGACCCACTTCGTGGATCACCGTCTTGCGCACGATCTGCACCGCCTCCTCGGCAGTGTGCGCTGCGGTGCAGATGGTGGCCATGAAGATGGTGATGCGGTCCGGCATCGATGCGGAGTAGTAGCCCCGACCGGTGAGGGGAACCCCCTCGTAGAGGCCGAACAGGCCACCGGGCGGGCTCTCGTCGTCGACGAGCACGGCCACGTTCTCCATGGCGCCGCGGAGCTCGGCCGGGATCTCGTCGAGCGCGTCGGCCACGAGCCCCTCGAACGCCTCGACCGACATCGTGATCACCCTGTGATCATGCCAAGGATCCCGAGCACCGCCCCCGGCACTACCTTCGACTCCGGTTGCGGTACGAGGTCGGGCATGTTCGTAGGATGAGACGTCGTGGCGTGCGTCGATGGGACTTCTACCGTCTCGCCAGGGTTCATCGAATGAGACCGACCTGGTTGATCGCAATGCTGGGTGCACTGATGGCAGCCGGCCTGCCGGCGATCTCGGTCGGGGAAGGCCCACCCGCCGCCGCTGACACGGTCGGCCCCTACGCTCTGGTGTCGGTGGCCGGAAGCTCACTGAGCGACGTCAGTGCCGCCCCGCCCTACGACCTCAGCCCCGCCTTCTCGTCGTCGACCACTGACTATGTCCTCCGCTGCAACGCTGGTACGAACCAGGTGACGCTGAAGCTCAGCGCGGCCACAGGGGGGATCTCGGTGGGGACCAACCAACAGAGTTCGCATGTCTCCGGCACCTCCGTCGTCGTCACGCTCAGCGTGACCCCGAACCAGGCGATCCTGGTCTACGCGCCCGATCCGTCCAGCCAGGGTTCGACTCCCGCCCAGTACTGGATTCGCTGCCTGCCCCCCGACTTTCCCCCCATCCAGGTCAACAGGGCCGGGCCGTCGTCGCCCGGCTGGACGCCCGGCTATTACTTCACCGCTGACGTCGACACGAGTCCCACCCCCTACGCCATGGTGCTCGACGGGAACGGAACCCCGGTTTGGTACCAGGCGCTCCCGCCGACCGCGGGTGGAGCCACGAATGTCGAGCCGCTGCCTGACGACACCATCGCCTGGTCGCCCAACCTCGGACCCGGGATCGGTGCCGGGCTCAACGGCAACGCCTACACCGGGTTCGACCTCCGGACGCAGAGCACCATCGATCCGCTGGCTGCCGCGGTCTCGCCGACGGACCAACATGAACTCTGGCCTTTGCCGAACGGCGACCGGCTCATGATCTCGACGCCGGTCATCACGGGAGTCGATCTCTCGACTCTCGGGGACGGCGCGGTCTTCTTCGCGAACACGTCGGCACCGGCATCGGCGGCGGACGGCAACGTCGTCGATTGCGTGGTCCAAGAGGTGAACCCCAGCAACCAGGCCGTGTGGTCCTGGCGCGCCTCGCAGCACATCGGGCTCGACGAGGTCAACACTTCGGGCAACCCTGGGCCGCCCTGGAACCTGCAGACCTTGAACGGGAGCCCTGCCGCCGACCTCTACCACTGCAACTCGGTGTCCATGGACGAGGACAGCTCGAGCCCGTATTTCGGGGACGTCCTGGTGTCGATGCGGCATCTCGACGCGGTGCTCCTCATCGACCCCGCGACGGGTGACGTGATCTGGAAGATGGGGGGAACACCGCTGACGGTGGGCGATCCCGAGGACGGGCAGGGTACGCCGGCCCAGTACCTCGCCGTGAGCGACGACAGCGAGGGCGGGTTCTGCGGCCAGCACGACGCCCGGTTCGTTGCGACTCCCGATCCGGCCGTCGAAGACGTGAGCGTGTACGACGACCACACCGATTGCCCGGGTGCCGCCCGCGGGGTGGAGCTCGCCGTCGACGCGACCGCGGGTACGGCCACACCGGACTATCAGTACCCGCAGCCCCAGGGGCTCTCGGTGCCGGCCACGGGCAGTTTTCGCCGGATGCCCGGGGCCGGTAACGCCATCGGCTCGGGCACCAGCCTGGTCGGCTGGGGCATCACGTCGGGAGATTTCCTCTCGGGCTTCACCGAAGTCGATAGCGGGGGCAACGTCCTGTGCGACATCCGCTTCCCCGACGGCGGGTTCCTCTACCGGGCGGTCAAGGTCGGCGCGAGCGACGTCGATCTTCCCCTGCTCAGACAGACGGCGGGTTGGACGGGGACCGCAATCCCTCCCCCGCCGCCGGGGCCGGTGGTCACCGCCGTGAGCCCGGTGAGCGGGCCCACGGGCGGCGGGACTTCGGTCACGATCACCGGGTCGGGTTTCACAGGCGCGAGCTCGGTGACGTTCGGGGGCCACCCCGCGGCCTTCAGCGTGCCATCGGCGGGCACCGTCGTGGCCACCTCTCCCGCCGACGTGGGGCCGGGCAGCGTCGACATTGTGGTGACCGCGCCCGGGGGGGCGTCCGCCAATGTGGCGGCCGACCAATTCACCTACACCGGGCCATCGCCGCCTGTCGTCGTGGGCATGGCACCGACCAATGACGGTGACGGCTACTGGATGGTGGCATCCGACGGGCGCGTGTTCGCCCGCGGCAACGCCGGCTCCTACGGTTCGGCGGGCAACCTTGCCTTGAACGCGGCCATCGTCGCGATGGTGCCCACGCCGAGCGGCCAGGGCTACTGGTTGGTGGCGTCCGACGGTGGGGTCTTCAATTACGGCGACGCCGGGTTCTTCGGGTCACGCGGCGGGCAGCCGCTCAACAAGCCCATCGTCGGCCTCGCCACGACGCCCGATGGGGGTGGCTATTGGTTGGTCGCCTCCGACGGCGGGATCTTCGACTACGGCGACGCCGGGTTCTTCGGGTCGCGCGGCGGGCAGCCGCTCAACAAGCCGGTGGTCGGCATGGCTGCCTCCCCCCGGGGCACCGGCTACTGGCTGGTCGCCTCCGACGGCGGGATCTTCACCTACGGCGGGGCGGCGTTCCTCGGGTCGGCGGGGAGCCTGCATCTGAACCAGCCGGTGGTCGGCATGGCTGCCTCCCCTCAGAGCACCGGCTACTGGCTGGTCGCCTCCGACGGCGGGATCTTCAGCTACGGCGGGGCGGCGTTCCTCGGGTCGGCGGGGAGCTTGCACCTGAACCAGCCGGTGGTCGGCATGGCTGCCTCCCCCGAGGGCACCGGCTACTGGCTGGTCGCCTCCGACGGCGGGATCTTCAGCTACGGCGGGGCGGCGTTCCTCGGGTCGGCCAACGGGAACTGACGGGTCTTCAACCGAAGGCGGGCAGCACGTCGCGCTCGAAGAGGTGCAGGCTCGACCAGGCCAGCTCGATCGGCATGCCGCCGCACAGGGGGTGGAAGAAGGCAAAGGGAAACGGTGCGGCCTTCTGCTCCTCCACGAACTGCTCCGGCGTGACGACCCGGTACTGGCCGGTGGCACGAAGGTCGTCGACGTCGCCGACGGTGCGGAACGGGGATGCCACGTCGTCCTGAGCCTGCCAGAGGCCGTAGGCATTCGTCTCGTGCAGGAAGAACGGCGCCATCCGCTCCCATCCCTCTTCCGGATCCTCCGCCAGGGCGATGACCCTGTTCTCGCCGATCGGGCTCGGGCCCGGGTCCGGACGCTGGAGTGCCAGCATCTCGCTCCGATAGAACTCCCACACCTCGGGCACGGACGGAACGAACCCGTCGGCGATACGGGCAGCCCGCCGGGCGGCCGCCTCGCTGCTGCCACCGAGCGAGATGGTCGGGCCGCCCGGTCGAAACGGAGCCGGCGTGACGCGCACCGTCCGCCCGCGGTAGGTGAACGGCTCTCCGGTGAACGCTGCCTTCAGGGTCGCCACCGTCTCGGTGACCCGCTCGCCGCGCTCGCGCATCGGCACGTCGAACATGGCGAATTCCTCGTGCACGTAGCCGCCGGCCACGATCAGGTCGGCACGCCCCCTGCTCAGGTGGTCGAGCACCACCATCTCCTCGGCGAGCTGGAGCGGGTCGTGGAACGGGGCGATCAGCGCAGCCACGAGGAACCGTACGCTCGTCGTCCGCGCCGCCATGGCGGCGAGCATCGGGATTGGGCTCGGGAGGTAGCCATCGGGCGAGCCATGATGCTCGGAGACGGCGATGCTCACACAGCCCAGCGAGTCGGCCCACTGGGCCATGTCGAGGGCGGCGGCGTAGCGGTCCGCCATCGTCGTGCCGGCGAAGTCCGGGTTGCGAAAGTCGAAGCGGAGCCCGAACAACATCCCCGACGGCGCGTTCGCCGGCGTCATTGTGGCGCCTGCGACTGCCGGGCCGACGGCGCCGGGGCGCCGGCTGGGCCGGTCAGGTCCATTCGGAGCCGGGTCAGAGTCGACGTCTTGATGTGCCAGTCCCCGCCCACCTTCTCGTACGTCTCGTGGTAATGCCCGTACCCGTGCATCTCGGAGCCGTCGGGCCAGCGAAGCATGTCCTCCATGGCCCAGATGCCCGTTGCGGTCGTCGGCGAGGTGAGCTCGATCTCCGGAGTGTGGCCGTGGTGGACGGTCATCACGTCGCCGATCGCTTCACGGAGGAACACGAGGAACTGTTTGGCTCCTGTGATCGCGCTTCCACCCGATGCAGTGGTGTCCACGACCACGTCATCGGTGAAGACGCGGCGCAACCCTGACCAGTCCTTGGTGTCCATGGCGCGAAAGTAGCGGGCCTTCAGCTCTCGGATGGCTTCCCTGTCATCCATCGGAACCATTCATGACGTCGACCTGGTGGCCGGGCTACCCGTTGCTCGGCCGGCTGTCGATGGCAGCGCACACACCCCCGTCGACGAGAACGTCAATCCCGTTGACGAAGCTCGCCTCGCTCGACAAGAGGAAGGCCACGAGAGCGGCGGCTTCCTCCGAGCGGCCCTCGCGTCGGAGCGGCGTCATGTCCACGAGCTCCTTCATGAATGGATGACTCTCCGCTTCCTGCCGGCCTTGTGGAGTATCGATGATGCCGGGCGAGATGGAGCAGACTCTGGCACCGACCGGACCGAGGGCGACCGCCTCTCGCCGGACAAGTCGCTGGACGCCTCGTTTCGCCCAGGCATAGGCGATGCCGCTGTCCTCGACGGATGGTCCGATGACATCGCGAACCCGCTCGATGAACCGGCCGTCGAGGGGATCGTCGAGGACGGCGTCGACGGCGGGGTCGGCCTCCTTGACGGCCAGATGCGCCGCCATCGAGGCGAAGCACACGATCGCCGTCCCTTCGGCGGCGAGCGGGCGCAACGACTCCACGAGCCTGGCGGTCCCGACGAGGTCGACGGTGAAGATGGACCGCCAATCGGCCATCGTGGGCGAGATGCCCGCCGCATGGGCCACGGCGCGAAGAGTCCCGAGCTCTGAGACCCGGGTCGCGAGGGCCGCCAGGCCGTTCTCGTCGGTGACGTCGAGCAGAAAGGGCTCCACGATGGCCGCGCCCGACGCCGACAGGAGGTCCTTCGCCGCGTCGCGCAATAAGGGCTCGCTCCTGTCCACCAGCAGCACGACGTCGACCATGCCGACCAGTCGCTGGGCGCAGGCGAGCCCCATTCCCCGACCGGCGCCCGTCGCAATCCCTATCGTTGTCAACACGACCCCCTCTCAGAGCTCGGGCGGCGCCGCCCCATCACCCACGATCAAAGCACGGAGCAGGGGACCGGGCACCTCGTCCATTCGACGAGTCCGCTGTCGTCGGCCCCCGATCCGTCGTCTGTCGACAGAGACTAGACGATCGGCTAGCCACGGGCGAGCCGTCCGGCTAGTCTTCCCACGAATGACGGCTTCCCGGACCGGACGCCCGACCGAGGGACGGCCGGGCCCGGATCGGCGGCGCGGGAGGATGCGATGACGACCAGGACCGACGTCCACTACGACCCGTACGACCGTCAGATCGACGCCGATCCCTATCCCGTGTACCACAGGCTGCGACACGAGGCACCCCTCTACTACAACGAGGAGTACGACTTCTACGCCGTGAGCCGATTCGACGACGTCCAGCATGGTCTGATCGATCGGGAGACCTTCAGCTCCGCCCGCGGCTCGGTGCTCGAGTTCATCAAGGCCAACATCGAGATGCCGCCCGGGATCGTGATCTTCGAGGATCCTCCGCTGCACGACATCCACCGGGGGCTGCTCTCCCGGGTGTTCACTCCCAAGAAGATGATCGCCCTGGAGCACAAGGTCCGCGGCTTCTGCGCGCGGGTGCTCGATCCCCTCGTCGGCACCGGAGGCTTCGACTTCGTCGCCGATCTCGGTGCGCAAATCCCGATGCGAACGATCGGGATGCTCCTCGGAGTACCCGAGTCCGACCAGGAAGAGGCCCGCAACCTCGCCGACGCCTCGTTGCGTACCGACCCGGGCAAGCCGATGGACGTGGCGGTCGAGAACATCGGGCAAGCCGACTTCTTCTCCGACTACATCGACTGGCGCACCACCCATCCCTCCGACGACCTCATGAGCGAGCTCTTGTTCGTCGAGTTCGAGGACGAGACGGGAACGACGCGACGGCTCACCCGCGACGAGGTGCTCATGTACGTCAGTGTCGTCTCCGGGGCCGGCAACGAGACGACGAACCGCCTCATCGGATGGATGGGCAAGGTGCTGGCCGAACACCCCGCACAGCGACGCGACCTCGTCGAGGATCGCTCGCTCGTCAACAATGCCATTGAGGAGCTCCTGCGGTTCGAGCCACCGACGCCGCACGTCGCCCGCTACGTGGCACGCGACATCGAGTTGTACGACCAGGTCGTGCCGGCAGGGAGCGCCATGGTCTGCCTGACCGGGTCAGCGAATCGAGACGAGCACAAGTACGAGGATCCCGACCGGTTCGACATTCACCGCACCATCCGCCAGCACCTCACCTTTGGCTACGGCATCCACTTCTGCCTCGGTGCCGCTCTGGCGCGACTCGAGGGGCGCGTCGCCCTCGACGAGGTGCTGACGCGGTTTCCCGAGTGGGACGTCGACTGGGACAACGCCCGGCGAGCTCCGACCTCGACGGTGCGGGGCTGGGACTCGCTCCCCGTCGTCACGAGTTGAACCGACTCTCGGCCTCCATGCGCCGGACGGGGCTGGCGAAGGCTAGTCGATCGGCTAGCCTCGCGACGAGCAGGGAGGTGGGCGTGTGAGCTCTTCGCGCTTTCGGGTGATGCAGTGGGCGACCGGAAACACGGGCCAGCGCGGGCTGCGGGAGGTGATCCGCAACCCGCTGCTCGACCTGGTCTCGGTGCTGGTCTACGACCCGGCGAAGGACGGCGTCGATGCGGGCGAGCTCTGCGGCGAAGGCCCGACCGGCGTCCTGGCCACCACTGATCGTGAAGCCGTGCTGAAGGTCGATGCCGACTGCTGCGTCTACATGCCGCGTGCCACCGGCCGGGGCCAGACCCGAGCCGGCCTCACCGAAGACGAGCTGGTCGAGGACCTGGTGGCGCTACTGGCGGGCGGGACGAACGTCGTCACCACCATCAGCGATCTGTTCGCTCGTGGCGTGAGGATGAGCGACGGAAATCGTGCTCGCGTGAGGGAGGCCTGCGAGGGGGGCAACGCGTCCGTCTGGGCGAGTGGGAGCGATCCGGGATTCATCACCGAGACCCTTCCCCTCGCCCTGCTGTCGATACAACGACGCGTCGACCTCATTGAGATCGAGGAATTCGGCGACCTCTCCCGCCGCCCCTCGGCGCACATGGTGATGGAGCAGATGCGATTCGGCAAGCCGCTGGCGGAGTTCGATCCCGAACGGCGGAGAAACCATCTGTTCGGCGAGTACCAGTCCCCGCTGAGCGTCCTGGCGGACATCGCCGGCTTCGAGATCGACGACTGGACCTCCGAAGGCGGCGTGGCGGCGGCGAAACAGGACATCACGATCGTGGCCGGCGAGATCAAGGCCGGGACCGCCGCCGCGCAGCGCATCATCATCAACGGTCGGAGCGGCGGCGTCAACCGGATCCGCTTCACGCAGTACGGCTTCGTCGCCATGGACGTGGACCCCGATTGGGGACTCCAGCCCACCGGTTGGCGCATCCGGATCCATGGCGACGCGCCGCTCGACCTACGCATGCCGTTCCCCGTGCCGCTCGAGGATCTCGCATCCTTCGTGCCCGCGTACAACGCCAACGGGCTGGTCAACGCCATCCCCTACGTGTGTCAGGCGCCACCCGGCATCCTCACCACGGAGGACCTGCCACACATGCTGCCCCGCGGTCCCCGCCGTGTGATTGAGGATTGACCAAGGGACATGCCATGACCGCAGAGCACGGCTTCACGGGCAACCCACCTCAAGGCGCCGATCACGCCGGCCCGTTGACGCGTACGGTCCTCGAGTACGAGCAGACGATGAAGCGTCTGGTGCCCGGACTCGAGAGTGCGGCCGATTGGGCTCCCCTGGCCGAGTTCGTCGCAGTGGACGAATTCGAGCGGATCGGCACGTTCCTCGAAGTGCAGAATTGGCAGCAGTACACCGACATGATCACCGGGTGGGCTCGGGCCACGGAATCGTTCGAGACCACGGTTCTGCGGATCTCCGAAATCGACTCCCTCGTGTACTTCGAGATCGAGGAGCGGCACTTCCGCGCTGGCGGCGTCAACGTCGTCAACTCCATGACGGTGTTCGAATTCAACGACGAGGGCAAGATCCGCCGTCTCAACGTCTACCTCCAGCAGGCGCGCTGACGCTTCGAGGGCCGCCAGGGCGCCCGCGTGCTCAGCCGGGGAGGCCGAGGAAGCGTCGGGCCAGGCGCAGGAGCTCGATCCGCAGGACGTCGTCGTCCAGATCGGCGACGAAGGGGTGCGTGGCGGCACCGCTGATGGCAGCGACCAGCATGGCCGTCCGCACGCGCGCCTCGGGTCCGGCGTCATCCCCGATGAGGAGGCGGCGGAGGCGGTGCATGACATCGCGCCAGGTCTCGTGGTCGGCGAAGAACCCCACCACGACCGGGTCACTCAGGATCGCGTTGACGGTACGGCGGCGGGCCACCGTGAGGTCGACGATGCCCTCTAGCAGGACATTGCGCGCCAGCTTCGAGGAGGGCTGGGCCTCCGCGGCGTCGACGACACTCTCCAGTTGCGCCAATTCGACTTCGGCGGCCGCGAGGACGATTTCGTCCTTCGTGTTGAACTGGTGATACACGGCGGCCTTGGTCACGCCAAGCGCGTCCGCGATCATCTGCAACGACGTCCCGGCGACGCCGTGCTGCGAGAACAGTTCGAGCGCCACGGCGATGGTGCGCCTCTGAGCTGTCGAATAGGGCGTGGACGTCGGTTCGCGGGCCGGCACAGCCTTCACGGCTACCAACTATGGCGCGGATAGGCCCGGCGCCGCTGAACCGGCAGACGGGCTGGACCAGCTCATTGCGAGGCCAAAATCGCCGCCACCTCCGCGACTGGGTCGTGCACCACAGGACCGGTGACGCTGACCTCGGCTCGGACAATGGTGCCGACGAAGGCGAAGGGCGCCTCGTAGTCGCCTCCGACCGACGGGCCCCACTCGTAACCACACGTGAGCCCAATGCCGACCTCGTTGAACGCGACGGGGGTGAACCGCTCCACCGCGGCCTCCCCCGCTCGCTGACCGTCCACGAACAATGCGGCCAGCCCACCGGCCGCTTCGTCCTTCTCGAAGCGGAACTCGAGGTGGTGCCGACCCGGTCCGAGCCTGGTGTCAGCGGTGACCTCGTACAACCGGTGTCCATGCAGGTTGTGTACGTAGCGCAACCGGCCGTCGAGCACGTGCAACGACCACCCTCCCAGCGCGCAGCCGAGCGCGAGCAGAGTGCCCGAGGGGACGACGCCCTTCGGGATCTCGACGGTTACCGACATCGCGTGCGACCGGTTGCGAACATCCGCGGCCACCCATTCCGGCACCTGGGCGCCGCCCTGGAAGTAGCGGTACGTGTGCTGGGCGCGCTGTCTGTCGTGCTTGTGGGCGATCGCCTCGAGCACCCGGTTGTCGAGTGGGAGGACGTCGTTGCGTCTCGCCTCCTCCCACCACAGCGCGACCATCTCGGCAACCTTCTCCGGGAATTCCGCGGCACGGTCATGCACCTCCGACACGTCCTCCGCCACGTGATACAGCTCCCAGACGTCGTCGTCGAAGGGCGCGCTGGCCCGTAGGCCGTCGTCGTAGAGCGGGCCGACCGGATGGAAGGTCACCACCTTCCACCCGTCGTGGTAGAGGGCCCGCGACCCGAGCATCTCGAAGTGCTGGATGTGATGCCGGTCGCGCTCGAGCTGCCCTCCCTCCCCGAGCACGTAGCCGAAGCTGATGCCATCGAGATGCGACTGAGCGATCCCGTCGATCTCGGGGGGCGGATCTACGCCGGCCAACTCGAGCACGGTCGGGAGCACGTCGATCGCGTGGGCGTACTGCCGGCGGATCACGCCGGTGGCGGACCGCATGCGAGAGGGCACCCGGACGATGCAAGGGTCGGCGACCCCTCCCTCGTGGACCTCGCGCTTCCAACGCTTGAACGGCGTGTTTCCGGCCATGGTCCATCCCCAGGGGTAGTTGTTGTGGCTCAGCGGCCCACCGATCTCGTCGATGCGCCTGTACATCTCACCCACGCTGGCGCCTTCGAAATTCGACAGCCGGCCTTCGTTGATGGTGCCCTCCTTTCCGCCCTCGGAGCTGGCGCCATTGTCCGAGACGACGATCACGACCGTGTCGTCGGCGTCTCCGAGATCGGCAATGAAGTCGAGCACGCGCCCGATCTGCCGGTCCGTGTACGAGAGGTAGGCAGCGAAGCACTCCATGAATCGTTGGGCGAGCGCTCGCTCCCGGTCCTCGAGGCTGTCCCAGCTCGGGACCCAAGGTGGGCGTGGTGAGAGCTCCGTCGTTTCGGGGACGATTCCCAGCGCGCGCTGCCTCTCGAATGTGTGGTCGCGCCAGCGATCCCACCCCTGCGCAAATCGGCCCTCATAGTGCCGAATCCACTCGGCAGGCGCGTGGTGGGGAGAGTGGCACGCGCCCGTGGCGAAGTAGAGGAAGAAGGGCATCTTGGAGTCGACTGCCCGCAGGTCCCCCAGGAACTCGATGGCGCGGTCAGCGATGTCCGCGCTCAGGTGGTACCCGTCCTCCATGGCCCGCGGCGGCCGGACGCCGTGGTTGTCGTGATAGAGCGCGGGCATGAACTGGTGCGTCTCCCCGCCGTGGAACCCGTACCAGCGGTCGAACCCGCGTGCGAGAGGCCACGTCCCACGCGAGGTCGCCATATTGGTCTCGCCCTCCGGGCTCAGATGCCACTTCCCCACCGCATAGGTGGCGTAGCCGTTCGCGCTCAGGATCTCGGAGAGGAAACCGTTCTCCCGGGGGGGCCGGCCCCAGTACCCGGGAAAGCCGATCGCCAGGTCGGCGACGCGGCCCATGCCACTGCGGTGATGATTCCGGCCTGTGAGGAGACAGGCGCGGGTCGGCGAGCACAGCGCCGTGGTGTGGAAGTTCGCCAGCCGCACCCCTTCGGCCGCCACACCGTCGATCACGGGAGTGTCGATGTCGGACCCGTAGCAGCCGAGCTGTGCGAATCCCACATCGTCGAGGACGACCAGCACGATGTTGGGCGCACCCTCGGGAGGTGTGGCGACTGGAGGCCACCACGGCTCCGACGTACGCCAGTCGTCGCCGATCCTTCCACCGAACACGGTCTTTGCCATGACGAACACACCCCCCGGCGTCTCGAACGTGACGAGAGCATTGCATCGACGGCCGGGTTCAGCCTGGCCGAGGCGTCCTGGCTGCCTTCACGCTCAGGTCGGCGGACAAGACGGGCGAATGACGCTGTCACGACCCCGCTCTGCTGAGCAAGCAAGTCGTCGAGCTAGGACGTGGGCCGCCCGGGTCTCCATCCCGGTACCTTGGGATCGACAGTCGTACGCGGACCCTCTTCGGGGTGTCGCCGCTTCCCAGCGACCAGTTCGTGTCCCTGCTCTGGCCGCGTCCCCGTGTATCTCCGGTCGCGAACCGTCTACCCTGACGCCAGCAGGGCGGAACCGGAGGAGGGGAGCCTTGGCGGTCACCGAGACCATCACGGTCCTATTCACCGACCTGGTCGGTTCGACCGAGATCAGCTACGCGATCAGTCCGGACGCCTCGGACGAGCTGCTCCGGGCCCACTTTTCGGTGCTGCGTCGAGCCATTGCCGGCTCCGGAGGGGTCGAGGTCAAGGGCCTCGGCGACGGAGTCATGGTTGTGTTCCACAGCACTTCTGCCGCTCTGTCGTGCGCCGTGGCGATGCAGCAAGCCGTCCACCGTGACAACGTCGGGGCCGGCCATCAGCTGGGGCTGCGCATAGGACTCAGCGGCGGAGAAGCAACGTTGGAGTCCGGCGACTACTACGGAGACCCGGTGATAGAGGCGGCTCGGCTCTGTGCTCACGCCGATGCCGGCCAGATCCTGGCTACGGACGCCGTCCGGGTGATGGGCGGCCGGCGCAACCCTTACCTCTTCGAGTGGGTCGGTGCGCTCGAGTTGAAGGGCCTCCCCGAGCCCGTGGAGGTCCTCGAAGTCCGATGGGAGCCACCCCATGAATTGGCGGTCGAGAACGGCGTGCCGCTCCCGGCGCGCCTGATGCACGTCCCGCTCACCGGAGTCGTCGCCCGCGAGACCGAGGCGGCCCTGCTGACCGACGCCTACAAGCGAGCGGCGACCGGAGAAGGGCGTGCCGTGGTCCTCGTGTCGGGTGATGCCGGTGTCGGGAAGACGACACTGGTCGCCGAGGCCGCCCGGCTCGCCGCGCACGAGGGCGCCTGCGTGCTCCTGGGACGGTGCCAGGAAGACGTCACCGCGTCATATGCGCCCTTCGCCGAGGCGCTACACCATTACGTGGCGCATGCGCCCGAGCACCTGCTTCGAACCCACGTCGAGGCCCATGGGGGCGACATCGCCTCGATGGTCCCCGCGCTCGGTCAACGACTGGGGGGAGTTCCGGCACCGACGAGGACGGATCCCGACACCGAGCGCTACCTCCTCTACGGGGCGGTGACGGGCCTTCTGACGGCCGCCTCCGCGCTCCAACCAACCGTGCTCGTGCTCGACGACTTGCAGTGGTCCGACAGTCAAAGCCTCCGGCTCTTGCGTCATGTCGTCAGCACTGTCGAGTCGGCACCGCTGCTTGTACTCGCGACGTTTCGGGACACCGAGCTTTCGGCCACCAACCCGCTCCGCGATCTCCTCGGTACCCTGCAACGCGAACCAAATATCAGCCGGATCGAGTTGAAGGGCTTCGACGACACAGGTGTGCTCGCATTCATGGAGGCTGCAGCCGGGCAACCCCTCGAGGAGGCCGCGACGGACCTCGCCCATGCGCTCTGCCTCGAGACCGAAGGCAACCCGTTCTTCGTGGGAGAGGTGTTGCGGAGTCTCATGGAGACCGGCGCCATCTACCAAGACGATCGTGGCCGCTGGACGGCGGCAGGGGAAATGTCCGAGATGGTGCTGCCCAACAGCGTGCGAGAAGTCATCTCCGCCCGCGTCGGCCGGCTCGGTGCACGGGCAGGCCGGGTCCTTTCCATGGCAGCGGTCATCGGACGGGACTTCGACTTCGACCTGCTCGACGCCGTGACCGACCTCGGCCAGGAGGAGGTGCTCGACGTCCTCGACGCTGCGACCGCCGCCGCTCTCGTGCGCGAGCATCCTGACGTCGCCGGCCGCTACAGCTTTTCGCACGCTCTGACCCAGCACACGCTGTACCAGGGCCTGCCGAGAGTCCGGCGAACCCTGGCCCATCAGCAGGTGGCTGAGGCCATCGAGGCCGCCGTCCGAGAAACGCCGGGGACGCGGGTGGGTGAGCTGGCCCACCACTGGCTCAGTGCCAGCCAACCAGCCAATGCGGCCAAGGCCATCGGCTACTCCCGGCAGGCAGGCGAAGCCGCCCTGGCCGCCCTGGCCCCCGACGACGCGTTCCGGTACTTCTCCCGGGCGCTCCACCTCGCGGAGACGGCGCCGGAGGATGACCCCCTCGTCGACTGTGACCTGCGTCTGGCATTGGGCGAGGCACAACGCCAGGCCGGGTTGCCGGGCTACCGGGAAACGTTTCTCGACGCGGCCCACCGAGCCCAAGAGCTCGACGCCACGGACCGCCTGGTGGCCGCCGCGTTAGGGAACAGCCGCGGCTTCTTCAGTTCGATCGGGGTCATCGACGCCGACAAGGTCGCGGTGCTGGAATCCGCACTCGATGCCCTGGGCAATGACGACGGACGCGAGCGGGCGCTCCTCCTGGCCACGCTGTGCAGCGAGCTCGCTCTGGGCACGACGCTGGAACGGCGCCAGCAATTGGCCGACGCCGCCAGGGCAATGGCGCGGCGGTTGAGGGATCCGGACACCATCATCCGCACCCTGAACCTGGTCTGCGACCCACTCCAGGTCCCTTCCACACTCAACGAGCGAATGGTCGATGCAAGGGAAGCCCTGGAGCTGTCGGAGCTCCTGGGGGACCCTGACCTGCTCTTCTGGACCGGCGCCTACAGCCGGCTGGCCGCGGTGCAAGCCGGTGACTTCGACATGGCCCGTCGGTGCCTCACATCCATGCACGCCGTGATCAGGGGACTCCGCCAGCCGACGATGGTATGGGTCACCCTCTTCAACGACGCCGCCGATGCGCTTCTGACCGGGGAACCTGATCGAGCCGAGCAGCTCGCCACGGCCGCCTTGGAGATCGGGACGGAGAGCGGACAGCCCGATGCCTTCGGCTTCTACGGGGCCGAGATGATCGGCGTCCGCCGCCAACAAGGGCGCTACGGCGAGCTCGTCCCGTTGATCGAACAGATGGCGGCCGAGAACCCAGCACTCCCGGTGTTCCGTGCGACGCTGGCGGAAGGACACATGGAAGCCGGCAACGTCGACACGGCTCGCCAGATGCTCGAAGCTGCGGCCGCGGACCTCTCCTCATTGCCCTACGACGTCGTCTGGATCTTTGCGGTGGCCTCGTACGCCGACGTTGCGGCCGAACTGCGCGCCGAGACACCGGCTCGGCTGCTCCTGGACCTGCTTGCGCCGTTCGACGACCAGGTCCTCTTCATCGGGGCGACGGCCGGAAGCCCCGTGGCGTACTACTGCGGCAGCCTGGAGTCGGTGCTCGGCCGCTACGCCGAGGCCGAGACTCACTTCGCCAAGGCAGCCGAACTCAACGCCGAAGGTCAGATGGAGTTCGGGGCCGCTGTCACCCTACTGCAGTGGGGCCGCATGCTCTCGGCCCGCGGCGACCCAGGAGATCTCGAACGGGCCCGGGATCTCCTGAGTCGAGCCCACGACGCAGCCATGAGCCACGGGTACGCCAGCGTCGCCCGGCGAGCCACAGCGGCGTTGGCGGGCCTGGACTGACGCACCTGAACCCCGGTACGCGAACGTGCACGTTCGATCGACAGCCCGGGCCCGGAACTCTGATTCTGAAACATGTCGTGCCGAACTTGGTGGGCCGCCCGGGTCTCGATCCCGGCACCCTGGGGATTAAGGGTCAGGGGGCCGATCGCCCGTCCAGTGCACCTGGCAGAGCCGCAGCGTCGGCGTCACTATAGCAGATATGTACTATAGTGGACACATGGTGAGTGGTCAGCTGATACGAGAAGCCAGGCTTCGAGCCGGCCTGACGCAGGCCGAGCTGGGCGAGAGGATCGGCCAGCAGCAGTCGGTCGTCGCCCGTTGGGAGCGCGGTGCCGTGATCCCCAGCTTCGAGACTCTTCGGCAGGCCATTCGAGGCTGCGACCTCGAGCTCTCCTTCCATCTCTCCAAACTGGACGAGTCGACTCCGATGGTCATCGACGAGCACCTCAAGATGACGCCGGCCGAGCGATTTGCTGACTTGCTCGAGAGGGTTCGCTTCCACGATCAGTTGCATGACCGCGAATCGCTACCTCGCGGTGCCTGAACCTGTTCCCTATCGACCAGATGTACTCCTGGAGGTCCTCGAGCGGCATGGCGTCCGATACGTCGTCATCGGAGGACTCGCAGCAGAACTTCGCGGTTCGCCGTACATCACGCGAGATGTCGATGTCACACCCTCACGAGAGCGAGCGAACCTGCGCCGGCTCGCGACCGCTCTGCGAGAACTCAATGCGACTCTGCGCGTCCCTGGAGTCGAGGGTCCGGTCGAGTTTCCACTCGACGAGCACTCCTTCACCTGGGGCACCACATGGACATTCGTCACGGATCACGGCTACCTCGACATTGCGCTCCTACCTGATGGGACTCGGGGCTATGACGATCTTCGACGCGGTGCAACACGCGAACAGATCACCGAGACCCTTCGTGTGGACGTGGCCAGCTTGGCCGATGTCATTCGCTCTAAGGAAGCTGCGGGACGTGAAAAGGACAGGGCGGTCTTGCCGGTTCTCCGTCAGGTTCTCGAGCGATCTCGATCAATCAATCACCGAGGATCTGAGGTTTCTGACTAGTAGCGTGCTCCGAAAGAGTCTGACGTCGATTTGGTGGGCCGCCCGGGTCTCGATCCCGGCACCTTGGGATCCGATAATGGGGATATATAGCGGTTCACTGAAGTTCGTTGACGCAGTTCAGTGATAGCTCGCTGCGCGGGCAGGTTTGTGGAAATACACCAAAGTCAATTCCCCGGGCCGCAAGTTTGGCTGCAATTCCACCGCAGTGTCGCTGCCAGTTGCCTCAACCATCGTCACCCTTTGAGGCTGACGCGTCAAGCGACCCGATCGACCGGTATGCCCCCGTACGGCACCATGGTGATACCCATCCTGGTGTCCGAGATCGCCGGAGGACGAGTGTCCGGGTAGTCCATGCGAGCGACGAAACTGGCTCTTCACGCACGCTCGGCTCGCTGAGCTCAGCGTTGTGGATGACGAAGGCGACAGATCCGCTTTAGCGATCGGACTCCAATCGGCGAGGCTCAGAGTGACGTGTGGTGATGAAGCGGTGGATGGCCTCGTTGGCGTGGTCCTGAAACGACGGGTTGGCCAGGTTGGGGAGGAAGTCTGCTTGGTTGACCATGGGACCTTTAAGCGTGTTGGCCGCGCTGGCGTAGAACACGCCGCTCGACAGGGTCGGGTCGGTGACGCCGTCGACCAGTCGCTTCGCGCCCACGTCAAGTTTGTGGGAGAGACCCAGGGTGGGCATGACGTATTTGGCCGCTATACGCATCGGCAATGGGAGGTCGCTGGCTGCTTGGGTGCCGGTGGTGTTGCCGGGGCTCACGGTGATGAAGCGGCGGTCGGGGTGTTGGCGGGCCAGGTAGGCCATCCATAGGGCGCCAATGTACTTGGCCTGCCCGAAAGCTAGGTTGAAGTCAGGTTTTCTGCTGGCGAAGTAGCTGCCGTCGATGACAGTGGCGAGCTCGTCGGCTGAGGTTGAGACGAACGATGGCCCCTTCATCCGCAACTTCGGGACCCCCCTGACTGCTTCACTTCCGGCCAAGACCGCAACCTCGCCAAGCCGATCCTCGGCCAGGAGCCCTTCGAGGAGGACGACGTGGCCAAGGACGTTCGTCGCGAACACGGTGGTGACCCCGTCAGCGGTCAAGTCCATCGACTGCGGGCCAATGACACCAGCGTTCATGACCAGCGCGTCGACGGATCCGTTGATGGCCGCAAGGCCGGCGCGCACCGAACCCAGATCGGCGACGTCAATGAGAACGATGTCAAAGATGTGCCGGCCGGTCACGGCTTCGAGTTCGGACTTTGCCGCTGCTGCCCGATCTTGGTTTCGGCACGCCAGGTAGATCCGCGCCATCTCGGGACGTAGTGCCAGTTGCCGGGCCACGTCCTTGCCGATCCCGGCGTTGGCGCCCGTGATCAGAGCTGTCTTGCCTTTTGGATCAGTCATACGTTGCCTTATCCTCTCGTTCCAACTGGGTGCTGCAACTCACTTTGACAGCCAAGAACTGAGTTGTCAAACTCAGTTCTTGCTAACATTGGCGTATGGTCGACGAGACGAGTGACCGGCCGAGGCTCACCCCTAGGGGAGCACGCACCCGGGCACGAATAGTGGAGGAGGCCGCCGCCCTGATCCATGAGCGCGGGGTCGCGGGCACCACCTTGGAAGACGTCAAGGTGGCGGCGGAAGTCAGCGGCTCTCAGATGTACCACTTCTTTCCGGACAAGAACGAACTCGTGCAGGCGGTCATCGACTATCAGGCCGAGACCATCGTCAATCGCCAGCGGCACGCGCTCAACAGCGCGAACGGAGTCGAAGCCTGGCGGAACATGGTGATCACCGCAGCGAGGCGCACCAAAGCAAAGGGGGGCTGCCAACTTGGCTCGCTCGTTGGTCAACTCGCCGAGAGTGACCCCGAGGCCCGAGCGCTCATCGCGGCAGGATTCGATCAGTGGGCAGCGGCCATCGGCGATGGGCTGAGATCCCTTCATGCCGACGGGAAGCTCCCGTCGGACATCGACCCGGACGACTTCGCCACTACTCTGCTCGCCACGCTCCAAGGAGGACTACTACTCGCGCAAGTGCAACGGAGTCCCCGCCCGTTCGAGACTGCCGTAAATACCCTCCTCGCCCTTGCCATCGGCAGATAAGCCCAAGCTCGGTTCGTTCACAGCCATCGCCGAAGTCGGCTCACGGCACTTGGATGATGCACGTGCATCCACACGATGCGCCTGGGGACCCGCTAGCTGACTCTTAGGGTGAGTTCCTAACGCGGGTCTGGGGCCAACCGTCCAATGGGGATGTGCCTCAGTCCAAGCAGCTAAGTCCCCACCAAGGCCCGGCGGCACACGCCGTTCTTGCTCATCGCCGTCAGGAGTCACCGGTCTGAGCGATCCACCAGGTGTCGTCCGTTTTCACTCGGGGTGCCCACATCCAGGAGCTGTCCTGCGAACCGGGCCATGAGCGGTCTCGTTGGCCTAGCTCGTCAAAGGTCGGTCGTGGCGCGTCGCTCAAGAGGTTGAGCGAGCCCTGCACATGGCTAGCGAACTCGTCAGGGAGGCGCACCTGATGGTCTTTCACGTAATGGGCCAGCCCTTCGGGCCAACAGAACACGCCGTCTGATAGCTCCGCTGAGCCATTGTGCCGGTTGCAGATCCGGCAGGGCGATAGTCCACGGAACTCGATCACGAGGGTGCCACGCTCCAGGTACTCACCCACCACTGGGCGCTCGCTCGAAGCCCATGTCGGGTCAATGAAGGCTCGAGGATCGGGCCACGGACTCGCTTCGGCCTCTCCGCGCCGCGTCCTCAGATATTCGATCTGCCTCGGGGTCAGGTCTCCACTACGCAGTGCGTTGTCGTAGAGGGCGATTTCAGGCCGCCAGTAGCCGATCAACCTCAGCGTTGTCATGGATACAATTTGCCCCTATTTAGTTGCTCAGCTTTGGAACGGCTGGCCGCACCCGTTCCGGTCGTGGAGCTGAATCTATGCAACTTTTTTGCGACCCCAGGAGATGCCCCCGTACGCCGGCTGTGGTCGCCACAGGCATTGATGGCTGCATCGGTGTTCGCTGTCCTCCTCGACCCAAGGAGGAAGTCATGTGCACCCCGATGCCCGGTTCCGTGGCGCTCGTGAGCGCTCGAGATGCAGATCCATTCGCCCAGGCCCAGATGGCGGCGGCTGCGTACCTGACCCGCTACGGCGGTCGAACCCTCGAGACCTATCGCTACGATCTGCGCACCTTCTTTCAGTGGTGCACCGACGTCGGTCTCGACGTCCTCGAGGCCAAGCGGGCCCACATCGAGCTGTGGCGCAGCGCCATGGAGGAGCGAGGTCTGGCTCCCTCGACCATCGACCGGCGGCTCTCCACCATCTGCGGCTTCTACCGCTTCGCCCACATCGACGGCCGGATCGCCTCGAACCCGGCGCAATACGCCCGCCGACCCAAGGTCCACCCGAGCGAAGGCCGCGGGCTCGACCGAGGGGAGCTCGGCCGGTTTCTCTTCACCGCCGAGCGCTACGACCCCGACCACGCTGCCCTGGCCGCACTACTCGGGCTCAACGGACTGCACGTGAGCGAGGCCTGTGCCACCGACGCCGAGGACCTGGGCTTCGATCGGGGCCATCGGACGCTGCGGATCATTGGGAAGGGCAACAAGCCAGCATTGATTCCTCTGGTGCCCCGGGTGGCCCGGACCATCGACCTCGCCCTGGGCGAGCGATGTGAGGGCCCGATCCTGCATCGCCACGACGGCCAGCGACTCGACCGGCGGACGGCACACCGCTGGGTCCGCTCCATCGGCAAGCGGGCCGGCCTCGGCGTCGTCCACCCCCACATGCTGCGCGCCGCCTTCATCATGGCAGCGCTCGACGCGGGGGTGCCCCTGCGTGATGTCCAGATCGCCGCCCGCCACGCCGATCCGAGGACGACCACCATCTATGACCGCCGGCGCGAGAACTTCGACCGCCATGCCGCGTATGTGGTGGTGGCCTTCGTGGCGGGCGGTTAGGAGTCCGCCAGGTCGATGCCCCGACGCTCGGCCAATGCCGATGCGATGTCCTCAGGTGTTCGTCCGGTCCGCTCGGCCGCCACCCGGCCGTAGAGCACCACGGCGTAGAAGGCGTACTCCCACATGTTGTCAATGCCCCACCCATACGCCTCGTCAAGGAGGTCGGGGTAGACGCCCGCCCTGATCATGGCCGCAGCCATGAGTGCGTAGTGGCTGTTGTGCTGCTGGGACTTGCCGCGGAAGTGGTACTCGGGCAGATAGCGATCGCGCATCCCCTCGTACGGAATCGGCTCGGCCGGCGCCGCCCCGGACTCCTCGATGGCCTCTGCGGCCAGCTCGAGCAGGACCTCAGCTGGGAACGTGTTATTGCGAGGATGCAGGGCTTCCAACTGCTCCATGATCGTGTCGGAGTGCTGGCCTGCCATCAGGCCCAGCAGTCCGAGGCGGGCGGCGCTGGCGTAGTCCTCGTCGGCAGGGCCAGCCTTGCGGGCCATGGTCACAACGCTATCGACGCGTAGGGGTGCCGGGCATCCTCATGCCGGCGATCTTGGGCACTCTCAAAGATGTTTCTGGAACTCCTGGCTAGTGGTGAACCTTGAATTCCCTGCTTCCAACGAGTGAAGTCTTAGGGACAGGTGAGACAATTAGGACATAGCGTTCCTCAAGTGACAGCTGCAAGTGACATCGTGACCGCCTACTGGACGGCAGCCAATGAGAGGAATTGGGTTGCCTTCGGTGACCTTCTGGCAGAAGACGTGGTGTACGAAGGGCCCCAGACGCGCGAAAGAGTCCGTGGTCGTGTCAACTACGTGCGCTTCAACACTGAAGGCTTCCCGGGTGAGTGGCATCTGGTGATCGTCCAGGTAGTCGGTGAGGCGCTGCACGCCGCCAGTTGGACGGAGTTCACCTACGCCGACGGCAGCACCCAGCCGGGGCTGTGTTTTTTTGAGCTTCAAGACGACGGCAAGATCGTTCGGATCACAGACTTCTGGCCCGATCCTTATGAACTGCCCGCTCAACGAGCGCACCTCGTAGAACGGTACTGAATCCATCCATTGTCGCTTCGCTGGGTTACGCCCCGGTCCGGTGAATGGGAACTCACCCTGTTTAGGACGACAGGGCGACGTCGACTGCGGTCAGTATGGCTTCCAACCTTGGCTGGCAACGTCGATCGATGAATGTCGAGGTCCGCTTGCCTAAGACCGCGTGTCAGGATGTGCACGATGATCATTGTCGAGCCTGTTTCGGGCACCGTCGGTGCTGTGGTGCGAGGAGTGGAATTGTCCGAGCCACTCGACGAGAGCACGGTGGCCGACATCAGAAAGGCGTTCCTGGCACACCACGTCTTGTTCTTCTCTGACCAAGACCTCTGCCCAGAGGCCCAGATGCGGGTTGGTCGTTATTTCGGCGAGCTCGACACCCATCCCTTCGTCGAGGGCATGGAATCGCATCCCGAGGTCATCGAGGTCATTACCGAGCCCGACGATCGGCTTAACTTCGGCGGCGGATGGCACAGCGACGTGACGTTCCTCAAGGAACCCGACCTGGCCTCGCTCCTCTACGCCATCGAAGTGCCCCCGTTCGGCGGCGACACACTGTTCGCAAACCAACACGCTGCCTATGAGGCACTGTCGGACACCATGAAGGACCTGCTCGACGGCCTCGTGGCGAAGCACTCGGCGGGCCCCCAGTACGCCGAAGGTGGGTACTCGACGCTGTCGAAGTCCATGAAGACGAAGTCGGAAAAGCATGCCGATCGGGTGGTGTGCCACCCGCTTGTCCGCACGCATCCCGAGACCGGCAAGAAGGCGCTCTACGTCAACCCGGCGTTCACCGTCGGCATTGAGGGCATGCGGCTGGACGAGTCGATGGCACTGCTGGGGTTTCTATTCAACCATGCGGTGCGGGAGCCGTTCACGTGCCGCTTCCGATGGTCACCGGGGTCAGTGGCAATGTGGGACAACCGGAGCGTCCAACACTACGCGCTCTTCGACTATCGAGGTCACCGCCGCCATATGCGCCGCATCACCGTCAAGGGTGACCGGCCCCGCTGACCTCTCGAGATAGATCCCTATGTCGGCGACAATGGCCTGAACTTCCGATGGGCTGTTAGTAGTCACTACGCCCTCTCCCGGCGTACGGGGGCAGTCGCCTGTCGAGCGAACTCAGTCGGAGTTTTCCCAGATGAGTACCCCGGGACCATCGGGAGTGATGACCGGAATCCATGCCTCGTCTGCTTCGGCCAGCCGTGAGTCATCAAGTTTGAGGTGGGCTTCGGAGGGGCCACCGGTCGAGGAGTCCATCCGAACCAGCGATACCGCTTCTCGGATCCGCTCGATGTAGGGTTTCAGCACCTCGGGACCTCCGCGTGCTCCCTGCTCTTGAAGGTCGTCCTCGAAGACTGCCCGGAGTTCGGCAAGAGCCTGTCCATCGAAGACCGGTACGTAGTAGCCCTCAGTGGTTTTGGGAAGGCACTGAACTCCACCGGCCTGGTTGGTGTAGCGCACGCCGGTATGGGCTTCGCAGATGACCGCCATCCAGGGGTGGAGTAGGAACGCACTCGGATTGACAAAGACTTCGGGCAGTTCAGGTGTACCCCGAAGGTGAGTTTGTGCGTCCCCCTCCTCAGTCACGATTGTCACGATACGTCCTGGTTGAATGTGCGGCGTACCCGGCGACGCTCCTATCACTTGTCAACCCCTCTTTCGGGGCTCGGGAGTGAAAACAGCGGACAGAACATTGATGAGTCACACGAGTCGAGGACAGGCTCTTATTGAGTCACGCGTTTTCGAGATGGTGGCCGGACTGAGGGTCGGCGAATCGCTGGAAAGTCAGCCCCGAGGGACGACAGAAGTGGGGATAGCCAGACCCACAGCCCGGGGAGCTAGCGGCGAGGAAGGTAGCGGTAGACCTCGCGGGCGACGTAGCGCTTCAAGATGCGGATGACCTCGTGACTGGTCTTACCTTCCTTGAGGCGGCGTTCGTAGTAGAGCTGCGTCTCGGGGTCATGGGCGATGCGCACCATGACGATGCGCCACAGCGCGCTGTTGGCCTGACGATCTCCGCCGTCGTGCGCCTTGACCCGGCCGCTGTTCTTCCCCGACCCTTTGGGGATGGGCGACACACCGCAGAGGTGGGCCCAGGCCGCCTCGGAATGGAGGCGCTCGGGGTTGTCGCCGGCGGTCATGACGAGGGCCGCTGCAGTGTCGGGTCCGACGCCGAAGAGCTCGAGCAGGTCTGGGACGGTGGCGATGAGGAGCGCTTCGATCTTCGCGTCGAGCTCGGCGAGTTCAGCACCGAGTGCGTCGATGCGATGCGCCAGCGAGGACAGCGATGCCTTGGTGGCCGCCGTCACCGTGTCGGGAGAACGACTCGGGCGAAGACCCTTTCCTTCGGCGACCAGCGCGGGCACCGAGAGGCCCTTAAATCGACAACGGAGCTGTTCAGGTGCGCTGTAGCCGAGGTGGCGCATCTGGACGAGGGCCTTGACCTTGGCCTGGCGGGCCGAGCGCTTGGCCACGACGAGGACCCGGATGGCCTCGACGGCACCGTCGCGCGACTTGGGCTTGCCGGTGGCCCGGCCACTCAGGGCGGCCCGGGCGGCTTCGATTGCGTCGAGCGGGTCGGATTTGCCGGTCCGCCGCCGCTTCTGGCGATCCGGCCGGTCGACCTCGATGACCTCGACGCCCACTCGACGAAGGTGGCGGGCCAGGCCCGACCCATACGAACCGGTGCCCTCGACGCCGATCTTGGTCACTTCTCCGAAGGACTTGAGCCAGGTCAGCAGCGCCTTGTAGCCGGCCGAGTCGGTGCAGAAGCTCTCCGAACCAAGCAATCCGCCGAGGGGGTCCAAGGCCGCCGCCACATGGACGTCGCGGTGTGTGTCGACACCACCGGTGATCCCACGCGCAGCTTCTACGATGGTCATGGTCATCCCTTCTCTTTTAGGTGTTGAGGGATGGCACGGCCGTCCCGGATCGGAGCGACGGGCGGTCTGGGTTGTTCTAGCAACCCGGACCAATCACCCCAACTCGGAGACGGGACGTGCCGGTTTCAATGTGCGGCTGGAAGGTCTCGGTCGACGACGTCTTGCAACGTCACGGGACTCCAAGTCAGACCGGACCGGCCAGCACTCCCGAAGCTATTCAGGACCAGCAGCTAAGCGGTGGACCCTCAGAGAAGTATCAATGAAGTGGGGCACCCAGAGCCTTGGATGGCCGGTGGTTGGGATTGGTGCGTGGCATTTGGTGAACTGGGCCCATGACGATTGGCGTCTTTCAAGTCGGCGTGGACACCCTCAGGGGTACTCGCGGAGGCAGCCTCGTAGTCTCCCCTGGTCAACTGGTCTGCGAACTCGGACGTTCCTGGGGGGTGCGGAATACGATCGGTGACCGGGTCGAGCACCGGGGAACGAAGGTCCAGGTCTTTCATGCGAGGTGGTGGCCCTTCTGGTGCAACTTCGGATTACTAGTCGAAGGGAGAGACTCAGCAGTCGTCGCTGTATCAGCTTGGATGTGGCGAGGTCGTTTGATTGCTGCCTTAGAGCAAGCGGGCTTCGATGTTGACGTTCACCAAACGCGATTCAGTGTTGGCAAGGACGCAATGCGCTAGCGCCCTGGAAGTAGTGCCGAGGGTTCGCTCAAATCCGGCGTTCGGGGGCACGTATTGCCTCCAGATGCGTCACAGTGTGTGGAATGCGATTTGAGCTATGGGAGGGATCAGACCCGGAGCTGGGCGGTCTGGAATCGACAGTGCTCGGTCCCGGGCCGGAGTACGAACACTCACGCCAGCAGCTGGAGCCTTGGATGAACATCACCGCCACATTCGAAGCCGATAGCCACGACGCAGCTATGCAACTTATGTACGACCGGAAGGGCTGGGGTCACTATCTCACCTGGGAAGAATCACAGGAGATCAGCACCCAGGTGGAGATCCAAGGGGTCATTCCAGATCCCGATTCGGAATAACCGAGTGCCCCACTGATCCGGCGGTAGGGGGCACCCGTCAGTGGGACCGCTCGAATGGATCGCCAACGCTGCAAGGTGAATCGGGGTCTAAATCGAGACATAGCCCCAGCGGGCCGTTGACCTTCCAGGTCGTGAGGGTGAACGAGCATCCGTCGTGCGGACTAGCTGCATCTGCCTCGATGGTGTTTCCCTGGCTATAGGTGGTAGAGATCGATCCTGAATTCCCTTGGGGACTCAGGAACTGCCACGTCCCTGTGGTCGTCAGATTCGAGCACCCGTCTTCCGGTGCGCGCAGGTTGCGAACTTGAAACGTACGATCGGCCTGAAACGTGATCGACCCCCTCGGCCCGGTCCACGTACCCACCAGTTCCGATGTCTTCAAGCTGGGTTGAGACGTTCCGCCCGAACCACAGGCCGCCAGTACAACACTCAGGGCACAGGCGAGAACGGCGCAAACCCCCTTCCTCATCGGCACAACGATACGGCCCGACCAAGGCGTCCCGTCGTCAGTTGATCGACCGTCGTGGCAGGCATCTATCCGGCGGTCGGGGATAGTCCCGATGGTCAGTCGAGGGATGGTCCCGCCGTCCGGTTCAATCGAGTTCCGGCGTCGGTGGCCCAGAAGAAGACCCTGGGTCCCTCGCCGCCTATTACCCACGTGGCCCAAGACCGAAGTACATCTTCGTAGTCCTCGGCTGGGATCTGGCTATTCGCCGGGTCCGACTGGTCTCGCACCAACATGATCAGTCCCGCGGCCAGAAGTTCGCGAATGGCCTGCTCGGACGTAGCTAGCCGTTCGCTGAGTGGCCAATCCGGATAGCACCGATTGGCAGTCCACCAAGCCTCGTAGACACCGAACGTGTCAGTGGTGGCAGCTTCGAGGAGTTCTCTCTTGAACTCGCCGAAACTGGGCACGTTCTCCACGACGCCACTCTCGCACTTTTCCACACGCCCATAAGTGCCGTACGGGGCTAGGGGCGATCCCCGAGACAAGCAGCAGTCAACGGGCGGCCGGAGGCCGGCGTAGCGGACCCTTGACGGCTGCGACGGGAGCATCCGGCACATCCCACAATGGCTGTGGCCGGCCGCCTCACGGCCGGCCTGGAAGCCATCTCCATGGAAGCCAACCCGGCTCAGGCTCCCCACCAATGCGCCGATGGGAACCGACGGGGCGGATCCCCACAGGGTGAACCGCAATGAACCAATGCGAGATGAAGGTCGTCGCGCGAGCATCGGATTCGGGTGCACAGGAAATGCCCTCCCGGCCGCCGAGGCGGCGGCGCAGCCGCCGGCCGAGGCGAGGTCGGGCTTGATTCAGTAGAGAAGGATTGTCACAACTGGGATCTGATCTCCGGATCGGATCTCCATCGGATCTTGGCTCCCTTGTATGTTCTGAAGCCCCTTCTCCACACCGCCTGCTGTCCCTCGTTGTCTCACCCTGTCCCTGATTGTCTCAGCCGCTTCTTCAGTGCTGTTCGGTGTCGTGCTGTGTTGCGCACTGTTCCACCTGCTCCTCACCGTGTTCGTTTCCTTGTCTGGCTTTCCGGTGTCGTTCGTGACCTTCGGCCCCAAGGTTGAACGCTCGTGCGCCTGAGGACACCACCGCTCCGACCTGCATGTTGTCCGAAACGCGCTCGCGCAGAGGCTCTAGTAAGTGGGAGGGGTGTTTCTTCCCGCTCTGGAAGGGGCTGATCATGGATATCTACACAGTGGGCACAACCGACGACGAGGCTGGGTCATCCGGCCGACTGCTGCTGACAGCGGAGGAGGTCGCCGATGCGCTGGCGATCTGCCGTACCAAGGTCTACGAGCTGCTCCGCAACGGTCAGCTCGAGTCGATCCGGATCGGTTCCAGCCGCCGGATTCCGAGATCGGCCCTGGCCGAGTACGTCCAGCGCCTTCGAGTGGAGCAGAGTTGTACACCACGAAGTCCCTCTGACATCGCCTGAGAGAGGTCGACCGTTCTAGGGGATGGGCCACGTTTGCCCGAGCAGAAATTGGCTGAAGGAGGAGAGCGTGACACGAGGTCGTCGGGGTCCGGGGGAAGGATCGATCTACCGGCGCCAGAATGGACTCTGGGTGGGATCGGTCGACCTGGGGCTGGTCGACGGGAAACGCAAGCGCCGATGGGTCTACGGGCAGTCCCAAGGAGAAGTCCGCGACAAGCTCCGTTCCCTGCAGCGCGTCGTGGCGTCAGGTGCGATGCCGGCGCCCGCCAACCTGACCGTCGGACGATTTCTCGACACCTGGCTGCACGAGTTCTTGCCGGGAACGGCGAGCCCGCGCACCGAGGACATCTACGCCAACATCGTGCGGACATATCTCGTGCCCACGGTGGGGTCGACAAAGCTCGGCAAGCTCACGCCGGCCGACGTGAGCCGCATGCTCGCCAGCCTCGAACGCCGTGGGTATGCACCTGAGACCCGTCGCAAGGCCCGCGCCGTCCTCCGCCGGGCACTCCGGCGGGCGGAGCAGGAGGGTATCGTCAGCCGCAACGTGGCGGCGATCGCCGACGGCCCCAAGGTGCCGCACCGTGAGGGCCGCACCCTGACCCCCGATCAGGCCAAGACCTTCCTCGGCGCCGTGAGGGGCAACCGGCTCGAGGCGGCGTACGTGGTCGCCCTCGCCCTTGGCCTGCGCCGTGGGGAGCTGCTGGGCCTCTCCTGGTCCGACCTCGAGCTCGACGACCCGATGCCCCTGGTGCGGATCCGGCGCCAGCTCCTACGCCATCAAGGACAGGGGGTGCTGCTCTCAGAGCTCAAGACAGCGGGGAGCAGACGCACGCTGCACCTGTCCGAGCCCGTGGTCCAGGCCCTCAGGGCACACCGTTCCCGTCAGGAGGAAGAGCGCCTGACGGCCCGGGTGTGGCGTAATCCTGCTGCCTTGGTCTTCACGTCGACGATCGGCACGCCGCTCGATCCAGAGGTGTTTGGCAAGTCGGTGCCGCGGATCTGCAAGGAGGCGGGTCTCGGGCACTGGAGCATCCACGAGCTCCGGCACTCGTGTGCCTCGCTGTTGCTCGCCATGGGCGTGCCGCTCGAGGTCGTCTCCGACACGCTCGGCCACGCCTCCATCAGAGTGACCATGGACGTCTACGGACACTTGCTGGCGCCGGCCAAGATGCAGGCCGCCGAGGCCATGCGGCGAGCCCTGTGGCTCGAGGATCTGCCCGACTTCGATCCTTTGGCTGCAAGTTTGGCTGCAGTCGATCCGGCAGATGCGGGCCACAACGCCGTGACCTCGGATTCGGTGGGCCGCCCGGGTCTCGATCCCGGCACCTTGGGATTAAAAGAGCGATTCAGATCGTCCAGCCCATCCAACCGAGTCCATTTGGCCAGCTCAGATCAGTTCCGCTTTCCATGAGATGGATCTCAAGATCTTGGAGTCCGCTGATTTGAGTAGCAACGTAGTAGCAAATCTTCCAGTCGTCGGACCGGGTGTGATACGGAACCGACCTCTGCGGTGTCACCCCGAGCCGTCGGTGGAGACCATGACGGCGGACCATGAATACGGCTGGTTCAGGCCGTCGGCAAGAAGGTTCGCGCAGGACCCGAACGGTCCTTCATGCTCCCCCAGTCATCCTGATTGTCACCTCTCACGCTGCTCTTCGTGATCGGTGTTTCGTAGCACTCTCCGCAGCTTCGTCGCTCCAATGGCGATTCGTCTGAACCCGGGGGCATCATTCGATCTCGGTCGTCCTAGCCATGACGTTTGATCAGTTGGTCCGGTGTCAAAACTTGTGCGCGCTGTACACGACTGCCCCACCCAAATGGGGAGAGGAATGACACGCCACTCCGATGGACACGTTCGCCCGCTGGCGCTCGCCAGCCCGGCCCGACAGCTGCAGGTAGCACTCGAGCATCTGCGGCACTCCGTGCATGCGCCCGTTTCCCAGCGCACCACCCCCAGAGAGCACGGGGAGCGCTCCTGTGCGATCACTGTCGATGCCGCCCTCGAGCGCCAACCGATGGGCCTCGCCAACGGGACAGAGCCCGAGGCATTCCATCCAGAAGTACACGAAGGGCGAGAAGCCGTCATAGACTTGCGGCAGGTTGACCTCGGACGAGCGAACGCCGGAGCGCTCCCAGAGACGGCGGCCGGTCTCCGCTCCGACATCCATGATGTCGTCAAGGGGCCAGTGCAACGGCAGCCGGCGCTTCACCGGGGCTCCCGTGGCATATCCCGCCACGTAGACGGGAGGGTGCGCCAGGTCGGCGGCCCGCTCGGCGGAGGTGAACACGAAGGCCGCGACCCCGTCGACCGGGATGTCGCAGTCGAAGCGGCAAATCGGGTCGTTGATCATGGGAGCCGCCAGGTACTCGTCAGGGGCGAGGGGGTTCCCGGACCAGAAGGACCATGGGATCCGCGCGCCGTTCTTCCGTGCCTCGGAGACGACGGCGGCCATGGCTTCCCTTGTCGCTCCGTAGCGTTGGAGGTATTCGTTGTAAGCGAGCGCAATCATGGCGAGCGGGCCGAAGTATCCCTGAGGAACCGTCCACTGCTGCGAGCCGCGGGCTTCCTGCATCGGGTTCTCGTGGTAGCGGGCACGGGGATTGTGGAGGGCCCTGTGTACCAGCACGTAGTCGGCTGCACCGCTCATCACCGCGTTGACCGCCATGGACACCGCTCCTGGAATCTGACCAAGCCCCTGAAACCCGGCGGCGTAGTTGGGGTTGACCCCGAGGCGCTCGGCCAGCCAGTTGGCGGAGACCAGGCTCACACCGTCCTCCGCCACGTGGGCCCCGGCGGAGGGGAACAGGCTGGCGGTGACGAAACCGTCCACCTGAGTAACCGTCAGTCCGGCATCATCGATGGCGCGCCGCGCCGTGTCGATGGTCAGGGCACCGAGAGTCAGCTCGGCGTGTCGTGTGACCGGACTGTGCGCATACCCGACGATGGCCACTTGATTGCTGGCTTCCATGCGTCGGGTCATGAGCCGGCCACCAGCGTGAAGGCCGGTACCGATATCCCGGGCGCGACGTCCTCGAAGACAAGCGACACGGCCGCACCGACACGCAACGCGGAGTCTGGGGTGTCCATGAGGCGACCGATCATCCGGAGGTCCGGCTGCGCCTGCAGCTCGACGTCGACCAGGATGAAGGGCAGCTCGAAGCCGGACAAGAACGACTGCCGCATGACCGTCCATGACCGAATCGTGCCTGCGCCATCGACGGGAGTGAAGACAAAGGCCGGGTCGGTGGAGCCGCAGTGGGGGCAGACGACATCGGGAGGGTGGCAGAACCCTGCGCACCTCGAGCAGCGGGCGACGGCCAGAATGTGCTCGGCCGCCGCCGCCCAGAACGGCACAGATCGCTCATCCGGTACGGGAAGTGGACGGGTTCCTGAGCTCACAGGATGACTCCCGCCTCCTTGAGCGTGGTGATCTCATCCCATTCGTACCCGAGTTCGGCCAACACCATCTCGGTGTCCTCACCATGCTCGGGAGCTCGTCGCAAGGCCGGGGGCTGCCCGTCGAACTGCACCGGGACCGCCGGAAGGCGGTACGCCTCGTCCCCGTCGATCGTTACCTGGCCGATGAACCCGTTCGCCTCGACCTGTGGATCGTCGAGCAGCTCAGGAACCGACTGCACGGGCGCCCACGGGGCATCAAGACCGGCTAGCAGCAATTTCCACTGGGCAAAGGTCCGTTTGGCGAACTCCTCGTCGAGCACCTCGACGCAGGCCGCTCCGTTCTCTCGACGGACCTGGAAGGTGTCGAAACGCGGATCCTCGGCAAGGTCTTCCCGTCCGATGAGCCTGCAAAAGTCCGGCCAGTAGCGGTCGGGCTGGAGGAAGACCAGCTGTATGTGCCGCCCGTCCCTCGTCCGGTAGACACCGACGAGAGGGTTCACCAATGGCCCCCTCCCCCTCGATGCCATCGGCGTGTCTCCACCGAGGGCAGCGAGAACGTCGGAGGAAAGAGTCCAGATGGCCGTCGCCAGGAGTGACACGTCGACCACGGACCCCTTGCCCGTGCGGGAGCGTTTGACAAGGGCCCCGGCGACGCCGAACGCCAGGGCCAGCGCACCGCTGCGGTCGCCCATGGCGCCCCGCTGACCGATGGGGTAGTCCCGTTCGGGTGGGCTCAGCATGTGCGCCATGCCGCCTCGGGCCCAAAAGGCCGTTGCGTCATAGCCGGGCTGATCGGCGTCGGGACCCCGCACCCCGTACCCGTTGCCCCTGGCGTAGACGAGACTCGGGTACCGGACCGTCAGGGTCTCCGCGTCGAGCCCCAGCCGCTGCAACGCCTTGGGTCGCATGTTGGTCAGGAACACGTCCGCGGACTCGAGCAACCGGTGCAGGACCGCCTGGCCTTCTTCAATCTGAACGTCCAACGCGATGGATCTCTTTCCCCGGTTGGCCAGTGCGAGCGAGAGGTTCACGCCGCCACGTTCTGTCCCGATGCCCTGCGTAGCGAGACCGCGGTAGGGGTCCCCCTCGGTCGGTTCGATGTGGATGACATCGGCACCCCAATCGGCCAGCAGCGCTCCAGCCACCGGGACGAAGACCCACTGGGCCAGCTCGACGACCTTGATTCCGTCAAAGGCATCCTCCGGCACGTCCGAGGTCTCCCGACTCACGAAGCCGGCATGAACGCGTCGAACGGGATCACCCGATCACTCGACGGCTGGTGAACGTCGATGTCGGGCCACACGCTGGTCATCATTCTCTATAGCCTCGCTTTCTTCGTGATTTCGGCCGTGGGCCGGGACTTCCACTTGATTGGGCGGACGTGACTCTCGAGCGATGATCAGGCTGCAAGGTTCAGACACCGACTCAAAGGGGCGCCTCTCCAGCGAACCCTGACGAGATCGACGAGGGCAACTTCTTCGCGTGGATGTCGCCACGCTTCGTCCCAGAGCAACGATACCGAGCAGATCTAAGTGATTGTTGGGTCACCGCGGGTCAAGGACAACCAGTGGAATTCGCCTTGTGGTGCGCGTCTGGTAGACGTCATAATTTGGCCATTGCGCGGCCATCATCTCCCATAGTCGCTGCCGTTCCTTGTCCTCCGCGACCCGCGCGATCACGTGTACATGGTCGGAGCGGACTTGGATCTCCGCGCCAGGGTCCGCCAGGAGATTGAGGAACCAGGATGGGTGCTGCGGCCCGCCGCCCACCGAGGCGATCACGACGAACGAGTCACCGTCCTTACCGAAGATCAGCGGGGTCGTTCGAGACTGCCCTGTCTTGCGCCCCGTTGTCGTGAGCAGCAACGTCGGTACCCCATTCCACAGGTAGCCGACTTCGCCATCAGTCTCCTGATACGCGCGCACGTGCTCCGCTCCCAGCAACGTGAGATTAGGTCGATTGTATTCGGGCTCCGTCATCTTGCTCTCCTCTACCCGAAAACGACCGGGATCTCAGTCGCTCCTCGCTCGTACAGCCCGATGTACCGTGGGGGTGGCGCGCAAGGATCCAACCGCAGGTTCGGCAGCCGATCGAGAAGGGCGCCGATCCCCGTGCTGATCTCAGCCCGGGCGACATGCATTCCGAGGCAGATGTGCGCCCCTCGACCGAATCCGAGGCTGGGCTTCATGCGTCGCGTGATGTCGAACCGGTCGGGATCGTCCCATCGTGCCGGATCGTGATTTGCAGCACCGACGCACAGGTGAGCGACCGCGCCTTTCGGGAGCTTCACTCCTTCGAGCTCGGTGTCCTGGGTCACCCAGCGCGAGAACATAGGATCCGTAGGCATCCACCGCAGAGCCTCCTCGATCGCTGGCCGGAGAAGCGATCGCTCGGACCGAATGGCGTCGAGCACCTCCGGTCGCTGGAGCAACGCGACGAGCGTGATGCCCATCTGCTTCCAGGTTGTACCGGAGCCCGCCGTGAGCAGAAGCACTGAGAACGAGTAGATCTCGGCATCAGAGAGCGTGTGCTGGCTCCTGTCCTCATCGGTCAACTCTGCCTGAACCAGGACGCTGATCAAGTCGTCTTGCGGCTTCTCGCGCCGCGCCGCCACGATTGGCGCAACAACCTCGATCACCTTCCCAGGGTCCCTCACCGCGTTCCGGATCTCGAGGGCCTGCTCCACCGGCACGCCGAAGCTGCCAGTGATGGTCAACACGGGAATGGCGGCGCAGAAGTCCACATTTAGCTCGGCGTGACCGTTGTCGATGAAATTGTCGATAAGCGCGTGAACAGTTTGCTCGACCCAATTGGCGATCCACCACTGGGCTTTCGCGGGCACAAATGACGGTTGGACGAGCCCTCGGTACCGACGGTGACGCGCCCCTCCCATCATAAAGAGGCTGCTCTCAAAGCCCGCTTCGCTGAGGTTCGCTTTGATGGCGTCAGGGGATGACGCGAAGACCGTCTCGTCGCGGAATGCAGCATCGCACGCGGCGAAGCTGAACGCCGAGAAGTGGGGGCGGTCAGGCTCTGGGAGGCCATGCCAAAACGTCGGCTTGTCATGGCCCATCAGCTCGTGCACGGTCCCTTCGTGCACTGGACCGGTCTCCCGCAGCCTGTGCCATACCGGGTCAGGGTCGTCTTGGTACCCACCGCCGGTGGCCTCATTGAGGCTACTCCGTAGATCGAAGAGTTCGCGCAACCGGGCACCGTCCAACATCGAAATCTCGTTCATTGGGCCACATACCCCCCGTCGATGGGAAACAGGACTCCAGTGACGTTGCCGGCACGTTCGGAGCAGAAGAACACGGCAGCCTCCGCACAGTCCTCTGCAGTGATGGCACGACCGAGTGGGTGCATCGATGCCGTGCGCTCTGCCAGCTTGTCAACGTCCACTTTCGAGTTATCCATTCCCCCCGCGGCCATGAAGTTCGTGTACGGCATGCCGGCGGGACAAATGGCGTTGACCCGGATCCCGAACGGCGCGGTCTCCACCGCCACTGCCTTGGTCAACTGGTGGACCGCGCCCTTGGTGGCCCCGTAGACCGTCCCGCCCCAGCCCACAAGGCCGGCGACGGATCCGGTGTTCAAGATGACCCCTCCCCCACCCTGTTTCTTGAATTGGATCACTGCGTACTTGCAGCCGAGAAAGACGCCGCGGAAGTTCACCGCGGTGAGGCGATCGACATCTTCGACCGTATGATCCTCGAACACCATCCCGAGCCGGGGTGTCGGGATGCCCACGTTGTTGAACATGATGTCCAATCGGCCGAACCGCTGCACCGCCGTCGCGACGGTCGAGGCGACGTCGGCATCCTTGGAGACATCGCAGCGTTCGGCGATAGACGCGCCACCAGCAGTCTCCAGCTGTGCCACTGTTTCCTTCGCCCGGTCCAGGTCGACATCGACACAGACAACCGATGCACCCTCCTCGGCGAATCGAAGCGCCGAGGCCCGGCCCACGCCCGAACCGGCGCCAGTGATGATCGCCACCTTGTCATGCAGCAACACTCTCTTCACTCTCCCCTTTGTTCTGACAACGTCAGCGCACCTGTCGGGCAGGCTTCTACTGCGGTGCGAATGTTCTCGATCTCGTCACCGGAAGCGTCGATGACCACGGCCTTGGTCTCCTCATCGTGGGCAAAGGTCGCCGGCGCGTACACGATGCACATCCCGCTGCCGATACAGATGTCTCGATCGATCCATATGGATGCACGAGCCGCGTCGTCAGGCATTTGCAGGCACCGGGGGCTCGGCGGGAGCGAAGCGATAGAGCCGCTCGGCGTTGCCACGTAGGAGCTTGTACTGCGTCTCGGGCGGGAGATGTCCGATCACCTTCTTGACCGCCGTGATGCAATTCGGCCAGGTGGAATCCGAGTGAGGGTAATCGGTCTCGCACATGATGTTGTCCTCACCGATCTCCTCGATGCTGGCGATCCCGTGATGGTCATCGATGAAGCAGCCGAAGACGTGCTTCCGGAACAGGTCTCGGATGTTGAGCGTGTCCAGATCGACATCCGTCGTGGCGTGATCCATGAACTGCTGGCCTCGCATGACCCAGTAGCGCTGCTTGTCCAGCACCTGCTCCGCGCGCTCGAGGAAGTAGGGCATCCACCCGATCTCGCCTTCGGACAACGCGATCTTCAGGTTCGGGAAGCGCTGGAACATCCCACTGAACAACCACGACAGCATGGCGCCTGACGTCCGAATAGCCCCCCAGGCCAGGTTGGCCATGAACGGGGAGTCGGGAGCGATTTGCGGAACGTGGGACGACGACCCCACGTGCATGGATGCCACCATGCCGAGCTCGTTCGCCGTCGACATCACCGGGTCCCAGTAGCGATTCGCGTCATGGATCGTCGGCAGGCCGATGGGAGCCGGGTTCTCCGAGAAGGCGAACGCCGTGACTCCCTTGGCAGCCATCCGCTCCATTTCCTTGGCGGCCATGGGGGGGTCCCACATCGGGATCAGCATGAGGGGGATGTACCGTCCCGGGGCGGCGCCGCACCACTCCTCGACGATCCAGTCGTTGTAGTGCTGGAGGAGCTCGAACCCGAACTCTCGGTCACCTGCCTCCATGAAGAGCTGACCACAGAACCGGGTGAGGGTCGGGAAGCAGAGCGACGCCAGGATTCCAGCCCGGTCCATGTCCTCCAGGCGCGACGTGGCGTTGTAGCAGCCCGGTCGCATGTCTGAGTAGGAGAGCGGTTCGGGGCTGAACTCCTCCTTCGACTTGCCCGCCACCGCGCTCAATCCCGAACTCGGGAAGCGCTTGCCGTCGTAGATCCAGTAGTCCATGCCGTCGATTGTCTCCATGTGCGGCGCCCGATCACGGTCCTTCGCCGCCACGCGGTCGAGCCAGAGGTTCGGTGGCTCCAGGATGTGGTCGTCGACCGAGATCAACCAGTCGAGATTCAGGTCAGAGGTCATGTTTCGCTTCCTTGTCGCTCACTTGGGTAGCTCACCGATGCAAATGTGCTTCACTTCCTGGAACGCCCGGATCCCGTCGATCCCCCGCTCACGACCCAGACCGCTCTGCTTGTAGCCTCCGCTCGGCGCATAGGCGCTGAACATCGAGGTGTTGACGTTCACCGCCCCGCTGCGAATCCGCCGTGCCACCGCAGTGGCGGCCGCCGCGTCCGCGCTGTAGACCTGGCCGGATAGGCCGTAGATGCTGTCATTGGCGATCCGAACAGCGTCGTCGACGTCCTTGTATCCGATCACCGCGAGCACGGGGCCGAAGATCTCTTCTTGTGCGGCGGGATTCGCGTTGTCCGCGACGTCGAGGACCGTGGGCTCGAAGTAGTAGCCGCGCTCGAGCCCAGAGGGTCGACCGCCACCACAGACGACCTTGGCACCGTGCTTTTCGGCGAGGGAGACGAACCGTTCGCAGCGGTCGCGCTGCGCCGCAGTGATGAGAGGACCGACCATTGCTGAGGTATCGCTCGGTGGCCCGACCTTGATCGCGGAATACGCAGCGGCGGCGGCCTCGAGCGCCGTGTCCTTGTGCTCCTGCGGCACCAGCATGCGGGTGGCGGCCACGCACGCCTGGCCCGCGGTCATGGCCACGACCTGCGCCGCTCCCTGGGCCACTCGATGGAGGGCGTCTGGGAGGTAGATCTGAGCCGACTTGCCGCCGAGCTCGAGCGCGACGCGCTTCACGGTCGGCGCCGCCTGGGCGAGGATCTGCCGGCCCACCGCTGTGGAGCCGGTGAACGACACCATGTCGACACGGGGGTCCGACGTGAGGACCTCGGCCCCCGAGGCACCCTGCTCGACAACCACGCTGAGGACCCCGGCGGGCAGGCCCGACGCCTCGGCGGCGAGGCCGAAAGCCAACGAAGAGAGCGGAGTCAACGGGCTCGGCCGCAGGATCACCGAGTTCCCCGCCAAGAGGGCGGGGATCAGCTTCTGGAACGCCATGATGATCGCCCCGTTGTAGGGGGTGATGGCCGTCACGACGCCGACGGGCTCGTAGCGACGGAAGCTGGTCGCAACTCGCCCGCGCACCAACTCATCGACCGGCACGGGGTTCGGCTCCTCCTCCACCAGGGCCACGAACAGGTCGATGGTGTTCCGAGACAGCGCGATGCCGGCGGCGTATTGCGCCATCTCGGCGAACACGACCGGCTGCCCCGCCTCGGCGACCATGGTGGCCACCAGGGGCTCGTGCAGCGACTCGAGATGGTCCAGCAGGGCGTGCAAGGTCTGTGCTCGTTCCCGCACGGGAAGTTCCGCCCAGAATCCTCCGTCGAACGTCCGCCGTGCCTCGGCGATGGCGCGGCTTACCGCGCCCGGCGGTGTGGTGCCCAACTCCGTCACCGTGGACTCATCCGCCGGATTCACGATCGCGAAGGGCTCGACGCCCTCAACCCACTGCCCGGCGACGAACGATCGTCGTTCCGAGAGGATCCCACCGGACATCGTCACCAGACTCTCCACCTCCGAAGGAAAAGTATCATTCTACTTTACAAGATATGACGTTCTAGTCAAGCCGTCTCATCCGACCACCAGCGGACACGCGAGGGACTGCCCCGCCCGAGCCGAGCCAGCATTGTCGCTGCGTCATCTGGGAGGATCACACCGGATTCAACGAGCCCTTCGACCGCTGTCGTGTATTTCGCAAACCAGGCGGCGTGATCGGGGTAGAGGGCCTTGATCTTCTCTGATGAAAACGGTGTGCTGCTTCCTCGAAGAAGGCTGGTCCCGTCATCGCCGAAGCGTTCGGCGGCGTGGGTGCCCAATGGTGCCTCGAGGTCGGGCCACCGGATCCCTCCAATAGCGTTGCCGTGCACGTCCCGGCGAAAACGGGGCGGATCTCCCTCCTTGAGGAGGCGCGGCTGATGAAATGGACCCTCGCCGCTGTCTAGCCAGCGTCGCAAGGCATAGGCGGCACCGCGCACCGCTGGGGCGAAAGACACGGTCGTACCGCCGATCAGCGACGACAACCGTGCAAGTTCCTCTGGGCTGGAAAACGCACTCGTATGCCCGGTGCCGGGGATCTCCCACCACCGCAGATAGTCCGTATCAGCCTGGTGGTTCGGGTCGCACTCCGAGGCCTCGGACTCAGAGTTCAACACGATGATCGGCAACTTGAGGTCATCGCGCAGCTGGTACACGTGGAATCCGAGCACGTGAAAGATGTTGGGCCCAAACGTCTGTGGCAGTTCCGCGGGCGCTGACGCCTGGGTCAGGGCACACGGGGAGTTCGGGTAGACCACCACGAGAAAGGCGTCGTAAACCGATGTCACCGGCTGGATCCCGTTTATGTATGTAGCTAACCGGGCCCCGGACTGAGAACCCCCGGACGCGATCAGGTAGCGGACATCGAGACCAGCCAGCGGGTCAGCTTCTCGAGGCCGAGCCGTGCCGAGCAGCCGACCTGCTTGGGTGAATACGTCATACGAGTAGTCGTCGCCGGGATGGTGAAGTTCCTGGTAGCGCAGCGGGTCGTCGGTCTTCAGCGCCGGAAGCTGCCCGGGCGATGTTCGGGGATGGTCCGGCCTGCCTTCCACGCCGGCGAACTGGGCCGACACCCCGACGACAGCGAAGCCGTGTTGGAGCAGTTGTGCGGATCCTGAACCCTGGAGGAATCGCTCGCCGCCTGACACGTTGTTCCACTCGACGATCACGGTGCCGTTGAAGTCCGCCGGGTCGCCGGGACGGACCACGAGCATCCGCGTGCGGAACGGCCGCTGGTCGCCTGCCTCCACCTTCCAGCGACCATCCGCCGAATACTCGTTGGCGCCAGCTGCTAGGACGAACTGCGTCGCCACACCTTCGAAGAAGAACTCCTCCTCGATCCCACCAACCTTCTCAATGTCCTGGGCGACCGAGCACATCGGCGTTCCGGGTACGAGGTCGACTTTCGCTCCCACGGTCTTCCTTTCGCTGGTGCAGATCTCCATCGGAGAGGGTTGCGCCCTCCTTCACAGTCGTATTCACGCTGGTACATCGATGCACCGACGCGAGATGGCGTTAATGGCACTGGCTTGTGCGTTGCCGCGACGGTCGCGTGCACGCCTGACTCTTTTTGCTCACTCAGAAGTCAGTACCTCCGTCCACGTTGATGGTCGCACCCGTAAGGAAGCTGGCCCGCTCCGAGAGCAAGAACGCCATCACGTCGCCCAGCTCAGCCGTGGTACCGGGACGCCCGAGGGCCACGCGCATTCCCCAGTCCTCCGTCATGATGCGCTCCAACGTCTCGTCCTCTGGCCAGCCACGCTCCTGCGCTACTCGGGTGCGCATGGCGCTCAGAGTCTCGCTCTCTGTCACGCCTGGACAGACGCAGTTCGCTCGAACACCCTCGGGTCCGAATGACTTCGCGATGTTCTTAGTCAGGTTGACTACAGCTGCCTTCATGGACGTGTATGGAGCCTGGTAGGACTTCGGTGCACGAACGGAATAGGCGCCAGTTGTAACGATCACCCCACCGCCCCCTTCCACGAGGACCGGAAGAACAGCCCGGCAAGCATGCACCGTGCCGAGGAAGATATCTGTGAAGGTGTGCTCCCAGTCGGTGTCGTCTGCGTCGAAGATCGTCCGCTGGCCGCGATGACCGAGACCAGTCGTCACCGCCATGCCGCGCAGCCCACCGAATTCCTCACGTGCCAGAGCGACGATCCGCTCCGCCTCCCCTTTCATGTTGAGATCGCAGGGAAGACCAATGACACGGGCGGCTGGGTGCGATCCCTGAAGAGACACAGCCATCTCCTCGGCGCGTTGAGCATCGCGCCCAACGAGAGCCACGTAGGCGCCTTCCGCTGCTAGCGCACTCGCCGTAGCCAAACCAATCCCGCGGGTGCCACCGAAGATGACGAACCCGCTGTCACGAACACCGAGATCCATCACTCACTCCTTGGATGTGTCGACCGTCAATCGGCCTTCGCAATCGGCAGACTCTCTTCCAATAGGCCTTCACAGACTCCGGAGTCTTCCGTGCGAGGACTTCAAGCTCCCAATCCGTGGAAGTCAAACGAAGAATGTTCCACTTCGGCGAAAACTCCACGGCCTCAGTGCCCGACCGGAAGGGACGAGCCGAGGAACACGGCACGAGCGATGTCGTCGCGGGAGATCAGGTCTCGGGTTGCCCCCTCGAAGCGGACCTGTCCCTTCTCCAAGAAGACCGATCGTTCGCAGATCTCGGCGGCGATATTCAGGCTCTGCTCGACCAAAACTACGGTGACTCCCGTGGCCTGAATGCGCTGCACCACCTCGATCAGTTGACCGACAACAAGCGGTGCCAGACCGAGGGACATCTCATCGATGCACAACACCTTCGGGTCGAGCAAGAGCGCCTTGGCCACGGCGACCTGCTGCTGCTCACCGCCCGAGAGGTCGCCGGCCTTCTGTCGGTGACGTACCGCGAGAGCTGGAAAGGTCTCGTAGACGAGCTCGCGTCGCTCCTTCATGTTGGACCTGCTCAACCCGGCGGTGAGCGCCTGCATCTCCAGGTTCTCTTCGACGGTCATGTCGGCGAACACGGCGCGTCCACCGACCACCAGGAGCAGGCCCCTAGCCGGAAGCCGCTCGGCCGGCAGCCCAGTAATGTCGTCACCGAAGTAGCCGATCGCACCGCGCGTCGGCTTCTCCAAACCCGCGATCACCTTGAGGAGGGTGGACTTGCCGGCACCGTTGGTGCCAAGCAAGGCCAACGCCTCCCCCTGTCGAACCTCGAGCGATACCTCGAACAACACCTGCAGCTGCCCATAGGAGAAATCGAGGTCGGACACGCTAAGTGCAATGGAGCACTGCCCTTGGTCGCTCACTTGAACGGCGGGTTCCATTTCGAGTTCGCGAGGTGCCAGCACTTGCACGATGCCAGGTAGTACTCGGGCCGCCAGTAGCTGAGGCCGTAGGGCGCCCCCTTGGGTGCCGCCGTGTAGTTGACCGGTCCGTTCGGATACGAGTAGTTGATGACGCCGACTGCATGCAGCGCTGCGGGTAGCTTCGCGGACTGCAGCGAGGTGGCATGGTTGAGGATGCCCTGCACATACCAGAGGTAGTCGCATGCGACGCCACCGTAACCATCCATCTGGTTGTACACCGTCGGCTCACCGGCCGCCGTGAAGATGGCATTGCACTTCTGTGTGCCACCGGAGGGCGTGAAGCCCGGCGTCGTCTTCTCACCCCACGCGTCCGTGGCCACGTTGACTGCGCCATTGAGGTTGGCGGGGTTCGGCGCACCTGAACCCGAAGCGTTCGGCAGGGCGGCCAGGTCAGTCGTCAGTACGTAAATAGGTTTGTAGTTCTGTTGCGCTGCCACTTGGGTGAAGTTGGCGGCGGCGGTATTGGCACCTGCGCTCGTCACGTCGGTCACGCGAGCGCTCTTGAACGAGAGGACAGCCTGTTCCATGGAAGCCGACGTGAACTGCTCGCCAGCCGGGCAACCGAGGTTGAAATAGACGATCTTGCTCTTCGGGACACCGGCCTCCTTGAGCGCGGACCGCTCTGCGGCGATCAGCGCTGGGTTGCACGTGTCGTAGAGTACGCCGAGACTCTTGAAGCCCTTCGCTGGTGTGAAGTACCCCAGCTGATTGAGCCCAAGGACGCTGTTGCGGAGTACGTTCGTCGGGACATCGGGAAGCGAGAGGTAGTAGGGGTAGTACTTGGCGAGCTGATCCGGTGTCAGATACTGCGATGCGAACGCCACCTTGGCGGTCGGGATGCAGTTGCTCGCGTTGACCGCGCTCAGTGCCCCGACGTCAAGCGCCATGAACGGGTGGCTGTTGGCGATGGCCAGACATTGCTGCTCGGCACCAGCCGCGTCGAGCGGGTTGACGCTGTAGAAGTTCAGTTGGATCTTCCGGCAGCCGGCCCCGCCCGTCTCGTTGATGTGTTGGGCGACGAGGTTCCAGTCCTTCTCCTGAACCTGAGCGGAGGGCACCCCGACGGTCGCGTTGCTGAGTGACCCTCCCGAGAGGTTGACGACAGTGATTGCCAGCGTGACGGTGCTCGCGGTGACGCCAGGTCCCGTGCCCTTCACGCATGCCGCGCCGCTGCTCAGGACTTGCCTGCCGGCGGCTGTGGGGATAATGGAGGCGCTCGAAGACGAGCAGCCGATCAGCGTTAGTGCACCAACCAGACAGGCTCCGACCGGAGCGGCTATCGCCTGCCGGACCCGCGATGACCTGCGATGCCTTGGTTCTCTCATGTGGTTCTCCTCCTTGCAGGAATCGTCGGCCCAAGCGGGCTGGATCAGATGGTGACGGTGTGGCCCGAACGGCTGATGGCGGTGGTGTTGGTGCCGAGGTAGCTCGCGATGACCGCAGGATCCTCTCGGACTTCGGCCGGGGACCCTTCGGCGATGACCGATCCTGCGTCCATGGCGTACACCCGGTCGCACAGGCCCATGAGCATCGGCATGTCGTGCTCAATGATCAAGATGGAGCAATCCAGATCGTCACGGATGCACCGCACGAGGGGCGCGAACGCCTCTCCTTCGCGCTGCGCCACGCCAGCGGTCGGCTCATCGAGCAGCAGAACGCGAGGCTCCGTCGCGACCTGTGCCGCCAGATCACAGATCCGTCGCATGCCGGTCGATAGCTCTGAGATCAGCGCGTTCGCCCACGGGGCGAGGCCAAACGCCTCTACGATTTCCAGTGCCCGCCGGCGGCTGCTCTGCTCCGCCGCTCGAACCCAGGGCGCGCCCACCATCGCCGGCAGAAGGTGGGTCTTCACCCGCTGCGCCATTGCCACCTGGACGGTTTCGGTCACCGTGAGCCCGGCGAACAAGGACGCATCCTGGAAGCTCCGGGCCAGCCCGTAGCGGGCCCGGAGCTCAGGCGGCCGGCGCGCCACCTCGTGGCCGAACAGCCGCACTGACCCCCGATCCGGACGGAGTACCCCGCTGACGGCGTTCATCAAAGTCGTCTTGCCCGCGCCGTTCGGGCCGATGAGGCCGACTATCTCCTTCGGACGGACCTCGATAGTCGCATCCCGAAGGGCAGCGATGCCGCCGAAGTGGACGGCGACACCGTCGACCACCAAAGGTAACGTCGCCGGCGGCGCTGCGACGCGTCTGACCTTTCGACCGTCTTGCTCATGGTTTCCGATGGTGGCGAAGCTGACGCCAGCAACGGCTCGCTCGACCGCGGTGCCCGACACCGGTACCGCCAGCCCGCCACCCGCCGCAGCAAGCACTCCGTGGCCTGCCACGGTGCTGGCGGTGCCCTCGGCCGTGACTCGTGCTGCCCTGTAATTGAGGTAGGCCTGCCAGAAGTCTTGGACCTTGCCGGCGATGCCGTTGGGGAACTGCATCATGGAGGCGATGACGCTGATACCGGCGATGAATAGGAGAAACCCCACATTCTGTCCGACGGAGCCCAACAGGCCGCTCAAGTGCGGCGCCACGAAGAAGGTGATCATGTAGAGCAACACCGCACCGGCAACCGCACCACCCAGCGACCCCAGACCGCCGACGACCGGAATGGCGAGGATGGCGATCGACACGTCTGCACTGAAATACGTGGGTGTGACGCTCTGCCAGTCGGCCGCAAAGAACACGCCAGCCGAGGCCGCGACGAAGCCCGACAGTGCAAGGACGCGCAGCTTGACGGTCACCGGCTTGACCCCGAACGACGCCACAGCTCGCTCATTGTCGCGGACGGCGATGATGGTCCGGCCCACCGTCGACCGACGGAGGGTCGCTGCGGCGGCGATCACCAGGACGAGCACGACCAGCACGACGTAGTAGAGGTCGAGCTGTGAGCCGACATAGCCAAGCCCAGGCAGGACCGTCATGGGCTGCACCGGTTCGTTGAACGGAGTGCTGCCGCCCAGCCATCCTTGCTGATACAGCCAATCCGGCGCGATGACCGCCAGACCGAGGGTGGTCACGGCGAGCGTCAGGCCCCTCACGCGCAGCGCCGGCAGCCCGATCACGACGAGAACCACCGCACCGACCAGGCCCGTCACGAGAAGAAGTTCAACCATGCTCCATCCGGACTGTCCCGCCCATCGGGCTGTCACATAGGCGCCGATGCCCACCAGAGCGAACTGACCCAGGCTGACCTGCCCGGCCCAGCCGACCAGTATCGTCAGCGATACCCCGACCAGCGCGTAGATCAGCACGAGCACCAGGAGGAACTGGTTGCTCTTGAAGTACGGCAGGAGCGGGAACACCACCGCCACGACCAGTGAGATACCTATGAGCCACCTCATCCCGTTGCGCAGGAGCGGCGAACCTCGCAGCACTTCGGGTACGCGCAGGCCGGGGCGCTCGGGGACAGCCGCCCCATCGGCGGCGAAAGCCCGCCCGATCGCCCCGCCTCGCACAAGAATCGCGAGCAGGATCACCGCGAAGACGGCCAGCTCGGCCGTTCCGGCGTTGTTCGTCTGGGCAAGCACCACCTGATAGACGAGTCCCAGGCCAAGCCCGCCGCCCACCGCTATGGGGAGCGACACGAACGCTCCAAATGCAGCCGCACCCATGGTCAACATCAACAAGTAGGGACCGAAGGCTTCCGCATTGAACGAGGTCGTGGTGGGGCCGTTCAGGATCGCAGCGAGGGCCGACAAGCCGCCGGCGATCCCCCAGGTTATGAGGCTGACGCGAGATACCGAGATCCCGCATAGCCGTGCTGCGTCAGGGTTTCCCGCCGCCGCTCGAATCTGCTTGCCCACCGACGTGAACTCCAAGAACATCGTCAAGAGCAACAACACAAGGGGCACTGCGATCAGCGTGAGCACCGACATGCCGCTCAACACCACTCCGCCAACCTGGAAACTCGAATGGAACGGCTGTGGGAACGGTGCCTGCGACGACGGGGCAAGGGCGGGGATGTAGGTGAGTGCCAGCAGAACCTGGCTCACACCGATTGTCAGGATCAGCAGGCGCACCGGAGCCTTGGTCTTGCGGCGCACCGGCCCGACGATGAAGCGCTCGACCAGCAGGCCCGTGGCGATTCCTACGACTACGCACGCGAAAAAGGAGAGCCACCAATTCCAACCCCAATCGTTAACCACCTTGAGAAGCAACAGAGCGGACAACACCCCAAGCTGGGCGTGCGCCAGGTTGAGGAAACGGTTCGCCTTGTAGACCAGCACGAAACCGACTGCAAGCAGGCTGATGATCAACCCGTTGAGGATGCCTAGAACAATGGTCCCGGAGTTCACGGTGCCCCAGCTTGGACGGACACCTCGATGGCACGACATCCGGCAGGAGGTGCTGCCACGGACGGATGGTCAATTGCTAGCGAGTCACAGATCACAAGCCGGCCCCCCTAAAGCCCCTTCTCTTGAGCGGCGAATCAGCTGCGAAAGGCTGAACGACAGCGGCGGACGGGGTGGCCTGACGACCGAACGGTGTCGGCACGGCCTTCATTGGTCACCTTGGGCATCCGGTCCATGTACTTGGCCGGCACGCGGCGGACACAGACATCGGGCGGCTCGATGAGGGGCCGTCGAGGCTTCGAAGGATGAGTTCTTCCTGTTGCATCCGGGCACTCCTCGTCCATCCGGCTCGGTCCGGTAAAGTATGCTTCTGATCCTAGTGAAGTCAAACTGTTTCTTATGGCCACGCCTGTTCTACGTCAGGGGTCAGCTGTGGAAACTCGGCTCTTTCGGGTTCCCCTGCGCTCGCCGTGACTCGGAGGAGGACAACCAGACGTGGGGAGGAAGCTGTGGACGCTGAGTTCGTCCGCTACTCGGCTGACAGCGGTGTCGCTGTCATCACCATCGACCGCCCTCAGGCGGCCAACGCGCAGAACCCGCAGATGCTCAGGGAGCTCGATCAGGCTTGGTCGGCGTCGGACCTGGATCCCGACGTCGGGGTGGTGGTCCTGCGCAGCGAGGGTAAACACTTCTCTGCCGGTCATGACATGCAGGGCGGCGGGGACCCCGCCTTCGGACCCAAGAGAGTCGACGGGGCGCTGACGGTCGACACCTACTTCGATTGGGAAGAGCGCGGCTACCTGCACTACGCCAGAAGGTGGCGCGACATGGTCAAGCCCTCGATCGCCGCCGTCCAGGGGAAGTGCATCGCCGCCGGCCTCATGCTGTGTTGGCCGTGTGATCTCATCGTGGCGGCCGACAACGCCCAGTTCTCGGACCCGGTCGGCCTGATGGGGATGCCCGGAGTCGAGTTCTTCGCCCATCCATGGGAGTTCGGGCCCAGGCGGGCCAAGCAGATCCTCTTCACTGCCTCATCGCTCTCGGCAGAGCAGGCTCGCGAATGCGGCATGGTCAACGAGGTCGTGCCCCTTGACGGCCTATTTGAACGGACCATGAGCCTGGCAGCAGAAATTGCCGCCATGGACCCCTGGGCCGTCAGGCTCGCCAAGCGCGCCATCAACAGCGCAGTAGATGCCATGGGTTTCTCGCACAGCATTAGGACCAACTTCGACATTCATCACCTCGGTCACGCCCGAGCCATCGCCCACACCAGCGGGGAGACGCCTGTAATGGCCGATCTTGCCTCCATGAAGGCCGCACCAAGTAGGTACCGATGACAAGCACTCTCGGCGAGCGATGCGTGTGCTCACGATCAGATATGCCCCCCTCCTGGCGACCCGATTCCATGGCGGGAGTGTGACTTCGGCGTCTGACCAGCGCTCTCTCGGCATCGCCCGGCCGATCCGCACCGGGACGCTCAGCGTCAATCGCGGGAGCTGGCATGCCGCGGACGACTCTCTTCGGGGTGTGCAAGTCCAGCGGGATCGGTCGTCAGGGTAGGTTGGAAGGCCTGCTGCAGCACGTCGAGACGAAGACGATCGCGGTGCCGGTTCGTTGAGGACTCACTGACCATGCCGAGCTACCAGCACGAGGGGCTCAACCTCTACTACGAGTCCGTTGGCACGGGTCCCCCGGTGCTCTGCGTGCACGGTGCGACGTGCGCCGGGGACTACGAGTGGGCGAAGCTCGCCGACGCGCTCAAAGAGGACTACCGATTCATCATCCCCGATCTGCGAGGACACCGTCATTCGGATTATCGCGCCGGCGAGATGAGCATCGAGGCCGTCGACCGAGACCTCATCGAACTGATCTCCCACGAACAGCTGGACCCGCCGCATGTGCTGGCCTTCTCATTCGGAGCGGAAGCAGCGCTGGAACTCGAGCTCACCTACCGGGGCACGGCGTCCAGCTTGATCCTGTTGAGCCCCGGCCTCGGCGATCCCAAGTCGAGTGTGCCGACACCCGCACAACTCGAAGCAGGATGGCCGCGGACCCTGCGGACCCTCCATGCCGAGCGTCACGGTGAAGCGCACTGGCTCGACATCATGTTGGAGCTGTGCGAGCGGGCCGCGACAAGGCCCAAGGCGGATCTCCATGCCATTACCCAGATCCGATGCCCTGTCCTGCTGGTACTGGGTAGCGAGGATGATCCACGACGCCTTCGTCAAGCGGAGGTAATGCGAGACGCCCACGACCGGACTGAGATCGTCGTCATCGAGGGTGGTCGCCACGCCGTCCACAAGGACCGCCCTAGGGAAGTCGTCACCGCCATTGGCACCTTTCTGGCCCGGGTAGCCGAGCCCGCTCCCTCTCCCCCGTTGGCACGGTGACATGAGGCATGTGCGGATGGGCGATATGCAGGCAGTAGGCTGGGAAAAGAGGATATCCGCTGGCGGAACATGGTGACTGGCGGAATCACCTCGTCTGGTCATCTGGAGGACGCAGCTGACATGGCAGGGAGCAAAGCGACCAAGCCGGCCGAGGAGGCCGAGTTCGAGGGCGATGACTCCATGCCCGAGTGGAAGCGCTTGAGCATCGAGCGCTCGTTGCAGGGCCCGCGCGCGCGCGCCAAGGAGCGGACCGACCGTTTCGTCGCCACGGCGATCGAGCTGATGCAGGAGTACGGGAGCATCGACTTCACGGTTCAAGACGTGGTCGATCGCTCCAAGATGTCGATCCGTACGTTCTACAACTTCTTCGCCAGCAAGGATGACCTCCTGGTGGCGGTCCACGAGACCATCCTGACTACCGAAGTCGTTCCGCGTATGAGGGCCAAGTGCGAGGCGGTGGCGGATCCGATAGAGCGTATCGAGGCCTATATCAAGGGGATCTACGACCTCACGTCCAATCCGGGGCCCGTGTCACGAGCGCTATCGACCCACAGCAACCGGCTGATCGAAACCCGGCCCCAGGATCTCGAACGGGCATTCAAGCCGCAGATCGATCTTGTCGTCGAACTCATCGAGGGAGCGAGGGCGAGCGGCCGCCTCCATACACCGCTGAGTACAGAGACTGCGGCCCGGCTCTTGCACCACGCCGTCTTGGCCACGATCCACGCTCGGATCCTCGGAGCAGAGCAAGAACACGGGGTGACCGCTGCCGACCTGTGGACCTTCTGCGCGTCGGGCATCGGCGTTCGAGGGGACTGAGTCGCAACGACCCGCGGTTCGCTGACGCTAGGATCCCGAATCGCCCTCACTCGTGCGGAACCAGTTCTCGATGTCGGCTCGGATCACTTTGCCCATCGCATTTCGGGGAAGGGTAGTGACCTTCCAGAAGTCAGGGACCTTGTAGCGTGCGAGTTGTGAGGCACAGTAGGTGGCCAGCTCGCCAACGTCGAGGGTGAACCCTTCTTCGGGCTCGATGGCCGCCGCGACACGTTGCCCGAGACGTTCATCGGGTGCGCCGACCACCGAGACGCCCCGTACGCCGGGCACATCGAGCAGCACTCGCTCGACCTCGGCCGGATAGACATTGGCTCCTCCTCGGAGGATCAAGGCATTCCTGCGGTCCCGAACGAAGAGGCGACCCTCCTCATCGAGATACCCGATGTCCCCCGTATAGAGGACACCGCCTCGAACCGCTCGGGCGGTTGCCTCTGGATGTCCCAGGTAGCCCAGCATGGGTCGATAGGCGCCGGCATAGGGTCCCGTCTCTCGGGCTCGGACGGTGATCTCTCCGGTCTCGCCCACCGGCACCACCCTGTCGTTGTCACGAATCTCAACCAGCAGATGGGGGAGCGGCCACCCACTCGATTCGGGGACCCGGTCTTCAGTAACACCTTCGATCGTGACGATCGTGGGCGCTTCCGTCAGGCCGTAGGTGGCGGAGACGCGGCAACCGAAGCGTTGTTCGAAGGCGTGTCGGATCGGTTCGGGGAGATAGGTGCCGCCAGTCCAGACGTCGCGCAGTGTAGACAGGTCATCGGCGTCCAGTTCGGTTGATGTTGTGAGTCCCTGCAAGATCGTGGGGACGCCGAACCACGAATTGATGGATGCCTGCTTTACCCATTGCGCCACGCCGAAGGGGTCGACACGGTCCATCACGATCTGGGTCCCACTCGCCTGTGCCACCAGCAGTGTACTCGTGACCTGCATATTCAAGATCGTGAGCGATGCGCAGTCACCCTTGCGGAGCTCGGGTCCGAGGCGGCGTGCCTCGATGACCATGGCACCTGGCAGCAGAAGATTTCGATGCGAGTGCACGACGCCCTTGGGGCGGCCGGTCGTGCCGCTGGTGTAAGCGATCCCGGCCGCATCTGTGGCCCGGCAGATGGGTCGACGGTAGCTCGAGGGTGCGTTCGCCACCATGTCTCGCCAGGCACCGCGCTCGTCCCCTATGACGACGAGGGGTATCGGCGTTGATGCGCCATCAAGGGCACATCCGATGGTCGATTCGACCTCGGGAGATGCCAGGAGGAGGCTGGCTCCCGAATCACGCAGGATGAACTGCTTCTCGGGAGGGGCCAGGTTGCAGTTGACACCCAGCCAGACAGCACCCAGCCGCATGACGGCGTGGAACGTCACCACGACGTCACTGGCGTTGGGCAAGCTGACGGCCACGACGTCGTTCCGCCCGACGCCGAGCGCTCCCAAGGCGGCGGCGGCCCGATCGGATGCATGATCGAGTTGCTCGTAGCTCAGCCGGGTATCGACGGAGACCAGCGCCTCATGTGTGGGATCGCTGGCAAGTGCATGCTCAAGCACGTTGCCGACTGACGTCGCCACGGGCCCTGGTTCCCCACCCATGCCCCGGGTTGCCCTAATCGATCAGCGACGTGAGCGTGGCTCCCATAAAGTCGCTCACCACCTGGTCGCTCAAACCGACCAAGTGGTCAACGTAGGAAACGGGATCGGCAAGTCCTTCTGGGTGAGGGTAGTCCGAACCGAAAACGATGTGATCTGCGGGCAGGTACTTCCCGAGGGTCTGGATATCGTCCTCCCAGAAGGGGCTGATGTACAGGTTGCGATGGATCGCGCCAACTGGTTCTTCAGGAAAGAGTTGGGGCATCTTCTTGTACACATTGGCGAGCTGCGCGAGCAGTGGGGGAACCCAGTCACTCCCGTTCTCGACTGACATGATCCGAAGGTCGGGGAACCTCGTCAGCGCGCCGTGGCACACCAGTGCGGCAACGGCGTCGGCCATGGGCTGGTGGGCCAGATTCCAGTAGGAGCGCATCGGGGCGACCTGGAAAGGCATGTACTCGCTTGCCCCTTCCCACTCCCCCACCTGGCGGCTGTACCCGCTGTCCGACGCGTGCATCGTCACCAGGATCTTCTCGGCCTGGGCCAACTCCCATACGGGATCGAATTCGGGATGACCGAAGGAGCGAGGACCTTTGTACCCCGGGACCGGCGCCGGTCGGATGAGAACAGCCCTCGCACCTCGCTGAATGGCCCATTCAAGTTCCTTGACGGCAAGTTCGACGATCGGCAGCGTGATGATCGGCGTCGTGTAGATCCGGTTCTCGTAGTTGAACGACCACACCTGGTCGAGCCATCGGTTCAGGGCGTGGACGACGGCGTGGGTTGCCTCGGGGTCGTCGCGGAAGCGTTCCTCGACCAGACTGGCCAGGGTGGGGAACATGATGGTGCGATCGAGGCCCTGCTCGTCCATGACCTTGAGCCTGGGCCCGGGCTCCCGGAAGGCCGGGACACAGTCGATTGGCCTTCCCATGACCTCGCGATGCGACTTGCCGTCGGGGTTGCCGTTTCGGAAGTAGTCCTCCTGAGCACCGGGAGCGGCGACCTTGTCGAAGGTTGGATTGGGGATGTAGTCGCTGATCTGGCCCCGCACCGCGATCTTGGTGCGCCCGTCCACCTCGACATACTGCACTGCCCCTTGGTATTCCTCGGGAAGGAATTGGGTCAGGGCCTCTTTTGGCTCATAGAGGTGGTTGTCTGCGTCGAAAATGCGACCTTGCAGCTGGCGACGGTGATCCATGATCTCCCCCAAAAATGAGAATGAGATGATCCTCTCACTATAATAGTATGCAGGTTCGCAGGAGCCAAGCGGGCTGGCCCGTCCGTGAGCGTATGCACGCAACCGAAAGGTGGGCATTGGGCAGCACCATCGAAGAGGTTCGGAACTATGTCGGTGGCAGGTGGCAGGCACCGACCGGAGATGACGTTGCCGAGGTGTGGAACCCCTCCAGCGGCGAGGTCATCGCCAAGGTTCGCGACAGCTCCCCCGGCGACGTGGAACGGGCCGTGGAGTCGGCCAGCGCTGCGCTCCCCGATTGGCGCCGGACCGCGCCCAACGAGCGTGCACAATGGCTCTACCGCCTGAAGGCCCTCCTCGAGGATCGGGTCGAGGATCTGGCTCGTTGCATCACTGAGGAACACGGCAAACTCCTCGCAGAGGCCCGCGGCGAGGTGCGGCGCGCCATCGACAACGTCGAGATGGCCTGCGGGACGCCAGCCAATTTGCAGGGCCGTTTCGCAGAGGACATCGCCGGGGGTGTCGACGAAATGCTGATCCGTCAGCCTGTCGGGGTGTGCGCTGCCATCGTCCCGTTCAACTTCCCACTCATGATCCCCTGCTGGTTCCTTCCCTATGCCGTGGCTTGTGGAAACCCCTTCGTCTTGAAGGCCTCCGAACGCACGCCACGCACGGCCGAGCTGCTCTTCGAGCTCATCGACTTCCTGGACTTCCCACCTGGTGTGGTGAACCTGATTCAGGGCGGCCGCTCGACTTCCGAGCTGCTCATCGATCATCCGGCCGTGCGTGCCGTCAGTTTCGTGGGGTCAACGCCTGTCGCCCACGCCGTCTACGCCCGGGCCGCCGCCGCTGGCAAACGGGCGCAAGCCCAGGGCGGAGCGAAGAATGCCCTGGTGATCCTCCCGGACGCGCCCATCGAGACGGTTGCGCAGATCGCCGCCGAGAGTGCGTTCGGCAATGCTGGGCAACGCTGCTTGGCGGGAGCGTCAATGATCGCCGTTGGCTCGGCCGCCGACCCGTTCGCCGAGGCGATCAGTGAACTCGCTCGCTCGAGGACCATTGGCAGCGGACTGGTCGACGGGGTGGAGCTCGGGCCGGTCATCACGGCCGCAAGCGCGCAGCGGATCGAAGACCTGATCGACCGGGGCAGTCGTGACGGAGCCGAGGTCCTCGTGGACGGGAGTGGGGTGTCGGTGCACGGCTACGAGAAGGGCTTCTTCGTCGGCGCTACGGTCCTCGATCGCGTCGAGCCATGGACGACACTGGCCAAGATCGAGGTCTTTGGGCCTGTTCTCGGGATCATGCGCGCCGATGACCTCGACGAGGCGTTGTCACTGATCAATTCCGGCCGTTACGGGAACATGGCGTGCCTCTTCACGAACAGTGGCCGAGCAGCGCGGCGATTCCGCTACGAGGCGGAGGCGGGCAACATCGGAATCAACGTCGGGGTTGCCCAGCCCATGTCGTCCTTCCCATTCAGCGGTTGGGGCGATAGTTTCTTCGGCGATCTCCATGCCCACGGACACCATGCGATCGAATTCTTCACGCAGACCAAGGTGGTCGTCGAACGATGGCCATAGGCGGACGTGACCTCGGCGCCCCGACGACGGCCCAATTCAGAGGCTCCCTGGTTGCCTGGATAGAAGCCCACCTCCCTGTACTCGAACCACCATACGAGGACCACGGCACGACCGAAGAGCTCCTCTCCCATCAGCGAGCGGTGCAGCGGCTCCTCTTCGACGAGGGGTGGATGCGCTGGGGGTGGCCCGAGGCGGTCGGCGGACTGGGCGGTAGTCCCCTACTCCGCGCCGTTCTCGGCGAGGAGCTCACAGGGCGAGGGCTCGTGCACAGCGCCGCCTTCTCGATGACCGAGGTCCTCGCTCCGGCGGTCATCGAATATGCCGCGCCTGCGCTCGCCGCCGAAGTCGTACCACCGATGCTCCGGGGCGACGAGAGCTGGTGTCAGGGATTCTCCGAGCCAGAAGCAGGGAGCGACCTCGGCTCACTGCGCACCACCGCGGAGCGAGATGGCAACGAGTGGATCATTCGAGGCCAGAAGCTGTGGACCAGTTGGGCCCACCATGCCGCACGCTGCATCGTGCTGGCGCGCTCCGAAGGGCCCGGGAGTGGCTCTCGAGGCATCAGCGCGTTCTTCGTCGACATGGACCGCCCGGGTATCACTGTCCGCCCTCTCGATACCATGGCCGGCGTCGACGAGTTTTGTGAAACCTTCTTCGACGACGTGCGTGTTCCCGCCGGCCGCCTCCTCGGGTCCCAAGGTGGGGGCTGGCGGGTTGCCCAGCACATCCTGGCCTGCGAGCGCGGGCCCATCTTCTGGCAACGGGCCAGTTGGCTCTTGTTTCACCTGGGCGAGCTCGCGCGCATGGCCGACGCCTCCGATGTCACGGCCCAGCGTCTGATCGGCCTGGCCTTCGCCGACGTGTCGGCCCTACGGTCTCGCTCACGATCGACCCAACTCCAGGTAGCAGCGGGCGAATTGCGGCCCGCCGAGTCCTCGGTCGACAAGATCCTCATCGCCGCGGCCGATCAGGCGGTCTTCGAGGCGGCGCGTCATGTCCTGCCCGGTGTCATCGAACTGGACGACACCCCAGTGGCCGACCGCTTCCGTAAGGAGTGGGCCTACTCTCGGGCCGCAACGATCTACGGCGGCACGAGCGAGATCCAGCGCGACATCGTAGCCTCCCGGCTGCTCAAACTGCCCAGTGTGCCTTGATGGACGCCGACGAGCGCAAGCTCCTCGACGACACGCTGTTGGGCCTCGCTGAGGACCCGCAGCACGACGATCTCACCGCCGCACTCGACGAGTTCGGCTGGCGAGATGTCCTGGCCGCCGAACCTCACGCCGCCATTGCGTCACTCTTCGGTGCCCAGGGCCGAACCGGTCGATGGTCATCGGCCCTCCAGGACGTGGTCGCTGTTGGCATCGAGCAGATCGGCGGCACAGGCCCGACCGATGTTCTCCTTCCTCGACCAAACTATTCCGTGACGGCCACCGAGCTCGGCGGTGGCGGAATCACGGTCCATGGCGTCTTGCTGGCACCGCGTCACGCTGCGACTCTGCTCGTCCTGGTCGAGTCGTCAGGGGCTGGCCGCCGGGTGGTCGTGTTGGATCCCGACGATCTCGTGGTGACACCTCGCATTGGGCTCGATCCGGGGTTGGCCGTGAGAGAGGTCACCGGGCACGCCCGCGAGATCGCCGTCCTTGCGCAGGCAGAAGCGGCAGACCTCTGGTGGGATCACACACAGGCTCTCGCGCGGCTGGCCATCTGCCACCACATCGTCGGGTCGCTGTTCGTGATGATCGAACAGGCACGTTCGCACGTCTCCCAGCGGGAGCAGTTCGGACGGTTGGTCGGGACGTTCCAGGCCGTCCGACACAAGCTCGTCGAGGCCCACGTGGCAACGACCGCCGCCGAGTCCTGCACCGCAACGGCATGGGAGTCGACCCACCTTGTTCTGGCCGCAGCCACGGCCAAAGTCGTGACCGGCAAAGCCGTCGCGGTGGCGTGCGCGCACACTCAACAGCTTCTTGCCGGTCTGGGATTCACTGCGGACCATCCGTTCCATCGCTTCATGAAGCGGGTCCTCGTGCTCGAGCGAATGTTCGGGAGCTCCACGGAGCTGGCATCCGAACTCGGGTGTCGGCTGCTCGAGGGTGGCGTAGCACCTCGGCTGGTGGAGCTGTGAGCGAACCAGGCGGCGACGCCCTGCTCGCTCACGGCGCTTCCATCCGGGTGCTGACATTCAACCGACCCGACCGCCGCAACGCCATCGATCGCGATCTGCACGAAGCCCTGCTCGCGGCCATGCTTTCGATCCGCCAGGACCCTGACGTGCGTGTTGTCGTTCTCACCGGTGCCGGAGACGCCTTCAGCGCCGGAGGTGACTTCGGGCTCATCGAGCAGATGCAGCAGGACACGGAGCTGCGGACGGCCACATTGGAAGCCGGCAGGTTGCTCTTCTGGGCCATCATGGCGCTCGACGTCCCGGTGATTGCCGCCGTCAATGGTCCCGCAGTGGGCGCTGGAGCTACTCTCGCACTCCTCAGCGACATCGTCGTCATGGATGAGAGCGCGTACCTGGCCGAGCCGAGGGTCGGGATAGGGCTGGTTCCGGGCGACGGCGGTGCAATCCTTTGGCCGCTGCTCGCGGGCGTCCCGGCTGCCCGTGCGTACCTACTCACGGGAGCGCGCATGCCGGCACAGGAGGCCTACCGCCTCGGACTCATCCACATGGTCGCGGGGTCCGTGTGCGCTCTCGACGAGGCAATGTTCATTGCCGAACAGCTCGCTCGCCTCTCCCCCCATTCCGTGCGTGCCACCAAGAAGGCACTGAACCGCCAGCTCGAGGCGCTCGCCCGAGAGGGGTTGGAGTTCGACATCGAGGCCGAGTCGGAGAGCTTCGATACGTCTCACGTCAAAGCGCTGGTCGCCAAGCGGGCGGCACGGAAGGGGGACACCCACAATGGCTGAGGGTGCCCGCGTCGCCGTGGTTACCGGGGGAACGCGTGGGCTCGGTGCCGCCATCTCGAAGCGTATGGTCGCAGATGGGGTCACAGTTGTGGCGGCCTACCGCACCGACAACGGAGCAGCCGAGCGCTTCTTGTCCGCGGTGGACTCCCCTGCCCTGTCCGTTCGACGCATCGACGTGTCCGAGCCGGCGTCGTGCCGGCGCCTCATCACCGACACGTTCGAGGGCCACGGCAGGATCGACTACCTCATCAACAACGCGGGATCCCTACGCGAGCACAAGCTGCCCGAGATCACACCCGAGGATTGGAACATCACGTTACAGACCAATCTCTCGGCGGCATTTCATTTGTCCCAAGCCGCAATTGCAGTGATGCGAGGCGCCCGTTTCGGGAGGATCGTGAACGTCGGCTCCATTACCGCAGTGATGGGTAGTCCGTTCCAGATCGATTACGCGGCGGCCAAAGCCGGGCTCGTGGGCCTCACCCGGTCACTGGCTCGTACGGTCGCCCGGGCCGGAATCACCGTGAACTGCGTGGTCCCCGGCGGCTTCTCTACCGACATCTTGGGCGAGATGACGCTCTCGAACGCGGAAGCCATCGAACGCACCGTCCCTATGGGCCGCTACGGCTACCCCGAGGAGTTGGCCCACATCGTGGCTTCGCTCGTGCACGACGATGCCTCCTACGTGACCGGGTCGGTCATCGCTGTCGATGGCGGCCTGGGGATGGGCATGTAGTCCTGTGCTCACTCACCCCGAAACAGATCGCGCAGTGAGGTCAGGTCGACCTTTCCCGTCGGCAGCTTGGGGAGACTGGCTTCTTGGACGATGCGGATGTGGCGCGGCACCTTGTAGTTCGACAGGGTCTCTCGCAACACGGTCGTGAGGCCGCTGGGCTCGATCCCGCCGGGACTCTCGGGCACGACGACCGCCGCCACATCCTCGCCGCGGTCCCCCGCCGGGATGCCGAAGACAAACGCCTCACGTACCGACGGGATCTGGACCAGCGCCATCTCCACCTCGGCGGGCGAGACATTGGAGCCGCCTGTCTTGATCATGGCCGTGCGCCGTCCCGTGAACCGAAGTTGGCCGTCAGGCCCGAACCATCCGAGATCACCGGTGGCGTACCAGCCGTCGGGGGTGAAGGTATCGTGGCGTTCTCGTTTGTAGAACCCATCCATCAAGAAGGTGCCGCGCAGGAGAAGTTCGCCCTTCTCACCAGGAGACAGCTCGACGCCGGACTCGACGTCGACCACGACGTGTTCCATCCCGGGCAGGGAGCGGCCGAAAGTTCCCCGCAAAGGCTCGGGCAGCACGGCGTAGGCGTCGTCGGGGCCGGTGTGCGGACCCCCGGTCTCGGTCATCCCGAGCGGCATCGGAGCCCGATCCGGGTTCGGGGGTCGGTGCTCGGGTGGCAGCGCCTCAACGAGGGTGCCGCCACGCACTGCCTGCAGGTCTCGCCGAGCGAACGTGGGGTGGTCTGCCAACTGGCGCGAGGCGTTGGGCCAGCAGGAGACCTGCGTGACCCGCTCGCGCTCGATCAGATCGAGCGCTTCGCCCGGCTCGAAGCGCTCTTGGACGACGGCGGCCGCACCCGAGGCCAAGGAGGCGAGAAGCACCATGGTCAGCCCTCCCACCCAGAAGAAGGGCATGGGGGAATAGATACGGTCATCCCCCGTGAGGCCGCGCCGCTGCGCCAGCAGGGCGGCGTGGCGAACAAGCGAGCCGTGGGTGTGCACAACGGACTTTGGTGCCGCGGTGGCACCGGACGTGTTGATGATGGCCAGGACGTCAGCGGGGCTGACCTCAGACTCGGCCCAGGTCACGACCCGGGGAGGGAGACCCTCCGGGAGGGCGCGCGACCATTGGGGCGGGGAGACCTCGCTCTGGACGTACACCCACCGCAAGAACGGAGCGCCCTCGAGCTCGAGGGCCGTGTCGCTCGAGGTCAGCCCAGGCAGGGCCGACTCGAGCCGGGACGGGAGGTGCTCCGCGCCGAAGCGTGTCGCGATGAGGGCCGCGTGCACGTCGGTGTGTCGCAACGTTCGTGCCAGCTCCCCTCCCGGGGCGAACGTTGACAGTGGAACGCTGAGGGCCCCGATCCGGGTGATCGCCAGCCACGTCACCGCCCAGTCGGGCCCGTTGGGGAAGAGCAGCCCGACCCGCGTTCCCTTCCCGATCCCGCTCGCCAGGAGGCGGCCGGCCAGCTCGGCACTCCTGGCGTCAGCCTCACCGAAGGTAAGGCTGAAATCGGATCCGATGAGGAAGGGTGCAGCGGCCTCTGCCCTGCGCAGTCCCAATACAGCGGGAACAGAATCAGGGAGATCGCCCAGTTCGCTCGCCAGGCCGTAACGGCGTAAGGGTTCAGTCACGGGCGAAGGCGTCGCCTCAGACGACGACGACCGGTACGTGCGAGTACCCGGCGACATTGGACATGTTGACTCGACGTAGCCCATCTCGCTGAACCTCGTAGTGCGGCCAGCGCTCCCGGATGCCCTCGAAGGCGAGCGTCGACTCGAGCCGGGCCAGCCACGCCCCGAGACAGCCATGGATGCCATATCCGAAGGCCAAGGTGGTACGCCCTCCCCGCGTGATGTCGAATGTGTCGGCACGGTCGTACACCCGCGGATCCCGTGTGGCCGACCCGGTGAGCAAGATCACCGGCGACTGGGCCGGGATGGTGCCACCCTCCAACTCGACAGACGACAAGGCGAAACGACCCTGGTACTGCGAGGGCGGGTGTATGCGCAGCACCTCTTCGATCGCGCGAGGAACGGCCGCCTTGTCGGCTTGAACAAGGGCCCACTGGTCTGGATGTTGGTCGAAGAGCACGACGCCGCTCCCGATCAATTTGGTCACCGTCTCGCTTCCCGCCCCGGCGATGAGGACGGAAAACGCGGCCACGTCCTCGTCACTGAGGTGCCGCTCCCGCCCGTCGTCATCGACCAGGACGGCCTGGGTCAGCTTGGAGATGAGGAGCCCATCGGGTTCTCGCCTCTTGAGGCGGGCCAGATCCAGGAAATACCCGGCCATCTCGAGCGAGGCTTCCATCCCCTCCAGGGTGGTGTTCGGGTTGCCCGCCTCGCGGTGCAAGAACGTATCGACCCACAATCGCACTTGTTGGCGTTCCCCCGCCGGAACTCCAAGGATGGTCGAGATCACCTCGACCGGGAACAACGCCGCGAACTCGGCCACCAAGTCGAATTCCTTGCGACCCGAGAGCTCATCGAGGTAGCCCGCGATGAGCTCGGCGATGAGCCGTTCGAGGCTGCCGATGGCATTGCGACTGAAGGCCTGACTCACCAGTTTGCGCTGGCGGGTGTGCTCGGGTGGATCCATCACGATCATCATGTTGGTGTTCATCGGTCGTTTCTGGAGAAGCAGCTCGAGCGTGATGCCGTACGAGCTGACGAAGCGGACCGGATCGCCGTGGGCGGCCACCACGTCGGCGTGGCGTGACAACGCGTAGAAGCCGTATTTCTGGTTGAAGTAGACCGGTGCATCGTCACGGAGACGGGCGTAGGTCTCGTAGGGATCGTCGAAGAAGGTGTCCGAGAACGGGTCGAACTCGATGCTGTCGTGCGACACGGGACCCCCACTCGAGACCACAGCGGCATCCGTGCAATCACGGGCCATCGTCAATACCGCAGTTTTGACTTTTGTTGACGGAGAAGCATATTCTACCTGCTCTTGCCACGTCAACCGACTTGCAAGGCCCGAGCGGGGGGCCCAGCCGCGTCTGATGCCCTGATCGCCTCCGTCTCGAGGGGGTGCTCCCGATGTTGGGCCTGACGTGGAAGGAACTGAGCGATCTCACGGTCCAGGAGGTCATCACGTGAACCTCGCACTGACAGAGGAGCAACAGTTCGTCCGAGAAACCTTCGGTTCCCTCTTCTCCAGGGAGGCATCGCCGGGCCGAGTACGCGAGGCCGAAGCGGCGGGCCACGACCCACGCCTCTGGGACCTCTTGATGAAGACCGGCGCCCTCGGGGTCGGTGTCCCCGAAGACCTCGGCGGCGGCGGCGGCGGCCTGTTGGAGCTCGCGCTCATCGCAGAACAAGCTGGACGGCGGGTGGCTCCTGTCCCCTTTCCCGAGACGGCATCAGCGGCGCGCCTCTTGGCTGAATGCGGAGCCGCAGACTTGCTCCACGAGGTGCTGTCGGGATCCCGAATTGTGTCCCTCGCCACCGGATTTGGGCCGGTCGAACGCCAGCTCCTGACCGACGGTGCAATCGCGGACGTTGTCCTCGGCCTACAGGGCGACCAGGTCGTCGCAGTCCATCGCCCGGCCGACGTCCGCCGTGTCTCGAACATGGGTGCACTCCCCATGGCGCGATGGGGAGCCGCCGCCGAAGTCGACCTTCTCGCCAAGGGAGATCGCCCGAAGCGCGCCTTTGCCGCCGCCCTCGACGAGGTGCGGATCCTGCGATCCGCCGCCCTCAATGGTCTGACCAGCGAGGCCATTGAGATCGGTGCCGCGTACGCACGCGAGCGCGAGGCCTTCGGCCTGCCGATCGGTACCTATCAGGCGGTCGCCCACCCGCTCGCCGATGCCCTCGTGGCCAAGGACGGAGCGCAGCTCTTGACCTGGAAAGCGTGCTGGGCCGCAGCCGAACAGCTTCCTCGCGCACCATCCCTGGCTGCCATGGCCTTCGTCTTCTCTGCCGAGACCGCCTACATTGCGTCCCAGCACAGCCTGCACATCCACGGTGGCTACGGCTTCACCGTCGAGTGCGACATCCAGCTGTACTACCGGAGGGCCAAGGCGTGGGTCACCACGTTCGCCGATCCCGAACGAGAGCTCGAGGTCGTGGCTGACCGGACGCTCGGTCCGACGAAGACCACTCTTCACAATCTTGCGCACACCGCAGACGAATGGGTCTGATGGATTTCTCCGAGCCCCCACATCTCAAGGACATCCGCGCCGAGGCGGACACCTTCGTGGCCGAGCACATCACTCCGGACTTGGTTGAAGAAGAGCTCAGGACCGGCGATGGGATCAGCCGCTCGTTGCTGCGCGCCATGGGCGCGAAGGGCTGGGTGGCCGCGATGTGGCCAAAGGAAGAGGGTGGGGCTGGACTCGACCCATTCGAGACGGCAGCCTTGCTGGCCGTGATTCGTGCGGCGGGAGGACCCACCATCGGCCCGGGAACAACGATGCTCAGCGCCAACGCCGTCCGAGCTCTGGGGTCGCAGCAGCTGCGCGAGAGGATTCTCCCGGGCGTGGCCGCTGGCGAGACCCTCATCTGTCTCGGCTACACCGAGCCAGAGGGTGGATCCGACGTCTTTGCATGCAAGACACGGTCTGTTCGTGACGGCGACGAATGGGTCATCAACGGGCAGAAGATGTTCACGACCTTCGCCCACCGAGCGGACTACTGCTTCCTGCTGACTCGCAGCGATCCTGGTTCGCATGGGTCACGTGGACTCACCATGTTTCTCGTGCCCATGGACTCCCCTGGCATCGAGATCCAGGCGGTGCACACGATGGGGTACGAGCGTACGAACATCGTCTTCTACAACGACGTGCGGGTCAGCGACGACCTCCGAGTGGGCGCTCCCGAACAGGGTCTCCATGTGATCCGAGCGGCGCTCGAGGCTGAACAGAACGTGGCCCCGGCCTCGCGGACCACCCAGCTTTACGAAGCTGCCCTGGCCTGGGCCACCAACGCAGCCGATGCCACCGGCAATTCGATGCTCGACGACCCAGCCGTCCGCCGCCGCTTGGCGCTACTCGCCATCGATGCGGAGGTCACCGAGCTACTCGGGTATCGGGTTGCTTTCCTCGAACAACTCGGCGCCAAGCCGGGACCCCATGCAGCCCTGTTCGGACCTGAATCCTACGTCCGGTGGTCGAAGGAGATCCTCGACATGGTGGGTCCCGCCGGCATGGTCGATTGGGCCGATTCCGAGACCGCGCACGGCGGCACCTTCGAGTACCACTTCCGCTGTTCGGTGGCCAGCACCATTTACGGCGGGTCGAGCGAGGTCCTGCGTAGCCTCATCGCTGAGCAACTGCTCGGGCTGCCTCGGAGCCGACCCAAGTCCTGATGTAACTGAGACGATCTCGCACACCAGCCAAAGGGAGGCATGGAGCCATGGCAGACGCAGTAGGAGCCCGTGCCTGGGCACCCGGGGCGCTCAGGGGAATGATCGATTCCCTCTACACGCCCTTCAGCGGTCCGGGCGGAGAAAACATTGACGAGCCCGCCCTGCGTACCCTCGTGTCCCATTGTGTGGGCGCCTTGGATCACGATGGGATCTGGGTCGGTGGTCTCGTCGGTGAGTACTGGGCCCTGTCCACTGCGGAGCGCAAGCGGCTCTTGGAAGTCGCTGTCGCCGAGGCCCGAGCGATCAAGCCCTCGGCGCTCATCGAAGCCTGCCCGGCGAGCACCAACGTTCTCGAAACCGTCGAACTGGCGCGCCACGCCGCGACCACGGGGGCTGATATCTGCTTCTTGGTCCCTCCGTATTTCGAGGCTCGAGGGTACGAGTCCACCCGCGAGGTCCTTCGCTACGTCTGCGATCGAACCGACATCGCTCTTGGGCTCTTCAACACGCACGCGGCCGGATGGATCTTGACCCCGGCCGAATGTGCCCGACTGGTCGATGAGTTCCCCGCCATCTGCGCGGTGAAGAACGGGATGTTCCGCCCCAGCCACAGCGCCGCTCTTCACCGCCTCGTCCCGGAGATCGTCATCTGGGAATGCGACATGCTGGCGTACCGGGGCGGCTTCCTGCGCCAGGGCATCACCGCCGCCGGGATCCTCGGCGGCTCGGGGTACCTCTACGAACTGCCGGACAACAAGATCTACAGCACACAATGGGATCTCTTGGTCTCAGACAAGCTCTCTGAGGCCATCGACCACTGGTACGAATCGGGTCTCGATGATCTCGTCGCCCGACTGCACGGCGCCTTTGGCGCGTCGAACGTCGAGGCCGTGTACACGCACTGGGGTTCCGCATTCAAGGCCGCTGCACACGAGCTAGGTCTCCCCGTTGGGAGCTACGCCCGTTCACGCCCTCCACAACCTCCGCTGCCGGATGCGCAGAAGGCAGCCATTCGCGAGGCCTACGCGGCCATCGGGCTCGTTCCGTCCGCCTCGTAAACTCCGACAACGAACTCCGGGAAGGTCGTATCTGCCGTTCAAGCCCGAAATGCGTCTCTGCAGTGCAGTCTGCGACACCGAGGTGATGGTCGTGCGAGCGCCCGCGAACGTTGTGGAGACGTATTGGGGGCCCTCTTTGTTCCGCACGTAGTCGTAGACGGTCATCGGGGTGACCCGAGATCCCTGGCCAAAGCTCGCACGGTCAGGTTGTCGAGGCCGACCTCTCGGGTCAGACGCAACGCGGCGCCGTCGATCACGTCCTGGCTGTGCGACCGTGGTCGGCCGCGGGGCTGGAGACGGTGGCGTCTTCAAGTTGCGCGGTGGGCCTCACGTTCGCAGTGCCAGCGGCAACTCGATGAGGCGTCGCACCATCAGGCTCTTGTGATGATGGAGGCCCTCCGGTGGGCCGTCGATCGAGAACGACGAGGTGCGCGCGAGCAGCCGCTCGAAGGTGACCTTTGCCTCCATCCGCGCCAAGGGCGCCCCGAGGCAGAGGTGGATCCCCCAGCCGAAGCCGACGTGATGACGCGCGTTGGTCCGGTGCACGTCGATGTCCTCTGGATCCTCGTACGCCTCCGGATCGCGGTTGGCGGCAGGCCAGAGCAAAACGAGCCGGGAGCCTGCCGTGAGTTCCACGCCGCCGAGCGTGGTGTCCGCGAGCACGCGGCGGTAGTGGCCGCGAAACGGGGGGTCAATGCGACACGCTTCCTCGACAAAGGCCGGGATGAGGTCGGGCTGGGCTCGGAGGAGATCCTGCAGGTCGGGTCGCTCGGCCAGGATGCGGACGCCGGTCCCAAGCAGGCTGGTCGTCGACTCTCCGCCAGCGGCCAGCAGGATGCCAAGGATGATGAACGCCTCCAATTCGGTGAGCCGGTCATCCGCCACCGCCTGGGCGCAGGCGCCGATCACGGTCGAGCGATCGGGATGCTCACTCGAGCGCGCGGCCACGTAGGCATCTATGACCGGCCCCAACTCCGTCATCTTGCGCTGGAGATCCTCGCGCGCCGTCTCGGGGACGAAGCCGCTGATCAGCTCGACCGAGGCGTAGCCCTGCTCCTTGAGGGCCGGCGCCGTCTCGTCGGGCAGGCCGACCAGGCGCGTCAGCATCACCACGGGCAGCAGTTCGGCGACCGCGGACATCCACTCGACGTAACCGGCGCGCAGATGTGGCTCGAGCGTCGAGTCGGTCAGGCGTCGAAACTCTGCCTCCCTGGCACTGATGGCGCCGGCCGAGAAGAGGTGATTGAGAACCTTGCGCTGGCGCCCGTGGTCGGGCGGGTCGGCCGTTGCCAAGACGGCCTCCACACGCTCGAGGCCTGCGGGAACCTCCGCGGGGGCCCGCAGGCCCGGCTGGTTGGCCTCGCCAAGACAGAGAAATTCACTGGACCGGCTTGAGTAGATCTGCGGGCTGGCGACGACCTCACGGATGAGGTCGAGCCGCGACACGAGAAACGCGTCGGTGCCGTCGATCCGGTGCACGGGGTCGAAACTGCGAAGTTGGGCGTAGTAGGGGTGGGGCTCCTCGACGACCTCGAGGTCGAACAGCGGATCGATCCGAACAGTCCCCATCGGACCTCCATGCTGAGTGATCGAGTTCCGTACGATAGACGGTAAGTGCGGCACCTTGGGAAGTTCCGCCACCACGTGGCGCAGGATTTGCGGCGACCGGGGGATCGATCTGCGACGCAAGCTCTTGATGGGCTCGCCGCACCTCGGCAATCGTCGCCGAGGTGCGGCCGAACTGAGCGCCGCGAGGGTCCCGATGCCCAAGTTGACCCCTTGTGGTGAGGTCCTGGGTTCGGCGGTGAGGGCCGCGGTCCGTTGCCCTTGCCGTCGGGGCCGGCATTACCCATGGACCGCCACCAGTTACAGGGTGTACACAAGTGGTTGAGGCCCCCCGGCCGGCGGTTCAGTCGCGGATCCTGCTCAGGATCTTCTGGCGTCGCCGGCGGGCCTCAGGGATCAGATCGCCCGAGGCGGTCGCAGCGATTGCCTTGGACACCGCAGCCTCGCGCAGCATCTCGGCGATACCCGAGTAGATGATTTCGATCGTGAAGTCGTCGACTTCGATCGTCGCCACCTCGGTGCCGTCGTCGCCGAGGTGGATGACCTTGATCATCAGTCCACCAAAACCCGTGAACGGATTTTCTCACCCTGGCGCTCTATCGCGATGCAGTCGCCGTCCCGAAAAACCCAGCCCACCTCGCGCCACGATTTGAAACCAGGAGCACCGACTCTGTTTGTCGCCGTCGTGCAATCACTCCCACAGTTGCGACGATCACGCTTGCCGTTAGGAACGTGAGCACCATCCGCCTTCCCTGTTCGTGTACCCAGAATCACTCCTAAGAGTCGACTGGTGGTATCCAATACATCTATGGGCTGTTGCATTGCGATCCCTTCGGACAGCTCTCGGCTCTCCACCTACATCATCGGCTGTTCAGCCCTCCGGTACATCCCGTGCCCGCGGGTGTTGCGACGGCCGATAGCTCGATCACGCAGGCAGAATCGATGTCCAAACGGGGCGCAATCACGCAGGGTTGGCATTGCTGCCTGGATGAATACTGCGCTCTCGACTCGACCTTCTGACCCTCGAAGCGGGTCCGATCGTCCGGCCGTTGGGCCGGCTCAGATCGGGCGCTCTGTCCAGCCTGCCTCGATGTGGAACAGCTGACCCTGCGGGACCCGGTGCACGGCAATTTCCGGCATGACTCTCAGCCACCAGACTCCCAACGAGCGGCCTACCGAGACGGCCGGGCGCCGGCTACCCGCGCAGGTCCAGGATGAGCTTTCCCTGCACCTTGCGCTCGGCCAGGAGTTCGAAAGCCTCGTTCACCTGGTCCAGAGCCACGATCCGGTCGATGACCACCTCAAGGCGACCGTCCCGCGCCGCCTCGAGAGCCTCGGTGGCGTGACGGGCCCTGGTCTCGTCGCTGTCGAGCAGGCCGCCGTAGCCATAGACGGTGAGGCCTTTGCGGTACAGCGCCTGAAGCGGCACGTCACCCCGTTCGCCCGCCGACGTCCCGAAGATGACAAGCCGGCCTCTCTCCACCAGTGACTCCAACGCCGCGCCGAAGAAGCCGTCGCCGAGAGGATCGATGACCACGGTGGGCCGAAGCTCGCGGACCGCGTCGACGAGGGTGTCGGCGCCGGCTGACACGACCCGGTCCGCTCCACGGTCGTGCACCCAACCGGCCTTGTCCGCGGCCTCGGTCTGGCCCCACACGGTTGCCCCGAGAGCCCGGGCGACCGAGACGGCGATGGATCCGACCCCGCCGCTGGCGCCCAGGATCAGGACCCTGTCGTCAGAGGTCACCTTCGCGACCTCAGTGACGGTGCACCACGCCGTCGCTCCGGCCACGCCCATGGCCGCCGCATGGTCGAGAGGGACCCCCTCGGGGACGTCGATGAGGGACTCCTCCGGAACGACCGCCCGCGTGGCCCACAATCCGTCACGGCGGGTTCCCAGCCCGTGACCCCCGACCATCACGGCGCGCCCGTCCACCCGACCGGAGGCCTCGGTCCCCAGCGTGCGGGGCACCGGTCCGTCCGTCGCCACCCGCCCAAGGGCGCCGTAACGGTCGACCGGGTTCACGCCCGCGAAGGCCAAGTCCACCACCACCTCACCTTCGCCGGGTTCGGGGAGGTCCACCTCCTCGACCTGCAAAGGCCTCCCATGCTCCACCAGTCGGGCTGCAACCACCTTCATCTGCTTCGCCTCATTGTGCAGTCCTCCTTTTCTATGGAAAGCCCGCCGTGAGGAAGGAGCACACCAGTAATCGCAGTCAGCGGTGGCACCGTCTCATGCGACGGCAGCGCGTTCCTCGAGGTGCGCGTCGAACTCCGCAGCCATCGAAGCGAGCTTGTCCGGAACGCCCGCGAGGTTGGCGAGCGCGGGCTCCTGGGCGAGTGCGGTACAGGTCTCGGTCAGAACGTCGAGGCGCTCCTTGAGGATCTTCCAGGCGGCATCGCGATGGGGAAGAACGAAGAAGGCCGGGCGGACGATTTCGAGGGTCGGACCCGCAGTACGACCGGCGTGCGATGGACCGATCGGAAGGTTGGTGAGTTCTGAGGCTGCGACTCGCAAGACCCAGTTCATCAAGTGCTTGGACGTACGCGCCAAGGTATCGAGCTCAGCCGGTGTTTCGTCGAAATGGGCGTAGTAGCGGCACAAGACCTGGAGGATGACCTCGTACAGACTGTTGCAGAAGTCGGCAACCCGAGCCGTGAGCGGATCCTCTATCAGCGTTCCCGATGCGACATCGGGTGGCAGGCGAACAAAAGCGGGTTCGACGGGCCGCACTGGGTTGAAGTTGCGATCTGCCGCCTTTGCGGAGAGAAAGTCCTCGAGGATCCACACGAACTTTCCAAAATGTGCGTTGACCCAGTCCCCACTCGCCCCTTCACCCTGGGTGACAATGAGATCGATCGCTCGAAGCGCTGAGTCGAGGTCGGTGACAGCGGTCAACTCCTCCCACTCGAAGATCTCGGTGGTGGCCTGCGCGCTCGGTCCGCCTATGAAGACGGCGTCTTCACCGTGGCGCTCCGAGAGGAGAGACAGACCAGCACCGATGCCGCGATAGAGGTGACCGACGGTCTGCCACGGTTCGGGAACGGCGAGCAACGCCGTCGCTTCGATGCTCCGGGCTTCGGCTTCCCGGGTGGGGGCGAAGGCCTCGGCGTCCGCCAGGTCCATCCCCTCCGGACGCTCGAGAAACATGAAGTGTCGGAGAGCTTGCTCCCCGAAGGGGAGGAGTGCGATCTGCACCCCCGACGGATACCACCGTGACCAGATCGGGAAGTTGGGGCGCTCGAAGTGAGGAGCGGCCCCGACTGCCGTGAGGATGTTGGTGGCCAGTGCCAGGTGCAGCATTTCCTGCTTGATGACATCAATCAGGGCCGCTTCCCACGCCTGAACGCGAACAAGCTGTTCGGCAGTGAGTCCTTCCTCTACGCCGCGTTTCAATGAGAACTGCGCGTACAGGTACTCACACATCAGGCCGTGCTCGAGTTCGCAGGCCTCTCCGAGGAGATACACGAGTTCCTCGCGGCTCTCGACCGTCAAAGGCGACTCAGGGGTCAAGGCAGCCTCCAAATGCAGACACGACTTGAGCTCTTCGGTCAGCAGCATAGCGAGCGAGTGAGCACAGATCCGCTGGGGGACACGGCGCCCGAGGGCAGCTTTGAGCCGCCCCAGCGAGGACCACCTCGAACCCGAATTCGCGTGATGCGCCAGGCATCCACTCGTCGCAAGATCTGATTCAGATCAGGCGACCCGGGGATCACGCGCACATGAGCACTCAGACTGCAGCGGAATCGAGGACGCTCCCCCAATGGTCGGGGAGCAAGGATTCACCATGACCTCAGCGCCTCCGTCCCTTCCACCAGCTGCGTCGGCCCGATCCCGTATCGGAATCAGCCGTTGGCTCGGATCCCGTCCGATGCCTGGCGGCCGTCACCGCGATGTGCAGGGCAATGCCGTTCGAGCGGGGGTGCTCGGGGCTGGCGACGGTCTCATCACCAACATTTCCCTTGTTCTCGGGGTGGCCGGCGCGAGCGCGAGCGCCGATGCAGTCCGGGTTGCTGGGGTGGCCGGGCTGCTTGCCGGTGCCTTTTCGATGGCCGCGGGAGAACTCGTATCGGTGAAGGCTCACGATGAGCTGGTACAGCACGAGATCGACGTGGAGCGAGGCGAGCTGTCAGATGATCCCGTCGGGGAGCAGCGTGAGCTCGCAACCATGTATCAAGCCCGCGGACTGGCAGCCACCGATGCGGACACCGTGGCGCGCATTCTGATGGCCAACCCCCACGTCGCATTGGATACCCACGCCCGATTGGAGCTCGGCATCGACCCAGACGACACCGGATCATCGCGGCAAGCCGCTGCCGTGTCCTTCCTCTCCTTCTCGGTGGGCGCACTGCTTCCGTTGCTGCCGTGGTTCTTCACGAGCGGAATGACGGCGGTACTGGCTTCCGTCATCATCGGTGCGTTGGCCGCCCTGGCGTTGGGCGCGGCGATCGGCTCATTCTCAGGCCAGGGTGTGTGGCGAACCGCCGGTCGGCAGTTGCTCGCCGCCGTCATCGCTGCGTCGGTCACGTACGGAGTAGGGCACATCCTTGGGGTCAGAGGGAATTGACGGAAACTGGTCACGCGGCGCAGATCCCAACGGTCACCGAATGGAGGTTCGGTACAGCCTCTGGTGGTAGAGCTCGCGATGAGTCGCCTGTAGCAGGCAGCACATGGTCTGGCGCGGTGAGCAATCAGCCGGCATCGCCACGCGACTTCTGACTAACTTGGACGGGCTACCGAATTGCTCTCATGGGCAATCCCGCGGCCACTTCCGTGTTGCAAGCCGCCCGGGGATCATGGCGACCCTGTCCCAGGAGACGACCCGGTGAGCGGACCCTCTCCCTCCACAATGGGCGTTGATGCGGTCGCCTTCCAGATCTCGACAATGACCACCTGGAGCGAGGCGGCAATGGGAACGGCCAGGAGCACAGCCACGAACCCGCCGAAGAGGCCGCCGAGCCAATTGCCGATGTCGGCACCGACCAGGACGGCGGCGAAGACGAGCAGCGGGTTGATCTTGACGGTCCGGGCCATGACGACAGGGTTCAAGAAGTGGTTCTCCAAGAACGTATAGGCAAGGAAGACGACGGCCGTGACGACCCCTGCGGTGAACGAATGCGCGAGGGCGAAGAGCACCGTCGGGATGCCCGCCAGGGCCCCACCGATTTGCGGCAAGAAGTCGACGAGGGCGACCCAGAGCCCGAAGAGGAGGGCATAGGGCACGCCGAGGATGGCGAGGGTGATGAAGATCACCGTGCCCGCGATCAAAGAGGTGAGGAAGTCCCCCAAGACGAACCCCGAGATGGAGGTGCTGACCTTCGAGCCGATCGCCGCGTACCTGGTGGCCCGCTGGGGCGACATCATGTTCAGGAGGCCGGCACGGATCTTCGGAGCCTCGACGAGCAGCATGATGACGAAGGCAAAGGTCGCCGCCAGCTCGGCCAGGATCGCAAACGCGCCCTTGCCGAGCGACAAGGCCGGTTTGCCCAGGCTCTCCGCGAAGCTGGTGATCTTCGGTGAGTTCTTCTGCACCCAGGCCTCGACGTGGTACTTGCGAACGAGGTGACCGATCCAGCCCTTCCCGTGTTGCGCCTTGTCCACATAGACCGGCAGCGCATTGGCGAAGTGGGTGAGGCCGTTGATCAGGGGGTAGCCGAACGCGAAGGCCAGACCGACGAAGACGAGGAGGGACAAGATCGTCACGATGGCGACGGCACTGCCCCGACGCCGTACCTTCCAGCGCTGTAGGGCCACGACCGCAGGGTTCAAGACGAGCGCCACGAACGACCCGACCACCACGAGCAGCACGACGTCCCGGAGGCGGTAGAGGAGTTGGCCCGCCAGGTAGACGAGGACGACGACCCCCACGGAGATCAAGATCGTGCGCAACGGCACGCCTTTGAAGTCGGCCCAACCGAGAAGTCGCGCTCTTCTGGAACTGGCGCCCTTGGAAGCTGGACCCTGCTCTGCGACTGGCATCGTTACGTCAATCCGGTTGGAAAGCGACGACCTGACAGAACGTGGGCGCTCCTTCCCGGCGATTCAAGATCTCACGAATCCGGACGTCTTCGTGATCGCTCCTCGGTACTCTGATCACCTCGGGTCGCCTCCAAAGAGAGCGTGCTCCCCAGAGGCTAACGCCCTCCCCGTCGTGAGCAAGGGACCGCCTGGTCTTAGCCACCACCCGCCGACTCGTTCGCCGGGATAAGACGACGCTGCGATCACTGCACCGAAGATGCCAAGGAGTACAACCGCTCCCTCGAACGGATCCGAGGATGGCCATTACGACCAAGGGTGAAAGATCAGCAACAGCACGACCGTGACGATGACTGAGACGGCGATGGAACCCAGCCAACCTAGCCGACTTGAGAAGAAGACAAACACGGTCAGTTCCGCCGGTCGAAAATGTTCAGGAAGAACAGAAACACGTTGAGTGCATCGAGGAATATCGAGGCGGCCATGAGCGGAGCGGAATCGGAGTTGCCCCCAATCCGTAGCCTTTGGAAATCGAACATGGTCAACCCCGCGAAGATGACCAGTCCGGCGATGGTATAGATCAATGACCCGTTCGGTACTGAGGCGAAGATCGTCACGATGCCGAACACGATGAGGGCGACGAGCCCCCAGAAGGACACGCGTGCCACGGCGGAGAGGTCCCGCCGAGTGCCGAATCCTGCCGCGCCGAGGCCGGCCATGAACAAGGCAGTGGCCCCGCCGGCCTGCCACAACACTTGTGGGTTCGTGCTTGCGTAGTAGGTGACTGTCGGTGCAGTCGCCAGCCCGATGAGGAAGCCGAAGCCGAAGAGCAGACCGACCGCCGACGATCCCCCTCGCCGAACGGCAGACCGCATGGCGATCAGGCAGCCGAACGAGGCCAGGAAGAACACCAATCCCCAGCCATAGGGCAAGGAGCGGCCGAGGAATGCTCCGAGCGCGAAGAGACCAACTGTGATGGCGACGTATTCCATCGTCTGACTGAACAACGTCCGAGTGTCGTCGGAGTCGCCCGTTCTTGTTGTGCCCCTTGAGGTTGCAAAGTCAGTCATTTTCTTCTCCTGTCGACCGGATTCCCACCGAGCTTCCATGCTGGGCTCCGGGGCCCGGCGGGAGCCAGATGGCACTTCACACTGCTGCGGGTTCGCCTCCGTATGCGGCGAGCGCGTAGACGACGAGCACGCCCAAGATCAGGTAGACAATTCCCCAGACGGGGAAGAACGGCATCAACCAAATGGCACTTATGCTCGCGAGTGCTCCAGCCACGATTCCAACCCATCGACCGACCTGTGAGCCGGCCAGGACCGCCGCTGCACAGAGGATCAAGAGGATGGCTTCGACAAGGTAAATCCAGCCGTAGGTCGTGAGGCTCTGGCCGAAGACCGCGCCTCGGAGTCCATCGGGCAGGATCCCGTTGTAGTTGAATGCCCAGATTGCGTCGAAGATGCGCATCACTCCCGCGACGCCCAGCGTGATGCCGGCGAAAAGTACCCAACTACTACCTCGATCGTTCATGGTCCTCTCCTTCACGATGTGTTGGGCGACGACGCCGAGTTCTCTTGCGAGCTCCGGTTACGACGCCGAGTTCCAACATGCAGCATGTCTGTGGCAGGCTCCATGGTCATCACGCAAGTCCGCCATTGGTCTGCATTTCTCCGGCGTCCTTCTTCACCGGGTCCCGAGCCCGCCGAGACGCCGAGTGGCCTCCCGGACCACCGTGCCAACGGCGAGGCCCAGGACCGCACCGCCCGCGACGTCAGCGGGGTAGTGCACCCCGCCGTGGACTCTGCTGTAGCCCACGGCGACAGCCATGCCGTAGAGCGGGAGCGCCAGCTGGGGGAGATCGGCCGTCACGGCCGTGGCGAAGGCGAAAGCCGAGGCTGTATGGCCCGACGGGAACGACCCTGACGCCGGCATGCGCACATCGCGCGTCGCGGGGATGGCCGACCGGTCGGGCCGATTCCGGGGAAGCAGGTGCTTTGCAGCCAGGTTGGCCGTGGCGGAGGCGACACCGATCGCCAAGAGTCCTCGGACTGCTGCACTTCTGCCTGCCCGCCCGCCCGTCAGAGCCATGGCGCCGGCGATCACGAGCCACAGACCCGAGTAGTTGGCGGCGTCCGAGAGCCGGGCCATCAGCACGTCCATCATCGGCGTCGGAGTCCTGGCTACGGCGTCAAAGACCGCGTGGTCGAGAGCGTCGGCCTCCTCGAGCAGACGTCGAGGGACCTCGCCGGGAGGAACGAAGGAACGCCCCTCTGGCCGCTCGGATCGGAGGGGCGCCGTCACGCTGCCCCCGTCCCGGAGCGGACCACAATCCCGCTCGGCCGGCCACGTGCCACCCGGAGCAGGCCCGCCAGCGTGGACACGCCCATGGGTGCCTGGCGGAACGCCGGGGAGGCTCCCTTTTGCCCGTCGGCAATCCGAACCCGCAGCGAGCGCGGCCGGATCGCGAAGGCAAGCGGAGGCTCCAGCGTCCGCGCCTCGCCGTCGATGGCGGCGGCCAGCGGGCGCGGCCCGCGAACCTGGAGCTGGCCGGCGGTCCACTGCTGCCAGCCTTCGAAGCGCTCCGGATGACCGGATATCTCGAGGGCAACGAGTCGATTCACGTCGGACGGGCGCCTGATTACCAGCGACGCCACCCCCAGCGCTCCCGTGTTCAGCCAGGGGCGCGAACCGAACCCGATCAGGCTGCACAGGGTGTAGGGGTTGTTGGAGACTTCGACGAGCTGCGCGTCGACGATCACTCCCTCCGGGCCGTCAACCGTGAGACCGGACGGCGCCGCACCCGGCCCCAGTAACTCAGGAAGCATGTTCGCGACGGTGCGGCGCTTCGCCTCGCGGTACTGATCGGACGCCACGAAGTCCGCGTAGAGGCCGAGCGACACGTTGTTGACGAAGACCTCGCCGTTCACCTCCGCGAGGTCGATGCTGGCTTCGCGGGCCGGACCGTAGGCATCCAACGCCTTGACCGGGTCGTTGCGGTCGATCCCGAGATCGAGCGCGAAGTGGTTGCGAGTTCCAGCTGGGATGCAGACGAAGGGCACTCCATGCCGGGCCGCGACCGCCGCCACGACGGCCTGTGACCCGTCGCCACCGGCCATTCCCAACACATCGGCCCCCTGGTTCACCGCGGTCTCGGCGAGCTGCTCCAGATCGTCGCCGGAATCGAGCAACACGGGAAAGATCCCACGTCGCTGCGCCTCGTCGACCAGATGGAACCTCGCGGCTTTGCCGTCACCCGACGCCGGGTTCATGAGGACGACACCGTGTCGAGCGGCCCCTACCCGGTGCCAGCGCTCGGTGAGGGCATGATCCACCTCCCACCGCAGTGCCAGGGTCCCGAGTACCGACGCAGCCAGGATGCCGACCAAGGCGACCGCCACCGCCACGAGGCCCCGTCCTACCGCCGTCAAGCTGGCGACCGTGCCAGCCACGAACAGGACGGCCGCGGCGGTAGCCAACCACCGGAATTGTTTGTTGGTGGCCGCGATCCACAAGGCTGAAATGGCGAGTCCGCCTCCCAGCAGCGCGGCGACCACGTACAGAAAGTTCTGAGCAGTGAAGACGATCAGGATGACCATCGTGGCCAGGGAGACCACTAGCGCGCCGATAGCGGCGATCCTCGACCACATTGGCGGCCGCGTCGACCACGCAATTGTGGCGGCCGATGTCGTCGTACCGATTGGCGTCTCATGATCGTTTGTCACGGCGGATCAACCCGTCTGCATTCTCCGCGGGCAACCGGATCCCAGGGCGCCGCTGCCAACCACCGGACAGGGAGACACATGCCAGGTCTCCCGAGCCGTCCGTCCGTCACTTTGCTCATAAGCGCTGCTACGCGACGACGCCGGGGCCAGGGATCCGATGGTCTGACCGGTTCGGCCATCCCCCTGCAATTGGCACCGCTCACTCTTCTGCCTTCTCCGGCGGCAGCGAGCCCAACCCAACCTCCAATGACCGAACGGTGAATGACGGTTTCGGATTGCCCACTTGCCGTGCGGGCCCAGGGAGGCCGGAGGAGGGCACGCCTGCGAGGGAAGGTTGCCCCCGGGGCGTGAGGAACAGGATCTGCGCCTCTCGAAGCCGCTGCGGAGCCGGACCGTTACCGAGCCGCGCGTGAAGGGTGGCAAAGGACGCCAAGACGATCTTGCGATAGAGCCAGAAGAAGAAGACTACGAGCGGGAGTTCACCTCCCAACCCGGTGAGCAGCGTGACCCATTGGTCTGCATGCCCGAGGGACGTGATGATGTCGAACCATGCGTCGCAGAGCAGCAGCGTTCCCGCGACGATGGCCGTCGCGGCAATAACCTCGCGGTGAAACCAAGCTGCCCAGGCGGCATAGCTCAAGACACAGATGAGGCCGACGTCGAAACCGGTCCACACCAGATCCCAGTGTCCAGCGTCGTATCTGGGCGGGAGAGAAAACCCGAGGAATATCGTCCAGGGCACCATGCCCGCAGCGATCAGCAGGAAGCAGGTGGCGACAAGCCGGGCGCGCCGAGAGAGAGGCATATGCCCCAGGCACTCCCATGTACGGGCTCGACGGGATCCGTCGTGGTCGGTTGGCTCACTCGACATGGTCCCGCAACGAGGGCGGTTGTCGGTGCACGGACGCAACGGAGGGTTCGTTCAGGCGACATCGGCGGCACAGACCAGTGATTGATCTGCGATGCTCCGAGCCGTGACCATGCGGACAAGATCGACTCGGGAGTTGATATCCAGCTTCCGAAAGATGTGTCGCAGATGAGAGTCGACTGTGTGGGGCGACAGGAACAGTCTGGCGGCCACCTCACGATTGGTGAGGCCGTCGGCGACCAGTTCGGTCACGGATTGCTCCGCCTCGGTGAGGCTGTCCCAGCCGAACGTGGGACGGAGAGGCCTTGACGAACGGGTCCGACGTGACAACGGCGCTTCGTGCGTCGAGACGGCGAACCGGACCAGGGCCCCGGCAACCTCCCGCCCGTCGAGTATCACTTCGAGGGAGGCGGTGACCGCACGGCCATCGGCCAAGGTGAACCGTGGTTCGTTCTCTTTGGCAACGCTCAGGTTGCCGGAGACGAAGTCCCAGAGACGTGAGCGGTCTGCGACGGGCAACATTCGAGCCGCCGCCGCATTCGTGAGGAGAGTGGCGCGGCTGACGGCGACCAGGGGCCCGCGCGTACGCCGACGGGCGTCCAGAAACTTCTCCTGGACGAGCCGATCGAGCCCAGAGGAACCGTTCAGGAGCCGTTGCTCGACCTCTCGGACCGCCCGGCTGACCATGGGCAGCAACAGGGAATTGGCTACCCCTGCCGAGCAGACGAAGGCGAGCACGCCTAGCACTTGCGAGGTGCGGGGATCACGTATCGGTGCGCCTGCGGTCGCCATCGTCGTGAGGGCATTGGCGAAGTGCTCCTCTCCCTGGACCAGGATCGGGGCTCCGTTGGCGAATGCGACGCTCAGGCCGTTCGTCCCCGCGTGGCCGATGCCCCACACGTATCCCGGCGAGAGCATGAGCTCGTCGAGCTGTGCCTCCTCCAGCGGCCCAGGCGCTTTCCGGGCCGCAACTCGGCAGCGAGCGCCGGCAAGGACGACACTGATCTCCGTGTAGGCGAGGTCGTAACCCAACCGGTCGACTACCGGCGTCGCGGCCTGAACCAGACGACAGTCCTTCTCGCTGGTGCCTTCGAAGGGGAGGTCGAAGCAGTCCGGCGTCAGGCCGGCAGAAGCCGAAGCTTTCCACGAGTCGATGATCTCCCCACGCACGGTACGGCTGGGGGGTTCGCCGGCGAGGACCCGTGCGAGCTCTCGGCGCGATTTCCCCACGGCGTGACACGGAGGCACCGCGTACCGATCGGTTCTCACTAGCTCTTGCATGACCATGCAATGACTGTCGCGCTCCAACGCCCCGGCGTCTTCGCCGCCAGCGGCCATTTCCAGGTTGGGCGAGCAGGCAATTCCCCATTCCGGGTAGCTTCAATCCTCAATGAAATGCCCTAACCGTCATCCGGGGTCTTAGGGTTCTCATGCTGGACTAACTCACGTCAGGATCCCGAACCGACGCATCACTTTTTGGGTGAGCGCGGCCGTCATGGGCCGCCCGGAGCCGGCGACGAAGACATTGGCCTGAGCCACGTCGCCGTCCGACATGAACTCCGGCACCGAACTTCTGGGCGGCGTACGCGAACCATTCGAGGGCAGCTTCGATTGCTCCACGGTTGCGGGAACGGTGGGCGGTCGTCGAGGACTCCGCCCCGTGGTGGTCGTTCCACCTAACCATCGCCTTCGTACACGCGGACACGGGATGCCAGTCAGTGAACGTCAGTAGACGATGAACACGGAACTGAGTAGAAGGTTCCCACATTCCCAAACAGTCAAGGCGTCGGCATAGTGCGAGCCTCGGCGGCACCGATGGGCTTGTGCCTATGCACAGAGCCGATATCAAGAAAGAGGGAGTCAGATGTCATCAAGCGAGTTTGATGTCCGCATGAAGCTGCTGGAGGGTCGTGTCGACAAGGCCGAGGGTCTTCTCGATTCCGTAGGTCGGATACTGCGCAGCATCGAACGGGCGCACGACACTGCTGAACGAGGGAGATCGCTACCACTCGTCCTCCTCGCCGCTACGGCGGTGGTCGCTGCATCGGTTGTGTTCGTGGCGCGACGTCAGCAATCCGCCTAGAACAGTCCCAATGCCTGGCCGGCAGCCGAAGACGCCGCTGGGGCAAGACCACACAAGCATCCATCCCGACGATATGTGAGGACGTGAACAGGCGATGCTGACCTTGGACCATGGCAAACCGATGGCCGAGCGGCTCGGTCTCGAAGCAAGACCCAACAGAGTCGCCGACTACGCCATAGACCCGGATATGCCGATGGCATGCGAATCTCAGGTCGCAGATGCCGTCTGCCACTTGCTTTCTGGGTTTCTGATAGTGGAAGGCCTAGGTGAAGTGTCTCGACAAACGCGCCGCTCGGTGACAGCCCTGGCGGCCACAGCCCAGAACATCTCCACGGTTCTCCAAGAGCTGAACGAGTGCAGTCTTGGATTCTGGCGGATTCCGCAAGCTCGAATCCCGGCATCAGAACGCCGCCTACGTGGGTCGCGCCGACCCTTCAGATGCAGGCGTGACGCCCCAGGAGACCATGGCGTGGAGACGAAGCCACGAGAGCAATCCGTGCCGGAGTCCGTGACGCAAGGACCCATTGGTGGGCTCCATGGCTCACTCCGGCCAGGTCACGGGGCGGATCGTGAAATGGATCGTGCTTCCATCACCCAGTCCGAATGGGAAGATTCACTCGCGTCGGCAGTCCTGCACCTTGTGGGTGCCTACAGAGCGATGGAGACCCTGTCAGGCTCTGCCTTTCCGGCGGGTGCCCCTGGTTCTTTCGAGATCGCTTGTCACTGTCTCTGCACCGCTCTTGTGACTCTCGACGTGTGCCTGGCAGGATACGAGAATTGATCCACTACCTCCTGTCATGGTTCCCGTCGGCAGTGAACAGTCGGCAGTGACCACAGGAGGGGCTGATGAACCTTGAAGGAGGGGACAATCCCGAATGATCGACGGACAGGGCGCGCTCATGACTCTTCGAAAAGCTCACGACCATCGATTTCGTCGTCCACGGCGCCCAAGCCTGGGAGGATAGGAAGTGCCGGGAAGCCAGCCGATTGACGAGTCCGGGTCCGACGCCCTGGTCCACGTTCGCCGTTTCCTGATGGCACTTTCGGACCGTGATGAAATGTCGGCGTCGGCGGAACTCTCGGCCGACGCGACCTACCACGTACCTGGCAGTAGTTCCGTAGCTGGCACCTTCACCGGACGCCGGGACATCGTCACGTACTTCCAGCGACTCTTTGGATTTGCATCAGGCTCTGAGGCGCTGAAGTGGGTCGACTGGATGGTAGGAACCGACCTCGTGTCGGCCCTCGTCGAAACTCATCTCCAAAGCGGGCTCTCCGAATTCGATGGCCAGTTGCTCTTTGTGTTCTCCCGCAGTCCCTTGGGCGGGATTGCCGCAATCCGGCTCTTCCTCGAAGACCAGGCGCGCTTCGACCGCTTCTTCGCTCAGGGCGACGGCTGACAACCAGCTGGTTCGGCCAACCTACGACATCAGGGTTCCGTACACATACGGCCAACGCACGCAGCAGCCTCTAGTCGGTGGGGGTGAATGCACGAGGTGTCGAATGAAAGTGCGCGGTGATATTCCTCAGCAGAGGCGCACGCCTCGCAGAGGACCGGAACCATGGAGTTGCTCCAATCAGCTGATCGCGTGATGTCGGTCAGCGCCATACGTCGGACGATGGAGCCCAACCTCACATCCACGTGAAAGGGAAGACAATGCACAAGCCAAACAACCTTTTGGAATCTGACGTTCAAGACGAGCTCGACTGGGACCCTCGATTCGACAACAGCCGAGTGATCGTCAAGGCTGACGACGGACTCGTCACGCTGACCGGAACGGTGGACACGTTCTACGACACCATTCTGGCGACACAAGACGCCCAGAGCGTTGGCGGTGTGAAGTTGATCGACAACGAGCTGCTGGTCGGGCTCGTCGGCGCGGCGATAGCGGACGCGGACATTGCTTCCAAGTGTCACGATGCTCTGGACCGCGACCGATTCGTCCCCAAGGGAGCGGTCAGCGCGGCCGTCGTCGACGGTTGGGTCACCCTCAGCGGCGAGGTTCGTCGTCACTACCAGCGGCGGGCCGCCCACCATGCGGTGAGCAGGGTCGATGGTGTCTTGGGTGTGACGAACGACATCACGCTCACCAAGGATGTCATGCCAGGTGACGTGGCCGACCGCATCAATAGGGCGTTCCGACGCGACGCCATCATCGACGACTCCCGCATCAAGGTCACGGCCCCCGGCAACACCGTCTACCTCGACGGCATGGTCGGCTCCTGGTACGCCATGAACGTGGCAGTGGACACCGCCTGGAACGCACCGGGTGTCAACGAGGTCGTGAATCGGCTCGTCGTCGTTCCGTAGGACGTTTCATCGCTTTATCGCTTCATCGCTCCCAAAGAGGAGCCCATTCCCACCTGGGTGCCTGACGGCCTCCGGGGCTCGGCCCGTGGAGCGCCACGGGCCGAGCCCCGGAGAATCGTCTGTTCTGCTCGAATTGAGGCTTCCAACGCCGCGTTCGGACCATTGAACTCCCCAGCTGAAGCGATCGCCGGTCGGTGAGCGAAGCGCAGCAATCGCTTCATCGCAGAACGCCCTCCTCTGTGTCTTTGGTGGACGATCCCCCCGCCAACGTGACACGCACACGCGGGATATCCGAGAGGCCTCCAAGATCGTACGATGAGGTGGAGCGTCGAAATCATCCGAGAGGCCCACAATGCACAAGCCAAACAATCTGCTGGAGATGGATGTCAGGGGTGAATTCGGTTGGGACCCTCTGCTGGACGCCACTCGGATCGTCGTGAACACCAGTGATGGAAAGGTGACCCTCACCGGAGTCGTCCCCACCTACTACGAAACCGTACTGGCGAATGAGGATGCCTCGCGCGTCGGCGGGGTGACCACAGTCGATAACCAGCTGCTGGTCGGCACCCTCGGTGAAGCTATTGTCGATGAGGCCATCGTCGCTGACTGTGTGAACGCACTGGACAGTGACAGGTTCGTACCTCATGGTTCGGTGAGGGTCGTCGTGAGGGCTGGCTGGGTCACCCTGAGTGGAGAGGTCCGCCATCACCTTCAGCGGAGAGCAGCGGAGCATGCTGTCCGGCACGTGGATGGCGTCGTCGGGTTGACGGACAGTATCAACCTCACCTCCGGACCGATCCCGAGCGATGTGGTCGTCCGGATCAAGCGGGCTTTTCAGCGCAATGGCATCATCGATGACTCCCAGATCGAGGTCACGAGCGCCGGTCACACCGTCTATCTGGATGGCACCGTCCCGGACCGGTTTGCCATGGACGAAGCCGTCGGTACGGCATATCTGGCACCGGGCGTTCGTGAAGTGGTCAGCCGGCTGGTCATCGTTCCTTAATCGTCCAGCGTTGCCTCTTGCGTATCGACCCCGTGAGTCGGGTTGCCGATGGGAACTTGTCCACACCGCGATAGGTGACTGACGGACTCCGAACGGCCCGCCCAATTGTCCCCTTGGAGCGACGATTCGGGGGAGCGCAGCGCGGGATGTCGGACCAGTGACTCGTCGTCTATCGGCGAGACGCGACGACATTGACCGGGACTCCGATACCAGCGGTTTGCCGATTGTTCGAGCACGTCTGGCGCCGTTGATGTCCGACTTCGTACCGACCTGACGCGAATGGCCCGTTCGCGTGATGTCTGGCGAGGTCACCAAGTCGGAAGATTGAGCCATACCTACACGCGAAAGGGAGACAATGCACAAGCCCAACCACCTTCTGGAGTCCGACGTCGAGGAAGAGCTCGACTGGGATCCTCTCTTTGACAACAGCCGAGTCATCGTCAAGGCACACGACGGCGACGTCACACTCACTGGTGCGGTGGACACGTACTACGACACCATCCTGGCGACGGATGACGCTTGGAGCGTCAGCGGTGTGAAGTCCGTCGACAATGAGCTGCTGGTCGGTCTCGTCGGAGAGGCAATCGCCGACGCGGATGTCGCAGCAAACTGCCTCGATGCCCTGGACCGGGACCGACTCGTCCCCAAGGGCGCTGTCAGTGTGACCGCCGTGGACGGCTGGGTCACCCTCAGCGGCGAGGTCCGCCGTCACTACCAGCGCCAGGCGGCTCATCACGCGGTGAGCAGGGTCGACGGTGTCTTGGGTGTGACGAACGACATCACGCTCACCAAGGACGCGATTCCTAGCGACGTCGCGGACCGCATCAACAAGGCGTTCCGGCGCCACGCCATCATCGACGACTCTCTTATTGAGGTCTCCACCGCCGGCAACACGATCTACCTCGACGGAACGGTTGGCTCCTGGTACGCCATGGAGGAGGCAGTGGACACTGCCTGGCGGGCGCCGGGAGTTACCGACGTCGAGAATCGGCTCGTCATCGTTCCATAGAGCGGCGCCCCATCCCCTGGGTGTCTGGCGATCTCCGGTCAGCCCCGCTCCGTTACGGCGCACACGGAGCGGGGCTCCCGGGACTTCTCCCGGGCGACGTTCCGAGCGGATCGCGAATGCTCGCCCGGCGAGGTCCTATCGAGCGACTAAGCGCCAACGAAATGAGAGACGGACTTCATGAGAGCGGAGTGTCCATGGCCGTAGAGTCGAACCCGCAGGACCCCACTCTGTGCCGGCGGTCCGATTCCCCGCACCCGGCACAGGGTGGAAGCGACGACCTGATTTCCCCCGTCCTGTACGACGTTGTCATGTGGGGTTTCGCCGAGCGAAACTGCTCCGGGCAACGCGTTCTGCGCAGGGACATACAGGCGCGGTTGGACGGCCACGACCTTACGGAGCGAGAATTGAACGATCTCGAGGGCACTCCGCTGTACGTGGGGTACCGGTGCCAGGCTTGTTGGGAGGCTGCAGTGACTCTCGTGACCTACGGCCAGCATCTCTGCGCGGGGGGCGCTCGACCGGTCGGTGCCCTGCCCCACCAATTCTTCCCATGACACTTCCTGGCCGCAAATGGGCCCCGAGCGTGTCGCCACGGCAGTGGAAGAAGCCAACAGAGAGGGTGCGCGACCACCTCGCCGTCCGTCGTGCTCTGTCCGGTCAGCTGATCTCGCTCGCTCAACTGGTCGGACGTCCGATCCGGGACCCACAGGGCACAATCGTGAGCCGGGTCAACGACGTCGTGGTCCGGTGGGACACCGGCGCCACCCATCCCCTCGTCACCGGCGTCCTGGCCGACGCCCGAAAGGGCTACGCCTTCGTCGCAGCTCGCGACGTCCTCCTGGGACAGACCGGCGTCCGCCTTCGGTCGGCGAAATTCGTCGTCGGAACCCCCGTTCGTGCCGATGGGGATGTCGCACTCGCACGCGACGTCCTCGACCGCCAACTCGTCGATGTGACCGGGGTTCAGGTGGTGCGCGCCGCTGACGTCTATCTCGTCAACTGGGTCAACGGATGGGAACTGGCCGGAATCGACGTCGGACAATGGGGGCTGTTCCGTCGGCTGCTCCCGCAGCGCTGGACCAGACCGACGCCCGACCGCTTCATCGACTGGGCGGATCTCCAGGCGTTCGTGCCGCGCTTCGGCGAGACGTCCGGCGCTGACCCGAATCACCCTGCTGCGTCGGCCGGTGTCGCTGGAAGCAGCGTCCAACTGGCGTCACCGGCCGCGGACCTCCACAGGCTCCGTGCGAGGGATGTCGCCGGGCTCCTCGAGGACCTCGACCGGCCGCAGCAGGCGCAGTTGGCAGCGCTCGCCCAACCGTCGGAGGTGGCCACGGCGCTGCGCCAGCTCGAGCCCGCCAAGCTCGAGGCCCTCTTGAGCGAACTTGACGACAACGACCGGACCCGGCTCATGGCGCTGTTGCCCCCGGAGGAGGCACCATGAGCACCACCATGGTTCGGAAGGGTCGCTCCGTGGGCCAGTCCTGGAAGCGCCATCGTTGGCTGGTTCGGATCGTGGCCATCCTGGCGATCTTCGGTCCCGGCCTGATCGCCGCCAACGCGGGGAACGACGCTGGCGGCGTCCTCACCTACGCCAGTGCGGGTGCTCAGTTCGGGTACCGCACGCTCTTCGTCATGCTCCTGATCACGGTTGCCCTCGTCGTCGTCCAAGAGATGTGCTCACGCCTCGGCGCCTACACTGGCCAAGGTCTCGGCGCGCTGATCCGCGAGCAGTTCTCGTTCCGGAGCACGACCCTCGCAATGCTGCTGCTGTTGATCGCGAATGCCGGGCTCACCGTCAGCGAGTTCGCCGGCGTTGGCGCGGCGATGCAGATCCTCGGAGTCTCCGTCTACATCTCCATTCCGGTAGCCGCGGTCATCGTCTGGGGGTTGACAGTCCTGGGCTCGTATTCGAGGGCAGAGCGGCTGTTCCTGATCCTGGGCTTGGCGTTTCTCGCCTACCCCATTGCGGCATTCTTGGCGCATCCCGGGGCCAAGCAGGTGGTGAGCAATCTCTTCCTCCCGCACTTCCTGGCGACGCACGCATTTCTCTTTCTCGTCGTTGCTCTGATCGGCACGACCATCACGCCCTACATGCAGTTCTACGTCGCGTCCGCAGTGGTGGACAAGGGCGTCAGACCCGCCAGCTACAGGTCGGAACGGATCGACACGGTCAGCGGAGCCATCTGGAGTGATGTCGTCAGCATCTTCATCATCATCGCCACGGCGGCGGCGATCGGCGGTACCGGTCCCCTGCAGTCGGCCAGGGAGGCGGCTCAGGCCCTCGTCCCGGCGGTGGGACGGTTCGCTCCGCAGCTCTTCGCCGCTGGACTGCTCGGTGCGTCGCTGCTTGCTGCCTCCGTGGTGCCGCTGTCCACGTCGTACGCCGTTGCCGAGGCCACGGGGACACCGCGTTCGGTATCGGCAAGTTTCAGACAGGCCCCACTCTTTTACGGGCTCTTCACCCTCCAAATTGTCGTCGGCGCCGGCATCGCCCTGGCGCCGGGTAATCTGGTCTCCCTCGTCGTCAACGCGCAGGTCCTCAATGGGATCATTACCCCCCTGGTCTTGACGTACGTCTTGATCCTGGCCAACCGGAAGTCCGTGCTCGGAGCCGCAGCCAATGGAAAGATCTTTCGAATCATCGCCACCGTATGCGTCTCCGTGGTCGGGCTCCTGTCATTCATCGTGCTCCTTCAGACCGTGACCGGTCTCGGATGAGCAACAACTTGATCACCGGGATGCCCGAGCGGATGTCAACCGGATTCTGATCTTTGGGTCTGCCCGGGATCTGCCGGGATGGCCAACAGATCAGCGAATTCCAGACAGTCGAACCGGACGATGAAGCGACGCACGCTGGCGGGAGTCGGTACCACCACGTCGGGTACCCACCAATGCTTGCACATGATGGTGACATCACGACTGCTCACCAGGACGGCTGCGACTCGGCTGTCGAATGCCACCACAGCGTTCAGATAGCGCGCCATGGCGCTCCCTCGGTTGCTGTACGGAAATCCCTTCACCCCGGCGACGGCCAACGTGGCGGCAACGTCAGCATCGGTGGGCCCCAAACTGGCGAGGAGTCCTTCAAGTTGATCTCTCAAATGTGCTCGCTGGTTCAACCACTTCTTCATGCCTTGACCGTCCGTCTCTGTCGCGTTACCGGGCAGCTCGTGAGCTATGCCCTCGAACCGTTGTACAGCCAGGACGAGCCGAGGACAAGCACGCGGACGCGTGATTCCGTGAGATGCGGACCGGCGCACAGTGGAGTCGGTGAGTCGCCCGTCGGGCCAGCCAGCCAATCATCGAAATTTCCAAGAAGTCGACAATTAGAAGGGGCCTCCAATGTTCAACTCCCTATCGTCCTCGTTCCTCTGGCGTGGTCTCCTAGCGATCGCGGTGGGCATCATCGCCATCATCTGGCCCGGTGTGACGATCCTCGCCGTGGTGGTCATCTTCGCCATCCTGGCCTTCGGCGATGCCTTTATGCAGGGCGCGCGCGCCTTCTCGAGCGATTCCGCCGGACCGGTGGTGGGACACCTCTTCCTGGCTTTGATCGACCTGGCGGCCGGCGTCGTCGCCCTCGCCTGGCCCGGCATCACGGCCTGGGTACTTACGATCTGGATCGGCGCCTGGGCCATCGTGAGTGGCGTCATCGAAATGGCCATGGCGTTCCAGTCGGACGAGGCCGCTGGCGAGCGTGCACTCTATGGCCTGGGTGGCCTTCTCTCGATTCTCCTGGGCGTGGTCCTCTTCGCCCGGCCCCACCTCGGTGCCGTCGCACTGGCCGAGGTTTTCGGACTGTTCAGCCTGGCATACGGCGTAACGAGCCTGGTGCTCGCGGCCAGAACGCACGATGCGGGAGACGCTCTCTCCCACGTCTTGAGCTGAGCCGGCGGCTGTCCGCCGCGCGGGAGGTCCAAGGCACCCGATCCCGACGATTCGGCCGTGAGGACTGCCCGTGAGTGACGGCACCGCCAAGGACTCGGCCGAGCCGGCCGCGACACCGCCACCTTTGGAGCCCGGCTCGCATCGTCCCGCGATGAACCTGGTGACGCGCGTGATCGGCCTGGTGATCACGGGGGTCGCGCTCTATGTCGTTTTTCCCAGCCTCAGCCGGGTGATCGGGGCGTGGCCTGAGCTGTCAACGTTGAGTCCGGGCTGGCTCGCCGGCGCTGTCGCTGCCGAGGTGGTGGCGTTCACTTGCAACTTCAGCCTGCAGCGCCTCGTCCTGCGAACGAGCGGATGGTTCGCCGTGGTGGCGGCCGGACTCGTAGGCAACGCGGTCACCGCGGTGCTTCCCGGCGGCGATGCGGCAGGTGCCGGCGTCCAATTCCGGATGTTGGCCCGCACTGGGATCAATGCGGACACTGCAGCCGGCGGCCTGACGGTCGCCTCGCTGCTCGGGGTGGGCGGCCTCCTGGCTCTTCCGATCTTCGCCCTACCAGCCATCGTGGGTGGGGCGGCCGTACGACCTGGACTGGCGCATGCAGCGCTGCTCGGACTGGCAGGTTTCGTCCTCTACGCGGTGGGTGGCATCGTCGTCCTTGCCACGGACCAGCCTCTGGCGATTCTCGGGCGGGCCCTGCAGTGGCTCTGGAACAAGTCCTGGGGCCGCCACAAGAAGACTGCGGGCTTGGATCGGCGGCTCCTCGGCCAGCGGGATCAAATCCGATCGGTGCTCGGAACGAATTGGCGTCGGGCCGTCCTTCTCGTCGGCGGTCGTCTGGGCTTCGACTTTCTGTGCCTTCTGTGCGCGCTCCGCGCCACCGGCAGCGACCCCAATCCCTCGCTGGTGCTCCTGGCCTATGCCGCGGCCCAAATCATCGCACTGATACCGATCACCCCCGGGGGTCTCGGCATCGTCGAGGCAAGCTTGAGCGGCCTGTTGGTGCTGGCAGGCGTGAGCGGCGGGAAGGCGGTCGTGGCAACGCTCGCGTACCGGCTGGCCTCCTACTGGCTTCCGCTCCTGGCGGGCGGGATCGCCTACCTGCTGTACCGACGACGTTACGGATCGGTCCAGATCGACGACTCAGAAGACGCGTCAGTGGAAGGCACACCCAGGCGGCGGATGACCTAACGACTGGCTCCAACTGGCGGGAGCACCGGGCCCGGGCTGGCCCCAGGCTTCTCCCTGTCGAAGTGGCCCGCCGCCGGCACGACTCGTGTCGTCTAGCGCGCGTCGAGAAAGGCGAGTACCGCCAGCACCCGTCGGTGGTCGTCGCCCGTTTCGGGTAGATCGAGCTTTATTAGAACGCTGCGCACATGTTTCTCGACGGTTCCCTCTGATACGAAAAGCTGGTGCGCGATGCCCGAATTCGACCGTCCCTGCGCCATCAGTGCGAGCACCTCGCGCTCGCGCGGCGACAGGAGGTCAAGCGGCTCATGGACGTGTCGCGCCGCAACCAGTTCCTGTACGAGAGCCGCGTCCACGACGGTCCCGCCGCGAACGATGCGTCCCAACGTGTCGACGAATTCGTCGACGTCGGTGACGCGCGTTTTCAACAGGTAGCCGCTGCGTTCGCCACTGCTGATGAGGTCCGTCGCCTGCTCGACCTCGACATGGGCCGAGAGGACCAGGATCGCGATATCGGGGAGCTCCGCGCGTATGACCTGGGCCGCACTGAGGCCTTCCGTGGTGAACGTGGGTGGCATCCGAATGTCGACAATCACAAGGTCGGGCTTCAGATTGCGAACCTGTTCGATCAGTTCCGTCGGTTCGCCCGCCTGGCCTACGACGTCGAAGCCCCGGCTCGTGAGCAGGCTGGCGATTCCCTCGCGGAGGAGCACGTCGTCGTCGGACACCACCACGCGCGTCATTGCAGACACGTTGGAATCGTAGCAAGCCCCCGTTGCCAATCCCCAGGGTATTCGTTTCTTGCTCCGGTGGCCCAGGGCGATTGCTACGGCACCGCATCTCGCCATCGGGTTACATCGGCAATCCTGGCCGGCGACCCCGGAGCGTTCCCCCTCTTCGTCGCTGGACATGGTCGTGGGCGGGACTTTGAAGTTCCAGCTACCTTCAATGCGGCCGTTTCCCGGTAGCTTCAATGCGACGGGATGGCGGCGGCTGTAATGCTTGGTGGGTGGAGGCTCTGCGCTGCCTGGTGGTCGACGACAATCCAGAATTCCTCGAGGCGGCTCGGCATTTGCTCGAACAGGAGGGGATCAGCGTCGTCGGGTTGGCCGCCAACAGCGCGGAGGCGGTCGAACGCGCCGCGGCTCTGCAACCTGATGTGGTGCTGATCGACGTTCACCTCGGCCAAGAGAACGGCTTACAGCTGGCCCGTCGGATCGCTGGGTTGGATCGCGAAGGCTTCCCCCGTGTGATCCTGATCTCGAGCTATCCGGAGGGCGACCTGGGCGAGTCGCTTCCCAGGGCACCGACGATCGAGTTCGTGTCGAAAACTGATCTGTCTGCTAAGACGATCCGAACTGCGTTGGGTCTGCCACCAGACGACCAGTCCGCAGGCTGAGAGCGATCCCTCACGATGGCTCGTGTTCGTGTTCGTCGCCGTCAGAAAGTCGAGGTCGGCACGGACATCACCATCTCATCGTGCAGAGTCGCGAGGCGAGCTATGTTGCAGCGCCATTCGTTCAGTCCGACCGTGCCGGCGTATGTCGCGGGCACGGGGGCGTGCGATATGTCGGGAATGGGCCCCTGCGGCCTACAAGGAGGTTCACTGTGTCCGTCTCTGAGGTGAAACGCGCAGTCGCCGTGGGCATCTCAGTGGCGGTAGCGGTAGCCATGGCTGGACTCGCGTCCTTCTCACTTCAGAGCGCCACAGCCTCGACCTCCGCCGAGCCTCCCCTCCACGCCCCAAAACCGACGGTGGTGGCATCGGGCCTCACCACCCCGGTGACCATCGCCTTCGACCAGCGTGGAGGCCTGTGGTTCACATCGCAAACCGGCAGCACGAGCCCGACGAACGGGGTTTGGTACATACCGCCGGACGGGAAGCCGCTCCACGTAGTGAGCGGCCTGGCGGCGACTGGGCTGGCATGGGTCGGGAACAGCCTCTACGTTGCGTCACTCGCCACCCCGGGTAGCGCCAGGATCACGGTCTTTCAAGGGTTCAACGGAACCGCGTTTACGAGCCAGAACATCAGACTCGACGGCCTGCAGGTGGGACAACATACAATCGGTTCGATCGCGCAGGGCTCCGATGGTCAGCTCTACGTCGGCGTCGGAGCCACAAGCAACAGCGGCCCGCCAGGGAGTGTCCTGGCCTTCGCGCCCAATGGCGGCTCTCCCGTGGTCAAGGCGACCGGCCTGCAGAGTGCTTTCGGGCTCGCGTTTTACGGTCGGTTCCTGCTCGTGACCGATTCCGGGCGCGACGACCTCGGCCCGTTCCGGCCGCCGGAGAAGCTCAACGAGTTCGACCCAGCCGGCCCGGTGGTCAACTTCGGCTCGCCCAGATGCTACGGCCAGGGTGGCCCCGCCTGCAGAGGCACCCGCCCGCCTTTCGTGAAGTTTGCCGCGCATGCGACCCCGACCACGGTTGTCGTCAAGGGCAACGTTGCCTTCGTCGTTGAGAACGGCTCGTCGTTCGAAAAGAACCCGTCCGGAAGCGACGTCCAGCGCGTGGACCTGCGCACTGGCCGGCACACCGTCTTCTGGCGCTCGCCGGTCAAGCACGATCCGGTCGGGGCCGCGATCGGCCCGGACGGAAACCTCTACGTGTCGCTCTACGCCACCGGCAAGATCATCCGGTTCCACTTGTAATCAGGGAGGGCGCGGTCAAAGGAAGCATGATCTTGAGGTGGGTACCTTGGCCGGGAGCGCTTTGCACCTTCAGTGTTCCGCCCGCCGCCTCGACGCGGTCTTTGAGTCCGATGAGGCCCGTGCCGCCCGCCGGATCGGCGCCGCCGACGCCATCGTCGCTGATGTCCAGCCGCACGTCGCCATCGGTGACGGCGAAGGCGACCTGCACGGCGGAAGCCTTCGAATGCTTGGCTGCGTTCGTCAGTGCCTCGGAGACGACGTAATACACGGTCACCTCGATGCGCTCGGGGAGCCGGCCATGTGTCTGGAGGTCGAGCACCACGGGGATCGGGGAACGGCGAGCGAGGCCCTTCAGCGCGGGCGAAAGGCCGCCAGTGGAGAGTGCGACCGGGTGGATGCCACGAGCGAGCTCGCGCAGCTCTTCGTTGGCGCTCTCGGTGCTCACGACCGCCTCCTCGATGAGCTCTGCGACGTCCTCGGAGCCAGCGTCTACCGCATGGCGGGCACGCTTCAGCATGAGGATCGTCTGCACGAGCCGGTGCTGGGCGCCATCGTGCAGATCGCGTTCGACTCGCCGGCGCGTTTCGTCGGCCGTCGCCACAATCCGCCGACGCGATGCCGCGAGCTCCTGCAGGAGCGCCCGGGCATCAGTCACGTCGCGCGCCGCCGCGTAGATGAGACCCCGCTCAACCATCAGCCGTGCGCTCCACTCTAGCCAGCGAACTTCACCATCGGGACGGACGTAGCGACTCTCGAATCGCTCCGACCCTCGCCCCGTTTGCAATCTCGCAACCGTCGCCTCCATCGCCTGGCGGTCACCCGGATGGATGAACTCCAGAAGTGGACGCGACAGCAGCTGGGCTTCCTCATAGCCAAGTGTTCGCTCGAACGCCGGGTTGACGCGCTTCAGGTAGCCGTCGACACCCAGGATGCAGAGCAGGTCGAGCGAGAGGTCGTAGATGTCATCGATCTCCCGCTCGGCGCGGCGGCGCCTCAGCATCCCGCGACCCACCACGAACACGATGAGCGCGGTCACGAGTGGCCAGGCGAGCATCAGCGGGGGCAGCGCCGCTTCCAGCCCGGTAGCCGGTTGAGGAGCGACATCGACCCGCCAGCCCTGAGTCAGCAAATCGAAGTCCGCGCTCGCGGCGGACGTCGCGTCAAACGTGCCGGCAAGACGGTGACCGTCCAGACCGATGGCGATTCGGTTCAGATCGCCCAGCGACGAGCTCAACCAACCCGTGGGAACGAACACGACGAGGAAGCCGCTGCTTCCTTCGCCTTGTCCGAACCGAGCACCCTGCACCACGAAGAAGCCGCGCTGCCCGGCGACCTTCTCGACCGGTGTGGCGGTCCCTGCAAAGACCGACGTCGGATTCCGCAGCGTTGCGGCCAGGACCGGCAAACCGGACACATCAGCGCCGGGGCGAAACGGCAGCCCCGTCACGAACGTTGCGGGCAGGTAGGTCGTGGCCGGCTTGGCGGGCCGCGTCCCGGGCAGCTGGGTGATCGGCGCCCCTATGCGCCGCTCGTACGCCCTGCGCCCACTGCTGGGCACCTGCTCGACCCACATTGCCTGTGTGAGCCCCACGGTCGTGGCGGCGCTTCCCTCCAACGCTGCGAAGCGCTGGCCGTTCGGCACGGGTTCGCCGGCGAGTGCACTTGCGAACCCGACATCGAACGTCGCCGCCTGCTGGACCAGCCCGCGGATCTGCGACGCCTCCGTCTGGGCCGATTGGTGCGCGGCCGTGCTGCGATCGGAGTCGACCACGTGGTTGATCAAGACGAAGCCGCCAACGCTCAACAGGATGACGAAGAGCAGTACCGCGACCCGAGTCGGGGCTACGGTTTCATACCAACGTCGCCAATTTGCTGGTCTCACACGGTGGACTATTCGCAAATATGATCATTCGACTTTGCTCACGTCAAGGTCCAGCCACTCTCCCGGGGCAGGGACCCGGGCGAGCGGATCGCGCATCCGCACCCGGGTCGCACCCGCGGGGTCCACGCCAGGTCCGGGTCGTGGTGGGTGTGCTCTTGGCCGCCGTGGTGGTCACCGCGTCCGGATACGGCAGCCAACGACCTGCAGGGGACGCGTCGGGTTCGGCCCTCGAGCGGGCGCGGGCGGTGGTCGCTCACGCGCTGGACACGACTGGCGCTTATCGCGGCCCGCTGCGCGGACCACCCGCTCAACGTCCAGGCCTGGTCGTGTTCGTCGCCGCCGATCTGACGAACGGCGGCATCGCCGGTGTGGCACGAGGTGCCGAAGAGGCGGCGCGTGCGATCGGCTGGCCGTTTCGGATCCTCGACGGCCAAGGGACCGTCGCCGGGCAGGGAGCGGCGCTTGGCACCGCGCTGAGTCTGAGACCAGCAGGCATTATCCTGGGCGGGTTCGACGCCGCCGGCCAGCAGACAGAGCTGCGACAGGCACAGGCGCAAGGCATTCCGGTCGTCGGCTGGCATTCCGGGACCCAGCCGGGCCCGGATCCGCAGCTGGGCCTGTACACCAACGTGACGACGGACCCCCGTCAAGTCGCCCTCTTGGCCGCCAGCTATGTGATCGCGGATTCTCACGGCACGGCTGGCGCGGTCATCTTCACGGACTCGGAGTACGCAATCGCCACCTACAAGGCCAACGTGATGGCGTCGACGCTCAAGGGGTGCCGACGCTGCTCGGTGCTCCAGGTCGTCGACTCTCCACTGGCGGGCGCGCAGATCAACGTGGCCGCACCGGTGACCGCGCTCTTGGATACCTACGGGAAGCGCTTCACCTATCTCCTGGCAATCAACGGCGCCTACATCACCGGGGCGCGCGTCGCGCTCTTAGGTGCCGGACGACAACCCGATCAACCACCGTACGAGGTCGCGGCCGGCGACGGCGATGCGTCGGAGTTCGCACGCATCCGGGCTGGGAACTACCAGAAGGCGACAGTCGCCGAGCCTCTTAGAATGCAAGGCTGGCAGCTCATCGACGAGCTGAACCGTGCCCGCGCCGGGCAGCCGCCGTCCGGTTATTTCGCTCCCCCCCATCTCGTGACGAGGGCCAACGTGCCGAGCCGCGACGTGTTCGATCCGTCCAGCGGCTACCGCAAGAATTATCTCCGTATCTGGCATGGCTGAATAAACGCTTGACGCCTTCCGTCCGGCGATCGGCAGCTGGGCGAGCCGGTCGGGCGACGATCACCCGGCCCAGCGGCGCACCTCAATGAAGCAGGCGCTGCCAGTCAGCTGGCACACGACCGGCCGGTCCAGGTGTGGGCTGGTCGAGTGGATGATACAGAGGAGAAGCGAGCTCGGGCCCGTCGCAGAATTGCTCGCTCTCGTAATCCCAGAACCAGTCCTCGCCCGGCTCGAAGCTCCGGATGATCGAGTGGCCGGTTCGGCGGGCATGCGAGGTGGCGTGCTGGCTCGGGGACGTGTCGCAACAACCGACATGGCCGCATTGGGCACACCGCCGCAGGTGGAACCACCAGCCATTCGATGCCAAGCACTCGACGCAGCCGGTACTGCTGGGCAACGCCGCCGCGTTGATAGGGGGATCGGGTCTCATGACGAATCGGGGAAGATCGCGGGCGGTCGTCGGTCGCCCGGAGGCTGCTCTCGGGGAATCCAATGACCTTGGCAACGTTCTTACCCCGTATCAGGTCGAGACGCTCGACGACGTCACACCTCATGACCCTTGGCCTCCAGCTCGTCTACAACGGCGCTGTATCCGGCACTCGTCAACATCCGGCGCAGATCGACGACCTGTTGGACGTCGATGTCCTTGTGTTTCGGGGGGTCGAGGACCTCGGTCTCCGTCCCAACGCTCACAACGTATCTACCATTCTGTTGTTGTTCGACCGTTCCCACAGCTTCCAGCAAGGACAACACGGCCGGCCACTCGATGTTGTGGCTCGTCGGGTGCTGAAAGATGTGCAGAAGGGTGTCGCGATGGTGGTTGTTCAGATGCTGCGGTGGTGGAACTGACATCCAAGACTCCTCACGTCATATCGGTGGTGACTCCGGACGGACCGTTGTGCCACACGGAGGTCCATTTGCGAGGCTATCTCTCGGCCTGGAATAGCCGCTTGCTTCGGCCCTGCAACAAGTGAGCATCCGGCTCGTGCTGAGATTGCAGGTAGGTGGCCTGCTCGGCCAGAACCTTGTCCGCCTGGGCAAGCCAGGCATGAAACGATTGCAGCGTTCTTGAGGTCGTCTTGGCGCCTCATCGCCTCAATTGCTGCGCTGGAGGGCCTGTTCGGAGTTCACGGGCCGAATGCCTCGTTCCGTCCTCACGATCGCGGCGACTCCCTCAGCCCGTGATGCTGGGTCATACACAGAGTCTGGCCTTGAGTCAGAGGCGTGACGTCCCGCAGTCGCGTGATCGCGCTGTTGCCTCGGTCGTCGTTCACGATTCGCGGAACCACGGGTACACGGGATGTGCCCACCCGTCTGTCACAGGCAGACTGTCATCTTATTGCTTGGCGGCGCCGGTGTCGGCGCTTCTGTTACCCCGATCCCAGAGCCGCTGGAAGAGATCACGAGGAAGCCTGATGGGATTGACGTTGCTACCAAGACTGATCGTCATAGCCCATTGGCACGCGGGGTTCTTCGACGCATTGGCTGTGGTGCTGGAAGACGAGCAGGCTCGCCAGCGGGCACATGGGTCGACAGGTCGCGAGCCCGTTGTGAATGGCGCAGCGACATCCCGGTACCGACGTGCAACGATAGACCGAACCAGCGTCGCATTGGGCTAAGCACACGTCGCACAACGATGAGGGTCGTTCGCGACTTGTGTTCGTCGCCTTTGCGTGAACGCTTCAGGGTGCACTGAAACGCCCGAGAGTGGCCGTCGCCGACTGGTCGTGCCGGAGTGTCGGATTAGCGATCCCCCCCGCCGGCCAATGGATTGGGACCGGGCGGTGAGACCAGTACGAGGGTGTTGCGGTCGGTGTGGTGGATAAGGGACCCACGCCCCTCCACTTCCATGACGGCCTCTTCCTCGTACGACCACGAGCCATCGTCGTTGACCATCACGGCCTGGCGGTAGCTCAGCGTCCGGAACGCTCGGTCGAGGAACGGGTTCGACGTGATCCCGAAGGTTTCCGAACCTCGGAAAGCCCGCACTTCAAACTGGCGGGCATCGGCACTGGACCGCCCACCAGCCAAGAGGGTCTGGCCTCTGGGGATCCCGAGTGTCAGCATCACCACTTCGGCCGCCGGCTCCCAGAGCCAGTACCCAACCTGATCGTGAAAGGTCTTGATCTCGCCCGGCTTCACCAGGTGGGTGTGATAACGAAGTCCGTAGAGGAGCTGGGGTCCGTTCGTTTGAGGGTCGATTGGCTCCAGGCGATAGGTCTCGTCGAAGCGATCGGAGGCGGTCACGTCAACGCTGGGATGTATGTCGTTGCCAGCCCCCTTCCACATGCCCGCCAGATGACGGAGGGGGCCGAGGTTCGCCAATGTGTGCACGTCTGCATCTGGCTCGGCATAGATATCCGCGGAATACATGTCCGCGCCGCCGAGCTGGGCATTCGTCACGCGTACCTCCCGGGTCTCCGAACGGGGAGACTACATTTCTTCCGCTCCAGTGACATCCCGTATTCGCGGGAGGTCATTGTTTTCGAGCCCGAAGCGGACGTCCTGGCGCGGCTCTCTGGTCTGGCTTTCTGGCGATGCGTACCGTCCGGCCTACCCGCCTCACGGCGACACCACCGGAGACATTGGAACCGGTGCATATCACTACTGACGATCACGTGGATAAGGGATGACCTGGCGGACTCCGACTCTCTAAGGTCACGTGTTGTGAGACCGAAGACACTCGCAGGTACGCAGCGGTGGAACGGTGATCACGACGACCGGCCTGTTGAGTACATGGTCCTCAAATTCCCCGACGGGCAGATGAGCGAGGACGTCGGAGACGAGATCCTTTGGTTGTCAATCATGCACGTCATCCGACTCCTCGATCTTGTGCTCGTGACCAAGAATGACGTCGACATGGTTACGGTTGTCGAGCTCAACGAACTGAGCCAAATGGGCGGATTCTCCGATATTGAGGGACCGATGGAGAGGCTGATCGGTCAACAGGACATTGAGCTGGTCGGCGCGTGGCTCGAGGTGGGATCGGCGGCGGCCCTCATGATCTTCGAGGACTTGTGGGCCACATCCCTGTCCGAGGCACTCAACCGCAGTGGTGGGCTCTTTCTCGAGAGGTCCCCGGTCACCGTCCCCAAAGCCTCGTTGACCCGTCGTCGAGCACTGGCCACCTCGTCCAGCGATCCAGTTGTCGTCAGCCCATGAGCCTCGGCCCGTCTCCCGTACGAGGACGAATGCCCTCGTAGTTTGCGACACCGGAGGTCGCCGGCGAGTCCGGGTAGGCCGGGATGCGGCGATCCGAGGACCCCTCCCTCAGGCTCCCTTCTCCCCCGTTTCGACAACGGCTCGGCCGTCACTTCCGCTGTGGGAGTCATGGTACTTAACAGCCGTCGATCGTGTCAGTAACCGTCCCGAAGCCACGATGCGAGTGCCACGGCGTCTACTCAGGTCGGTCCCTTCCGAGCCGAGAACGCGGGTGACGAGTTCACACCCGCCAACCAGCCAATGGCGCAGTCGACCTTCTCCCGTTGAACGTCATCTTGTGCTCTCCGTCGATCACCGCTAGCCACTCGGCGCTTACGGTCACCGTGATCCGGTCGCTGGAAATGGGCATTCTCGGGCCAGCAGTGAGACTCCACGTCTTGGCGACAACGGCGTCATCGATGATCTCGCCCCCGCGCTCGACGAAGACCTGTCCATTGGCGACGCGATGCACACCAGTGACATCCCACCCATCCCCATCGGATCTCTTCAGCTGCTGGCACACGTACACCGCTCCACTGACGGTGATCACGCCGCGCCTTGGGCCGACTGGGATCTCGCATCCTTGGAGCTCGCTGCCGCACAAAACCGGGCCACCGGCGTGATGTCCAAGAACCTCGCAATCTACGTCCACGGTCTTCCTCCGTTGCCACCGCCGCAGGTGCGGCGGGCCTCAGCGCGGCGCCTCCAGGGTCACCTGGAGGCAGTATGAGCGCCATTAGAACTGCGAACGTCCCGTGGTCGCGTATGCCGCGCGGTGATCCGGTCTGAGGGTGCGTCGCGGAGCTCCGAGGGCGAGGCAGCGACTGGAGGATCCGTTCGGTCGGGGCGTCCTGGTCCAGCGAGTGGCCCCGGCGTCGCCATCGTCCAGGAGGCCGGAGCCCAGATCGCAACTTAGGGGGATGACATGGCAATCTCGCCCGACTCTGACCCTTCATGTCGTTCGCGCACATCATGGACGCTGGGCGGCCCAGGCCGTTGGGGGAAGACGGTCGGAACCCAAGTCGCGGGCGGCACCGTCGGGGGAGGCACGTCAGGATCGTGAAGGGCGACCCCGGCCGCCTGCCCCGGCGCCAGCGTGAAGACCGGGAGCCGCTGACTCGTGTGGACGTTTGTGTGGACGTCCACACAAACGTCCACACTCCTGGTCAGCGGCGTCTTCAATTCTCCCGAAACGAACCGACCAGAGCTGTCAAGGTCGGCTCTGCCGAGGTGCCCGACATGTCGGGCACCGTACCTTGACAGCTCGACAACTGATCCGGTGGACACAATGGATCAGGACGGCCGGAACCGGCCGGCCTGGCTGCGACTTGTCCCCTGGTCGCGGCGGAAGCGACACCCCAAGGAGGGTTCCGGGGGTCGGACGGGGCGGCTTCGCACTGCGGTGCAAGTGTGTGTGTTAGGCCGAGGTCGGAGTAACACACATTATTTGGACCCCTCGGTTATGCCGGGAACTGGGCAGCGGGGCATTCGTTCGGCCTGATCGGCGGAGGTGACCGAGGCGGGCGACCCGGCATAATCACAAGGCCTCCAAGAAGGCCAAGAGCTTGTCCGGCGGGCGGTAGCGCCCGGGCGGTGTGCCGGGCGAGGCGGTGCGGGCCAGCGCCCGTTCTTTGATGGAGAGATCACCGTGCAGGTAGATCTGGGTGGTCTGGACGTGTTCGTGGCCGAGCCACAGGGCGATCACCGAGGTGTCCACCCCGGCGGCGAGCAGCGCCATGGCGCTCGAATGGCGCAAGACGTGGGGCGTGACCCGCTTGGCCGACAGCGTCGGACACCGAGCCTCGGCCCGAGCTGCGTGCTTGGCCACGAGGTCCGAGACAGCGTCGTGGCTGAGGGCCTTGCCGGTGATCGTCGGGAACAGAGCGTCGTCGGGTTCTCCTTGGCGCTCTCGCATCCAGACCCCCAACACGGCGACCGTGTGGGCGGTCAGTGGCGTGCAGCGGTCCTTTCGCCCCTTGCCATGGACCCGCACGTGCGCCCCGGTGCCGAGCTCGACGGCACGGTTCAGCAGTCCACGCAGTTCGCCCACTCGCAACCCGGTCTGGCAGGCCGTGACGAGCAGGGCATGGTCCCGGCGCCCGTGCCAGGTGCTCCGGTCCGGACTGTGCAGCAGTGCCTCGACCTCGGCCGGTGTGAGGAACGACACGACCGTGCGTCGGGTCCGTTTCTCGGGGATGGCGAGCACCCGGGCGATCAGGTCGGCGTGCGCAGGCTCGTAGTAGGCAGCGAAGCGGAAGAAGGAGCGAATCGCGGCCAGCCGAGCGTTGCGGGTCACCACAGCGTTGTGGCGCTCGTGCTCGAGGTGCTCCAAGAAGGCGCCGACCTCCTCGGCGATGATGTCGACGAAGTCGAGCTCCGAGGGTTCCTTGCCCGAGCGTGACGAGGCGAAGCGCAACAAGAGCCGGAAGGTGTCCCGATAGGCGGCAACGGTGTGGGGGCTGGCCTGGAGCTGACGTCCGAGCCGCTCCGTGAAGAAAGCTTCGAGTCGCGGGGCCAGGGCGCTCATGACCGGGCTCCCTCGGCGCGCTCGAGGCGCTCGGCCGCGAGCGCCATCAGCTCGGGTGCGGCGCTCAAGTACCAATACGTCGATGCCGGCTCGCTGTGCCCCAGATAGGTGGACAGCCGGGGCAGGAGAGCACCGACGTCTTCTTCGGAGCGATACCAGCCAAGCAGGGTCCGCACGGCGAAGCTGTGGCGAAAGTCGTGCAGCCTCGGCCGCCCGACGGGACGAGCGGGGATCCCCGCTCGCTCGAGCAGGCCGATGAACTCGTTGTAGATGCTCGGGTAGTTGACCCTCCTTCCGGTCTTGGTCACGAAGAACGCATCGGTGCTCGGACGCTGAAAATGCCGATCGCGGACAAGGGCGTAGTCGCCCAGGGCCTGGATGGTGCAAGAGGTGAGGGGAACGTGGCGGCTCTTCTTGAACTTGGTGTGCCAGACGGTCACCACGCCGCTGTCCACGGACACGTCGGCGCGGTCGAGTCGGAGCACTTCGCCGATGCGCATGCCGCTGGCCCACAAGAGGCCGATCACGGTCTGACAGGTGGCCGCCCAGACCTCGGGCTCGAGCGAACGCGCACCCGCCATGAGGGCCTCCACCTCGTCGGCGGAGTAGAGGTAGGGGGTCGGCCGGGTGTGGGGTCGTGGACACAGCTCGACCGGAGGCACCTCGTTCGCCGGATCGAGCGCCTGGGCGTAGCGGGCGAAGACCCGGACCTCTGTGAGCACTCGGGGCGGCGAGCTCTGTTGCGCAGCCCACTCGAGTGCGGAGGCGACGCTGATGCGCCGCTCGGCCCGAGCGTCGAGAAAGGCGACGAAACGAGGCAGGCAGTGTCCGGCGTGCTCGAGCTTGAAGCCCACCGCCCGCCGCAGGGACAGGTACTCGTCGAGCACTTCACCGAGCGTGCTCACGAGAGGGCTCCGGGCCAGGGCTGGGCGACACTCGCCAAGGCGTCGAAATCGACCTTGGCATAGAGGGCGGTCGTTTGGAGATGGTGGTGACGGAGCAGCTGGCCGATCTCGGGCAACGAGGCTCCGGCGCCGAGCAGCTCGGTCGCCACCCCATGGCGAAATCGGTGCGTCCCGGTCTGGGCGATCCCGGCCCTCCAGCACGCTCGGCGCACCACAGCGTTGACGCCGGTTGGCGTGATGGCACGCCTCGGTGCGACGACGTTGACGAACACCGCCCGGCAATGGGCGTCGGCCCTGCGCCCTTCGAGGTAGGTGGCCAGGGCCTGGCCGACGTCGGCCGGCAGCGGGAGCCGATCAGCGCGCTGGCCCTTCCCCCGCACGGCGATCTCGCCGGCGCGCCAGTCGATGTCGTCGAGGGTCAGCCTCACGATCTCGCGGGAGCGCAGGCCGAGGCGGACGATGAGCGCCAAGATGGCGAAGTCCCGCACGCCCCCCTCGGTGTTGACGTCGCAACTGGCCAGGAGACGCGACCCTGCACCGGGTTCGAGGGTGCGGGGCAAGGACCCCGCTCGCGACCCCGCCATCCACGGCGTCGCCTGGGCGAGTGGAGCGTCGATCAGACCCTTCACATAGAGGTAGCGCAGCAGCGAACGCAGCCGGACCACGACCTCGTTGACCGTTCTCGGGCTGAGTCCCCGAGACGACTCGGCCAGCACGAAGCCGCTCACGTCACGGGCAGACAGGTCAGCCAGCCGGGCCGGGTCGCCAGCGCAGCCTCCGAGCACGAAATGCTCAGCGGTCTGGACGTAGCCGTGGACGGTCAGGGGCGAAAGGCCCCGTTCGCCTTCGAGATAGGAGCGATACGTGTCGAGCAGGTCGCTCAGACACTCGCTGCCGGAACCGGCCCGGTGGCCACCAGATGGATCGGACATGGCTACTTCCTCCTTCGTTGGGAAGAAGGAAGTCTCTGGCGAGACCGGAAATTATGCCGGGTCGCCCGCCTCGGTCACCTCCGGCGATCAGGTCGAACGAAGGCCTCGCCGTTCAGTTCCCGGCATAACCGAAGGGCCCAAATAATGTGTGTCTCAATTACGCACTTGGAAAGTGAGTTGAGCACGCTGATCACTCGCTTTGCCGCCGACACCTTGGGAGGAACCTTCCTCACTTTCCCATGTCGGGAGCCGGTGCCCGACCTCTTCGGGGACCTCGCACCGCTCGGTCACGATCTTGCTTGCCCTCGGCCACGGTGACCTTGATGCCTCGACGTCGCGGATGACGTAGGGCTGCCTCCGGCGGAGCGCAGCCCGGGCCGACGGGCGGAATTGGAGGCGACGGTGCACGCAGCCGTGGTGCGGTGCGCTTCCGGCTCGACCATAAGCGGTAAATCCGGCCGGTCGGTCGGTGCCCCTTTGTCAAGACATGGTCTTGGCCGGCTTCGTGGCGGCCTGCTGCGCCACCTAAGTCTCCATGCCGCTGCGGACGTTGGCGTGGCCCGGTGGCGGTGGGCGTGAGGGTCCATGGGATCAGGTGGGTGGCGCTCATGAAGTCCGATTTGGGCGTTGGCCTGATCGGTCCGAGCTCCTTATCGATCGCTCTACCGAGAGGGCGAGGTGTGGTGGCGCGCAGCCCACCGCCCCCTCCCGATTCGGCTAGCCATGAAGCGGTGCAACAACGCAACAGTCACCGAGTGCGCGCCCGCACTTGTCGAGTATGCCGCTGTCAGCAAAGCAGGGGCTCTGGCTGAAGCTGAATCGCGGGCCTCGACTTCGCCAACTCGAGCACCGGTCGGGGTGTCGTAGTCCCGTATGATGGCCACACGCACCTCCAGGCTCGCCCACGGTTCGCGATCCGACGGTCATGACGTCACCGACCAAAGTTGGGCCCTGGTCCCTCGTAAGGGATTTCTTTGCTCAGTGAGCACGACTCATCCTGCAAGTACCGTTGGCCAATTTCGTAAATACTATTGGCGCATGCGAGATTCGGGACGTTGGCGCGGCGACTCACAAGGAGGTGCAACAGCCGCGGGGACGATCCGGAATCACAGCGGGATAGCACAGCGGATGGTCCTTGCGAGCGTGGCCCTCGCGCTCGTCGTCGGCACGGTGTTTGCCATCCTTCTTCTCACTGTCGAGGAGGCGCAAACCGCGGAGCGCAATGCGCTGCATTCACAGGACGTGCTGCTCGCCGCGAATGGACTCGAACTGCAGGTGCTTGACCTCGAAACGGGCCAGCGTGGCTTCATCCTCACGCGCCAAACGGATTTCCTCGTCCCATGGGAGCAAGCGCGAGTGGCGCTCCCGGGAAAGGGGCTGGCTCTGATCAACCTCGTCAAGGGCCACCCGGCCCAGCAGGCGCGGGCACGCGAGATCGTCGCTGCGACACGCTCGTACATCGACGACTACTCGTTGCCACTGGTCAACGCGGCGGCGCAGGGTGACCCTTCGGCGAGTACCATCGCGGCGACCGCTGAGGGGGACGCCCGGATCAACGCCATCCGTGCCGACTTCGCCCAGCTGCTCGAAGCCGAGCGGCGCACCTCCGTGACGACCGCACTCGCAAGTGCCGGCGCGGCACACCGTGCGTACGCCGTCGCGGTGCTCGGCGTCGGCGTGTCTATCGCACTGGTGGCGCTCTATGCCGGCTACCTATCGCGAGCGATCGTCAGACCGATTCGACAGGCCGCAACCCTGACGAGTCGTATCGCCAGCGGGGACCTCGCTGCTCGGCTGTCAGAGACCAGCCCGGGCGAGATCGGCGAGCTGGAGCGGGCCTTTAACGTCATGGGCGCCTCGTTGGAGCGGAGTCGCGACGAACTGGCGGCACTTGCCGATGAACAAAGGGGTTTGCGGCAAGTAGCGACACTGGTCGCACAAGGCGCGCCGCCGGAGAACGTCCTCGCTGCCGTGGCGTACGAGATCGGAGAACTGCTGTCGGCCGACCACATTGTTATTGGCCGCTATGACGCCCAGGGTACCCAGATCACAATCGTCGGCAGCTGGCACCGGGACCGCGAGTCGGCGGGCCTCCCCCCGACGCTACCTGTTGGTGGACACAACGTCACTACCCTCGTCTGGCAGTCCGGACGCCCGGCCCGCATGCAACTCGACGAGACCGCCTCCGGGCCCATCGCTCATTACAGCAGCGCATTGGGAGTCCGGTCGTCGGTCGGCGTCCCCATCAGCGTCGAAGGGTACCTCTGGGGTGTCGTGATGGCCGCGTCCGTCCGGGACCAACCGATGCCGGACGACACGGAGACCCGGCTCGGCAGCTTCACCGAGCTCGTCTCGACCGCCATCGCGAACGCCGAGGCTCAGGCGGCGCTAACCGCATCACGCGCGCGCATCATTGTTACCGCCGACGAGACGCGACGCCGGTTCGAGCGCGATCTGCACGACGGCGCCCAGCAACGGTTCGTCTCGGCGGCGCTGAGGCTGCGCGCCGCGAGGGACGCAGTGCCGCCCAATCTCCCTGAGCTCGCCGCAGAACTCGATCACGCTGCGGCTCAACTGAACAGTGCGATCGACCAGCTGCACGACTTCGCACAGGGCATTCACCCCGCCATCCTGGTTACAGGCGGACTCCGCCCCTCATTGCGCAAGCTGGTCAGCCACTGCCCTGTTCCGGTCGATCTGGACGTGCGAACAAATGACCGCCTGCCCGAGCGGGTCGAGGTCGCCGCGTATTTCGTGGTCTCCGAGGCGCTCACGAACGCGGCCAAACACGGGCACGCGTCGAGTGTGACCGTCCGGGTAGAGGTGGTCTGGGACCGATTGCGAGTCGACATCCGCGACGACGGTGTCGGGGGCGCCCACTTCGGAGGCGGATCAGGTTTGGTCGGACTCAAGGACCGAGTGGACGCACTCGGTGGCGGGATCACACTGGAGAGCGAGCCGGGCGCGGGCACATCGCTCTCGATCGAGTTGCCGCTCACGGACGAAGCCGAAGGATCGCAGTGACGGGTCACGACCGTGGAACGATGCGCAGTCCGATCGGTAGAGCGGTGGGCAGCGTCGGGCCCGGGGCGCCCGACACCGCAGGCACGGGGCACTTGCGGGAAGCAGCGCGTATCGTTGGTGCCACGAGATCATGAACGAGGAGGTGTCTTGTCGTGATGCGTTCACGCTCGGGAAATGGGTCACGTCGAGCACGGCTTGTCGGGTTGTTGCTCGTCGGAATGCTCGCCGGAGCATGCTCGTCCGGGGTGGAGCATTCTGCGGCTCCGGGTGGTAAGCACGAAGAGCTCACCTACCAGTACACGGCGTTCGACCAGCTGGACCCGCAGCGCGTGTCCGACGGTGCACCAATCGCGGGGCAGAACTTGCTCGAAGGCATGGTCATCCCCAATGCCGCCGGCACCGGCGTCCGGCCGGCGACCGCAGACACGTGGACCGTGTCACAGAACGGCATGGTGTACACCTTCCACATCCGCAGTGACGCCAAGTGGTCAGACGGAACGCCCGTGACCGCACAGGACTTCGAGTGGACCTACAAGCGCCTCCTCACACCGTCGACAAGCGAGCTCGACAACCTCTATGGGGCGAGTAGCTACCAGGCCGATCTCGGGATCAAGAACGCGGTGAATTTTCAGCTCGGCGAGGTCACCGACTGGTCCCAAGTGGGTGTGAAGGCGCTGGACACCTCCCATCTTCAAATTTCGCTGCAAGAAGCGAATGCGAATTTCCTACAGGAAATGGCCTATACGTCGATGGTGCCGCTGCCGCAGAAGAACTTGACGAAATTTCCGTACGCGTGGCAGACGCCGTCGCGCTGGGTGGGCAACGGGCCATTCGTGATGAAGTCATGGACGCCGAACTCGATGATGATCCTCGTCCCCAACAAGGACTACTGGGACCGGATGAATGTCCACCTGAACCAGGTGGACATTTCGATGGCACAAGTGAATGACGCGCAGGTGCAGACCCGATACAAGAACAACGAGGTCGATATCGCCCCGTTGGACAATCCCGCTGCTTTCGAGAGGAACCCGGCGCTGTCCAAGGCGCTCGTTCGCCTCGACCAGTTCTCGGTGAACTTCCTGACGCTGATCCCAAGCCAGAACCCTGCGCTGGAAGACGTGCGAGTGCGAGAAGCGATCGCCCTGGCGGTCGTCCGAGCCGAGGTTGCCAAAGCCGGCCTGCAGGTGAGACCGTCGACCTCGCTGGTACCGAGCACACTGCCCGGATTCGATACCAGCGTTGGATTCCAGGAAAACGTCGCCGAGGCCAGGCAGCTGATGGCCGAGGCCGGGTACCCGGGTGGGGCGGGATTTCCGACCTTGTCCATCATGACGAGCCACAAGGACCCGTACGTCCAGGCGGTCGTCGACTCACTGCAGCAGAACCTCGGGATCAAGGCCGTGCAAGCCGTAGAAGATCCCGCTGTAGAGAACGCCAAGATCCACGAAGTCCAGCCGGCGAACTTCGTCGGGTACTTCTCGACCGGCTATACGGGCATCCTCACTTGGCGGGACTGGGTTTCCAACCTTTACCCCCCCTCGCAGACGGAGCTGCTTAGCCTCCAGCCGGATGACTACACGCATTATGAGGTGCTGCAAGCGCAGGGGTCCGTGAACTCGTTGTCAGAGGCCACCGCTTTCCTCGATGCACACGCGAGCCCGCAGTCCCTGCAGTTCGCCGCCGTGGCGGCTCGAGCGGATGCTACGGCGAACCTCGGCCAAGCCATCGCGCTGTACAAGCAAGCTGCGGCGATCCGCCAGGGAACCTACGAGTTTATTCCGTACGCGTACGCCGCCGTCACGTATGCGATCCGCCCCAACGTCAAGGGTGTACACCTATGGACCGGGTACTTCACGATTTCATTCAAGGGTGTCAGGGTCAGCCAATAGAGTTCTTCAAGGTCGGTCAGATGCGGAGGCCCGAGAACGTGCGCCGACGTTGGCATATGACGAAACGCGACACGAGTCCCGATTAGCCAGACGATAGCGGCTAGGTGCTGCTGTAACGGTGGGAAGGTCTTCCGGCTTCACCGTATTGGAGGTGACGTTGGGCGAGACCGCGTTCGAGTAGGTAAGCCAGGTATCGCTGCGCAGTCGGTCGACTGATGCCCGCCCGCTCGGCGACCTCGCTGGCCGTCATCGGCTCGTCACTCGATCGGAGGGTCTTCAGGATGAGTGCGACGGTCGGCTCGGATATGCCTTTCGACCCCGAGCTCGGGCCAGGCGAGACGGCCCTGATCAGCTGGTACATGCGGTCCACGTCATCCTGAGTTGCCTCGTGAAGGCTGCCCGCTCTGTCGCGCAGGGCCTTGTACGCGCGCAACTGTTCTGAGAGCCGCTCGAAGCTGAAAGGCTTCACGAGGTAGTGGACAACGCCGAGCTGCATGGATGCGCGCACCGTCGCGACGTCACGTGCCGCAGTGATGACAATCACGTCCGGCGGATCGGGAACGGCTCGCAACCGGCGCAGGAGCTGCAGGCCATGCTCGTCGGGCAGATACAGGTCGAGCAGGATCAGATCCGGCTTCTCGGTGGTCGCCGCCTCGAGCGCAGCCTTCGCCGTGAAGGCGTGCCCGCAGACGCTGAACCCCGGGACCCGCTCGACGTAGGCCGAGTTGATCTCGACGACGCGAAAGTCGTCATCCACCACCAACGTCTGGATCACAGGTTCAACCTCGATGTCGGCACAGGGGCCCTGGGTGGCAGGACCACTCGGAAGACGGCGCCGCCGTCATTCGTGACGGCCACGGAGCCTCCAGAGCGGGAGACCAGGCGCCGCACGAGTGACAGGCCTAGTCCTCGGGCCGCGGGTGTATCCTTCTTCGAGAAGTTGTCTTGGATCACGTTCTTCGTCGAGAACCCATCTTGGAACACGGCTGTCGTGTCGGGTACTCCTGGGCCGTTGTCACGCACCACGATCACCAAATCGCCATGAGCGTCGTCGGATTGAAGCTGGACCGACACCTCCGCCGAGGGCACCACGCCCGCGACCGCATCGATGGCGTTGTCGATGAGGTTACCCAGAACCGTAATCACGGTACGGGCGTCAAAGCCCGTCCCCTCTCCGAGGATGGGCCCACTTCCATTGGGGACGTCGGAATCGACATGGAGGACAACTCCGTGCTCGCTGGCGATCGTGGCCTTGGCGACGAGGAGCGCCACCACCGCCGGCTCGCCGATGGTCTCTTGAAGCCTCTCCACCATGTTGACGGCTTGATCGGAGACCTCTCTCAAGTACGAGGTGGCATCCTCGTAGCGTCCCAGCTCGAGCAGGCCCGCGATGATGTGCATTCGGTTGGCGTGCTCGTGCTGCTGGGCCCGGAGGGCGTCGGTCAGGCCCTTTACGCTGTCGAGCTCCCGGAGCAGCCCAATCGTCTCGGTTCGATCACGGGCCGTAATCACGGTGCCGAGACTCCGATCGCGCAGACGGACCGGCATCTGGCTGATCACCAGAGCGAACTCGTTTGTGAGAACAGTCTCGTCGGTGATGTGTGCAGGGTCCTCGGTGAGGAGTGCTCGGACCCTTCCCTCCGGCAACACGTCACGCAGGGGTTGTCGCAGGGCGTTGCCGGTGATGTGAAACAAGCGCCGGGCCTCCTCGTTGATCAGAGATACACGTCCGTCGGGGTCGACAGTGATGACCCCTTCGCGTACCCCGTGCAACATTGCCTCGCGCTCCTGAAGCAATGAAGCCAACTCGTGGGGTTCGAGTCCGAAGGTCTGTTGCTTGAGACGTCGGGCGAGGAGAAGGGAGGCGATGGTCCCGATCAAGAGCGCCACCGCGGAGTACAGCACAAGGGTGGGGAGCGAGCTTCCCAACGCCGCCGACACCCGACTTTCAAGGATCCCCGCCGACACTTCCCCGATCAAGCGACCATCCGGCGAGTACAAGGGAACCCGGGCGTTGGCGGACGGGCCCAGATTCCCCGGGTCCACGCCAAGGTGATCCCGTCCGTCGAGCGCCACGAGCGGCTCCTCGATCCGTCTACCGATCAGGTCGCGCCGGGGATGCGAGTGGCGCACCCCCGTCCGGTCGAGGACGACCACGTAAGAGGCACCCGCCAAGCGGCGGAGTCGTTCAGCCATCGTCGCAACCGTCCCATTCGGATCCCCTGCAGCCATGGCTGACTGTATGGCCCTGTCGTTCGCAGCCAGCACGGCGACGGTGAGGGCCCGCTGTTCATACTGCTTGTCAAGATCACTCCTCACGACGCGCACCCACAGAGCAACCCCGACCGACAGTGTCAAGACGAGCACCGCGACCTGGATCACGAGGATCCTGGTCGACAATTTCCAGTGCCGCATACGTCGATCCGTCATGGCTGGTCCTGGCCGGTGAGCTAAAGCAGCGAAACAAGCACTAAGCGCACATTACCGCCTTACAACCTATTAGCTACCCAGCGACAGAGGCCCTCTCTACGATCAGTTGCGTCACTGAAACAGAGGGGACCTTCCAAGGGGGGAAGTGTTGTGAGCGTTGCGTGCTCTACGGTTCGTCCGTCGTCAGGTGTGGGTCGGGAAGCGGAAGAAACGCCCCGCATCGAGTTGCTAGGGGTCACCAAGCGGTTTCCCACTCGCGAGGGTACGGACTTCACGGCTATCAAGGACGTGACCTTGTCGGTGCAGCCCGGTCAGTTCTGTGCTGTGGTCGGTCCGACCGGCTGCGGCAAGTCGACCACCCTGTCCTTGGTCTCCGGCCTGGACCGCCCCACCGCGGGCACCGTTCGGGTCAATGAGAAGCCCGTGACCGGAATCGTTCCTGGGACAAGCTTCATGTTCCAATCCGACGCGCTGATGCCGTGGAAGACAGCAGAAGGCAATGTGGCCATGGGGCCGCTATTCAGCGGCGTACCGAAGAAGCAGGCATTGGAGAGCGCCCGGGACTGGCTTCGAAGGGTGGGTCTGAGCGGCTTCGAGCGTCACCACCCCCACGAGCTCTCGGGGGGGATGCGCAAGCGCGTCGCACTCGCATCGGCACTGATCAAGGAGCCGTCCATCCTTTTGATGGATGAGCCCTTTGGTGCGCTGGACGTTCAGACCAAGTCCATCATGGCCAACGAGCTCCTGGGGCTCTGGGAGCAGAGCCGGCCATCGGTGCTCTTCATCACCCACGACCTCGAGGAGGCAATCGCCCTCGCTGACCAGGTGGTGGTCATGACCACGAGCCCCGGTCGGGTCAAGGCCACCTACGAGATCGACCTGCCCCGACCGCGCGGCGCCGTTCAAGAGATCCGCTTCGAGAAGCGCTTCTTGGAACTTCATCGACAGATCTGGGAGTCCCTGAAAGAAGAGGTCCTGCTCGCATATACATCGGCGTCGATAGAGGGGGGAAGACCATGACCCAGACCGGTCTCATCGCTATCGCCGGTCCAGCGTCCACGGAGCCGGCGGGCACAGGCGAAATCCTCACCCGAAAGCGGAGACGCCGGCGCCTAGCGGTCTACACGGGGCGCGCCGTCGCCCTCACCATCATCATCGGCGGCTGGCAGCTGTTCACCTCGTTGAAGATCGTCGACCCATTCTTCTTCGGGCAGCCGAGCGGTGTCGTCCTGCGGCTCAGGGACTGGATCGAGCACGGCACAACCTTTGGGTCGATCTGGTTGCAGGTGTGGGTGACGATGAAGGAGGCGCTGCTCGGCTTCATCTTCGGCGTAACGGCCGGGATCGTCTTCGGGATCGCTCTGGGTCAGGTCACGTATCTGGCCAGCGTCATGGGGCCGTTCATCAAGGTGGCGAATGCAATACCTCGGATCGTGCTTGGTTCGATCTTCGTGGTGTGGCTGGGTCTCGGAACGGCGTCGAAGGTACTCCTTGCCGCTGTGCTGGTGTTCTTCGTCGTCTTCTTCAACGCATTCCAGGGCGTACGTGAAGTTGACCCAAACCTGGTTGCGAACGTCAGGGTAATGGGGGGCTCACGACTGGACGTCACCCGGCAGGTTGTCTTGCCGTCGGCTCTGACGTGGATCATCGCGAGCCTCCACGTCGCTTTCGGGTTCTCCGTGATCGGCGCCATCGTCGGTGAGTTTCTCGGCGCTCAAAAGGGTCTAGGACTCGTCATCGCCAACGCGCAAAACAATTTCGACCCGAACGGGGTGTTCGCCGCAATGCTCATTATCGCCGCGATCGCATTGGCAGCCGAGGCGTTGATCACACGGCTCGAGAACCGGCTGTTGTCATGGCGACCACCTTCAGGTACCGAAGCAGGTCGCTTCTGATGGGCCCGATGTGCATTCTCCGGTCACGACACCCGATCGAACCTACCCATAACAACACACACTCAGGGAGAGTACCGTGAACAAGTTCAGCAACCTCAAGAACCGTCTTGCCATCGCCTGCGCAGTCGCCCTCACCTCGACGCTCGTTGCGTGCGCGAGCTCGATTGGCGGACAGATTCCCGCCAGCGCTGCGAGTAGCGGGAACCTCGAGACCGTGACCATGATGGTCGGGGGCATCGACAAACAGATCTACCTGCCGTACCAGCTCGCCTACGACCTGGGATTCTTCCAGAAGTACGGCATCGACATGCAGCTGTTAACCGAGCAATCGGGCGGCGTCGGTGCGGAGGATGCCATGGCATCCGGTCAGGTGGACCTGGCGGGCGCCTGGTACGTCCACACGATCGACTTCCAGACCCATGGCAAGCCAGTCGTCGACATCGTGCAATTGAGTGGCGCGCCCGGTGAGCGCGAGATGTGCTCCAAGTCATTCAGTATCAAGTCTCCGGCGCAATGGAAGGGGCAGAGCGTCGGAGTCACGGACCTCGGCTCGGGTACCGACGACCTGACGCTGTACCTCGCCGCTCGCAACCACGTCAGCACCTCGCAGTTCAGCCGGGTCGGTGTGGGCGCCGGAGATACGCTGGTGTCGAGCCTCGAGCACGGCAAGGTCGCCTGCGCAATGACGACCCAACCGACCGTCAACGCCCTTGAGCAGAAGAAGGTCGCCTACTCCGCGCTCGACCTGACCAACACTTCCGCCACTCAGCACCTGCTGGGAGGCACCTTCCCGGCCGCCGCTGTCCTGGCCCGCGCCGACTGGGTCGCCGCTCACCCGAAGACCACTCAGGAAGTAGTCGACGCCATGGTCGCGACCATGCACTGGATCGCCACCCACAGCGCTGCTGACATCGCAAAGCACATGCCACCTGGCTTCGTCTCCAGCGGACTTACCACCAAGGCTGACTACATCGCCGCCCTCGCCCAGGACAAGGGGCAGTTCCTGCCGGACGGGATGATGCCGGCGAGCGGGCCGAAGACGGTGCTGGCAATCGAGAGAATGGCCGGCAAGGTCACTGGACAGGTCGATCTCGCCACCACCTTCACGAACAAGTACGTCATCGCGGCGAACAGACTGGAAGGCTTCTCAAAGTAGATCCCGCACACGGACCCACGTGAAGCACGCGATCGCGGGATGTTCGATTGGCGGTGGTGGTCGCAGGATGGATGGAGAAAGTTTCAGTGGAGACGATTGCGTGAGATCGCCCACATGAGTTCCTAGTGGGACGTGCGTGGAGCCGGCCCACTGAGGTGAGATTAGGGAGCCGATCGAAGATATGAAGATCACCGTCACCACCAACGGGCCGTATCTGGTGGAGGGATCAGTACCGCTGGCGAAGCAGACGATCGTCGCAGATGCCGAGGGGAACTCCATCGGCTGGAGCCGGGGCGAGGACTTCGAAACCAAGGCAGTTTGCGCACTCTGCCGTTGTGGACAGTCGGCCAACAAGCCGTTCTGCGATGGATCCCATGCCCGGGTCGGGTTCGACGGGACTGAGACCGCCAGCCGTGAGCCCTACACCTCGGAGGCGACCGAGCAGGTTGGCCCCTCCCTGATCCTGACCGATGCCCAACCACTGTGCGCCTTTGCCCGTTACTGCGACGTGGCTGGCCAGGTCTGGAACCTGGTGGAACAACCCGGTACCGGCCCAGCGGAGCAGACGGCCCTCGAGGCAGGGCTGTGCCCATCTGGTCGCCTGGTGGCGTGGGACCCGGAAAAGGGGGTGGCCCTCGAGCCCACCTTCGAACCCTCGATCGGGTTGGTCGACGATCCCTACGAAGGGGTGGCCGGGCCGATCTGGGTACGGGGCGGGATACCGGTCACCGCTGCCGATGGCACGACCTACGAGGTCCGTAACCGGGTGACCCTCTGCCGGTGCGGGGCGTCGCAGAACAAGCCGTTCTGTGACGCCACACATGCCTCCATCGGCTTCACCGCCTAACCCGCCCTGACGCCTGGTGGCGGTCATCGACCGGGCGATCTCCGGACGCATGCCGGGGTAGGGAGTGGCCAGCGCTTAATGGAGTGTGCCTTGGCGGCTTGGCGGTTGATGGACAACCGAATGTGGCGAACTACCTCACCGAGTCGACCTGGGTCACACCAGCATTCCGGCACCGTGAAGGGGGCACCATTGACCCGGGCTAGCCGATTGGCTACTTTGCCCATGGCCGGCGGGCCAGCCAAGTGACCGCGTAAGGGGGTTCGCTCATGTCAGACATCGACGACCACGTAAAGGAAACGTTGTCCGAGGTTCGGAAAGTGGGGGCCAACTACGAGGAGCATCAGCAAGAAGTGGGGCTCGACATTCCAGTCGATCTCGTCCATTTCAAGAAGTTCCCAGTTGTCGATCCACCGGGTAAGTACATGAAGGTCGGCCACGACACCCGGTCCGATATCAGTCCGGACGACAGTCCAGAACTGCCGGACTACGGCGGTCCCTTCAACGGGAACCTGAGGTTCTCGGATTTCTCGAAGGACGCACTCATCAACATGCTCGAGATGAGCGACGAGTACTACCGGGTCTGCATCGAGGGCTGGGCGGAATCGGTCGGGGAGCGATATGGGCGCGACGACATGCATCGCATTCAGGCGGAGGCGTGGCGGGACACCATGCTCCCCCAACTGCGGGAGATGATCGACAGTTGGATGGAGCTCGCCGACGACGAGGCCGAGGCCCTCATCTCCGAGACGCAAGAGGAGGTGGAGGCCCAGGTCGCTGCGGGTGGTGTGATTCTCGCCAACCCCTACAAGCCCAAGCCCGAGTGGGCGCAGTACTCCAAAGAGCGCCTGGTCAAGCTCGCGCTGGGCAGCCATGAATTCCTGTTGGCTGCCATCGAGTCGTGGGCTTTAGTGATCGTCATGAGAGACGGTCTGGACGAGATGTTCGCCTTCCAGTGGACTCTGTGGAGTGAGAAGTTGCTACCCGCAGCGAAGGACATCAAGGCGCGCTGGATGAAGATCTCCGGAGACCCAGTCGAGGCCTTCATGAAGGACATCCAGGTGGACGCAACCTCGTTTCCCGGCAAGGCCTTCGAGATGACATTCGAGATGCCCGAGAAGGAAGTTGGAATCTTCACCTTCAACAAGTGCGTCTCGGTCGACCAATGGGAGGCATTGGGTCGTCCGGACATTGCCGAAAAGGCATCGCATACCTCCTGTCCCGCCGCCATCATCGAGACGGCCAAGATGTACGACCCGAACATGAAGGTTGAGATCCTGGCGATCCCACCCCGTGTGAGCAAAGACGAGGTCTGTTGCAAGTGGCGGCTGTCCATTCGGGACGAATCAGATCCCGAGTTCGTTCGCCCCGAATAGGACGGCGGAGAGACCCCTTAGCTGCGGTTCGCCGATTGGGACTGCCTGGGTTTCGTGTTCATGGCCGGGAGAAGGCGTTCGGCAAGCCGTCGTAGCTGGGATCGAAGCACTTCGTCGTCGAGCCCGGCGGCGAGCGGGTGCATGACTGTGCCGCTGATCGCGGCGTTCAGCATGGCCGTCGAGACGCGTGCTTCGTGTCCTATGTCGTCCCCACAAGGACACGACTCATCTGGTCAATGACGGCCAGGCCAGTTTGTGGCAGAGTATGCCAAGGTTGTATGTAACGCCATCGCTGCGACTGCGGTGCCGTCCGACTCGGGCAGGTCATGACGTCAGAGGTAACCACCGGACGAGATCCTTCTAAGAGAGGAATCGTCAGTTGTTCCCACAGTGGGCGTGCCTCGCGCTCATCGGCTCTCGGGGGAGTGGCGTTCTCTGCGCTTGTCGCGATAACGACGACTCTGTCCATTGCGAGCGCCAATCCGCAAACCGCGGGCGCGGCGGTGCCTTCCTCCCAAGTGCCCACACCCACGGTCGAAGGTCCCATCCTTCCGAGCAGCGGGATCTCGTACCTCGGTTCCACGACGTTCGACCCGTCAGCGGTTGGCTACGAGCAGTCCGAGTTCTTCCTCTCGGGTACCGCCACTGCCTACAAGAGCACCCAGCCGCTCACGAAGGACGGGAAGTGGCACGTGACGACGCAGACGACCGCGCCCTACACCACCCGGGTCGTGGTCTACCGGCCGATCGATGCGAGCAAGTTCGATGGGACCGTCGTGGTGGAGTGGCTGAACGTGACCGGGGGTATCGACGCACCCGCGGCGTGGCTGAACGCACACATCCAGATGATCCGCCAGGGCATGGCCTTCATCGGGATCGACGCCCAGAAGGGGGGCATCTACGGCCAGGCCGGCTCCATCGCCAGCAAGGACGGCTTCGGGGGCCTCAAGTCCCAGGCGCGCTACGCGCCGCTGAACCACCCCGGCGACAGCTTCTCGTACAGCATCTACGAGCAGGCTGGCCAGGCGCTGCACGCGGACGGGCCCGAACTTCTGGGCGGACTGGTACCCCAGCACGTGGTCGCCCTCGGGGAGTCGCAATCCGCATTCCGCCTCGTCACGTACATCAACGCCGTCCAACCGTTCTCACCGGGCATCTACGACTCCTATTTCGTCTACAGCCGAGGCGGCGGCGGCGCCGACCTCTCGCAGTCGCCCCAGTTGACCATCCCCGCTCCGACGCCCACGTTCATCCGCAACGACCTCCACGTGCCGATCTTCTTGTTCGAGACCGAGTCGGACCTGCTCGGGCTCGGCTACCTGGCCGCCCGACAGCCCGCCACCAAGTACATCCGAGAATGGGAAACGGCGGGCACGGCCCACGACGACACCTACGGGCTGCTCTACAGCAGGAACGACACCGGGAATGGGGCCGCCGACACCTCGGCGTTTACCTCGATGCTCAAGCCGCCGAAGGACCCCATTCCGGGCATCGTCGACTGCGCGGCGCCCATCAACGCGGGCTCGCACACCTACGAGCTGCGAGCGGCCGTGCAGGCGCTCAACACATGGGTTACGACCGGGAAGGCCCCCCCACAGTCATCGCGCCTCGAGGTGAACCCGGCGAATCAGCACGCCTTCCTCCACGATGCCAACGGCAATGCACTGGGCGGGATCAAGTCGCCGCTAGTGGCCGCACCCGTCGCCAAGCTCTCGGGTGTGGGCCAGCCTGGGTCGGCGCCGGTGCGCACCCATGCGGGAGCGAACACGAAGCCCGTTTCGGGTCAGGCCCTGTGCGGGATCTTCGGCACGACGGTGCCGTTCAGCACGGCCAAGCTGGCGGCGCTCTACCCGACGCATGCAGACTTCGTGAAGAAGTGGGACGCGGCGACAGCGGCCGAGGTCAAGCAGGGCTACCTGTTGCCGGCCGACGGCCAGACCCTTGACCAGGACGCGGCGCAGTCGAGCGTCGGCGGCTGAGCGCTGCCGCCCTAGCCCGGCTGAGGTCATCTGTCCTGGTGCCGTGGCGGTCGTTGGCAATCCAATTTGGCAATCAAATGGGCGCAGCGTAAGAGACGCCAACAAGGACCCTGGACTGGAAGCGCTGTTCAGAAGCACCGCGTACGACGGGCTGGACGTTCCGGACAGCCGAATGAGCCTCCGGAAGCAGGTGGCGCAGGACTCCTTGCTAGCCCTGAGTTTGCGTCTGATCATCTTGCGCCCCCTTGCTCCCACCTTTGCTACTGGCGAGACTGCCGTCGGCACTTGGCGTCAGTATCGAGCCGATCTTTTCTGCGGCGTCTCGATCCGACTCCTCGACGAAATGCGCGTAAACGCCAAGCGTCGTCGCGGCGTTCGCGTGGCCCAAGCGCCCGCTCACGGTGCGAACTGGCACTCCTTCCGACAGCAGGCGGGTCGCGGTGAAGTGGCGCAGATCATGGAGACGCACTGAATTCAGACCGATCGATCGTCGGATCCGAATGAACTGCTTGGTCACCTCGTTTGGTACCCAAGGACGTTCTCCGTCAGGATCTGCCGAAAACACGTGGGCTGCATCCGGAAGCTTTGTCCCACAGAAGAGAGCCCTCCGCCGACAACGGTCTCTGTGGCGCGTGAGAGCCGCGATAGATCCCGAATCCAAGGCAATGCGACGGGACGTATGGGTCTTCGTGTCCTTCTCGATGAGATTCGCCCCCGAGGTCTCGATAATCGATCGAGAAATGGTCAGAGATCCGGCCTTCAGATCGAGATCCGACCATCGAATGGCACAGAGCTCGCCGCGACGTGCGCCCGTCGTTGCGGCGAGCAGCAAGAAGCAGGCCAATTCGGGATCTCTCAGCTCAGCCTCGGCAACCAGACGGAGAACGCCCTCGGGCTCGGGCGGGTTCAAGGCACGCGTGTGTACACGAGGAGGTCGTGCCAGTGAGGCCGGGTTGGTTGTGATCCAGCCCCAGCGCATCGCCTGATTGAGAGCTCTTCGAATGACAGCATGCGTCTGTCGGACCGTTGCCGGCGACAGGGGTGCGCCATCCTGGCCCCCCTCATCGCGAAGCTGCGAATAGAACCGGTCGAGCTGATCAGTTCGAAGTTTCGCAAGCGAGACCCGTCCGATGCTGGGGCTGATGTAGCAGCGAATGATCCGCTCATATCCGCGGACCGTCGATGGTGAGAGGTCGTCTCGGACAAGATCAAGCCATCGGCGGATCAACTCGCTCAGTGTGGTGTCCTTCGCTGCATGTCCGCCGCCTGACACCTCGGTGACGAATCGCGCCAGCGCTTCGTCCGCCTGGCGTTTTCCGCCGCGGAACGTGCGGGTCAGGTACTTCGTTCGATTCGTCGTCGGATCTACTCCGACATACGCACGCAACTCCCACGAGTTGCCTCTTCGGCGAACGTGGCCCTTCATCGCTCTCCGGTTCCTCCGCCAACAAGGTGCGGCGTCTGAGAAAACAGTAGCATTCAGTAGCAATCGATGGAGGCCCGAGTTGAGGAGAGCCCCATTATGCGCCCTCTGAACTGGTGGTTTATGGTGGGCCGCCCGGGTCTCGATCCCGGCACCTTGGGATTAAAAGTCCCCTGCTCTTCCGGATGAGCTAGCGGCCCGAGAGTGCAAGATAACGTACGAGAGAAAGGGCCAGCCCCACGACCGCCCTGGTCCGGCACCAGCGGCGATACCGCCGGCGCCGACGCCCGGCGACGGCCCTTGCTTCAGGTCAGCTGCTCGGCCAGCGCAACGAGGATGCCCTCGGGGCCGCGGACGTAGCACAGCCGATAGCGGTCCTCGTACTGTCCCAGCTCGCCGACGTGTTCGGCGCCATGAGCGTGCAGGCGGGCCAGGACGTCGTCGATGTCCGCGACGGCGAACATGATGCGACGTATGCCCAGCGTGTTCGCCGGTGCGTCCGGCGCAGGTTGGTCGCCGTCGGCGTGTGGAACTTCGTCAGCTCGAGCCGGCTGTGGCCGTCCGGAGTCCGCACCATCGCGATGTCGGCTCGGACATCGGCGAGCCCCACGACGCGGTCCACCCAAGGACCCTCGACCGCCACCTCGCCCTCGAGCTCCAGACCAAGTTCTAGAAAGAACGCAATAGCAGCCTCAAGGTCGTCGACGACGACACCGACGTTGTCCATCCGCAGGATCGTCATCGGCGCAAAGTAGTCGTTTCAGCCCGTCAGCCTCGTTGCGCTGAGCCGCAGACCGGTCACGGATCTCGGCGTTGCTGCCGACCCGCCCCAGGAAGACGGCAACAATTCCTGTGTCGAGTCGAGATTGTTGGCGTGATCTGTCGATTTGAAGGTGGGTCGTTCGTCGTGCCAGTGACAGCCGAGCAAGACCTCATCCAAAGGAGAACCCCATGCCGCACCCCGTCGTTCACGCCGAGATCCGCTCAGAGGACCCCGATGCCACCCGGCAATTCTTCGCCGACCTGTTCGGCTGGAAGGTTGCAGCAGAGGGCGCGTTCCCTGGCTACACCTTCATCGACACCGGTGTCGAGGGCGGAACCTACGTGGCAATCAGCCCGCGTCAAGGTCCCGACGACGAAGTGCTGTTCTTCGTCGCAGTTCAAGACGTCGCGGCCACTTTGGAGAAGGCCGAAAAGTTGGGAGGAACCATCATTCAGCCTGCCCAACAGGTACCGGGAACGAGCTTCGGTGTCTTCGCCGACGCCCAGGGACATAGGGTCGGAGTCGCGGCGAACGGGTAGGGGGGCGGTGATCCACGTGCGCCACATCCGCTACCAGACGCCCGGGAACAACCTCCACCGCACCTGTCGTCGATACGCGTCGTAGTCCTTGTTCGTCGCCAGTACACGGTCCTCAGCCAGGGCCCGGCCGACATTGCATCCCGAGGCGACGAGCATCACGAGGGCGTTGCGCAGCGAGATGCTCTGCAGCAGGTAGCCCAGCTGGAGCAGAACGTAGGAGGCGTAAATGGGATGGCGGACGACGGTGTAGGGCCCTCGGCGCACCAGCCCGCGGTCGGCGGCGACGAAGCCGAACGAGCGGCCCAGCGCCAAGAAAGACGACACGCAGATCGCCAAACCGACCAACTGCACGGTCAGCCCGGCGGTCAGGCCCCATTGAGGGTGCGCGCCGTCCGGCCGGAACAGGACGCCGGCGAACGTTCCGCCGAAGGCCAGAAGCCAGTCACCGAGCCTGCGGCTCGCCGTCCGGGCCGGACGCCGGATCAGGTAGGCGATGACGATCCACATCTGTTCGACGACGAACGCCGCCCCGACAAGGCGATGCGAATGCAGGTACACCCTCAGGGTGGCCTGTGCGAAGAACGCCGCACCGATGGCGCCGATCAGATTCGTCGCGATCCTGGCCAGTCGCTCCGCCCGCGCGGATTTGAACTCGAAGTCGAGGCAGCGTTGCACCACCGGAAGCAGATGCATCCGTTCCCGGTCCGGGGGCACCGCTGGCTCCGCGAGGAGGTCGCTCCGGCTCTGCGTCTGTGGCAACGCAGCCGCGTTCCCAGCATCAGAGGGGTCGGACCGGACCTGACCGGGGCCCGTCAGGGCACCAGGCCTGACGACCGCCGCGTCGTCTACGCCGAGGACCATGCCCCCGAGTCCCCGAGGTGTCGCTCAATGACGGCATCGAGACTGAACCGGCCCGAACCCAGAATGGCGACCACGAGAGCCAGTACGCCCACCGCCAGATTCAACTGGTAACCGGGTGGGTTGACCCGGTTGTTGATCCCGGTCACCCAGGTGATCGTGATCATGGCCATCACCATGTCCCCGAACAGGGCGAGGCCGGCGAGGCGTGACGCCAGGCCCAGTGCGACGGCGATGGCGCCGAAGAATTCGATCACGCCACCCAGGACGGCGAAGAACCCGCCCGGGTGGAGGTGGGCGGTTTGCGAGAAGTAGATGGCGGTCCGATGAATGCCCGGGCCGTTGAACCACCCGAAGAGCTTCCCGCCTCCGTAGTAGAGGAAGATCCACGCCAGCCCGATCCGGGCGACGAGCAGTGCGACGTCATTCGGGAGCTGGGTGGGCCGAGTGCTGAAGACGCCGTCGAGCAGCGCGCGCCCCGACGGCCGCTTCTTGGTGGTCTCGAGCGAGGCCGTCACCATCAGGCAACCTCTTCCAGCTGCGGCGATCCGGCGACGAGAAGGACCCGGTCTCTCCCGTCCTTCTGGGTTCGACCGGACTGCTGCTCGGGCCGGGAGGCGCGTGGGCGGACGGACGGGCTCGTCGAGAGGTCGTTCGACGACCGGAAGGGGGCGACGAGCTGGCGAGCGAGGACGGTGAGGTGATGCGGTCGCTCTCCCGCCTGCTCCACGATCAGGGGGCGCCCAGGCAACCCGGTGTCGGTCCGGATCGTGTGCTCGGTCGGGAAGACGGCGCGGTGGAAGAGCTGGTCCCAGATCGTCAGGGCGAACCCGAGGTTCACGTCCTGCGGTCCGTCCAGCTGGTGGTGGATTCGGTGAAAGTTGGGGCTCACGAAGATACGCCCCAGCGGCCCGAACCCCAGTCGCGTATTGGAGTGTGCGAACGCGACGATGCCGCCATAGAGCGCGAGCACGGTCAGCGACAGGGCGCCGTTGGCGAGAAGCACCACGCCCGGTATCAGCGCGATCAGATACGAAACGTGGATCAGTGGGTGGGTGCGGAAGACCGTCAGCACGTTCATGTCCTCTTGCGAGTGGTGGAGCTCGTGGAAGCGCCACAACATGCGGTATCGGTGGTTGGCATAGTGGGCCAGCCAGTTGCAGAAATCCATCGCGACGAAGATCAGTGCGATCGCGCCCCACCGGGGCAACGTACCGATCCTGGGCAGGACGATCCAGGGAGCCGACCTGCGCATGACGTCCACGAAAGAGAGCGTGAGCGCGGTCACGAGCGGGGCCACCAGGAGGACGTTCATCACCGTGAGGAGGAGGTCATGGCGGTACCCGCGGGCGAAGATGGAGCGCTGTTGCGCCGGCCAGACCCGCTCCGTCACCAGGAAGACGCCGATGATGGCCAGCGTCAGCGGGCCGACGATCACCACACGCAAACTCGTCAAGGACTGGGAGAAGGTCGCTCCGCCCCAGCGATGGGTCCAACCGATCACGACGAGGACGGCGGCGATGCCGGCGATGGAGCAGGCGGGGAGGTAGACGCGCGTCGACAGCGCGGCCCACATCCTCTTCACGCTCCAGCCGGGCACCGTGGTGGCGGATCTGGGCCGCGGTTGGGTCGGCGCGGTCAGAACGGAGGTCATGACCTCTCCCTTTCGAACGCCCGCACTAGAACCCCGCACCTCCCGAGCCGCTGGACCCACCCGAGCCCGAGTTGGAGCCCGAGCTGGAACTGGTACCCGCTGGCTTCGCCGTCGCAACGACGGACCACGAACCCCACTTGTCCTTCACATTCCCTTTGACCTGGCCCGGACGGGTGTCCTTCGAGAACCAATAGAGCGGCTTGCCGCCGTACGTCACCTGGAGGGCCCCGCCTAGTCCCGCGACCGTGCCAAGCTTCGCGGCGTTCACTCCGGTCCCAGCCGCCACCGCCGTGATGCCGGCGGGGAGGAGGACCTCAGGCCATGTCTTCAGGCAATTGGCGCCACACGACACCTTGCTCGCCCTGAGTGTGTAGACCGTGTTCCCGGAGACGAGGATCGTGCCGTACTTGGCGCTCTTGGCTGTCGAGACCTTGCTGCTCGTGGTGGCGGCCCCCGCGCTCCCGGCCGCAATCAGGGATGCAGCCACGCCGGCTCCGGCCAGCACCGCAGTGACAATCCGCCGCCGTGGGACCCTGCCGGCAGCCCGGGGGCCGGGTTCCGTCGTCGTGTGCGTCTTGTGCAGTCTGATCTTCATGTGTCCTCCGAGATCCGTCTTCATCATTCGTCATACGGGCGAAAACCACAACGGGATGGGCCGGACCAGCCTCTTCCGATCCTGGGCCGTCCAGGAGTTGCCTGCAGCAGGCGGACGAGGGCGATCCCTCCCGGCCCGTGGGCCGTACACCCGGTGTCCACGAGAGAGGAGACGTCTGGAATGAGCCTGAAACTGCCACCCCGGGACACCACCCGCCGGATCCTCCCCCGCGCGGCGGCCGTTGCGCTGGCTCTTGGAGGGCTGACCTCATCGATCGTCGTCGCCGGTTCCGCCGGCGCGACGCCCAGCAGGAAGGGCGTCGTTATCTCGACCACCACGAACCCGAAGTACGGCACCATCCTCGTCAGTGGGACGACCGTCTACACGCTGAAGGCGGCCGGCAAGGTCTCGTGTGGCGCCAAGTGCCTGAAGGTCTGGCCACAGGTGCTGTTGCCGAAAGGGATGAGGCAGGCCAAGGCCGGGAGCGATGTGGATGCCACGAAGCTCGGCACCGTGAAGCGTCGGGGCGGCGTGCTCCAGGTGACCTATGCGGGCAAGGGCCTCTACTGGTTCTACGACGACCACGGGCCCAACCAGGTGAAGGGTGCCGTCAAGGACAAGTGGGGCTCCTGGTCCGTCGTGGTCATGTCGAGCGCCGCCAGCGGTTCCTTGCAGCCGGCGGCCGGGACGACGACGGTTCCGTCCACGACGCCGACGAACAGGACCGCCCCGGCGAACGGGAGCACACCGACCACCGGCATGACCACGCCCGGAAGTGGGACCACTGCACCAGGCGGCACCGCGCCGACCAGCCCGCCGACGACGCCGACCACGTCGCCCCCCGCGACCACGACGGTGCCGACGACCACCACGACCACGCCACCCACGACCACGACGACGTCCGGCGGTGGCGGTGGCGGTGGCATCGGCTTCTGACGGCGGACCGCGGCTTGAGGGGCGGCGGCACTGCCGCTCCGGTCGCGGTCAGCCGATGGCGGCCAGGGCCGGCACCACCGGCCCCCACGTCTCCTCGAGCCATTGCGACGGCGCCGACCCGGTCGATCGCACGACGATCGTGTGCGCCCCGGCAGCGTGGAGCGCCTCGGCGGCACGCAAGATCGTGTCCGGCTGGGCGTCGTCAGCAACCGCGATGAGCGCGGTGACCTCGATCTCCTCGGGATCGCGACCGACCTCGCCGCAATGACGCCGTAAGACCTCCACCTTGTGGCCGACCGTTGCGGCATCGGCAATGAAGTTGCATGCGTCGGCGTACTTGGCGACGAGCCGGAGTGTCTTGCGCTCTCCAACCCCGCCGATCAGCACTCGTGGCCGAGGAGAGCTGACGGGTCGGGGCGAGCACAGCGTCTCGGCCAGTTGGTAGTGCGCGCCTTCGTACGCGCCATTGTCGTCACTCCACATCTGGAAGCAGATCTGGAGGGTTTCCTCGAGCCGCTCGAACCGCTCGCGCAGCGGCGGGAACGGCACCCCGAGTCCTCGATGCTCCCGCTCGTACCAGGCTGCCCCGAGCCCGAGCTCCGCTCGTCCACCCGAAAGCACGTCGAGCGTGGTCACGGTCTTGGCCAGCAACCCCGGGTGGCGGTAGGTCACACCCCCGACGAGGAGTCGGAACCGTAGGCGCTCCGTCTTCGCAGCCGCGAAGGAGAGGGCCGTATAACCCTCGAGCATCGGCTCCTCCGCAGGCCACAGCATCTCCATCTGGAACCAGTGGTCCATCACGGACAGTGTCCGCACGCCGATCGCCTCCGCCGTCTGGGCCAGGGTGGCAAAGGTCGGCCCGATGGCCTCGGGACCACCGGGCCAGGTGAAGCGCGGGACATGGATGTCGAGTTGCATGTCGTCCTCCGGTTCTCGAGGCGAGCGTACCGCGCAGGGCAGGAGAGCCGTCGCCCCGGGCTGAGCCGGTACTGTCGACCGGACATGAGCCTCGTCTTCGACGCGCTCGACCAGCCGGCCGCGGCGCACGCCTCCGTGCACTGCCTGTCCGACGGCTCGCGGCCAGTCACGCTCGCGGAGCTCGGTCACGACGCGCGCAGGGCGGGCGCCTGGCTCGAGTGCCTGGCCGGTCGGTCGGGCACGGTGGCCGCCCTGCTCACCGCATCCCATGACTGCCTTGCCGCGCTCTTCGGTGCCTTCCGATCCGGTGTGACTCTGGTCTCGCTGCCCCACCCGGCTCGGGGAATGGATGCAGAGGAGTACCTGGGACAGGTCGGCACCATGTGCACCCTCGCCGGCGCAACCCACCTGCTCTGTGACCCGGGGCTGACCGCGTTGCTGTCCACGGGACCGGTTCCCGTGCGCCCTTTCGGCGAATGGAAGGCGTCCGAGCAACGGAGCGGGACGGTGGCACCGGGGAGGTTCGTGCAGTTCACCTCCGGGAGCACCGGAACGCCCAGAGGGATTGCGCTCTCCCTCGATGCACTCGACGCCAACCTGACATCGATGTACGACTGGCTCGAGCCCCGAGAGGGCGCGGTGGTCTGCAGCTGGTTGCCGCTCTCCCACGACATGGGACTCATCGGCCTGGCGCTGTACGCCATCTGCTCGGTGAATCCCCCATGGTCAATTCCGTCTGAGCTCGTGCTGATGACGCCCGAGTCGTTCTTGGCCGACCCCGGCAGTTGGATGCGCGCCTGCTCCGACTACCGGGCCACGTCCACGACGTCACCTCCCTTCGCGTTGCGTCTCGCCGCGCGCTCGCTTCGGTCGCCCGGCGCGTTCGACCTGTCCTCGCTGCGGAGTTTTGTGGTCGGGAGCGAGCCGGTGCCCGCAGAGGGCCTGCGTGAGTTCGAAGCGGTGGCGATGGAATACGGCTTGTCCCCGGACGCGCTGTGTCCCGGCTACGGCATGGCCGAGGCCGCCCTGGCCGTCGCCATCGACACGCCCACCTCGCCGTGGTCCTCGGTCCAGCTGGACCCCGACGCGCTGGCGACCCGGGACTGGCGGGAGGTCGCGGCTGGCGGCATGGAGCTCGTCTCATGTGGGCCACCAGTCCTGCACACCGAGGTGCGGACAGCCGGCGCATCTCCGTTGGGCGAGCTCGAGATCAGGAGCCCGTCTCTGCTCGAGACCTATCTCGGGAGCGACGCGCCGCCGCTGACCGAGGATGGCTGGCTCCACACCGCCGACCTGGGCCATGTCCGCCACGGACAGGTCTTCGTCGCCGGTCGGACCGACGACGTGCTGATCGTGGCCGGCCGCAACATCGATGCGAGGGAGCTCGACGCGCTGGTGACCACTCATCCCGTGTGCCGGCCCGGCAATGCCGCCTGCGTCCCTGACGGTTCCGGTCGCTACGTGGTGGTCGCCGAGCCGCGAGCCGAGGAGATGGATGTGGCCGAGCTCCGCGCCGGGGCACGTGAGATCCGTGGCTCGCTCACCCGGCGATTCGGCGCGAGCCCGTCGGCCGTCGTCTTCATCGCTCGCGGCACGCTGCCCAAGACGCCGAGCGGGAAGGTTCGTCGGAACCACCTCCGCTCTCTGTGGGCGGGAGGTGAGCTCCAAGAAGTCGCGTCGGCTTGAAGAACACCCGGTGCCGCCTCAAACCTCAGCACGGTCAGCGACGTTGACGCGGCGAGCCGCGTGACGACCCAGGACCGGCCGCGCACGCCCTGATACTGTCGGCCGCATCCGGGGTATCGGATCGCCCGGAGCGCTGACTGCGGGAGAGAGATGCCAACGGGGAACACTCGGACCGACGTGATGTCGCTCGAAGAATTCAAGTCGTGGTTCGTCGCCGAGATCGACTGGAGCCCCGCCGAGATCTCGGAGGATGACGACCTCGTCGTAGACCTCGGGATGGACTCGGTGGGCGCCGTCGACCTCATGGCTGCCATAGAGGAGGCCGTCGGGGGCGACGTGATCATGCCGATTGAACTGCTCCTCCAGATCACGACCGTGCGTGATGCCTATTTGCAGTACTGCGCCCTCTCGCACCTTCCCTATGAAAGCGATCGACCGCAGTGAGCGGCCCGATCACCGGACCCGACGCGTCCCGCCTGTCCCCAAGCCTGCAGACGCGCCGCCTCCACCTCAGGATGCTCACCAACGAGGACCACGCGCCGCTGTACCGGCTCTCCAGCGACCCCGATGTCACGTTCCAGTGGCGCTTCCGCGGCACGACGCCGAGCTACGACGAATTCCTTAAGCAGCTGTATCCGGGCGTGCTGTGCCAGTTCGTCGTGAGCCCCCACGGTTCCCAGGAGGTGCTCGGCCTCGTCGTGGCCTACAACGCCGACTTCCGGCACCGGTTCTGCCACGCCGCCGTGGTCATGCATCCGAACCTGCACCGCCGCGGTCTCGGCATCGAGGCCTTCATGGGTCTCGCCCGCTACGTCTACTACGGGTGGGACTTCCGGATGATCATCATGGAGACGGTCGGCATCGCCTTCGAGAACTTCTCCTCGGGTGAGGAAGCCGGCTACTTCACCGTCGAGGGTCGCATCCGGGACCAGTTCTATTACGGCGGTCGCTACTGGGACGGCATCTCGGTCACCCACCGCCGGGACCAGTTCGAGAAGGTGATGCAGGGACCCGTCGGGCAATTGCTGGCACCCGGACGGCGAGTCAAGGTGCCGCCGCCCCCCAAGTAGCACGTTTCACGAGCCATTACCCGGGGTTGCGCCCTACGATGCAGCCGATGGACAGGTCGGTTCAGGACATTGCGGCCATGACGGACCCGGTGCAGCGGAACCTGTGGATCACGCAGCGCTACCACGAGTTCGCCGTGGAGCTGCGCGACGCCGGCGCCGGTGAGGACGCCACGTGGTGCGCGTTCGCCGTCTGGGCGTCCAAGACGGCCGGGGCCACCATCCGGGGTGAGATCCTCCCGGCTCGGACGAAGCAGCTCCTGGAAGACAACGATGCCGCGCAGTCGCTGCTGCAGCGCTTCAACCACGGCATCACCGGATGCGCCTGGAAGCACCTGACCCACGATCACCTCGCCGAGGTGGTCGAGAGCGTGACGGGTGATGTGTCCAAGCAGATCGCCGACGGCAACGTCCTGGTCTTCGCCGAGCTCGCACCCCTCTTCACCACGTTCATCGAGGCCCGCCGCTCGTCGAGCACCCCGAGCGACCTGGCGGCGGTCATGGCGCCGGTCCTCGACCCGCTGGCATCCGGTGAAGACGGAGCCACCGTCGTCGCCGCCTTCGGCGCCTACGGACAGGCCCTCTTCGGACCGCCGGACCGGGCCGCGCTCGTGCTCCGGGCCAACACGTTGGCCGTGTCACACGAGCAACGGCGGCTCCAGCATGCGATCTCGGCCGCGCTCGACGCCGCCATCAGTGACACCTTGGAGAAGGTGATCGAGGTTGACATCGTCCGCCACCTGCCGACCGAGGAGGCGCGCCATGTCGTCGACGGCCTCACCGAGGACGTCTGCAAGGCCCTCGACGAGGCTTGGGACACCGCGCTCACCGAGGCGATCATGCAGCTCGCCACCTCCTCCGAGACGCTCGACCTCCGCCGGGACGTGCCCCCTCTGCCCACCGGGATGTTCCCCCCGGAGCTCGATCCCCTCACGGGCACCACGGCCGAGGCCACCGTGGCGCAGTGGGACAGGACCGGCGGGACCGGGGCGCCCTCCGGCGCCCGCGACTGGGCGGTGTTGCAGGAGCGGATGAATTTCATCGTGAACCTGTTCCGCTCCCGCCAGCGCGACGCCTCCTTGTTCAACCCCCCGTTCTCGGACGCCCAACTCGCCGTCCTGGCCCAGGGTCAGCTGCCTCCGGGTCCACTGTAGGGGGGCAGGTTCCAGCGAGCCGCCAGCGAAGTGGGCACCTGGAAGGCGGGTCGGCCGCCATAGCGCTCGGACTTGACGGCAAGGGAGAGCATCCCGAACCCGACCCGATCCGAGAACCCCTGCAGGATGCGCCGATGCAGCTTCTCCATGGAGAGCCGTCTGCTCATGTCGGCCATCGGGCCAAAAAGGAGTCGCGTCCAATCTGCCTTGGGGACACCCAGGATGTCGGCAGTGTCGTCACCGACGTAGTAGCGCACTGTGGATGCCGGCAGCCCGTGCAAACCCGGCGGCGTCAGCCGGCCACCCTGTGCCAACAACGCCGCCATGAGATCGCGACCGGCATCGCTCGGACCGAATTGACGCCGGCGGACGATCGGCATGAGCACCGAGGTCTGCGCCCGCGTGAGCGGGAGGAGATCGGGGCGCACGCCGAGAAGGAAGCCGATCAGCGACCAGGTGTGCAGATACGCGTCGGCGTCGTCGTTGGTGTACACGATCCCGGTGCGGTCGAACACCTCGAAGAGGATCTCGGTGAAGGTCAGCAGTGTCTCGAGCAGGTCCTCCTGGTTGATCGGCGTGCCCCACGCGGGATCCCAGCGCACGCGCTGGTCGTTCTGAATCAGCCACCTGACCGACGCGTGCATGAGCCGGACGTGCCGCACGTCGGAGTGACCGCGCCCGCCGAACTCGAGACCACCGGGCTCCATCACGTCGAGGTGGAACTGCGCGGTCTCGTTCAGCCTTCGCTTGGCATCCGTCTCGAGCCGCGCCGTCAGGCCGAGGACCTGCACACCGCGCCAACTGGCATAGGCCGAGGGGAGGGCGGCGGCGTACAGGCCCGTGAACACGTGGGAACCCCAGCGGGCGAAACATTCCTGACCGGCCGCCACCAGGTCCGGGTCCACCCAGTCGGGTAGGTCTTCCTTGGCCTGGAGGAATGCGGCCAGATCGGGATCGGAAACCTCGTTGTGCTGGACCACCAGCGCCCGGAAGGCCGAGGTCGCATCGGCCGTCCCGGCGAAGAGCCCGGCCACGACGGCATCGGCCGTGCGATCGGCCTGGGTGCGCAGGCTGTCCAGGAACTCGTCACTCCAGTCGGTCACGCTCACGTGGCATCCGCCTTTCGGGCTTCATCGAGAATCCGGCTCGGTCCGCCTTCCGCCACGAACTCGATGCACGCCCACAATTCGGTGCGGACGTCCGGCGCTGCGCCCTCGAGGCGCGCCCAGTCCGCCAGGGCGTGCAACTCGAGCATCGTGGCTCCTTGTTCCCTCGCCAAACGCACCGCGGCCTCGTAGTCTTCGGCCGCCGACTCGGCGCGTCCCATGTCCCGCTGGCGGCTTGCCCGTACGCGCAGGATCTCTGCTTCGCAGAACCGCTCGCCGGTGGCACGGGAGGTCTCGAGAGCTTCCGCGAGAAGAGTGAGTGCACGTTCGGGGTCCGTCCTCGGGTCGTCGGCCAGCAGCATCTGGAAGTACGGGCGCAGCAGCGGGCCGGGCAGCTCGGGCTCCTCGATTCCCTCGCCCGCCCACCACTGGAGCGACCGGGCCCACTGGCGCCATTGCCTCGTGCTCACCTCGTCCGAGACATGGAGCGCCTCGCCGGCCAGCTTGACCACGACCTCCCGCTCGCCATCGAGCTGCGCCATGATGGCCGCGGTCACCGCCGCGACCGCCTGCGCCTGGGGGACCTGGCGTTCGGTGGTGCACTCCAACACGTCGCCCGCGATCCCCCACGCCTCGGCCGAGTGCCCGCACAACCAGCAGGCGAGCGCCGACGCGGCGCGCGGCGCCGCCAACGCCATGAGCTCGACCGACTGCATGGGCGGCAGATCGCCGAGGCTCTGATCGAGTGGGAGTCCGCCTGCCTCGTACGACGCGCGGATCTGATCGAGGCCCTCGCGGAGCATGCCCTGCCATATCCGCGTCGTCGCCTCGTAGGTCGTGATCAACTGCAGGGACCACTGGTCACCCAGGGCTTCCGCTTCGATCCTCGCTTCGGCCAGGACCCTGTTGATGGCCGAATACTCGGCACTGGCCTGCCACCAGGGGACGAGGACCATGTAGTTGCGCAGCAGCATCTCGCGGTCGCCCAGGTGGCGAGCCAGCTCCTCGACCCGTCGCGACTCCTCGAGAGCCTCCGGAGCGCTCTGGTCGACCGCGGTCAGGCACATCACGAGGCGGCTGCGCGATCTGAGCTCGGTCTGCTCGCGCTCGTCCTCGGGCAGCTGGGGAACCAGCGCGAGTACCTCGCGTTCATGGCCCGCCGCCTCCCGGAAGCGGGCGTTTTGACGTGCCGTGTGCGACGCCCTCTTCCACAGGGGCACTGCCTCGGTCGCCCTCCCCGCCGCACCGAGGTGATAGGCGGCAATCTCGGGCTGGGCCTCGGCACGGCCGGAAGCGACCAACATCTCTCCCACCGCACCGTGCACGCGCGCTCTGTCCGTCCGTAGAACGGAGCGGTACGACGCCTCGTGGAACAGCGCATGGCGGAACTGCATCTCACCGGACCGCATCCCCGGTTCGATGATGGCGTGCTCGTGCAGACGGCGGAGTTCGGCGTCGAGGCCTTCCCCGTCGAGTCCCGTCGCCGCGATGAGCACCTGGCGGTCGAAGGACCGCCCGATGACCGCTGCAGCCTGGGCGACGTGTTTTGCGTCACCCACGCGGTCGAGACGAGCCGTGATCACCTCGGCCAGCGTGGTGGGCAGGGCAGACCCGGCGACCTCGGACCCGTCGGTGAGACCTCGTGCCAGCTCCTCGAGAAAGAGCGGCACGCCGTCAGCACGTTGCACCAGTGCGCTGCGCACGTCCGGTTTGAGTTGGGCAGCCTCTGGCAACCTTTCGAGCATCTGGCGCGCTTCGTAGGTACTGAGCCGATCCAACGTCAGCTGGTCATCCGCTTGGACGTTTTCATCGTCGGCGATCTCGGGCCTCGCGCTCATCAGGACGAGGACGCGTGCGGGCCCCCGGGCGATCAGGCCCACCGCTTCCAACGTGCTGGGGTCCGCCCAGTGCGCATCCTCCACCACGAACATGATCGGTGCCCTGCGTGCGTGTCCCTCCACCCATTCGGCGGCTTCCTGCGGGGTGACCGGGACGTGGCCCATGACCTCGCCGAAGGGCTGGAGCGGGCTCAGCGAGCCGCGGCGGCTGCAGAAGATCGTGGACACGCTGTAGCCCTGCGCAGTCAGCCCGGACGCGAACTCGAGCAGGAGCCGGGATTTCCCGATCCCGGGTTCTCCCGAGACCAGCGCCATCCGTCCCGTCCCGTTCTGGACCAGCGCCCACTGCCGGTCGAGCCAGGATGCTGCGTCCCCCCGGGGTATGAACGCGGTGAGCGGGCGTGCCTCCAAACGATGGCGTGCGCGACTGCGTTGGAGGACGCGGAACGCGGGAACGGGGTGCCCGATGCCCTTCAGCGTCAGGGTGCCGAGTGGCTCCAGTTCGAAGAACCCCGACACCAGGTCGGCGGTGTCGCCGCTGACGACGATCTGCCCCGGTTCACCCGCGGCCTGCAGACGCGCCGCCATGTTCGGGACTTGGCCCCACACGTCGGGCAGCCGCTCCGGTCCACCCGCCGTCACGGCCGCCACCAGGACCTCACCGGTGTGGATGCCCGCACGGGCCTGCAGGTCGCTGATCCCGAGTTCGGGCGCAAGCTCGCTGCCCAACCTGACGATGTCCTCGACGATGGCGATGCCCGCCGACAGGGCGTCGCGGCTAGCCGACTCCAAGGCCTCGGGATACCCGAAGTACGCAATGGCCCCGTCGCCCTGGAATTGGGCGATCACCCCGCCGTGTGCAGTGACGATCGCCGCCACGCGGTGCTGATAGGCGTTCAGCACGTCGTGCCAGTCCTCGGGATCGAGCGCGGACGCCAGCTCGGTCGAGCCGACGAGGTCGGTGAACATCACCGTCACTTGGCGCCGCTCCGTGGTGTCGGTCGTCCCGCTCACGCCGCCCTCTCCCTCATCGGGCGGGGCGCGCCGACGCCTGGACCCCGACACGCCGTCGCACGCTGCAAATCTACGTCTGCCCAGGGCCGGGGCGATACCCCCCAGACGAGTGACTTTGGGAGGAAGGTCACGGTCTCGGGCCTGAGAACGCGGCAGGACGTCGACCACGGTCCCTCCGGGGCTCGAGTCGTGTCCCTAGGCTGCCCTCATGGATCCCAGGGCCCGCAGGCTAGCGGTGGTACTCGCGGTGGTCGCTTCGGCCCCGCTCATGACCGGGCTCGGGCCGGCCGTCGCGTGGGCCCAGGACACGACGACGACGACGGCGGCGCCCGTCACCACCACGACAGCTGCGACGACGACCACGACTGTCCCGGTGACGACGACGACCGTCCCGGTGACGACGACGACCGTCCCGGTGACGACGACGACCCGGGCCCACGCGAGCACGACGACCTCGCACCCGACCACCACGACGACGACCGCGAAGACGACGTCGTCCTCGACCGCGTGGGGCTGGGTCCTCCTCGCCGTGGTCCTCGTCCTGGCGGTCGGACTAGTCGCCCTGCTGATCGCCCGCACACGCCGTCAGGGGCGGACGGCCGACTGGCAGCGCTCGGTGCTCCCGGCAGTGACCGCGGCGGAGCTCGCCCGTGATCTCGTCCTGTCGCAGACCGAGACGGACGACCAACAGCGCCGAGCGAGCGTGGGCGTGCAGGTCGACGAGGCGGTGACAGGCCTCGAGCGCGCCGCGGCGACGGCGCCGGACGACGCAGGCCGCGCCCTGTCGACTCGGGCCGCCGAGGGCCTGCGCGGCCTCGCGTTCGCGGTCGAAGCCGACCACCTGATGCGCTCCGGAGGAGAGCATCCGACGGGGGCGCAACTGGCCTCGGCAGATGCAGCACGCCGGAACAGGTCTGCCGAGCTGGCGGCAGCCCTGGCGGAGCTGAAGGCGTCGATCACCCCTCCCCCTGCCCGGTAGAAGGAGTTCGCCGCACGTTCGACGCACGCGGCGTCGCCATGGTTGACTCTGCACGATGGTGAACGTGCGTCGGGTGCGCGGCGCCGGCCTGTCTCTCTTCGTCACCGAATACGGCGAGCGTGGACGTCCGACCGTCGTGCTCGTGCACGGCTTCCCGGACACGAGCGCGGTATGGGGCCCGGTCGCCGACCGCCTGGCCTCGGACCTGCACGTCGTGGCGTACGACGTCCGCGGCGCCGGGCGCTCCGAGGCTCCCCAGGGCAGGGACGGCTACGCGTTGCCCATGCTCGTCGACGATCTCGCCGCGGTGCTGGACCGCACGAGCCCCGACGCGCCCGTCCACCTGGTGGCCCACGACTGGGGTTCGGTGCAGGGGTGGGAAGCGGTCACGACGGGGCTCGCCACTCGGATTGCCAGCTTCACGTCCATCTCGGGACCACCGCTGGACCATGCCGGCCTGTGGGCCCGGGAGCGCCGCACCCTCCGTCCCGCCGACCTCCGGCAGGCCATCGGACAGGCCCTCCATTCCTGGTACATCGCGTACTTCCATCTCCCGTGGCTGCCCGAGCTGACGGCCCGCAGCGCCCGGGCAGCCCACCTGTGGTCCGCAGCGCTGCACCGGGTGGAGCACGCGCCGACGGACCGCTACTGGCCCGCCGCGACCTTCGGAGCGGACTTCGCCCACGGGCTGGAGCTCTACCGGGCCAACGTCCGCAGCCGCCTGCGCCACCCGGTGGTACGGCACACCGACGTGCCCGTGCAGCTCCTCGTCCCTCTCCGCGACCGGTACGTCCGTCCCGCGCTGCTCGCCGGCCTCGAGTCGTGGACGTCCCTCATGTGGCGCCGCCCGGTGGACGCCGGGCACTGGGTGATCCGGACGAACCCCGACGACGTCGCCCGCTGGGTCCGGGAAGTGGTGGCCTACGTCGAGGAAGGCAGCGAGACGGCGGACTTGCGCCGATGGAGGGTGGTTCTCACTCGGCCCGCAGCATGAACGCCGTGGGCGTCCGCGCCGCGTTGCGGGCCGGCACCGCCGCCACGATGTTGGCCAGGAGGAGGGTGCCGAGCGCGACCAGGGCGATCGACGGCACCGAGACCGTGGGGTAGGGCACCGCGTAGATCTGACGGGCGAAGAGGTCCCACAGCCACCGGCCCGTGACGACGCCGAGCGGGATCCCCACCACGATGCCGACGAGGGCGGCGACCGTGGCCTGCCACGCCACCGCAGCGGCCAACTGCCACCGAACGAACCCGACGGTCTTGAGCAGCGCGAGGTCGCGTCGGCGCTGGCGCACCGAGGCGAGGAGGGTGAGCGCCAGCGCCACGATGGCCCCCAGCGCCAGGCCCGACACGAGGTAGGTCGGCGTCAGCCCGATCGTCTTGTAGTTCACGATCTCGGCCGGACGCTGCACGCCCTGCACCACGAGCTGGTTCGAAGAACCTTCTGCGGCGGTGAACACCTTGTCGGACGCCGCAACGATGCGCCGCAGGCTGCCTGCCACGGCGGCCGGCGGCGCACCCGGGCGTATCCGCACGAGCGCCAGGTTCGGCCCGTCGAGCGCTGGTACTCCGCCGCTGTTGAAGGCGATCGCGAAGGCCTTGGGGAACATCTGGAACGCGAACAGCACACCGGTGCCCATGGACGTGTGGTCGGAGACGGTGCTGGCGAACCCGATGGCGGGAAACGTCGCCGTGCCGACGATCTGGAGTCGGGTGGGCGGGACCCATATGGGAGCATTCGCAGGGGAGCCGTAGGTCACGGTGACGTACTGACCGAGGTGTTTGTGCAGTGCCGCCATCGTGGCCGCGCCGAGGACGACCTGACGCGGAGCATCGACGCCATGGCCACTGAGAATGGGCGGGGCGACCGGCGCGGCGACGTTCTCCACGAGGAAGGGCACGTTCTGGCCGTCGATCTCCACGTTGTTGTACGAGGCGCCGCTGTAGGCGGCCACGTACCTGTCGTTCCGCAACAACGAGAACGCCACATTGGGAACGTTGCCACTCCCGGGGCCGACGGCCTGAAGGATGTACGTCCAGTTCCAGCCGTACAGCGCCGGCCGGGAGACCAGTGTCTGCAGGCTGTTCCCGAACGTCAATGTCGTCACGATGAGTGCCACGGCAAGAACGGACCCGAGGAGCGCGGAGCGGACGGGGACGGCGCTGCGGCCCTCTCCGGGCTCGAGGGCCATGCGCACCCCGACGACGCCGGGAGCAGAGAGGCCGGCCCGTGCCGCAGACGCCACCACCCGCGCCCCAGTCGTCGTCCGGATGCGCGGGCGCAGCACGGTGCGGTGCGGCGCCGTCGAAAAGGCCAGGAGAGCGGCGACCGCGCTCAAGAGGACGACGAGCACCATGACACCGAGGCCCAGAACGGTCCAATCGAAGGAGATCCCTCGAGAGGGGTCGACGGGACGCACGGGTCCCAGCGGCGCCAGCGGCGACAATGACACTGCAACGGCTGCGGCTAGGAGCGATCCCACAATGATCGACACCTCGAAGCCGATGAGCGTGTCGAGCACGGTTTCCGAGGGGCTGGCGCCGAGGGCGCGGAGTACGCCGAGCTCATCGCGGTCCAGCCGACACCGACGCGCGATCAACTGGGCGGCGATCAGCAGCGCCGCGAGGAGCGCGATGCCGCCGAAGACTCCGAGCGCGATGGAGATCGGCTTCAGTGCGCGATCCGCCTTGGCCACGACGGGTACCAGCGCGTGGTCCGTGGCAATCACGCCGGCGGGGATGAGAGTGGCCACCTCGCGCTCGACGGCCGGCACGGTCGCGGCACCACCCTTCGTCTTGATCCCGAAGACGAGGGCGCCGGAGAACGCTTGCCCCTTCTGCGCGATCACTTCCCGGGCAAACGCAGGCGTGAGCGGGAGGATCGTGGGGAGGCTGTCGACGTCGTCCTGCACGATCTGCGAATTCAGGACCGCCAGGCCGACGAGCTTCAGGTCGATGCGCAGGGCCGGCGCCACCGCCCTCGTGCCGAAGCCCGGCAGGCCCTGTTGTGCGTTCGAATAGAAGCCGTAGGGGATCACCTCGCCGACGTGGAACCCGAACTGTGCAGCGACTTGCGGCGCCATCAGGACCTCGTCGGGTCGGGCCGGGTCCGACATCCGGCCCTGGGTCACGGTGACGCGGTCCTGGGTGAAGAGCAGGCCGCTGACGCTGGCCACGGGATAGGCCTCGGCGGTGACCCCCAGCCTCGGCGACCCGTCGGCCGCTAGGGGTGCTCCCGTCACTTCGAGCGCGGCCGCCACGTGGCGCACGTGGGGAAGCCGGGCAATCGCCGCGAGCAGCGCGGGGTCGAAGTTGGGAGCGCTCACGCCGCCGACGCCGTACGCCGAGACGGAGAAGTCCGACGGGTTCGTGGAGGCGAGAAAGGTGGAGAAGGACGACTGCGTCCGCCGGGCCGCGGCCAGGCTGCCGAGGCCGAGGCCGCCGATGAGGCCGACCAGGACGACCAGGGAGAGGTAGCCGCCCCAGCGGTGCCGAAAGGTGGTCCTGAGGCGGTAGCGCGCGACCCCGAGAGCCCCTCCGGTCACCGGCCGTGTTCCCCCGGCATCACGCCACCTGCCCCTTCACCGTTCTCAGTGTGGCCAACGGGCCCCAGTGCTCCAAGGGTGCCACCCCGACCCGGTGGCGGGGGTGGCACCACCACGGACGCCCTGGTCAGCTGGCACCGGCGCGCTACCGTACGCATGGCATGGCGACCATCAAGGTGGTTCTGGCGGAGGACAACGCACTTCTCCGGGAGGGGATCTCGCGCATCATCGACGGCGAGCCCGACTTCGAGCTCGTGGGGCGGGCGGCCGACCTCCCGCAGCTCCTGGAGCTCATAGAAGAAGCAGCACCGCAGGTCGTCGTCACCGACATCCGGATGCCACCGACCGGGACCGACGAGGGGATCCGGGCGGCGTCGTGGCTGCGTGAGCACAAGCCCGAGGTGGGCGTGGTCGTCCTCAGCCAGTACACGTCCCCCACCTACGCCCTGGCCCTCCTCGAGACCGGGTCCGCCGGGCGGGCCTACCTCCTGAAGGAGAAGGTCGCCGGCGCCGACGAACTGGCCCAGGCCATCAGGACCGTCGCCCAGTCCGGCTCCATGATCGACCCGCAGATCGTGGACGAGCTCATTGAGGCCAAGTCGTCCCGCCGGAAGTCGGATCTGTCCTGGCTGACCCCTCGGGAGTCCGAGATCCTGGGCGAGATGGCGAAGGGGAAGAGCAACGCCGCCATCGCAGCCTCGTTGCTGGTGTCGGAGCGGGCCGTCGAGAAGCACACCAATTCGATCTTCTCCAAGCTGGGCCTCACCGAGGAACGCGACGTCAACCGGCGTGTCAAGGCCGTCCTGGTCTACCTGAGCGACCCCGGGGGTGGGTGACACCACTACCGGGGCGTGCCACCACCAGGGTGGTCACGGCCGTGTCCGTGCGAGAATGGGGCCATGAGCGACCGGCTCCCCGTCCTCATCGTCGACGACCAGGCGCCGTTCCGGGCCGCCATGAAGGCCGTGCTCAAGCGGGCGGCCGAGTTCGAGCTGGTGGGTGAGGCGGCCAACGGGAGCGAGGCGGTCACCCTCGAGGAGGAGCTCAGCCCGGCCCTGGTGCTGATGGACATCAACATGCCCGAGATGAACGGGATCGAGGCGGCCCGCACGATGGTCGCCCGACACCCGCAGGTCGTCGTGATCCTCTGCTCGACCTACGACGCCGGCGATCTCCCGCCCGAGGTGGCCACCAGTGGTGCACGTGCCTACCTCAACAAGGAGCACCTCGGCGCCGACACGCTGCGGCGGCTCTGGGAAGGTCGCGACGCCCAGGAATTCGTGTCGGTCTGACCGCTCCGGTCCCTAGACGAGGGGCACCGAGCCGCGCACCTGGGAGCCCTTGCCGGGCTCGGAGTCCCAGCGCACCGTGCCGCCGATCGCACCCAAACGGTCCGCCATGTTGACGTACCCGTGGCCCCGCTGCGCCTTCTCCGGGTCGAACCCCGGTCCGTTGTCGGAGACGGTGAAGAGCAACCCACCGGACTCCTCCCACAGCTTGACCTCGACCCGTGCTTCGGGCGCGTGCTTGGCGGCGTTCTGCAGCGCCTCGAGGCAGCAGAAATAGACGGCCGCCTCCGTCTCGGAAGGGTAACGGCCGATCCCGTCGGCCACGATGTCGACGGAAAGGGGATTGCGATTCGCCGCAGCGCGCAACGCCTCGATCAAACCGCTGTCGACCAGCAGGGGCGGGTAGATGCCGTGCGCGAGCTCCCTGAGCTCCTGAATGGTCTCCTGGACCTCGCCGGCGAGCTGGTCGAGCATCTCCAGGCCGGCCTCCTGGTCGTCGACGATGATGTCCCGGGCCAGACGAAGGTTCACCGCCAGCGCGACAAGGTGCTGCTGGGCGCCGTCGTGCAGGTTCCGCTCGACCTTGCGGCGCTCCGCGTCCCCACTGGCGACGATCCTCGCCCGCGACTCGCGCAGTGCGTCCGCCTGCTTGCGGACCTCGTCCAGCGTGGTCTGCAACGCCGTGTCGAGCTGCGAGTTGTGCAGGGCCAGACCGACCTGGCGCGCCAGGTCGGTCAGCACCCGGTCGTCTTCTTCTGAGAACGCGCTGGCCATCGCCGTCCGCTCGACGACGATGAGCCCGAGAAGCTCGCCGGCGTGGCTCACCGGTGCAACGCGGATTTGCTCGCTCTCACGTTCCTTGAGGAGGGCCGGTAGCCAGACGGAGGCCCACGCCGTCCCCGACACGCCTGCCCGGGTCACCACCGGGCGCTCCCGCGGTGACACGACCAGCGATGTCGGGCCCAGGTCGGGCACCGACGCCGTGCGCTCGAGCACCTCACCCGTCCCCGTGTAGACCTCGGCACTGGTCAGGCTCATCGTCTTGCGCAGCGACTCCGCAAGCTGCAGCAACAGCTCGTCCATGGGGATGGCCCGGGTGAGCCTGCTCCCGAAGGTGCGGAGGACCTCATCCGGCGCCTCTCGTGACCCATAGACGAACCGCGTCGCGGACTCGACGAACCGGGCCCGCACCGGCACGAAGATGAGCGCGGCCACTCCGGACGCGATGATGGCGAGGGCCAGTGCCTCCTTGTCGCCGGTCGTCTTCGGTGCGTGTCCCAACCCGAGGACGAAGACCAGGTAGATCGCCGACACGACAACGACGAACCCGAACACGGCCAAGACCTGGACCAGCCCGCGGCTCGCATGCGGCCCCAGCGTCTTGCTCTCGGCGGCCAGGAAGCCGAGCGGGACCAGCACGGTCGCCGCCGCCGCGACCGCGCCCAGAGATCCGGGCCAACCCACCAAGAGGTGCAGGACCGTCGCCACCAGCGCCACGGTGGCTGCCGACGTCACGCCGATGCCGAACCACTCCATGCGATCCCGGTGGTACCCGATGGACGCCAGATAGCGGACCCGCAGGGGCGCGATCGCCAGCACACCGGCGACGACCCAGCTGATGGCGCTGTCCACGACCGTGAAGGGCTGGTGGTTGAGGCTGAGCCCTACCCCGACGCCGAGCGCGGCCAGGTAGGCGATCACCACCGTGGTCCGCCGGAAGGGGTCGTGCAGCCGGCCGTCCGGCAGCGCCAGGAGGAAGTGAAACGAAATAGCGGTGACCACCACGGCGGCGATCGTGGCCACGTCGCGTGCGCTTGCCGACGCGTGCGCAGTCTCGGCTTGGCGGCCTGCCGTGAGCGCGATCATCGCCACGAAGGCGTCCGCCGCCGCAATCAGGTGGAACGGGGAACCCGTGGAACCGGTGCGCTCGCGGGCGTGACTGTCGAAGAATCCCACGAACGCCCACACGATCGTCAGCCCGAAGGCAACGGCGTTGACCGGCGCGATCCCACCGGGCACAGAGATCCGCCACCCGACCACGACACCCGCGATGGTGAGCCCCAGGATGAGCACGTGGAGCAGTCGGAACGAGCCGAAGGCCGTCCCTGCCGGTGCCGGGGCACTCACGACCGGCCTGTCGGCAGCTTCTTCGAGCTTCATGTCGTCTCGAACCGTCACAACAAGGTCCCGTCAGGACTGGACGGCCACGGGAAGGTCAGCGTCCTCCTCGACCGCGATCCTGCCGTCCCGCATGCGGACGATCCGGTCGGCCGCCGACGCGACGCCGGAGTCGTGGGTCACCAGCACGATCGTCTGCCCCCCGGTGTGCAGGCGGCTCAGGAGCTCAATGACTTCTTGCCCACCCTCGGAGTCCAATGCACCCGTCGGCTCGTCCGCCAGGAGCAGCGTCGGCTCGTTCGCGAGGGCGCGAGCGATGGCCAGGCGCTGGCGCTGGCCCCCGGACAGCATCCCGGGCACCGTTCCCGCCTTGTCGCCGATGCCCAGCAGGTCGAGGAGGTCGCGGGCGCGGCTCTCCGCCATCTTCCGTTTGCGACCCGCGATAACGGCCGGCAGCGCGACGTTCTCGAGCACCGTCATCCCCTCCAAGAGGTTGAAGAATTGAAACACGATGCCGATGTGGCGACGCCGGAGCTGGGACAGCTCGTCCTCGGTCCTCCCGGTCACCAGCTCCCCCGCAACCGTGATGGTGCCCTCGTCGGCCACGTCGAGACCTGCGACCAGGTTGAGGAGCGTCGACTTCCCGCACCCCGACGGGCCCATCAGCGCCACGAAGTCGCCCGAGGGCACGACCAGGTTGGCGCCCCGCAAGGCCCGCACGGGCACATTCTCCGCTTCGAATGTCTTGCGGACTTTGTCTACGACCAAGGCATCCATGGCATCAACCCACTTTCGTTGCGCGCTCAGGCGAACGGCACGCTCCGTCCACCAGTCTGTATGCGATCACGGGTGTCTCGCGTCCCTTCACGAGCTGGGGCGGCAGAGCCACCGTCTCGTGGGGCGTGTGCCACGCCTCGACCGTCCCCTGGGACACCACCGTCTCCCCGGCCTCAGCCAGCTGCTGGAGGCGCTGGGACATGTTCACGGTGTCCCCGACCAGCGTGTACTCCAGGCGCTCCTCCGAGCCCAGGAGAGCCGCTGCCGCCTCACCCGTCGACAGCCCGAGACCGAGCCCGAAGGGAGGCAGGCCCTCGTCCTCCCATCGACGGTTGATCTCCAGCTGCTTCTCGTGCATGGCGAAGGCGGCTGCGACCGCCCTGTCCGCGTGGTCCTCCTGCGCGAAGGGTGCGCCGAACACGGCCATCACCGCGTCCCCCACGAACTGCATCACCGTGCCATTCTCGCCCAGAATGGCCTCGTTCATGGCGGCCCGGTGGACGTTCAGCTGCCCGGCCAGCTGGCTGGGGTCTGCGTGCTCGGCGATGGTCGAGTACGAGCGGATGTCACTCATGAGGACCGTGCACACGACCCGCTCGGTCTCGCCGATGTGTCGTCCGTCACGCCTGAGTTTCTCGGCCAGCCCCCCGGGAAGGAGGCGGGACAGCGTCTCCCCCTGTTCCTCGCGGTCGACGATCGCCTTGTGGAGCAGGCGCAGACGCTGCAGCGCACCCTCGGTGCCGGCGGACACCCCTTCGGCGAGCTTGACGAACACCGCCTCGACCTCTGCATCCACCGCTTCGGGTGGGAGGCGCCGCGCCGCTGCGATCGCCTTGATCGGCTTCCCCTCCGCGACCATGCCCAGGAGCTCCTCCTCGGCCGGCGACAGACCGCCGGTCGACGTCACCGGACGCACGAGTGCGTCGACGATCGCCGGATCGAGCGCATTGCCCCCGGAGGCGACGGAGCGGATTGCGTCGACCAACTGGTCGCCCTGCGCGATGTGATCCTTCAGCAGGTAGCCGTAGCCGGCCGAGCCCTCGGCGAGGAGCGACACCGCGTATTCCGGATCGTCGTACTGGGAGAGGATGACGACGCCCGTACCAGGATGGCGCTTGCGCACCTCTTTGGCCGCGTCGATGCCCTCGCGGTTGAAGGACGGGGGCATCCGGATGTCGGTGACCAGGACCTGAGGCTGCAACGCGGCCGCCCCCTCCACCACCTCGTCGTAATCCGCGCCCACCCCCACGACCTCGAGGTCCTTGTGCCGCGCGATCAGGGCGCGGACGCCCTCGCGAACGATGAGGTTGTCGTCGGCCAGGAACACCGAGATGGTGCCCCTTCCTCCCGATTCGTCTGCCATCGCCTGTAGTTCTCACACACCCGGGGGCCGGCGAACAGGTGGGGACCTTCCCGGCAACGGTGGTGGTAGGCACACCCTCCGACTGCCTGTCACCACACTCGTCAGCCCCGGTCCGCCGGTAGAGGCTGGACGCCATGACGACACACACGCCGATCCGCCACGAGGGGCTCGTGACCTCGCTGTCGTGGATCCCCAGCGAGGCGATCGAGGGTGCGCAGCGCCTGGCCTTCGACTCGGGGATCACGCACTACGACCCGCCCCCACCCACCGACGACATGGATGTGGAGAAGCTCCGGGAGGAGGACCGCTTCCGCTTCGCCAACGAGCTCCGGGCCTTCGTGACCGTCGACGACGGGCGCATCGTCGACTGCGGTTACCTGGGCGGAGGGTTGATGGGTTCGACGCTGGTCAACCTCGGCGCGGTGAAGCACCGCTTCCAGGCGGTACAGCTGGACGACATTCGGCGCGAGCCCGAGCGTGGCGACGGCTGGGTCCGCTTCGTCCAGACCTGCGGGGGCCGTACCGGCGTCCCCGCCCCACGACGGGTCCGCCGGCGGCCCTTCGTACAGTGGCAGGCGCCCCTGGTGTGGACCACCCTGTCCCTGACGCTCTACGCCGACGGACGGTCCGAGCATGCGCTGGTCGGCGCCAGCAGGTTCCCGCGGCACTGGGTCTACGGCAGCGACAACCGGCTCTCCCACAAGTCCGGCCTGACCGACTTCAAGGACTGGTACCGCAAGTCGTTCGGCAAGCACAGCCCGTGGGGTGACGAGGATTCCGAGGCCCTGGTGTCCGCAGTCGAGTCCGCGCTCGAGACGGCCCTGTCGGCGCAGCTGATGCAGGGTGGTGGCAAGCGCCGCATCGAGCGCTTCCCGGCCGACACCATCCTCTTCAAGGAGGGGGAGCCCGGCACCGAAGTGCTCCTCATCCTCGACGGGATCGTGCGGGTCGAGCGGGGCGGCGAGCGACTCGCCGAGTACGGTCCCGGCGCGCTCCTCGGGGAGCGGGCCCATCTCGAGGGCGGCGTCCGCACCTCGAGCAACATCGCGGTGACTCCGTGCCGCGTGGCCATGTTCGAGGCCGACCTCATCGAGCGCTCGCATCTGGAGGAGCTGTCCTCGGGGCACCGCCGCGAGGACCACGCGCGAGACTGAGCCGGTGCGCGTCAGCTTCTGCGGGGTCAGGGGGTCGACGCCCGCACCGGGCCCCGATTTCGTCCGCTACGGCGGCCACACCTCCTGCGTCGCGCTCTCGCACGACGATCCGGCCGACGTTCGACCGACGCTGCTCCTCGACGGAGGCACCGGACTCCGGCGGCTCCCCGAGTTCCTCGACGACCGCCCGTTCCGGGGCACCGTCCTCCTGACGCACCTGCACTGGGATCACGTGCAGGGGGTGCCATTCTTCGGCAGCGGCGATCGCGAAGGGGCGCGTGTGAACCTGCTGCTGCCGGCAGAGGACGAGCAGACCGATGCCGCCGCGTTGCTGGCCCGCATGATGTCGCCACCCTTCTTCCCGATCGGGCCCCACCAGCTGCGCGGCGAGTGGAGCTTCGGCCCGGTGCCAAGTGGCGCCTTCGACGCCGAGGGGTTCACCGTCGTCGCCATGGAGGTGCCGCACAAGGGCGGGCGGACTCTGGGCTACCGGGTGAGTGACGGCCATGCATCCATCGCGTACGTTCCGGATCACTGCCCGACGGAGCTCGGCGAGGGGCCGCACGGAATCGGTGCGTACCACGACGCGATCCTCGAACTGGCGAGCGGCGTCGACCTCCTGATCCACGACTCCCACCTCCGGGCCGAGGAAGTGCCCGAGGAGGGTTCCTTCGGTCACGCCGCGGCCGAGTACGCGGTCGGGCTCGGCAACGCGGCCGGAGCCCGCGGCGTCGTGCTGTTCCACCACCGGCCTGAGCGCACCGACGCCGAAGTGGATCGCACCGTCTGCCGCTTCGCCGAGAGCCCCGTGCCGGTCATCGGTGCCGCGGAGGGAACGACGCTGGCACTGTGACGGACCGGTGAGGGCCCCAGACGTTGTCGTCGTCGGCGCCGGGCCCAACGGCCTCGTCGCCGCGCTCGCGCTGGCCCGCAGCGGCCGGGCGGTCGACGTCTACGAGGCGGCGGACGAGCCGGGCGGGGGCTGCCGGACCGCGGAGCTGACCGTGGCCGGTTTCCGCCACGACGTCTGCTCCGCCGTGCACCCGCTCCTGGTCGCCTCTCCGGCCTTCGCGGACATCGACCTCGCCGCCCACGGCGTCCGGCTCCTCACCCCGTCCGTGGCCTTCGCCCATCCGCTCGACGGCGGGCGCGCCGTGTGCGTGGGATCGAGCGTCGACGAGGTGGCTGCCTCGCTCGGCGCCGACGGACCGGCCTACGCTCGCATCTTCTCGCCGCTCGTGCGGGACGTGGACAAGATCCTCCCCGCGTTCTTGGGCTCCATGCGAACGATGCCCGCCCACCCCCTGGCGGCCGCCGGGTTCGGGCTGCGCGGCCTCGGCTCGGCCGAGCGCATGGCGAAGCGGTTCCGGACCGAAGAGGCTCGGGCGCTCGTGGCCGGCACGGCCGCGCACTCGATGCTGCCGCTCACGGCACCCCTCTCCGGCGTCTTCCCCCGGCTCTTCACGGCCATGGCCCACCGCTTCGGCTGGCCGGTCGTCGAGGGTGGGAGCGGTGCCATCGTCGACACGCTCGTCGCCGAGCTCACCTCGCTCGGCGGGTACATTCAGACCGGTCACTTGGTGAAGCGGCTGGACGAGCTCCCGCCCGCCGGCGCCGTCGTGCTCGATGTCACCCCGCGCCAGCTCGTGGAGATGGCCGGAGACGCGATGCCCCGCCGCTACGGGAGGGCCCTGGAGCGCTACCGCTACGGGCCCGGCGTCTGCAAGGTCGACTGGGCACTCGACGGACCGGTGCCCTGGGACGCGGAGGTGTGCCGGGAGGCGGTGACAGTGCACGTGGGCGGCACGTTCGAGGAGATCGCCCGGGGGGAGGCCGACGTGAACGCCGGCCGGCACCCCGACCGCCCGTACTGCCTGGTGACGCAGCCGTGCGTCGTCGACGCGCAGCGTGCTCCGGCCGGCCGGCACACGCTGTGGGCCTACTGCCATGTCCCCAACGGGTCCGACCTCGACATGACCGAGCGGATGGAAGCACAGATCGAACGGTTCGCCCCGGGCTTCCGCGACCTGATCCTCGGTCGCTCGACCCTCACCGCCGTGGACGAGGAGGAGCACAACCCGAGCTACGTCGGAGGGGACATCAACGCCGGGGCCGCCACGCTCCGCCAGATGGTCCTGCGGCCGACGGTGCGGTGGAACCCCTACCGCACGGCGCTCAAGGGCGTGTACCTGTGCTCCGCCGCCACGCCGCCGGGCGGAGGCGTTCACGGCATGTGCGGGCTCGGTGCGGCGCGCGCAGTGCTGCGCGACCTCCGGCGGGCCTGAGCGGGCCCCGGAGGCGGAATGGGGCGCACCCTGCCGTACGCCGGGTACCGGTTCCGAACGACCCTGCGGTCGGAGCTCTCCCACTACATCTCCGTGATCGTGCTGGTGGGCGCGCTGGGCGGCCTCTCCATGGGCGCCGTCGCCGCCGCCCGCAGCACCGAGTCCTCCTTCTCCGACCTCGTGGCGAGTTCGCACGTCCCCAACCTCTTCGTCCTGGACGGGGTGATCAACCCGGCCATCGGACTCGACTCGGCCTACAACCCCGCGTTGCTGCGAAAGCTGTCCCATCTGCCACACGTCGAACGAGTCGCTGACACGCTGCAACTCAACATCGGCCCCCTCACCCCCAAGGGCCGACCACTGCCGGCGAGCCTTTCCGTCCCAGGTGACGCGAGCGTCAACGGGTTGTACTTCACCAAGGATCCCGTCGCCATCACGGAGGGACGTATGGCCGATCCCCACAAGGCCGGCGAGCTCGTCCTCGATGCGGCCACGGCGAAGGCCTTCGGGTATCACCTGGGGGAGGAGATTCCCGTCGGGTGGCAGACCAATGCGCAGACGAGTTCGGGGAATCTCGCGCCGAATTCGACGATCCCCACCGATGAGCGTGCGAGGGTGAGGCTTGTCGGCATCGCAGGGGCGCAGGCGACCAATCTTTTCGAGGACCAGGACGAGGCACAAGGCACAGCCATCGAGTTGTTCACGCCGGCGCTGACCAACAAGCTGCTCGCCTGTTGCAGTAGCAGCATGCTCACCGCGCTGACGCTGCAGGACGGAAACCGATATCTCTCCGCGGTCGAAGAAGAGATCAAGGGCGTGCTTCCGAAGGGCCTCCCCTTCGTCTACGTCCAGGTCAAGGATCGAGTCGCCATCGCCAACGACACCTTGCGGCCCGAGGCCATCGCGCTCGCCGTCTTCGGCGGCATCGCCGGGATCGCGGCGCTTCTCATCGCGGGGCAGGTGGTCAGCCGCCGCATCCGCCTCAGAGCCGCAGACCTCGACATCATCCGGGCCCTCGGGGCAAGCCCCTCCATGACGTTCGGCGACGACCTGATCGGCACGCTCGGCGCGGTGGCGGTCGGCTCCGTGCTGGCCGGGATGGTGGCCCTCTGCCTCTCACCGCTGGCCCCGCTGGGGCCGGTGCGGCCGTTCCTGCGCGTCGAGGTGCACGCGGACTGGGCGGTGATCGGTCTCGGCGTGGCCGGCCTGCTGCTGTCGCTCGGGGCGATCGCGGCCCTGGCTTCGTGGCGCGCGCTGCCCGGCAGGGCACGCGTCCGTGACCACCAACGACCCTCCTCGTCTCGGGTGACGACTGCGGCGGCGCGGGCCGGACTCCCGCCGCCGGCGATCACCGGCGTGCGGTTCGCCCTCGAGCCGGGAGTGGGCAGGAGCGCGGTCCCCGTGCGCTCGGCGATCCTGGGCGCAATCCTCGCCGTCACCGTCGTCGTGGCCACGGTCACCTTCGGGTCGAGTCTCAACACCCTGGTCAGCCACCCGGCGCTGTACGGCTGGAACTGGACCTACGACATGGACGGTGGTGGTGGGCTCGGCGACGTCCCCGGACAGCGTGCGTCCGAGCTTCTCAACGCAGACCCGCTCGTCGAGAGTTGGAGTGGCGTCTCCTACTCGACCCTGCAGCTCGACGGCGTGAACGTGCCGGTGATGGGAGCCACGCCCCGTGCACCGGTGGCACCCCCCATGCTCAGCGGGCACAGCCTCCAAGCGCGCGACCAGGTGGTGCTCGGCGCCGGCACGCTGCACCAGTTGCACAAGCGGGTCGGGGACACGGTGGAGGAGCGGGCACCCAACGGCGCACCGGTCAGGCTGACGATCGTCGGCACCGCGACGCTGCCCCCCATCGGTGTCACCGGGTCGTCACACCTCGAGATGGGAACCGGCGCGCTTCTCTCCTACCAGCTCATCCCTCCCGCCGCGAGGAACCTCTTCGAGGTCACGCCTGGTCCGAATGCGATCTTGATCCGCACCAGGGGGGGAGCAAGCGAGGCGGCGCTGCGTTCGATCCAGGCCATCGGGCGCACGCTGGGCATCGCCATCAACGGCGGCGCGGTGCTGCCAGTCCAGCGGCCGGCCCAGATCATCAACTATGGATCGCTGGGCACCACGCCGCTGTTCCTGGGCGCGGCCCTGGCCGCCGGTGCCGTCAGCGCGCTCGGCATCACGCTGGTCACCTCGGTCCGGCGGAGACGGCGCGACCTGGCGATCCTCAAGACGCTCGGCTTCACCGGACGTCAACTGGCGACCGCCGTGTCCGTGCAGGCGGGCGTCGCCGCCGTCATCGGCTGCGCCGTCGGGATCCCGGCCGGCATCGCGTTGGGCCGGGCGTTGTGGGACCTGTTCGCCGGCGAAATCAGCGCCGTCCCCTACCCCACCGTCCCGGTCGGGACCATCGTGGCGATCGGGATCTTGGCCATCGTCCTGGCGGCCCTCGTCGCCACCATTCCCGGCCGTATCGCAGCGAGGACAGCCACCTCACAGCTCCTCCGCGCCGAATAGCCGGCCGGCCGCCACGGCCGCTCAGTCGGCCAAGCGCCCGACCAGCACCTCACCGAGACGGCGCACCGTCTCCGGCGTGCCGGTCGGCACGTTGAACACGAAGTACTCCACGCCCGCTTCCGCCAACTCCTCCACCCGCGCCACCAGCTCGTCGGCCGTCCCCACATCGGAGGCCGTGGGCTCCTCGCCGGTGACCTGGCGCAGGAAGTCCTTCGTCGTCGCCGTCTCCTCCTCGCTGGCGGTCAGCACGAGCGTGCTCAGCCGGCTCACTGTGACCTCGGACGGGTCCCGTCCCACCGCCGCGCAGTGGCCGCGCAGGACCTCGACCTTGTGGGCGATCGTGGCGGGGTCGCCGGTGATGTTGCACAGGTCGGCGTAGCGCGCCACGAGCCGCAGCGTCCGCTTCTCCCCGCCGCCCCCGACGAGGATCGCCGGGCCGCCCGGCTGCACTGGGGGCGGCACATTGCGCGCCTCGTGAATCCGGTAGTAGCGACCGGTGAAGGTCGGGGCCTCCTCGGTGAACATGGCGCGGCAGATCTGCAGCGCCTCCTCCAGCCGGTCGAGCCGCTCGCCGGCCGGCGGGAAGTCGAAGCCCAGACCCTCGTGCTCGACGTCGTACCAGGCCGCGCCGATGCCGAGGATGGCGCGGCCGCCGCTGATCACGTCGAGCGTCGTGACGATCTTGGCCAGGTGCGCCGGGTTGCGGTACGTGACGCCGGTGACCATGGTGCCGAGCCGCACCTTCGATGTCCGCGCCGCCAACGCGCCGAGCAGCGTGTAGGCGTCGAGCATCGGCTGGCTCGGGCCTCCCAGCGGGGGCAGTTGGTAGAAGTGGTCCATCACCCACACTGAGTCGAAGCCGGCGTCCTCGGCCGCGTTCGCCATGGCCACGACGCCGCCGAAGAGCGCGCCGGGCGTGTCGCCGGCGGTGAAGTTGGGGATCTGGAGTCCGAAGCGCACCAGCCCGAACCTACCGGCGCGCCCGGTCCGCCGTGCGGGCCGTCACCAGCCGGTGCGCCGGCGGAGCCACGCCAGGGCCACCGCACCCTGGGCGGCCTGGAAGGGCCGGATGGTCGGCAGCCCGGGTGGCGGCGGGCGGAATGAGCGCTCCACGAAGAAGCCCGCCACGGCGGCGAGGAGGACGGTGATCACGTCCGGGTCGACGGGAACCGGGGCCACATGGCGCGCCAGCAGCTCCTCGGGCGGCGGTCCGCCCTCCAGCACCACCGAGGGCGCCCACCCGATCACGTCGAAGACCGGGGTCCCGACGGCGGCGTGGGGCCAGTCGACGAAGACGACGCCGCCGACGGCGAGGAGCACGTTGTCCGCCCGCACGTCACCGTGGAGGAGTGTGGGGCCCTCGCACGCCGCCGGCCAGGGGGACTCGAGCTCGGCCAGCCTCTCGAGGTGGTCGCGCGCCCATCGGTCGAGGCCCGGCGGCGGCCTGTCCATCGTGGCCAGGTCCGCCCATCCGCCGAACATGGTGCGGACGTACTCGGTCAGCGGGGTCAGAGAAGGCAGCGGGCTCGGGGTCAGGTCGCGGTGCAGCGACGACAGCGCCTCCGCCACCAGGGCGAGCTCACCGGTCTCCCACGGATGCCGTGGCGGGCGGCCCGCGACGGCATCGAACGCGAGCGCCACCCAGTCGCCGTCGTCGTAGGAGTCCAGGAAGCGCGGGACGCGAGGCGACGGCGGCAGCGCGGCGGACACCAGCACCTCCCGGCGGTGCAGGCCGGGCGACTCGGGGTTGAGCGCCGTGCCGACCGCCTTGACGAAGATGGCGCGCTGCGGACACTGCAGCACCGCGGTCGCACCCGGCGAGAACCCGCCGGCGACGTCACGGACGGTCCCGGGCGCGCCGCCGCCGACACCCTCGGCCCACGACCGCACCGCCGCGGGCACCCGGGCCCAGGGCAGGTGGACGCCGGCCGCCGGGGCGTCGGGTGTGGTCACCGGGCGGCGGCCCCTGCCGCTGCCAGCGCCTCGTTGATCGACTCGACCAGACGCCGCGCCGAGTCCGCGCTGAGCTCGACGGCGACCCGGGCGCCGGGGCCGCGCGCCGGGTCGGCAAAGTCGATGTTGAGGGTGTGGTCGAAGGGGGCGTGGAAGGGGTGGTCGAAGTAGACCTGGGCCGAGGTCACGGCGAACCAGCCCTGCGGCCCTTTGGCGCTGCCCGCGATGTCGGTGGCGACGGTGAGGTAGGAGCACATGTCAGGACCCCGCCAGGTAGCGGCCGAACCAGTCGAAGATGCGCTGCCAGCCGTCGGCCGCCGACTCGGGCCGGTAGGCCGGGCGGTCGACCGAGAAGAAGGCATGGCCGGCGCCGTCGTAGCGGTGGAACTCGTGGGTCTTGCCGGCCGCCACCAGCGCCGCCTCCAGCTCGTCCACCTGCTCGGGGCTGGGGAACTTGTCCTCGTTGCCGAAGAGGCCGAGCAGCGGGCAGGCCAGGTCCGGGGCGCGCTCGACCAGCGGCGTCACCTTGAGGGGGAAGCCGTCGGGAACGGTCCCGGTCACGAACGCCCCGTAGCAGTCGACCGCTGCATCGACGGGCAGGCTCACCGCCGTGAGGAAGGCGTGCCGGCCGCCCGAGCAGTAACCGATGACCCCGACCTTCCCGTTGGAGGTGGGCAGCGCCCGCAGCGCCTCCATGGCCCCCCTGGCGTCGCCCACGAACTGCTCGTCGGGGATCCCGCCGGCCTCCCGCGTGGCGGCCGCGGCATCGTCGGGATCGACATCGAGCCCCTGGCGGGCGTAGAGGTTCGGGCAGAGGGCGTTGTAGCCGCGGGCGGCGAAGCGCCGCGTGATCTCCTTGGTGCCCGAGTCCCAGCCCGGCAGGTGGTGGATGACGAGGACCCCGCCGCGCTGCTCGTCGCCCGCGGGGACGGCCTCGTACGCGTTGATCGGCGCGCCATCGGCGCCCGTGAACATGACGTTCCGGGCGGTGAGTGCTTCCTCGGGTGCGGGCACGGCAGCCTCCTTCTCCGTTCGGTCAGAACGTCCAGACGTGGTCGGTGCGCCGCCCACTATGGCGCGCCGTCCGAGCTGGGCGCCCCGCTCCTCGCGTTCTCGGCCGCCGGGCCCGGGGGCGATCGGCCACCCGAGCGGCGTGGCCGTCGGGAACTACCGGTTCACCACCGGGTGAGCCTCAGTAGACCGTGTCCTCGAGCACCTCGAGGTCGACGAACTCGGGCGGACCCTCGAAGACCTCGGCCATGGTGGCCCGGACGCCTTCGAGGGCGGCCTGGCGCGCGGGGTCCTGCTCGCGGGCCCGCGCCTTCTCCTCGCTCTCGAAGACCACGATGGTGTGGATCCGGCCCGGGTCCTTCTGGTCCCGCGCCGTCGTCGTCCGCAGGAGACCCGACCCCGGCTGCTCGGCGGCGCGCAACTGCTCGAAGACGCGCGGCAGGTCGCCCTCCTTGCCGGGCTTGAGCCGCATGATGATGAGTTGTGCCCACATGGGGGTCCTCTCCTGTTTCGCCGGGCGCCGCTCCGCGCGGCGCTGCGGCGCACACTAGCTACGACGCACAGGTCGTGCCCGAGGGAGGGGCCGCCCCGCCGACGAGATAGGCCTGCACGGCCGCGCGTACGCACGCGCTGTAGAAGTAAGCGACGTGGTCGACCCCGTCGCGCGTCAGCAGCGCGCCGCGCGCGAGCTCGTGGGCCACGCTCACCGCCCAGGCGTAGGGCGTCGCCGGGTCCCCGGTGGTGCCGATGACGAGGAGGGGCGGCGCGCCCGGAGCGGCCACGGGCCCCACGGTCCGCGTCGGCGCTGCGGGCCACACCGCGCAGGCCGCCTCGCCCCAGGCCAGGAGGGGACCGAAGACCGGGGCCGACGCCTTCAAGAGGTCGGCCAGGGAGCCGTAGCCCGCCAGGTGGTGCGAGACCGGGTGGTCGAGGCAGTCGATGGCGAGGGCGGCGTCGCTGCCGTTGGTCGAGCCGTTCGCGTTGTAGCGGTCCGACATCGCCACCACCGGTGCGCCGTTGCCGCCCGCGTCGGCGGCCAGCGCGGCCCCCAGCTGCGACCACTCCGATCGCGCGTAGAGCCCGTCAAGGAGCGCGTCGTAGAGCTCGCCCGCGCCGGCCACCCGCCCACCGCCCGCCGGGACCGGCGTGGCGGCGCCGCTCGCCAGCTGCCCCAGCAACGCGGTCGTCGGGTCACCGGCCGGTCGCCAGGGGCAGGCGGCGCTGGCGGCGCACCAGGCGAAGAACGAGTCGAGGACGCTCTCGAAGCCGGCCGCCTGCCCTTGCGTCATCTGGTCGAAGGTCAGCGCGGGGTCGATGACACCGTCGAGGACCATGGCGCGCACGTGCGTGGGGAACAGGGCGGCGTAGGTGAGCCCGAGGAGCGAGCCGTACGACTGGCCCATGTAGGTGAGGCCGCTGTCGCCCAGTGCGGCACGGAGCTGGTCCATGTCCCGGGCGGCGTCGACGGACCCCACGTGGGGGAGCACGTTGGCGCTGGCCTGCTCGCAGGCGGCTGCGAATTGCTTCAGCCCGGCGATGGTCGCCGCCTCCTGGCCGGGCGTCGTCGGCACCGGGTCGGGCAGCGTGGCCGGCGGGCTACCCGCCTTCTCCCCGCAGGTCACCGGGTCGCTGCGCTCCACGCCGCGGGGGTCGAAGAGCACGATGTCGAAGTCGGCCAGCAGCTGCGGCGTGAGCGCTCTGAGCTCGTTGGCCATGTCGTCGACACCGGAGACCCCGGGGCCACCGGGGTCGATGACCAGCGACCCGAGGCGCGCCCCTGGGTCCTCTGCCGGGTGCCGCGCCAGCGCGATCGGGATCGTCGGTCCCCTCGGCTGCGCGTAGTCGAGCGGTACCACCAGCGTGCCGCACTGGAGGCCGGCGCCGCACGGCGACCAGGCGACGGGCGCGGCCGGCGGTGGGGGCGGCGTCGTGGTCGTCGTGGTCGTCGTGGTCCGGGCCCGCACCGTGGGCTGTGCGGCGGTACGGCGAGCCTGCGGCGAGCCGCCGGGGAGCGCGCACGACGCCGTCAGCAGCGCGAACGCCGCAACGGCCCCGAGGCTGCGCCGCGCCGGCCACAGGCTCCTCATCACCGGGACCACAGTGACACGAAGGGTCGGCTGCGATCGTTCACCCCGCGCGCAGTGCCCACGGAGGAGACGGAGCCGGGCGGGCGAATGGACGTCGGGCGGAGCGGGGTCCGCCCGGGCCTTCCCGCCCTACGCGCCCTCCGGCACCTCCCACAGGCCGACCGGCGCCTCGCCGGGCCGGTAGTGGCCCGGCAGCCGCTCACCCGACATGGCCCGCTCAATGCGCTGCTGCATGCCCGGGAGGAGCGTGCCGTCGCCGATCATCTCCATGTAAACGGCGCCGGCGTTGCCGACGTCGAAGAAGTCGCGCTGCCAGGACCACTGGTAGTTCCCGCCGTAGCGGAACCAGCTGCCTCCCAGTCCGGCGATCTCGTAGGTGGTGCCGTCGGGCCGCTGTGCGTCGGCCACCTGCTTCCACAGGCCCAGGATCTCCCCCTGCGCCTCGTCGATCAGCACCTTCTGGTACGGGTAGGTCCAGCCCTCGAGGCCGGCCATCTCGAGGCCGAGCGCGATCTCGCGGATCTGCTCGCGCCCGACGACCATGAACTCGTCCTTGGGGCCGACGTTCCAGCCGTAGGTGGCGTCCTCGGTGTAGAGGTCGGCCATGTGGCGCCAGTCGCGCTCGGCCTCCCCCGCCTTGTTCGCGTCGAGCCAGCGCTCGACCATCTCCTCCAGTTCGGCGCGCGGGTAGGCAGGCATCGTCAGTCCTCCTCTATCGACAAAGCATGGGTGGGGCAGTACTTCACGGCCAGCTCGACGGCGGCGCGCAGCTCCTCGGGCGGCTCGGGCACCACGATGGTGAGCTCACCCTGCTTGGACACCGAGAAGACCTCGGGCGCCTCGCCCTCGCAGGCGGCGTGCCCCTGGCACAGGTCGCGGTCCACCACGATCCTCATGCCGGTGCGCCCTTCCGGCGCCGGTAGCGCACCCGGCAGGGCTGCTCCAGCTGGACGACCATCTTGGAGTGGTCGTTGCGGTAGCTCTCGAGCGGCTGCGCCGCCTCGAACTCCCACCCCTCGAGCAGCACCGAGAAGATCGCCTTCAGCTGCATCATGGCGAAGGCGGCGCCGACGCAGCGGTGCCGGCCCGCCCCGAACGGGATCCACGTCCACGGGTTGGCCCGGTCCTCTTCGCGCGGCTCGAGGTAGCGGCCCGGCACGAAGGCGTCGGGGTCGGGGAAGTCCTCCGGGATGCGGTTGGAGACGGCCGGGCTGGCGGCCACGAACTTGCCCTCGGCGATGCGGTAGTCGCCGTAGGCGAGGTCCTCCATCGCCATCCGGAGCAGCAGGATGAGCGGCGGGTGGAGGCGCAGCGCCTCCTTGATCGACGATTCCAGGCGGGGGATCTCGCGCAGCGCCTGGAAGCTCACCTCCGAGCCGTCCCGGTACAGCTCGTCGAGCTCTGCCGTCACCGCCGCCAGCTCCTCGGGGTGGCGTAGCAGCTCGATGAGCGTCCACGCCGCCGTCCCCGAGGTGGTGTGGTGGCCGGCGAACATCATGGAGATGAACATGCCGGTGACCGTGTCGGCGCTGAAGCGCAGCGAGCCGTCCTCCTCGCGGATGGACATGAGCACGTCGAGCAGGTCCGACTCCCCCTCGGCGGGCGGGGGGCCCGCGGCGCGGCGGTCCATGATGCCCGACACGAGCTCCACCAGGGCGACCCGGGCGGCGTCGCGGCGCCGGAAGCTCTCAATGTCCGCGTACGGGTCCACGTAGGCGATCGGGTCCGTCCCGCGCTCGAGGTCGTGGTAGAGCTGTGCGAAGCGCCCGTCGAGCTCGCGCCGGAACCGCGTGCCGATCAGGCAGGCCGACGAGGTGTAGATGGTGAGCTCGGCGAACCACTCGAGCAGGTCGATCTCGCCCTCGTCGCCCCAGGCCGCCACCATCTGCTCGACCTCCGCCGCGATCGTGGCCGCATGGCCGCGCATGAACTTGTCCCGCAGGGCCTGGTTGTGCAGCATCTCGCGCCGGCGCTCGGGCGGCGCGTCGAAGACGACGCCCTTCCCGAAGATCGGCGTCATGAACGGGTAGGCCTCGGCCTGGTCGAGCTGCTCCTCGGGGGCCCGGAAGTAGAACTCGTTGGCGTCCGCGCCCGTGAGCAGCACGACGTCGCGCTCACCGATGGTGAACTCCCCCACGTCGCCGCACTCGGCGCGCACCCGCGCCATGAGCGCGATCGGGTCGGTGCGCAGCTCGTCGAGGTGGGCGTTCTCCCCGGTGCCCCCCGACACCCGCGGCGGCTCTCGAAGCTCGGTCGTGGTGGTCACGGTGCTCCCTCCTGGCTCAGCGGTGCTTCGGGCTGGACGTCGACGATGCTGAGATGCGTCCCCCGCGGTGCGGCGACGGCGTGTGCGATGGCCAGCGCGACGCCCTCGGGGCGCAGGAACGCCGAGTGCCGAGCCAGACCCCAGCGCGCCCACTCGGTGATCACCTCGGCGGTCACATCCGGGTCCCAGTCCATGCCCATGGCGGTCTGTGTGGGGCCGGGCCGCACGATCACGGCGCGCACGCCCGTCCCCTCCAGCTCCATCTGCAGCGCCGTCACGAACCCCTCGAGCGCCCACTTCGACGCCACGTAGGCGGCCATGCGCGGCCGCGGGTGCGCCACCACGTCGGAGGTGACGAAGATCAGGTCGCCGCGCTGGCGCGCCACCATGCCGGCGCCGAACGCCCGCACGAGCCGGTGGGCCCCGCCCGCGTTGACGCGCAGCACGGCCTCGAAGTCCTCCGGTGTCGTCTCGAGGGCGGAGCCCGGTTGGATCCGCGCCGCATTGGACACGAGGACCTCCACCGGCCCGAACGCCGCCTCGGCCCGCTCGACGAACGGTCCCAGCGTGGCGGGATCGCCCAGATCGAGCTCGAAGGCCGCCGCCTCGCCGCCCTCGGCCCTGATCTCCTCGACGATCTCCTCGCAGACCTTGGCGCGCCTGGCCCCGAGCACGACGGGGTGGCCCGCCCGGGCCAGCGCCCGCGCCGTCTCGGCGCCGATGCCCGACGAGGCGCCGGTCACCACCGCCGGCCGGCGTTCGGGCTGGGGGTCGAAGCGCGGCATCAGCGCGGCGTGACCGTGGTCGGCAGCGTGGCGAGCCCGCGCACGTTGATGGAGTGCACCCGCTGCAGGCCCGCCTCGTCGACGTCGTAGGCCCTGATCCGCGCCAGCGCCTCGGTCAGGGCGACGCGGGCCTCGAGGCGCGCCAGTGCGGCGCCCATGCAGAAGTGACGGCCACCGCCGAAGCTGATCAGGTTCTGCGTGTTGCGATCGAGGTCGTACGCCTCGGGATCGGGGAAGGCGGCGGCGTCGCGGTTGGCCGATCCGATCAGGAGCAGGACGCGGCGGCCGGCGTCGATGTCGACGCCCTGCACGGTGACCGGTTGGCGGGTGACGCGCAGGATCATCTGGGTGGACGTGTCGTAGCGCAGCGTCTCCTCCACCCAGTCGGGCACCCGCGCCGGGTCGCCCATCGGCTTGGCCAGCTGCTCGGGATGGCGCCAGCCCCAGTACCAGGCGTTGCCGAGCAGCTTGGTGGTCGTCTCGTTCCCGGCCACCACGAGGAGGAAGAGGAACGAGATGACCTCGTCGTCGCTCAGGCGGTCGCCCTCGATCTCGGCCTCGAGCAGCGACGCGGTGAGGTCGTGGCGTCGGTGCCGCCGGCGGTCGGCGACCATCTCGGCGTAGTAGCCGGCCAGCGTGAGCGCCGCCTCGAGGCCCTCCGGGGGGATGTCGTTCATGCCCTCCTCGCGGTGCACCAGGAGGTCGGCCAGGCGGCGCACCTCCGCCCGGTCCGACGGGGGCACGCCGACCAGGTCGGAGATCACGTCCATGGGGAGCCGCCCCGCGAAGTCGCCGATGAAGTCGAACGTGCCCGCCTCGAGGGCGGCGTCGAGGTGGGCCACGGCCAGCTCCCTGATCCGCGCCTCCATCTCCGCCACCCGGCGCGGCGTGAAGCTCTTGCCCACGATGGAGCGCATCCGGGTGTGCCGCGGCGGGTCCATGGCGAGGAACGACATGGCGCGGTGGGCGTCCGGCCCGTAGGCGGCCGGGTCGAGGCTCACCCCGTAGGCGTTCGAGTAGCGGTCGACGTCGCGGAAGGCGGCCAGGACGTCGGCGTGGCGCGAGTAGGCGAAGAAGTCGAGCTCCTCGTTGTAGAAGACCGGCGCCTCGACCCGCAGGCGGGCGTAGGTCGGGTACGGGTCCTCGTGGATGGCGTAGTCGTAGGGGCTGTACGCCAACGGCGCCAGGGTGGTCACCGCGCCGCGCCCGTCATGAGCGCGGTGGCGTCCCCCATCAGAGCCGGCACCGCGTCGAAGGGCAGGTGGCCCATGCCCGCGCTGAGGAGTGCCCCGGTGTAGGTCACCACGAGCACGCCCAGGACGCTCCCTTCGGCGCCGCCGCCCAGCGCGGCGGCGAGGCGGCGGCCGATCTCGGCGCCCATGCGCGCCCGCACGTGCTTCACGTCGGGGCCGTCGCCCAGCAGCGCCGTCGTGCAGGCGGCCACGGCGGCCGGCCCCATGGACGCGAACCCCATGGTGCGGGCGGTGTCGGCCACGCGCTCGGGCAGGGGCAGGCTGAGGTCGACGAGATGCGGCGACGACTGCATGCGGCGCCACAGCACCTCGGCGAGCAGGTGGTCCTTGCCCGAGAAGTAGGTGTACGCGGTGGCCGGCGCCACGCCGGCGCGCTTGGCGATGCTGCGCACAGAGATCTCGGCGTAGGGCCGCTCCTCGGCCTCCTGGGCCGCCGCGGTCACCAGGCGCTCCATGACCTCGGCCTGGCGCTCGGACAGGAGGCGCCGGCCCGGCTGCTCCCGGAGCTCGGCGGGCGCCGGCGCGGAGGGGTCGAACACGCTCACGCCGGCGCCGGTGGGGGCACCGGCGGGCCGTTGCGGTCGGTCATAGGTTCAGACTATAGTCTAGACACTTGTCCAGATCTAGGGCCCCGGCGGTCCTGGGCGCGACGACCGGGGAGGTTGGGCGAAATTGGCGCAGAGCGAGCAGGGCGGATCGGGGCCCGGGCCGAAGGCCGGCGTCATCGGGCTCGGGGACATCGGGCGCGGCCTGGCGTCCTCCCTCGTGGGGGCCGGGGTCACGGTGGCGGTGTGCGACGTCCGGGAGGAGGCCACCGCGCCGTTCCGGGAGGGGGCCCACGTGGCGGCGACACCGGCGGCGCTCGCCGCCCGGAGCGACGTCGTCCTCGTGTCGGTGTTCAACGACGAGCAGGTGCGCGCGGTGCTCCAGGGTCCCGACGGCGTGTTCACCGGCGCGGCGCCGGGCACCACGGTCGTCATCGTCAGCACGATCCCCACGACGACGGTGCTCGAGTTGCGCGCCGAGGGCGCGCCGCACGGGGTCGCGGTGGTCGACTGCGGTGTGAGCGGGGGTCCGGACGCGGCGGCCAGCGGCGACCTGGTGTGCATGATCGGCGGCTCCGCCGAGGAGGTGGACCGGGTGCGCCCCGTCCTCGACGTGATCAGCTGCCTCGTGCTGCACATGGGGCCGCCCGGGGCGGGACTCGCCGCCAAGCTCGCCCGCAACCTCATCACGTACGGCTCCTGGCTGGCCGCGTTCGAGGCCCAGGAGCTGGCCGAGGCGGCCGGCATCGACCTGGTGAAGCTCGGCGAGGCGACCAGGGAGAGCGACAAGCGGATCGGCGGCGCCTCCCGCCTGATGTTCCGGACGACCGCGCAGCCCTGGCCCGCCGACACCGACCGCGGGCTGCTCGACGCCATGCGCGCCGGTTCGGACGTGGCCCACAAGGACCTCACGACGATCCTCGCCCTCGGGGGCCAGCTCGGCGTCGCCCTCCCGCTGGCCGAGCTGACCGAGCGGCGCTGTGACCGCATCTTCGGCTTCGGCGACGAGCCGGAGTGATGCACCCGCGCCCGGCCTCGGTAGGGTCGGGCCCCGGAAAGGGAGGTCGGTCGTGATCGCTTCGAAGTGGGAGCCGGCGGCGTGAGCCCGGCGGGACAGCCGCAGGACCGGCGCGCTGCGGGCATCGCCAAGATGCGGGAGGTGTACGGCTTCTCCGTCGATCCCGACACCCTCCCGGGCCGCTATGCGGCCATGACGGTCGATCACCTCTTCGGCTCGGTGTGGACGAGCGACGAGATCGACCTGCGTCAGCGGCGCCTCCTCACCATCGGCGTGCTGGCCGCGCTCGACAAGAGCGACCTGCTCGAGATCCAGTTCGACGCGGCGCTCGAGCGCGACGAGCTGACGCCCGACCAGGTGCGCGAGGTCGTCGTCCACCTCACCCACTACATCGGCTGGCCGCTCTCCACCGAGCTCAACGCGCGGGCGGAGAAGGTCATCCGGCGGCGGGCCGCAGTGGCCGGCGAGGCAGAGGGCTGAGGGCGCCGGTGGGCGCGGCCCACGACGCCGGTCGTCCGGTCCTGCGGCCGTGAGCCGGGTCGAGACGGAGGACGCCGCGTCCGGCGTCCGGGTCGTCGCCTTCAACCGGCCCGACGTGCGCAACGCCTTCGACACCGCGATGTACCACGAGGTCACCGCCGCGCTGCGCGCCGCCGACGCGGACGAGGCGGTCGGCGCCGTGGTCGTGACCGGCCGCGGCACCGCCTTCACGTCGGGCCAGGACCTGGCCGAAATGGCGGCCATCGCCACCGGCACCGCGGTGGAGGGAGCCGGGCAGGGTTTCATGGGCCTGCTCGACTGCCTCTGTGACATCTCGGTCCCCCTCCTCGCCGCGGTCAACGGCGTGGCCGTCGGCCTCGGCTTCACGCTGCTGGCCCATTGCGACCTGGTCCTGGTCGACGCCGGGGCGCGGCTGCGGGTGCCCTTCGCCGAGCTGGGCGTGCCCGCCGAGGCGGCGAGCAGCCTGCTGTTCCCCGCCGCCATGGGCTGGCAACAGGCGGCCCGGGTCCTGCTCACGTCCGACTGGGTGGCGGCGGAGGAGCTCGTCGGGCTCGGCCTCGCCCTCGAGGTGTGCCCGGCGGGCACGGTGCTGGCCGAGACGGTCGCCCTGGCCGCGCGTGTCGCCGCCCACCCCCGCGCCGCCACCCGCGCCATCACCACGCTCATGCGGGCCGCCCACCGCGACGCAGTGCAGGAGGCCAACCGGCGGGAGCAGGCCGCGTACGCCGCGCTGCTGGGCGCCGCCGTCGGCGGCGGCACCCTGGCCGAGTTCGCGGCCAAGGCCCCGCCCGGGACCTGACCGTGCGCCTGGGCATCACCGCCGCCCTGACCGACCGCGACCTCGCGCCGGCCGTCCTGGCCGTCGCGGTGGAGGAGCTCGGGTTCGACTCGCTCTGGCTGCCCGAGCACACCCACCTGCCGGTGCGCGAGGACATCCCGCCGGCGCTCGTCGAGGGGGTACGCCTCGACGACTACAAGCGCTGTCTCGACCCGCTGGTGGCGCTGGCGACCGCCGCCGCGGTCACGACCCGCATCGGCCTCGGGACCGGCATCCTCCTGGCCGCCCAGCACGACCCGATCGTCCTGGCCAAGCAGGTGGCGACGCTCGACCACCTCTCGGGGGGCCGCGTCACCCTCGGCGTCGGCTTCGGGTGGAACCGGGCCGAGGCCGAGGACCACGGCGTGGACTTCGCGCGCCGCCACGATGTCGTGCGCGAGCACCTGGCGGCCATGCAGGCGATCTGGTCCCAGGAGCAGGCCGAGTACCACGGCGAGTTCGTGGACTTCGACGCCACCTGGTCCTGGCCCAAGCCCGTGCAGCAGCCACGGGTGCGGGTCCTCGTCGGCGGCGGGGCCAACGACGCCGTGCTCTCGGCCGTGGCGGCCTGCGCCGACGGCTGGATCCCCATCGGCGGCCGCGGGCTGCGCGCGGCCCTGCCGCGCCTGCGCACGCTGGCCGCTGCGGCGGGCCGGGACCCGTCCCGGCTCAGCGTCGTCCCTTTCGGGACGTTGGCGGGCCGGGAGAAGCTCGAGCACTACGCCGGCCTCGGCGTGACCGAGGTGGTGCTGCGCGTCCGGGCCGGCGACGTGGCGTCGGTCCGGGCCGAGCTGGAGTCGCTGGCCCCGCTGGTCGGGTTCGCGGCCACACTGGAGCAACCATGACCGACCTGAAGGACGACACCACCCCGCGGCTCGGGAGCACCACCGCGCTGCCGAGGATCATCAGCGTCGACGATCACATCGTCGAGCCCGCGCACCTCTGGGAGACCTGGCTGCCGGCCCGCTACCGCGAGCGCGGGCCGCACGTCGAGCGGCGCGGCATCGGTGAGATGGAGCACATCGGCGGCGGCACCTATCGGCAGAGCTTCGACCCCGACGGGCCCCAGGCCGACTGCTGGGTCTACGAGAACCTCGTCTACATCAACAAGCGGCACGTGGCCGCGGTGGGCTTCGACCGCGACGACATGACGATGTCGCCCATCACCTACGACGAGATGCGCCCGGGCTGCTACGAGCCCGCCGCCCGGATCGCGGACAACGAGGCGAACTGGGTCGAGGCCTCCCTGTGCTTCCCGTCCTTCCCCCGCTTCTGCGGCCAGACCTTCCTCGAGGCCAAGGACCGCGAGCTTGCCGAGGCCTGCGTCGTCGCCTACAACGACTTCATGGTCGAGGAATGGTGCGGCGACAGCGGTGGCCGGCTGCTCCCGCTCTGCCTGATCCCGCTGTGGGACGCGGCCAAGGCCGCCGCCGAGGTCCGGCGCAACGCAGCACGCGGCGTGCGCGCCGTGTGCTTCAGCGAGATCCCGCCGCACCTCGGCCTGCCGAGCATCCACGGGGGCTCCTGGGACCCCTTCTTCGCCGCCTGCGAGGAGACGGGGACCGTGGTGTGCATGCACATCGGTTCCTCGTCGAAGATGCCGGCCACCTCGGCGGACGCCCCCGTGGCCGTGGCGGCCACCCTCAGTTTCGGCAACGCCATGGCCTCGCTCACCGACTTCTTGTTCTCGGGTGTGCTCGTCCGCTTCCCGCGCCTGATCCTCGCCTACTCGGAAGGGCAGATCGGCTGGCTGCCCTACATCCTCGAGCGGGCCGACGACGTGTGGCGCGAGCACCGGGCCTGGGGTGGCGTCAAGGACATCGTCCCCGAGCCCCCCTCCACCTACTTCCACCGCCAGGTCTACGGCTGCTTCTTCCGCGACCAGCACGGCCTCGACTCGCTCGGGGTCATCGGCGCCGACCGCATCACGTTCGAGACCGACTACCCCCACACCGACTCGACGTGGCCCGACACGAGGGCGGTCGCCGAGCACATGGTGCAGGGTCTCTCCGACGAGGAGGTGTACCGGATCATGCGCGGCAACGCGATCCGGATGCTCGGCCTCGACCTGGCGTGAAGCTGGGAGAGGTCGTCAACCCGGAGGCGGCGGCCTGGGGCAAGCCGCTCTCGGGCGTGCGCATCCTGGCCCTCGAGCAGATGCAGGCCCTCCCCTACGCCACCCAGCTGCTCGGCCGCCTCGGGGCCGACGTCGTCAAGGTGGAGGCGCCCGGCACGGGCGACCTCGGCCGCAGCGCCATGCCCGCCATGGCCGACCCGCAGGGGCGCAGCGTGGGCGCGACCTTCCTGCGCAACAACCTCTCGAAGCGCTCGCTGGTCGTCGACCTCAAGCAGCCGGCCGGGCGCGACCTCGTGCTGCGCCTGGCGCCGCATTTCGACGTGGTGGCCGAGAACTTCCGGGCCGGCGCCGCGGAGCGGCTCGGCCTCGCCTACGACGACGTGGCCGCCGTGCACGACACGGTCGTCTACGTGTCGATCTCGGGCTTCGGCCGCTCCGTGCCGGCCGGGACGCCGGCGTCGCCCTACGACGGCTGGCCCGCGCTGGCGTCCATCGTCGAGGCGATGAGCGGCGCCTACGAGTTCAAACGCCCCGAGGGGCAGCCGCCGATCGGCTCGCCGATGGGCGGCCTGGGCGACATCGTGACCGCGCTGTTCGCCGTCATCGGCACCCAGGCGGCGTTGCGCCAGCGCGACCGGACCGGGCGGGCGCAGCGCGTCGACATCGCCATGCTCGACGCCATGGTGGCGGTGCTCGACGTCGTGCCCAACTTCTGGTCCATGGGCATGCCCATGGGCACGCCGTGGCCGGGCATCCTGCACGGCTTCCGGGCCGCCGACGGCTGGTTCATGCTGCAGGTGCTGCGGCCCCACCAGTGGCCCGACCTGGCCGGGGCGATCGGGCGCCCCGAGTGGAGCGACGACCCGCGCTTCGCCACCCCCCAGGGCTGGCTCGACCACCTCGAGAGCGACGTCCGCCCCGCCATCGAGGGGTGGGCGTCGACGAGGACCAAGCGCGCCGCGTGCGACGCGCTCAACGCCGCCGGCCTGGTGGCGGGCCCGGTCGCTACCGACGCCGAGGTGGTGGCCGATCCCCACCTGGCCGGCCGCCACATGCTCGTCGAGCACCCGCGGACCGACGGGGTGGGCCAGCCCGTGCTGATCCCCGGCCTGCCGGTGAAGTTCGCCGAGGTGGCCGAGGGGCCCGAGACCCGCGTGCCGTGGCTCGGCGAGCACACCGCCGCCGTGCTGGCGGACGAGCTCGGCCTCTCGGCCGACGAGCTGGCGGCGCTGCGGGACGCGGGTGTGATCGGCTGAGAGGCCCGCCTGCTCAGTACCGGGGCAGCGCGATGAAAGCGACCACGTAGGCGAAGAGGGCCGCGCCGAGCAGCGTGCAGGCGTGGAACACCTCGTGGAAGCCGAAGACCGCCGGCCACGGGTCGGGCCGCTTGCGCGCGTAGACGACGGCACCCGCGGTGTAGGCCGCCCCGGCGGCGAGCATGAGTGCGAAGCCCGCCCACCCGAGGCTGCGCACCAGCTGCGGCGCCACCACGACCGGGCACCAGCCCACGACCACGTAGGGGATCGCGACCACCCACTGCGGAGCGTCGAGCCACACCTGGCGCAGCGCGATGCCCGCCGCCGCGCCGGCCCACACCATCGCCAGCACCAGCGCCTGCGCCCATCCGGTGAGCGCCAACCCGGCCACCGCGGTGCACGTCCCGGCGATGCCGATGAAGATCGCGCTGTGGTCGGCCCGCCGCATACGCCGCCAGGCCGGGGCCGACCAGCGCAGGCGGTGGAAGGCCGCGCTGGTGCCGAACATCACGAGCATGCCGGCGACATAGACCGACAGCGCCGCCTTGGCCCCGGCGTCGGGACCGGCCGCGATGAGGATGGGGCCGCCGATCAGCCAGCCGAAGAAGGCCACGACGTGCAGCCAGCCGCGCAGGAGCGGACGCGTGCCGCGGTTGTCGGCCAGCCGGCCCTGCTCGCCCTGCGCCCGCACCGTCACGACGCGCCCGCCGTCTCGAGCCGGTCCGCCAGCTCCACCTCGCGGCGCGAGATCCCGAGCAGGAAGAGGATGGCATCGAGGTAGGGCACGCTGAGCGCGGTGTCGGCGGCCCGGCGCACGACGGGCTTGGCGTTGAACGCGATCCCGAGGCCGGCGGCCGCCAGCATGTCGATGTCGTTGGCCCCGTCGCCGACGGCGATGGTGCGGGCGAGGGGGACGCCCGCCGCCGCCGCGAAGCGCGCCAGCGCGGCGGCCTTGCCGGCCCGGTCCAGGATCGCCCCCTCGAGCTCGCCCGTGACCGTGCCGTCGTCGAGGACGAGCACGTTGGCCGCCATGTGGTCGATGCCCAGCTCGCGCACGAGGGGCTCGATCACCTGCGTGAAGCCCCCGCTGACGACGGCGAGCTCGTAGCCGAGCCGCTTGAGCGTGCGCACGAGCGTGCGGGCACCGGGCGCGAGCGGGATGTCGTCGCGCACCGCATCGAGGTCGGCCAGCGTGAGGCCCGCCAGCAGTCGCACCCGTTGGCGTAGTGCGTCGGCGAAGTCGAGCTCGCCCGCCATGGCCGCCTCGGTGACGGCGGCCACCTGGGGGCCGCAGCCGCAGCGCTCGGCCAGCACGTCGATCACCTCGCCCTGCAGCAAGGTGGAGTCGGCGTCCATCACGATCAGGTGCTTCGCCCGGCGGTGCAAGCCAGCGACCTGGACCGCCAGGTCGACCTGGCGCAGGGCGGCCTCCTGGGCCAGCGCGCGCCGGAGGCGGTCGAGGTCGGCGCCGGCCACGGTCAGCTCGTAGCTGTGCACCGGATAGGCGGCCAGACGGACGATCCGCTCGATGTTGCCCCCACACGACGCGATTCGTCCCGCCACGCCCTCCAGCGCGGCGGCATCGACCTCGGGCGCCAGGACCGTCACGAGATGGCGCTCGGCCGCCTCGTCGACCGCCGCCTCGACGAGCGGATCGACGCCGACCTCGACCCCGGAGCCGGCCAGACGCTGCGCCAGCGCGGCGCGCACGCCGTCGACCTCGGTCCCCCGCAGGGTGGCCTCGACGCAGAGCAGCAGGTGGCCGTGCACGCGCACCTGCTCCACGTCCTCCACGCCCACGCCCGCCGACGCCAATGCGGCGAAGAGCCGCTCCGCGATGCCCGGCCCGTCCTGGCCGCTGACCGACACCAGGTACGGCGACGGCGCGCCCGCCGTCGCGCTCACGGGAGCAGGACGTCCTTCTCGGCGACCCAACCCGACCCCTCGACCCAGCGCCGCACGACGCGGGCCGGCACGCCGGCGACCACGCAGCGGTCCGGGATCGTCCCCCGCACCACCGCGCCGGCGGCCACGACGACGTGCTCCCCGATCTGGGCGCCGGGCAGGATCACGGCGTTGGCGCCCAGCCAGCTGCCCGACCCGATGCGCACCGCGGCCTCGGTGGGCCACTGGCGCCCGATCGGTTCGACGGGGTCCTCGTAGGTGTGGTTCTGGTCGGTGATGTAGACGTAGGGCCCGGTCTGGATGTCGTCCCCGATCACGATCTCCCAGTGGCCGACGATGTGCGAGCCCCGGCCGATCAGGCAGCGGCTGCCGATCGACACGACGGGGTCGGTCACCATCTCCTGGCCGGGCGCCATGCCCGCCGTGATCGACGCGCCGGGGCCGACGATCGTCTCGGCGCCGATGTGGATGAGGTGCTCGTTGTAGATGGCGCCCTGGGGGAACAGCAGGCACGCCCGCGGGCCCATCCGGCCGAAGCGCTTGCCCCGGGGGTCGCCGGGCCCGATGGCGCCGAGATCGACGGCGCCGTCCCAGGCCGCGTGCACGAGCCGGGACAGCGGCCGACGCAACGGTCCGGGGAGGGAGCGGGCCCAGCTCACCCCGGCATGGTAGGTGGTGGCACCGGCGGCCCGCGACGGGCCCGACGGAAGTGCAACGGGGGGTGACAGATATGCTCGCCCCGTGCGGCCCCTCCCACCGGACGGCGGCTCCGACTCCGCTTCGACCCCGGCCCCGGCGCAGGAGCCCCGTCTGGACCGACGCCAGTTCCTGCAGTTCTCCGCCCTCGGTGCCGCCGGCGTGGCCGGGTCGCGCCTGAGCACTCGGTCCTCGAAGCACCGCGTGCCGGCGCGCGCCCGCCGCGGCGCGACGAACCGCCCCGCAGTCGTCGACACGGCGTTGCCCAGCGGCGTCATCGTCGCGACCGCACCCTGGCTCATCGCCGAGAACGCGAAGCCGGGCACGCTCGACTGGATCTGCAACTTCGTCCAGCCCAACCACGCGCTCGAGGGCTTCGCCAGCCAGGTCAGTGCGGTCCCGGGCGACGACGTGGCCCTCTTCGTCAACACGAGGGCGCGGGCCGTGCAGGTGCAGGCGTACCGGATGGGCCACTATCGGGGCCTGGGTGGTCGCCTGGCCTGGCAGAGCGACTTCGTCCCGGCGGCGGCGCAGCCGCCGCCCGTCATCGCCCCCGGCACGAGCACGGTGTCGTGCCCGTGGAAGCCCACCATGACGATCACCATCACCAAGGACTGGCTCCCGGGCTGCTACCTGCTCAAGCTGGTGGGCAGCGGGGGTGAGGAGCAGTTCGTGCCGCTCACGATCCGCGACGACGCCTCCATGGCGTCCTATGTCGTTCAGAACAGCGTCACGACCTGGCAGGCCTACAACCTGTGGGGCGGCTACAGCCTCTACTACGGGCGGACCGGATCGGGCGGGCAGAGCTTCGCCGACAGGGCCCGCATCGTCTCCTTCGACCGCCCCTATCCGCAGACGTGGGCCTCGGGCGCGGCGGACTTCGTGGGCAACGAGCTGCCGCTGCTCATGCACCTCGAGAGCCTCGGGCTCGACCTCACCTACTGGACCGACGTCGACCTGCACGCCAGACCCCAGCTGCTCGCCAACCACCGCTGCCTCTTCAGCCTGGCCCACGACGAGTACTGGTCGGCGCCGATGCGCCAGGCCGCCGCACAGGCGGTCAACAACGGCGTCAACCTGGCCTTCCTGGGCGCCAACGCGGTCTACCGGCAGATCCGCATGGAGCCGAGCTCCACCGGGCCCAACCGCCTCGAGGTCTGCTACAAGAGCGCGGCGGAGGACCCCCTGGCCACCCAGCAGCCCTCGCTCACCACCGTCAACTGGGCCGAGGCACCGGTGCACCAACCCGAATCGACCCTCATCGGCTCCATGTACCAGTCGGTGGGCGCCAAGGCCGACATGGTGGTCACCGACGCGTCGTCGTGGTTCTTCGACGGCTGCAACCTGTCCGACGGGCACACGTTCCCCAACATGATCCTCGGGGAGTACGACCGCTACGTCCCGTCGCTGCCGGCACCACGCAACGTGGACGTCCTGGCCCACTCGCCCGTCCCCGGTCAGTCCAACTGGTCCGACATCACCTACTACACGGCGCCCGGCAACGGCGGCGGCGTCCTGGCCGTCGGCTCGGCGAGTTTCGTGTCCATGATCTCCACGACCGGCGCCATCCCCTCGCTCGTGATCCCCGGGCCCTTCCCCGGCATCACCGACGTCATGCGCCGGGCCATGGAGAACGTCTACGGCCGCTTCGGGGTGGGACCGGCCAGCTCGTACGGCGCGTCGAGCGGCAACTGGAGCGAGGTCTACCGCGGCGCCGCCGCCAGGGCCGGGACCGCGGCGAGCACCCCCTCGGCCTGACCGCCGCGCTCGGGCGCAACGCGCCCGCAACCGCGCCTGCCACCACTTTCGCTTGCCGCCCCCCTACGATCGTTCCGCAGAGATGGGCATATCCGACGTACACCGCTCCCGGGCGCGCCGACCTTTCGCCTGGGGCACGCTGGCCGCCGTCGGGCTCACGGGACTCCTGTTGAGCGCCTGCTCCTCGCCCCCGCACCACGCCGCCGCGGACAAACCCAAGCCGACGACCACCACCGCCTCGACGGTGCCGCCGCCGCCCTGCCCGCTCACCGGGCTGCCGGCCCCGGGTGGCGCGGTCCCCCAGCGCCCCGCCATCGCGGTCAAGATCGACAACTACCCGGCCGGCCGGCCGCAGGCGGGCCTGGACAAGGCGGACATCGTGTTCGAGGAGCCGGTCGAGGGCGGCATCACCCGCTACGCCGCGGTGTTCCAGTGCCAGGACGTGTCGCTCATCGGCCCGGTCCGCTCGGCCCGCAACATCGACATCGGCATCCTCGGGCAGCTGGGCAACCCGCTCGAGGCGCACGTGGGCGGCATCAACCCGGTGCTGGCCAACATCAACGCCTCGCCGATCGTCAACGTCGACCTCGGCGCCAGCGACTCGCTCCAGGTCCACCCGCCCGGCCGGGTGCCTCCCGACGCCGACTTCACCACGACCGCCATCGTCTACGGCACGCACCCGACCATGACGACGCCGCCGGCGCCCCTGTTCACCTACTCGGCGAACACCCCGCCCGGGGGCACGGCGGTCTCCCTCGTGCACATCCCCTTCTCGGGCACTTCCAACGTCTTCTGGAAGTGGAACCCCAAGACCAACACGTTCCTGCGCTTCTACAACGTGCTGACCCCCGACATGCTGGCCGACAACGTCCAGAACGCCGCCACCAACGTCGTCGTGCAGTACGTCCAGATCAGCTACGGGCCCTGGGCGGAGAACTCCGGGGGCGGCCTCGAGGTGCAGGCGGACCTCTACCCCGACGCCAGCGGCACCGCGATGATCTACCGCAACGGCTACGCCATCCCCGCCACGTGGCACCGGTCCACGCTCGGATCGCCCACGCAGTTCGTGAACGCGTTCGGCGTGCCCATCCCCCTGGCGCCGGGGCAGACCTGGGTCGAGCTCGTGCCCAGCAGCATCATGGCGACGGCCCTCCCGTAGGCGGAAGCCTCAGCCCGGTGGCTTGCGCGCCACCACCGCCAGCAACAGGCAGTCCTCCGCCGCGGCGAACACGCCCGGGTGTGCGCTCGCCTCGGCCTCGTCGAACATGCCGGCGGCCGCCCCGCGCCGCATGAGGTTGAGCCCCTTGCACTCCGTCACCTCGAAGCCGGCTCCCTCGAGCTTGGCCACCAGCTGGGCGGCGCCGTACTCGATCTTGTGGTCGTGGTTCATCGGCACGTCCGAGCGCAGGCGCCACAGTGGCCCGTTCGGCGTGTCCAGGCAGAACCAGCCGCCGGGCGCCAGCACCCGGAACGCCTCGCGCACGACCGCATCCCCCTCGGACTCGCTGACGTGCTCAATGGACTGGCCGCTGTAGACGAGGTCGAACGAGCCGTCCTCGTAGCGGCCGAGGTCGACCATGGAGTGGAACGCAAACTCGACCGGACCCAGCTCCGAGAGCACCGGCGCGCCGCTCGAGCCACCCTGGTAGATCACGTCGCGCTCGTCGACGGGGAGGTCGACGACCACCAGGCGCTCGAAGGGATAGGGGTAGCCGAGATGCACCAGCGCCCCGTCGGGCAGGCCCTGGTGGGTCCCCCCGAGGTCGAGGATGCGCGCGGCGCGGGGCAGGCCGGCCACGAATTCGCTCCGGCTGACGTGCATGGAGAGCAGCACGTTGGCGATGGGGACGCTGCGGCGGAACTCCTCGGAATGGGCCAACGCCTCGGCCACGCCGTGACGGGTCATCTCACCGGCGGCGAGCTTGCCGGCATACTCGGCGCCGCCTGCCGGGTCGGGCTCGCGATCGAGGATGACGTTGAAGGCCAGGCGCACCGACTGCTTGGGCGGGAGGTAGCGGAAGGGCACGGTCGGGACGACGCGGTCGAAGACGCGGTAGGCGCGCTGCTTCCATTCCCTGGTCGGCATCGCACCATTGTGGTCCGGACGCGAAGCCCTCCGGACCGGTCACCCGTGGGAGTGGCGGGGACGGCCCGGAGGCTTCGGTGCCTGTGAGGGGCGGGGTGGAGCTAGGAATCGAGGGTGATCGGCAGGTCGTCGGGGTCGACGGCGTCCTCGGCGGGGTCGGCGAGGCTGTCGGCGTCGTCCACCTTCGGGGCCAGGCAGTCGCGCACCCGGTCGTTGATCTCGGCCATCAGCTGCGGGTTCTCCGAGAGGAACGTCTTCACGTTCTCCCGGCCCTGACCGAGCTGCTCACCCTCGTAGGTGAACCAGGCGCCCGACTTCTTGATGAACCCGAGCTCGACCGCGACGTCGAGGAGCGAGCCCTCACGGCTGATCCCCTTGCCGTACATGATGTCGAACTCGGCCTGCTTGAACGGTGACGAGCACTTGTTCTTCACCACCTTGACCCTGGTCCGGTTGCCGACCACGTCGGCCCCGTCCTTGATCGCCTCGATCCGCCGGATGTCGAGGCGGATGGACGAGTAGAACTTCAGCGCGCGGCCACCGGGGGTGACCTCAGGTGATCCGTACATCACGCCGATCTTCTCCCGCAGCTGGTTGATGAAGATGGCGATGGTGCTCGACTTCGACAACGTCCCGGTCAGCTTGCGCAGGGCCTGGGACATGAGGCGCGCCTGGAGGCCGACGTGGCTGTCCCCCATCTCCCCCTCGATCTCGGCCCGCGGCGTCAGCGCCGCCACCGAGTCGATGACCAGGACGTCGAGCGCGCCCGAGCGGATGAGCATGTCGGCGATCTCGAGCGCCTGCTCACCGGTGTCGGGCTGCGAGATGAGGAGGTCGTCCACGTTGACCCCGATGGCCCGCGCGTAGACCGGGTCCATGGCGTGCTCGGCGTCGATGTAGGCGCAGATGCCGCCGTTGCGCTGTGCCTCGGCCACCGCGTGCATGGCGAGCGTCGACTTGCCCGACGACTCGGGCCCGTAGATCTCGACGATGCGGCCCCGGGGGAGCCCGCCGATGCCGAGCGCGAGGTCCAGGGAGAGCGCGCCGGTGGGGATGGACTCGATGTTCATCCCGATGTTGTCGCCCATGCGCATGACCGAGCCCTTGCCGAACTGCTTCTCGATCTGGCCCAGCGCGGCGTCGAGCGCCTTCTCCCGTTCCACTTCGGCCATCTCTCTCTCCTCCATGTCTGCTCTGCGACCTGTGCCGGCCCTGATCCGTGCCCTGTGCGGTGACCCTACGGCGGGGGTGTGACGGGACCCGCCGGTGCTGCCTGTTCGCACTATAACGAACACGTGTTCGTAAGCGGGGGATCTCGCCGTGCCTCGGGGACGCCGGAGAACGGTCGCCCCGCCGGCCCGCGCGGCCGGGAGCCCGGAGCGGCGTGAACGGGCGGGGCGCCGGCCGCGTGAAAAGCTGACTGGTCCCGGGGCGGGGCGGGACCGGCACAGGGAGGAGCGCGGTGGTGTTCGAGAGAGGGCTGGCGGCCGCCGCACGCGTGGCCGGCACGCTGGTCGGCTGTGCCCTGGTCACGGCGACACTCCCGCTGGCGGCCGCCGGGGCGTCGACCTCGGCGCCCAGCGCGTCGACCCTCTACCAGGAGGCGCTCGCCACGACCCGCTCGTGGTCGGTCCACTACGCCTCGTCGTCCACCCAGTCCAAGGTGACCCTGCTCGTGAGCGGCGACGCCGGACCGGCGTCGGGCACGCAGACGGTCGTCACCGGGAAGGGGTCGCTCACCGACAACGCCACCATCGTCGTCATCGGCGGCATCACCTTCGTGAAGGGCAACACGGGCGGACTCGAGAACCTGGCCGGCATGAGCGCGGCCCAGGCGACCGTGGCCCAGGGCCAGTGGATCAAGTTCGCCACCACCAACGCCGCCTTCTCGCAGGTGGTCGCCGGCGTCCGCTCGCACGACGTCGCCCAGGAGCTGGCGCTCAAGGGCCCGCTCTCTCTCGGGCACCCGCGCACCGTCGACGGGTACGCCGTCGACGCGATCGACGGGACTCAGACCTTCACCGGCCACAAGACCCAGCACGTCGTCCTCTACGTCCGCGCCCACGGGACCCACGATCCGGTGGAGGAGGACTCGCTGGACGCCAAGGGGCAGCCCACCGCAGCCGAGCACGTCACCTACTCCAAGTGGGGCGAGATCGTGCGCCCCCAGGCGCCCCAGGCCACCGTCTCCATCGGCCCCGTCACCTCGGTGTGACGGGGGTTGACCCCGGGCGACCCCGGGCCCGGACGATCGCGTGCGAAAATGTCCCCCGTCCCCCTACCGCCCAGCCGGCGCCGCGCGCCGCGGGGCAGGCCCCACCCAGGAGAGTGAGCTTCATGCGCTCCATGCGCCCCGTGTCCCGACGTCATGCCGCGGCAGCCGCCGTGGGCTCCGGCGCGCTCGCCGCGCTGTCCACGCTGTCCGCGCTCGCCGCCGGGCCCGGGACGGCGGGGGCCGCCACGCCGAGCGCCCAGACCGAGTACCGGGCCTCGCTCAACGCGGTCGGGGGCCAGGGCGTCCACTTCTCCTCGGTCGCCACGCAGTCGGGCGTCACCATCCATGTCGAGGGCGACACCGGGTCCACCTCGGGGTCGCAGTCGTTGATCGTGAAGAAGGGGTCGCTCAGCGAACACGTGAACGCCCTGGTGACCGGGACGACTGGATACGTGAAGGGCGACAAGACCGCACTCCACAACGTCCTCGGCCTCTCGAACGCCCTGGCCGGCAAGTACGCCGGGACCTGGCTCTCCTTCCCGACGTCCAACAGCGCCCTGGGCCAGCTCGTCGGCGGCCTCTTGAACTCGGAGATCACGACCGAGTTGCAGATGAGCGGGCCCTTCACCTACAGCGCCGTGAAGACCGTCAACGGCCAGCAGGCCCGCGCCATCCACGGATTCGTGAGCACCCAGAGCGGCAGCAAGGTCCCGGTCGTCCTCTACATCCCGTCCTCCGGCGCACCGCTGCCCATTCAGGAGGTCACCAACCCGGGCGGCGCGGGCGGCTCATCGGCCATCCACGGCACCGTGAGCTTCTCGCACTGGGGCGAGACGACGAACGTGAAGGCGCCGGGGAAGTCGGTATCGCTGCTCAAGCTCGTGCCGAGCGCGACGTCGGGCGCCACCTCCACCACCGGGGGATAGGCCGCGTGGCCCCGCGGCTCGACGCGGCCCTGGGCGACATCACCGCCGAGCGCGTCGATGCGGTCGTCAACGCGGCGAACCGACGGCTGCTCGGGGGTGGCGGGGTCGACGGTGCCATCCACCGCGCCGCCGGCGCCGACCGGCTGCAGGCGGCCTGCCGGGCCATCGGCGAGTGCCCACCCGGCCACGCCGTGGTCACCGACGGCTTCGACCTCCCGGCGCGCTACATCATCCACACCGTCGGCCCCGTCTGGCAGGGGGGCGGGGCGGGTGAGCCCGAGACCCTCGCGTCCTGCTACGTCAGCGCTCTCGCCGTGGCCGACCGGGTCGGCGCCCGCACCGTCGCCTTCCCGGCCATCTCGACCGGTGTCTACGGCTATCCCCCGGAGCTGGCCGCCGAGGTCGCCGTGACAACCGTCCGCGCGGCGGCCACCGACGTCACCCTTGTCCGCTTCGTCGCCTTCGACGCCGCCACACTGGCGCGCTACCTCGAGCTTCTCTGAACGCGCCGTCGGCGGTGCGGGTCACGACGTGAGGTCGTAGACGGTCACCCCGCCGACCGTCTCGGCCGTGTAGTGCGACTCGACCCACGAAGTGATCTGCGCGGCGTTGTTGCTCGAGCCCCCGGCTCCCCCCGGGCCTCCGCCGCGCCCGCCGGCGATGAAGTAGTGGATCCGGCCCGCCCCGACGTACGTCTCGAACTGGGCCAGCGTCGGCGCCGGGTCCGTGCCGTTGAACCCGCCGATGGCCATCACCGGCTCGCCGCTGGCGAGCTGGTAGCCGGCGGCCGAGTTTGCGCTCACGGTCGCAGCGGCCCAGGTGTAGCGCGCGGCGTTCGATTGCAGCCGCCGGTTCAACGCGGCGTTGGACTGGCTGGCACCGAGGATCCCGCCGGGGCCGCCGCCGCCACCGAACGCACGCCGGGCGCCGCCGGGGCCGAACGAGGGCGCCGCCCCGCCCGGGAAGCCGCCGGGAAAACCGCCGGTGCCGTTTCCAGCGCCCGGGAAGCCGCCGGTCCCGGCCCCGGTTCCGGCGCCGGGGAACCCGCCCCTGAACGAGGGTGCCGCGCCACCGGGGAACCCGCCGCCGGCGAAGGCCCCCGGCAGACGGCCGCCGCGGCCGCCCGGGAACCCGCCGCCGGGGCCACCCCCGAAGCCGCCCGCCGCGCTGGGGGTCACCGACGGGATCGCGCCGGCGTGCGGCGTGGTCGCCGTGGCGACCGTCGAGAACAGTGGCGCGGCCAGCGCGGCCCCGAGTCCGAGTGCCGCGACGAGGCCGATGGCGAGCTTGGGGACCGGGCGCAGCAGCGGGAGGGCCAGGATGGCGACGACCCCGAGAGTCCCCACGACCGCGACGAAGGGGCGCAGGGCCGGGAACCAGTCCGACGTGCGCCCGAGGAGCACGTAGGTCCAGACCACCGTGGAAGCCAGGCCCGCCGCCAGCCCGAGCCGCCCGACCAGACTGTGGCGGCGCTGCCACAGGCCCATGGTGGCGATCCCGACCAGGCCGCCGAGCGGCGCCGCGAGGGCGACCAGGTAGTAGGGATGGATGATGCCCTGGGCCAGGCTGATGACGAGCCCGGTGGAGACGAGCGAGCCGCCCCACAGCAGCAGCGCGGCGCGCTCGCGATCGGTGCGGCGGGCCCGGACGGTGATGGCGAGCAGGACGGCGCCCATCACGAGGGCGCCGGGCAGGAGCCACGACATCATGTTGCCGAACTCGGCGTTGAAGAGACGGGTCAGCCCCGTCGGGCCCCACATGCTCCCCCGGACCGTGCCGCCGCCCACGCTGCCGGTCTCGTTGCCGGTGATCCGGCCGAAGCCGTTGTAGCCGAAGATGAGGTTCAAGATGTTGTTGTCCTGCGAACCGCCGACGTACGGGCGATCGGCGGCCGGCGTCAGGACCACGGCGGCCACCCACCAGCCGGCTGCGACGAGGGTGGACAGGCCCATCAGGAGGACCTGCCACACCCGCCGCCACCATCCGGTCGGCGCCGCGAGCAGGTAGACGACGGCCATGACCGGGAGGATCAAGAAGGCCTGCATCATTTTGGTGATGAAGCCGAAGCCCACCAGCGCGCCGGCGAGGACGAGCCACTTCGTCTGCGCCCGCTCGAGGCCGCGCACGGTGGCGTACAGGGCGCCCGCCAGCAGCAGGGCGAGCATGGCGTCGGGATTGTTGTAGCGGAACATCAGCGCCGCCACCGGCGTGAGCGCCACCACGGCGCCGCCGAGGATCGCGGCTTGCGCGCTGAACCAGCGCCGGACGGACAGGTAGACCAGGCCGACGGTCGCCACGCCCTCGAGGGCCTGGGGCGCCAGCACGCTCCACGAGTTGAGCCCGAAGATGCGGGCCGAGATCTCCATCGGCCACAGGAAGGCCGGCGGCTTGTCGACGGTGATGAAGCTGGACGCGTCCGAGGACCCGAAGAAGAAGGCCTTCCAGCTCTTGGTGCCGGCCTGCACGGCGGCGGAGTAGAAGGAGTTGCCCCACCCGCTCGCCCCGAGGTCCCAGAGGTAGAGCACCGCGGTGGCGGCGAGCAGCGTGAGGAGGGCGGGCCGCACCCAGGGCGCGTCGCTCTCCTTGCCCCGCACGAAGCGAGCCACGCGCCCCGGCCGCGGGCCGGGCGGCCATTCACCGGCGGGCGGGGCCGCGCCGGCACCCGTGTGGCCGCCGGCGTCGAAGTCCACGGGCCGGTCGAGCACCCCGACCGGCGCATCGGGGGCGGGTGTGAGATCCGTCATCGCGACAACTCCATGAGTCCGGCGCCCGGGCGGGCGGAGGGGCGGAAGATCCAGGCCCGCAGCACGGCGAACCGGAAGACGGCGGCCGCCAGGTTGGCGAGGGTGATCGCCACCAGCTCGGGGAGCAGTGCCCCCGGGGCCAGCGTCTGGGCCACGACGAGGCCCAGCGTCGTGAAGGCGAGGCTCACGGCGTAGAGGCCGCCGGCGACGGCGTAGAGGCGGCCGCGGCGGGCCTGGCCGTCGGTGGTGCGGGAGAGCTCGCGGTGCACCGCGGTGTTGAACAAGGTGGCGATCGCCATCGCGACCGCGTTGGCGGCGAGCGCCCCGACGAGCGGGCGCCAGGCGATGAACAGGAAGAGGTAGCCGAGCGTCGAGATCACCCCGACCCCGGCGAAGCGCAGCAGCTGGTCGGCCGCCACCTCGTTCGAGCGCATGTTGCGCACGCCCTTCGGGCGCCGGACGAGCATCCGCCACACGCCGCGCAGGTCGTCGGCCGCGGTGGACACGATGCGCACCCGCGAGTCGGGGTCGTCGACCCAGTCCACGGGCACCTCGCCGATGCGCAGGCCGAGCCGCTCCGCCGTGACCAGGAGCTCGGTGTCGAAGAACCACTCGTTGTCCTCGACGAGGGGCAGCAGCTTCTCCGCCGCGTCCCGCCGGAGCGCCTTGAACCCGCACTGGGCGTCGCTGAACCGGCCGCGCAGGGTGAGCTTGAGGAGGAGGTTGTAGGCCCGCGAGATGAGCTCGCGCTTGGGGCCCCGGACCACGTGGGCACCGCGGGCGAGGCGCGACCCGATGGTCACGTCACGGTGCCCGGACAACAGCGGTGCCACGAGGGGGAGCAGCGCGGAGAGAGAGGTGGAGAGGTCCACGTCCATGTAGGCGACGACGGGGGCCTGGCTGGTCGACCAGGCCGAGCGCAGCGCATAGCCCCGCCCCTTGCGAGCCAGATGGACGGCCGCGACGCCGGTCAAGGTGGAGGCCAGCTCGCTCGCCACCGCGAAGGTGTCGTCGGTGCTTGCGTTGTCGACGATCGTGACGAGCGCCCGGAAGGGGAACGACTGGTCGAGGAAGGTGCGCAGCGCCGTGATCCGGTCGGCCAACTGGGCCGCCTCGTTGTAGACCGGGACGACGATCTCGACGTCCACCGCGACCCGACGGGGGTCGGCGTCGGCCTCCACGGGAACCAGGACTGTCATGGGTCGCATGGTGCCGGATCGGCTTCCGGATTCGGTCAAGACCGGCTGTGGGCCCGGTGTGAATCCCGGCCGGGTCCCGGCGGGGTGGGATCAGGCGGCGGGCTCGGGCTCCTCGTCCGGCGCAACCTGCCCCTCCACCGGTTCAGGCTCCTGCTCCTGCGCCTGCTCCGCCTCCGGCGCCTGCTCCTGCTCCGCCTCCTGCGCCTGCTCCGCCTCCTGCGCCTGCTCCGCCTCCGGCGCCTGCGCCTGATCGACCATCGGCTCCTGAGCGGCCTCCGGCGGACTCAGCGGGATGCGGACGATCACCGCCATGCCGTGCCCCGGCGAGGACACCGCGGCGACGGTGCCGCCGTGCGCGGACACGATGGCGGAGACGATGGAGAGGCCGAGTCCGCTGCCGCCGCTGGTGCGGGCACGGGCCGGATCGGACCGGTAGAAGCGCTCGAAGATGCGGCGGGCCTCCTCGTCAGGCATGCCGGGGCCCGTGTCGCGTACCTCCAGCTCGGCCTCGTCGCCGACCTGATCCACCCGCACCGTCGCCGTGGTCCCGGGGGGTGTGTGCGCGCGCACGTTCGCGAGCAGGTTGTCGATCACCTGGCGAAGGCGATCTTTGTCCCCGACAACCTCGACGGGGTGGGCGGCCCAGAAACGAACCGGCCACTCGGGCCCGACGGCGGTGGCCGTGCGAACGGCGTCCGACGCCAGGGCGACCAATTCCACCGGGGCTTGCTCCATCGGCACGCCCTCGTCGAGCCGGGCCAGGATCAGCAGGTCGCTGACGAGGCGGTCCATGCGAGCCGTCTCGGTCCGGATACCCGACATGACCCTGGGCAGGTCGTCGGAGCGTTCGGCGGCGCCGCGCTCGAACAGCTCGGCATAGGCCGAGACGGCGGCGATGGGTGTGCGGAGCTCGTGCGACGCGTCGGCGACGAACTGGCGCAGGTGCCGCTCGGACTCCTTCAGGCGCGCCTCGGAGGCGATCCGGGCCGCAAACGCGGCCTGGATCCGCTCCAGCATCACATTGAGCGCCCGGGCCAGCCGGCCGACCTCGGTCGACCGCTCGGCACCCGGAACCCGTTGCTCGAGGTTGCCCGCCGCGATGGAGTCGGCGGTGCGCTCCACGTCCTCCAGGGGACGCAGGCCGAGGCGGACCAGCCACCAGCCGGCCCCCAGCGCGAACACCAGCGCGCCGGCGGTGACCGCCAGCTCAATCAGGAAGAGCGTGTGCAGGGTGCTTGCCTGGTCGACGAGCGTCTGTGCCTGCACCAGGACGTCTCCGTTGAAGGACCCACCTTGGACCTTCTGGGCCCGGACCCGGAAGGACGGCCCGCCCGGGGCGACGGAGCCGGTGGTGAAGTAGGACACCTGTGAGCCATCGGGCTGGGCCGAGAACCCGCCGATCTGTGCCGGCAGCTGGGGCCGGTAGGCGCGGTCACCCACGTACGCCGGGCATTCGAGGCCGGCCACGACGCCACCGCTCTGTTTGACCACGGAGATGTAGCTGATGCCGAAGACGTTGGCGAAATCACCGCCCGTGCCGTTCCCGACGCCACCCCCCGGCCCTGCGCCGTTGCCCACCGGTCCGCCACCGCCACCGTTGTCGCTCTGCGGCGAGGGGCACACGACGTTGCCTGTCACCGGATCGACGTTGAGGTGGACGGGTCGCTGCAGTTGCTGGTCGACCTGGCTGTAGAGCGACGACCGCAACGCGGAGTAGGTGGCGAAGTCCGCCACCACGAGCGCCAGGATGGAGATCGCTCCGACCGCAAGCAGGAGCCGGAGCCGCAGCGACACTCAGGCTGCCCCGTTGGCGGATTCGGGCTCGCGCAGCGTGTAGCCGACCAGGCGGATGGTGTGGATGAGCGGTGGCCCGAACTTCTCGAGCTTCTTGCGAAGGTAACTGACGTAGGTCTCCACGACGTTGCCGTCCCCGCCGAAGTCGTAGTGCCAGACGTGGTCGAGGATCTGCGCCTTCGACAGCACGTGGCGCGGGTTCAGCATGAAGTAGCGCAGGAGGTTGAACTCGGTCGCCGTGAGGTTGATCGTGTTGCCGGCGCGCCGTACCTCGTGCGCGCTCTCGTCGAGCTCGACGTCCGAGAAGCGGAGGATGCCGTCGTCCTCGGGCTCGTAGCCGGTGCGCCGCAGGATCGCATGGACCCGCGCGATCACCTCGGCCAGCGCGAACGGCTTGGTGACGTAGTCGTCACCCCCGACCGTGAGACCGGCCAGCTTGTCCGACAGCGTGTCGCGGGCCGTGAGGAAGAGGACGGGCACCCGTAGGCCGTCGGCGCGCAGGCGCCGCGTCACCTCGAGACCGTCGAGGTCGGGCAGCATCACATCGAGGATCACCAGGTCCGGCGGGTCCTCCTGTGCCTGGGCCAGGGCCTTGCGCCCCGTCATCGCCTCGTCGACGGTGAACCCCTCGTAGCGCAGCGACGTCGCCACGGCGTCGACGATCGAGGGCTCGTCGTCCACCACCAGCACCCGCGGTCCGTTCTCGGTCTTCACTGGTCGCACCTCCCTGTGCCACAGCCTCGCGCCCGGGACTCGTCATCCAGTGTGACCCCGCTGTGGGCCCCCTGTGAGCGCGGGCGCTCAGGTCAAGGGGGCGTCGAGAGCGCGTCGGAGCAGGTCGAGGGCCGAAATGGCCCCGTACTGGCGGACGCGTTCCCGGTCGCCCGGCACCCGCAGCTGGCGGGTCTGGGTGGGCTCGCCGGGGAGGGCCAGCCCCACGAATATGGTGCCCGGCGCCACGCCCTCCTGCTCGTCGGGCCCGGCCACCCCCGTGATGCCGAGGCCCACGTCGGCGCCGGTCACCCGGGCGGCGCCTTCGGCCATGGCCGCCGCGGCCGGCTCGGTGACCACCGGCCCGACGGGCACGCCGAGGACGTCGAACTTGACCTGCGAGTCGTACGCCACGACCCCGCCGCGGAACCAGGTCGAGGCGCCGGGCACGTTGACGAGGCGGGAAGCGATGAGGCCACCGGTGAGCGACTCGGCCACCCCGAAGGTCAGGCCACGCCCGACCAGTCGCTGCGCCACCGCCACCTCCATGGACTCGTCGTCGACGCCGAACACGATGTCGCCCAGGCGCTCGTTGATGGCGCGGCGCACCTCGGCCTCTTCCTTGTCCAGCAGCGCCGTGACGTCGTCGGCCGTGCGCGCCCGGGCCGTGATGCGCACCTTGATTCCCTCGATCCCCGACGCCAGGAAGGCGAGCGTGACGTCGCCGCCGGCATCGAGCGCGTCGATGCGGTCCTGCAGGGCCTCGGCGAGCGCGGACTCGCTCGCCCCCCAGCTGCGCAGGACGCGGCTCGCGATGACGCCCTCCTCACCGGTCTCTGCCATGCGGGCGCGCAGGTCGGGCAGGATGGCGCGGTCGAACATCTCGGCCATCTCGTAGGGGACGCCCGGCACCGCGTAGACGACCTTGTTCCCGAGCGGGCAGATGAGGCCGGGAGCGGTGCCGCCCTGCTGCGGAATGACGGTGGCGCCGCGCGGCACGTCGGCCTGGCTCGCGTTGTTGGCCGACATTGGGCGGCCGCGGGCGGCGAAGAAGGCCTCGATGCGCTCGACGATCTCGGGGTCACGGACGAGCTCGACGTTCATGACCGCCGCGATGGCCTCACGGGTGATGTCGTCCTGGGTGGGCCCGAGGCCGCCGCACACGATGACCCCGTCGCTCCGCGCCAGCGCGGTGCGCAGCGCCAGGGTGATGCGGCCGTGGTTGTCGCCCACCGCCTGGTGGAAGTGCGAGTCCACGCCGTTGGCGGCGAGACGGTCGCCCAGCCAAGCCGAATTGGTGTCCGCGATCTGGCCCAGCAGTAGCTCGGTGCCCACCGCCACGATCTCGATCCTCACGGGCATGACCTCATGGTGCGGCCGGGCGGTGCAGCGCCCGCCGGCCGTCGAGCACGTACTCGGCGCCGGTGTAGAGGGTGAGGGCGCAGGCGAACCAGATCATGGCGACCTGCAGCGTGTGCTGGTGCGCGAGCGGCGGGATGATGACGGTGCCGATCGCGATGTCCTGCACCAGGGTCTTGAGCTTGGCCGACTTGCGGGCCGGGATCGACACGCCCCGGCGGCCGACCCAAGAGCGGTACAGCTGCATCCCGACCTCGCGGATCGCGATGAGGATGACCGGCAGCCAGGGCAGGTGACCCTGCGCGGCCAGGGTGAACATGGCGCCAAGGACGCACGCCTTGTCGGCCAGCGGGTCGAGGAAGGCGCCCGAGCGGGTGGTGCCGTGGCGGCGGGCCATGTAGCCATCGAGCCCGTCGCTGCCGGCGAGCACGAGGCCGACCACGACGTTGACCCAGGACGCGCCCCACACCACGAGCATCACGACATAGACGGGCGCGGCGAGGAGGCGGGCGACGGTGACCGCATTGGCCGGGGTCACCAGCGCGCTGGGACCGAAGGTGAATCCGGGGTGGCCCGGGGGACCGGGGTGGGCGGGGTGCTCGTGGGTGGCGTCGCTCATACGAGCTCGCGATCGTGCACCGGGAGGCCGTGGAGGTCGGGCCCCTCCGCGCCGGTGATGAGCAGGTCGACGAGGCCGCCGACCGGGAGGTCGGCCGGGACGTGCACGATGCCGTCGATCTCGGGCGCCTCGTGCACGGTGCGGCCCCGGCCCGGCGCGTCGACGAGCACGCGGCGCACTTCGCCGATGAGGAGGTCCCGCTTGGCCGCGGTGACGGCGTCCTGCAGCTCGGCGCACTCGCGCAGGCGCTCGAGGGCCAGCTCCGGAGCGACCTGGCCCTCGAGCCCGGCGGCGTGGGTGCCCTCCTCGTTGGAGAAGGGGAAGAACCCGGCCCAGTCGAGCTGGGCCTCGTGCAGGAATTGCAGCAGCAGGTCGTGATCGCGCTCGGTCTCGCCCGGGTAGCCGAGGATGAAAGAGGAACGGAAGGTGGCGTCCGCGTCCGCGGCCCTGATGTCGGCAATGCGGCGCAGGAAGCGCTCGCCGTCGCCCCAACGGCGCATGCGTGCCAGCAGCGGGCGGGACACGTGCTGCAACGAGAGGTCGAAGTAGGGCACGCCGGTGCCGAGGACGGCCTCGATGAGCTCGTCGGTCAGGCCGGAGGGGTAGAGGTAGAGCAACCGGGTGCGCTCGACCCGGGCCGAGACGGCGCGGGTGAGGGCCGCGATGGGCGACGGGCCGTTGGCCGTGCGGGTGCGCCGCCCGGGGCCGGACCGGTCCCGGCCGTAGGAGGCGAGGTCCTGCGCGACGAGGACGATCTCGCGCAGCGGCGGCGCGCCGGGCGCCGGAGTGAGCAAGGCGTCGACCTCGGCCAGCACCTCGTCGTTCGCGCGCGAGCGCTGCTTGCCCCGGAAGGACGGGATGGCGCAGAAGCCGCAGATGCGGTCACAGCCCTCGGCGACCTTGACGTAGGCCCAGGGTGAGCGCGAAGCGGGGCGGGGCAGCTCGAGGAGGTCGAAGGCGTGGGTCGTGCCGGCTTCCGACGCGGTGCGGGCCGTGCCGAGGGTGACGGGGACGGCGCCCACCGGTGCGCCGGGCGCGCCCGGCGCACCGGTCAGGTCCCGGCCGAACCCGGCCACCAGGTCCACCTCGGGGAGGGCGTCGCGCAGCTCGTCGCCGTAGCGCTCGGCCATACAGCCGGTCACGACGAGGCGCGCCCCGTCCCGCCGTACGTCGGCCAGGCCCAGGACGGTGTCGATCGACTCCTGACGGGCGGCGTCGATGAACGCGCAGGTGTTGACGACGACGAGGTCGGCGGTGTCGGGGCCCGGGGCGCGACCGTATCCCTGCGCCTCGAGGTAGCCCTCCAATTTGTCGGAGTCCACCTGGTTCTTGGGGCACCCCAGGGTCTGCAGCCAGTAGCGGCCCACGCGTCTTGCACTCACTCCTCGCACCAGGCCGGTCCGCCGGGTGACGGTGCACGGCGGGCCCGCCGGGGCGGGCCGATCGATCCGGGATGTCCGGCACCAGGTGCCCGACCCCCCGAGCGGAGAGGGAGGGATTTGAACCCTCGGACCCGGTTACCCAGGTCAACTCATTAGCAGTGAGTCCGATTCGGCCGCTCTCGCACCTCTCCAGCAGGAGTTTCGCCGTGCGACCAGGACCGTTGTCCATACTCTGGCCATGGTCGCCGGCTGGCTCCGGCAGGAAGCCTAGGGGAACGCCGACCTCTTGTTGGCCAGGTCGGGATGTCCCTCGAGCGTGACCCGGCCCCGCCCCCCGCCTTGGCGCGCCACACTTCACGTGTCGGAGTGTTTGCGGGGCCTGTGCTTTCTCAGGCTCGCCCGCAACCCTTGGGATGCTCACCTTTGCGGAGACGCTCGAGGTAGTGGTCCGCCTCCTCCTCGGTGATGCGGCCCGACTCGACCATCTTGTCGACCTGCTCGATGATGGGTGCCCCTTTCATGGGACTGGTTGCCTCCTTGGGGGCCCGAGTTGGATCCGATGCATCAGTGGCCGGCATTGTCGTGCCGCCCGGTTTCCACCGGCTGATTCACCTCGGGCTCCGTCCCGAAGCGATCGGCGCAGTGGTCCGAGCAGAAGTAGTACCGCTCGCCCGCGTGTCGGAGCGACGCCGGGGCGTGGGCGATCTCGACCTGCATGCCGCAGACGGGATCCTTGGCGTACCCGGTCCCGGCCCCCAAGCGCTCCCGGTTGCGATAGGTCCAGTACAACAAGCCGAACAACGCCAGGAAGACGATGTTGAGATAGGTCGTGTAGTTCCACGAGAAGTGGGCCGGCGCGATCGTGGTCGGACGGACCGTGGGAATCAGCCCGGCGGCTCCGAAGATCCCCTCGGTGATGAGGCCCGCCGTCGACATGAGGGCCCAGAAGACCGCCAGCATGCGCAGCATGAGCCGGGTGCCGTAGTACCGGCGGTAGATCATCAGCAGTGGGAAGGCGATCAGGTCGGCGAAGATGAACGAGATCACGCCGCCGAAGGAGATGCCGCCGCTCCACAGCGCTGCGGCCAAGGGCACGTTGCCGATGGAGCAGACGAAGCTGATGATGGCAATGAACGGGCCGACGATGGCGTTCTCCAGGCTCGTCCAGAAGCCGTGGCCGCTGATGAAGACCGCCTGCCAGACCGAGGTGGGTACGAGGACGGCCAGGAACCCGGCCACCGTGTAGCCGATGACCAGCTCTCGTCGAAGCATGGTGAGGTCCGACATGGTGTAGGTGGCGCTGTCCGCCCACCCGGCCTTGGAGCGCAGCCGCACCGACCAGGGCTGGCGTTGCAGTCCAGCGTCCCCGGCTGGCCCGTGCTGGTGTTCTCCGGAGTCGCTCTCGCTGGTGAGCCGTTCGCGGGCTTCGACGATCCGACGCCCCCGCAACCACAGGGCACCGAGGGTGGCGAGCAAGGAGATCATGATGATGCCACCGACGAACTCGCTGACGGCGAACTGCCAACCCATGAGCACGATGAGCACGATGCCGAGCTCGAGGACGAGGTTGGTCGAGGCGAACATGAACACCATGGCGGCGATGTAGTCGGCGCCCTTGACGAAGAGGGACTTGCTCATGGCCGACGCCGCGTAGGAGCACGACGAGGACACGATGCCGTAGGCCGATGCCCTCACGACGGCCAACGGCCGGTGATCGCCCAGCTTCTTTTGCATCGAGTCGCGGCTGACGAAGGCCTGGACCGCCCCCGACAGCCCGAACCCGAGGATGAGAGGCCACAAGGTGAACCAGAACATGAAGAACGCCTCGCGCAGCGAGCGCCCGATATCCACCACGAGGCTGGCGGTGGCCAGCATGTCTGTCAGGAACGGACGAGACGGCCGATGGCTGCGGAAGCCTCGTTGAGCTTCTCGGTCGCCTCGTTACCGCCCTTGCGGACGGCGTCAGACACGCAGTGCGCCAGATGGTCATCGAGGAGCTCGAGGGCGACGGCCTGGAGTGCCTTGGTGGCAGCGGACACCTGCTCGAGGATCTCGATGCAGTATCGGTCCTCGTCGACCATGCGTTGCAGCCCGCGCACCTGGCCCTCCACCTTGCGCAAGCGCTTCTGGATGACTTCCTTGTCGTCGATGTAGCCAGGGCGCACGGCGCACCTCCCTCTACCTAATACCCCTAGAGGGTATCGGCCTCACTGTCGTTTCGTCAAGCTCGGAGCTCGAATGCCTCCCCGCGGTCGTCGTGGGAGTACGCGCCGCTTTACCGTGCGATTACCGCTGCAGTGCATCGTCTCCCATATAGGGTGCCGGTCTGCAACTGACGTTGGACCGGCATTCTCCGAAGCGAATCAAAGGGAGCAGAGCAAGTGAACGGTGCGCCTCGGAAGCAACGGCGGCCCGGCCGCTCGGGAATAGGTCCGTTCCGGGTCCAGGTTGCCGCGGTGGCGATGCTGCTGGCCGGCACGTTGGCAGTGCTCGGCGCCGGCGGCTCGGTAGGCGCGACCACCAGCACCTTGTATGTGTCAAGTACCGGAACCGACAGCGGAACGTGCACGACGTCGGTCGCACCTTGTGCGACCGTGTCCTACGCCCTCACCCAGGCCGGCCTCGCCGACACCATCCTGGTCTCGGGGACGATCGACGACAACGTTGTGGTCAACAACCAGTCGGTGACCATTGCGCAGGACCCCGCCGGGAGCCCGGCCGAGCTCGACGGTACGGGCAAGGGCCCGGTGATCACGACAGAGGGCACCGCTCTTCTGACGGTGAACCGGTTGACGATCACCGGCGGCAGCGCACCCTTTGGAGGCGGGATCTTCATGCAGGGCGGAGACGCCACCATCACCGACTCCACCATCTCGGGCAATACGGCCACGAATTCGGGCGGGGGTATCGGCAACGACAGCTACTTCAACCTCATCGATTCCACCGTCTCGGGGAACAGCGCTCCTGGAAGCGGGTTTATCGGCGGCTCGGGCGGGGGCATCGCTACCGATGCCAGCGGTTCTGACACGATCGTCCGCTCCACGATCTCGGGCAACACCGCGGGGGGTGTCGGTTCGGGCGCTGAAGGTGGTGGGATCGTCAACGTTGGCGGCAGTCAGATCATCGCCAACTCGACCATTTCAGGGAATACGGCGACCGGAACCAATGGCGGCGGCGGGGGCGTCAGCAACGAGGCCGGTTCGGTCGCCATCACCGATTCGACGATCTCGGGCAACTCGGCCACAAGTTATGGGACCGCAATCGAGAACGTGAGCGGGCTCAATCTGGCGGCTGACATCCTGGCTGATGCCGGTGGTCCACCGGCGGTGTCCGAGTGCCATGGACTCGCGCCCATCGACCTGGATTACAACGTGGACGATGACGGCACCTGCGGGCTGTCGGCCACGAACCACAGCGTCAGCGACTCCGCGACGATCGGCAGTTTCCTCGGGCCGCTGCAGAACAACGGAGGGCCGACCGAGACCATCGCCCTGAGCAGCGGAGCGCACAATCCGGCTCAGGCGGTCATTCCACTCGCGTTTACCGCTTTCGGGGAACCCGTTGCCTCCTGTCGCCAGCTGGACCAGCGCGGCGTCCCCCGGGGTGCTCCGTGCGACCTGGGTGCCTACGCGCTGACCGTGGGGGTGGCTCCCGTGATCACCAGTGGCACGAGCACGACCTTCACGGAGGGTGCTCACGGCACCTTCTCGTTCACGGCGACGGGGTCGCCGCCTCCCACGTTCTCCGAGACCGGTCCGCTGCCGACGGGGACCTCGCTGAGCTCGAACGGGGTCCTCTCCGGTGCTCCCGCCGCAGGGGCGGTAGGCGTCTACCCGATCGCCGTGACCGCCACGAACGGCGTGGCGCCGGATGCCCATCAGGCCTTCACCATCGATGTCGCGGCTGCACCTCCGCCGCCACCGGTACCCACCCACGGTTACTGGCTGGTGGGTTCCGACGGGGGCATCTTCTCCTTCGGCTCGGCCGGCTTCCACGGCTCGATGGGCGGCATCCCCCTGCAGCGCCCGGTCGTGGGCATCGTGCCGACCGCGAACCGCGGTGGGTACTGGCTCGACGCGTCCGACGGCGGAGTATTCAGTTTCGGCGACACCCAGTTCTACGGTTCGATCCCGGGGCTCGGCCTCCACCCGGCCGGCTCGGGACTGCCCTACTCGCTCAACGCGCCGATTGTCGGCATGGTGCCCAGCCACGACCAAGCGGGCTACTTCATGGTCGCCTCCGACGGTGGTGTCTTCGCCTTCGGCGACGCCCGTTTCGCCGGCTCGTGCCCGGGCATCGGCGGCTGTTCGGGCGCGGCGGTGGCCGTCATGCCCGATGCCAGCGGCAACGGCTACTGGCTGGTCACCGCCACCGGCAGTGTCTACACGTTCGGCGACGCGCCCTACTTTGGCGCTCCTGGAGTCCAGGCCTCGCCCATCACCTCGGCGGCGGCGACCCCGGACGGCAGGGGTTACTGGATCCTCGATGGCAACGGGCAGGTCTTCGCCTACGGCGACGCCGCCCCGTTGGGCAGCGTGGCGGCGGGTGTGACCGGGGGATTCAACCCCGCCACGGCCATCTTCGCAACATCCGACGGGGGTGGCTACTGGGTGACCGACGCGCTCGGCAAGGTCTTCACGTTCGGCGACGCCCCTAATGACGGCGACATGTCCTCCACCCACCTCAACGGGCCGATCATCGCGGCGAGCGGCTCGTAGCGACGCTCGTCGTAGACGGACTCGCAAGCGAACCACACCTCGATCGAGAACGATCGACGCGCGATACGACCCCCCAGAGGAGGTCGCATCGTGCCGCCCATCTACCGCTCCACCCAGTCAAGGGACTACCACCTATAGAACCGGTGAGTCCCGGCTGTCTCACCTCGACCAATCGCGAATCCGATGATCCACACGACAAGAAAGATCGCCGCAGCAATCCACAAGAGATGAACCGCGAATCCAGCCCCGAAAAGAACCAAGACGAGCAGCAACGCAAGGATCAATACCATCTATCAACCTTCCTCAACCTAGGCCCCATGACTCCGGGGCGATCCGTTACCTAGTACGTCGAATCGACGCGACGAACAACGTTCCCCCGACCGTCGTCAACGACAGTCCAGCGTCGACGGGCGTTGCCCGCCACCATGACGATGATCGACAAGATGGCGCCCACGGCGCCGACGACCATCAATATCCATCCCACCTTGTTGACATTGAACCCGTGTTGATACGGCTCCGTCACCGCCCAATCGAGAATGGCACCCACCGCAAAAGCGATGATGCTCACAACCAGTCCACCGGCCCCAATCATGTTGTTTCCTTTCCGATGCTGGGGTGGCTGTACCCGTCGAAGTTCGGTCCAAACGCACGTCGCAACAGATGTGCGAGGGCCCATGTCTTTGTCTGCTCGGTAGCGAAATACACGTGGTCTTAAGCCGCAGGTCCGTGTGCGAGCTCGCTCGACCACTGTGGATTCCAGTCGGTGACCCATGTGTCGAGGCCCGTTATCTCCATCACGCGGTGGACCATGGGACTGGGTCGACAGACCACGAGGTTTCCCCCGTCCCTGATCACGATTCGCCGCGCTTCGTGGATGGCGCCCAGCCCCGAGGAGTCCATGAAGGTGATGTCGCAGAGGTCGACCACGATGAGCGAACCAGGGGGTCCGGTCAACCGCTCGGCAAGACCCCGACAGGTACAGGCGTCAAGCTCTCCCCTCAGGGTGAAGACGCGACCACCGTCGAAGTCGTGTGAAGCAAGATAGAATTGGTTCGTCCTCACGTGCCCTCCTCAATCAGGCGCCGTAGCGAGAGCCCTCCTCCCTTGCGCCGCGGGGTGATCGAGTGAACTCCTCGAGGCGCAACTACGTGCGACTGTCTGTGCCTTCCTCCCTCTTCGATGCCGGCTTGCGTCGGCCAGCTTGATTGAAGGGTCTGCAGCGATCAATCGCCCGATCGGGTGATTTCGAGTCCTATCGGTCGCTCGTAGAGTGACGTCGTGACCAGGCCGATCCGCGTGGCGCTCGTCAACGACTACATGATCGTGCTCGAGGGCCTCCGGGCTCTCCTCAAGCCCAGTGCCCCGGAGATCGAGGTCGTCGAAATGGACGTTCGCAAGGGACCGAAGCGGAGGGTCGATGTCACGCTGCTCGACACCTACGGGGAGCTCGGATCCCTTGACGAAAGAGTGCGGTCCCTTGGCGTCGATTCCAGTAACGGAGCGATCGTGGTGTTCAGCTTCTCCGATCGACCCGAGGCTGTGCGTCGTGCCTTGCGTTCCGGTGCGCAAGGATTCATTTCCAAGGCGGTCGCGCGGAAACAGATCGTCGACGGCATCCAAGCTGCCGCAAGAGGCGACCGTGTGGTTCTCACACAACGGTCTCAACGCTCCCAAATCGATGAATTGCTTCGATGGCCAGGCCGTGAGATCGGCCTCACCGAACGCGAGAGCGAGCTCCTATCTCTCCTGCCAACAGGCATGACGAACCGCGAACTCGGCAACCACCTGTATGTCAGCGAGAACACGATCAAGACCCAGCTACGGAGCCTGTATGCCAAGCTTGGGGTTCGTAATCGCGCCCAAGCCGCGTCGCTCGCAGGACAAGGCATCCTCGGCGATCGTCGCCGTCAAAACGAGCTCGTGGACTGATTGTCAGCGACGTCTTGGACGACCGCACGACCCTCCAGCCGGGCACGATAGAGAGGTTCGATCAGAGTACGTGTCGTCGTCTTGCTCGCTCAGTCTCTACCGAGATCGACGGTGCAAGACCACACCTGGGGTTGTTTGGCTCCAAGTGGCACGGGGTAACGGCTGACATCGAACCCTTCGAGAGGAGCCATACCGTGAAGAAGTTGTCATTTCTGTTGGGACTTGGAGTTGGATTCGTCGCAGGATCAAGAGCTGGTTCTGGTCCGTACCATCAACTCGAAGCAAGAGTGCGCTCCGCCGCACGCCGACCCGAAGTCCAAGACGCGGTAGAGAAGACAAAGGAAATGGTGCACGACCAGGCAGCTGCCGCGACCCACAACGTCGGAGAAAAGTTGGCATCGATCAACGCCGCGACCGTTTAGGTCGCGTTCGACCGCTGTCACCCGAAAGTTCGGGGAATGGAACCGACTACAAGCACACGGACGCCGGGCGATGGGCGGGCTGCTCAACTCACCGGCTCGTTGCGAGTTCCGCTCTGTAAGGAGACCGACGTCGTCGTCGTATTCCAGTTGTCCCCGAATGACAGATAGCTCTCCTCTTCCTGAAGAGTGTGAAGACGGAGGATCGCATGCAGGCCGTAGAGCAGGCGTCGGATCTCATCGATGTCTTCCACATCGGGTTCCCCCCCACCGATCTCGTCGAGGAGCTCCCCCATCCGTCTGATCTGATGCAGGATCTCGACGTGAGCCCGACTCATGGGAGCCGTCGGCTCTCGCCCACCAAGGACGTGCTCGAGTACGGGGTAGAGGAGTTCTTGCTCGGCCTCCTCATGCGGTGCGACCTCATCGACGAGAAATTGGTGGACCGCACGTGCGTGCGTCATGACCTCCGCGGGCGGCATCGCCCCCATTGCATTGGCGGCGGCGAGAAGTCGATCGAGGTCCGCTCGAATCATGCGATGTTCGGATCGAAATCGCCGAGCGAGCGCCGATTCATCGGCGTCGAAGCTCATCTCAGATCGGGGAGGACGCAGCGCCCGCAGCGCATTGAGGATGACGATGACGTCGATTCCCTCCTGCAGCAAGGCTCCCCAGACTGCGGGAAGCAGACCGACGGCAGCGAAACCCATTGCCACCAGCGACATCGCCATGCCGACCACGACGCTCTCGAGGGCGATTCGTCGACTCCGAACAGCCACCGACCGGGCCTCGCCCAATCGGTCCAGATTGTCAGCGGTCAGGACGATGTCGGCTGCTTCGGATGATGCCGAGGCTCCCTGAGCAGCCATCGCGACGCCGACATCGGCCAGTGCAAGGGCGGGGGCATCGTTGATGCCGTCCCCGACCATCATCGTCGGCGCACGGAGACGCTCGGCTTTCACGACGTCCAACTTGTCCGCCGGCGAGCGCTCGGCCAGCACCTCGTCGACGCCGATGACAGCACCGATGGCTTCGGCCACCTCTGGCCGGTCACCCGTGACCATGACGATCCGATCGATACCGCTGCGGCGAAGGGAGCGGATCGTCCTTGGGGCGTCGCGGCGCACCGGATCGTCCAACACCAGCACCCCTGCGGGTTGACCGTCCACTCCGACGAACACGGTCAACGACCCATCGAGGCGGGCGCGCCGTCGTGCCGTCTTGGCCCAGGGCGGCGATCCTTCGACTCCGACCCATGACGCCTTGCCGAGCACGACGTCATGGCCGCCGATGACCCCTCGAATGCCTGCACCCGCGACTTCTTCGACCCGTTCGGGGAGCTCGAGGACACATCCGCGCTCCTGGGCCGCTCCGACCACCGAATGGGCGAGTACGTGCGGCGAGACCTGGTCGAGGGATGCCGCCATGCGAAGTACGTCGTCGGGGGTCAACGTGCCCGATGGCACGATGGTGGTGAGCGACGGATGGCCCGTCGTCAGGGTCCCCGTCTTGTCGATGAGCAGTGTCGTGCACTCGGCCAAACGTTCGAGCACGGCGCCGCCCTTGATCACGACTCCTCGCCTCGCCGCGTGTGACAGTCCCCCGACCAGGGCAACCGGCGCGGCGAGGATGAGCGGGCACGGCGTGGCCACGACGAGGACGGCAACGGCCCGCGCCGGGCCGGCGGCGATCCACGCGCCTGCCGCCACGGCCAAGCTCAAGACGAGGAACCAGATCGCGTAGCGGTCGGCCAGCCGCACGAATGGAGCCTGCGAGGACTCCGCCTGCGCGACGAGCCGGACGATTCCGGCGTAGGCGCTCTCCGAAGCGCGAGCCGTCACGCGCAGGTCGAACGGCGACCCGGCGTTGACCACACCGCTGCGCACGGGCTCTCCTGGCTCACGGGTGACGGGCAGTGCTTCACCCGTGAGTGCGGACTCGTCCAGCACGGCGCTCGTCAGCAGGAGGCCGTCGGTGGGCACCAGCTCGCCCGATTGAACGAGGACGCGGTCACCCGGTTCCACGCCGTCCGCCGCAAGTGTGCGGAGTTCCTCCCCCTCGTAGCGATGGGCCGTGGTGGGTGCGCGTTCGAGGAGCCGTCGCAGGTCCCGGTTCGCCCGCCCCGCCGCCCATCCCTCGAGCGCCCGCCCGCTGGCCATCATGACGCTGATCACCGCCGCGGCGAGATACTCGCCGACGGCGAGCGCGCCGACTGAGGCCAGGAGGGCGATGAGGTCCACCCCGACACGTCCTCGGCGCAGGCTCTCCGCCATCGTCCAGAGCGAGTAGGCAGCCCCGATGGCGCCGCACACCACCCAGATCGTGTTTCCCGCAGTGGCGGCACCGGCCACGTGGAGTACTCCGCCCAGAACGAGGCCGGCGCCAGTGACATCCAGAAGGATCCCGGCCAAGTGTCGGCCGAGCCATGACGGCGGGTTCGACTGCGCGTTCACCACCCCAGTCATCGTGAGCCGGGTAGCTCGAGGTCACCAGGGCCGAACGTCCTGCTCAACCCGCGGACCAGGTCATTTGGCCCTAGGAGCGCACGCGAGCGGAGAGGAAGATAGGCAAATGAGAGGCAGCCAGGAGGGCGCCGCGCCGTACCGTACTCACCGGAGGGATCGCTCATCGGAGACCGGCCCCCAGTCCCCCCGTTGATGGGCTCTCCCGAGGCCGTGGCGCCATCGGCCTCAACGTCCGCAGCGGGTGAGCGGGAGCCGCCGCTCGACCCCTCCGTCGGGCTTTCCGAGGAGCAGGTCGAAGAGCGCGTTCGGGCCGGCAAGGCCAACGGCGTGCAACCGACCACCGGACGCACCGCGGGCCAGATCGTGCGGGCCAACGTGCTCACCCGTTTCAATGCCATCTTGGGATCGCTGTTCGTCGTGGCCATCGTGGTCGGGCCGCCTCAGGATGCGCTCTTCGGCATTGTGCTCGTGGCGAACGCGGCGATCGGAATCCTCCAGGAGATCCGGTCGAAGCGGAAACTCGATCGTCTGGCCGTGCTGGCCGCCCCGAGGTGTCGGGTCGTCCGCGCCGGTCGGGCGTTCGACATCCCTTTCGACGAGATCGTGTTGGACGATGTGATCGAAGCTCGTCGAGGCGATCAGATCGCCGTCGACGGCCGCGTGTTGACGTCACGAGGCCTCGAAGTCGACGAGTCCCTCCTGACCGGCGAGGCGGAGGCGGTGCCGAAGCCCGAAGGCGAGCAGGTGCTGTCGGGGACTTTCGTGGTCGCCGGCTCGGCCAGGATCACGGCGACCGGCGTTGGTGAGATGTCGTACGCACGGGGACTCGAGGCCGAGGCCCGGAGGTTCCGGTTGATCCGCTCCGAGCTGCAGCAGGGAACCAATCAGATCCTCCGCATTGTCACCTGGGTCATGATCCCGATCGGTATCGCGCTCTTCCTCACCCAGCTTCTCCGGAGTCACCAGTCATCGGCGGACGCCCTGAGGGGATCGGTCGCCGGGGTCGCCGCCATGGTGCCCCAGGGGCTGGTGCTGCTGACGTCGATGGCCTTCGCCGTCGGGGCACTTCGCCTGGCGCGCCATCGCGTGTTGGTCCAGGAGCTGGCCGCCGTGGAGGGTCTCGCCCGCGTCGACGTGCTGTGCATCGACAAGACCGGGACGCTCACCGAACCTGGCCTGCGGCTCGCGGACATCGAGGTCCTCTCTGATGTCCCACGGCCTGAGGTCGAGCACGTCCTGGCCGCCGCCGCTGCCGCCGACCCGGCGCCCAATGCGACGATCGGGGCCCTGGCACTGCTCAGGGCGGGCGAGCCGACGGGCTGGCGAATCCGGTCGCAGGTGCCGTTCTCGTCCTCGCGCAAGTGGAGCGCGGTCAGCTTCGTCGACCGCGGGTCGTGGGTTCTCGGGGCTCCCCAGGTGGTCCTCTCCGAAAACGACACGGATGTCATGGCTCGATCCCGGGACCACGAACGCTCTGCCCGGCGGGTCCTGATCCTCGCACGCGCGCGTGAGCCGGTCGAAGGGGGCTCGTTGCCACCCACCCTCGAACCGATCGCGCTGATCGTCCTGGCCGAGCAGGTCCGTCCGGACGCCGCGGCAACGGTGCGCTACCTCCTCGAGCAGGGCATGACGATCAAGGTCCTCTCGGGAGATGCGCCGGAGACGGTCGCGCAGGTCGCGGAGCGCCTCGGAATCGAGTCGCCGGGCGCCGCGCAGGACGCCGGTCGGATCGACGACGATTCGGCGCTGCGATCAGCGCTCGATGCGACCAACCTGCTCGGTCGGATCCGACCGGAGCAGAAGCTCGCCGTCGTGAACATCCTCCAGTCCCAGGGGCACGTGGTGGCGATGGTCGGGGACGGTGTCAACGACGTGCAGGCGCTCAAACAGGCGGACATCGGGATCGCCATGGGGTCGGGGAGCCAGTCGAGCCGATCCGTTGCCCGCGTGGTGCTCCTCGACAGCGCGTTCTCGGCCGTGCCTCGGATCCTGGCAGAGGGGCGAAAGGTGATCGCCAACATCGAGCGGGTTGCCAACCTCTTCATCACCAAGACGGTCTACGCCGCCCTCCTGGCCGCGGCCATCGTCGTTGGGGCAGAGCCCTATCCCTTCTTCCCACGCCACCTGACCATCGTGGACACGCTGACCATCGGCGTCCCGGGTTTCTTCCTCGCCTTCGAGTCGGCGGCGCCGCGCGCCAGGCCCGGCTTCACCCGCCGCGTGCTGCGTTTCACCATCCCGGCGGGAACCGTCACGGCAGCTGCCACATTCGTCAGCTACCTGGTGGCGCGTGCCTGGCCCGACACGAGCCTCGCTCAGGCCAGGACGGCGGCGTTGTTGGCCGTGTTCGCCATGGCCATGTGGGTCCTGGTCCTGATCGCCCGTCCGTTCAACGCGGCACGGGTCACCCTCGTGGCCTCCATGGTGGCGGCCTTCGTGGTGTTGTTCTGCGTCTCGCTGTCCCGCCGGGTGTTTGCTCTCGACGTGCCCCCGGCTGCGGTGATCGTCGTGACCGGCTTCATCGTCGTGGCGGCGATCGGCGCTCTCACGCTCTGGCGCCGCATCGAGGTCCACCGTGTAGGCCAGGATGGACACGTCCTTCAGCCCGGAGGCAAGGATGGTGCTCATGAGTGAGGCGAATCCAGTCCTGGACATGAGCACGCCGATCCGGCACATCGTGGTCGGGGTCGACGGTTCGGATCCCTCCATCAGCGCCCTGCGATGGGCTGCCCGCCAGGCCGTTTGGTCGGGTGCCGCGCTCGAGGTGGTGACGGCCTGGAACTTCCCCGAACACCCCGCACCCCTCGGGATCGTGGTCGATGTGCCCTGGCCCGATGAGCTGATCGACGAAGCCCGCCTCAAGCTCGACGAGGTGATCAGAGATTCCCTCCCGGCCATCGACCCGCACCGGGTCCGCGCACGGGTGATCAGAGGCAATGCAGTCCCGGTGTTGCTCGAGGCCGCCGGTGACGCCGACCTCCTCGTCGTGGGCAGTCACGGAGGAGGGGTGATGGCGGAGCTACTCCTGGGGTCCGTCAGTGATCGATGTGTCCGCCACGCCAGCTGCTCGGTGGTCGTGGTTCGTTAGAGCGACGGGGATCGACGTTCGCCCGCGGACGCGGGCCCGCTCGCACACCCGGTCCTGGCCGCTCGGTTCTCCGCACGGCCGGTCCGGAGACAGTTCGGCCACCACGTCGCGTCGGAGCGGCCCGGATCAGCCGGCGATCTGAACCTCGCCTGAGCGCAGGTGTTGGATCTCGAGGACGAAGCTCCCTTGGCCCGAAGGCTCGAGGGTGTAGCCCTGACCGTGCAGGTCGTGCAGCTCACGAAGGGTCTGACCACCGGCAGTCACCGCGAGAGGACGGAAGGCAACTCGGAGGACCTCGCTCGCGTCGGCGTCGAACGTGCGATACGCAATCCGGTCATGGCCATAGGTCACGCGCTGCACCACGGATGTCGAGCCCAACAGGTGGCTTTGGCCCCCGGGTGCAAGACCCGGGTTTGCAGCCATGGCCCAGTTGAAGCTCCGGAGGTAGTCCGAGTATCCGTCGCTGAACCAGTACTGGAACGTACCCAGGCTCTGGCCACAGCACGAGATGCGGCCAGTCGAGTCGGCAAAGTACGTCGCGTAGTTGAGTGAGCGGAACGCAGTCTCCCGGGCCGCGGCGTCGCCCGTCTTCTCGTAATAGAGAGCATTCACCGCGGCCCACCGAGCGGTGTCGCTGCCCAGACCCGCCGACGAACAACACAGTGGGGCTCCACCGCTCCTCGGGCCTTGTTCGTTGATGGCCGTCGCACTGTCGAACGGACCGACTCCGAAGTGTTGCTCGACCCAGTCGATCAGGTGCGCCACCTGGGTCTTCCAGTTCGGATCTCCCGCACCGGGATCCCGAAGATTCAGGAGGTACAGGGCGGTATAGGTCGGCGCGGCCTGGTTGACGTTGTTCTGGTCCTTCGGGACGTCCTCGAAGTACCCGCTCCAGTCGTCATAGGTGGGGCTACCCGGATTGAGTTGATGCTGGTCGAGCCATGTCCACGCCACTCGACGCGCCCGCTCATAGGCACGAACGTCGCCCGTATGAAGGCGGATCAGCTCGTCGAAGAGCCGCAGCGGCGAGACCACGATCCCCCCGAAGGTCTCGCCATCGAGCGTTGCGCCGCTCTTCCCGTCCACGCGGAACGCCCACGGGGTGTGCGTGTCGTCGCCCGGTCGAACGTGCGCGGCCAGAGCATTCGCGCAGTCGATCGCGGCGCGGAGATACCTCTGACTACCTGTCCACTCATAGAAGAGGGCATACCCGATGCCCATCTCGCCGACCTTGTCCGGTTCGATCCCGCCATAGAAGCTCTTGGGCATGTCGGACAGGCACCGTCCGTACCGGGGTTGATTGCCACAACCCGTGGGGAACGGCACGCTCGACCAGCTCCAACTGGCCGGTGTCGTGCCGTGTGCCAACTCGTAGTTCAACATGGTGCTCACCAGCCGGATCGCGCCCCGGTCTCCCGAGTACGGGTACCACGCAAGGGCCGAGTCGACGAATGACCCGAATGTCATGGCGGGGTTGCTCTGCCAGTACGCACCTTGGAGGGTCCCGCCATTGAACACCGAGTTGACGAGATATGTCTTGAGCTTCGTCCCTGATTCATCAGGGACCTCGTGCTCGAGGAAGTTCCACCCGACGCGAAGCACCTCGTCGTAGCCGAGGTTCTGTTGGGGCTCGTACCAGGAGAGGAGCTTCCCCTGCGAATCCACGACAGCGGGGTGCCACGGAAGTTCCGAATTGACCTCCGTGGTTGCTCCCACGGTGCCCGCATCGGCGGGGCCGGGACACACACCCACAAGCACCTGGACCCCCAGCACCAGAACCGTGAGCCCGACCAGGCGTTGTCGCATCGACGCGCACGCTAGCGCCGAGCAGAACCGATCCCGGCCCTCTTCACACCACCCGGTGGCTCGCCCCTCACCATCGTGTGGCCGTGAAGGTCATCCCTTCACCGCCACCTCGACGATCTTGACGATGACGAGGACGAAGGCGACGGCCAGGTAAGCCCGCAGCGCGAAGAGCCCGACTTTGCGCTGCATCGACATCGTCGGTCGCTCCAGACGCTGGAGAGCGGGCATGCGCCACGTCTCACGGTTCGGAACCTCGGCCAGGGCGTCGGTCACGGTGACGACGTCCCGGCGGCGGCGCGTCTGGAGCAGGAGGAACGTCCCGACACACACCCCGACCGCCATGCCGCCGACGAGCACGCCGACGATCTGGGCGCCCGTGATGTCCGGGAACAGGACACTCGCCGTCAGGATGACCGAGAGGAGCACCAGTACCCACACGATCGTCCCGGTCAGCATGTTCAGCTTGCGCCCGTTGACCCACGGACCGAGCACGGCCTTGTCGTTGCACAGGAGCAACAGGAAGACGCTCGCGCTCGGGAGCAGTACCCCGGCGAGGACCTGCACACCCTCGGTGAGGACGCCGAGCGGCGCGTGCGGGGTGAGCACCAACACGGCCGCGACCGCCATCAACCCGGCGTAGCAGACGTAGAAGCCCTTGGCCTGCGAGACGGGCCGGTGCAGCGAGTGCCTGATGCCGAACATGTCACTCGTGGCGTAGGCGGTGGAGAGTCCGATGGCGGCGGCGCCGATGATGCTGGCGTCGATGAGCGCGATGGCGAACAGGTCACCGGCCGTCCGTGACACGTTGTGCGCCAGCCCGGCCGCCGTGCCGCCTGCATCGGTGAACCCCCCGAACCCGTGATGACCGCCGAAGGTGGCGGCGCCCACAGCCATCAGCGCTACCCCGCCGACGACGACGATGGCGATGCCGATCCCGAGATCGACCCGCTCGTAGTTGATCCAGCGGGGCGTGATGTGCTTGTCGATGACGTAGGACTGCTGGAAGAACAGCTGCCAAGGGGCGACGGTGGTGCCGACGATGGCGATGATGAGCAGCATCACCGTCGGGAGCTGCCCATGCGGCAGGCTGGGCACCGCGAAGCTGTGGGCAACCTCACCGATCGGCGGGTGGACCAGTAGGAAGAGCGGGATCACGAGGAGCGAGAACGCCACCAACGTGAGGCAGAGCCGCTCGAAGCGCCGGAAGCTTCCTGTGCTCACCGCCCCGATGACCACGACCGTGGCGAGGATGACGGTCGGCACCTTGGGAAGACCGAGGTAGTTGACGGCGAGCGAGATCCCGATGAACTCGGTGACGATGGTCAAGGCGTTGAGGATGAGGAGGTCGATGACACTGAATGCCCCCCAGAACTTTCCGAAGCGCTCGAAGATGAGGCGCGCGTGGCCGACTCCCGAGACGGCTCCCAGTCGCAGCACCATCTCCTGGTTGACGTAGAGAACGGGAACGAGCAGGAGGAGAGTCCACATGAGGTGGGTGCCGTAGTTCTGTCCCGCCTGGGCGTAGGTGCTGAAGGCGCCGGCATCGTTGTCGCCGGCCATGACGATGAGGCCCGGGCCCACGATGGCGAGGAGGGTCTTGGTCTTGAGCGAGAGCCCACGGCGCGGCGCCGTGTCGCCGTGGTCGATGGTGCCCAGGGCACCGTTGATGTGTCCGACGTGGGCCTCGTCGAGGACGGCGGCCTCGTGGCCCGCCGTCCGGTTCGTGCCGGGTGGTGCGAGGTGCAGCTTCATTGAGGTGTCTCCTTGACTCTGCCGGACTCCGTCACCGAAGACCCGGATGAGGTCTCGCGCCAGAAGAGGCGCGGCATGGCGGTACACGGAGTGCGCTGGTCTTGCGTGCCTGGGGATCCGGCAGGTGGGTCCCGAGCGTCGGCCGCGTGGACGCGGCCGGCATGGCCCGCCCGCAGGCGGAAGGAAAGTCAGCTCCCCGACGTCATTACGTCGCTGGAAACTGCGTCAGAAACCCGGTACGCAGTTCAGATCGACGGACTGAGGACGCCGGGGCACGGCTGGGGAGGTTGGGAACTGTGAGGTTCAGCCTTCATCTGCTCCCACCTCCTCTCGGCCACTCGAACGTCTCGTCCACTCTAGCCGCCGCACACCGAGATCGGCAACGGGAACGGCGACCTCCGGGAGCAGCCGGCGACCCGCCTGTACGACCGACGTCCCAAGGTGCAGCATGTGCCTCCCACCGACGCGACAAGGAGCAGCGATGAGCGACCCGACAGCAGGCGACACCACCGCGCACCGAGAGGGTGCCGGAGTGGACCCCGTCACTGGGGCAACGCGCGCGCCCGCGGCCAACCGGGAGCCCGCGTTCGTGGTACCCGGCCGTGACGAGGCGGCGGCCACCAAAATGGCCGAGTTCATCTCGCGCACCGGACGGCGGCCGAACGTCGTCGTCATCTTGATGGACGACGTCGGCTGGGGAGACTTCGGGTGTTACGGCGGGGGTGTCGCGGTGGGTGCGCCGACCCCGAACATCGACCTCATGGCACGCGAGGGTCTGCTGCTCACGTCCTGTTACAGCGAGCCGTCGTGCACACCGACCCGGGCCTCCATCATGACGGGCAGGCTCCCGATGCGCCACGGCCTCCTGGTCCCTCCGATGTACGGCATGCCGGGCGGGCTCAGTGGGGAGGTCACCCTTCCCCAGCTCCTCTCGGACGCCGGCTATGTGACGCAGGCCGTCGGGAAGTGGCATATGGGCGAGAACGAAGAGAGCCAGCCGCAGAACGTCGGGTTCGACGACTTCTACGGATTCCTATCCGTGTCGGACATGTACACCGAGTGGCGCGACCCCTACTTCTTTCCCGAGGTCGTCTACAGCGAGGACCGCACGGAATGGGTCCGCAACATGCCGTTCAACAAGTGCTTCGTCCACGCCACCCGCGACGGAGCGTTGGAGGAGGTCGAAGAGGTGACCGTCCCGATGCTTTCTCTCCTGGACGACAAGTGGTGCACCTACTCCGAGCAATTCATCCAACGGATGGCACCGTCGCCCGACCCATGGTTCCTCTACCACTGCACTCGGGGCGCCCACTTCGACAACTACCCCCATCCCGACTTCCTCGGGCGCTCTCCGGCCCGGCATCCCTACAAGGACGCCGTCGTCGAACTCGATGACATCTGTGGCCGACTGGTCGCCGCTCTCGAGCGGACCGGGCAGCTCGAGACGACGATGGTGGTCATCTCGTCGGACAACGGTCCCGAGATGGAAACCTGGCCGGATTCGGCGTTCACGCCCTTCCGCTGTGCCAAGGGATCGACCTGGGAGGGTGGCGTCCGGGTACCCGCCGTCGTCTCGTGGCCACGCATGGTCGAACCAGGACGCTCGAGCGACGGCCTCGTGCACCTCCTCGACCTCTTCGCCACCTGCCTGTCCATGGCGGGAGCATCGGAACGGATGCCGGCGGACCGCTACATCGACGCGGTCGATCAACTGTCGTTTTTCCTGGCAGCCGACGGGGAGCAGGTGGTGTCCAATCGCAAGCACCAGCACTACTGGCTCACCTCGCAGTACTCGGCGCTCCGGGTCGGCGAGTACAAGTACCTCGTGTCGTCCATCTCGGACGACGACACCGACGTCCTGAACCCGGGCGGGTTCACGGGAGTGGTGCAGCGCTACGGCTACGGCCGCCTCTACAACCTGTACCTCGACCCGAAGGAGACACGCTCGTACATGATTCGCAAGCTCGTCTACATCGACGCCATCATCGGCGAGATCGGTCGGCATCACGGCACGTTCCGCGAGTGGCCGAACAAACCGGCCTCCCCAGCAGCCGGCTGAGACGAGCTCAGGCCCGGCCGAGCTCGTCAGCCTGCTTGCGCAGGTCGTCCCGGAAGTCAGGGTGAGCGATCTCGACGAGCAGGTGGGCGCGCTCACTCACGGTCAGCCCGGTCAGCTCGGCGGAGCCGTACTCCGTGACGACGACGCCGGTGTGATGGCGCGGCGTCGACACGATGGAGCCCTCGGGCAGGAGCCCGACGATGCGGGAGACCAGCTCGCCCTCGTGCACGGCCGTCGAGTGGAGGCAGATCAGCGAGTGCGCGTCGAGATGCAGCTCGGCGGCCGCCACGAAGTCCTCGTGCCCGCCGACGCCCGAGATCTGCCGGCCGCCGATGTTGTCGGCCACCACCTGCCCGTAGAGGTCGACCGAGAGCGCCCCGTTGATGGAAACAAGGTTGGCGTTCCTCGCGATGACGGTCGGATTGTTGATCGTCTCCACCGGGAGGAAGGCAACTTCTTCGTTGTTGTCGAGCCAGCCGTAGAGCTCGGGCGTCCCGAGGGCGAACGTGGTCACGGAGACTCCGTCGAACATCCCTTTGGCGTCATTGGCGACCTTGCCTGCCTGATGCAGGCGCATGAGCCCGTTGGTGAACATCTCGGAGTGGACCCCGAACCCGCCGAGAGGGCCCTTGGCCAGCTCCGTGGCCACGATGTTCGGAATGGCGCCGATACCCGTCTGCAGCGTGGACCCGTTCTTCACGTAGGCGAGAGCGTTGCGGGCGATCGCCTCGTCCACCTCGTCGGTCGGAGGCTCGGTGAGGGCGAAAGGGGTCGCGTTCGTCTCGACCAGAACGTCGACGTCGTCGAGCGGAATGGTGTTGTCGAACTCGGGCGGCAGGCTCTTGGTGCGCGGCAGGTTCGGGTTCACCTCGACGATCAGCAGCCGGTCGGGATCCCGGCCGGCGCGGATGAGCTCGGGGCGGGTCGCGCCCATGTGGAGCGAGAGGTTCACGTTGCCGTCGTCGTCAGGCGGGGCGGCCTGCACGGTCATGACCCGCGGGGCGAACTTGGCCAGGATCGGCGCCATCTGTCGGAAGCCACCCGGCACCAGCTCGACGTGGTGTCCCATGGAGTGCAGGAGCCGTTCCGCCGGCCCGAAGAAGCCACAGCGGTACGTCACACCGGGCTTGGTGAAGACCGCGTAGAAGTTGAGACACAGTGCCCCGCCCAGCTGCAGGTCCTGCCAGTCGTCGCGGGCCCCCAGGGCGGTGAGGAAGGTGTCTGGGTTGGCCGGACCGAGTCCGAACCCGATCATGTCGACCGGCCGGATCAGGGATACGGCCTCTTCAGCGGAGCACACAATGGGCATAGCTCCTACTCTCGCACCGGGCCACCGTCCTGACCATGGCCATAGGTCCTGGTCACGAAGGGCCCGGTGAGCCGGAATCCGTTACTTTCGGCTCTACCCCCACTGCAGGCCCGGTTGCAGAATGACTGGGACACCCTCCTCTTCCCAGACAACGGTGCTTGGAGAATGGCGGCCACCCCCCTCGGTCGCCATTTTCCAATTCCGGATCGACGCCGAGGGTCCGGTCACGACCGCTCCCGGTACTGTCGATCGGGACGACGACGTCCCCCGCTGCCGGCCGGCAGTCCGAGCCCGAGGGTGTGACCATGAGCAACCGTTCTTTCGAAGGCCTCGATGCGACGCTCGGAGGCATGCACCTGCGACCCCCGACGGTGGTGTCCGCCACGGACACGCTGACGGAGGTGGCGACGGCGATGGTGAGGGGCGGCGTCTCGTGCGCCATCCTGGAGGAGCAGCCCCTGCGCGTCGTCACCGAGTTCGACCTCGTCGGTGCGCTCGCGCGAGGCCTGCGTCCCGAGGACGAGGTGGCGGCCGTCGCGTCGGATCACCCGAACTGGGCACCGCCGTCGGCCAGTGTCGCCGAGGCGGCCGCATTGATGGTGAGCCTCGGCATCCGGCATCTCGTCGTGCTCGACATCTCGGAGCGACCGAGCGGCGTCGTCTCCATGGCGGAGCTGTTCGACGTCCTCGTCCGCTCGCAGGAGCCGATGGCCCTCTATGCCAAGTTCGCCGACATCATGCTGCGCAGCGGGAGCGACACCGCGCAGCCCCTCTCCCACCAGGCTCCGCCGGGCCAGGCCTGAACCGCCGGCGGTCAGGCGCGCCGCGGGCGGAGCTCGTACTCGCCGGGTGGCACGCCGTCGCCCACCAGGACCTTGCCGTCGACCATGTGCACGATGCGGTCGGCGGCGCCCGCCACGGCCTCGTCGTGGGTGACCAGGAGAATGGTCGTGTGACGCTCCCGCCGCAGTCGTCGGAAGAGCGTGAGCACCACGTCGACCGATGCGGTGTCGAGGCTGCCGGTCGGCTCGTCGGCCAGCAACAGCGGCGGGTCGTTGGCCAGGGCCCGTGCGATGGCGACCCTCTGGCGCTCACCCCCGGACAGCTGTGTCGGGAGGCGGTCGCTCAGGCCGCCGAGGCCGACGTCGTCGAGAAGCTGGTCGGCGTAGGCCGGACGCTGGCGGTGCGGGCGCCGCGATCCCGACATGGCGATCTCGACGTTCTCGCGGACCGAGAGCCGCGGCAGCAGGTTGTGGAGCTGGAACACGAGACCGACCTCCTCGCGCCGGAACCTGCTGGCATGGCGAAGGTGCACCACGTCCTGCCCGCTGACGGTGATCGTGCCCTTCGACGGCGTGTCCAGGGCGGCGATGAGATGGAGCAACGTCGACTTCCCGCACCCCGAATGGCCCGTGATGGCGGCGAACTCCTGCGCCGCGACGACCAGGTCGACGCCGTCGAGTGCACGGATCAGCCCGTTGTCGTATGTCTTCTCCAACCCGTGCACCTCGACGGCGGGCAGCGGGGCGGCGGCGGCGTCACTCACGGCTCAACGCCTTGAGCGGCTTGAGGTTGGCAGCGCGCAGCGCCGGGTAGAGCGCGCCGATGATCGCCATCCCGAGGCCGGTGTAGAGCCCCCGCCAGAACGCCTCCTGGGTGTAATTGGCCTGGAGGACGCCTCTGAGCTGCGGCAGACGTTCCAGCACGTCCGTGGCAGCGAACGAGAGCCCGACCCCGAGGGCGGCTCCGATCAGGGCCAGGACGATGCCCTCGCCGACCACGAGCGACACGACGCGGGACCGGGTCCAGCCGATGGCCCGCAGGAGTCCGAACTCCCGGGTGCGCTCGAACAGCGACAGCAGCATGGTGTTCCCAACGATGACGGCACCGATCAGGATGGCGAGGATGGTGCTCCCGGTCACCGCTGCCTGCAGGAACACGAGGTTGCGATCGGCCCGACCGAATTGGGCTGCGGTCCGGATCGTCGTCATCTCGGGGTGCTCTGTCGTGATCGTCTTCTCGATCTTTGCGACGGAGGTGCCCGGTGCCACCTTGACGAAGATCAGCGTGACGGTCCCCGGGACCCGGTTGTAGGTCTGGAGCGCGGTGAGCGGGAACATGCCCCCCAGGTCGCCGTATGCAATCCCCGTCGAGTAGATCCCGACGATGGTGTTCCAGGTGCCGTTCGCCGTGAAGCGGTCACCGACGTGGAGCCCGAAGTCCTGAGCGGCGCGCCAGCCCATCATCATCTCGTGGGTCGCCCCGCCCGTGTACGACCGGCCGGCGACCACGTGCACGCCAAACTGGCCCTGCTGGTCGGGGGGAATGCCGATCTCAATGAACAGCGGGTTCGCCGCGTTGATGCGCTCGGTCGCGAGCAACACGCCGACGGCGCTCTGCACGCCCGGCGTCGCCTTCACGGCCGCCAGCTGACCCCGGTCGAGGTTGGAGAACAGGACCTCCGAGACGCCATTCTGTGCCACGGTGAAGTCGGCCTTTCCGAGGGTCAGGACCGCAGCTGCGGACGCCTCCAGCCCACTGCTGACCACCGTCAGTGTGACGACCGTCATGACCGCGATGCTGATGGCGAAGGCGATGCCGATGGACCGGGCCTTCTTCGACCACAGGTTCTTGAGGATCAACGCGGCGAGTGACATCCCGCCTCCCCCGTGCCCATCTTTCGCCGGTCCCTCTGCGGAAACCTCAAACCTGCCGCCTCACAATGCACGAAATCTACGCTGACGGAGGAGCAGGAGAGGTGGGCCGGGCCGCCCGTCAGCCCCGGTTGATGACGGCCTGCGCCGCCTCGAAGGCCGCCTTGATGTCCCGCAGGAGCTTCTCGACGCCGTCGCGGAGTGTGTCGGCGTTGGTCACGACGTCCTTGCCGGCGTCGCGCAGTTTCGAATAGGCGGCCAGGCAGGCGTTCTGCGCCAAATCGAGCTGCTTGGTCGCCCGATCACGGGTGTCGAGCTTGGCCAGGTCCACCTGGACCTTCAGCTCGTCGATCCGGGCCTTCCATTGGTCCACGGTTCCGGTCATGGACTTGACGAACTCCGATGTCTCCGGCTCCTTGACCGTCTTGGTCTTGGCGTGCGCCGTGGTCTTGGCGTGTGCCGTGGTCTTGGCCGGTGCCTTGGTCTTGGCTGTGGTCTTCGGCATGGCGATCTTCCTCCTTCATCAGCGCGATCTGCGGCTGGGTCCGTGTCCAGCGTGTAACGGGTGCGGGTGCCGAGATAGGGCCGAACGTCCCCACTCCTCCGATCGCCCGTACGCGGGGTCAGCGGGCGCTGGGCCCGTCGCTCTCCGCTCGAGCCCGCCGGATGTCCGAGAGCGTGAAGGCCACCTCGTCGAGGACATAGGGACTGAGCGCTGACTTCTCGGTGCGATGAGCCGTCCGTGTGGCCTGGCGGTTCGTGGGATGGTGCATGGCGTCCTCCTGCCCGTCCTGGCGACCATGTGCCGCCTCCCCCATTGGACCGCGCCGGGGCCGCTGCCCCTAGAGTCCAATGCCCCCTTCGCTCCGGGACCTAGGTCCCTAGCCCGGCCCCGAACCGCTCATGGCGCGATCTCCCGCAGGGCCCACGACGCGCACTCGGCAGCACTGCGGCGTGAGGTGTCGATCGTGATGGCCGACGGCCACGGGTCCATTCTGGCTGCCATGACGGATCGAACGTGCGGCGTTGCCTCGGAGACGTCGTCACGCCCCCTCGACCGCTCGTTGATCCGTGCTGTCGCAACCGGCTCTTCACAGGTGCAACGCAACTCCACGAGCTCGCTGCCGGTATCGGCGGCAACCCGCACCGCCTCTGCACGCCGCCCCGCATCGATCCACGAGGCGTCGAGGACCACCGCCTCCCCCTCGTCGAGGTGCCGGCGGGCGCGGACGAGCAGCTCGTCGTAGACGGCGCCGACGGCGGCCGGCTCGTAGCGGCCGGTGTCGGTCGCCGGTGCGCCGCCGTCGGCGGAGGGCTGCAACTCCCGCCGGAGCTCGTCCGAGCGGAGCAGGTCCCACCCGGTCTCGGCCACCAGAGCGGCGGCGAGCGTGCTCTTGCCGGTGCCCGGGAGGCCCCCCACCAGCACGAGGACCTGCCTGCTGCGCCGGGTATGCCGAAGGGCCAGCGCGTGCAATTCCCCGGCGTCGCGACGCGCATCCTCTCTTCCCTGCTCGACCTGCAGACAGGTCACCTTGGCTCGCACGTAGGCCCGCTGCGCGATGTAGTGGTGCAGAAGAGGCCGTGGCAGACGCTCTCCCGCCTGCGCCTCGTACGAGAGCACGAAGCGTTCGGCAGCGTCGGGCCGGCCGAGACGCTCGAGATCCATGGCGAGGAAGGCCACGTCGGCGCAGACGTCGCCGTAGCGGAGATCGTCGGAGAACTCGATGCAGTCGAGGATGCGGATCCCGTCATTCAGGCAGAAGATGTCCTCGGCCTGGAGGTCGCCGTGCCCGTCGCAGACCTGCCCCGAGGCGCTGCGGTCCTCGAGCAGCGCCCGGTGGGACACCAACCAGCGCGAGACCGTGTGGTGGATCTCCTCGTCCCCCATCGGGTCGAGAATGGTGCCGACGAAACGCCGGGTCTCGTCGAAGTTGGCGCCCCATGCGGCCTGGAGCGCGTGCGCCGTCCCCGCTGCGGAGATCGCGTCGGATCGCCGGGCGCCCGCATGGAATTCGGCGAGAGTCGACGCGACTCTCGCCAACCAGATGTCGACGTCCGTCCCCTCGCGGACCAGGGTGGCCAAGCGCCGCTCCGCGGGGAGCGCCCGCATGACCACCATGTGGTCGATCGGCTGACCCTCCATCACGATGTCGGCCACACCCAGGTAGACGTCTGGTGCCAGGCGGCGGTTGAGCTCGACCTCTCGCTGGCAGTCGGCCTGGCGGACAGCCCGGTCGGTGAAGTCGAGGAAGTCGAAACGCACGGGCTTGCGGAGCTTGTACACCCTGTCCCCGACGAAGACGAGGACGGAGATGTGCGTCTCGACGGCCCGTACGGGAGGAGTCGTGCGATCGTCAGTCATGCGACACCTCGAAGCAGCGTAGGCGTGCCCCCGCGGGTCCCGAGGTGCGCCCTAGGCGTGGGCGCAGCGCAGCCGCCCACCCGAGTCGTGGATCCGTGCTCGGAGCCGGTCGATCACCTGCACCCCCGAGCTGTCGATACGCACGGCGCTGGTGTCGAGGTCGAAGTCCAACTGCCCCTGGGCCACACAGTCCTCGACGACGCCGAGCAGGTTTGCGCCCGTGGACTCGTCGAGCACTCCGGCCAGCCGGATCGCCACCGGATGAGACGCGGCATCGATCCACATCTCGAGGGCCACGTCGTTCCTCCAGACCCGGTCGACGTCCAGGTTCAGCTCACCGACCGCCACATTCGGGGAACCGGACCAGCCTCCCGAATCTGACGGCGTCTCTTCGACGAGGATCACGCGTGGCTCCCATCTTCTCCCAGAGGCCGACACTTGGCCGGCGCCCTCGCCATGAATTGTCAGACCCGCGCCGCGTCACAAGTAGGGCCGAAGGTCACACCGGGGGTGCCAGGCGCGCGCCATGTGACCTCCGGCCCTGCCCAACCTCGGGCGATTCGGCGCATGCTTCTCAACACCGAGAGGTCGGACCGAAGGAGGGATACCCATGAAGAGAGCGAGGCACCTGCTGCGGAACCGGCCGCTCTACCCGGCGGTGCTCCCCTCCTACCTGCGGCCACCGGTCGTGCGAGAGGTCGTGTTCCATCCGACCTTGCGTCGGGCCGCCGACTCCTTCCGCGACGCCTGACCGGGCGGCAGAGCGACACCGGATCCAAAATGTCGATGTACACCCAACTCCTCGACGCCGCCTACCGGCAGCACCGGTCCACCATCGAGGGGGCCGGGGAGCCGCAGGCCCTCGACGAGGTGCACCGGTGTCGGCGCGAGATGCAAGAGGGCATTCCGCCGGACGGGGACGCCGACACGGTGCCCGTGCTCCTCGCGCGGGAGATCGCCTACGACGTCGCTCTCCTCGAGCTGGCCCGGGTGGTAGGTGTCGACACCGATCCGAGCCGCTTCGAGCAGCCCCAGCAGGAACGTGAGCGCCTGGAGCGTGCGTTCGGTGCCCTGGGCATGCGGCTGGAGGCGGTTGCCGACGGCGGGCGCCCCGTGTCCGAGTTTTCCTAGGGGGTGGAATTGCCCTCTCAGGTGCCGGAGGCGTCGGTGCGGGCGTCATGGGCCGAGCGCTCCTCGAGCCGCGCCGCGAACGTGGCGGCCTGGGTCCGGCGCTCCATGCCGAGCTTGGACAGCAGGTTCGACACGTAGTTCTTCACCGTCTTCTCGGCCAGGAACATCGTCTCGGCGATCTGCCGGTTGGTGTACCCCTCGGCGATGAGATCGAGGATACGGCGCTCCTGCGGCGTCAGGCTGGCGATGCGGGGGTCCACCTTGGGCCCGTCGCGGAGGCGCTCGAGGACCCGCTCCGTCAGCGTCGGATCGAGCAGCGACTGCCCCGCCCCGGCGCGCCGGATCGTGTCGAGCAGGTCGAGGCTGCCCACCTGCTTGAGGACGTAGCCGGCCGCTCCCGCCATGATGGACGCGATCAGCGCCTCGTCGTCGGCGTAGGACGTGAGCATGACGCACGCGATCTCCGGGGAGCTCGACCTGATCTCCCGGCAGACCTCGACGCCACTGCCGTCGGGCAGGCGCACGTCGAGGATGGCCACGTTGGGCTTCGTGGGCGGGATCCGGCTCAGGGCCTCCGCCACCGTGCCGGCCTCGCCGACCACCTCGATGTCGTCGGCTGCGTCGAGGAGCGCCCGCAGGCCGGTGCGCACCACCTCGTGGTCGTCGAGGAGGAAGACACTCAGGCTCACGGCTGCATCTTCCCACCTGGGACTCGGACCCGGCTACTCGCACGGAAAGTGTGCTGCTCTGGGCGTGGGTAGGCTCGAGATCGTGCCATTCCGCGGGATCGAGGATCCGACGAAGCTCCGAAGGGTCCTCGAGGCGACGCTCCTGATCGAGTCGAACCTCGAATTGCCCGAAGTCCTGCGGCACGTCGTCGAGGAGGCATGCTCCATGACGGGCGCGCGCTACGGGGCGCTCGGGGTACTCGACGAGGAGAAGCAATCCCTGTCGGAGTTCATCACCGTCGGGCTCTCCGACGACGAGGAGGCCCGGATCGGTCCCCGCCCGACAGGTCGCGGTGTCCTCGGGCTGCTCATCGCCGACCCGCAGACGCTGCGCATCACGGAGATCGGCAGCCATCCCGACAGCTTCGGCTTCCCGCCCAACCACCCGCCGATGACCTCCTTCCTCGGGACGCCGATCAAGCTGCGCGACGAGGTGTACGGGAACCTCTACCTGGCCGAGAAGGTCGGGTGGTCCGAGTTCACTCACGACGACGAGGCGCTGGTCGGAGCGCTCTCGCAGGCCGCCGGCATTGCGATCGAGAACGCCCGCCTCCATGACCGGGTGCGCCGGTCGGCGGTCTACGAGGATCGCGATCGGGTGGCGCGCGATCTCCACGACACCGTCATCCAGCGTCTCTTCGCGCTGGGCCTCACGCTGCAGGGGCTGGCCGCCCGGCTGCCCGAGGCCACGGCGACCCAGCTCGGCGGCGCCGTGGCGGAGATCGACCAGGTGATCGCCCAGGTGCGCTCCACCATCTACGAGCTCGGGATGGGTGAGGAGAGCCGCGGCATCCGCGACGACATCGCCAACCTCGTGCACCAGCTCCACGATGTCGTGGGCTTCGAGGTCGCGTTGACGTTCACGGGCCCGCTCGACGCCGCCGTCGACGATCTCGTGCTCGAGCATGTGCTCGCCACCGTCCGGGAGGCGCTCACCAACGTGGGTAAGCACGCGCACGCGACGCGGGCCTCCGTCAGCGTGGAGGCCGACGGCGCGTGGTGCATCCTCACGATCGCCGACGATGGCATCGGCCTCAGCGGAACGTCGGCCGCCGCGGGGGGAGGTCTCGGGCTCCCGAACCTGCGCCGGCGGGCGGAGAAGTTGCACGGCACCCTCTCGTTCGACAGCCCACCGGACGGTGGGACCGTCCTCACGTGGAAGGTGCCGATCGACATCTAGCCCAGGGCAACCGGGCGAAGGTCCGCACGCGGGAGCAGAAGGAGAAGCGCAATGACCGCCGCACAGCCATCGGGCACGGGAAGGATCGTCGTCGGCATCGACGGATCACCGTTGTCACTCGATGCCCTGGCCTGGGCCGCCCGCCAGGCCGACCTGACCGGGAGCAGCCTCGAGATCGTGATGACCTGGCAGTTGCCGACGAGCTATGGCTGGGCAGTGCCGGTCCCCGACGACTTCGATCCCGAGGAGGACGTCCGGAAGGCACTCGAGACCGCCGTCGCCGCCGTGCGCGCCGAGCATCCGGACGTGAGCACCGACTCGCGGGTCGTCAGCGGCCACCCGGCGCCCATTCTGGTCGAGGCCTCGAAGGGCGCCGATCTGCTGGTGGTCGGGAGCCGTGGCCACGGCGAGTTCGTCGGGATGCTCATCGGCTCGGTCAGCGAGTACTGCGCCACCAACGCGCACTGCCCCGTCCTCGTCCATCGGGCCACCGCGTAGGCGATGACCGGCGTGGCGCGGCGCATCGTGGTCGGCGTCGACGGATCGGAGTCCTCCGGGCGCGCCCTCACCTGGGCCATCGGCGAGGCGCAGCGCACCGGCGGCACCCTGCGCCTCGTGGGCGCCTGGATGTTCCCGATGGCGCTCGGCTACGCCTTCACCACCACGGTGCCCGAGGTGCACGAGGCCGCCCAGAAGGTGATCGACCGGGCCGCGGCCTATGTCGCCGAGGTGGCGCCCGAGGTCCCCGTCAGCGGGGAGACGGTCGAGCAGGCGGCGGGCCCGGCCCTCGTCGCGGCGGCGAAGGACGCGGAGATGCTCGTCGTCGGCTCGCGGGGCCGCGGCGGCTTCGAAGGGCTCCTCCTCGGTTCGGTGAGCCAGTACTGCACCCGCCACGCCGCCTGCTCGGTCGTCGTCGTCCGCTGAGGACGGGTCAGCCGGCCGCCGGAGGGTGGGGCACAATCGTCACGGGGATCGACGCATGCTCGGCCAACTCCAGGCTCGTGCTGCCGAGCAGCATCCCGGCATGGGCGCCCGATCCGCGCGAGCCGACGACGAGCAGGATCGTCGAGTCGGGTGGCTCTGCGGTACGCAACAAGGCACCGCACGGGTCACCGTCCACGACGCGCCACTCCACGTCATCGCGGTCCATCCCGGCGTCGGTCGCGATCCGGCACGCGACGTCACCGTCCACCTGGCTCGGCCCGGACAGGCCGGCGTGCTCGAGCAGCCCGACCGCATGCACCACCCGCAGCCGGGCGCCCAGGGCGAGCGCGGCCTTGGCGGCCCAGGTGACCGCGCACTGCGAGTCGGCCGAGCCGTCGTAGCCGACCACCACGGACCGCTCCGCCGTCACAGTCCCACCTCCATGTGGACCCGGTCGATGGCGCGCAGGCGTTCGGAGCGGTCGGCCTGCAGCTGCGACAGGCCGGGTCCACCCGAGGTCGGGGGCGGCGGGCGCTCCCCGGCGCCCAGCAGCGCGCCGAGTGTCGCCTCGACCGAGGAGGCAATCGAGGCCGGGTTGTACCCACCCTCGAGGAAGAGGGCCAGCCGGCCCGGACCTGGCGCGAATTCGGCGACCACCCGGGCGAGCTCGGCGAAATCCCCGCTCGAGAGCTCGAGCTCGCCCAGCGGATCCGCCTGATGGGCGTCGAAGCCGCACGAGACCAGCACCCAGTCGGGAGCGAACTCCTCAATGCTCTGCCGGGCCATCTCGTCGATCGCGGTGCGCACGACATCGCCGGTGGCACCCGGCGGCAGCGGCAGGTTGACCGTGAGGCCCGGTGCCTCGGGCCCGCCGACCTCGCTCGGACGGCCCGTTCCGGGGAACAGCGGGTGCTGGTGCGTCGAGACGTAGAGCACGTCGGGGTCGTCCCAGAAGATTGCCTGGGTGCCGTTCCCGTGGTGCACGTCCCAGTCGACCACCAGGACCCGCTCACCCAGCGCGGTGCGCGACGCCGCCGCCACCGCGACGTTGTTGACCAGACAGAACCCCATCGCACGATCGGCCGTGGCGTGGTGCCCGGGCGGGCGGACCGGCACGAAGGCCACGCCCTCCCCCCTGCGTTCGAGCTCGGCCAGTGCCGCCAGGCCGGCGCCCGCGGCGCGGCGGGCGGCGCTCCACGAATCGGGCCGGGCATAGGTGTCGGGGTCGATGTTCCCGCCCCCGCGGACACAAAATGCCTCGAGCTCGGCCAGGTAGGCCGGCGAGTGCACGCGGCTCAGCTCCGCCGCCGACGCCTCCTCAATGGGGGGGTACACGACCTCGTCCTCGAGGCCGAGAGCGCGCACTCCGTCCATCGCCGCGAAGAGACGCGACGGCTGCTCGGGGTGGTACGTACCACCGTCGTGCTCGGCGAGGCCGGTCGGGCCGGCCACGACCAGGGTCGTCACACCGGCGCTCCCGGAGGGACCCGCCGGGTGGCCTCGCGTGCGGCCAGTGCGACCCGGTAGTCGTCGGTGGGCGCGATCGGGAAGCGCAGCGTCACCGTGCCGTACTCAATGCTCGAGGTCACCGCGAACCCGGCGTGACGGAACACGTCGAGCATGGCGCTGTTCTCGGCCAGCGTCTCGGCCTTGAAGACCTCGATGCCCCGCTGCCGGGCGGCACAGACGAGTTCGTCGAGGAGGAGCGACCCGATCCCGTGGTGCTGGTACTGGTCGGCCACCACGAAGGCGACCTCCGCCTCGGTCTGGCCGGGCGCGCGGTCGAAGCGACCGACGGCGATGAGACGGTCATCGACCGTCGCCACGAGCGCCAGGCGATCGGCGTAGTCCACGGTCGTGAACCGCGCCACCTCGGTGTCGCTCAGTGTCGGATGGAACGTGAAGAAGCGCATGTAGACCGAGTGGGGCGACAATCGGCGGTGGAATTCCACGAGACGCGACGCGTCGTCCGGACGGATGGGCCGGACGTGGTAGCGCAGGCCGTCCGCTCCGGCGACCTCGCGCTCCAGCGCCTCGGGATACCCCGCCGGATGGTCGCTCACGTCGGTCGGTGCCAGGGCGGGCATTCGGTTCTCCACGTTCACGTCCATGCTAGGGGTGTCCCCGGTCGACCCGCCGCGTGCGCGCCGCTGCACGGACAACGCTACGAGCGGGCGGGCCCGTTCTGTAGGGCCGAAGGTCCATTGGCACGGTTGGCGCCCGGTCGTACGCTGGCGCCGATGCCGGACCTGATGAAGTCGTGGGTGGTCGATCGCGCCGGACCGATGGAGCGGGGCCCGCTGATCCGGGTCGAGAAGGCCGTGCCGGAGCCCGGACCCGGACAGGTCCGCGTGCGCGTGCGCGTCTGCGGCGTGTGCCGGACGGACCTCCACCTCGCGGAGGGGGATCTGGCGCCGCACCACCGGCGCGTGACGCCGGGGCACGAGGTCGTCGGCGTTGTCGACCGGTGCGGGCCGGGAGCCGGCCGCTGGCGCGAGGGCGACCGGATCGGGGTGCCCTGGCTGGCCCACACCTGCGGCACGTGCCGGTTCTGCGTGTCGGGCCACGAGAACCTGTGCCTCTCCCCGCGCTTCACCGGCTGGGACGTCGACGGCGGGTACGCGGAATTCGCGGTCGTCGAGGAGGCGTACGCCTACGCGTTGCCCGAGGAGTTCGGCGACGAGGAGGTCGCACCGCTGCTGTGCGCGGGGATCATCGGCTACCGGGCCCTGCGGAGGGCCAACCTCCCCGAGGGTGGCCGGCTCGGGATCTACGGCTTCGGCGGCTCGGCGCACATCACGGCGCAGGTCGCCCTGGCGCATGGCGCCCGCGTCCATGTCATGACCCGGTCGGCGGAGGCACAGGCGCTTGCGCTCGACCTCGGGGCCGCGAGTGCAGGGGGCGCCGCCGCCGCGCCGCCGGAGCCACTCGACTCGGCGATCCTCTTCGCACCGGTCGGCACTCTGGTCCCACCCGCACTGGCCGCGCTCGACCGTGGCGGGACGTTGGCCATCGCCGGCATCCATCTCAGCGACATTCCGGTCCTCAACTACGGGGCCCACCTCTTCGAGGAACGGACGCTGCAGAGTGTCACGGCCAACACCCGGGGGGACGGGGAAGAGTTCCTGGCCGAGGCGGCCCGTATCCACCTGCGCGTCACGACGACCCCCTACCCCATGGACGCCGCGGACACCGCCCTGCGCGACCTCAGCGCCGACCGGGTCAAGGGCGCCGCGGTCCTCGTCGCCTGAGCCGGGACCATCGGCCCTGTCCGGCACACCCGGTGGCGGGCAGAATGTGCCGGTGACCCCATCATCGGCCCCTTCCCCTCACGCCGCCGATCTGGCACGGCGGATCGCGACACGGCGCGAGGAGCTCGGCCTCAGCGTCGAGGCGCTCGCCTCGAAGGCCGGGATCGACCCCGGCTATCTCGCCTACTTCGAGTCGAGTCCCGACGCCAACCTGAGCGGCGGTTCGCTGCTGCTCCTGGCGCTCGCGCTCGACACCACCCCGCTCGAGCTGCTCGGCGCCGACGCCGACCGCCCTCCGGGGCAGGCGCGGGCCGTCCCCCACGCTGCGCTCAACGAGCTCACGACCGACCAGTGCCGCACCCACCTCTCGGTCGGGGGGGTGGGGCGCATCTTGTTCGCCACGGCGCGCGGACCGGTCGCGTTGCCGGTCAACTTCGAGTTCACCGAGGACCAGATCGTCTTCAGCACCGACGACCGGAAGGCGTCGGTGCTCCGTTCCGAGGAGACCGTCGGTTTCGAGATCGACCGCGTGGACGAGGCGCTGAGCGAGGGGTGGAGCGTGCTCGTCACCGGGATCTGCCGGCGCATCGAGGACCCGGCGGAGGTGGGGCGACTGGCCTCACTCGACCTCGAGGCCTGGGCGGGGGGTGACCGTCACGCGCTGATCGCCATCCGGCCGGAGGAGATCACGGGCCGCGTCATCGTGCACGAGACCCCACCGGACGAGAGTTGACGGCGACGGCGGTCAGAAGCGCCGACGGTGCCCCAGTCGATTGACGTCGAAAACGCTGTCACAGGGCCCTTGGCGATAGGTCCTGGAGCTCTCGACTGGGGCACGCACGCCGGCAGTGCGATCAGGCGGTAGATCGCTACAGCCCATTATTCCCGATCCCGAAGCCACTAAACACAAAATTTCAGGAAATTTTGAAAGCGTTTAGATCAGGGGTTCTACCTGGTCAGCGGCCATTATGACCGCGATCAGCTCACGATCACGCGGGTAGGAGAGGACACCGGCCGCAGCCTCGAGAGTCAGCCAGCGCAATTCGTCGACCTCTTCATTGGGAGTGAAGAAACCCGACTCGGCCGCCATCACCCAGTACGCCACCGCCTTGGGCCGCCCCTTGCGGTCCGCGTACTCGGTGTGCCCGATGAAGCGCAGGAGTCGGCAGGCCATGCCAGTCTCCTCGCGTACCTCGCGCAGGGCGGCCATCTCGAAGGTCTCGCGCGGGTCGAGCTTCCCCTTGGGGAAGGACCAGTCCTGATGCACCGGGCGGTGCACGACGACGATCTCCAGGACCCCGTGGTGGCGCCGGACGACGAGTCCACCGGCCGCCTGGACGACCTCTGTCGGTGTGGGGAGTTCCGCTGTCATCGTTCGTCGCGCCACTGCCGGCAGGTTACCGCCGCCCACCGGCCGATCCGCGGCAATCGGCGGCCGGTGGTGACGGCGGCGGCGAGCAGTAGCCTGACCGGCGTGTCCGACTCCAGGGGTGCTGGGCCGGGGATCCAACCCGACCCCGTCGAGATCGAATGGCAGTTCGACGCCTTCGACCTGCGACCGGTCGAGCGCTGGCTCGCCGCGCTGCCGACGCTCGCGGTCGAGACCGGCGACGGCGGGACGGTCACGGCGCTGGCCCGGACGCCACGGCGGCTGGTTGACTCCTACCTCGACACCGATGACTGGCGAATCGCTCGCGCCGGGTTCGTCGTCCGCACCCGTCGGCGCGGCCGGCATGACGAGATCACCTTGAAGGACACCCGCCCGGCCGAGGGCAGCGGCCTGCGCCAGCGCGTCGAGGTGACCGAGGTCCTGCCGCCGGACGGCGTTGCCGCGCTCGGGCCGGACGGTCCCGTCGGCCGCCGGCTGCGCGCCATCGTCGGCGCACGCCGCCTGCGCGAGGTCCTGCAGGTCCGGACCCGGCGGCGCCCCTTCGCCCTGCGGGTGGGCGGCATCGACGCCGCCGAGGTCGCGCTCGACGACACGATGATCGTCGTCGGGGGCGGGCAACGACCGACGCAGCTGCGCCGGGTCGAGGTCGAGGTGCAGGCGGAGTGGCTCGATGCCCTGGACCCGATCGTCGAGCAGTTGCGGACGTCCTGCGGACTGCAGCCGGCGCGGCTGTCGAAGTTCGAGGCGGGTCTCCTCGCCATGGGCCAGGAGATCCCGGGTCCGCCCGACCTCGGCCCGACCGGCATCGCCGAGGACTCGACGATGGGAGAGCTCGCCTTCGCCGTCCTGCGCCGGCAGCTCGCCGTGGTGCGCACCAAGGAGCCGGGGACACGCCTCGGCGAGGACCCCGAGGAGCTCCACGACATGCGGGTGGCGACCCGTCGCCTGCGCGCCGCGCTGGCGCTGTTCGCCGACGTCCTCCCGGTGCGGGCCCAGGTGTTCCGCCAGGAGCTCGGCTGGCTGGGCGGCGTGCTCGGTGCCGTGCGCGATCTCGATGTGCAGCGCGAGGGTTTGGCGGACATGGCCGCTGCCACGGCGGGCTGGAGTGCCGGCGCGCGCCCCGAGGACCACGATCCCTTGGCCGAGCTGTCCGCACTCCTCGAGCGCGACCGCGACGCCGCCCGCGCCGACATGCTCGCTGCCCTCGACTCGGTGCGCTGGGAGCGATTGGCCAGGGGCCTGTCCGCCATGGTCCAGCAGGGGCCGGCGCGCCGCTCGGTGGCCACGCGGGAGCCGGCCGTCATCGGCATGCCGGACCTGGTGGTGGCGCGCCACGACAAAGTGGCCAAGGCCGGAAAGCGGGCCAAACGGTCGGGCGTCGTCTCGGACTTCCACCGCCTGCGCATCGCCTGCAAGCGTTTGCGCTACGCCCTCGAGTTCAGCGCCGAGGTGTACGGGGGTCGCACGGGACGCTTCGTCCGCCAGCTGACCGCGCTCCAGGACGAGCTCGGGCTCATGCAGGACGCCGAAGTGGCGTCCACCCGCCTGGCCGAGCTCGCAACCGGTGAAGCCCATCTTCCCGCCGCGACCGTCTTCGTGATGGGCGGCGTCGCGGAGCGTCACCGAAGGGATGTCGACCGGCTCCTGCAGCGCCTCCCGAAGGAGGTGCGCCGCATCGGTGGGCGCGACTGGCGGGACCTGGCCGAGCTGATGGAGCAGCGGCGTGCCGAGGCGGAGGCGGCACGGCCGCCCCTACGCACCCCGTTGCGCGCCCTCCCCGAGCCGGTCTCCGAGCCGACGCCGACGCCGGCGCAAGGTGCGGCCGAGGAAGCGCCGGAGCATCCCGCCTCGGTGCCGGGGCTCACCGCCCTTCCGCCACCGCCCCAGTCAGGCCAGGGGGAATGAGGCTGCGTCGTCGCCCATGACGAGGCGCGGGTGCTCGGTCACCACGAAATGGAGCCGGTCGGTGTCGAGGAAGCGCTCAATGTCGGCCCAGATCTCGGAGAAGTCCGGCTCCCCCATGTGGGCCCGGTACGCGTCCATGCTCTCGAACCACTGCACCGTGACGCCGTCGAAGCCGGGGTCCCCGTCTCCGGCGTAGTCGTCGAGCGGTCGGGGGTGCTGCTCGTAGCGCAGGACGTGGCCGCCGCTCTTGCTCGCCGCGATCAGCGGGCCGTGGACCTCGCGCCAGTGCGCGTGGAATTCGGCGGGGGTGAGCCCCTCCTTGCGGCGGAGCAGGCACGTGAGCCTGACCATGGGACCTCCTCTGTGAGCCCGGAGCCGACGCGCTGCTCGCGCCGGCGGCGGACCCGCACGCTACGCGACCGGAGGTTCAGGGGAGGGAGAGCGTGAGGCCGGAGTTCGACCCGCCCGTGCTGACGCCGACGGAGATCCCACCGATGTTGATCGTGGGCGGGTTCACCGGCACCGGGAGCGGGGGGAGCGGGATGTTGATGTTGGTCCCGCCTCCGGCCGACGGCGCACTGGGCGTGCCGACCGTCGGCGGCGCTGGCAGCGACCCACCCGGCGTCGTGATGGGCAGGCTGGGCAGCGTGCCGCCGGCCGACGGCAGCGGCAGCGGCAGCGGCAGCGACGGGAGGGAGGGGGTGGTCGGGCCCGACGACCCGCCCACGGCGGCGGCGATGCCGTTCAGCACCGGGTTCAGTGCGCTGACCCCCGGCCCGGGCACCTGGGTCCGCCCGCCGGTCGATGCCGGCACCGACCCCGTCGGCGAGAGCCCGGCCGTCGGGAGCCCGGCGGTGGGGAGCGGCAGCGAAGAGGTCGGGAGCAGCGAGCTCAGGTCCGACAGCGTGCCGGTCACGTCGGCGACCACGCTGCTGAGCGTCGGCATGAGCGCGTTGAGCCCACCCGTGGGGTCGCCCTGGAGAGACCCGAGGTTGCCCAGCAGGCCGGTCAGGGTGTCGAGGATGCAGCTGAGGCCAAGGTCGCTCTGGCTCGCGGCGCAGCCCGCGCCCGTCCCGGTCCCGGTGCCGGTCCCGCCGCCCGCGCCACCCGTGCCGGTGCCCCCGTGCCGGTGCCCCCGGTGCCGGCGCCGCCCGTCGACCCCCCGGCGCCCAACGGGAGCGAGGGGACGGGCAGGTTCACCGGCGAGTGGTACGAGAGTGTCTGGAAGGGCGCGATGCCCTTGGTCAGGGAGCCCGAGAGCGACGAGAACGACGCGGCGGCGACAGCGGCCGACCCGCTCTGCTGCGACGCCGCCCGGTAGGCCTGGTTGACCGCGGCCGCCAGGGGCTGGTCGGTGGTGCTCGACGAGGCGACCGAGTGGGCCGCCGCGGGGTTGACGGTGAAGTAGCCGCCGAGGCCGCCGAGGAAGGCGCCCACGGCAGCGCAGGCCAGCCCGCCCGCGCCCACCATGGCGGCGTTGCGGTAGCGCGAAAGCCCTCTCGGCCCCTCGTGCCCTTCCCCCGCCGTCTCCGGTGCTGCGTGCTTGCCACGGGCGGCGCCACGCGAGCGGAACTCATCGTGGAGCATCTCGTCGTACATCTCGTCGAAGCTCATCTGTCCGTCCCTCCTCCGAAACCACTCACCCCGGTTTCCAGAGGGAAAACGTGCCCGGCGTGCCACCCTTACGGTCCCGGCGGGGTTCTGCCACAACGCACGCTCAACTGAAGGTCCAGCTCCCGATGGTGACGACAGCCCCGTGAACTGGGAGAACGACCGTCATGGCGCGCTCACCGGGGCTGGAGCCCCCCTGCATGGTCACGGTGGTGCGCAGCACCACCTGGGTCGGGTTCCCGCCGGCCGAGTCGATCTCCACGTCGAGCGGGGCGTCGTGCCCGGTCACGACCGCACCGGCGAGTTGCGGCGGCATGGCCAGCCCGGGTGCGATGGCCGACCACCAGGCCGCCTGCCGCTGGGCACCGGCGTGGAGGCCGCCGAAGTAGGTCTCGAGCGCGGCGGCCTCGAGCGAGAGCGGCGCCGGCGACTGGGAGAAGGCCACCGACGCATTGACGAGGCTCATGGTGCCCATCGGCGCCTCGTTCTGCTCGAGGGTGATGCCCTGCGCCTGCAGCGCCGGCGGGGCCGACGTCGTGTAGTCGGTGGACTTGACCGTCTTGATGAACTGGGCCCCGGCGTTCAGGTTGGCGCCCTTGGTGGCCGCTCCCACCTCCGTCGCCCGGACGAGCAGGCGGTCGGGCGTGAAGAAGAGCGCGTTGGGGGGCCAACAGGTGTCGAGCACCATGCTCGGCCCGGTCGTGTTGGCCACCGGCGACCCGGCCGCCACCACCTGCTGACCGCTGACCGCGAACTTCACCGTGTTGCAGGCGGTCCGGTAGGTGATCACGTCACCCGGCTTGAGCTGGTTGAGGTGCACGAAGTAGCTGACGTCGTGGGCGAGGAACACGGCGGCGCCGCCGAGACCGGGCCACACCGACTGCGGATCGTGCCCGACGGCCACGTTGAGCTCCTGGTCGTCGGTTCCCTCCTCGACCGGAGCCGTCATGTGGAGCGAGGGGATGCTCAAGATCCCCGAGAGCTGGCCCGGCTGGACCCCGGCCACCTGGCAGGACGCCCCATGGGTCTGCTTGGCGATCTTGGCCATCGCCGCCCGCTCGCTCTGAATGAGCACTGCCGCGGCGTGGTGCTGGTGCTCCTGGTGGGCGACGGCGTAGCTAGCGGCGAAGACGGCCCCGAAGAGGAGCACCACCCCGACGAGCGTGACGCTCATCCGCTTCACATCCCGGAGGGACGTCATCGGCCCGACTCCACAGTGACGCGCTGCTCCTGCCCGGAGCGGGAGTCCGCCCCCCCGATCCGGGCAGTGTGCAGCACCGGTTCCCGCTGCATCTGCTTCTCCCTCCAGATCCTCCGAAGATCTTTCGTCCGTGTCCTGCCCCGGGCCACGGCGGCGGAACACCTCCGGCCCGGTTCCTCTATCTCTCCTTGTATCGGCTCTCTGACGTCATTCCTTGTGGCTGCCGCCGGGCCGGCCCCCGAGACCGGAGGGGGAACGGAGGAGGTCCCGAAGGCCGGGCCCGGTGGCGGTCCGCCGTCCGACCCGGAAGGGTGGGTCGGCGGGGGCGGCTCAATGGCCACCCCGACGGCGGGCGATTGGAGAGAGCGAACGGGCCACCGAGGCGATCCGGCGGCGGCCGATCAGCATGAGGCCGCCCAGGCCCATCCCGGCCATCAGGATGATGGGCAGCGGGCCGGCCCAGAACTCGCCGGTGTGCACGCTGGTCACGTTGGGGACGGCGGCGGGGGCGGCGGCTGCCGCCGGGGTGGCCGCGGGAACAGCGGCGGCCGGGGTCGCCGCGGTGGCCGCGGTGGCCACGGCCGGCGTCGCCACCGTGGAGCTCCCCGACACGCTCACGTCGCCGACGTTGAGGCCGACGCCGCCCATCAGGCCGGTCAGGAGCCCGAGGTTGAGGACGCCCACCTTGGCGCTGGCGGTCGTGCCCGGTGCCGAGGTGTCACAGGTCAGCAGGTTGCCGTCCGGGTTGTAGCTGATGATGCCCGTGAGGAGAGCCCCGAGCGCCGAGCTGAGGGCGCTGCCGCTGCTGCCCAGCGCGGTGAGGATCTGGCTCACGAGGGCGTTGAGCTGCGTGATGTTGACGAAGGTCGGCAGGGACCCGTTGGTCGAGTAGGAGACGAGGCCGGCGTTGCAGCTCGGCGTCACGGTGCCGCTGCTGCGGTCGAGTGCCACCGCGGCGGTCGTCGGGGCCACCTGCAGGTCGGCCAGGCCGAAGAGGTTGACGTCCACTGCGTGCTGGGTCACCGAGTCGGTGATGACGTTGCCGCTCGTGCTGACCGCCGTGGTCGACCCGCCCAGGTCGATGGACAGCGGCTGCACGCTGACTGCGTTGCCGCCCGTCAGGCCGAGCACCTGGTCGAGGATCCCGGTCACGATGCCCGACACCGGCGACGAGCCACCGGCGGAGCCGATCTGGGTGAGCAGGCCTCCGAGCACGGAGCACCCGCCGGCGAGGTCGCTCCCGCCGGCGACGCTGGTCGGGTTGAGGTTCTGGCCCGCAGGCAGGATGCCGTTGACGGTGTTGAGCAGGCCCTGCACCGTCGAGGAGAGCTGGCTCGTGTTGCTGCCCGCCGTCGTGGAGGCGGCGGGCACGCCGCCGCAGATCGACGAGGCCGCCGGCAGCGAGCCGCCGAGGAGCTGCTGCAGCACGCTCGTCAGGCTCAGGCTGATGGACACGTTGGCCAGGCTCCCGGTGCCCGAGGCGGTCGGGTTGCCGTTGGCGTCCTCGGAGGCCGAGGCGGAGCCGCAGGACACGTCGACGTTGATCAGCCCCGTGTTGATCGGGAGGGTGCAGTTCTGCGGCGTCGACGGCGCCCCCGTCTTGCCGGCTCCGTTCGCCACCGCGTCCTGCGTGCTGTCGAGTGCGAACCCGCTCAGCGAGCTCGTGGCGCTCGTCGGGCACGGGTTGCTCGAGGCCGCCGTCGAGAGGCACGCACCGGTGCCCGAGGCCTCGGCGAGCGGCGTGCTGCCGGCGTCGGCCTCAGAGCCGCCACCGGAGAGCTGGAGCGTGTTGAGCAGGTCGAGCGACACGAAGCCCCCGTTGCCCTGCACGTTCCACTTGGAGACCGTGGCGCCCGCCGTCGACGACAGTGCGCCCACCACCGTCAGGGCCACCAGGCCCACAGCGGCGATTCGGATGCGACCCCTCATTCGTTACCCCTTACCCGTCCGTCCGTCCCCGCCCATGCGCCATGGCGGACTCCTCTGCTGTTGGGTTTGAAACGGGAGAGATCGGCGAACCTTGCGCTGCCCTGTGAAATATTTCCGGCCCCGACACCCCTGTTGTCGCCGCAATACGGTGCACGGCACCCCGGTGGCGGAGCGTGGGGAAACGTGGCGGTCCCGTACTGTTGCGCTGCATGCCCGCCTCCCACGTCGTGCTGCTCGTCCTGGCCGGGGTGGGGGCCGGCATCTTCAACGGGGTGGCGGGCGGCGGCAGCCTGATCTCGTTCCCGATCCTGTTGGGGCTGGGCTATCCCGCCCTGACGGCGAACATCACCAACACGGTGGGGATCTGGCCCGGCTATCTCGCCTCGGCCGCCGGCTTCCGCAGCGAGATCGGCGACCAGTCCCGACGGCTCGCCCGCCTGACCCCCGTTGCGCTCGCCGGCGGGATCGCCGGCGCCCTGCTGCTGCTCACGACGTCACCGGCGGCCTTCGACGAGGTCGTTCCCTGGCTCGTCCTGGGGGCCGCCGCGCTCTTCGCCCTGCAGCCCGCGCTGCGTCGTGCCCTCGACCGCGGCTCGGCTCATCCCCGCACGCGGCCGGTGCTCCTGGTGGCGGGGGTGTTCGGCGCCTCGGTCTACGGCGGCTACTTCGGGGCCGCCATGGGCGTCATGTTCCTCGCCGTGCTCGGTCTCGCCCTGCCCGTGTCCCTCGCCCACACGAGCGGCCTGCGCGCCGTGCTCTCCATGGTCGTGAACGGCATCGCGGCCGTGGTCTTCATCATCCACGGCGGCCTGGCGTGGGAGGCGGTCGGGCTGCTGGCCGCCGGCAGCCTCGCCGGGGGCTACGCCGGGGCCCGGCTGGCGCTCGCCCTCCCGGCGCCGGCGCTGCGCGTGGTGGTCGTCGTCATCGGGGTCGGCACCGCCGTCAAGCTGCTCCTCTGATCCGGCGGTTCAGCCGGCGGACAGGGGGTAGTGGCCGATCACGGCGCCCTCGAGGGCGCGCCGGCTCGCCCCCCAGGCCGCGTCCGCTTCGTCGTGGCGGATCGGGACGAGGCGGACCCGGGTGCCCGGTACGCACTGGCCCAGCCGCCCGTGGTCGGCCGATGCCACCACCGCCAGCACGGGATAGCCCCCGAGCGTGGCGTGATCGGGCATGAGGATCACGGGGTCCCCGCCCGGCGGCAGCTGCACCGCGCCGGTCACGACGGCCTGGGAGTCGAGCTCGCCCGCCCGCGCAGAACGTCGGGGCGCGGCGCCCCCGCCCGTGGCGTGCAGGCGGAGGCCGACCCGGTTGCTGTCCCCCTCGACGCGGAACTCGACGTCGGCGAGCCGCTCGACCCCGTCCGTCTCGAACCACTCGGGGTGCGGCCCGGGCACGACGCGCAGCTCGACGACTCCCCCGGGCGGGACCTCGCTGGCCGCACCCGCGCCGAGATGGTCGCCGAGCGGCGGAGCCCACGGTCCCGCCGAGAGAAGGTGCCCGGGCGCGAGGGGCCCGGCGCCCAACCCGCACAGCTCGTCGCTGGCTGAGCTGCCGAACACCTCGGGCCCGAGGATCCCGCCCGCCACCGCGAGATACGTGCGGCACCCCCGGCGCAGCCTTCCGACCTCGAGGACCCGGCCGGGCTCGAGGGGCAGGACCTGTGCGTCGGGGACCCCCGACCCGTCGACCCGCAGCTCGGGGGCACCGCCCACCACGGCGACGTGGCACGCGCCGCGGCAGCGCAACCGGGTCCCGCCCCCGGTGAGCTCGAGCGCCCCGGCGGAGGCGGCGTTGCCGACCAGGCGGTTGGCCAGCGCGAAGGACACCGGATCGGCCGGCCCCGCGGCGGGGACACCCGCGCCTGCCACGCCGCGCCGGCCGCCGTCCTGCACGACGGCGCGCAGCCCGGGCGCGACCACCTCGAGGACGCCACGCGCACCGGCGGGCGGCGCCCACGGCGGGGGGGCCGGCGGCTCGGGATCGCCGGTGGCCGTGCCCGTGGCCGTGAACTGCACCCGGTCACCGGGGGCCAGCACCGCATAGGGAGGGCGGGTGGCCGAGAAGAGCGCGACGCCGGTGCGACCGACGAGCTGCCAGCCTCCCGGGGACGCCGTCGGGTACACGGCGGCGTACCCGTTGGCGAGCGCGACCGATCCGGCCGCCACCTGCGGCCGGGGGCGGGTGCGCCGCGGGACGGCGTGCAGCGCCGCGGGCAGGCCCTCGAGGTAGGCGAAGCCGGGCGAGAAGCCCACGACCGCGACGCGCAGGGGACGCTCGGTGAGGTACGTCACCAGCGCGTCGGGCTGGCAGCCCACCATCGTGGCCACCTCGGCGAGGTCGGGCCCGTCGAACGTGCAGGCGATGGTCACGAGCCGGCCGGCCGACGCCTCCTCCGTCGCGCCCGCCGCGGGCACGGCGGCGGTCACCCGGGCCACGACCGCCCGGACGGCCTCGACGTCGGTGTCGGGGCCCGGCAGGAGCACGGCGACGGAGGCGAAGCCGCACACCACCTCGACCTCCCCCTCGTCGCGCAGCGCAGCCTCGAGGTCCCCAGCCAGCTTCCGGCCCGAGGCCGGGTCCGCGGCGCCGATCAGAAGGGCGCGGTCACCGAGGCGGCGCACCTCCCCGACGGGGACGGAGCGCATCATGCATGCGAGGGCGCGACCACGTCGATGCCCGCGTCCGCCATGGCCCGGCGGACCGCCGTGGCGATGGCCACGGCCCCCTGGGAGTCGGAGTGGACGCACAGCGTGTCCACCCACCGCGTCAGCACGCTGCCGTCGCCGGCCACCACGGCGCCACGGGCCAGGCTCAGCGCCTGCGCGGCCGCCGCCGCCGGGTCGGTCAGCACGGCGCCGGCCCTGGCGCGATCGGCCAGGCTCCCGTCGGGGCTGTAGGCCCGGTCGCAGAAACCCTCCTCGCAGGCCGGCACCCCGTCGCGCAGGGCCATGGCCGTGGCGCGGCACCCCGAGGGCAGCACGAGCATCGGACCGTCGCCCCAGCCGTCGCGCACCACGTCGCGCAGGGTCTCGTAGATGGCTCCTCCCTTGGCCACCTCGGCGTAGAGCGCGCCGTGCGCCTTCACGGACGCAATGGCGGTCCCGGCGGACCGGCAGACACGGTCGAGGGACCGCAGCTGCTCGTTCAACGACGCCCGCAGTTCGCCGCGGTCGATCTCCATCGGCCGGCGGCCGAACCCTTCCCCGTCGGGATAGGAGGGGTGGGCCCCTACCCGGACCGCATGCTCCAGCGCGCCGTCCACGGTGGCGGCCATGGACGAGTCGTCGCCGGTGTGGCCGCCGCAGGCGATGTGGACGGTGGTGACGAGGCCGAGCAGCGCACGCTCGACCTCGGCTCCGGCCGCGTCGGTGGCCTCGCCCACGTCAGCGTTGAGATCGATGGTCCTCTTCGGCGCCACGCGCTACCCGGCCTCGAGATGGTCCACCACGATGCCGTCGCGGTAGACGACGCGCTGGTTGCGCCGTGTCGGCACCCGGGCGCCGGCGATGATGGAGCCGGTCATGTTGAGCGGGTCCGCCCCGGCCACGACCACCTGCTCGCCGTCCGCGCCGCGCCGGTGCACGGCCTGCAGCCCCTCGCAGGCCTCGGGGAGCGCGTACTGCTCGCCCGAGAGACCGGCGACGAACCGGCCGCCGAGCGCGACGCCGCGCGCCTCCAGGCGTCGCAGCGCCCACACCACCTCGCGCCAGGGGACCTTGAATGACTCGCGGCCCCACAGCTCCCAGGACACCACGCCCCAGCGCACCAGCATCTGCTGGGCCACCCACTCGGCCAGCTCCTCGTTGCCCGGCAGGAGCATGCCGTCGTCGACGGCGGGCGAGCCGAGCACCTCCGCCCCGGGCAGGAGCGACCAACGTCCCTCGCCGACGCCCGACCCGGCCGGCGCGCGGCGCCGGACCAGCCGCCCCGAGGGCCGGCGAACGGTGCGGGTCCGCCAGCGGTCGCGCGCCGAGAGCAGCGAGCGCACGGCCGAGAAGGCGTCGGCCGTGACGAGACCGCGGGCGACCAGGTCCCACAGGCCCTCGTCCACCTCGGCCGGCAGACGCCCGGTCAGGGGTGCCAGCTCGGGACGGAAGCAGGCGCCCCGCGTGCGCAGCGCCGCCAGCACGTCGGCGGCCGCGCCGACCTCGGGCTCGGGGGCGGGCGTCCCGGCCCGCACGGCGCGCAGGACCGTCACCAGGTCGTCACGCACGGCGAAGGCGAGCGGCGTGGCCGGCGAGGGCGTGCCGCTGCGCCCCGGCCGCTCGGCGCGCGGGGTGAGCCGCCCCCACACCACCTCTCCGGAGAGGCACAGCTCGTCGAGCCAGCGAGGGTCGTAACCGGTGACCCGGGCCGGGAGGATCTGCGCCTCCCACTCCGCCGCCGGCGCCTCGATCCCGGCCAGCTGCTCGAGTACGAGGAGCAACCCTGCCCGTCCCTCGACGCGGCTGTCCGGCGTCGCATGCTGCCAGTGGGTCAGGAAGCGGACGTAGTCGGCGATCGGCACCGCCTCCACGAGGCCCCGGCGCCGGCTGCGGCTGGCACCGTGCAGGCGCACGAGGAGGTTGCGGGCGCACCAGCGCCCGTCGGGCAGCTGAATGGCCGAACCCTTGGCCTCGAGCCGGGCCAGCGCCGTGCGCGCCCGGCCCTCGCTCAACGGCGCGCCCAGCGGCGCACCGGCCGGCAGCGGCGCGTCGGCGACCAGCTGCTCCACCGAGACCGGCCCCGCCAGTTGGAGGTGGCCGGCGACGCAGGCGGCCGCGGCGTCGTCGTCGGAGGCCAGGGACGCCGCCTCCGCGTGGCGCTCGGTGGCCACCCAGCAGCCGTCGAGCTCGTCGGCCCTTCCGGCGGCGGCAAGCGCGGCGTACCAGGCGGACCACTCGGCGACGGGGCGGGACGCAACCAGCGAGAGCAGGAGGTCGTGCAGCTCGTCGGGGTCGCGGGGCCGCGGGCAGACCTGGTCGAGCACCGTGGCGACGGCGTCGGGATGGAGCGCCGCCAGCTCCGCCGCCGGCACCGGGAGACCGTCGGGGCCGAGCTGGCCCAGGCCGCGGCGCAACGACAGGGCGCGGGTGCGCCGCTCCTCGAGGGGGGCGTCGTCGAGATAGGTGAAGGGGCGGCCGCTCAGGATGGCGTGCGAGAGGGGCGAGGGCTCCGACGACTCGACGGTGTGCACCTCGATCGCGCCCGACTCGATCTGGGACCACACCTCGACCAGGCCCTCCACCGAGAGCCCCTCGTGCAGGCAGTCGTGGACCGTCTGGCGGGCCAGCACGTGGTCCGGCACACCGACCGGCCCCGGCGGCGCGTTCTCCTGGCAGGCCGCCAGCCCCGGCCACACCGCAGCCAGCAGGTCGTCGGCCTCCATCCGCTGCAGGTGGATGGGGCGGCGCTTGCCGCCGTTCATGCGGGGCAGCACGAGCGCCCGGTTCAGGTTCCAACGCCAGCGCGCGCCGAGCATCGGGTGGGGCAGCACGGCCTGGGTCAGGACCTCGGAGGCCTTCGCGCTGGAGAGCATCGACTGCACGCGCGTGAGCGGGAAGCTGTGCTGGGGTCCGAGCGAGAGCACGACGGTGTCGTCGTCGGCCGCCGCCTGCAGCTCGAAGTCGAAGGAGACGCAGAACCGCTTGCGCAACGCCAGCCCGAGCGCGCGGTTGATGCGCCCGCCGAAGGGCGCATGGATGATCAGCTGTGAGCCCTCGCTGTCGTCGAAGCAGCGCTCCACCACGATGCGCTCGCGGGTCGGCAGGTGCCCGAGCGCCTGGAGCCCGGCCGCGCAGTAGGCCACCACCTGCTGGGCCACCTCGGCCGAGGTGCCGGCGCGGCTGCACACGAGCGCCCGGGCGCCGTCGCCGTCCCCGGCCGCCAGGAGCGGCTCGAGCGCGCCGCGGAGGTCGCTGACCGCCTCGGAGAGCTCGGCAGTGCGTGCCGGCGCCTCTCCGAGCCAGAACGGGATCGTGGGCGGCAGGTCCCCGGCGTCGTGCACGCGCACGGTGCCGACCTCGACCTTGGCCACGCGCCACGAGTGCGTGCCGAGCAGGAAGATGTCCCCCGCCGTCGCCTCGACCGCGAAGTCCTCGTGGACCGACCCGACCGTCACGCCGTCGGGGTCGAGGACGACCCGGTAGTCGCCCGTCTCGGGGATGGCGCCGCCGCCGGTGAGCGCGGCCAGCCGGGCGCCCCGGCGAGCGCGCAGTCGCCCGTTCACGGCGTCGTGGTGCAGGTGGGCGCCCCGGCGCCCCCGTCCCGTCTCGATCCCCCAGCTCGCCAGCGCCACCACGTCGTCGAAGTCCCGGCGCGCCAGCTCGGCGTAGGGGGCCGCCCGCCGCGTCATCGCCCACATGGCCTCGACATCGCGCTCGTCGGTGGCGGCCACCTCGGCGACCAGCTGCTGGGTGAGCACGTCGAGCGGGGCGACCGGCGGGTCGAGCAGGTCGAGGCGGCCCTCGCGCACCGCGGCCAGGAGGGCGGTGCACTCCACCAGCTCGTCGCGCGACGTCGGGTAGAGGCGCCCCGCCGGCGTCCCGTCCCGGTGGTGGTTGGCCCGCCCGACGCGCTGGAGGAAGGTGCCGATGGCGCGGGGTGAGCCGATCTGGCACACGAGCTCGACCGGGCCCACGTCGATTCCCAGCTCGAGCGACGCCGTGGCGACGAGGGCGCGCAGGTCGCCGGCGCGCAGGCGCGTCTCGACGATGCGCCGCCGTGCCGCCGAGAGGCTGCCGTGGTGGGCCGCGACGAGGAGCGAGGCGTCGACGTCGCCGCCGCCGCGCCCGGGTTCCTCGTCGGCGAGGCGCTCGGCCAGCTGGTGGGCCACCCGCTCGGCCATCTTGCGGGTGTTGACGAACACGAGGGTGGTGCGGTGGTGCCGGGTGTGCTCCGCGATGCGGTCGAGGATGTCGGACATCTGTCCGCCGCTCATCACCGCCTCGAGCTCGGTCGTGGGCAGCTCGATCGCCACCTCGAGGTCGCGGGCGTGACCGCAGTCGACGATCACGGTCGGCGGGCGGCCCTCGTGCACGCCCGAGAGCAGCCGCGCCACGAGGTCGAGCGGGCGCTGCGTGGCCGAGAGCCCGATGCGCTGCAGGTGGCCGCCGCTCTCGGTCACGAGCGCATCGAGCCGCTCGAGGCTCAGTGAGAGGTGGCTGCCGCGCTTGTCGCGGGCCAGCGTGTGCACCTCGTCGACGATCACGGTGCGCACGCCGCGCAGCAGGGCGCGCGACGACGGCGCGGTGAGGAGGAGGTAGAGCGATTCGGGCGTGGTCACGAGCAGGTCGGGAGACTGCTTCTTCATGGCAGCCCGCTCTGCCGGCGGCGTGTCGCCCGTGCGCACCGCGACGCGTAGCCCGGGGTCGGGGTAGCCGAGGCGGGCGGCCTCCTCCCGGATCTCGCCGAGGGGGACGTGCAGGTTCTCGTGCACGTCGACGGCGAGGGCCCGCAGCGGCGAGATGTAGAGCACCTCCGGGGCGCCTCCCGCCCGGGCACCCGCCTGGGCGGCCCGGTAGGCGGCGTCGATGGCGACGAGGAACCCCGTCAGGGTCTTGCCCGAACCGGTCGGCGAGGCGACCAGGACGTCGCGGCCCTCGGCGATGTGCGGCCAGGCCGCCGACTGCGGGGGGGTCGGCCCGGCCGGGAAGCGGCGGGCGAACCAGCTGGCCACCGCCGGATGGAAGAGCGACTCGGGGCCGGAGGGATCCGGCCCGGAGGGATCGGGCCCGGTGGGATCGGGTTGGGCGTCGGGCACGCCCCCTATTCCACCAGGATCCTGTGACGGCGGCGCAGTCGGGTCCCCGCCGGTACCCCTCAGGCGGGCGGCCGGCGGCCCCAGCACGAGATCATCGGCGGCTGGGCCAGGTCGAGCCTGCCGGCGGCCACCGCGTCGAGATGCCGCTCGATCTCCGCCTCGGTGGCGACGCCGTGGTCCAGCAACTGGTCCCGGACCAGGTTGATCGTCGCCGCCTCGAGGTGGTTGCAGGCCGGGTGGCTGACCGGGAAGGCGGCGTCGGCGGCCACGCCGACGAGGCCCGCCGCCCGGAGCCGGCGCGGCAGCGACCGCCCGTAGGCCAGGTCGACGCCGCGTTCGGCCAGGAGCGACCGGAAGCCCCGCCGCAGTCGGTTCGCCAGCACCTGCTCGGGCCCGGTCTCCTCCAGGCAGCTGAGGGGCTGCAGCGCCGGGTCGGCGTCCTCCACCAGCAGCACCCCGCCCGGGCGGAGGGCGGCGACCATGGTGGCCAGCGCGGCCTCGCGTGCCGGCACGTGGACGAGGACGAGCCGGGCGTGGACGAGGTCGAAGGGCCCTCCGGGTGGAGGGTGGCCGGCGACGTCGTGCTCGAGGATCTCGACGTTGGGCGCCGCCGCGCCCGTGGCCCACGACAGGTTGATGTCGGTGGCCAGGACGTGGCCGCCGGGGCCCACGCGGGCCGCGAGGTGCGAGACGACGGTCGTGCCCCCCGCCCCGACCTCCCAACAGCGCCAGCCGGGCGCCAGGCCGAGCGCGTCGAGGTGCCGGAAGGTCGAGGGGTCGAAGAGGGTGGCGAAGGCGGTGAAGCGGTCCATCGCCTCCGGCGCGGCGTTCGTGAGCAGATAGCGGTCGGCGCTCACGGCGTGACGGAGGGCGCGGGCAGGGGCGCCAGCTGGTGCGAGGTCCCGGCGTAGCGGTCGAGGACGTCGGCCACCTCGGCGCGGCCCTCGTCGATCAGCGACGCCGTGGCGGAGAAGTCGCGGTACTGGCCCGAGGGATCCCCGCCGCCGCTGAAGACGACGACTTCGACGCCGGGCGGCAGCGACGCCAGCTCGCGGACGAAGCGCGCGTGGATCGCCACGAAGAACGCGGTGAGCGCCGCCTCGGCGGGGCGGCGGGGCGGGCGGGGGTGGTAGTGCAACGGCCCGCACAGCAGCACGTAGATGCGGTCGCACTGCGCGCCGAGGGCGCGGCTGATGGGCACGTTGTTGACCACGCCGCCGTCGACCAGCATGTCGTCGTCGATCGTCACCGGCGGGAAGATCGAGGGGATGGCCGAGGAAGCCAGGACGGCCTCGACGGCGGGCCCGTGGGCGATCCAGCGCTCCCGCCCGTCGGTGAGCGACGTCGTCACCACCTCGACCGGGATGGTGGCGTCCTCGAGGTTCTCGAATTCGACGCCCGCCTCGATGATCTTGCGCAACCCCGTGTTGGCGTGCACCGCGGCGCGCTTCTGCAGGAAGGCCCAGGGCCCGTCGAACGTGCCGCGGGGGAAGATGTCGGCCCCCTTCAGGTCGCGCCAGATGGTCTCCATGCGCGCGATCCCCTCGAGCGTGGGGTCGCCGGCGTACGACGCGCCGTTGATGGCGCCGACGGAGGCGCCGTAGACCCGGTCCGCCGCGGATGCCGCGGCGGATGAGCTCCTCGAGCATCCCGACCTGGACCGCGCCGCGGCTGCCGCCACCCGCCAGGACGAAGGCCGTCTTCCGCGGCGCGTGGCCGTGGCGCCCGTCGGTGCCGTGCCGCCGCCGGTCCCAGCGCGCCCGCAGCCGCGCCGACCATCTGGGCGTCGCCGGTCCGTCGTTGGCCGGTCCGTCGTTGGCCGGACCGTCGGTGGCCGCCGCCTCGGTCACCGTTCGGCCCGGGGTGGCGGTGGGCGCCCCTCCGCCGCGGCCTCCTGGCGTTGGCGCCAGGCCGCCCGTCCCGCCACGTCGTGGCGCACCGCCCACACGATGACGATCACGACCAGCGCGACCATGGCGACGACGAAGACGCCGAAGATGGCGAGGAAGGCGGCGTCCGTGGCGGGCGCCGTCGGGACGAGGGCCGGTGCCATGCACTTGCCAGGGTAGGTGAATGTCACACCCCGTGGGCACACTGCGCCGATGGTCCTCGTCGCACCACGTCCGCTGCTCCGGCCCGCCCCCCGCGGCACGGCCGGGCCGCATCGAGGCAGCGGGAGAGACGTGCTCGCCCTGCTGCGCGGCGACACCGAGGCGCGGCCGCGCTTCGACCCCGGCCTGGCCGGCGGGCTGCGCGCCTGGCTCGAGGACGCGGCCTACGGGGTCGTCGCGGCCCGGGGCGACGACGCGCCCGCGGTCTTCCTCGGACCGCGCCAGGTGCTCGGGGCGCCCGAGGGACGGCGCAACGACGAGGGGCCCGGTGACGAGCTCGTCCTGTCGCGTCTGGTGCACGCGGTGTTCCGCCAACTCGTCGGATCCGGGACGGTGGGCGACCCGTTGGCCGACGCTCTCGATGCGCTGCGCGCCTGCGGGGACGACGTCGTGGTGCGCCACGTCGAGGCGCTGCCCGCCGCCGCACGCGACGCGCTGGCGGACGCGGTGGCGCTCCACGCGGGGAACCTCGAGGACCTCGTCCCGCGCTTCGCACCGGGCTGGATGCCCCGCACCGACGACCGCGTCGCCATCCCGCTGGCCGGCGGCCGCGTCGTGCTGCACGGGACCTTCGACCTCCTGGTCGGCCTGCCGCAGCCCGGCACCGCGTCGCTGTGCGCGCTCGGGCTCTCGGCCAGCGGCCCGTGGGCGCGCGAGCGTCGGTCCCTCCACTTCCTCGCGCTGCTCGAGACGCTGCGCAGCGGGGCACCTCCGTTCCGGCTGGCGCTGCTCGAATCGGCCACCGGCCGCTACGGCGTCGAGGATGTGCGCGAGGAGCATCTCCGGGCCATCGCCTCGCATCTCTCCGCGTGGTTGAGCCGCGGCGCGCTCGACCGTGGCTGACCGTCTCACCGACCTGCTGACGGCACCGGTCTCCCCCGTCGACACCTCCGCGTGGCGTGCCGCGCTGGCCGACGCCACCGCCATGCTGGCCCGCCTGGCCGTGCGCCGCGCCGGGGCGGGCCCCTTCCGCGTCACGGACCACGAGGTGCGGGCGGCGCTGCACGCGGACGCCGACGACCGCTTCGCCCCCTCGGCCTTCGCGTGGTCGGCCCGCACGGCGCGGCGCGCCCTCGGCCTGGCAGCGGTCCGCCTGCTGGTCGCCGGCGGCGCCCGCTCCCCCGTCGAGGCGGTGCAGGCCCGGCTGGACGAGTCCCTGCGGTGGGTGCACGAGGGCAACCCGTGCGCCGCCCAGCTCGACCGCTGGGTGGCCGGGCTCTCGCCGGCCGGCCGGGCCGGCGTGGGCGCGGACGCGGTCACCTGGGCCACCCGCCTGTGGTGCGCCGTGGACTGGGCCGCGCTGGGCCCGGCGCCGGCCATCGGGCGCGACCGCTGGTGGGACAGCCCACACTCGGCGCTGCTCGCGCTGCGGGGCCGGGCCGAGGTGCGCACCGACGGCGCCAACCTCGTCGTGCTGTCCGGTCCGCGCCGCGACTCGGTGCGCGCCGAGCTCGCCCTGGTGACCCTCGTGGACTCGCTGCGCGGCCGGGGCGCCACCACCGCGGGTCGGGTCGTCGGGTGGTGGCCCGACTCCGGGCACCTCGTCCGGGTCGAACCGGAGCCGGCGGTGCTCACCCTCGGCGCCGAGGCGGTCGCCCTCGTGCTGAGCGAGGCCGGGGCGGGGGTACGCCCCGCCGCCTGAGCCCCGCCCCGGGTCCTCTATCGTTGGCACCCCCATGGGCACGCGCGAGGACATCAGGAACGTGGCGATCGTCGCCCACGTCGACCACGGCAAGACGACGCTCGTGGACGCCCTGCTGCGCCAGACCGGGGCGTTCGGGGCCCACCAGGAGCTCACCGACCGGGTCATGGACTCGGGCGACCTCGAGCGGGAGAAGGGCATCACCATCCTGGCCAAGAACACGGCGGTGCGCTGGGGCGGGGTGAAGCTCAACATCGTCGACACGCCGGGCCACGCCGACTTCGGGGGAGAGGTCGAGCGCGGGCTGACCATGGTCGACGGCGTGCTGCTGCTGGTCGACGCGTCGGAGGGACCGCTGCCGCAGACCCGCTTCGTGCTGCGCAAGGCGCTCGAGGCCCGGCTGCCCGTGGTGGTCGTCGTCAACAAGGTCGACCGCCCGGACGCCCGCATCGCCGAGGTCATCCACCAGATCGAGGAGCTGTTCCTGGACCTCGACGCCGACGAGGACCAGATCGGCTTCCCCATCCTCTACGCCAACGCCAGGGCCGGCTGGGTGAGCGCCGAGCCGGGCGTCGAGGGGGTGAACGTCGAGCCGCTGTTCCGCACCATCATCGAGCACGTCCCGGCGCCCTCGTTCGACGACGGGGCGCCGACGCAGGCGCTCGTCTGCAACCTGTCGGCCTCGCCCTACGTGGGGCGGCTGGCCGTGTGCCGGGTGCACAACGGGACTCTGGTCAAGGGCGCCACCGTGGGCTGGTGCCGGCTCGACGGCACGGTGGAGAAGGCCAAGATCACCGAGCTCTACGTGACCGAGGCGCTCGACCAGGTGCCGGCCGAGGAGGCGGGCCCGGGCGAGATCGTGTCGGTGGCGGGCCTGGCCGAGGTCACGATCGGCGAGACGCTGGCCGACCCCGAGCGGCCGATCGCGCTGCCCGCCATCACCGTCGACGAGCCCAGCCTGGCCATGACCATCGGCATCAACACCTCGCCGCTGTCGGGGGCGGACGGGACGAAGCTGACGGCCCGGCTGCTCAAGTCCCGCCTCGACGCCGAGCTGGTGGGCAACGTCGCCATCAGGGTCGGGCCCACCGAAAGGCCCGACATGTGGGAGGTGCTCGGGCGCGGCGAGCTGCAGTTGGCGGTGCTGGTCGAGACCATGCGGCGCGAGGGCTTCGAGCTGACGGTCGGCAAGCCCCAGGTCGTCACGCGCGAGGTGGGCGGAAAGGTGCACGAGCCGGTGGAGCGGGTGTCGGTGGACGTGCCCGACGAGTATCTCGGCGTCGTGACCCAGCTGCTCGCGCTGCGCAAGGGCAACATGCTCGAGATGGTCAACCACGGGACGGGCTGGGTCCGGCTCGACTATCGCGTCCCGGCCCGGGGCCTCATCGGCTTCCGCACCGAGTTCCTCACCGAGACCCGGGGCACCGGCATCCTGCACCACGTCTTCGACGGGTGGGAGCCCTGGCACGGCGAGCTGCGCACCCGGCGCAACGGCTCCATGGTGGCGGACCGGCGCGGCGTCACCACCACCTTCGCCTTGATGAACCTGCAGGAGCGCGGCACGCTGATCGTCGGCCCGGCCGAAGAGGTCTACGAGGGGATGATCGTCGGGGAGAACGCGCGGGCGGAGGAGATGGACGTCAACCCGACCAAGGAGAAGAAGCTCACCAACATGCGCTCCTCGACGGCCGAGGAGTTCGCCGCGCCTGACGCCGGCCATGCAGTTCTCGCTCGAGCACGCGCTGGAGTTCATCGCCGAGGACGAGTGCGTCGAGGTCACGCCCAAGGTGGTGCGGCTGCGCAAGGTGATCCTGGACCAGGCGACGCGGGGACGGTTGTACAGCCGGGCCCGCGACGCCCGGGAGCAGGCCACCGCGAAGGGGTAGCCGCAACGAGGAGAGGGAGGGGCGCTGTGGGTGTGCCGCAGAACGAGGGCTTCGACCACATGACGGTGGTCGTCACCGACCTTGACGGGGCGCGCCGTTTCTTCGGGTTGCTCGGCTTCGTCGAACGCATCGCCGTGGTGGCCTCGGGCGAGGAGATCGCGCGCTACATGGGAATCCCGGGATGGGAGGCCGATCACGTGACCCTGGTGCTCGAGGGTGCACCGGTGCACCAGGAGGTGCAGCTGCTCCGCTTCCACCGGCCCGACGTCGCCGTCGACGCCGGCGCCGGGACACTGGCCAGGACCGGCTTCAACCACGTGTGCTTCCGGGTCAGTGACCTCGACGCAATGCTGGCGCACCTCGCCGAGCACGGGATCACCCCGCGCAACGAGGTGTTCGACTTCCACGACCGGCGACTTGTCTTCCTCGACGGGCCCGGCGTCGTCGTCGAGCTGGCCCAGTGGGTGAGCGGGTCAGCCGACCAGGGCAATCACCTAGCATGATCCGCCGGGAGGGATGGCAGAGCGGACGAATGCACAGCTCTTGAAAAGCTGCGAGGTGCAAGCCTCCGAGGGTTCGAATCCCTCTCCCTCCGCTCGCTTCGCCGTAAGGTCGTTCCAGGAATGGAAGGCGGGGCAATGACAGATCCCACGCAGGTCCACACTGGTCAGCCGGATGAGGGTGCACCGCCACTCGCGCCCGCGCCACTGCCGCCGGCTCCTACCGCGGCTCCGGCCCCGGCTCCGACGGCTCCGGCCCCTCCAGCGGTGGCACGGGTCGCGGCCGGACACGACGAGGGGTTCGTTCCACCACCGTTCGCGGATCGACACTTTCGGCGCAGATGGCTCCCGGCAGCGGTAGTCGGATTGATGGCAATCGGCTTCTGTGTCTGGGCCGCCCTCCTCACCACGTACACGATCGGCAACCGCACGGTCGCTGCCGTGGCCGCGCTGCTCGCCATGATGGCCTTGGCGGCCATCGCCCAGGCCGTGCTCCTGACGTACCAGAGGCAGGCTCGGGGCGGAACGGCGGTGACGACGAACCTGGAGTTCCGGCAGCGGGGCCTCAAGGCTGCATTCATCGGCGACGACGGTCGGGCCTCGACCAGCAAGACGGGCATCGTCGTCTGGACGGGAGCAGTGGTCACGGCCCTGATCTACCTGCTGCTCCTGAGCCGGACGGTGCCCGGTCAGAGCCTGTTCCTCGGGGCGTTGAACCAGAATTGGCGTCCCGAATACCTGGTCCTGCTCGGTCTGCCGGCGGCCGCGGCCACCGCCGCGGTCGCGGCCGTCAAGACAAGCAACCACGGGCAGGGACCCGATCGCATTTCCGCCGGTGAGACGCCGACGCCCGGTCGCTACACCCGCCAGTTGGTGCCGAACAACATCTACGGGTTCTCCCAGGGCCTGGCCGAGCTGATCACCGACGACAGCGGCATCATCGCGTGGGCCGATCTTCAATACGTCGCCTTCAACGTCATCACGCTCGTCTACTTCGTGTCCCAGGTGCTCTCCACACCGACCAACGGACTCCCTCCGATCCCCGCCGCCCTGCTCACGCTCATGGGTGTGTCGGCCACGACGTATGCGGCGAACAAGGGGATCGAGACACATACGACCTCGTGAACGCGGCCGCACTCGAGGCGAGCGACGCGACCAGAGCGAGCGGGGCAACCGGCCGCCCCGTGGGGGCTGACGAGCTCGAGCTCGGCACTCCCGAGATCGACCAGAGCAAGGTGGGCCTCTCGCTCATCTCGGTCGTGTACGGCATCGTGCTCGGTGAGGCGTTCCTGGCGACGCTCCTGTACAACAAGGTGATCGGCGTCTCGTGGAGCAAGCTCGCCGTTGCGACGACCGCCATCGTCTTGAGTTACATAGGTTTCTACAACAACCGCGACGAGTACCCGGTCTGGAAGGCCCGGTTCATCAACATCCCGTTCCTGCAATACCTGCTCTCCATCGCCACACTCGCCGCGTACTGGGGATTGGTGGCCGCAGCCCAGGGTGTCGAGGAGAACTCGGTTCGCCCCGAAGCCGTGCTCGTCGCAGCCGTGTTCGTGATCTACCTGTGCTGGGACGGGTTGCAGCTCAAGGTCCAGCGCACACAGAAGTACCTGGACGTGACCTGCATCCAGGTCCGCTACGACGAGCTGAACGCGACCGGGCCGGGCCGGACGACCTATGCGATCGACAACCTGACGAAACGAACCGTGGCCCGCGGGAAGGTCACCCTCGTCTTTGTGATCGGGCTCGTGGTCATGGGTGGTGCCGTCTGGTACCTCAACCCCAGCGATCTGGCCAGCGCAGTGGCCATCGACGTCATCTACTGCCTCTTGCTCCTCCTCTACCGGCTCGTTCAGGAGCGTGCGCTGCGCCGAGTCGGCCCGGCGAAGCTCCTCCTCCCCGAGACCAGTGGGGCAAGCACCGCCGACGAATTGCAGAAGTTCGTCCGACTCAAGGAGTCGGGAGCGATCACGGAAGACGAGTTCCTGGCACAAAAGACCAGGCTCCTGGCTTCGTAGGGTCAGCGCCTCTCCGACGTCCGCCGAACGCTCTGCAGCCGCTGGTAGGCCAGGATGAACCAGAAGAGGCTGGTCACGGACGTGGTCGTCGTCGAATACCAGAGAGCGAGGCTGGCGTACACAAAGGCAAAGACCGCGAGACAGCTCGCCGTCAGGAGGCTGGTGGCCAGGGCAGGCTTGTCATTCGATCGAAGGGACGGAATGAGGGCCACGGCAAGGAGCAGCGAACCGGTGGCCAGGACGCTGTCTTGCCATCTCACCCGGTCCGACTGTAGCGAGTCCACTGTGACAGAGGACGATTCACCCCCCGCTCGCCGTGGCCGTGGAGACACGGGAGGAACCAGCGGTCGTGATCGTGCGAAACCCCAGAGCGACGCTGCATACTGACCCAGGAGGAGAGGTCGTCAAGACCTTGACGTGCTCATGTCGACGAGCCAGGAGGGGAACCGCGTGGCAGAGATGAAGGCAGTGCAGGTGACCCGCCACGGGCAACCCGGAGAGGTCCTGGCGGTGCAGACCGTCGAGCGCCCCGAGCCGGGACCGAACGAGGTGCGGGTCGAGGTGCGCGCGGCGTCGCTGAACTTCAACGACATCGACCGCTGCCGGGGGAACCTCGTCTCGGTGCCGACCCCGCCGCCCTTCACTCTCGGCATGGACGTGTGCGGCGTGGTCGACCAGGTGGGCGCGGGTGCCGAGGCATGGCTGGGCAAGCGGGTCGTCGCCATCACCAAGAACGCGCTGGGTGGGATCGCCGAGTACGCGGTCGCCGACACCATCTCGGTCTTCGACGCTCCCCCCGAGTTCGACGACGCCGAGGCCACCGCCTTCCTGCTCACGTTCCAGACCTCCCATCTGGCGCTGTTCAAGCGGGGACGGCTCCGGGCCGGAGAGACGCTCGTCGTGCACTCGGCGGCCAGCGGTCTCGGCACGGCCGGCATCCAGTTGGGCAATGCCGCCGGCGCCCGCGTCATCGCCGTGGCCGGCGGCCCCGAGAAGGCGGCGCTGTGCGCCTCGCTCGGCGCCGACCTCGTAATCGACCACACAGCCGAGGACTTCGTCGAGGCCGTGCTGGTCGCCACCGACGATGCCGGTGCCGACGTGGTCTACGACCTGACCGGTGGCGACTTCGTCGAGCGCTCGTGGCGCTGCACCGCCCATGGTGGCCGCTACCTGGCTGTCGGGTTCGCCGACGACGACGCCAACGGCATGACCGGGAGGCCGCTCCGCATGGCCTGCATCGGCAACTTCGACATCGTGGCGGTGATGGTGGCCTGGGCGGACTCGGTCGACCCCGGCATGCGCCGCTTCGGTTTCAACCCGTTCGGCCGCGACGTCGCCGACGAGATCCACGCCGACCTGCTCCGGCTGGCCGCCGCAGGCAAGATCCGGCCCGTCGTCGGCAAGCGGGTTGCCATGGACGAGGCCGGCGCGGCGCTCGACGAGCACGAGGCGCGCCGGTCGATGGGGCGCACCGTCGTCGAGGTCCGCAACGGAGCGGCGGGGACGGCGTGAGCGAGGTCGAGTACACCTGGCGCGACGCCGAGCTGCGGAGCCGTCCCCTGCTCGCGCTCAACTGGGCGGGGGCGCGGGCGGCCCGCTTCGGGCGCACCCTGCCGCCGCTGACTCCGGCGTCGATCACGAAGGCTGCCGTGAAGATGGCGGGGTCGGACGATTTCGGTAGCGACTCCTACCGGGAGCCGCTCGAAGTGTTCCTCCGCTCCTGTGAGGACGAGGCCGAGCTCACCACGTTCGGTCGCATCCTCGTCTCGAAGATGTTGGCCAATGCGCTCTCGAACCGCATCGCGCTGCAGCGCTGGTCCCAGAATCACCCCGAGGTGCGGGACGAGCGCATCGAGCGCCCATGGGTCATCGTGGGGCTGCCGCGCACGGGGACCAGCGTGCTGTCGAACCTGCTCGGCCTCGATCCGCTGGCCCGGCCGCTGCTGCAGTGGGAGGCGGCCCGTCCCATTCCACCGGTCACGCTCGAGGAGGCAGCCGAGGATCCCCGCATCGCCCGGACCGCCAAGGACCTCGACGGTCTGATGAAGCTGAACCCGCCGCTGAAGGCCATGCACCCCTTCGGCGCCACCCTGGCCGAGGAGTGCGTCGCGATCTTCATGTACGACGTCCGCGCCCTCGCACTCGAGACCCAGGCCCACGTCCCTTCCTACGCCCGCTGGCTGGAGCAGGCCGACATGACGCCCGCCTACGCCCAGCACCGCCTCGCCCTGCAGACCCTCCAGTCGCGTCAACCCACCGAGCGCTGGATCCTGAAGACGCCCAACCACCTGTGGCACCTCGAGGCCCTCCTCGCCGCCTATCCCGACGCCCGGGTGATCTGGACCCACCGCGACCCGGGGCCCGTGGTGACGTCACTGGCCAGCCTGGCCAACGCCGGCCAGCGCGTCTTGACCAGCCGCACCGATCCGCGCCCCACGGCGGAGGAGTGGAAGTGCAAGTGCGCCTTCGCCCTGCACTCGGCGATGGCCTTCGACGCGCGGTCGGGTGAGGGATGGTGCCAGCACCTGCACTACGACGCCCTGATGGCCGACCCGGTGGAGGCGGTCCGCCAGCTCTACCGCAACTTCGGCGAGGAGGTCGGCCCACTCCACGCCCGGCGGATGCGTGCCTTCCTCGAGCAGCGGCCGCCCGACGCCTTTGGCCGCCATCGTTACGATCCCGTCGACTTCGGGTGGACCTATGCCGGCCTCGACTCGGAGTTCAGGGACTACATCGAGCGCTACCACATTGAGACCGCCGACGCCGCGTAGGGGCTCGCCGCCCCGTTGCGGACTGCTGCGGCCCCGAGGGTCCCGGATTGCCGCCGCTGCTTAGAATTCGGGCCGCCAGGTTGCTAGTGTGCCCCGGCAAACAGGAACCTGTTCTACGGTTCCGGATGGTGTCCGGAGCGGGGCCCCCAGAGGCCCGGCTCCGCAGACAGGGGGTTCGGTCATGAAGAGGATCGCCGGCATGCGGGCAATGGGGGTGCTGTTGCTGCTCAGCACGCTGACGGCGACCGGGGTGGTGGTCGGCCCGTCGGTGTCCGGCGCATCGACGGCGGCATCCTCCACGGCCAAGTTCGGCACGCTCCCCTCCCCGTGCGGGAAGGGAAAGGCCACCGGCGCCACGGAGCAGGGCGTCACCAACTCGACGATCAGCATCGCCTACGGCGACGACCGGGGCTTCTCGGGCCTCCCCGGACTCGACCAGGAGATGGGCGACGCCATCAAGGCGATGGTCGCCTGGTGCAACGCCCAGGGAGGCATCAACGGGCGCCAGATCGTCGGTGACTACTACGACGCCGCCGTCACCAACATCGGGAACGTGATGACCCAGGCCTGCAAGAAGGACTTCATGCTCGTCGGCGAGGGCTTCGCGCTCGACGGCGTGGCCGAGCAGACCCGCCTCGGCTGCAACCTCGCCGCCGTGCCCGGCTTCACCGTCTCCCCGGTCGTGGCCAACGCCTACGAGATGTACCAGGCATCGCCGAACCCCGCGAACGCGAGCCCGGTGTCGTCGGCCTACGAGGCGACGAAACTCTTCGGCAAGGCCAAGACCCAGGCCGCCGGCGAGTACAACTCCACCCTCTCCACCCAGCAGGCGTCGATGGCCAAGGCCGTGCAGGCCTACACGGCGACCGGCTGGAAGTTCGCCAATTGCCCGTTCCAGGTCAACTACAACGGCGAGGCCAACTACACCCCGTTCGTGCAGAAGCTCCAGGGCTGCGGGGTCAAGGTGGTCTACAACGACTCCACGCCGGGGCCGACCCTCTACGGTGCCCTGCAGGCGGAGAACCAGATCGGGTACAACCCGGTCTGGGTCGAGGACTCCGGGGCGTACACGGCGGCCTTTGCCAAGTGGAACACAGCCGGCCTCGGCAACAACATCTACGTCCGCTTGTCCTACGAGCCGCTCGAGGCGGCCAAGGTCGTCCCTGCCGTCGCCCAGTACCTCGCGATCCTGAAGAAGTACGGAGGCCTCACCTCGCAGCTGGGAGAGCAGTCGACCTCCTCGTTCCTCCTCTGGGCCGCCGCGGCCAAGGCGTGCGGTTCGACACTCACCCGCCAGTGCATGATCAACCACCTCGCCAAGGTGACGAACTGGACCGGTGGTGGCCTCAACGCCTCGGGGAACCCCGCCAAGAACATCCCGCCCAACTGTGGACTCCTCATGAAGCTCAGCGGCACGAAGTGGGTGCAGGCGTACCCGACGAAGCTCGGGACCTTCGACTGCTCATCGAAGTACGTCGCTCCGAACACGGGCTCGGTGATCGGGACCCCGCTCAACGCGCAGGGCTATGCGACCCAGTACGCGACCGCTTCGGTGATCAAGCCGCAGGGGTGAGCGCGCCGCACATCGGATCGTCCGCCTGAGCGACGGGAGCTCCGGCCATGCACCTGTTCCTCACCTACACCATTCTCGGCCTCGTCACCGGCGCGGTCTACGGAATCGCGGCGTCGGGACTCGTCCTCACCTACACGACCTCGGGCATCTTCAATTTCGCCCAGGGGGCCATGGCCATGCTGGCGGCGTTCACCTACTGGCAGTTCCGCTACGGCTGGAACTGGCCCGCGCCGCTGGCCCTGTTCGCGGTGCTCGTCGTGCTGGCGCCGCTCCTGGGCGGGGTTCTCTACCTCGGCATCATGCGCGGGCTGCGGGCCACGGCGGACGTGACCAAGATCGTCGTCACCATCGGCATCATGCTCGGGCTGATCGCGTTGGCCCAGTGGATCTGGAACCCCGGCGTGCCGCGGACCGACGACCTGTTCTTCGGCGAGGCGGCGAAGTTCCGGGTCTTCGGCGTCTTCGTCACGGATCACGAGGCGATCGCCCTCGGCTGCGGAGTGCTCATCGCGGTGGGGATCCGCCTGTTGTTCACCAGCACCCGCACCGGCGTGGCCATGCGGGCCGTGGTCGACAACCCCGAGCTGCTCCAGCTCAACGGCGGGCGGCCCCAGCGCCTGGCGGCGTTCTCATGGGCCCTCGGCGGCGCGCTGGCCGCCCTCGCCGGCATCCTCATCACTCCGATCAGTGGGGGCACTCTCGACGTCCACGTGCTGACCCTGCTCGTGCTCGACTCCATTGCCGCCGCCATGTTCGGTCGGCTGCGCAGCATCTGGCGCACCTTCGGCGGCGCGCTCGTCCTCGGCCTGGCGGGGACCTACGTGCTGGGCTACTTCCCGTCGTCGTGGTCGTGGGCGTCGAACTTCCGCATCGCCCTGCCGATGATCGTGCTCTTCGTCGTCCTGATCGTCCTGCCCCAGGACCGGCTGCGGGGCGCCGTCCTGCTGCGCACGAGGGAGCGCTTCACGGTCCCGACGCTCCGCTCGGCCGTGACCTGGGGCGTGATCCTGCTGCTGGTGGTGCTCGCCCTCGAGCAGATCATGGGCACCAACGACATGAGCGCCCTCACCGTCGGCATCACCTACGCCATCATCGCCCTGTCGCTCACACTGCTCACCGGCTATGGCGGTGAGATCAATCTCGCCCCGGTCTCCTTCGGCGCCATCGCGACCATCATCGTCTTCCACCTCGGGCTCTCCGGGACCGGGACCGCCCAGCGGATCACCGTCTGGGGGCTGCTCCTCGCCATCGTCGTCACTGCGCTCGTCGGCGGCCTGATCGCGCTGCCGGCACTGCGGCTGCGCGGCCTCTACCTGGCGCTGGCCACCCTCGCCTTCGGCGTCTTCGTCTCTGACATGCTCATCGCGGACATCGCGCCGCACGTGCTGCCCATCCTCCACGTGCACTTCTCGATCTTCCCCAACGGCACGCTCCAGATCCCACCGCTCAAAGTCGGCCCGATCGACCTCACCTCGACCAAGACGTTCCTCACCACCTCGGTCTGCATCTTCGTGCTCCTCGGGATCGGGCTCGTCGCCCTGCGCCGCAGCAACTACGGGCGCCGCCTCACCGCCATGAAGGACAGCCCGGCCGCCGCGGCCACGCTCGGGCAGAACCTGGTCCGGCTCAAGCTGTCGGTCTTCATGCTCTCGGCCGCCATCGCCGGCCTCGGTGGTGTGCTGCTCTCCGCGGCCACGGGCAGCGTGAACGACACGACGTTCCTCATCTTCATCAGCCTGGCTCTCGTGATGTTGACGGTGGTCGGCGGCATCGGGAGCGTGGCCGGCGCGCTCATGGGCGGGGTCCTGGCGGGGACGGCGTTCCAAGCGCTGACCGCGACGTTCACGAACTTGAGCACGGACGCCGGGGGCGGAGGCTTCTGGAGCGTGATGGCGAATCTGTCCCTGGTGGCCCCGGCGCTGGTCGGCGTCAGCCTCGGCCGCAACCCCAGCGGGGCCGTGCCCCAGATCGTCGCCAACTACGCCCCGCTGTGGCGGGTCAAGGGCGTTCTGGCGCTCGGGGTGCTGGCGGAGGTCGTCGCCTACCTGCTCGTCCTGACCAAGGTCATGGGCAACTGGTGGTTCGTGCTGGCGACGGCGGGCGTGGCGGTGGCGCTGCCGGCGCTGGGCCGGGTGGTGCGGCCGGAGGCCTTCGGTGCCGGTCCCGTGGCAACGCCGGGGGCCCAGGGCCGTCCGGCGATCGTGCCGGGCGTCATGAGCCCCGTGCCCGCGGTCGAGGGGGTCGCCGATGCCCGCCCTTGAGGTCTCGAACGTCTCCATGGCCTTCGGGGGCGCCCAGGTCCTGAGCGACGTGTCCCTCTCGGTGCCCGCGGGGGCCGTCACCGGGCTCATCGGGCCCAACGGAGCCGGCAAGACCACCCTGTTCAACATCGTCAGTGGCCTACTCGAGCCCCGGTCCGGACGGGTGATGATCGACGGCCACGATGTGACCCGGGCCGGGCCGGCGGCGCGGGCACGCCGCGGCCTCGCCCGTACCTACCAGCGACTCGAGCTCTTCACTTCGCTGACGGTGCGGGACAACATCCGGGTCGCCGGCGAGATCCGCAACACGTGGGGGCGGCGGGGGCGGATCGCCGTGGGCACCGAGACCGACCGGATCATCGAGCTCGTGGGTCTGGGCGACGTGGCCGAACGCGAGGTGAGCGAACTCCCGACCGCACGGGCCCGGGTCGTGGAGGTGGGCCGGGCACTGATGACCCAGCCCAAGGTGCTCCTCCTCGACGAGCCCGCGTCCGGGCAGACCGAACAGGAGACCGAGGCCTTCGGGCAGCTTCTTTTCGGCCTCGTCGAGGAGCGCGGCCTCGCCATCTGCCTGGTCGAGCACGACGTCGGGCTGGTCATGGGGACCTGCGGGCTGATCCACGTGCTCGACTACGGCGAGATCATTGCCAGCGGGCCTCCCGAACAGGTCAAGAACGACCCGGTCGTGGTGCACGCCTACCTGGGTGCCCCGTGAGCGGGACCACGCCGATCCTCGAGCTGGACGAGATCCGGGCCGGGTACGGGCCCATCGAGGTCGTGCACGGCATCAACCTCACCATCGGCGAGGGGACGGTCATGGCCCTGCTCGGACCCAATGGCGGAGGCAAGACCACGCTCTTGAACGTCTGCGCCGGCATCATCGTCCCGAGCGGGGGCAGGGTGCACTACGACGGCCAGGACGTCACCCACCTGTCGGCGGACGGCCGGGCCCGCCGCGGCATCTGCACCGTGCCCGAGGGCCGCGGCATCTTCCCCAACCTGAGTGTGCGTGAGAACCTGCTCATGGCGACCCAGGTCGGGGTGCCCATGGACCACATCGAGGAGGTGGCGTTCGCCCAGTTCCCCCAGCTGAGCGTGCGCCGCAAGCAGCTGGCCGGCACCCTCTCGGGCGGGGAGCAGCAGATGCTGGCCCTGGCCCGTGCCTTCGCCACCCATCCCAAGCTCCTCCTGCTCGACGAGCTCTCCCTGGGCCTGGCCCCGATCGTCGTCGCCGAGCTCTACGACAAGGTCCGCGAGCTGGCGGCGGGAGGCCTGTCCATCTTGTTGGTCGAGCAGTTCGCCCGCACCGCGCTGCCCATCGCCGACGCCGCCGCGGTGGTGCTGCAGGGCGTGATCGCCCATCAGGGGTCGCCGGCGGAGATGGAGGAGGCGCTGTCGGCGAGCTATCTCGGCGGATGATGGAGGGGTGAGCGCCCGGCGGGGACGGTGGATCGTGGGCGTGCTCGCCGGCGTCCTCTTCGCCGCCGCGCTCGGCTACCTCATCGACGACCAGGTGCAGGCGCACGGCCGGTTCGAACGGGCCCAGACGTCGCTCGGCGTGACCCGGCACCAGACGAGAACCGTCTCGGCCCAGCTGGCCGCGCTGCGCCGCGACCTCGACCTCCTGACCGCGCAGGTCGGGAGCGACACCACGGCGCTCAACCAGGACGCCTCGCAGCTGCAGGGAGCGCTGGGCGCCCTGGCCGCTGCGCAGGCCCATGTGTCACAGCAGTCATCGCAGATCGCCTCCCTCACCACCTGCCTGGGCGGTGTCGAGCGCGCGCTCAACGCGCTCTCCGTGGGCAAGAAGGTCCGGGCCATCGCGGCCCTGCAATCGGTCTCGGCCGCCTGCTCGAGCGCGGCGTCCTCGAGTGGCTGACCCACCTCGAGGCCGCAGGGGCCGCTGGCTCCTCGCCGCCATCGTGACGTTCTGCGCCGTCCTTCTGGTCGCGGCCGTATGGACCGACGTCGCAGCCCGGTCCCGGGCCCGCCACGAGGAGGCGACCCTCGCTGCGGCGAACGCGCACCTGGCGACGTTACGGCACGACGAGGCGCTGACCCGCTATGTGAACGCGGTCACCACCGCCAAACGCGAGGCCCTGCAGGCGTCGATCGCCACCACCCTCGGCCAGCTGGCCACGACGAATGCCACACTGTCGAGCACCACGGTGCACGCCTTCCTTCAGGGTGCCAACATCGCCACACTGCAGACCTGCCTGGGCGGTGTCCAGAACGCGCTGGGCCAGATCACGGCGGGCAACAACGACCAGGCGGCCAAGGACATCTCGGCCGTCTCGGGGCCCTGCACCCAACTCGACGGTGGGTCGAGCGCCGGGCTCGTGTACCCCTTCGACTTCCCCGATCCGGCGGTCATCCTGGTCGGGCAGACGTACTTCGCCTACGCGACCAATTCGGTGGCCGGGAACATCCAGATCATCGAGTCCACCGACCGGACACACTGGACCGTGGTCGGCAGCGCGCTGCCGAGCCTTCCGGCCTGGGCCCAGTCCCACTACACCTGGGCTCCCGCGGTGGCCATGATCGGCGGGAGCTTCGTCCTCTACTACGCGGCCAACGTGGCCGGCAGCGGCAAGGAGTGCATCTCGGTCGCCACCGCATCCCGGCCCCAGGGGCCGTTCGTCGACCGGTCCACCGCGCCGCTCGAGTGCCAGCCCGCACTCGGGGGCTCCATCGACCCGGCCTCGTTCATCGACCCCAACGGAGGCCAGTACCTGCTCTGGAAGTCCGGCGGCCCGGGATCCTCCAAAATCTGGTCCGAGCAGCTCAACGGGACCGGGACCGCGTTCGCGCCGGGCGCCACTCCCACCGTCCTGCTCACGCCGGGGCAGCCCTGGGAGGCCGGGACGGTAGAGGCCCCCGACCTGGTCGCGGCGGGGGGGCGCTACCTCCTCTTCTTCTCGGGCAACAACTGGAACGGTGCGAACTATGCCGTCGGCGTGGCCACCTGCAGCGGGCCGAGCGGGACCTGCACCGACTCGACGACCCGCCCGATCCTCTCGAGCGGTCCTGGCGTCGCTGGTCCGGGGGGCGAGTCGGTGTTCACCGACCCGTCGGGGGCGTACTGGATCGCCTTCCACGGCTGGGTGCCCGGGGCCGTCGGGTTCCCCAACAGCCGCGACCTCTACGTATTCCCGCTCAACGTCGCGGGCCCCGTGCCTGTGGTCGGCGCCGCGCCGTAGAGCCGGCGCGCCACGACCTCAGCGCGCCGCGCCGAGGGAATCCGCACGCCGGCCCAGTCCGGACGCGTCGATCTCCTCGCAGATCCGGCTGAACTCGCTCGTCGGCCCGCGCCAACGGAGGTCCTCGGCGCGGGCCAGCAGCGAGCGATCGATCCGCAACGTGGCCAGCTCCTTGAACAGCGCCGCGTCCACCCGGCTCTCCCGCAGTGTCGCCGCCAGCTTGGCCGCGCCTCGCACGGTCACGTCCCAATCGGCCGGGTCATCGGGGATGTCCTCGATGTGGCGCCAGCGCGCCAACACGGCGGCGGCAGACTTGGCGCCCCAGCCGGCCAGGCCGGGGAACCCGTCCGCGCTGTCACCGACGAGCGCCAGGTAGTCGGGGATGGAGGTCGGACCGACGCCGAACTTGGCCACCACTCCGTCCTCGTCGATCAGCTGGTCCTTGCGCCGGTCCAGCTGGACGATGCGAGTGCCCCGCACACACTGGCCGAGGTCCTTGTCCGGCGTGCAGATGATGACCTGCTCCACCCCGCCGTCGTCGCCGGCCACCGCCGCCCCGCTGGCGAGGGCGTCGTCGGCCTCGAGCTCCACCATGGGCCACACCACGACCCCGAGCGCGTTCAGGGCCTCCTCGAGCGGCCCGGCTTGCGACCACAGATCCGGGTCGACCCCGTCGCCGGTCTTGTAGCCCGGCCACAGGTCGTTGCGGAACGACTCGATCACATGGTCGGTGGCCACGCCCACGTGCGTCGCGCCCTCGCTCAACAGCTGCAGCACGGAGCCGACCACTCCCCTGACGGCGGCGACCTCCTGGCCGGCCGCATTGCGGTGCGGTGGTGCCCCGTAGAAGTGGCGGAACAGCTCGTAGGTCCCGTCGACGAGGTGCACCTTCATGACGGGCGCGAGTCTGTCATCGACCGGACGCCCCGGCCGCGGCGTCACGGGCACGCTCGAGGAAGACGCGCTCGGCCTCGTTGTCGGTCAGGGCGCGGGCGGCCTCGTACTCGGCGGCGACCTCGAAGGGGCGTCCCAGCCGCCGCAGCAGGTCGGCCCGCACGGCGTGGAAGAGGTGGTACCCCTCGAGGGGCAGCCCGTCGAGGGCGGCCAGCCCCGCTTCGGCGCCCCGGACCTCAGCCAGGGCGACGGCGCGGTTCAGGGCCACGACCGGCGACCGGTCCAGGACGAGCAGCTGGTCGTAGAGGGCCAGGATCTGGTGCCAGTCGGTCTGCGCCGCGTTCGCCGCGTCGCTGTGCACGGCGTTGATGGCCGCCTGGACCTGGTAGGGACCCGGGAGGTTGCGGCGCAGACAGGCCCGGACGAGCGCCTGCCCTCGGCGATCTGCGCGCGGTCCCACAAGGTCCGGTCCTGCTCGGGGAGGGGGAGCAGCGAACCGTCCCGGGCGGTGCGCGCCGGCCGGCGGGCGTCGATCATGAGGAGCAACGCCAACAGGCCCATCACCTCGGGCTCGTCCGGCATCAGCGACACCAGCACGCGCCCGAGGCGGATCGCCTCGCGGCACAGGTCCTCGCGCGCCAGCTGGTCGCCCGCGGTGGCGGCGTACCCCTCGTTGAAGACGAGATAGATCACCGCCAGCACCGGGCGGAGCCGATCAGGGAGCTCGGCGCTGCTCGGCACCCGGTAGGGGATGCGGGCGTCGCGGATCTTGGCTTTGGCTCGCACGATGCGCTGCGCCATCGTCGCTTCGAGCACAACGAAGGCCCGCGCGATCTCGGCTGTCGACAGGCCACCGAGCAGGCGGAGCGTCAGCGCGACCTGGGCGGCCGGCGCCAGGGCCGGGTGGCAACAGGTGAACATCAGCCGAAGGCGGTCGTCGTGCACTGCCAGCTCCTCGTCGGTCTCCTCGCGCTGGTGGAGGAGCACGGCCTGGGCGTGGCGGTCCTCCCGGGAGGCTTCCCGCCGCAGCCGGTCGACGACGCGGTTGCGTGCCGTCGTGATGATCCACCCGGCCGGGCTGGGCGGCAGTCCGCTCTCGGGCCACCGCGTCGCTGCGATGGTGAAGGCCTCCTGCACGCCCTCCTCGGCCAGGTCGATGTCACCGAAGGTCCGGACCAGGACCGAGACAGCCCGCCCGTACTCCTCGCGGAAGACCCGCGCGATCTCCTCCCGTGGCTCCCCGGCGGCCGGGCCCGGCATCAGGCTTCGGGATTCTCCTGGAACGGACGGACTTCGACCGGCTTCTCGCAGGCCCGGGACGCCTTGGTCGCCCACGCGAGCGCCGCGTCGAGGTCGGGCGTCTCAATCACCCAGAACCCGCCGATGGGCTCCTTGGACTCGGTGAACGGTCCGTCGGTCACCAGGACCTCGTCGCCGTCGGCCCGGACGACCGTGGCGACCGACGCCGGCATCAGGCCGCCGGCAAAGACCCAGGCTCCGGCGGTCTGCACCTCTGCGTTGAAGCGGTCGACCTGTTGGAAGGCACGTTGCATGTCCTCCGCGGGCGGCATCGGCTCGCCATCGATCATCGCCACGCTCAGCAGGTACTGGGTCATGAGGACACCTTCCTTCTCTCGAGACCTCCGATCCGGCACCGGCGGCCACCCTCTACACGAACGGCACGCAGCCGAATCGACAACAGCCCAGAAATTTCTTCGCAACTGCCGGATCGGCCGCGAGCCTGTCACACCCGACCGCCAGACTCGGTGGTCCAACCGAGACATCCGTGTTCACCCCCTCGGTCGCGGAGTGCCACACGGCGTGCGGCGGGAATAGCGGGCCGCAGCCCGGCGTTGGCCACCGGTGGGGGGGTGCAGCATCCGGACGCTCAGGCCCAAGGAGACCCATGCGCGGAGACACCCATGACGGCGGCAGTGCCATCGAGATCGCACCGGGGCGCTACGTGGCGCCCTGGCTCGTCCTCAGCCTGGTCCTGGCCGGCCAGTTCATGGTCGTCCTCGACGCGTCCATCGTCAACGTGGCGCTGCCGTCCATCCAGCGTGATCTGCACTTCAGCTCGTCGAACCTCCAGTGGGTGATCAACGCCTACACGCTGACCTTCGCCGGTTTCCTCCTCCTCGGCGGCCGGGCCGCCGACCTCTTCGGCCGCCGGCGGATCTTCCTCGTCGGTCTGGCCGTGTTCACGTTGTCCAGCCTGCTCGGTGGGTTGGCACAGAGTGAGGCCTTGCTCATCGGCGCGCGGGCCCTGCAGGGCCTGGGGGCCGCCATCCTCGCGCCCGCCACGCTCACGATCCTGACGACGACCTTCGCCGAGGGTCCCGCCCGCGCCAGGGCACTCGGCGCCTGGAGCGCGGTGTCCGCCGCCGGAGCATCCGCCGGCGCGCTGCTCGGCGGCATCCTGACCGACTTCCTCAGCTGGCGTTGGATCCTCTTCGTGAACGTGCCGGTCGGGATCGTGGGTCTGGTCGCGGCGCGGCGGTACCTCCCCGAGTCGAGAGCGCAGATGGTGCACCGCCATCTCGACCTGGCGGGGGCCATCACGGTGACCGGAGGGCTCGTCGCGCTGGTGTTCGCGCTCGTGCGCACCGAGTCCTACTCGTGGGGATCGGCGCAGGTCGTCCTCCCCCTCCTCCTGGGCGTCCTGCTCATCGCCGTGTTCCTCGTGCTGCAGGCCCGATTCTCGAGAGCACCGCTCGTCCCGCTGCACATCTTCCGTTCGCGCTCGGTCGCCGGCGGCAACGCCGTGATGTTCATGATGTTCGGGGCGCTGTTCGGGTCCTGGTACTTCGAGACGCTCTACATGCAGCACGTGCTGGGCTACAGCCCGCTCCAGGCCGGGCTCGCCTTCCTGCCGCAGACACTCCTGATCGCCGTCGGCGCGCAGGTCACGGCACGCCTTGTGCCCCGGTTCGGCCCCCGGCTGCTCATCCTCGCGGGCACGCTCGTCGCCGGTGGAGGGCTGGCCTGGCTGGCCCAGATCTCGCCGGGCAGCACTTTCCTGACCGATCTCTTCGGCCCGTTCGTGCTCATCGGGCTGGGCATGGGACTGGCCGTGACGCCGATCGCCGTCGCGGGGACGGCGGGGGTGCCACGGGAAGAGGCCGGCCTCGCGTCGGGCCTGCTCAACACGTCCCGGACCGTCGGGGCATCCATCGGTCTCGCCGCCCTCGCCACGGTGGCGGCCAACCGCACGTCAGGTGCGCTCGCCGGGGTGGGCGCCACGCCGGCGCACACGGCGGCGGCGCTCACCGACGGCTACGCCCTCGCCTTCTCGTTGGCGGCCGGGCTGCTCGCCGCCACCGCCGCGGTGGCCATGGCAACGCTGCCCTCGAGGCGCGAGGTCACGGCTGCCCTGAGCGCAGGCGCCGCGGTGCCGGCGCCGCGACCCCGCCAGCTCGACGAGGTCCTCGAGGGCTCCTGATCGCCGGTCAGGTCGTGGCGGCGCCCGGCGGGGCCTTGGCGTTGATGGCTTCGATGATCAAGGCCACGGCATCGTGCAGGCCACCCCCGGTGTGGACGTCGAGCAGGTCGATGGCGTGCTCGATCTTCTTGCGGGCGTCCTCGACGTCCTCGAATGTCTTGGCCGCCCGGGCATCGGCCGCCCTCGACTGGATGTTCTGCCCGACGATGATGATGGGCAGCAGGACGAGCTGGATGAATTCGGACGACAACCACAGGACGAGCACGGTGGGGCTGTGGGTCTTGATCGTTGACGGCAGGCTCACGAACGCAATGGCGGCAAAGAGATAGGCGGCCCACATCGTCCCCACAAGCAACGTGATCTTGAGGCCGAACTTCGCGTTGAAGCGCTGTGCTGCGGTGTCCATCTTCGCGTAGCGATGCGTGCGCTCGTAGACCGGGATCCCGTCCTTGGTGAAGCCGTGCTTGGGTAGCGGGGGGGTCGCCGCGTTCGTGCTTGTCGTCATCCCGGTCCTCCTCTGCCGTCGGGCGGGGCGAATTCTCACACGGAGGGCTCGCCGGCAGCGGGATGTCGCCCCCGACTCACCCGCCCGCGAGATGGGCCGGTCGGCGGGTCGGCAGGGGGACGGCCCGGGAGGTTGCAACCAGATGGGCGAGGTCGCGCCCACGCGATCGCCGCGAGGCCGAGCACGTCAGCCCGGTGGTTCCTCGATCTGCTCCATGAACTCGAGGCGGATTCCACCCGGCGCCTCGACGAACGCGATCCGGCGAGTGCCGAATGTCCCGCTGACCGTCCGCGGTCCCCACAGGACCTCGTGGCGCGCCAGCTCTGCATCGAGATCGTCCACGAAGAGAGCCGGATGCAGGAACCCCTCGGCCGGCAACACGCACGCGTCCTCGTAGATCGCCTGTGTGAAGAGGGTCAGGGCCAGCGTGCCCAGCTGCACGTCGGCCCGGCGCCCGTTCTCCCACTCGACCGGCGTGGTGACCGTTGCACCGGCCGCCGCGTACCAGGCGCAGGCGGCCTCGAGATCGGCGACCTTCACGGCCAGGTTGGCCAGCCCCGTGACGGCCATCAGTGCAGAGGAGTGCCGTACAGCGATCCGAGGTCCTCGGCGATGAGCTCGAGTCGCACGCCGTCGGGGTCGGAGAAGTACAGCGAGATCTCGCTCTCGATCTGCGTCGGTATGCCCGCCGCCTCGAGGCGCACCCGTGCTGCGTCCCACTGCACCCGGTCCACCGAGATGGCGAGATGGTGGAAGCCGCCGAGCACCTCCTGGTAAGCGCCGAGACCGAGATCCGGGAAGTCGAAGAAGGCCAAGGTGTTGTCGTGCCCGAGGTCGAAGAACAGGTGGGTCGACCCCTGGTAGTCCCGGTTCTCGAAGAGCTCGACGAGGGGGAACCCGAGCAGCTCCTGGTAGAAGCAAATGGTTTGCTCGACATCGGAGCACAGCAGCGCCAGGTGGTGCACACCTCGCGCGGTGGAAGGCGGACGGCGCACCGGTTGCTGCAGATAGAGGGTGCGCAGCCGTTCGCGCTCCGCCGCTGCCGCTTCGAGGTCGATGGTCACAGGCCCAGAAGCCACGCTGCGTTGGCCCCGAGGATGTTGCCGCGGGCCGCACCAGCCAGCCCGGCGACGGCTCGCTGCGCCGCGGCCATCGGGTCGGCGACGCCCTCGGCGTGCGGCCAGTCACTGCCGATCATGAACGTGTCGTCGCCGACCTTGGGCACGAGGCGGTTCGGCATCTCGTAGGGCAGCGCCGCCACCCGGACCTGGCGGAGGAAGTACTGCGAGGGGCGCTCGGCCAGCTGGCGGAACGGTTCACCGTGGCGTTGGGTGTAGAAGTCCGACGCGCCGTCGATGTGCAACAGGAAGCTCGGCACCCAACTCGCGGTCAGCTCGACGACGCCGATGCGCAGGTCCGGGAAACGCTCGAGCACCCCGTGGAGGATCAGGTTGGCCAAGGCGACCGCCGGCGCCAGGTACAAGAAGATGGAGTCGAAGAGCTGCTCGCCGTCCTCCTGCTCGCCCGCGCGCCAGGCGGGGTGGAGGGGGCTCTCGAACTCGGAGACGTGGAACACCGGGGCGACGCCCTCGCGGCTGAACGCGGCCCATACGGGGTCGAAATCCGGATGCGAGAGGGGCTTGCCGTCCACCGGCGCCGGGGCGATCATGGCCAGCCGCACGCCCTCGGCGCGCACCCGCCGGATCTCCTCCACCGCCCACGCGGGGTCGTGCAGCAGCACGTGGGCGACGCCGAAGAGCCGCCCGTCGCCCTGAGCGCAGACGGCGGCAGCAAAGCGGTTGTAGGCCCGCGCGTTGGCCCGCTGTGCCTCCCGGTCCGACGCCAACCGCTGCTCCCAGAGGAGGCCGTAATTGGGGAACATGACGGCCGCATCGAGCCCGAAGGCGTCGAGTGACGCCAGACGTGCATCGGGGAGGCGGTAGGCGTCGGGCACCAGCTCGTCGAACGACCCCGGCGCGCGCTCGCCTCGCAGCCGGCGGAGCCGGTCGTCGCCGATCAGGGTGGAACGCTCGGGGATCGGCACCTCCAGTGGGGTGAGGCGGTTGCCCCGCCAGGTCAACCAGGGCCACCCCGCCTCGTCGTCGGTGATGGAGAGTGCGTCGGCGCGGTGCGCCGGGTCGATGTACTCGGACCAGGTCGTCCTCGACTCGAAGAGATGCTGGTCGACGTCGATGGTCTGCAGCGCCATGGGCCCTCCCGGCCGCAGAGTACCAGCGGCTCGTGGCCGTAGTCTCGCCCCTGTGAACGGGGGCGCAGCAGGAGACGGGCTGTGGGCTCCGCAGCAGCGGGCCCTGACGACCGGGCTGGTGCTCAGCGTCACCTTCATCGCCTCCGAAGCGCTCGCGGTGATCACCGTGATGCCCGTCGTGGCCCGTGACCTGCATGGCCTGGCACTCTACGGATGGGTCTTCTCGAGCTTCGAGCTGGCCAGCCTCGTCGGCATCGTCGTGGCCGGCCGCGACGCGGACCGGCACGGGCCGGCACGGCCCTTCGTGGCGGGGCTCGTCCTGTTCTCGGCCGGCCTCCTGGTGGCCGGGCTGGCGCCGGCGATGTGGGTGCTCGTCGTCGGGCGGGTCCTGCAGGGGCTCGGTGCAGGAGCAGTGCCGGCCGTCGCCTACGTCGCCATCGGTCGCAGCCTGCACGAGGCGCAGCGGGCGCGCATGATGGCGGTCCTCTCGACCGCCTGGGTCGTGCCCGGCGTCGTCGGCCCCGGCGTCGCCGCCGTGGTCGCTCACCTCTTCGGGTGGCGCTGGGTGTTCCTCGGCCTGATCCCGCTCGTGGCCGTGACGGGGCCCATCGCCGTGCCCGCACTGGCCCGCCTCGGCCGGCCCGCCACCACGTCGCTCGACGAGCACAAGGTCACCGACGCGGTACGCACGGCGGCCGGCACCGCCTTGGTGCTAGGGGCGTTCGGCGCGCACACCGTGCTCATCGCGGTGGGCCTGGCCTCGGTGGGGGCGTTCGTGGGTTTCGTGCCGTTGCGCCGCCTGTTGCCCGTCGGCACTCTGCGTGCCGCTCGCGGGCTCCCTGCCACCATCCTCAGCCGCGGGCTCCTCACCTTCGCCTTCTTTGGCGCCGACGCGTACGTCACCTTGACCATCACCACGGTGCGTCACCACGGCATAGTCATGGCGGGGGCCGTGGTCACCGCCTGCACGCTGGCCTGGACCGCCGGGTCGTGGATCCAGGCCCGCCTGAACCAGCAATGGGAGGGGACGCGGCTGGTGCGCAGCGGACTGCTCCTCATCCTGGCCGGGACGGCCGGCATGGCATGGCAGCTCCATCCCGGCGTGCCGGTGTGGGAAGCGTTCGTCGCCTGGTCCGCCGCCGGACTGGGCATGGGTCTCAGCTACGCGCCGATCACGCTCATGATGATGCGGGCGGCGCCCCCGGGGCGGGAGGGATGGGCCTCGGCCTCGCTGAACCTCGCCGACGTCCTCGGGATCGCCCTCGGCGTCGGCATCGGCGGCGCTGCGGTCGCCGCCGTGTCCCGGGGCTCACGCGCCATCGCGGGCGGCGTGGTCATCGCCTTTTCCATGGCGGCCCTGGCCGCCGTCGTGGCCCTGCTGCTGGCGGGCCGCCTCCCGGGATCGCTCGAGCGCAGCCCGGCGGAGCCCGCTACTCGATAGCGCCCCGCAACCCGCGCAACCACTCGTCGGCGGCCTGCCAGGCGGCGTCCGCCTGGCGTCGCTGCTCAGCCCCGTGTTCGCCCGCGGCGGGGTACGAGCCGAGGAACTTGACCCCCGCCAGCCCGGCATGCAGGTCGCGCAGGCAGTCGGCCACCACCTCGTCGCCGACGTGCCCGGAGAGATCGATCACGAAGCAGTAGTCGCCCAGGCCCTGTTTGGTGGGGCGTGACTCGAGTTTCGTCAGGTTGATGTTGCGCGCCGCGAACTGGCCGAGGATCCCGTGCAGGCTCCCCGGGTGGTCAGCCCGTTGGAAGCAGACGATGCTCGTCTTGTCGTGCCCCGTCGGTTTCGGGACGCGGGTGCGGGCGACGAGGACGAAGCGTGTCTGGTTGTCCGGGTGGTCCTCGACGTCCTCGGCGACGACGACCAGGCCGTAGCGTTCGGCCGCCAGCCGCGGCGCGATCGCCGCCCCGTCCTTGCCGTCGGGGGATTCTCCGAGGAGCCGCGCCGCGTCGGCGGTGGAGTTGGCGGCGCGCTGCTCGACGTCGGGCAGGGCCTCGGCCAGGAACTTCTGGCACTGGGCCAGGGCATGGGGATAGGAGTCCACGTGGCGGATGCCGTCCAGGCCGGTGCCGGGGCGGGCCATGAGGTGGAGGTGGATGTCCATCACGACCTCCCGCACGATGTGGAGGTCGACGTCGTGGATCAGCCCGTCGATGGTGGCGCTGACGGTCCCCTCGATCGCGTTCTCCATCGGCACGAAGCCCAGGTCGACGTCACCCCCGGCGACGGCTTCGAGCACGGCCGTGATCGATCCGAGGGGCCGCAGATCCGCCGGTGCCAGGTCCGGTTGCGTCAGGAGCGCCTCCTGGGTGAAGGTCGCCGCCGGGCCGAAGTAGGCGACCGTGGTCGCAGGGGGGTTCACAGTTGGGCAGGATAGAGCAGGTCATGGACGCTTCTACGCTGCGCACGCTCATCGAACAGGTCGCCGCGGGCGAGTGCACGCCCGACGACGCCGTCCGCCGGCTGCGCCGCCTGCCCTATTCGGACCTGGGGTTCGCCCGCGTGGACCATCACCGTGACCTGCGCCTCGGCATGCCCGAGGCGGTCTACGGGCCCGGCAAGACGCCCCAGCACGCGGCCGCGGTCGTCGAGGAGCTCCTCTCCGGCACCGACGGGCCCGTCCTGCTCACCCGGGCCACCGAGGCCCAGGTCAAAGCGGTGGTGGCGGTGGCCACCGGACTCGGGATCGGCCCCGGCGCCGTGGCGGAGAGCGGTTCCTTCTCGACGGTGGTCTTCCGTCCGGCGCCACGGCGGGCCGGCTCGGTCGTCGTGGTCACGGCGGGGACCGCTGACCTCCCCGTCGCCACCGAGTGCTCCGCCGTCCTGGACGCACTCGGGTTCGACCCGACGCTGCTCGCGGACTGCGGCGTCGCGGGGCTGCATCGGCTCCTGGCCGAGGTCGACACGATCGCGATGGCCGACGCCGTCGTGGTGATCGCCGGCATGGAGGGTGCGCTGGCCAGCGTCGTGGGCGGCCTCACTCCGGCCCCCGTCGTCGCGGTGCCGACGAGCACCGGCTACGGCGCCGCCTTCGAGGGCGTGACGGCGCTGCTGACCATGCTCTCCGCCTGTTCGTCCGGGCTCGCGGTCGTGGGTATCGACAACGGCTACGGGGCGGCCTGCGCGATCGCCCGGCTCCTGCCGTGACGGATCCCGACGACGGTGCGACCACCGTGGCCTGGTTCCACTGCTTCGCCGGCATCGCCGGCGACATGGCGCTCGGCTCGCTGATCGACGCCGGGGCGGACGTCGACGAGGTGCGCGGCCTCCTGGGGAGGCTCGAGCTGCCGGGGTGGCGGCTCCGCGTGGAGGAAGGCATGCGGGGAGGGATCGCCTGCACCCGCGCCCACGTCAGCGGCGATGACGTCGTCGTCCGCACCTATGCGGCCATCGTCGCGCTCATCGAAGCGGCCGCGCTGCCGGCCCGCGTGGCCCGCAGGGCGCTCGGCGTCTTCGGATCGCTGGCCTCGGTCGAATCGGCGCTGCACCGGCGTCCCGTCGACCAGGTGCACTTCCACGAGGTCGGCGGCCACGACGCCGTCGTCGACATCGTGGGCACGGCGGCCGCACTCGAGGTGCTCGGTGTCGACGAGGTGCAGGCGTCCGCGGTTGCCACCGGACGCGGGACCGTGCGCAGCGCCCACGGCCGCCTGCCCAATCCGGCCCCGGCGACAGTACGACTGCTCGAGGGCATCCCGACCTATGGTCGCGAGGTCGACATCGAGCTCACGACGCCGACCGGTGCGGCCCTCCTGGCGGCACTCAGCTCGTCGTTCGGACCGATGCCCGACATGACGATCAGCGCTTCGGGCTTCGGCGCGGGCACAGGCGAGATTGAGGACCTGCCGAACTGCACCCAGGTCGTGATCGGGCGCCGGACCGACCGGCCGTCCGTCGGCCCCGGCCAAGCCGCGTTGGTGCTCGAGACCAACCTCGACGACGTGACGGGCGAACAACTCGGGTACGCCGTGGCGGCCGCCCTCGACGCCGGCGCACTCGACGCGTGGGTCAGCCCGGTCACCATGAAGAAAGGCCGACCGGGTCACGTCCTGCACGTGCTGGCCGACGTGACGCGCGGCGCCGCCCTGCGCGCCGAGATCCAGCGGGTCACCGGGACGATGGGGATCCGCGCCACCGCGATCGAGCGGTGGCCGGTCGCCCGCCAACTCGACCAGGTCACCGTGGACGGGATCACCATCCGCATGAAGGTGACCGGCGGGCGGGCCAAGGCGGAGTTCGACGACGTCGCGCTCGCCGCCGCCAAGACCGGCTCCACCCTGCACGACGTCGCCAGCCGGGCCGAGGAGGAATGGCGCGCCGGCCGGCGCGCCACCCCCGGTCCTGGAGAGACGCCCGCCCGATGACGAGCGCGATGTTCCACTACGACGAGTCGATGGCGGACCTGATCTTCGCGGCCTGTCGGGAGCGCCTGTCGATGGACCCGGTGGCCCTCGACTTCGGTGGCCTCGTCTCCTCGCTCGACGCCGAGCTCGCCGGCCTCATGACGGCGGAGGGCACGGACGCCGCCCAGGTGCTCAAGCTCTTCGTCGACGAGCTCTCCTCCGCGGTGGTGTCGTGCGACAGCCCTCGCTTCCTGTCGTTCATTCCCGCCGCGCCCACCAAGGCCTCCCTCCTCTTCGACATGTTCGTCTCGTGCTCATCGCTGCACGGGACCTCTTGGCTCGAGGCGGCGGGGGTGGTCGTGGCCGAGAACCAGGCACTCGCCGTCCTCGCGGCGCAGGCGGGGCTCCCGCAGGAGGCCGGCGGCTGTTTTGTGGCGGGCGGCTCCGCGGGCAACCTGTCGGCACTGATGGTCGCCCGCGACACCGCGGCACACCGGCGCCATGGCGTTGCGCCGCTGCGCCCGCTCGTCGCCATCAGCGAGGACGCCCACTCCTCGGTCGGCAAGGCACTCCATGTCCTCGGGGTCGGCTCGTTCACGGTGCCGACGAGGGATCATCGGCTCACCGGACCGGCGTTGCGAGCGGCGCTGCGGGACGATTCCCGCCGCGGGGACGTGGTTGCCGTCGTGGGCACGGCCGGGACGACCAATGCCGGGATCGTGGACGACCTCGCCGGCATCGCCGACGTCGCGGCCGAACATTCGCTGTGGTTCCACATCGACGGTGCCTACGGCGGGGCCGCCGCGCTGTTCGCGCCGTCGGCCGGGGCCTTGTTCGCCGGGTTCGAGCGCGCCGACTCCTTCATCGTCGACCCACACAAGTGGCTGTTCGCGCCGTTCGACTGTGCCGCCCTGGTCTATCGCCAGCCCAACCTGGCCAAGGCGGTGCACACCCAGGACGCCCAGTACCTCGAGGTCCTGCACAGCGAGAATCCCGAGGAATGGAACCCGAGTGACTACGCCTTCCACCTGACCCGGCGGGCCCGGGGCCTGCCGTTGTGGTTCTCCATGGCCGTGAACGGCCTCGACGCCTACCGCGATGCCGTGGAGGCCGGCCTGGCCATCGCCCAACGGGCGGCCGAGCGGATCACCGAGGCGGCCCACGTCGAACTGGTCCGTGACCCCGGGTTGTCCATCGTGCTCTTCCGCCGGACGGGGTGGGTCAAGACGGACTACGACGACTGGTCCGCCCGCCTCCTGCATGACCAGATCGGCTTCGTCACTCCGACCAGTTGGGAGGGTGAGACGGTGGCCCGCTTCGCCTTCTTGCACCCCAACACCACCGTCGAGATGGTCGACGAGATCCTGGCCTCAATGGCCTAAGCGGCTCCAGGCGCGGCGGAGGAGGATCAGCATCGTCTCGGTGTCCTGTGCCCCGGGCACCGGCCAGACGCCGCCGATGAGGAACAGGGGCACGCCCGTCACCCCGTGGTCCACTGCCGCGGCCTCGTCGGCGCGCACCGCGTCGGCATAGGCATCCGTGGCGAGGACCTCTTCCGCGACGCGCTCGGGCAGGCCGGACGAGCGGGCCACGTCGCGCAGGACCTCGTGGTCCGAGAGCTGGCGGCCCTCGGTGAAGTGCGCCACGAAGAGATCCTTCACCACGCGGTCCTCCCACTCGGTGCCCCGCGCCGCCTGGGCCAGACGGTGGGCGTCGAACGTGCTGCCCAGCCGCACCCGCCCGAAGTCGAACGTCAGTCCGACCTCCCGGCCCAGCGCGGCGAGCTGGTCATGGCCCGCCCGGACCCGCTCGGCACTCAACCCGTACTTCGCCGCCACCGCTGCCTCCATCGACCGCTCCCGGCGCGCCGGGGCGCGGGGGTCGAGCTCGAAGGAACGGTGCGAAACCGTGACCCGGTCGCCGTGCTCGAAGGCGCGCCGCGTCCGCCTCGAGGCGGTAGAGCCCGAGCGCGCACCACGGACACGCGAAATCCGACCAGACGTCGATCTGCATCCACCGAGCAGGCTAGGTCCAGTCCTGCTCGGGCCAACCCTCTGCTGCCGCCATCACGGTCCAGCAGGTGGCGCCGTCGATGGACTCCCTGATGATGTCCGCGTGCCCCGCGTGGCGGGCCGTCTCCTCAATCAGGTGCAGCAGGACCCAGCGCGGCGTCCAAACGATCCCGCCCGGGATCCACGGGACGAGGTCGACCGTTGGGGGCAGCGGGCCGCCGAGGTCGTCGATGGCGGCGACGATCTTCTCTGTGATCCGGGCCTGGTCCTCGGAGAGGACGACCACGTCGGCGAGGGTCTCGCCGTCGACCAGGCGAAACCCGTCCGCCCAGTCGTCCCGGGGGACGAAGACGCTGGTGTCACCGGCGGTGAGGAACGAGGTCCACGCCCGCTCGACCAGGGTGGCGTGCTTGATGAGGCCCGCGAGCGTCAGCTCCGAGACGGTCGGGTGGTCGGACGCCTGCTGGTCGGTCAGCCCGTGGGCGGCGTACCGCAGGGCGTCTCGCTGCTGCCCGAGGAAGGCGAGGAGGGCCTCACGCTCGTCGGTCAGAGCGGGTACGAGTCCTGGCATGGTGACATCTCCGTTTCTGCGCTCAGCCGGCGCCGTTCGAGGGATGAGGCGATGGTGCGCCCCTAAACTGGCCATCTTCTGTCCACTTTTTGAGGGAAACTGGTCCCATGCGCGCCGATCGCCTCGTCGCCGCCCTCCTCGTCCTCCAGGCGAAGGGGCGGGTCACCGCGGCCGAGCTGGCCGAGGAGCTCGAGGTGAGTGAGCGCACGGCCCGCCGGGACCTCGAAGGGCTCGCCATGGCAGGCGTCCCCGTGTACTCCCAGCCCGGCCGGGGGGGAGGGTGGGAGCTCGTCGGCGGGGCCCGGACGGACCTGAGCGGGCTCACCGCGGACGAGGCCCGCGCGCTCTTCCTCATCGCCGGGCCCGGTGCCGCCACCCCCGAGGTGCGGACCGCTCTCCGCAAGCTGGTCCGCGCCCTCCCGGCCACCTTCCGTGCCCACGCCGAGGCGGCGGCCGGGGCCGTGGTCCGGGACGCGGCGGGATGGGACCACGCGGAGCCCGCGCCCCCGGCGCATCTCGAGACGCTCCAGCGCGCCGTCATCGACGGGGTCCAGGTCGACCTGGGCTACCGCGGGCGCGATGGACGCGCCTCGACGAGGTCGGTGCATCCGCTCGGGCTCGTCGTCAAGAACAACACCTGGTACCTGGTGGGCGGTACGGACGCGGGGCAGCGCACCTTCCGCGTCAGCCGCGTGCAGTCGGTGCTGATCACCGAGCGGCCGGCCGTGCGGCCCGACGACTTCGACCTGGCCGACGCCTGGAGCGCCATCGTCATCGACGTGGACGCGCAGCGGGTGCCGGTCGTCGTGCGGCTCCGGACCGACGCGGACCGACTGGACGTCTTGCGCTATCTGTTCGGGAACCGCGTCCAGGCTGCCGGCCAGGGAGCCGACGGGCGTATCGACGTGGAGCTGCGGGCGCAGTCGGAGGTCATGGTCGCCCGGCAGCTGGCCGGTTTCGCCGACACCGTCGAGATTGTCTCACCCGACAGCGTGCGGCAGCACCTGGCGGACATCGGCCGCGGTCTCCTCCGCCGTCATGGATGAACGGCCGGTCATGAACCCAACATGGCCACCACGGGCTGGTTCAGCACGATGGAACCAGTCGAGCCCCAGAAGGACGCCTCACCATAGGAGAAGACCCCGCCGTCCCCGGCGGTGAACCAGTACCCGCCGCCGTCGCCCGTCGATGCCATCCCGATCACGGGTTGGTTCAAGGTGAGTGACCCCGTCGAACCGTGGAACGGCGCGTCGTAGCTGAAGACGCCGCCGTCCTTGCCCACCAGCCAGTAGCCGCCCGTGGCGGGGTCCACCGCCATGCCGACGATCGGGGCGTTGAGCGGCAGCCTCGACGCGTCCCCTTGGAATTTGCCGTCGCCCAGCAGGCTGTAGACCCGCCCGTCCGCCCCGACGAGGTAGAGGCCCTTCGCGTCCGGAGTGAGGGCGGCACCGACGATGTTGTTGACGTGGAAACCCAAGAAGGGCAGGTCTGCGAACTGCGGCGTGTTGAAGTTCCAGACCGAGCCGTCGGAGCCGATCAGGTCGTACCCGTTGGTCACGGGGTCGCCGACGATCGCCACCACCTTGTTCGCCTTGACCCCCCGGTTCGGGAGTGACCCCTGGTAGTCGGCGTCGCCGAAACTGAAGACGCCTCCGTCCGCCGCCGCCAGCCAGTAGCCCCCGTCGTCATGGGTGGGCGCCATCCCCACGATCGGCTGGTTCAACCGGAGGCTCCCGGTCGAACCGTAGAAGCTGCGATGGAACGAGAAGATCCCGCCGTCCCGCGCGACCAGCCAGTACCCCTGCGGTGCCGTCGGGGCCGTCAGTGCTGAGAGGGCGATGGGCGTGCCAACCAGTTGGGCCAGCGTCGGGACGGTGGTGCCGGAGACCTCGGCCCGCAGGCAGCCGACATCCTTTGACTGCAACGAGAACTCGGCCCAGCTCGCCGTGGCACCGTCGTACCACTGCAGCGACGAGGCCGCCCCGTAGTCGCACTGCGCGATGACCACGCTGTCGAAACTCGATCCCTTCCCGATGGCGACGTCGTCATAGACGCCCGTTGCGGAAGGGAGAGCCGTGGGGGTGGGGTTCGCGCCGTAGGTGGCCACCGTCACCGCCCCGGGACCATTGCCCTGCAGATACAGGCTGCCGACGTGCGTGTCGACCGCACCAGCGGGATCGGTGCCCGCGGCGCTGGCGGACCCCGTCGATCCGGACGGCGCAGCTGGGGGCGTCACGTTGACCGTGAGCGGGGTGGTGGCCGAAGAGTTGCCGAACACCCCGACATAGATGGCCTGAATGGTGTCCACCCCGCCGGGAGCGTTCGACGCCGTGCACGACGCGGTGCCGTTGACGAGTCCACCCGATGGGCTGCACAAGAACGTGTTCCCCGCCGTGAAGGTGACCTGACCCCCGGTGGCCGGCCCCGGCGACGCCGAGACGTCCATGGTGTAGGTCACCGGGTCGCCGTAGGTCACGGTGGCCGGCGTCACGCTGGCCGTGGCGGTGGTGGCAGCCGACGCCGGCGCGGCCAGCCAGACGGCCGCTGCGAGTGGCAAGAGCACTGTAAGGCCGGCGAGGACCTTCAGACCGTGGCGAGGCGGCGCTTCGGATTGCTGGCGCATGGAATCTCCTTCTCAGGCCGGGAACACCGATCCCAGGCCTGCCTTACGGAGAGCCCGTCGTCCCTGCTCAGCCCGCTGCCACGGCCGCCTCGAGCAGGGCGCCGGCGGCGAGCAGCCGCTCTTCGCCGTGCGCGGGCCCGATCAGCTGGATGCTGGCCGGCAGCGGCCCGGACGTCGGCACCGGCAACGAGAGCGCCGGCACCCCGGCGAGGTTGACCGGGAGCGTGCAGCGTGACACCAGGAGGTCGTCGCCGGCCTCGAGGCGCGGCGGGAAGATGGTCAGCGTCGGCGTGACGAGGATGTCGACCTCGGCGAAGACCCGCTCGAGCGTCGCCTTCCAGTCTCGCTGGGCCAGCCAGGCCGCCCGCACGGCGGCATCATCGAAGGTCGACCCCAGCCGTAGCCGCGCCCGCACGTCTTCGCCGATACCCCCGGGGTCGGCCTCGACCAGCGTCGCGTCCGCGTTCCACGCCTCGACAACCAGGAGGAGTCCCGCCTGCAGCGTGGCGTCGTCCCACCCCGGCAGCGGCAGCGCGCTGCACTCCCAGCCGACCAGGTTGAGCGCCCGGTCGATGGCGTCGCTGATGCGGGGATCGGCATCGATGGGCATGCGCGCGACGGAGAGGTCACCCACGGGCGCGTCATCCACGGTGAAGCCCGGCTCGAGCAATTGCATGCCAGTGACGAGACCGGCGATGTCGCGGGCCATCGGTCCCACCGTGTCGAAGCTCGGTGCCAGGGGCCACACCCCGGCGAGCGGGATGCGTCCCCACGTGGTCTTCAGGCCGGCCGTACCGCAGCAGGCGGAGGGGATCCGCACGGACCCACCGGTGTCGCTGCCGTATGCCACGTCCGCCTCCTCGGTGGCGACGGCGACGGCCGAGCCGCTGGACGAGCCGCCGGGGACGAGGGCGGGGTCGAGCGGGTTCCGTGGCGTCCCGAACCACGGGTTCACGCCGGTGACCCCGAGGGCCAACTCGTGAAGATTGGTGCGCCCCACGATGCGGGCTCCCGCGGCTCGCGCCCCGGCCAGGCACGCGGCGTCCCCGTCCGCCGGCGTCGCCCTCGCCGCCACGGCCCGGCAGCCGGCCGTCGTGGGCTCCCCCTCCATGTCAAGGAGGTCTTTCACGGCCAGGCGGACGCCGGGGCCGGAGGTGTCGTAGCGGGTGATGAACGTGGTCGTCAGCGGCTTGTGTCCTCGAGCTCCCAGGCGTGGGCGAGCGCGTGCCCCGCGGTCCGGCGGGTCACGCGACGCGGCGTCGAGACCGTGGTGGCGCGTGCCCCGGGTCAGGGAGGGTAGCGGTGATCGCCGTGCGCCGCTCGCCGACGCTCACGTGGTGGGGGTGGTGAGCGGGGTGACGGTGGCCCCCGGCGGCAGCTGGAAGAGGGAGGCCGCGGGCGAGGAGGAGAAGTTCGTGATCTGGAAGCTGGTGGAGTCGGACGCCACCTTGACGTATCCGAGGATGCCCTGCGACGTGCTGCAGATGGTGCTCGTCCCCGGCACTCCATGCGCGACGAGGTCGACGCAGTTCATGGAGAAGCCGTTCAGCGACATGGTCGAGGACGTCACCTTGTCACCGGCCAGCCCGGCCACCAGGGAGACCCCCTTGAGGAAGGAAATCCAGTGCGACGGCGTGTAGATGTCGAAGATCTTGTTCTGAGCGGCGGCATCGGCCTTGCCAAGCGTCTGGCACGACCACGCTCCACTCGAGCCGCTTTGGTTGCAGGCGTACTCGCCCGAGGAATTGACGATCAGCTGGACGTTCGACGCGCTGGCGCCGGTCTGGGTCTCGTGGAAGGCCAGCCCGCCCTTCGAAGGGTCGACGGCGTAGACGATGGTGGCGGGCGAGCTGCCCGACGTCGTGTAGGTCGCCTCGAACGGCACGCTCTGGTTCGACTGCAGGTTCTGCGTGAACGAGTCGATGGTCGCCTTGTTGCCCTCGACGTTGTGCACGGTCTGGCGCACCTTGCTCACGATGCTGCACCCCGTGGCGAGCAGACCCGCCGTGGCCACGATCGCCACGACGGTGCCGATTCGTCTGCTGACATTCGCCATTTCTGCCTCCTTGACGTCAGACCGCCGGTCAGGAGACGAGCCGTCGAGCGCGAGGTTACGTCAGGGCCGCGGTCCGAGGTCCGTTCTCCTTGTAACTGTCGGCAGGACGCAGCGTCGTCATGAGGAGCCACAGACAGGAACAGCGATGGCCCCGGCGTCGACGACCCACTGGACACCGGTCGAGGTGAGGCCGAGCTCGCGCTGGATGTTGGGAAGGGCAATGGAGACGATCGTCTGGTCGATGAGCATCATCGCAACCGCGAAGATCATCACGGCGAACACCCAATGGCGCACCGCAGTCCGCTCTTCCCCATCGCGCCTCCTGCCGAGGTCTGCGACGGGCAGATGCCGAGGTCTGCGATGGGCAGACTATGCGTCGGTCCCGGGACCGGTCATCTGAGCCAGCATCTGCTCCAGCGCCGGCTGGTCGGGCCCAACGAACGCTGGTGCGTCGGGGACCGACTCGAGGGTGGCCAGGAGCCGCGACAGCGAGGCACCTTCTGCCGCCGGGAGGTGGCTGCTGAGGACGAGGGCGGGACTGAGAGCGCGCAACCCGTCCAGCTCCTTGGCAAAGAGGCCGCGGTCGACCTTGTGCAGCCACGGCGAGTCGACGGTCGCCCAGAAGACCTGACCCTGATGCAGGTCCTCCTCCGAGAGGTCCTCGGCGCGCTGGGGGACGTCGGCCAGCAGCGCGCCGAAGCAGTCGGCGCTGAAGAGGGCGCCGGACCGGTCGTCGTGGAATCCGGTCGTGATCGGGTTGTCGAACGCCGGCGGCTTGACGGCAGTGAGCGTGCGGTCGCCCACGGTGATCGTCTGCCCCGGGTTGAGCAGGTGCACACGCTCCATCGGCAGCGGCGCCGACAGGCCCATGATGCCCACCCCCAGGAAGGTGGTGATGACGCGCACGTGGGGGTTTTCCGCCAGCACACGGTGCAGCGATCCGATGTGGTCGAAGTCCGTGTGGGTGAGCCAGATCCAACGGAGGTCGGACGGATCGATGACGGACCTCAGGGCGTCCATGAAGTCGTCGCTCTCGATCACGGTGCCCGTGTCGACGAGCACCGGTTCGGCGGCATGGAGCACGAAAGCGTTGATCGGGATGAGCCCGAATCCGGGCACAGGAAAGCTCGAGGTCAACACGTCGATATCGGGTGCCGCCTTGTAGGTGGTGATCATGGTGTGGCTCCTGTCGCTGGTGATGGATCGGGAACGATGTGGATCTGGTGACGGTGGGCCGCGTCCTCGAGCAGGGCCACCTCCCGTTCGGGCAGGTCGGCCGGAGGCATCGTCAACGCGGTCGCCGGCCACCCGCAGGCGCGGGTGAATTCCTCGAAGCCGGACGGTGTGAGCAGCAGCAGGAAGTGTGCCGCTTCCGAGTCGACACGAAAACGGTGGTCGAGGTCCCGGGGCCCGAAGACGAAGTCACCCGCGCCGACCGTTCGCTCCTCGTCACCGAGCCAAAACGTCAACGTCCCCTCCATGACGTACCAGGCCTCGTCCTCGTTGGCGTGCCGGTGACGCGGCGACCCGGCGCCCCGCGGTGCCCGAACTTCCGCCACGGTCAAGCCGCCACCGGTCTGGCTGCCCGTCGCCTTGTAGGTGACGAGGGCATCCGCGAACCAGAGAGCCTCGCCCTGGTCGGCCTCGAGCACGTATGCGTCCGACGACAGGTCGAGGCTCATCGCGTGTCTGCTTCGCTCTTTGACTCGGCGGCCGTCTTGAGCTGTCCGAGTGTGTGGCGCATCGCCTCGCGCAGTTCGCGGCAGCGGTTGGTCGGGACGTCCACGATCCGGGCCCAGGTCGGGATCCACCGGACCTCGTAGGCCTCGCTGACCCGTGTGCCACCGTCGACCGGCTCGAACCGGTAGTGCCACTCCGTCGACTCGCGACCACCCTCCTCGGTCACGAACACGAATTCGCGGCCCGGGTCGGCGACGAGCACGCGGCCGTGACGGGACCACTTGAAGAGCCCGCGGGGACCGCCCCGGTTGTGCCCGACGAATCTGGCACCGACGGCGGGGCCCGTCGCGCCGTCGGTCCATTCGACGCTGTGACACTCCGGGCTCCACTCGCCCATCCGGGGCAGCTCGGCCACGAGGTCATAGAGGTGGTCAGGAGTGCTTGCGATCACGAGGTCGTCGCTGTCATGGGTCAACCACCACCGTCCGCTCTTGTTCGCCATGTCTTCTCCTCTGCTCGGCTCCTATCAAGCTAATATCATTAGCTATTGCTGTCAAGCAGTTCTTTAGATATACTCAGACTCATGGCCCGGACGTTCGACGACACCCTCGAGGAGCAGGCGGAGGAGACCGTCCCACGCCCCGACCGCCGGGCGCGGCGCCGCCAGGAGACGATCGAGGAGATCCTGGACATCGCCGTCGAGGTCATGACGGAGGAGGGAGTGAACGGCCTCAGCCTCGCCGAAGTGGCCCGGCGCCTCGGCGTCCAACCCCCCTCGCTCTACAAGTACTTCCCGTCTCTGATGGCGGTGTACGACGCGCTCTTCCTCCGGGGCCAGCTCGAGCACCTCGACGTCCTGCGCGACGCCATGGCTCGGGCCGAGCCGGGCCTGTCGGCGTTGCGGGCCGGGCTCGAGGCCAGCGGGCGCTGGGCGCTGACCCACCGTGCCGTGGCCGAGTTGCTCTTCTGGCGTCCGGTGCCGAGTTTCGAGCCCTCGCCGGAGGCGTTCGCACCGAGCAGGGAGATGGTCGACCTCCAGCGCGGCGCGCTGGCCGACGCGGTGTCGGCGGGACAGCTGGGTCCCGATGCTGACTCCGAAGAGGCGGTGTTCCTCGTGTCGACCATGATCGTCGGCATGCTCAGCCAGGCCTTCGCGAACGAACCGGGTCTGCAATGGGGCGAGGGGCGGTTCACACCCCTGTTCCCGCGGCTCATGGACCTTCTGCCGGCGGCGTTTCCTCCACCGGCGTAAGTCGACCGGCAGGGCGACGCCGCGGCGGCTCCGCCGGAGTGCGCCGTGCCGACCGTGGCGACGTTTCTCCCCCGCGGTGCGATACCGTCGACCCGGGAAAGGGGATACTCCTGGGACGAGGGATGAGGAGGCCGGCGGTCGCGCTCGTGGTCACGGCGATGCTGTGGCTGGGCCTCACGGCGGTCGGCGCGCCGGGTGTCGCGTCAGCCGGCACGCCTGTGCCCGGCGCATCCAACTGCCCCGTGTTCCCGGCTGACAACGTCTGGAACACGCCGATCGCGAGCTTGCCGGTCGACCCGCACAGCGCGCAATGGCTCGCCGCCATGAACGCATCCACCACGAACCTGCAGCCGATCACACCTCCGACCTACGGCATGCCCATCAACGTCGTGCCCGCGGGGCACGCCTTCATACCCCTCACGTTCGGCTCGTCCGGGAACGATCCTGGTCCGTACCCGCTCGGACCCGACACGCAGATAGAGGGCGGCACGAACGACTACCACGCCATCATGGTCGACCCGGCAACGTGCACCGACTACGAGCTCTTGGGCGCGTCCTACACCGGTCCCACCACCTCGCACGCCGACCGCGGCGCCGTCTGGAACCTCAACTCCAATGCCCTCCGCGGCGGGTTGGCGACGGTGGACGCCGCGGGCACGCCCATTCTGGCCGGGCTGATGCGCTACGACGAGGTGCAGTCGGGCGCCATCACGCACGCCATCCGGGTCCAGGCGACGACGACCGACACCTCGTACCTATGGCCGGCGACCGCCGGAGAGGGATCGGCCGCCAACCCGAACCTCCCGCCGATGGGGGCCCGGTTCAGGCTGAACGCGGGCTTCAACATCTCGGGCTACTCGCCCCAGGCCCAGGTGGTCCTGCGCGCCCTGCAGCAGTACGGATTGATCCTTGACGACAACGGTCCCAATTGGCACTTCTGGGGCGATGCCAACCCGGCGTGGCCCTCGTCACTTCTCAACGAACTGAAGACGGTGCCCGGCAGCGCCTTCGAGGCCGTCGACGAGTCGAGCCTGATGATCGGCCCCAACTCCGGGCAGGCCCGCCAGCCGTCCACCGCGATCAGCGCGGTCAACTGCTCGTCCCAACCGGGGTACCGCCTCGCCGCCGCAGACGGCGGCGTGTTCTCGTTCTGCGAACCGTTCGACGGCTCCATGGGAGGCCAGCACCTCAACGCCCCCATCGTGGGCATGGCGGTCACCCATGACGGCCAGGGCTACTGGCTCGTCGCCTCCGACGGTGGGATCTTCGACTACGGCGACGCCGGCTTCCACGGCTCGGCCGGCGGCCTGCGTCTCAACAGACCCGTCGTGGGCATGGCGGCCACCCCCGACGGGGGTGGCTATTGGCTCGTCGCCTCCGACGGTGGGATCTTCGACTACGGCGATGCCGGCTTCTACGGCTCGGCCGGGTCTCTCCATCTCAACAAGCCGATCGTGGGCATGGCGGCCACGCCGGACGGCAAGGGCTACTGGCTCGTCGCGTCGGACGGCGGCATCTTCACCTACGGCGACGCCGTCTTCCACGGATCGGCGGGGTCGATCCCCCTCAACAGGCCCGTCGTGGGCATGGCGGCCACGCCGAGCGGCAAGGGCTACTGGCTCGTCGCGTCGGACGGCGGCATCTTCACCTACGGCGACGCCGTCTTCCACGGCTCGGCGGGGTCGATCCCCCTCAACAGGCCCGTCGTGGGGATGGCGAGCACGGGCGACGGGGCGGGCTACTCGCTCGTGGCCTCCGACGGCGGGATCTTCACCTACGGCGACGCGGTCTTCCATGGCTCGACCGGTGGCGCCGTGCTGGCCGCGCCGATCGTGGCGATGGGGTGACCGGGCGAGGATTGTTTATGAGGAATTGGGTGTCGACGATCGCTGCTCGTCGTGCGCGTCGCCATGACCCGGCTCCACCCGATCGGAGGCGTCTGATCTCCCACTTCCGCTGCGTGTGGGTGTCGGTGGGCCGACCCGCGGGCGCGTGGCAGATCGCGTTCACGGGCGCGGCAACGTGTGCGGTACCGTCGATGCGGGAGGGACGCCCGTGGCACGACGCAAGAGGGGGGCGCTGGCCGCAGTCATAGCCGGCGCAGTGACATGCCTTGGCCTGACGATCGGCGTGGCGCCGGGTATGGCGTCCGCCGGTTCGCCCGTGCCCGGCGCACCCGACTGCGCGATGTTCCCGGCCGACAACGTCTGGAACACCGACATCTCGGGCCTCCCCGTCGACCCGCACAGTGCCGCCTGGTCGGCCTCCATGCACAGCGCGACCACCAACCTCCATCCCGACTTCGGGCCCTCGGGCGACCCATCCAACCCTTACGGCATGCCCTACACCGTGGTGTCCCCCTCCCATCCGCTCGTGCCGGTCTCGTTCCAGTACGCGGACGAGAGCGATCCCGGGCCCTACCCCTTCGGTGCGGACACGCCGATCGAGGGCGGTCAGTCGGCCGGCGGCGACCGGCACGCCATCATGGTGAACCCCGCCACGTGCACCCTGTACGAGCTCTACGACGCGCGCTACAGCCCGTCGGGCTCGACCGCCGGTTCCGGGGCGATCTGGAACCTCAACTCGGACGCCCTGCGCCCGGCGGGTTGGACGTCGGCGGACGCGGCCGGTCTGCCGATCCTGCCGGGGCTGCTCCGATACGACGAGGTGCAGGCGGGCGTCATCACCCACGCCATCCGCATGACGGCCCAGGTGACGGACACGTCGTACCTGTGGCCGGCTCGCCACGAAGCCGGGGCGAGCTCCGACCCGAACCTCCCTCCGATGGGGGCTCGCTTCCGGCTCAGGGCCGACTACGACATCTCGGGCTACTCGCCCCAGGCGCAGGTGGTGCTGCGCGCCATGCAGCACTACGGATTGATCCTGGCCGACAACGGCTCCAACTGGTACTTCGGGGGCACGGCCGACCCGGCCTGGCCGATCGGCCTCGTCGACGAGCTCAAGCAGGTACCGGCGAGCGCGTTCGAAGCGGTCGACGAGTCGGGGCTCATGGTCGACCCCAACTCGGGACAGGCGCGCCAGCTCGGCGTCGCCGTCAACTGCTCATCCCAACCGGGGTACCGCCTGGTGGCCACCGACGGCGGCGTGTTTTCGTTCTGCGAACCGTTCGACGGTTCGATGGGAGGCCAGCACCTCAACGCCCCCATCGTGGGCATGGCCGCCACGCCGGGCCCGGGTGGCTATTGGGAAGTCGCCTCCGACGGGGGCATCTTCAGTTTCGGCAACGCGGCCTTCCACGGCTCGACCGGGAGCCTGCATCTGAACAAGCCCATCGTCGGGATGGCCGCCACCCCGGACGGCGGCGGCTACTGGCTCGTCGCCTCCGACGGCGGCATCTTCGACTACGGCGACGCCGGCTTCTACGGGTCGACGGGATCACTGGCGCTCAACAAGCCCATCGTCGGGATGGCCGCCACCCCGGACGGCCGCGGCTACTGGCTCGTCGCCTCCGACGGCGGCATCTTCGACTACGGCGACGCCGGCTTCTACGGGTCGACGGGGTCCATCAGGCTCAACAAGCCCGTCGTCGGCATGGCCGCCGCCGCCGACGGCCGCGGCTACTGGCTCGTCGCCTCCGACGGCGGGATCTTCGACTACGGCGACGCCGGGTTCGAGGGCTCGGCCGGGTCGATCGCCCTCAACCGGCCGGTCGTCGGCATGACCCCGAGCCCGTCGGGACGCGGCTACTGGCTGGTCGCCTCCGACGGCGGCATCTTCACCTACGGCGACGCCGTCTTCCACGGTTCGACCGGCGGGCTCGCGCTGGCCGCGCCGATCGTCGCCATGGGGTGAACGCTCAGTCCGCCAGCGACCGGCGGTAGACGTTCGTCTGACGGACCTCGAAGCCCAGGCGCGCGTAGAGCCGGTTCGCCGCCTCCCGGTCGGGGCGCGACGTCAGGTCCACGGTACGCGCACCGAGCTCGGACGAGCGGTCCAGCGCAGCCTGCACCAGGGCGCCGGCGACCCCGTTGCCGCGGGCCGCGTGGTCGACGACCACGTCTTCGATCCAGGCCCGCACGCCGGTAGGGACCTCGAAGACGGCGAGGGTCAGCATGCCGACGATGCGCCCCCCGTCACGCGCCACGAACAGCGTCGTAGCGGGGGCGGCGACGATGCGCTCCAGCCGTCGCCGGTCCGGCGGCGCTGACGTCCTCGAGAGCTGAGGGACGAGCGCGGAGGCCGCGGTGGCGAGCTCGTCGTCGACCGACGCCGCGGTCTCGACGGAGATCACGACGTGGCGGCGTCGCCCCGCCACATCGGCTGGCGCACGGCGTCGTAGAGGACGTCGCGTCGCTCGCCGTTGATCGCCGCGAAGACATGCTCGCCCCAGCGGTCGGATCCGACCAGCGGGTGCGGCAGCGTCTCGCGGGTGAACCACCCGACGTCGCGGGTCTCGAGCGGGTGCGGGGCGAGCTCTCCACCGACGGCGTGGCAGTGGAAGAGCAGCGAGTACAGCGGCACCCTGGTGAAGCCCAGCCGCAGGCCGTCGAGGACGGCGATGAGGCGCACCGGCTCCACGATGATGCCGGTCTCCTCCTCGACCTCCTTGACCACCACCTCGGCCGCCGAGTACCCCACGTCGCACCAGCCGGTCGGGTACAGCCAGATGCCCGAGTCCGCCCGTTGGATCAGCAGCAGCTCACCCTTGTCGTTGCCCACGGCTGCTCCGACGGCGACCTTGGGCGTGACGTAGCCCGGGACGCCCTTGCCCACCGTGTCCATCCACTCCTGCACGAGGCCCTCGGCGTGATCGGGGTCGCCCCCTGCCCCGTCGGCCTCGGCCCTGATGTCGCCGGCCACCTTGAGGATCTCCTCGAAGCGCTCCCGCTCGTAGAGGCTCTCGGTGAACCCCAGGCCGGTGCGCGCGATCGCGGCCAGTGCCTCGCTCCAGCGCAGCAGCGTCTTGAGCGGCACGTCGCGGTCGTCGGTGGGCTCCACGAGCGGTGACGCTACCGCGGCCCGCCGTCTGCGCCAGAATGGGGCGTGCCCGTCAACGAGGATTGCCGCCACTACGTGATGCGGACGACGCCACGCGGGGAGCGCCTCGAGCGCTGCAAGGTGGACGCCAACGAGCCCCTGCCTTTCGCGTGCCCCGAGGGCTGCGTCTTCTACGAGCCGCGCAAGGTGTCCTCGGCCGGGTGGCACGTGCCCCGGAGCCCCGAGCAGCCCTGACCCCGGGGCGGCGCCGCCGGCCGTGCGGCGTCAGCCCTCGAGCACGTCCCCCAGCAGGTCCACCGTGATCCCCTCGCTGCGCAGCCAGGCGACGGCCGCGTCGACCTGGCCGGCCTCGCCGTCGACCTCGCAGATGATCCAGCCCCGGTGCTCCTCGACGTCGGCCCGGCGGATGTTGGGCTCCACGTCGTACCGGCGCACCAGGGTGGCGAGGACGGCGCGCCGCACCTCGGACTCGGGGAACGTCAGCTTCACCTTCACGCGGACCTGGCTCATGACTCCTCCTCCTCGGCCCCGCCCGAGCGCCCGAGCGCGCGGTTGAGGCTGCCCGACCGGAAGCCTTCCAGGTCCAGCGAGACGAACGTGAACCCGGCGGCGCGCACGGCGGCGACGACCTCGGCCCGGCGGGCCACCACCTCGCCCAACGCGTCGGGCTCGACCTCCAGGCGGGCGGCGTCGCCGTGGTGGCGCACGCGCAGCTGCCCCAGGCCGAGGGCGTGCAGCGCGGCCTCGGCGGCCTCCACCGCGGCGAGGCGGCCGAGCGTGACCGGCGTGCCATAGGGCAGCCGGGAGGCCAGGCAGGCGGCGGCCGGCTTGTCCCAGGTGCGCAGGCCGAGCAGGCGCGACCAGTGCCGGATGTCGTCCTTGGCGAAGCCGGCGTCGACGAGCGGGAACCGGGCACCCGCCGCGGCGGCGGCGGCCTGGCCCGGGCGGTGGTCGCCGAGGTCGCTCACGTTCACGCCGAGCACCACCGTCGCACCCTCGCGCGCCGCGAGCGGCTCGAGGGCCGTCATCAGGGCCGACTTGCAGCGGGCGCAGCGGTCCGGGCTGTTGGCGACGTAGGCGGCGTCCTGCATCTCGGTCGTCGGCACGCCCGTCCAGCGCAGGTCCCACTCGTCGGCGAGGGCACGGCACTCACGTTCCTCGGCACCGGCCAGCGAGGGCGAGAGCGCGGTGGCGCACAGCACCGCCGGGCGGCCGAGGGTGTCCTGCGCCACGTGGGCCAGCAGTGAGGAATCGGCCCCTCCGCTGAACGCGACGACGACGCGCCCGAGCCGGCGCAGCTCCTCTCGAAGGTCGTCGAGTGCCGCGGTCACGCGGTCAGGGCGGCCAGCACCTCGTCGAGCGTGCCCACCATCCCCGCATAGAAGGGGCCGAATTCGGCGTAGCGCGCGGAGGCCTCGTCGAAGCGCATCTGGTACACGCAGTCCTTCAGGTCGTCGGGGTGGGTGCCGAAGAGGGTCACGCCCCACTCGTAGTCGTCGAGGCCGGCCGAGCCGGTAATGACCTGGAGCACCCGGCCGTGGAAGGTCCGCCCCACCTTGCCGTGTCCCAGCATGAGCTCCTTGCGGGCCTCGTAGTCGAGTGCGTACCAGTTCTGGGACTCACCCCGCCGCTTGCTCATCGGGTAGAAGCAGAAGGCCGCCTTGCCCTCCGGCGGGAGCCGGGGGAACAGGCGGGCCTGGCGCAGGTCGTCGGGGACCCCGGCCGCGTACTCGGAGATCTCGGTCAGCGAGACGTAGGACTGGCCCGGCACCAGGCCGGCGGCGCAGACCTCGGTCTGGAACTGGCGCAGCCGCCACACGTCGGGCCCGAGCGCCATGAGCCCGAGGTCGGCCTTGTGGCCCAGCAGGGCCACCGGGACCACCTGGTAGCCGTCCGCCTCGGCGGCGCTCACGGCCTTGCGCAGGGCGTTGGCGTCGAGGTCGGGCACCGCCCGGCAGAAGAGGTGGAGGACCCCCCAGCCGGTCGTCGGGGTCAGGGCCACGTCGCCAGTGTAGGGAAGGCCCAGGGCAGGCGGCACCGGGCCCCCGGACGCACTGCGCCCGGCCGCTAGGCCGGGCGCAGTGTTCAGCCTCGGTTGGGGGTGAGGCGCTCCCAGTGTCACACCATCGTGTTGCAGCGCTGTGGCATCCGGGTGACACGGGGCCCCCAAGGGGGGCCTCTGGGGGCCCTCTAGTAGTCGTCCATGCCACCGCCGGGCATGGCAGGCGCGTCCTCTTCGGGCTTGTCCACGATGACGGCCTCGGTGGTCAGGAACAGCGCCGCGATGGAGGCCGCGTTCTGCAGGGCCGAGCGGGTCACCTTGGCGGCGTCGATCACGCCGGACTTGAAGAGGTCCTCGTATTCGCCCGTGGCAGCGTTGAGGCCGTGGGCCCCCTTCAGGTTGCGCACCTTCTCCACCACGACCCCGCCCTCGAGGCCGGCGTTGACCGCGATCTGCTTGAGCGGCTCCTCCACGGCGCGGGCCACGATGCGGGCCCCGGTGGCCTCGTCGCTGTCGAGCTTCTCGGCGCCCTCGAGAATGGCGCTCTGGGCCCGCAGCAGGGCGACGCCGCCGCCGGGGACCACGCCCTCCTCGATGGCGGCCTTGGTCGTCGAGACGGCGTCCTCGATCCGGTGCTTCTTCTCCTTGAGCTCCACCTCGGTGGCGGCGCCGACCTTGATCACGGCCACGCCGCCGGACAGCTTGGCCAGGCGCTCCTGGAGCTTCTCCCGGTCGTAGTCCGAGTCGGTGTTGTCGATCTCGGTCTTGATCTGGTTGATCCGGCCCTTGATGTCGGACTCGGTGCCGGCGCCCTCGACGATCGTGGTCTCGTCCTTGGTGACGACGATCTTGCGGGCGGTGCCCAGCAGGTCGAGGGTCACGTTCTCCAGCTTGAGGCCGACCTCCTCGGTGACGACCTGGCCGCCCGTGAGGATGGCGATGTCCTGGAGCATGGCCTTGCGGCGCTCGCCGAAGCCGGGGGCCTTGACGGCCGCGGAGCGGAACGTGCCGCGGATCTTGTTCACCACCAGGGTGGCCAGGGCCTCGCCCTCGACGTCCTCGGCGATGATCAGCAGCGGCTTGCCGCCCTGCATGACCTTCTCGAGCACCGGGAGCAGGTCGCGCACGGCGGTGATCTTGGAGCCGACGAGCAGCACATAGGCGTCCTCGAGGACGGCCTCCATGCGCTCGGGGTCGGTCACGAAGTAGGGGGCGATGTAGCCCTTGTCGAAGCGCATGCCCTCGACGAGGTCCATGTCCATGCCGAAGGTCTGCGACTCCTCCACGGTGATGACGCCGTCGCGACCGACCTTGTCGATCGCCTCGGAGATCATCTCGCCGATCTCGGTGTCGGCGGCCGAGATGGACGCCACCTGGGCGATCTGGGCCTTGGACTCGGTCTCCTTGGCGATGCCGTGGAGGGAGCCGACCGCGATCTCCACGGCGGCCTCGATCCCACGCTTGAGCGACATCGGGTTGGCCCCGGCCGCCACGTTGCGCAGGCCCTCTCGGACCATGGCCCAGGCCAGGACGGTGGCCGTGGTGGTGCCGTCACCGGCGACGTCGTCGGTCTTCTTGGCCACCTCCTTGACCAGCTCGGCGCCGATCTTCTCGAAGGGGTCCTCGAGGTCGATCTCCTTGGCGATCGACACGCCGTCGTTCGTGATGGTGGGGGCGCCCCACTTCTTGTCGAGGACCACATTGCGGCCCTTGGGGCCGAGGGTCACGCGGACGGCGTCCGCCAGCTTGTTCATGCCGGTCTCGAGGCCGCGGCGGGCGTCCTCCTGGAAGGCGATGATCTTGGCCATCTGGGTCAAACCTCCGTTAGCACTCTCGTCATGTGAGTGCTAATAGGAAACCACCTCCCGGGCCCGGGCGCAAGGGCGGGCCCGGGACGGCCGGGGGGCCGCCGCCCGGCGGGTCCCTAGCCGCCGGCGACGGCGGGGACGATGGAGAGCGTCTGGCCCGGTGCCACGGGGGTCGCCAGGCCGTCGAGGAACCGGACGTCCTCGTCGGCCAGGAAGACGTTCACGAAGCGGCGCAGGCCGCCGGCGTCGTCGAAGAGGCGGTCGGCCAGGCCGGGGTGGGCGGCGTCGAGGGCCTTGAGGGCCTCGCCCACCGTGGCCCCCTCCACCTCGACCGCGCCGGCGCCGCCGGTGAGGGTGCGCAACTGGGTCGGGATGCGGACGGTGAGGCTCATCGGGAGGGCTCCTGGGCCATGACGGCGTCGAAGGCGGCCAGGGTGGGGGCGATGGTCGCCGTGGGGGCGGCGCCGGGGGTGCCGGCCAGGGCCTCGACGGTCTTGAGGCCGTGCCCGGTCACGAGGGCCACCACCCGCTCGTCGGGGCGGATGGCGCCCGAGGCGGCCAGCTTGGACAGGGTGGCGATCGTCACCCCGCCGGCAGTCTCGGCGAAGATGCCCTCCGTGCGCGCCAGCAGGCCGATGGCGTCGACCACCTCGGCGTCCGTCACGGCCGCGCACGAGCCGCCGGTGCGCCGCATCACCTCGAGGGCGTACCAGCCGTCGGCCGGGTTGCCGATGGCGAGCGACTTGGCGATCGTCTTGGGCTTGACCGGCCGGATGGCGTCCGTGCCCTCCGCGAAGGCGGTGGCGACCGGCGCGCACCCCTCGGCCTGGGCCCCCGAGACCCGGACGGCGGGTTCGGTCGGCAGGAGGCCCACCTTGCCGAGCTCGGCGAAGCCCTTGGCCACCTTGGTGAGCTGGCTCCCCGACCCGATGGGGACCACGACGTGGTCGGGGGCGGACCAGCCGAGCTGCTCGGCGATCTCGAAGGCGAGCGTCTTGGAGCCCTCGGCGTAGTAGGTGCGCACGTTGACGTTGACGAAGGCCCAGCTCGGGCGCTCGCTCGTCAGCTCGGCGCACAGGCGGTTCACGTCGTCGTAGGTGCCCTCCACGGCGATCACCGTCCCGCCGTAGACGGTCGTCATGGTGACCTTGGCTGACTCGAGGTCGTGGGGGATGAGGACGACCGAGTCCATGCCGGCCCGCGCCGCGTGCGCCGCCACCGAGTTGGCCAGGTTGCCCGTCGAGGCGCAGGCCGCCACCTTGAAGCCGAGCTGGCGCGCCTTGGTCAGGGCGACCGAGACGACGCGGTCCTTGAACGAGCCGGTCGGGTTGGCGGTGTCGTCCTTGATCCACAGCTCGCCCAGCCCCAGCTCGGCGGCGAGGCGGTCCGCCCGCACGAGCGGGGTGAAGCCCGCCCCGAGGTCGACGGGTGTCTCGTCGTCGACGGGGAGCAGGTCGCGGTAGCGCCAGATGGAGCGGGGCCCGGCCTCGATGCGCTCCCGGCTGACCGCCGCCGCGATGCGCTCGTAGTCGTAGGCCACCTCGAGCGGTCCGAAGCAGTAGTCACAGACGTGCAGCGCTTCGGCGGGGAAGGCGCGCTGGCACTCACGGCAACGCAACCCAGTGACGAAATCGACCATCGGTCCTCCTCATCGATCGGGCATTGGCACCAGGTGCTCCGCACTGGTTGCCGCGACGTCAGCGGGCCCGTCCCTCAGTCGCTCTGGATGATGTCCACCATGGTAGCCCGCCCGGCCCGGCCGCCTCAACGCACCGCGGCTGCTTGAATCGGAGGCGTGGCGCAGACCTTTGGGCACAGCGACTTCCCCGGCGACCTGGTCCTCGAGGCCAAGGCCCGCACCGGGCGGACCGTGTCGGTGTGCATCCCGGCCCGGGACGAGGGGTCGACGGTGGGCTCGGTCGTGCGGGCGGTCGTCCAGCCCTTCCTGGCCGCGCACGGCGGGAGCGGGCTGGTGGACCAGGTGATCGTGCTCGACGACGGGTCGACTGACGACACGGCCGAGCAGGCCCACGGCGCCGGGGCCGGCGTCGTGGCCGGTCCGGGCGGCACCGGTGGCAAGGGCCAGGCCATGGCCGCCGCGCTGTCCGCCTCGACCGGCGACATCGTGGTCTTCCTCGACGCCGACGTGGCCAACACGAACCCGGCCTTCGTCACCGGCCTGCTCGGGCCGCTGCTGACGACGGACCACGTCGCGCTGGTCAAGGGCTTCTACACCCGCCCGCTGCACGACGACCCCACCGGCGGCGGCCGGGTCACCGAGCTCGTCGCCCGCCCGGTGCTCGAACTGCTCTTCCCCGAGCTGTCCTGGGTGCGCCAGCCGCTGGCCGGAGAGACGGCGGCGCACCGCTGGGTCTTCGAGAAGCTCGGCTTCGCGCCCGGCTACGGCGTCGAGCTGGGGCTGCTCATCGACGTCGCGCGGAGCCTCGGGCCGGACCGCCTGGCCCAGGTCGACCTCGGGGAACGCATCCACCGCAACCGGCCCCTGCACGAGCTGCGGCCCCAGGCCGTCGACGTGCTGCGGGCCGCGCTCGAGCGGGCCACCCCCTCGTCCATGCCGCGACGCCCGTGAGCGGCGCGTGAGCGGCGTGAGCGGCGTGAGCGGGATCGTCGTCGTCTCCAACCGCGGGCCGCTCACGTTCCGCTCCGGGAGCGACGGCTCCCTGGTGCCCGTGCCCGCGGGCGGGGGGCTGGCCTCCTCCCTGCACCGGCTCCTCGCGGGCAGCGACACGACGTGGGCCTCGGTGACGATGGGCGCGGCCGACCGCGAGGCCGTCGCCCGGGGGCTCATGGCCGAGGACGGGCTCGACCTCGTCCCCGTCGTGGTCGACGACGACACCTACCGGCAGGCCTACGACGTCGTCGCCAACACGACGCTGTGGTACGTCCACCACCACCTCTTCGACCTGCCGCACCGGCCCCGCTTCGACCGCCACTGGCGGGCCGCCTGGGAGGGCTTCCGGACCTACAACCGGGCCGTGGCCGACGTGGTGGCGGCGCGGGCCGGCGAGGGCGACACCGTGCTGGTGCAGGACTACCACTTCTCGCTCCTGGGGCGGATGCTGGCCGAGGCGCGGCCCGACCTGCGCTCGGTGCACTTCTTGCACACGCCCTTCGCCGAGCCCGCCCTCTTCGGCGTGCTGCCCGACGACGTGGCGGCCGAGCTGCTCGACGGCATGGCCGGCTACGGCGCCTGCGGGTTCCACTGCCACCAGTGGGAGGCCGGCTTCCGCGCCTGTTTCGCCGCGGCCGGGCGGCCCGCGCCGACGACCTTCGTGGCCCCGCTCGGGCCCGATGCGGGTGTCCTCGAGGAGGAGGCCGCCTCCCCCGCGTGTGCGGCCGCGGCCACCGCACTGCGCGCCGAGGTGGGCGGGCGCCGCATCATCGCCCGGGCCGACCGCATGGAGCCGTCGAAGAACATCGTGCGCGGCATGCTGGCCTTCGAGGAGCTGCTCGAGACCCGTCCCGAGTGGCGCGGCGAGGTGGTGCACGTGGCGTTCGCGTATCCCAGCCGCCAGGGGCTGGCCGAGTATCTCGCCTACGGGGCCGACGTCGTGCACACGGCCGAGCGCATCAACCACGCCTTCGGCGCCGGCGGGCCGGGCGGGTCCCGCGGCTGGACGCCGATCCTGTTGTCCGTCGAGGACGACCGGGCCCGCTCGCTCGCCGCGCTCACGCTGTCCGACGTCCTGCTGATCAACCCGGTGCGCGACGGGCTCAACCTCGTGGCCAAGGAGGGCCCGCTGCTCAACACGGCCGACGGCGTGCTCGTGCTCTCGCACGAGGCGGGCGCCTGGGAGGAGCTCGCGCTGGGGGGTGGGGGGGCGCTCGGCGTCAACCCCTTCGACGTGTCGGGGACCGCCGACGCTTTACATGCGGCGCTGTCCATGGCGCCGGCGGAACGGGCACGGCGGGCGGGCGCGCTGCGCGCGGCCGTGCGCGGGCGCACCTCGGCCGACTGGTGGGCGGACCAGCTGGCGGCGGCCTCGCCGTAGCGACTCAGGAGCGGGGTGGCGGCGCCGTCGCGGCGTCCGCCAGCACCCGCAACAACGCGACGGCGCCGGTGGCGCCCTGCACCGTGAAGTCGGCGCGGGCGGCCACCTCGGGCGGGCTCTCGGCGTCGACGGCGGCCACCCGGAAGGCGACGAGCGGCCGGCCCTCGGAGGTGGTGAGCTCCCCCACCGCGTCGAAGGCGGGCAGATCGCCGATGTCGTCGCCGAACACGGCCACGGCCCGGAGCTGCCCGGCGTGCTCGGCCGCCAGCGCCCGCACCACCGTCCCCTTGTCGACCGGCAGCGGTGGTCGCAGCTCGCGCTCGGTGCGGCCGTCGTGCACTTCGAGCCCGCGCTGCGTGTGCTGGCGCTCGGCGAAGGCGAGGACCCAGTCCCGGTGCCGGGGGGCACGGCGCCAGTGCAGCGTGACCGTCAACCCCTTGGGCTCGACGTAGACGCCCGCCGGCGCCTCGGCGAGCGCCTCGGCCACGACCTCGTCGATGACCGCCGACCACACTGCGAGCTCAGGGCCGCCCAGCGCGCGCTCGAGGCCGTAGAGGCCGGCCAGGACGACGCCGGCGGGCGCGCCCAGCACGTCGGCCAGGAACGCCGTCGGCCGGCCCGACACCACCGCCACCAGCGCGAACGGCCCCGCGAGGTCGGCCAGCAGGGCCGGCACCCCGGGGAGCGGCCGGGCGCCCGTCGGGTCCTCGACGATGGCGGCGAGCGTGCCGTCGAAGTCGAGGAACAGCGCGCCGTGCGCCGGCGCCGCCGCCATACGCCACAGGGGCGCCGGGAGCTCCGCCGCGGCCTCGCCCGCGCCGGGCAAGGTCAGGTGCTCGACGTCGACGAGAGGTCCTGCCCGATGACCACGATGACGTCGTAGCCGCTCGTCCCGCTGACCGGCGTAGCGGACGAGACGGGCAGCACCTCGGTCGCCTTCACCCCGATGGTGGCGGCGATGGCGGCGGCCTCGGGCTGGAATCCCGGCGCGTAGTAGACGGCGGAGGTCGGGACCGTCGTGGCGGCGTCGACGGGCGTCTTCATGGCCCAGCCGCCGGCGCCGATGACCGTCGAATAGTGCGCGGCCAGTCCGTTGGTGCTCGTCCCGTTGGCCACCACGACGCTCACGCTGCTGTGGGCGACCGTGGTGGTGGTCGCCGAGCCCTTCTTGGCGTGATGGGTGGTCGTGGTGGCGGCCGCGGTCGTGGTGGTCGCGCCGGCCGCGGTCGTCGTCGTCGAGCCGCCCGCGGGCACGGTGGTGGGCACCGTGGTCGCCCCGGTGCTCGGCACCCCGCTCACGCTGGGGCGCGTCCCGACTGCAACCAGGATCACCACGGCGGCGGCGAAAAGGGCCAGGACGACCACCGCCCGCACGAGGGTGAGCGAACCGGACATGCCTGTCGGCGGTTGCTCGTCGTCCATGAGATGTCCAGCCTGCCCCGCCCCCGCGCCCGAAGCAAGCCTTTGCGCTGGTGGGGCAGGGGATCGGTGCGCCGGCGCTGTAGCCTGGGCCCCGCGCCCGAGTAGCTCAGTCGGTAGAGCGCTTCACTTGTAATGAAGATGTCGCGGGTTCGATTCCTGCCTCGGGCTCGCACACTGCCTCGGGCTCGCTGCGCGTGCTGCCCGTGCGGGTCCCCGGCGCGCGCCGGTGGTGCGGGAATTGCGACGGAAGCGAACTGGGAGGCGTCCATGCTGTCGGATTTCAAGAAGTTCATCCTGCGGGGCAACGTCGTCGACCTGGCGGTGGCCGTGGTCGTCGGCGTCGCGTTCACGGCGATGGTCACGGCGTTCGTGGCCGACCTCATCACGCCGCTGATCGCCGCCATCTTCGGCAAGCAGGACTTCGGCAACCTCTACTTCACCTTTCACAACTCCAGGTTCAAGTACGGCTCGTTCCTCAACGCGGTGGTCTCGTTCCTCATCGTGGCGACGGTCGTCTTCTTCGCCGTCGTGGTGCCGCTGACCGCGCTCATGCGGCGGTTGAACCTGGTGCCCAAGGAGGAGCCGGCGCCCGAGACGCGGCCCTGCCCCGAGTGCCTGAGCGACATCGCGGTCGGAGCGCGTCGCTGCGCGTTCTGCACCTCGGAGGTGGCGGCGGCCTAGGCGCGCCCGGTGGCGGCGGCCGCCCGCTGGCGGGCCACCTCGAAGCAGGCCACCGCGCCGGCCACGCCCACGTTGAGCGACGGCAGCGCGCCGTGCTGGGGGATGGCGGCCACCGCATCGCAGCGGCGCCGCACCAGCGGCGCCAGCCCCTTCTCCTCGCTGCCCACCACCAGGGCCACCGGTCCCCGGCCGAGCGGCAGCTCGTAGAGCGACTGCGCCGCCTCGCCGGCCAGCCCGATCGACCACACCCCGAGGTCGCGCAGCTCGCTCAGCGCCGCCGGCACGCCGCCCACCACGGCGAAAGGCAGGTGCTCGATCGCACCCGCGGCCGTCTTGGCCACGGTCGGCGACAACCGGGCGGAGCGGTGCCGGGGCAGCACGACGCCCGTGACCCCGGCGCACTCGGCGCTGCGCAGGAGCGCGCCGAGGTTGCGCGGGTCGGTGATGCCGGCCGCCACCAGGAGGAACGCCGCCGTGCCGTGCCGGTCGGGCCGGGACAGGTCGGCCAGGGGGACGGGCTCGAGCGGCCGGGCCAGGGCGAGCACGCCCTGCGGCGCCTCCGTGCGGGCCTGGGAGTCGAGCCGGGCCCGCGGCACGGTCTCGACGGGGACCCGCAGGCGTCCGGCCAGCTCCTCAATGCGGTCGAGCTGCGGCGACGGGTCCTGGTCCTCGGCCAACATGATCCGGCGCACGGTGCGGCGCCCGACGGACAGCAGTTCGAGCACGGCGCGGCGGCCCTCGACCTGGTCGCCCCCGAGCTCGCTCAGGGCCTCGGGACGTGGGCGGCCACGCGGGCGCTGGTCGCGGGGCCGGTCCGGCGGGCGCGGGTCGCGTCGCGACGGCCGGCTTTTCGGGCTCACCGGGCCTCCATCAGCACGACGGCGAGGCAGGCGATCCCCTCGGCCCGGCCGAGCGCGCCGAGACCCTCGGCGCGCGTCGCCTTCACCGACACCGGGGCGCCGAGCACCCCGCTGAGGCGCTCCACCATGGCGGCCGTGTGCGGCGCCAGGCGCGGCGCGTCGGCGATGACCGTGCAGTCCGCGTTGGCGCAGGCGTACCCCTGTGCCGCCGCCATGGCGACCACCTCGGTGAGGAGCGCGACGCTGTCGGCCCCCTCCCACACCGGATCGGTGTCGGGGAAGTGGCGGCCGAGGTCACCGAGGCCCACGGCCCCCAACACGGCGTCGGCCAGCGCGTGGCAGACCGCATCCGCGTCGCTGTGGCCGCCGAGCCCGCGCGCACCTTCGATCTCCACGCCCCCGAGGACGAGCCGGCGGTGGGGGTCCTCGGAGAAGCGGTGGACGTCGATGCCCTGCCCGATGCGCACGCTCACCCCTCTCCGGCCGCCAGCAGGCGCTCGGCGGCGCCGAGGTCGTCGGGGCCGGTGATCTTGAGGTTGGCGAGCTCGCCCGGCACGACCCGCACCGTGCCGCCGAGCGCCTCGACGAGCATGGCGTCGTCGGTGGCCGTAGCGTCCGCCCGTGCGTGGGCCCGGCGCAGGGCGGCGGCCCGGAACGCCTGTGGTGTCTGGACGGCGACCAGCGTGCTGCGGTCCAGCGTGCTCGTGACGTTGCCGGCGCCGTCCACCGCCTTGATGGTGTCACTCGGCGGGACGCCGGGCACCGCTCCGTCCACACCGTCGGCGCCCACCGCGGCGAGCACGGCGGCGAAGAGCCGGGGCGAGGCCAGCGGCCGTGCCGCGTCGTGCACCACGATCACCTCGGCGTCGCCGGGGACCGCGGCCAGCCCGCAGCGCACCGAGTCGGCCCGGGTGGGGCCCCCGGCGACGACGATGTCGGCGCCGTGGGGGTCCACCGCGTCGCGGTCGGCGGGCAGCACCAGGACGACGCCGGCGGACACGGGCCGGCAGGCCTCGACGGCCCACTCGAGCACGGGGCGGCCGCAGAGCGGTGCGAACTGCTTGCGGTCGCCGAAGCGCGCGCCGGCGCCCCCGGCCACGACGATCGACCACACCTTCGCCACGGTGCGACCCGGCCCGTCGATCAGGTCAGCGCCTCGTTCAGGCGCTCCTCGGCCGTCTCCTCGTCCACGTTGAGGGCGAAGGTGAGCTCGGACACCAGGATCTGCCGGGCCCGCTGCAACATGCGCTTCTCGCCCGCCGAGAGACCCTTGTCCTTGTCGCGGATGGAGAGGTTCCGCACCACCTCGGCCACCTGGTAGATGTCGCCGGAGCGCAGCTTCTCCGAGTGGTTCTTGTAGCGCCGGGACCAGTTCGTCGGCATGCGCGCCTCCTTCTTGCGCAGCACGGCGAAGACCTCCTCGACCTCCTCGTCGTTGATCACCTCGCGCAGCCCGACGCCGTCGGTGTTGTCGGCGGGGACGTTCAGGATCAGGTCGCCGTAGGCCAGGCGCAGGACCAGGTATTCCTTCTTCTCGCCGAACGCGACCTTGGTCTCGCGCTTCTCGATGACGGCCGCCCCGTGGTGGGGGTAGACGACCTTGTCTCCGACCTTGAAGGGCACAGGACTCACGACTCCTTGGTGGACCGGGTCCGCCCGCACTGGGCACACGGACGTGCGGGCGCTGCTGATGAGGGGTTGCCAGGACGGGCCCGATCCGCCCGACGATGGCCAGCCATTTTACCAGGTCCCCACGTCACTCGTAGCGCTCGAAGATGCTCGCCTCGACCAGGCGCGCCAGGCCGTCGCGGATGTGGCGGGCCGTGGCGGCGCCGATGCCGTCGACGGACTCGAGCTCGGCGGCGGAGGCGGAGAGGATCTCGGGCAGCGAGCCGAAGCGTTGGACCAGGCGCTCGATCAGCGTGTCGGACAGCGGCTGGGGCAGGCGGTGCAGCAGGCGGTACCCGTGGGGTGCGAGCTGGGCGTGCAGCTGGTCGTCCGAGGCGGGGAGGTTGAGGGCGGCCATGACCTTGGGCAGGTCCATCAGGGCGTCGGGCGAGAGCGAGCGCAGGTGCGCCGTGGCCTTCTCGTCGGTGTAGTCGCGCAGGACCAACGTGAGGCTCGCCCCCACGCCGGCGCTCAGCTCTTCGGTCTGGAGGTGGATCAACCGGCCGTCGGAGCCGAGCTCGACCAGGTGGCCCTCGATCTCCTCGGCGATGCGACACACCATTTCGGCGGGCTGCAGCACGGACACGACGTCGCGGACCGAGACCGAGTCCTCCATTTCGAGGCGGGTCAGCGTCGAGAGCGCGTCGTCGTAGCGGGCCCGGAACCGCTGCAGGGTGGAGAGCGCCTGGCTCGAGCGGTCGATGAGCCAGCCCGCCGACTGCGTGGTGTGTTTGCGGTCGTTGCGGTAGACGGCGATCGTCGCCATGGCCTCGGAGACGGCGATCACCGGCACGTCGATGGAGCGGGCCACCCGTTCGGCCGTGCGGTGGCGGGTGCCGGTCTCCGCGGTGGGGATGGTGGCCTTGGGCATGAGGTGCACGTTGGCCCGGGCGATGCGCGACGCGTCGGCGGCCAGGATGATGGCGCCGTCCATCTTGGCCAGCTCGGAGAGGCGTTGCGGCGTGAACTCGGCGTCGAGCAGGAACCCGCCGGTGCACACCGAGAGGACAGCCGGATCGTCGCCCACGATGATCAGCGCCCCGTGTTTGGCCTGCAGAATCCGGTCGAGACCCTCCCGCAGCGTCGACCCCGGCGCGATCATCGCCAGCGCGTCGTTCAGCGGCTGGCTGCCGCCGGCACCGTCGACCACCCGGGCATCGTACCCGGCGCCGTCTCCGCCTCGGCCTCCGACCCGGCCACGGCCAGCGCCTCCGCCAGCGTGCGCACGCCGTGCACCTCCATGCCCGGTGGCGCGGCGACGGCAGCGGCCGCGGCGTTGCCCAGCATCGAGGCGGGGACGAGCGCCCTCGTGAAGCCGGCGCGGCGCGCCTCGGCCAGGCGGCGGTCCGCGCCGGGGACCGTGCGCACCTCACCCGCCAGTCCGAGCTCGCCGAACGCGACGAGATCGGACGGCACCGGCCTCCCGCGGACGACGGAGGCCATGGCGAGCGCCAGGGCCAGGTCGGCCGCCGGCTCGGTGATGGTGATGCCACCCACGGCGGCGACGAAGAACTCGGCCGGCACCGGCACGGCGACCCCGGTGCGGCAGGACAGGACGGCCAGGAGGAGGCCGGCCCGGGCGGCGTCGACGCCCAGCGTGTGGGGGCGCCCCGAGCCGGCGGCGCCGCCGCTACCGGGGCCCAGCAGCGCCTGGACCTCGACGAGCAGGGGGCGGCGGCCCTGCAGGACCGGCACGACCACGCTGCCGGGGACGCCCGCCATGCGGTCCCCCAGCATCAGCGGGCCGGGGTCGGGCACGGCCCGCAGGCCGTCGTCGCGCATCTCGAAGATGCCGACCTCACCGGTCGGGCCGAAACGGTGCTTGACCGAGGTGAGCACACGCAGCGCGTGGTGGCGGTCACCGTCGAAGGACAGCACCGTGTCGACGAGGTGCTCCACGGCGCGCGGGCCGGCCAGGTCGCCGTCCTTGGTCACGTGGCCGACCAGGACGAGGGGGACGCCGCTCGACTTGGCCAGGCGCGTCAGGCGCTCCACGCAGGCGCGCACCTGGGCCAGGCTGCCCGCGGGCTGGGCCAGCTCGGGGTCGGAGACGGACTGCAGCGAGTCCACCACAACAATGGCGGGACGGTGGCGCTCCACGGCCGCTTCGATCGCCTCCACGTCGGGCCCCTCCAGCGCGAGCAGGTGGCGCGGCACCGGGCCGATGCGCGCCGCCCGCCCGCTCACCTGTGGGAGCGACTCCTCGGCCGAGGCGAGCACGACGTCGACGCCGCGTGCGGCCACCGACGCCAGCACCTGGAACAGCAGGGTGGACTTCCCGATGCCCGGCGGCCCGAAGACGAGGGTGACCGACCCACCGACGACACCGCCGCCCAGCACGCGGTCGAGCTCGCTGACGCCGGTGGACAAGGGGTGGGCCGCGTCGCTGGAGACGTCGCGCAGCGCCACGGCGTCCCGGACGACACCGCCGGCCCCGCCGCCGGCCCTCCGGGTGACGGGGACGGGCGCCGGGCCGAACGTGTTCCACTGGGCGCACTGCGCGCAGCGGCCGACCCAGCGCAGGGACGTGGTGCCGCAGACGGCACAGACGTAGGTGACGCCGGAGCGGGCGTGGTGGGTCGTGGCCATGCGGGCACGCTACGGAATGGGTGTCACATGCTCCGGGCCGGGTGCCGACGGGTGCAAGGCTCGGGTCCCATGGACGACACGATCACGACCGTCCGCCCCCAGCGGTGACGGCGCGCATCCGGCCGTTCGTCCCCGCCGACGCGGACGCGGTGCTCGCCGTCGTGTTCGACGCCTTCACCAGCCCCGGGCGCGACGGGAGCGAAGAGGTGCGGATCGTGCGCGGCACCTGGAACCGCTGCGCCCTCCCTGACCGGGTGGAGCTCGTGGCCGACGAGGACGGGGCCCTCGTGGGGCACCTGCTGGCCGCGCCCGGCCGCCTCGACGGGCGCGCCAGCACCGTCGCCGGGGTCGCCCCGGTGTGCGTCGCGCCCGCGCACCAGGGCCGCGGCACGGGGTCCGCGCTCGTGCGGTGCCTGATCGGCGAGGCCGAGGCGCGCGCCTGGCCGCTGCTGGTGCTCCTCGGCGAGCCCGCGTTCTACGGTCGGTTCGGCTTCGAGCCCGCGGCGCCGTTCGGCCTCAGCTACGCGCCCGTGGGCGCGGGCAACCCGCACTTCCAGGCGCGGCGACTCCCCGGCGGCGGCGCGACGGGGCGCGGGGTGTTCCGCTACTGCTGGGAGTGACGGCTACTCGGCGTCGGCGCCGGCGCCGGCCAGCTCGAGCGGCGGGGGCTGGATGCCCTCGATCGCCGTGAAACTGAGCTGGGGCCCCTCGCCGTCGATGGGCGACTCCTCCACGTCGACGACGATCGTCTCGCCGACCCGGAACTCCTTCCACAGGATGCGCTCCGACAGCGGGTCCTCGACCAGCTGCTGGATCGCCCTGCGCAGCGGCCGGGCCCCCAGCTGGGGGTCGTAGCCCTTCTCGGCCAGCAGCGTACGGGCGGCGGGCGTCAGCTCCAGGCCGATGCCCTGGTCCGACAGCTGCTTGACGGTGCGCGACATGAGGAGGTCGACGATCTCGGTGACCTCGGCCCGCGAGAGCTCGTGGAACACGATGACCTCGTCGATCCGGTTGAGGAACTCGGGCCGGAAGTGGGCCTTGAGCGCCTCGTCCACCTTGGCCTTCATGCGCTCGTAGGTCACGGCCTCCGAGGTCTTGGCGAAGCCCATGTTCGACTTGCGCAGGTCCGCGGTGCCGAGGTTCGACGTCATGATCAGCACCGTGTTCTTGAAGTCGACCGAGCGCCCCTGGGCGTCGGTGAGGCGGCCGTCCTCGAGGATCTGGAGCAACGTGTTGAACACGTCGGGGTGCGCCTTCTCGACCTCGTCGAAGAGCACGACGGAGAAGGGCTTGCGCCGCACGGCCTCGGTCAGCTGGCCGCCCTCCTCGTACCCGACGTAGCCCGGGGGCGAGCCGACCAGCCGGCTGACGGTGTGCTTCTCCATGTACTCGGACATGTCGAGCTGGATGAGCGCGTCCTCGTCGTCGAAGAGGAACTCGGCCAGCGTCTTGGCGAGCTCGGTCTTCCCGACGCCGGTGGGGCCGAGGAAGATGAACGAGCCGCTCGGGCGCTTCGGGTCCTTGAGGCCGGCCCGCGTGCGCCGGATGGCACGCGACAGCGCCTTGAGCGCCTCCTCCTGCCCGATGACCCGCTTGTGCAGCTCCTCCTCCATGCGGAGCAGCTTGGCCGTCTCCTCCTCGGTGAGCCGGTAGACCGGGATGCCGGTCCAGGCGGCCAGCACCTCGGCGATGACCTCCTCGTCCACGACGTCGAAGAGGTCGACGCCCTCGGCACGCAACTCGGCCTCCTGGTTCTCCTTGAGGTCGAGGCGCTCCTTCTCCTGCTCGGCCAGCTTCTTGGCCTGCTCGAAGGCGCCCTTCTCTATGGCGGCCTCCTTGTCGGCCCGCAAGCGCGCGATCTCCTCGTCGAGCTTCTTCGCGCCCGGCGGGGTGCTCATGCGCCGGATGCGCAGGCGGCTGCCGGCCTCGTCGATGAGGTCGATCGCCTTGTCCGGGAGGTAGCGGTCCGCCAGGTAGCGGTCGGCCAGGTTGGCCGCGGCGACAAGTGCCTGGTCGGTGATGCTCACCGCGTGGTGCGACTCGTAGCGGTCGCGCAGGCCCTTGAGGATGTCGATGGTGAGCGCCACCGTCGGCTGGTCGACCTTGACGGGCTGGAAGCGCCGCTCGAGCGCGGCGTCCTTCTCGAGGTGCTTGCGGTACTCGTCGATGGTCGTGGCGCCGACGGTCTGCAGTTCGCCGCGGGCGAGCATCGGCTTGAGGATGGAGGCGGCGTCGATCGCGCCCTCGGCGGCACCTGCGCCGACGAGCGTGTGGATCTCGTCGATGAAGAGGACGATGTCGCCGCGCGTCCGGATCTCCTTGAGGACCTTCTTCAGCCGCTCCTCGAAGTCGCCCCGGTAGCGGCTGCCCGCCACCAGCGCGCCCAGGTCGAGCGTGTAGAGCTGCTTGCCCGTCAGGGTCTCGGGCACCTCGTTGGCGACGATGCGCTGGGCCAGTCCCTCGACGATGGCCGTCTTTCCCACACCGGGCTCGCCGATCAGGACGGGGTTGTTCTTCGTGCGGCGCGACAAAACCTGCATGACGCGTTCGATCTCTTTGGCGCGTCCGATGACGGGGTCGAGCTTGCCGTCCCGGGCCAGCTGGGTCAGGTTGCGACCGAACTGGTCGAGCACCGGCGAGCCCGAGGGGCTGTCGCCCGAGCTGGCGCCCTGGCTCGCGCCGACGGACTCCTTGCCCTGGTTCCCGGACATGAGCTGGATCACCTGCTGGCGCACGCGCCCGAGGTCGGCGCCGAGGCTGACCAGGACGGTGGCGGCCACGCCCTCGCCCTCGCGCACGAGGCCGAGGAGCATGTGCTCGGTGCCGATGTAGCTGTGGCCGAGCTGCAGGGCCTCACGCAGGGAGAGCTCGAGGACCTTCTTCGCCCGCGGGGTGAACGGCGGGGATCCGCTCGGCGCGGTGCCGGCCATCCCGATCGTCTCCTCGACCTTCTCGCGGACGGCCTCGAGGGAGATCCCGAGGGACTCGAGCGCCTTGGCGGCCACTCCCTCGCCTTCGTGGATCAGCCCGAGAAGGATGTGCTCGGTGCCGATGAAGCTGTGATTCAGCAGGCGCGCTTCCTCCTGCGCCAGCACCAACACCCTCCGTGCCCGGTCGGTGAAACGTTCGAACACCCTGACCGCCTCTCCCTTTGTTCCTATTGCTTCTCGGCCCAGTGTACCTGTGGCCTTAGTGGAACACGCCGCAACCCGGCGGGACGCCCACCTGGGAGGAAAACCCTCTCAGGTGGGATTTCCTGCGCCCCCGCGACCAGGCGGTTGTCGCATTTCCACAGCCGTGACCTAACGTTTGGAGGAGTGAACCCCACCGAGGCCCTCGGCCTGCCCCGCTTGCAAGAGGGACTGCGGCGTCTGGAGCCCCTGCTCACCGCCTCGGTGGTGACCGGCGACGGCTTCCTCGACGAGGTGACGACACACCTCATCGCCGCCGGCGGGAAGCGCCTGCGACCGCTGTTGGCCCTGGCCACGGCGACCGCCGGCGAGCGGGACGCCTCCGACGACGACCTCATGGGCGCCGTGGCGGTGGAGCTGGTCCACCTGGCCTCGCTCTACCACGACGACGTGATCGACGAGGCGACCATCCGGCGCAACGTCGAGAGCGTCAACAGCCGCTTCGGGAACCTCGTGGCCATCGTGGCCGGTGACTACCTCCTGGCCCGGAGCGCGGCCATCGCCGCCAGCCTGGGGACCGAGATCGCCGGGCTGCTCGCCGACACCCTCGGGCGCCTCTGCCAGGGCCAGGTGACCGAGGTCCGCTCGGCCTTTCAGATCTCCCGCAGCCGCGACGACTACACCGCGTCCATCAGCGGGAAGACCGCGGCGCTGACGGCGACGTCGTGTCGGATCGGCGCGCTGACCGGCGGCCTGCCCGCCACCGAAGTCGACGCCTGCACCGAATTCGGGCGCTGCTTCGGCATGGTGTTCCAGATCCGCGACGACATCCTCGACATCACCGCCACGGACGGACAGCTCCAGAAGCCGGCGGGACAGGACCTGGCCGAGGGCATCTACACGCTGCCCGCACTGATCGCGCTGGCGGACCCCGACGCCGGGCCGGACCTGCGCGCGCTGCTCGGGCAGCCGCTGGCCCAGCCCGAGCGCGACAAGGCGCGTGCCATGGTGATGTCGTCCCGCGGCATCGCCGACTCGGTCGACGCGGCGCGGGACTACGTCGCGGACGCGAAGAAGGCCACCGCCGGGATCACCCGGCCCGATCTGCGGGCGGGGCTCTCCCGGCTGGTGGCCGAGCTTCTCAGCGACCTGCCGGATTAGCCGACGGCCGAGCCGGTCGCACCGGTGGCACCGGTGGTGCCGCACTTGGCCTCGATCTTGGCCAGCCGTGCGTTCAGCTTGGTCTCGCGGGCCTGCACCTTGGTGATGCGGCCGGCGATGAAGTCCGCCACCTTGGTGTGGCCGGCGGCCCTGGCCTTGGCCTCGCGGGCCTCGGCCGTGGGGATGCGGGCGTTGACCTTGGCCTCGATGCCCGCGATGCGGGTCTCGACCGTGGCCGCCCTGGCGCACAGGGCCGCCGACGGCGTGCCGCCCGGGGTGCTCGTGGTCGCGGCGCCGGCGATGCCGGCCATGCCGAAGGTCAGAGCCCCCGCGACGGCCGTTCCAGCGATGATCTTGCGAAACATGGTGTCCTCCTTGGACTTCGGTGCGCTCCGTTGCGCCCCGGCCGCCGCTCGACGGCACTGCCTACTCTGCGGCGCACATGTGAGGAACCTGTAAGGACGGTGTGAAGGATCCGACGGAAGTGTAAGAACGGCCGAAGAATCGGGCCGGTGAGGGCGGCCGGAGGGTCCTGGGCTCAGCCGCGGTCGGGCCGCAGGGTCGGGAACGCGATGACCTCGCGGATGTTCGGCACGTCGCCGAGGAGCATGAGCAAACGGTCGACGCCGAGCCCGAAGCCCGACGTCGGGGGCAACCCGTACTCGAGGGCGCGGAGATACTCCTCGTCGATGTCGACGGACTCCTCCTCGTCGCCGGCGCGGGCCTTCGCCGCCTGCTCCTCGAAGCGGGCGCGCTGCTCGTCGGGGTCGACGAGCTCGGTGAAACCGTTGCCGAGCTCGCGGCCGGCCACGACGGGCTCGTAGCGCTCGACGAGTTCGGGGCCGTCGCGGTGGCGCCGCGCCAACGGCGACACCTCGGCGGGGTAGTCGATCACGAAGACCGGTCCCCACAGCTCGGGCTCGGTCGTCTTCTCGTAGATCTCGAGCAGGATCTTGCCCGGGCCCCACGCGTCCTCGACGTGGATGCCCACCTCCGCGGCGACCTTGGCCAGCTCGGCCCGCGGCGCGCGCACGTCCAGGGTGAACCCCGTGGCCTCGGCGATGAGCTCGGTCATCGGGGCGCGCCGCCACGGCGTCGTCAGGTCGAGGTCCCGCCCTCCGTAGTTCAGCTGCGTCGTGCCGAGCACGTCGGTGGCCAGGCCGGCGACGAGCTCCTCGAAGACGACCATGGTGTCGGTGTAGTCGGCGTAGGCCTGGTAGAGCTCGAGCGTCGTGAACTCGGGGTTGTGGCGCGGTGAGATCCCCTCGTTGCGGAAGCTGCGGCCGATCTCGAAAACCTTGTCGAAGCCGCCGACGACGAGACGCTTGAGGTAGAGCTCGGGCGCCACCCGCAGGTAGAAGTCGGTGTCGAACGTGTTGTGGTGCGTCACGAACGGGCGCGCCGTCGCGCCGCCGGCGATCGGGTGCAGCAGCGGCGTCTCGACCTCCACGAAACCCTGGTCCCACAACCGCTGGCGCATGTGGCGCACGACGTCGCTGCGCATCTGGAGCAGCTGGCGGCTGCGCTCGTTGGCCCACAGGTCGACCTCGCGCTGGCGATAGCGCGTCTCGACGTCGCTCACGCCGTGCCACTTGTCGCCGAAGTTGCGCCGCGCCTCGGCCAGCAGCTCCCACTCCTTCACCTTCACCGAGAGCTCGCCACGGCGGGTCCGCACCACCTGCCCGGTCGCCCCGACCCAGTCACCGAGCTTGAGCTTGATGAAATCGTCGAAGCCGTCGGTCACGTCCGCCAGGGCGAACAGCTGCACCGCGCCGGATGCGTCGCGCAGCTCCGCGAAGGAGACCTTCCCGCCCGGCCGCGAGAGCATGACCCGGCCGGCCACCCCGACGGTGGCGCCGGACTCCTCCCCGGGCGCGAGCGACGTCCACGCATCGACCACCGCCGCCGCGTCGTGGGTGCGCGCGAAGCGGTAGGGGACAGGCTTCGGCTCGGTCATGACCGCGGCCGGGTCATGAATTGACGTTGCGCTCGTACACGATGCGCAGGCCGTGCAGGGTCAGCCAGGGCTCCACGTGCTCAATGGTGTCCGAATACGGGGCGATGAGCGAACTGAACCCGCCCGTGGCCACCACCGTCGAGGGCCCGAGCTCCTCCATGAAGCGCCGGGCCAGCGCGTCGACCAGCCCGGCGAATCCGTAGAGCGTCCCGGACTCGATCGACTCCACCGTCGAGCGCCCGATCACGCTGCGCGGTTCGACCAGCTCCACCCGCCGCAAGGCGGCCGCCTGCTGGTACAGGGCGTCGAGGCTGATGGCGACGCCCGGTGTGATGGCCCCCCCGAGGTACTCCCCCTTGGCGCTGACCGCCTCCACCGTCGTCGCCGTCCCCATGTCGACCACCACGCACGGCCCGCCGTAGAGGTCGTAGGCCCCGACGGCGTCGGCGATGCGGTCGGCGCCCACCTCCTTCGGATTGTCGTAGAGGATCGGCATCCCGCTCTTGGTGCCCGGGCCGAGCACGACGCACGGCACGCCGGAGAACCAGCGGGTGGCCATCTGGCGCAGCTCGGCCGTCACGTGCGGGACCGACGAGCTGACCGCGATCCCGCTGACCGACGCCGCGATGTCGAGGCCCTCGAGGTCGAGCAGCTGGGTCAGGAGAACGGCATGCTCGTCGGGGGTGCGGGTGGGCACGGTGGAGAGGCGCCAGTGGTGGGTGAGCCCGCGGGGCGCGGTGGGGTCGTGCTCGGTCCCGATGCCGACGCCGACGCCCTCCTCCGGCGTCGGCACGTCGGCCTCGTCGCGCGTATAGAGCCCGATGACCGTCTCCGTGTTGCCGACGTCGATGACGAGCAGCATCCCTCAGCCTTCCCCTTTCCTCTCCGTCCAGATCAGGTCCAGCCCGAGGTCGAGCACCGTCGCCGAGTGGGTCAGCGCCCCGACCGAGATCCGGTCCGGGCCCGCCGCCGCGTAGGCCCCGATGGTGGCCAGCGTCACGCCGCCCGACACCTCGGTCAGGACGGGCCGCGTCGCGTCCAGCTGCGCCACCGCGATCGCCTCGACGACCGTCCCGGGATCCATGTTGTCGAGCAGCACCGCGTCGGCCCCGGCGCGGGCCGCCTCGGCCACCTGGCCGACGGTGTCGCACTCGATCTCGACCATCCGCCCCGGCCACAGGGCGCGGGCCCGGCCCACTGCCTCGGCGATGCTCGTGCCGGCCAGGTGGTTGTCCTTCACGAGGAGGGCGTCGGACAGCCCGGCCCGGTGGTTGGTGCCGCCACCGGCGCGCACCGCCGCCTTCTCGAGGATACGCAGCCCCGGCGTCGTCTTGCGCGTGTCGAGGACCTGGACCGACCGGTTGCTCTCGTGCGCCGCCGCCACGTACTGCGCCGTCAGCGTGGCCACGCCCGACAGCCGGCCGAGGAAGTTCAGTGCCGTGCGCTCCGCGGTCAGGATGGGGCGCAGCGCGCCCGTCACCTCCAGGACCGTGTCGCCGGCCGACACCTCGGTGCCGTCGACCACGTGCCACACGAGCTCGAGCGCGGGATCGACCTGCCGGAACGCCTCGCTGGCGCAGTCCCGCCCCGCCAGGACGCCGTTCTGCCGGGCCCGGACGGCGAAGTGGGCGGTCACGTCCGCCGGCACGAGGGTCGCCGTGAGGTCCCCGTCGGGGCCGAGGTCCTCGGCCAGCGCCCGCGCCACCGCGTCGGACACCGCACGGCCGTAGGACGCGTCGTCCGCGTCGGACGCCTCCGCCGTCACGCCCCGCTCCGGGTCCCCACGTGCCCGTGGACGATGCGGCGGCGCCAGGCCGGGTCGGTGTCGGGGTATTCGGCCCGCGCGTGGGACCCCCGGCTCTCGGTGCGCGCCAGCGCGGCGTCGAGCAGCGCGTCGGCCAGGCGCAGCAGGTTCGCCAGCTCGCCCGCACCCGCCGACGTGGCGGCCGCGCCGAGTGCCGACGCGATCTCGTCGACGACGTCACGGGCGGTCCGCAGCGACTCGGCGCTGCGCACGACCCCGGCGCCGCGCGTCATGGCCCGCTGCAGCATGTCGCGCAGCTTGGTGACGTCGACCGCCGCCAACCCGTCTGCGCCCGCGCCCGTCGGGGCGGCGGGCTCGGGCCGGAACACGCACCCGATGCCGTCGATCGGCCCCTCCCCGAGGACGACGCGCAATGCGCCGCTCGGCTCGGGCCCTCCGGCGCCGGCCGCGATGCGCTCCGCCAGGCGGGCCCCGAAGACCATGCCCTCGAGCAGGGAGTTGGACGCCAACCGGTTGGCGCCGTGCACGCCCGTGCAGGCCACCTCGCCCACGGCCCACAGGCCGGGCAGCGCCGTGGCTCCCCACAGGTCGGTCACCACGCCGCCCGAGAGGTGGTGCGCCGCCGGGGCGATGGGGAGCCAGTCCTGCTCGGGGTCCAGGCCGATGGACGACAGGGAGGCGGCGATGGTCGGGAAGCGCTGGGAGAACCGCTCGAGGCCGGTGGCGTCGAGCCACAGGTGGTCCACGCCCTGGGCGGACATGCGGGCCGCCATGGCGCGGCTCACCACGTCGCGCGACGCCAGCTCGTCGACGAAGCGCTCCCCGTCGCGGTCGCGCAGCAGCGCGCCGTGGCCGCGGAGCGCCTCGGAGAGCAGGGGGCGGGGCATGGCCGGGTGGTGCAGCGCGGTCGGGTGGAACTGGACGAACTCCACGTCGGCCGTCGGCACGCGCGCCCGCAGTGCCATGGCCACGCCGTCGCCGGTCGACTCGGGGGGGTTGGTGGTGACGGAGAACAGTTGGCCCGCCCCACCCGTCGCCAGCACGACGTGGTCGGCCCGCACCGCCACCGGGACGCCGCCCGCCGGCGGCAGCGCCGTCACACCGACACAGCGCCGGCCCTCGAGCAGCAGGTCGAGGGCGAACCATCCCTCGAGCACCGCGCTGGCCGAGGAGTAGGTGGCGTCGACCAGGGCCCGCTCCACCTCCGCCCCCGTGGCGGCGCCGCCGGCGTGCACCACGCGGGGACGCGAGTGGCCGCCCTCGCGGGCGAGCGCCAGCGACCCGGTCGCCTCGCGGTCGAACTCGACGCCGAGCGCGATCAGCTCGTGGACGCGCCCGGGGCCTTCGCCGACCAGGATGCGCACGGCCTCCTCGTCGCAGAGGCCGGCGCCGGCGGCCAGTGTGTCGGCGAGATGCAGGTCGGTGGAGTCCTCGTCGCCGCCGAGCACGGCGGCCACGCCGCCCTGGGCCCAGCGCGTCGCCGACTGGGACAGCGCGCCCTTGGTCAGCACGCCGAGCGACAAGCTCGGCGAGGAGGGTGCGCCCGACCCAGCCAGCCGCACCGCGGCCGACAGCCCGGCTACCCCGCTGCCCAGGACCAGGACGTCGAAGGGTCCCGGCCGGGCCTCGCCGGTCACGTCGGTTCGGTCAGCGTGAGCTCGGCGTCGAGGCGGGCCGACGCCTCGTCGATCACCCGGTTGCGCCCGTCGACGTGCACGACCCGCGGCACGAAGGACTCGAGCTCGGCGCGCTCGTAGTCGGCGTAGGTGATGATGATCACCTTGTCGCCCGGCGCCACCAGCCGCGCCGCCGCGCCGTTCAGGCAGATCTGGCCGCGCTCCCCCTCAATGGCGTAGGTCTCGAAGCGGGCGCCGTTGTCGATGTCGAGCACGGCCACCTGCTCGTAGGGGAGGATGTCGGCCAGCGCCATCAGTTCGGTGTCGATGGAGACGGATCCCACGTAGTTCAGGTTGGCCCCCGTCACCGTAGCCCGGTGGATCTTGGACTTCATCATGCGGCGGCGCATCGGCTCACCCGATCCTTTCGAGTTGGCGGACCTCGTGGGTCGCGTTCGCCGCCGTGGCGGCGCCGTCCGCCCCGAGGAGGGCGGCACTGTTGTCGATCAACCTGACCGGGCCCACCTGGGCCGCGATCAGCAGGCGGAGCGACGAGAGGTCGCAGAGGTCGCCCGGCTCCTCGAGCGAGGCGGCATCGACCGCGACGGCGTAGTCGAGCCGCACCAGGGGCTCGCCGGCCGCGGCGGCCCGCATCGCCCGCGCCACGACGTCGCCCGAGCGCGCTCCGGCCGCGAGGGCGGCCCGGCCGGCGGCCAGGGCACGCGAGAGGGCGGTCGCGGCCTCCCGCTCGGCGCCCGAGAGGCGGGCGTTGCGGCTGGAGAGGGCCAGCCCGTCGGCCTCCCGGACGATCGGGCATCCCACCACCTCGACCGGCAGGCACAGGTCCGACACCAGGCGCCGCACCACGGCCAGCTGCTGGAAGTCCTTCAACCCGAAGTAGGCGCGGCAGGGGCCCGCGATGGCGAACAGCTTCGAGACGACGGTGGCCACGCCGTCGAAGTGGCCCGGGCGCGCCGCCCCCTCCCAGCGGTCGCTCACGCCGCGCACCGACACCGTCGTCGCGGGGGCCGCAGGCCAGGACGGGTACATCTCCGCGACGGTCGGGACGAACACGAGGTCGGCGCCGGCCCCGGCACACACCAGGAGGTCACGCTCGAGCGTCCTCGGGTAGCGCGCCATGTCCTCGGGGTCGCCGAACTGCAGCGGGTTCACGAAGATGCTGACCGCGACCAGGTCGCACTCGGCGCGGGCACGGGCGATCAGGGAGACGTGCCCGTCGTGCAGCGCGCCCATGGTGGGCACGAGCCCGACCGTGCGCCCGGCCGCACGCGCCCGGTCCAGCGCGTCGCGACAGCCGCCTGCGGACTCCATGACGTCCATCGCCGTGGCGCCCTACACCGCCGCCGGCACGACCGGCTCGGGGACGTCGGATCGCGCCAGCCGTGTCGCCAGTGCCGCTCCGGCCTGGTAGCCCGGCCGCTCCCCTTCGGGCAGCGCGTCGAGATGGCGGCTGAGGGTGGCCCAGTCACCCCGGCGTGCCGGGCCGGTCAGCGCGGCGCCCGCCCCCAGCGCGGCCACGTCGTCGACCGCCGCCCTGGTGAGCGGCAGGAACGACTCCAGGTCCAGCCCGACCTCGGCGGCCACCCGCTCGACCTGTCCCAGGAGTGCCACCACGTGGTTCGCCGCGATGCAGGCGGCGGCGTGATAGGCCGCCCGGTCGCCGTCGGCCACCTCGACCACCCGCCCACCGAGGCACTCGACGATCCGACGCGCCGCCGGGGCGCCGGCCACCGCAAAGGTCACGCCCGACGCCAGGCGGGATGCGCCGACCTCGCCGTTGGGCAGCGGGACGAGCGGGTGGACCGCCCCCCGTTCGGGGTGCGGCGCCAGCGCGTCGAGCCCGAGCGAGCCCGAGAGGTGGAGCACCGTCGTCCCCTCCACGGGGGCCACCGCGGCTGCGACCTCGGCGATGGCGTCGTCGGGGGTGGCGATGACGAGCACGTCGACGCCGCGGGCGGCCGCGGACACGTTGTCGTGGTGCCCGAGGAAGCCGGCGAACTCCCAGCCGCGCGCCGACAGCGCGGCGGCGAGGGACGTGCCGGCCCGACCGGGACCGATGATCCGGATGGAGTGCATCTGACCTCCTTCGGCGTTCCAGCCCCTCTCGGGTGCCGTTCGCCTACAGACGATCTGAGAAACAGCCCCTACAGCCTACCCATACGGGCGACCTCGCCACCAGAGGCCCTGAGCTGCCCGGACGAGACCAGGTCGGGCGCCAGGTCGGCCAGGGGTTGCACCACGAACCGGCGTTCCCACAGGCGCGGGTGCGGGACCGTGAGGTCGGCCTCGTCCACCCGCCACCGGTCGACCAGGAGGACGTCGGCGTCCAGGGTCCGCGGGCCCCAGCGCACGGTCCGCACCCGGCGGGCCGCCGCCTCGAGGGCACGGCAGCGCTCGAGGAGCCGGCGCGGGTCGTCCGCCGTCGAGAGCTCGACCACCACGTTGAGATACGGCCCCTGTTCCTCGGGGCCGCCCACCGGCGCGGTCTCGTAGACCGGCGAGACCCCGACGACGTCGCCGCCGGCGCGCAGCCCCTCGACGGCGGCCCGCAGGTGCGCCCGGCGGTCACCGAGATTCGAGCCCAGCCCGATGAAGGCGCGCCACGGTGGCGGTTCGGGCCCGGCCCCGGCCCCGGGCATCAGCGGGCGCGCCGCACCCGCACCCCCGTCGAGCCGACGTCGAGCGCCAGCGGCGGGCGCAGCTTGCGCACGGTGACCTCGACGGCCTCGAGGCGGGCGTCGGTGATCAACAGCGCGCTGGCGAGCCGGCCGGCGAGGGCCTCGAGCAGCCGGTAGGAGCGCCCGCCCACGACGTCGGCCGCCGCGGCCGCCAGCGCGCCGTAATCGACCGTGTCGGCCAGGTCGTCGCTCTGCTGCGCCGCGTCCATGTCGAGCCAGGCCACGATGTCGAGCGAGAAGGGCTGCGCCCGCTCCCGCTCCTCGGGGAGCACACCGTGGACGCCGGTCAGGCGGAGGTCACGGATCTCGATCCGGTCGTTCATTGGGCCTGGCTGCGCGACGGCATGCCCTCCAGCTCGGCCAACAGCTCGCGTCCGGGCTCGCCCATGGCGTGCCCGACCACGTGCTCGACCAGCGCCACCGCCTGCGGCTGGTTGCCGATGCGGTCCGACCAGACCAGGTAACCGGCGAGGACCCCCATGACCCGGTCCCCGAGCTCGTCCTGGTGCACCAGGATGCGCAGGCCGGCCGCCAGCGAGTCGTCGATGTCCCGGTAGCAGCCCGCCAGCACGGGTCGCGGGTCCCCGGAACGCTCGAGGGGGTAGTGGGCCCAGGCCAGGCCCTCCTCCTCGTACGCGGCCAGGTTGTGCGGGGAGGGGAGCAGCGAGATGACGCGGCCGAACCCCTGGACCCGCAGCCAGATGATCTCCTCCTGGCGCCGCACCCGGCGGTGGTTGACCGAGAACCCGCCGGGCCGCTCGCTGGCGGCCAGGTGGTCCTTGATCACCCAGGTGAAATTGCGCGGCGGGATACCGGCCGCCCACTTGCCCTTCATGCGGCAGGACCATACAGCCGCGCCACCTGCACCGCCGCCGCCACGTCGTGGACCCGGACCATGCCGGCCCCCGCCACCATGGCGGCCGCCGCGGTGGCCAGGGAGCCCTCGGCCCGCTCCTCCACGGCCGCCGCCTGGTGGGCCCGGCGCGCCTCCGGCGGGCTGGCCAGCACACCCAGGAAGCGCTTGCGGCTCGACCCCACCAGCACGCCGGCGCACCCCGCGTCCTCCGCCGCCGCCACCAGCGCGGGCAGGTGGCGCAGCAGCGAGAGGTTGTGGCCGATGGTCTTGCCGAAGCCGATCCCGGGGTCGACCCAGACCTCGCCCACCCCAGCCGCCCGGGCCCGGGCGGCCCGCTCGAGCACGAACGCCCGCACCTCGGCCACCACGTCCTCGTAGCTCGGGTCGTCCTGCATCGTGCCCGGCCGACCCTGCATGTGCATGGCCACCCAACCCGCGCCGGAGGAGGCGGCCACCTCCCAGAGCGACGCCGAGATGTCGTTGACCAGGCTCGCCCCGGCCGACACCGCGGCCTGCGCCACCTCCGGCTTGACGGTGTCGACGGACACCCGCACGCCGCCCGCCGCGGCGGGGCGGGCGAGGGCCTCCACCACCGGGACCACGCGGGCCAGCTCGGTCTCGACCGGCACGGGCTCGGCACCGGGCCGCGACGACTCCCCTCCCACGTCGATCACGTCGGCGCCCTCGGCCATCATTGCGATCCCGCGGGCCACGGCGCGCTCGAGGGTGTCGTAGAGCCCGCCGTCGGAGAAGGAGTCGGGCGTGACGTTGAGTACGCCCATGATGAGCGGTCGCCGGGCGGCCGGCACCACCGGCGTCAGCGGCCCCGTATGAATTGCATCGCCTCGGCCCGGGTGGCCACGTCGGAGCGGAACAGGCCCCGCACCGACGACGTCACCGTGACGGTGCCCGGCTTCTTGACGCCGCGCATCGACATGCAAAGGTGCTCGGCCTCGATCACGACCAGCACACCCCGCGGCGAGAGGACGTCGGCGATGGCGTCGGCGATCTGCGTCGTCATGCGCTCCTGCACCTGCAGGCGCCGGGCGTAGCCGTCGACCAGGCGGGCCAGCTTGGAGAGGCCCGTGATGCGGCCGTCCTCGGCCGGGATGTAGGCGACGTGCGCCTTGCCCAGGAACGGCACCAGGTGGTGCTCGCACAGGGACGCGAACGGGATGTCGCGCACCATCACCATCTCGTCGTGCTCGGCGGCGAAGGTGACCTCGAGATGGCGGGCCGGGTCGTCGTGCAGACCCGAGAAGAGCTCCTCGTACATGGCCGCCACCCGGACCGGCGTGGCGACGAGCCCGTCACGGGTGGGGTCCTCGCCGATCGCACTGAGCAGTTCGCTCACCGCCGCCCGGACCCGCTCGACGTCGACGCTCATCGGCCCATCCTCATCGGCCCGTCCTCATTGATGGGGCCCCTTGTAGAGGTGCACGCCGGTGAGGTTGCGGTAGCGCTCGTCGATGTCGAGCCCGTAGCCCACCACGAACTCGGGCGGGATCACGAAGCCGACGTAGCGCAGGTCGAGGTCGACCCGCTGCTCGCCCTCCTTCACCAGCAGCGCGCAGATCTCGAGGCTCTTGGGCTGGCGGGCCTTGAGGTAGCGCCGCAGGTAGTTGAGGGTGAGGCCGCTGTCGATGATGTCCTCCACCACGAGGACGTGACGGCCCTCGAGCTCGGAGTCGAGGTCCTTGACGATGCGCACCACCCCCGAGGTCTTGGTGGCGCTGCCATAGGAGGACACGGCCATGAAATCGACGTCGACGGGCAGCGCGATGGCGCGGCAGAGGTCGCTCATGAACAGCATGGCGCCCTTGAGCACTGCCACGAGGAGGGGGGGCTCCCCGGCGTAGTCATCCGTGATCTGCGCCCCGAGCTCCGCCACCCGCGCCGCCAGGCGCTCGGCCTCGACCAGCACGGGCCCCACATCGGACTCGGCCCACGCAGGCACCCCCGCACCGGCCATCTCGTGGGTCACCGGCGTGACACTACCGGAGCCGCGCGGATCCACCCGGAGCCGCCCGCCGGTGCGGCGCACCCGCCGCCCGCCGGTCAGTTCGGTCCCGACGGCGCTGCCGGCGGCGACGGCCAGGGTGCGGTCCACCTCGGCCAGCGAGGGCGGATGCTCGCCACCGCCCTCGGCGCGCAGCCAGCGCCGCAGGGCACGCCGGGCCAGCGGGCGGGGCGCCCGGGCCACCGCCTTGGCGTCGGCGGCGTCGGGCAGCGCACGGAGCGCCAGCGTCTCCATGAGCGCCACCTCGTCGCGCAACACCGCCGCCTGCCGGGCCAGCAGGGGCACGGGATCGCGGCCGGCCACGTCCGCGCAGAGCGGCAACAGCTCGTGGCGGACGCGGTTGCGCACGAAGGAAGGGTCGGCGTTGCTCGGGTCGCAGACCGGTACCAGCCCGGCGGCGGCGCACACGGCATGGGTCTCGTGCCGGCGCAGTCCGAGCAACGGGTGCCGGACACCGGGCTCCATCCCGGCCAGCCCGTCGGCGCCCGCACCACGCAGCAGGTTCACCAGGATCGTCTCGGCCTGGTCGTCCATGGTGTGCCCCGTCGCCACCCCCGCCGGCAACGCCGCGAAGCGGGCCGCCCGGGCCCGGGCCTCGAGGTTGGGCCCCGCCGCGACCGACACGACGAGGCCCTCGAAGTGCGCCCCGACCCGGGCGGCTGCGCAGGCCACCACGTCCGCCTCGGCGCCCGACCCGGGCCGCAGGCCGTGGTCGACGTGGATGGCCGTGACGTCGCACCCGGCGGCGGCGGCCAGGACCAGGAGCGCGAGGGAATCGGCGCCGCCGGACACGGCGCAGGCGAGTGCAGCGCCCGCGGGCGGGAAGGTGCACCGCGCCAGGAGTTCGGTGACGAGGGGGGTGGGTGCGGTGCCTGCCCCTTCACCCACCGGCCCGGGCCACCCACACGGCGGGTTCGCGGATCTCCTCGAGGGTGGGCAGCCACTCGGGGCCCTCCCAGACGCGGGCCAGCAACACCGGGCCGCCCGCCTCCTCCACTGATTCGACGAATCGCTCCCCTTCGGCGTACTGGCGCATCTTGGCCTCGAGGCCGAGCAGCTTCGACATCAGCTTGGCCAGGCCGCGGGCCTGGGAGCGGCGCTCGTGCAGCACCCGGGAGAAGTGGGCCGCGCCCGGGACCTCGCCGGCACCGGCCCGGTCCATGGTCACGTCACCGTGGCCCTCGAGCAGGCTCATCATCCCCGAGATCTTCGACAGCGCCAGCCGCTGCTCCGGCGTCGCCAGCATGCCGACGACGCCGCCCTCGCGCGCGGGGTTGCGCCCGGCCCGCACCTCGGTGGCCACGCGTGCCACCACGTCGGCGAACCCGGCAGGGTCCCCCGACAGCGGGCCGAGCAGCTCGGTGACGAGCCCGACGAAGTGGTCGCGCAACCACGGGACCGCGGTGAACTGCAGGCGGTGCGTCACCTCGTGCAGCGCCAGCCAGAGGCGGAACTGGCTCGGTGCGAAGCCGTACTGCTCCTCCACCGCCACGATGTTCGGGCCCACGTAGGAGACGAGATCCTGGTCCTCGGGCGACTCGTCGTTGATCAGCAGGTCGTACTGGCCGAGCACGCGGGTGGCCATGTAGGCGAGCATGAGCCCGAGCTGCGTCCCCGCCACGGCGCGACCGACCACGAGCGACGGACCTCCGAGCTTCGCGCCGCGCTTGGCCTGCAACTCGGTCAGGGCCGGGCCGACCAGGCGCTCGATGGAGCGCACGTTGGCCGCCGCCCAACCCGGCCGGTCGGTCACCTTGGCCCGCGCCGTCCCGTGCGCCGAGTGGAGCCCGGTCGCGGCGCTGACGAGTGACTCCGCGTGCGCCGTCAGCTCGTCGAACTGGCCCTGCAGGTCGGAGGAGCGGTAGGAGGCGGACGCCGGTTTGAGGATCAGGGCGCCGGCGGCGACGCGCCGGGCCAGGGCCCAGTCCACCATGGGCGGACCGCCCAGCGGCAGGTCCGGGACCGCCGGCGAGATGTCAGTGCTCGCCGTGGTGTTGCCGGCTTTCTTCGTCGATGGCCTCGGCCACGCGGCGGATCAGGGTGTCGGGGACCCGGTCCTTGCACCGGTTGGCGATGACCCGGCGCAATTCGGCCTCGAACTCGGCCGCGCCGCCGCAGGGCCCGCAGAAGTCGAGATGGACGCGGATGACTTCACGGCGTTCCTCCGTGAGCTCGCCGTCGAGGTAGTGGTACAGCTCGTGCACCGCCTCGGTGCAGTCGACCGACGGGCCGAACAGCGCGGCCGCGTCGACCGCAGTGCCGCTCTCGCCGTCCTTGCTCTGGCCCACGTCCTCGCTCACTCCCTCGACCCTCCGGGCACGCTCCCGACGAGCCCTCTCGCCTCTGCCACATCGTGCAACGCCTTCTGCAGCGCCCTTCTTCCCCGGTGGATCCGGCTCATCACCGTCCCGATGGGCACGTCGGTGATCTCGGAGATCTCCTTGTAGCTGAATCCCTCGACGTCGGCCAGCATCACGGCCATGCGGAAGGCATCGGGCAGGGCCTCGAGCGCCGCCTTCACGTCCTCGTCGGTGAACCGCTCCAGCGCCTCGTCCTCGGCGGAGCGGCCGGGGTCGCTGCCACCCGAGCCGGCCAGGCGCTTGTAGAGGTAGAGGTCCTCGACGTCCTCGACGTCGGCCACCTCGGGCCGGCGCTGGGCGGCCCGGTAGGAGTTGATGTAGGTGTTGGTGAGGATCCGGTACAGCCAGGCCCGCAGGTTGGTGCCCTCCGTGAAGGACCCGAAGGAGCGGTACGCCTTGAGGTAGGTCTCCTGCACGAGGTCCTCGGCGTCCGCCCGGTTGCGGGTCATCCGCAGGGCGGCCGAGTACAGCCCGGGCATGAACTCCATGGCGACGTCGGTGAAGGTCGCCTGGTCTGCCATGGGACCCACCCTACCCACCCGGCGATATCGTCTCCGCCGTGACCACCGCCCCCGAGGGTCTGGCCATCGACCTGATGAGCGGCACGTTCTTCGGGCGGGAGCCGCACGACGCCTACGCCTGGATGCGGGCCCACGCCCCCGTCTACTACGACGAGCCCAACGACCTGTGGGCGGTGGCCAGCTACGCCGCGGTCAAGCAGGCCTCGGTGGACACCGAGTCGTTCTCCAACGCGGGCGGGATCCGGCCCAAGTTCCCACCCCTCCCGATGATGATCGACTTCGACGCGCCCGAGCACGTGCGCCGGCGCCGGCTCGTCTCGGAGGGCTTCACCCCCAAGCGTGTGCGCGCGCTCGAGGACAAGCTGCGGCTGGTGTGCGACTCCATCCTCGACCAGGTCTGCGAAACGGGCCGCTGCGACTTCGTCAAGGACATCGCGGCCCCGCTGCCGATCATCATGATCGGCGACATGCTCGGCGTCGCGCCCGGGGACCGCGACGACCTGTTGCGGTGGTCCGACGACATGCTCAAGGGGCAGGGCGCACCCGACCCGGCGCTGATGGAGAGCGCGATGACCGCGTTCGTCGAGTACTCCGAGTACATCCATCCCGTCCTCGACGACCGCCGGGCCTCGCGCAACACCGACGACCTGGTCGGGGTGCTGTGCCAGGCCCGGATCGACGGTGACTCGCTCGACGACGACTCCCTGGTGCACGAGACCCTCCTGATCCTTATCGGGGGCGACGAGACGACCCGCCACGTCATCAGCGGCGGCGTCGAGGAGCTCCTCGCCCATCCCGAGCAGCAGGCCCGACTCGCCGCCGACCCCGCCGCCCTCATGCCGAACGCCGTCGAGGAGATGCTGCGCTGGGTGTCGCCGATCAAGAACATGGCGCGGGTCGCCACCCGTGACGTCGAGCTCGCCGGCGCGCAGATCCGCGCCGGTCAGGAGCTCATCCTCCTGTACCCCTCGGCCAACCGCGACCAGGCGGTGTTCGAGGATCCCGAGACGTTCGACATCACGCGCAGCCCCAATCCGCATGTGGCCTTCGGTTTCGGCGCCCACTTCTGCCTGGGCAACCAGCTTGCCCGCCTGGAGCTCCGCGTCATGGTCGAGCGCGTGCTGGCCCGGCTCCCCGACCTGCGCCTGGCCGTCGACCGGGCGGCGCTGCCGCGCCGGGCCGCCAACTTCATCTCCGGGATCGAGGAGATGCCGGTGGAGTTCACGCCGACCGCGCCGCTGGGCGTCGGGCCGGTCTGATGGCGGCGCCGGAGCAGGGGGCCATCGCCGGCTGGTCGATCCTGGTCACCGGCGGCGGGAGCGGGATCGGCCTGGCCACGGCCGAACGCCTGGTCGCCGACGGCGCGCACGTCACCATCTGCGGCCGGACAGAGCAGAAGCTCGTCGACGCCACGGCGCGCCTGGCCGAGGCCGCGGCCGGCGGCGCCGGCGCCCGCTACGTCGTGGCCGACGTCACGGTCGAAGAGCAGGTCGCCGCCGCGGTCGCCGCCACGACCGAGGCGACCGGGCGCATCGACGGCCTCTTCGCCTGTGCCGGCGGATCGCTGCACCTCGGCTCGGTGCTGACCGCCGACGTCACCGCGGTCCGCGCCACCATCGACCTCAACCTCATGGGCTCGGTCATCTGTGTGAAGCAGGCGGGGGCCACCATGGAGGCCCAGGGCGGCCCGGGGTCGATCGTCTTGATGTCCTCGGGCGCGGGCCGCTTCCCTCACCCGCACCTGTGGGCCTACGGGGTGGCCAAGGCCGGCATCTGCTTCCTGACCGAGACGGCCGCCGAGGAGCTGGGCCCGCTCGGCATCCGGGTCAACGCGGTGGCGCCCGGGATCATCGACGACGAGCTGATGTCCTTCATCACCAGGGGCGGCCCCCTCCTCGACGACTACCTGGCCCAGATGCCGCTCGGCCGCGTCGGCACCGTCGACGACGTGGCGGCGGCGGTCCGCTACCTGATCGGGCCCGAGTCCTCCTTCGTCAGCGGGGAGACGCTCGGCGTCGACGGGGGCCACCACCTCCGCCGGGGCGCCGACTACTCCCTGCTGTTCGGCTGACCACGGCGCCGGCCCGTTCTCCCCGCCCGGCCCGAGCGCCAACTTGCACTCCGCTATCCGAAATGATTACCGTTATGGTTATGAAGATCTTCCGTCGCACCCGTTTCGTCTCCCTGGCCGGCGCCCTGGGCCTGGCCCTGGCCGGCCTGTCGGGCAGCCCGGGTGCGCTCGCGGGCGCATCGGCGGCGGCCACGGCAGCGCCGGTCGTCCATGTGGTGGCGGCCGAGAACTTCTGGGGCAACATCACGAGCCAGCTCGGGGGGCGCGACGTGCGCGTCACCTCCCTGATCACCAACCCCAACGCCGACCCCCACCTCTTCGAGACGAGCGCCGCCGACGCGGCGACGCTGGCGCAGGCCCAGGTCGTCGTCGAGAACGGCGCCGGCTACGACACCTGGATGCAGTCCCTCCTCAGCGCCGATGCCGGGCACCCCAGGATCGTGGTCGCCGCCTCCGTGCTCCACGTCACCGGCAGCGACCCCAACCCCCACCTCTGGTACGACATCCCGCGGGTGCCCGCCGTGGCCGCCGCCATCACCGCCGCGCTGGTCAAGTCCGCGCCGCGGGACGCGCCGGCCTTCCGGGCCGCCCTCGCCCGCTTCGATGCGTCGCTCCTCCCCGTGGAGGCCACCCTGGCCACGATCAAGAAGGGCTTCCGCAACGTCTCGGTCGCCTATACCGAGCGGGTGCCGGGCTACGCGCTGGCCCGGGCCGGCCTCGACGTCAAGACCCCGCCTGGCTTCGCGCGGTCGATCGAGGAAGGCACTGACCCCGGGGCCGCGGACACCCTCGCCATGCAGCAACTGATCACCAACCACGACATCAACGTGCTCCTCTACAACGTGCAGACCGTGACACCCGTCACGTCGCAGATGCGCACCCTGGCCAAGCAGCACCACATCCCCGTGGTCGGCGTGTCCGAGACGCTGCCGGCCGGCGTGCGCACCTACCAGCAATGGCAGCAGTCCCAGCTGACCCGGCTGCTCCAGGCCCTGCGGTCGAGCCGGAGCCCGTGACGACGCCACCGGTCGAGCTGACGGCGGCCTCGGTCCGCCTGGGCCAGCGGACCTTGTGGTCCGGCCTGAATCTGACCGTGCCGGCGGGCGAGTTCCTCGCGGTGCTCGGCCCCAACGGCACCGGCAAGACCACGCTGCTCAAGGTGCTCCTCGGTCTCGTCCCCCTCTCCGAGGGCTCGGTGCGCGTCAACGGCGACCCACCGCACCGCGGCAACCCCGCGCTGGGCTACGTGCCCCAGCAGCAGGCCTTCGACCGCACGTTGCCCGTCCGCGGCCGGGACCTCGTGCGCTTCGGTGTGGACGGCCACCGCTGGGGACCGCCCCGCCACGCCCGCGCCACCAGGCGGCGGGTGGACGAGGCCCTCCATGCCGTGGGCGCCACCCCCTACGCCGACGCCCCGGTCGGACTGCTCTCGGGCGGCGAGCAGCAACGGCTGCGCATCGCCCAGGCCCTGCTGGGCGACCCCACGGTCCTCCTGTGCGACGAGCCCCTGCTGGCACTCGACCTGGCCAGCCAACGCGCCGTCACCCGGCTCATCGACGAACGCCGCCGCACGGCCGGCACGCCCGTCCTCTTCGTCACCCACGAGGTCAACCCGGTGCTGCCCTACGTGGACCGCATCCTGTACCTCGTGCGCGGGCGCTTCGCGATCGGTACCCCCGCGGAGATCCTGACCAGCGAGCGGCTCAGCGACCTCTACGGGATCGAGGTCGACGTGGTCAAGGTGCGCGACCGCTACCTGGTCGTCAGCGCCGAGGACGAGCTGCCCACCGAGCCCGGGGCCCATCCACACCATGCCCATGACCACGACCACGGGCACGACCACTGATGGGCATCGGCTTCTACCTCCAATTCCCCTTCGCCCAGCACGCGCTCGAGGCGGCGTTCCTGGTGGCGATCAGCTGCGGTCTCATCGGGCCCTTCGTCATCACGCGCACCATGTCCTTCGCCGTCCACGGCACGAGCGAGCTCGCCTTCACCGGCGCCGTCGCCGGGCTCCTCGTGGCCGACAACCCACTCGCCGGCGCGCTGGTCGGCGCGCTCGTCGTGGCCTCGCTCATCGGGCTCCTCGGCCAGCGCGCCTCGGAGCGCGACTCGACCATCGGCGTGATCCTGGCCGCGGGCCTCGGCCTCGGCGTCTTCCTCCTCGGCTACTACCACGGCTACGCCAGCGAGGCGCTGAACATCCTCTTCGGCAACATCTTCGGCATCAGCTCGAGCCAGATCCTGCTGCTCGGCGTCATCGCGATCGCCGTCGCGCTCATCCTCACCGCCATCTGGCGCCCGCTGCTCTTCGCCTCCGTCGACCCCGACGTGGCCCAAGCCCGGGGTGTGCGCACCGGGCTCCTCGGCATCGTCTTCCTCTTCGTGCTCGCGGTGACGGTGACCGAGGCGGCGCAGATCGTGGGCACCCTTCTCGTGCTCAGCCTGGCCATCACGCCGGCGGCGGCGGCGCAGCGCCTCAGCGCCAACCCCTTCGTCGTGACGGCCTTGTCCATCGCCATGGCGGTGGCGGCCGCGGACGGGGGGCTGCTGCTCAGCTTCCAGTTCCCCACCGTCAAGCCCAGCGTGCTGATCGTCGCGCTGAGCTTCGCCTTCTACCTGGTGGCCCGTCTCGCCGGGCCCGCCGTGACGGCGCGGCGGCGGCAGCGGTCGGTCGCCCCGGACCTGGCAGAGTTGAGCCGTGGCTGACCTGAGCGACCACCCGGCCCGCACCGCCCGCCGGACCCGCCAGGGGGACGCGGTGCTGAACGTGGTGCTGGGCTCGGACAACTTCCGCAGCGCCCAGGACATCCACGCCGAGCTCCGGGCCGCCGGCGAGACCGTCGGGCTGACGACCGTCTACCGGCACCTGGCGCTGCTCACCGACGAGGGCCGGCTCGATGCGCTGCAGACGGCCGACGGCGAGCTCGTCTACCGCCGCTGCCACAGCGAGTCCCACCATCACCACGTCGTGTGCCGGGTGTGCGGCCGCGGCTCGGAGGTGGAACTCCCGGACCTCGAGCGCTGGGCCGACGCGACGGCGTCGGCGCTCGGCTACACCGACGTCACCCACACCGTCGAGATCTTCGGCGTGTGCGCCGACTGCCGCGCCTGACGACGCCGGCAGAGACTCAGGCCCGCTGGAAGAGCCCGGCGTCGATCACCGTCTCGCCGCGCTGGGTCTCGGTGCGGAACCGGTAGGCGCCCTTCACGCGGTCGCCGATGTCCCACACCGAGACCGTCAGTGCGTCACCGGGCATCGTCGGCTTGGAGAAGCGGGCCCGCATGGCGCCGAAGCGCGCCGGGTCGGACCCACAGACCGTGTGGAGCAGTGCCCGCCCGGTGAAGCCGTAGGTGCAGAGGCCGTGCAGGATGGGGCGGTCGAACCCGGCCCGCTTGGCGAACGTCGGGTCCGAGTGCAGCGGGTTGCGGTCGCCGCTGAGCCGGTAGAGCAGCGCCTGGTCGTGACGGGTCCCGTAGGACACCACCTCGTCGGGCTCGCGACCGGGCAGGGGCTCGGACGCGACCGCGCTCTCGTCGTCACCCTCAGGGCTGCGCGGACCGCCGAAGCCGCCGGCGCCGCGAATGAAGAGGGTGGTGCGGTTCGTGAAGGCCAGCTCGCCACTGCCGGCGTGGCGTGACTCGCTCTCGAGCACGACGAGACCGGCCGACCCCTTGTCGTACATGCCGGCCACCGTGGTGACGATCGACACCGTCCCCTCGGTCGGGATCTCGCCGTGCAGGCGGATCGCCTGCTCGCCGTGGACCAGCATGGCGGGGTCGTAGTCACCGATCGACTCCCGGGCCCCCCCGCCCTGGCCCACGATGGTGGTGAAGGTGGGGAGGACGCGCTGGGTGACCCCCACCGAGTTCTCGGTCGTCAGGTCGAGCTCGAAACCGGTCGGATCGAGCGCCCCGGCGCCGACGCCGAGGGCGTAGAGCAGCGCGTCCTTGTGCGACCACGACCGCTCGAAGGGTTCGGAGGTGGATCCCACGGCGTCGGGGTTCAGTCCCACGGCTCGTACCTCTCTCTCATGGCGTCCCGGATCCCCGGGGCTCTGACTTGACGGTGTTTGATGTTACATGAACATATGTCATAATTGTCAAGTGACGACGAGCGACCGGGCCGAGCTGACCATCGACGAGCTGGCCTCCGTCGCGGGGACGACGACGCGCCGCATCCGCTCCCTCCAGACCCTCGGCCTGCTGCCCCACCCTGAGCTGCGGGGGCGCACCGGCCTGTACGGACCGCTGCACCGGGCCCGCCTCGCCGCCATCCTGCGGCTCCAGGACCGGGGCTTCTCGCTCGAGTCGCTGGGCGTGCTCTTCGGCGGGCTCGAGGCGGGCCGGTCGCTGGCCGAGGTGCTCGGCGTGCCCGAGCTCGCCGCGCCGGGCGACCCGGGCACCGCCACCGGCGCCGACAGCGCCGAGCTGTACGGCTTCGCCGAGCTCCAACCCGCTGCGGCCGCGCCGCGCCGGGGCCGGGGCCGCCCCCTCCTCTCGGTCGTCCCCACCACGGTGTGGGACGAGAGCGAGGCCTCCTGACCCGACGGGCCGCTCGATATGGTCGCGAGCCGTGCCCGCTCCCGCGCCCGCCCCCCTGCTGCGCTGGGAGGAGGCGTCGGCGTTCGGGGCGGACGTCGCGGTCACCACGCGGCGCGGCGGGGTCTCGCCGCCGCCCTATGACACCTTGAACCTCGGGCTCCACGTGGGGGACCGCCCCGAGGACGTGGCCACCAACCGCGACCGCGCCGCACGGGCGTTCGGGGTCGAGCCGGCGACGATGGTCTTCGCCCGGCAGGTACACGGCACCGTGGCCACCTTCGTCGGTCCCCCCGACCGCGGCCGGGGCAGCGCAACCGAGGACGACGCCGTCCCCGCCACCGACATCCTGGTGACGACCACGGCCGGCGTGACGCTGGTGATCCTGGTGGCCGACTGCGTCCCCATCGCCCTCGTCGATCCGGCAGCCCGGGTCCTCTCCGCCGTGCACGCGGGATGGCGCGGCACTGCCGCCGGGGCCGTGCCCGCAGCCGTGCTCGCCATGGAACGCCGTGGCGCGCGGCCCGAGCGCCTGCGCGCCTTCCTCGGCCCGGCGGTCGCCCCGGACCGCTACCAGGTCGGGTCCGAGGTGAGCGACGGCGTGACGCGCGCCGTGCGGCCCGACGCGCCCGACCCGGGCGTGCTGCGGCCCGACGGTCCCGGCCATTGGCTGGTCGACCTCGTGGCGGCCAACCGCCAGCAGCTGCTCCGCAGCGGCCTCCTGGCCGCGCACATCGTCGACTGCGGCGTGACCACGTCCGACGAGGCCCTGTTCAGCGATCGTGCGGAGCGGCCCTGCGGGAGGTTCGGCCTGCTGGCGCGCCTGCTCGACTGAGCCGAGGGAGCGCCGGCCCTCAGGCTCCTTCCTGCATGGCGCGCAGCCGATCGGCCAGGCTGGACATCACCTGGAGGGCGAAGGTCGGCGTCTCGTGCACCAGCCACAGGAAACGACGCTTGTCGATCACCGCCAGCGTGGAATCCTCGACTGCGGTTGCGGTCGCGCTGCGCGTCGCCGACTCGAGCAGCGCCATCTCGCCGAACGTCTCGTCCGGACCGACCAGGACGGACTTGCCGTTCGGCAGCCGCAGCTCGACCTTCCCGTCCACGACGCCGAACATCTCCTCCCCGCTGGACCCGGCGTCGAAGATGACCGTCCCGGCCGGGACCTGTCTGGTGTCGGTGGCCGCCTTGAACACTCCGAGAACCCTGTTGGTCATCGATCGTCCCCTTTGTCCCGTTCGGCCGCACCCGGCTCGAGTCCTCCGCAGCCGGATCCTAACCTCAGTCCCCGCCGGCGGCTCGGGGCGACGGGGGAGCGGTCCCCCGCGCCCGGGGCGCCGCGGCGGTGGGAGCCCCGTAGCATGGGAGCGCCCGCGACCGCCGGGCGACGCTCCCACCCTGCGATGCCCCCCTCCGACCAATTCCGCTACGACGAGGTCGTCGTCGACCCCGGCCGCTCGACGATCAGCTGCCGCTACACGACCGGCGGCCACACGTTCACGGAGCGCTTCACGTTCCCGCGGGGCGGCGACTGGGACGCCCCTGCGGTCCGGGCCGCCGCACGCGTCCTGTTCCTCCTGGCGGGCGTGTCGTACTACAAGACGACGGCCGCCCCGCTGATCGACCTCGGCGACCACCCCACCACGCAGGCCGAGCGGGCATTCCTCACCGACTTCTACGTGCACGGCCTCGGCGAGTTCGCCTATCGCAACGGCATCGATCTGGGCGGCATCGCCGTGACGGGTCCCGATACCACCCCGGCTCCGGCCGTCCCTTACGAGCCCGACGCGGGCCGGCCCCTCATCCCCTTCGGCGGGGGCATCGACTCCATCGTCACCGTCGAGTCGCTGCGCGGCGACCACCCGGACACCGCGCTCTGCATCGTCCACCCGCCCGGCGACCGTTTCGCCGCCATTGAGGGTGCGGCCGACGTGACCGGGTTGCCCGTGGTGCGCATCACCCGCGAGATCGACCCCCTCGTACGCCGATCCGACGAACTGGGTTTCCTCAACGGGCACGTCCCGGTCACGGCCGTGATCACCGCCGCCGCCACCGTGGCCGCGGTCCTCGACGGGCGCGACGCGGTCGTCTTGTCGAACGAGTGGTCGGCCTCGGTCCCGACCCTGATCACCGACGGGCACCCGGTGAACCACCAATGGTCCAAGGGTGAGGACTTCGAACGGGGCTTCGGCGAACTCGTGCGCACCTCGCTCGGCCCGGGGCTCTCCGTGTTCTCCTACCTGCGGACGCGCTCGGAGTTGTGGATCGCGCAGCGCTTCGCGCGTCTTGACCGCTACCACGGCACCTTTCGCAGCTGCAACCGCGCCTTCCACCAGGACCCGGCCCAACGCCTCGACCACTGGTGCGGTCGTTGCGACAAGTGCTGCTTCATCGACCTCGTCCTCGCTCCCTACATGGCCCGGACCGACCTCGACGCGGTGTTCGGCGGCGCCGAGCCGATCGAGAACCCCGCCAACGAGGCAATGTTCCGCGCGTTGGTGGGGCTGGGAGGCGACCGGCCCTTCGAATGCGTGGGGGACCGCGACGAGTGTGGAGCCGCCGCCCTGCTTGCCGCGAATCGGGAGGACCGGGCGGGCAGCATGGTCCTGCGCCGCTTGGCCGGCGAACTGGCCGGCACCGGAGTCGATGCAGAGGCTGTCGCCGCAGGCCTGCACGAGCCCCGCGGCACCCACCACATCCCGGATCGCTATGCACCAGCCGATCTCCTGGCCCGCGCTCGCTGACGCGTCCGTCGGCGTCTGGGGGCTCGGGGTCGAGGGCCAGGCCAGCATCCGGCGCCTCTCGGCCATGGGCTGCGTACCGGTGCTGGTGGACGACGACCCGGCGGCAGGCTCCCTCGGCGGGCTCCATGTGCTGACCACCCGGAACGGGGGTCTCGATGCGCTGCTCCATTGCGACGTCGTCATCAAGAGCCCCGGGATCAGCCGCTACCGCCCCGAGGTCGTACGACTCGAGGCGGCCGGGGTGGCCGTCCACGGAGGTCTCGGCCTGTACATGGCTGACGTCGACCCGACCAGGGTCGCGTGCATCACCGGGACCAAGGGCAAGAGCACGACGACCGCGCTGGCCGTGCACCTGCTCAACGGTCTCGGCTACCTCGCCCGGGCGGGCGGGAACATCGGGCACCCGCCGTGGGATCCCGCGGCGGGGCCGGAGCCGGACTTCTGGGTGATCGAGACGTCGAGCTTTCAGGTGCCCGACCTCTTCACGGCGCCGCGGGTGGTCGCGGTGACCTCCTTGTCGCCCGATCACCTCGATTGGCACGGGACGGTCGAGCGCTACTACGCCGACAAGCTCTCGCTGTGCACCAAACCCGGTGTCACTCTGGCCCTGGTCGACGGCTCGGACGAGCAACTGCGCGGGCACGTTGATCTCCTCGGCCCGCACCTGCGCTGGGTCACGCCGACCGAGGTCGAGTCCGACGCCCCCTGGTCCGGCTCGCTCGGCCTGCCCGGACCGCACAACGCCCGGAACGCGTCCATCGCCCGCGCCGTGCTCGTCGGGCTGGGGGTCGCAGACGCGAGCGACGTCGACCGCATGGCGCAGGCGGCGTCGGGCTTCGCCGGCCTGCCCAGCCGGTGCCATTCCGTGGGCCGTGTGGGATCGGTCGAGTTCGTCGACGACAGCCTGTCGACGAACGTCCTCCCGGCGACGGCGGCGCTGCGCGCTTTCGGGGAGCGCCCGGTCGCCCTGCTCGTCGGCGGACACGATCGCGGCGTCGACTACGCGCCACTCGGCCAGGCCGTCGCCGGACGGACGGCACCCACGCTCGTGGTCACCATGCCCGACAACGGTCCCCGCATCGGGGCAGCCGTGCGCGCCGCCAGCAGCGCGCGGTGGAGGTGGTCGATGCCGCGAGCCTCGAAGCCGCCGTGGAGACGGCCTTCGGCTGGGCGAGCGCCGGGGCGGTCGTCCTGTTGTCGCCCGCGGCGCCCAGCTTCGGTCGGTTCGCCGACTACCGGGAGAGGTCGGCCGCCTTCGCCGCCGCGGCGGCCCGCTGCGGGCCGCTCAGCTGAGCGAGGTCAGCACGGCGCAGCGGCCGGTGCCAACTCCTCGCGCTCGCTGAGGAACAGCCACCACGAGTCCGCCGACACGAGTGCCGCGACCTGCACGACGTCGGGATCGGCTCCCATCTCGGCGAGCGCCTCCAGCGACCAGCCGGCGTGGTCGACCTCCTGGGTGCGGTGGACGTCCCAGAAGCGCGTCCCCTCCTCGTCGAAGCCGTAGTGGCGGCGCAGGCCGTCCGACTTCGAGCCCGCGATGTCGGACGCCTGGACCTCGTAGGCCGCGACCATGGCCAGCGCGGCGGCGGGGTCGTTGGCCGCCGCCGTGCGCACGAGTGCGAGCAGCGCCGCCGTCGACGGCGTCGCGGGTGCCTCGGGAGCCGCACCGGCCGCCTTCGCGAACGACTCGAAGAGATCCGCGTGCGGCTCGGGCGAACCGAGCTCATCGGCGAGGTTGGCCTCGACCAGCTCGCGCGCCCGCCCCGGGGGCAACGCGTCGGCGATGGCCGCCAACGTGACCGGGAGCTCGCGCTCGATGTGCCGATATTGCTCCGCGTAGGCGGCCAACTCACCCTCGGAGAGGGTGCCGGCCTCCCAGCGGCGGTAGAAGGGGTGCGTGAGCAAGTGACGCCCGACAATCGCCTCTGTCAGCACCTCGTGGATCCGTTGAGTGTGCATTGCGGCACCTTATCTTCTGCCGCGACCCCGCTACCGGGGCCTCCCCGGGGGCGGCGGGCGGCGGGGCACAATCAGGGTGTGCTCAGCCTGGTCTGCTTCCTGGTGGGCGGGCTTCTCGGCTGGGGTGCGGCGCAGGGCGGGGAGCGCGTCCAGCGCGCCTGGCCCATCGCGTTGCGGGCCCAGATCCTGGTCACGTCCGCCTCCCTCTCCCTCGTCGCCGCCTGGCGTCTGTCCTCGGCCGGCGAGCTCGTCGGCCCCCTCGCCCTTTCCGCCGGGCTGTGGCTCCTGCTGGGCGCGGCGCTGGCGACGCGCGGAACGCGCAGCGCCGGCATGGGTTCGCTCGAGGCCTGGGCCGTGAGCCCGAACAGCGGGTTCTGGGTCGTCCCGGCGGCCGCCGCCTTCGCCGGATCGACCGGGACCATGATTGCCGTGCTGGCCAACGTCATCACCACCGCCTGGCTGGCGGTCGCCGTCCACCTGATGCGCCGTGACGCCCCGTTCCGGCAACGCCGCGCCACGTCGTGGGTCGACCAGTCCCCGGTCCTGGCGTCGCTGGTCGGGCTGCTGCTCCACGCCGTCGGCCCGGCGCCGTCGTGGACGACCGACGTGCTCCTGCTGGCCGGACCGCTGCTGGCCTTCTCGGGGGCCGCCCTGTTCATGGGCTCGGTCGTCCACCCCCACAACCTGGCGGTTCCCCGGACGGGGCACGCCTTCCGCCGCTGGACCTGGCTGACGGTCGTGCGGGTTACCTACTACGCCGCGGTTGCCCTCGCCGCCGGCCTCGCCTCGTCGACGGCGCTGGCGGTGGTGGCGGTCCTCAGCGGCCTCAGCGCGCCGTCCTTCCAACCGGTCCAGCTGGCCGTCCTCTACGGCTATCGCTCGGAGGTCGTGGTCGCGGCCGTGCGCTGGGGGTGGCTGTTGGCCCCTCTCGGACTGGGTCTGGCGGAGGTCGTCCGCTAGCAGCGTCTACTCGAAGTCGGGTGTGCGTTTCTCCCGGAAGGCGGCGATGCCCTCCGCGTAGTCCTCCCCCGAGTAGACGTCGTGGCGCAATTGGTTGATCCACTGCGAATCCTGCGCGGACAGCGCCACGGCGCGCACGAAGGTGGTGGCCTGGAGCTTGTAGGCGCGGATGGCGTCACCCGAGCGGCTCCTCACCTTGCGCGCCAGTTCGTACGTGGTGTCCTGCAGCTCCTCGCTGCCGACCAGGCGATTCAGGATGCCCACCGCGTGGGCGCGCTCGGCGGGAATGAGGTCGGCCGTCATGAACAGCTCGTTCACCACGTTGAGCGGAAGCCGGGCCAAGAAGTACTGGATACCCGATGCGGAATAGGGCAACCCGAGCCGTGCCGGTGTCACGGCGAACGCCGCGGTCTCGTCGCCGACCACCAGGTCGCAGTTCAGCACCAGGTCGCATGCGCCGCCCCACACGGTCCCGTGGACCATGGCGATGACGGCGCCGGGGTAGCCGCGTACCGCTCGCAGGAGCTCCTCGAGGGGATCGGCGAACGGGAGCGGGTCCACGCCGCGGACGGGGAGTTCGTCGATGTCGTGACCGGCCGACCACACCTCGGTGAGCCCAGCGGTCTTCAGGACGACGGCGCGCACGCCCCGCTCCTGGAAGTCGCCGAGGGCATCCATCAACTCCTGCACCGTTGCCGCGCCCAGCGCGTTGCGCTTGGCGACGTTGTCAAGCGCGAGCGTCCCCACCTTGTCGTCTTCGACGACCCGGACCGTGGGGCTCACCCCGAGACCTCGGCGTCGCTGACCCGGACGCCACCGGTGCGTCGCGAGCGCAGGTTCCGGTTCTTGATCCGGTTGCCGCACACCGCCATGTCGCACCACGCCCCGCGCCCGGCGTGGGAGCGGTCGTAGTAGGCCCAACGGCAGTCCGGGTTCCGGCACGCCTTGAGCCGGGCCCAGGTGCCGTCGCGTTGGGCGTCGCGGATGATGAGGAGCAGCGTGGCCACGCCGTCCGCCCCGAACCCCTCGACCGGCCGCAGCTCGACGCCTCCGTCGGCGGCCAGCCCCGGCTGCAGGCGGCACCGCTGGGCCAGCGTTCCCAGCGCATCCATCGTCGCCCGGTCCGGCGCCGGACCCCCGGCGTTGTCGACGAGCATGGCCCGGATCGCCTCCCGTGCCTCGCGCACGGCGGCAAGGTCTCCGACCTCGACCTCGGCCGGCTCGAGCAGACCAACGTCGCGGAGCCACGGGCCGGCGGACGCCGGGTCCGCGAGCAGGTCGGTGCCCGAGTCGCCCTCCCAGGTGTTCACGAAGGACTGCACCACCAGGAGCGGCATTGGTGCGGGCTTCGTCTCGTCGTCGGGGACCCAGGAGGGCTGCGCCATGGCACACAATGGTAGCAGAACGTGACCATCAAAGTACGCTTGACTGGTCTTGGCATGACGGTCATACTAGGTTTTGATGGTCACGGTTCGGCAGTCACGGGGGCGGCGATGATTGTGGTCGTCGAGCACGACGCCGGGCTCGGCCTCCGGCGGGTGCGACTGCGGGACCGACTGCTGACCCGCCTCCGGGCCTCGTCCCTCGACGACGAGCTGGCCGCCGGCGCCTCTCCCGAGTCGAGCGTCACGCTCGCGCTGCGCGCCGGACAGCTGTGCCGGCCCTCCCACCGGCGGCTTCTCTCCCACAGCCTGATCCGGGTCGTGGCCGCGGCCGAGAAGCCGGCGGGGTCACTGCGCAAGGCGCCGGTGAACCGCGACGCCGTCCGGGGCGTGCGGGAAGAACTCGAGGCTGCCGCTGAGCGCCTCGGCGCGGCCGGGCCAGTCGACGTCCGCGGGGTGGCCCGGATCAGCGGGCTCCTGACGGACGGGACCGGGCCGCTCTACCAGGCCTCGCGGCGGGGCCGGCTGCGCGACGAGCTGCGTGCGGCACTCGGTGCGATGGACGCGCTCGACTGAGCGAGCACGGGCGGGCAGGTCAGGCGGCCGCCATCCCCACCACGGGCTTGTTGAGTGGGAGCGCGCCGGCCGATCCGTGGAACGGCGCGTCGCCGTAGTCGAAGATCCCGCCGTCGCTGGCCACCAGCCAGTAGCCGCCGCCGTCACGGGTGGCGGCCATCCCGACCACGGGCTTGTTGAGCGGGAGCGCGCCGGCCGAGCCGTGGAACACGGCGTCGCCGTAATTAAAGATGCCCCCGTCGGACGCGACGAGCCAGTAGCCGCCGCCGTCGTGGGTGGCTGCCATCCCGACGACTGGCTTGTTGAGCGGGAGCGCGCCCGCCGATCCGTGGAAGGCGGCGTCGCCGTAATTGAAGATCCCTCCGTCCGACGCGACGAGCCAGTAGCCACCGCCGTCAGCCGTCGGGGCCATGCCGACGATGGGCCGGTTGAGCGGGATGGCGCCGGCCGAGCCGAAGAACCCCGCGTCGCCGTAATTGAAGATGCCCCCGTCGGACGCGACGAGCCAGTAGCCGCCGCCGTCCGGGGTGGCGGCCATGCCCACGATCGGCTTGTTGAGTGGGAGCGAGCCCGCGGAGCCGTGGAACGGCGCGTCGCCGTAGTCGAAGATCCCGCCGTCGCTGGCCACCAGCCAGTAGCCGCCGCCGTCGTGTGTGGGCGCCATCCCGACCACGGGCTTGTTGAGGGGGAGGGAGCCGGCCGAGCCGCAGAAGGGGAGGTTCCCGTAGTTGAAGATGCCGCCGTCCGAAGCAGCCATGTAGTAGCCCGACGGCGCCGCCGGCGCGGTGCACGGCACCTGCCCCGTGACGCTGGGGAGCGTGATCGGCGCCACGAAGAGCTGCCTCGCCGCCCCGCAGGCGTAGCTCGTGCAGCCGGGCGCACCGCCCTGCCAGGCCGCGTAGTCGAGCCACCAGTTCCCTCCCGCGTCGGAGAAGAGCGACCCTCCACCCGGACCGAGGACGGACCCGTAGGAAGTGAGGATCTGGCTCTGCGCGCCGCAGGGGCCGAGGGGGCCGCTGCAGCTGGTGATCCCCTCGGAATACCCGGTGCTCGTGTACACGCCCGCCGAGAAGGCCAGGTAGAAGCCGCCGCCGGCCGCCTTCATCGACGGGTTCTCCACCGTGGCCTCCCAGGGATAGCTGACGGTGTTGTTGGTCATCAGGAGGGTGGCCGCGGACCCGGGGGCGAATCCGGTCCCGCTGGCGTCGAGCTGCTGGGCCCAGATGTAGGCCGGCGCCGACGAGCCGCCGTCGTTCTGTTTCCAGACGAGGTAGGCGGCGCCCGTGCTGGGGTCGACGTAGGGCTCGGGGTCGATGGAGCCCATGGGCTGGCACTCGAGCGGGCCGTTGGCCACGTCGGCGAATTGCACGTTGGTCGGCGAGATGGCGCCGGCGGTCGCCACGGTGAGGCAGTCGAAGCCGGTGTCCGACCCGTGCCCCGCTTGGGCGGCGTCGTAGAACATCACCCAGTGGCCGCCGTATTGGAAGACGCCGGGCGAGGTCTGGGTGTTGGACTGCTCCCACCCTGACGGGCTCGGCAGAGCGGACGAGCCGTAGCAGGTGTGCGTGGACTGCGTGTAGGGCCCGTAGCCCGAGTTGGGCGACGACGAGACCAGCGCGGCGATGTGGTTCCCGAGTGCGTTGCCGGTCGTGAACGCGTAGTAGGTGCCGCCCGAGTAGAGGACCTGCGGATCGGCGGCGTCGCCGCTTCCCTCGAAGTTGTAGGCGGGGACGCCCGTGCCGCACCCCGGGGGGACGAACGCGGGCCCGGCACTCGGGCTCACGGCGACGCCGTGCGGCGCGGTCGTCGCCCCGGCCGGCGCTGGCGCCAGCTGCGGGATGACCGACGAGGCTCCCACCAGGACCAACGTGCCGACCAACGTTCCCGCAACGACCCTGGTACCGCTCATCGTCCCCCTCGTGTGCATCTCGGACTGCGCGGCGTCATCACGTCTAATTCGGCGCCCGCCGTCGGCGTGTTGAGCCAATTGTTGCCCCCATTACCCGGATGTCCGCAGATCAACCCCCCGGTGAGCGGCAGCTGTGACGTCACACTGGAGCCTGAGAGGAGATTCGAACTCCTGACCTGCGCATTACGAGGTTGGTTCGGTCAATCCCTCTCAGTCCCAGTCCGACCAGGTCGTCCCAATCAGTCCTGGTCAGAGGGCTGTTTGGTGGGCAGGGCGGGATCGACTCGGATCCAGTGGGACGGGCTGGGACTCATGGTTGGGACAGAGTTTGGGATACGAGCAAGCCCCGACCGAACTTCGAGAGGCCGGGCTCGAATCCGTCAACGTCGACGAACGTTGACGACGCCGCCGCCCACGCAGAGGGCTGCCGGCCCGGCACCTGTTGTGGGGCAGTCGTGCTCCCGCTCGTGGGACTAGGCGACCGTGATGTCGAGGACGAACGCTGTCAACGCGCCGCGGCCTCGGACCCCCAGTTTGGCGTAGACGTTGTCCAGGTGCTTCTTTACCGTTCCAGGTGACAAGTGCAGGCGCGCCGCTATCGCTGCGTTCGTCTCGCCGACCGTGACCCATTGCACGATTTCCGCCTCACGAGCGCTGAGCCCGAGCGACTCGAATGTCCGACCGGACGACCGTCCCTGCGAAGCCGCCGTAATTGCTCCGGGATGCGTGGCTTGCGGCGGGAGGTAGCGCAGCGTGCAGCGTGGGCCCTCCAGCTCGGCGGTGAGAGGCCGCATGACGTCCAGCCGCTCGCCACTCACCAACCGGTCCCGTTGGGCCTCAACCCACCGCTGCACCCGTGTCGGCAGCGGCGACAACGGCGAGGGCCGGCCAAAGAACCGGTACAAGGTGACGAGGGCGCCGGATGTCAACTCCTCGGCGGATCCCACAGGACCACCATTCCTGAGCCCTCCTGCCCGACGGCGTCGTTCGCCGCGTCGAGGAGACCGCGCAGCCGCTGCTGCTCGCCCGCGTGACGCCACGCCTGCGCCAGGTGGGGACGGGCCAGATTGGAGCAGACCGCGATCACGCTCGGAGAAGTCCCGTTCCGCTCGGCTCAGAGCCAGGCCCAGAACCACCGGTTGCGGCGCTGGCAGCGTGACCGACATCTGATACTCCACTCCCATGGGTTGGTAGACCAACCGATACAGGGGGCTCGCGTGGAACTCTTCCTGGGTCCAGAAGTCGCTGATCCGGTGGGCTGACCCGTCGCCGGTTTCCATGGCATGGCGGATCAGCGGATGCTGTCCCGCCAGCTCCGCTAAGGCCTCAGAAACTCCGTCGGGCGGACGGAACATTGGCGGTTCGACCCAGAACGCCATCCGGTCCGCCATCGGAACGACCTCGTTCATGCTCGCCACCAAACAAGGCACGAGGTCCATGACCCCGCGCAATGTGGCACGCAAGAACTCGTCCGGGTCCCGGGCTTGTCCAACCACCCGCACAAGGTCGAGGACTCCGATGAGATCCGCCTGATCTAAGCCCACGATCGACACGATACGACGACTCGCGCCGACGGCGAGTGGTTATGAGCCGAATTGGAGGGTGCGATCAATGTGCACCCAAGGGGCTTCGGGGCCAACTTCGAGCGACGGAGGGAGCAGTCCCCACACTGGTGCGGTCGCCTTCGTACCCTGAATTCTTACGGCCGGTCCCAGTAGACGGTCAGGGTGAGGGCCTGGGTGACGGACCCGCTCGAGTTCGCTGCCTTGAGTGTCGGGAAATACCGTCCCCCGCTCCCGAATGCTGGCGTGCCCGAGATGGTGGCCGTTCCGTTGTGATGGTCGGTGAAGGTCAGTCCCTTGGCCAGCGCACCCGATTCGCTGATGGCCGCGATAGGGTATCCCGTTCGTCTGCACCACGAAGGTGAAGCTGTGTCCCACCGTCGCGACAGCCGATGCGGGGGAGGTGAATGCCGGCGCTTGGTCGACAGTCAGGGTGAGGGCCTGGGTGACGGACCCGCTTGAGTTCGCTGCCTTGAGTGTCGGGAGATTCCGTGCCCCCGCTCCCGAATGCTGGCGTGCCCGAGATGGTGGCCGTTCCGTTGTGATGGTCGGTGAAGGTCAGTCCCTTGGCCAGCGCACCCGATTCGCTGATGGCCGCGATCGGGTATCCGTTCGTCTGCACCACGAAGGTGAAGCTGTGTCCCACCGTTCGCGACAGCCGATGCGGGGGAGGTGAATGCCGGCGCTTGGTCGACGGTCAGGGTGAGGGCCTGGGTGACGGACCCGCTTGAGTTCGCTGCCTTGAGTGTCGGGAAATACCGTCCCCCGCTCCCGAATGCTGGCGTGCCCGAGATGGTGGCCGTTCCGTTGTGATGGTCGGTGAAGGTCAGTCCCTTGGCCAGCGCACCCGATTCGCTGATGGCCACGATCGGGTATCCGTTCGTCTGCACCACGAAGGTGAAGCTGTGTCCCACCGTCGCGACAGCCGATGCGGGGGAAATCGAGGCCGGCGCCTGGGGAGACCTCACCACCGCAAAGATCGTGCCGTACAGCTGGGAGATCGACGGAACCGAAGAATTCGTGACGGTCGCAGTGATGCACGGAGGCGTGCCCTGGGGCAGCGTTTGACCAGAGAGCGTCTGCCACGACGCACTTGACGTTCCGCCATTCGATGGTGTTGCTGCGGCCACACCGCAGATTTGGAAGGTCACTGCGGAAAAGCTCGAGCCCGGCGCGACCGAGACGTCGAAGTAGTCGGTCGCAGTCCCGAGCTGGGCCACAGGATCCGTGGAATAGAGACCCACATTCACGGTCCCTTAGCCAGTGGCGGACGCCGAGAGGGTTGATCCCGATCCCGAGGTGACCGTCGGGGTGGTGGCCGTCCCGCCCGGTGACGTGCTCGTTCCCGTTGCCGGATTCACTATTGGCGTCGAAGTTGGCACCACGACGTTCGAAGTTGCACCAGGCCCAGGGCCCTGAGCATTGAGCGCTTCCACCGTGAAACTGTAAGCGGTTCCGTCGTTCAGACCGCTGAACGACGTGGTGGTGGTGATGCCGTTTACGCCCGAGACTTGACCACCCGGAGTGGCCGTGACGGTGTATCCGGTTATCGCAGAGCCGCCGTCGGAACTCGGAGCGGTCCAGGACACGGTCGCCCCGCCGACTGAAGCGGAGGCGACAACAGCTTCGGGGGGGCCCGGTACCGTCCTTGACCACCAAGGTGAAGGCCTGGGTGGTGTCGGGGCTGGTCCCGTTGCTGGCCGTGATGGTGAGGGGATAGGAGCCTGCACTGCCCGCAGCGGGGATGCCACCCAAGGTGGCGGTGTCGTTGCCGTTGTCGACGAAGGTCACCCCGGCGGGCAGGGCGCCGGTCTCGGAGAACGAGATGTCCGAGCTCGTGGTGTTGGCGTCGGTGGCGGTGAAGTTGTAGCCCTCGGTGGTGCCCACGTTGAAGGTGGTCGTCGGGTTCGTGGAGGTGAACGTCGGCGGCGACGCCACGGTCAAGGTGAAGGTCTGCGTGGTGTCGGGGACCGAACCGTTCGTCGCGGTGATGGTGAGGGGTAGGAGCCCCCACTGCCCGTGGCGGGGGTGCCGGCCAAGGTTGCACTGTCGTTGCCGTTGTCGACGAAGGTCACCCCGTTGGGCAGGGCGCCGGTCTCGAACAAGGTGATGTCCGAGCTCGTGGTGTTGGCGTCGGTGGCGTTGACCGTGAAGGTCCCCGCAGTCCCGACACCGAAGGCGGTGGTGTCGGCCGAGGTGAAGGTCGGCGGCTCCTTGACCACCAAGGTGAAGGCCTGGGTGGTGTCGGGGCTGGTCCCGTTGCTGGCCGTGATGGTGAGGGGATAGGTGCCGCCCGGCCCGCCGCGGGGGTGCCATCCAAGCTGGCGGTGTCGGTGCTGTTGTCGATGAAGGTCACCCCGGCGGGCAGGGCGCCGGTCTCGGAGAACGTGATGTCCGAGCTCGTGGCGTTGGCGTCGGTGAGCGGTGAAGTTGTAGCCCTCGGTGGTGCCCACGTTGAAGGTGGTCGTCGGGTTCGTGGAGGTGAACGTCGGCGGGGTCGCCACGGTCAAGGTGAAGGTCTGCGTGGCGTCGGGGACCGAACCGTTCGTCGCGGTGATGGTGAGGGGATAGGAGCCCCCACCGCCCCGTGGCGGGGGTGCCGGCCAAGGTTGCACTGTCGTTGCCGTTGTCGACGAAGGTCACCCCGTTGGGCAGGGCGCCGGTCTCGGACAAGGTGATGTCAAAATAAAAAAACGTCGAAGGTGCCGGCGGTGCCGACGGTGAAGGTCGTGGTGTCGGCCGAGGTGAAGGTCGGCGGCTCCTTGACCACCAAGGTGAAGGCCTGGGTGGTGTCGGGGCTGGTCCCGTTGCTGGCCGTGATGGTGAAGTCGTACGTGCCGCCCGAGCCGGCCGCCGGCGTCCCGTCCAAGCTGGCGGTGTCGGTGCTGGCTTGGTTGGTGAAGGTGACCCCGGCGGGCAGGGCGCCGGTCTCGGACAAGGTGATGTCCGAAGGCTTGTGGTGTGGGCGGGGTCGCCGGCGGTCACGTGAAGGTCCCCGCAGTCCCGACACTGAAGGTGGTGGTGTCGGCCGAGGTGAAGGTCGGCGGCTCCTTGACCACCAAGGTGAAGGCCTGGGTGGTGTCGGGGCTGGTCCCGTTGCTGGCCGTGATGGTGAAGTCGTACGTGCCGCCCGAGCCGGCCGCCGGCGTCCCGTCCAAGCTGGCGGTGTCGGTGCTGGCTTGGTTGGTGCAGGTGACCCCGGCGGGCAGGGCGCCGGTCTCGGACAAGGTGATGTCGAAGGCGTTGTCGGTGAGGGCGGGGTCGCCCGCGGTCACGTCGAAGGTGCCGGCGGTGCCGACGGTGAAGGTCGTGGTGTTGGCCGAGGTGAAGGTCGGCGGCTCCTTGACCACCAAGGTGAAGGCCTGGGTGGTGTCGGGGCTGGTCCCGTTGCTGGCCGTGATGGTGAAGTCGTACGTGCCGCCCGAGCCGGCCGCCGGCGTCCCGTCCAAGCTGGCGGTGTCGGTGCTGGCTTGGTTGGTGAAGGTGACCCCGGCGGGCAGGGCGCCGGTCTCGGACAAGGTGATGTCGAAGGCGTTGTCGGTGAGGGCGGGGTCGCCCACGGTCACGTCGAAGGTGCCGGCGGTGCCGACGGTGAAGGTCGTGGTGTCGGCCGAGGTGAAGGTCGGCGGCTCGTTGACGACGAGGTTGAAGGTCTGCGTGGCGTCGGGAGCTGGACCCGTTCCTCGCCCTGATGGTGAGGGGATAGGTGCCCCCCGAGCCCACGGCCGGGGTCCCGCCAAGGTGGCGGTGTCAGTGCCGGGTTGGTCGACGAAGGTCACCCCGGCGGGCAGGGCGCCGGTCTCGGACAAGGTGATGTCGAAGGTGGTGTTGGTGTCGGTGGCGTCGACCGCGGTCACCGTCGAAGGTGCCGGCGGTGCCGATGGCGAAGGTCGTGTTGTCGGCCGAGGTGATGGTCGGTGGCTCCTTGACCGTGAAGGTGAAGACATGGGTGGTGTCAGGTTTGGTCCCGTTGCTGGCCGTGATGGTGAGGGGATAGGAGCCGCACTAGCCCGCCGGCGGGGGCCCGCCCAAGGTGGCGGTGTCGTTGCCGGTTGTCGACGAAGGTCACCCCGGCGGGCAGGGCGCCGGTCTCGGACAAGGTGATGTCCGAGCTCGTGGTGATGCCGTCGGTGGCGGTGAAGTTGTAGCCCTCGGTGGTGCCCACGTTGAAGGTGGTCATCGGGTCGAGGAGAGGAGTCGGCGGCTCGTTGACGACGAGGTTGAAGGTCTGCGTGGCGTCGGGGCGACCCGTTCCGCGCCGTGATGGTGAGGGGATAGGTGCCCCCGCTGCCCGCGGCCGGGGTGCCGGCCAAGGTGGCGGTGTCGTTGCCGGGTTGTCGACGAAGGTCACCCCGGCGGGCAGGGCGCCGGTCTCGGACAAGGTGATGTCGAACTGGTCGGTGTTGGTGTCGGTGGCGTTGACCGTGAAGGTCCCGGCGGTCCCGATGCCAAAGCTCGTGTTGTCGGCCGAGGTGATCGTCGGTGGCTCGTCGACGGTGAGGGTGAAGACAAAGCTGGTGTCAGGTTTGGTCCCGTTGCTGGCCGTGATGGTGAGGGGATAGGAGCCTGCACTGCCCACGGCGGGGACGCCGCCCAAGGTGGCGGTGTCGTTGCCGTTGTCGACGAAGGTCACCCCGGCGGGCAGGGCGCCGGTCTCGGACAAGGTGATGTCCGAGCTCGTGGTGATGCCGTCGGTGGCGGTGAAGTTGTAGCCCTCGGTGGTGCCCACGTTGAAGGTGGTCATCGGGTACGAGGAGAGGAACGTCGGCGGCTCGTTGACGACGAGGTTGAAGGTCTGCGTGGCGTCGGGAGGCGACCCGTTCTTCGCGCTGATGGTGAGGGGATAGGTGCCCCCACTGCCCGCGGCCGGGGTGCCGGCCAAGGTGGCGGTGTCATTGCCGTTGTCGACGAAGGTCACCCCGGCGGGCAGGGCGCCGGTCTCGGACAAGGTGATGTCCGAACTGGTGGTGTTGGTGTCGGTGGCGTTGACCGTGAAGGTCCCCGCGGTCCCGATGCCAAAGCTCGTGTTGTCGGCCGAGGTGATCGTCGGTGGCTCGTCGACGGTGAGGGTGAAGACAAAGCTGGTGTCAGGTTTGGTCCCGTTGCTGGCCGTGATGGTGAGGGGATAGGAGCCTGCACTGCCCGCGGCGGGGACGCCGCCCAAGGTGGCGGTGTCGTTGCCGTTGTCGACGAAGGTCACCCCGGCGGGCAGGGCGCCGGTCTCGGACAAGGTGATGTCCGAGCTCGTGGTGATGCCGTCGGTGGCGGTGAAGTTGTAGCCCTCGGTGGTGCCCACGTTGAAGGTGGTCATCGGGTACGAGGAGAGGAACGTCGGCGGCTCGTTGACGACGAGGTTGAAGGTCTGCGTGGCGTCGGGAGGCGACCCGTTCTTCGCGCTGATGGTGAGGGGATAGGTGCCCCCACTGCCCGCGGCCGGGGTGCCGGCCAAGGTGGCGGTGTCATTGCCGTTGTCGACGAAGGTCACCCCGGCGGGCAGGGCGCCGGTCTCGGACAAGGTGATGTCCGAACTGGTGGTGTTGGTGTCGGTGGCGTTGACCGTGAAGGTCCCCGCGGTCCCGATGCCAAAGCTCGTGTTGTCGGCCGAGGTGATCGTCGGTGGCTCGTCGACGGTGAGGGTGAAGACAAAGCTGGTGTCAGGTTTGGTCCCGTTGCTGGCCGTGATGGTGAGGGGATAGGAGCCTGCACTGCCCGCGGCGGGGACGCCGCCCAAGGTGGCGGTGTCGTTGCCGTTGTCGACGAAGGTCACCCCGGCGGGCAGGGCGCCGGTCTCGGACAAGGTGATGTCCGAGCTCGTGGTGATGCCGTCGGTGGCGGTGAAGTTGTAGCCCTCGGTGGTGCCCACGTTGAAGGTGGTCATCGGGTACGAGGAGAGGAACGTCGGCGGCTCGTTGACGACGAGGTTGAAGGTCTGCGTGGCGTCGGGAGGCGACCCGTTCTTCGCGCTGATGGTGAGGGGATAGGTGCCCCCACTGCCCACGGCCGGGGTGCCGGCCAAGGTGGCGGTGTCATTGCCGTTGTCGACGAAGGTCACCCCGGCGGGCAGGGCGCCGGTCTCGGACAAGGTGATGTCCGAACTGGTGGTGTTGGTGTCGGTGGCGTTGACCGTGAAGGTCCCCGCGGTCCCGATGCCAAAGCTCGTGTTGTCGGCCGAGGTGATCGTCGGTGGCTCGTCGACGGTGAGGGTGAAGACAAAGCTGGTGTCAGGTTTGGTCCCGTTGCTGGCCGTGATGGTGAGGGGATAGGAGCCTGCACTGCCCGCGGCGGGGACGCCGCCCAAGGTGGCGGTGTCGTTGCCGTTGTCGACGAAGGTCACCCCGGCGGGCAGGGCGCCGGTCTCGGACAAGGTGATGTCCGAGCTCGTGGTGATGCCGTCGGTGGCGGTGAAGTTGTAGCCCTCGGTGGTGCCCACGTTGAAGGTGGTCATCGGGTACGAGGAGAGGAACGTCGGCGGCTCGTTGACGACGAGGTTGAAGGTCTGCGTGGCGTCGGGAGGCGACCCGTTCTTCGCGCTGATGGTGAGGGGATAGGTGCCCCCACTGCCCGCGGCCGGGGTGCCGGCCAAGGTGGCGGTGTCATTGCCGTTGTCGACGAAGGTCACCCCGGCGGGCAGGGCGCCGGTCTCGGACAAGGTGATGTCCGAACTGGTGGTGTTGGTGTCGGTGGCGTTGACCGTGAAGGTCCCCGCGGTCCCGATGCCAAAGCTCGTGTTGTCGGCCGAGGTGATCGTCGGTGGCGACGCCACGGTGAGGTTCTCCGGGTCGTCCCCGAAGGTAGTCCGCCCAGTAGACCCGACACTGGCATCTACGTGCATGTCGAGCGACTGCTGGCCTGAGGACGTGAACTGAGGAGACCACGTAAAGGTCGTGGACGCGCCGGGCGACAGGCTCGCCACCGATGCTGGCGTGGCGTTGACAGTCCCCGCGGCGATCGCCCCGGAGAGCGGTGCCGGGACCAGGTTATCGATCTCGACCGTGGCGGTGTTCGTCACGGTGCTCGTCACCGTCACCGTCTGGCCGACCGCTGGCTCGCTGCTCGGGTTGGTCGGATCCCCCGCAGGCGAGAAAGTCGTGTTGATGCTCAGACAGCCCGTGCCGTAGCACGGCGCGGTATTCGCGCTGACGGCCTCGCTCTCGGTCCAGCCGCCTCCGGCGTCGGCGAGCAGCGTGCCAGTAAAGCTCGAGTCGCTCCCGTCGGTCGTGAACGCCTTGGACACCGGCGTCCCCGTCGACGTAGTGGTATCAGACCACGTCCAGGTGTAGGCGGGCGACTGCGTGCTCAGAGTCGAGTTCTGAGTCGCAGAGCACTGCCCGGTCCCCGGCGGAGCGGTCAGATCGGCACCACAACTCGAAGACACATCAGGAGGCGACGGGATCACGACCTGGGGAATTTCGGTGGCGTTGCCGTAGTTCATCGCGACACCGACGACCGGGGACTCCCACTGCGTCGGGTCGGACGGATGTCCCTCACCTCCGAACGGAGTGCTGCCACCGTTCAAGCTCGGTTGGAACACCCACGACTGGTCCTGAGCGCTCACACTGAGCGATGTGACTCCACTGTTCTGCGGGTAGGAGAAGCCATACCAACCGCCGAACACTGGCGGCAACTGATAAAACCCGCTGGAGTACGGGTCGCTGCCGCCCTTGGCGATGAACGCGTACGCGGCAGCGCCCTGGCCGGCCCACGTAGCCGGGATGCCCCCGTTGGCGTAGAGCATCTGTCCGTAAACGAACGTCACCCCTGAGTTGGGGGGATGATCATCGGGGTAACAGTCGAAGGCGGAGATTCCGGGATCGCCGAACCGGTTGCAGGGCGGAAAGTTCGGGTCCAGATTCCACTGCGACCGGTAGTCGGTGCTGGCGTGAGCGGTGCGGGCGCCCACCGCCAACACCGGCGCCATTACGCTCACCGCCAGAACGGTGGTAACCACGATGCGCAACACCCATCGACCAGCCCCGCGTAACCTACGGCTTGCAGCGCCCATCTCCAGCCTTGCCATCCTTTTGATCCCACCATCGCACTGGGGAAAGCTCGACGGAAGTGTGCCCAACGAGGTGGCGCCGGTTCTGGGCGGGGGGGTCGTGCCATCCGCGAGCGCCTGTCCCGTGCCCACGGCGCCGAAGATGCAGCGCGCAAACACAGAGGCCGCGAAAGCCTTGGCTCCTCCTTTGAACATCGCCGTTCCCCTTCTTCCACCAGGCCGCACAAGCCTGGTGGCCAAGACGAGAGGAACCGCCTACGCCCCTGTCGCCGGGATCATCATGGCGGCCCCCATTTCACAGGACAACCCCCAAACGGCGTAGTGAAGGTGGTTCTCTCGGACACCAGATCCCCCTGGGAACCCCTTGAAGCAAGGAGATGAGCACGCTGGTGGCACCTCAGAGGGGCTGCTGGTGTGGCGAGACATCGGAGGATTGTTTCAATCCGGTCTGAAACGCGTGAGGTCACCGGATCGACGTCGGTCCCGTGCCAAAAACCGCCTCTGAACTGGAGCCTGAGAGGAGATTCGAACTCCTGACCTGCGCATTACGAGTGCGCTGCTCTACCGACTGAGCTACCCAGGCGAAATGCGGCTGTCGGGCCGGGACACGAACACGATCCCGGCGACCGGCGGGCCGAGGTGCAATCGTAGGCGCTCGCCGGTGCCCCGGCAGCATCCGGAGCGCTCAGGCCGAGTCCAGGTCCCAGGTCGGCGGGTCGATCACCCCCAGGGTCGCGAAGAGGTTGTCCGATCGGGACTGGTCGTCGGCCCCGGGCTGGCGGCCCGCCAGCGTTGCCAGGGCGACCCGGATCCGCAGGCCCCCGGCCAGGTCGAAGAGGTAACCCGCCACCTCGGCCGCATTGACGGACTCGCTGACGACCTCGAGCGCGCGCTTCGGGTCGCCCCCACGGGCGAGCGCCACCGCCATCATCCTCGCCAACGGATAGGCCAGGTACGGGTCGCCCTCGCGGGCGTCGATGTCCGCCGACACCTGCTCGACGTCGGCGACGTCGTCCCCGCCCGCTCGCGTCCTCAGCCGCAGCTCCAGCATGGAGAGCTCGCACTCGGAGAGGTAGTAGCGCGAATCCATCTCGTCGAACTGCCCCCTGGCGTCGGCGAACATGGTGTCCGCCCGGTCGAAGTCACCGGCGCGCAGCGCGGCGCGGCCCAGGTTGAGCGTCGCCACGCCGACCCCGAAGGGGTAGGGCAGCCGCTCCCAATTGGTCCGTAACTCCATCAGGAGCTCCTCTGCCTCGCCGACCCTCCCCTGGTCGATGAAGATCTCGGCCATGTTGTTCTGCGGCTGTCCCTTGCGCAGCATGTCACCGGCGCGTCCGCACACCTCGGCGGCCCGCTGGTACAGGTCGAGCGCCTCGAGCCATTGGCCCTGGTAAAACGCGGCCGTCCCCAGGTTGTTCAGCACGTTGGACTGGCCGATCAGGTCCCCGAGCTCCTCGAAGATGGCCAGGGCCCGGTGCCCGAAGGCCCCGTTGTTCTCCTCGATCGAGATGGCACAGAGGTCGAGGAGCTGGAGTGCGTGGCCGAGCCCGGAGCGGTGTCCCGACGCCTCCGCCTCCTTACGGGCCAGCGCCGCCCGCACCATGCACTCCCGGTACTTGCCCTGCCGGAAGCGGACGCCGGCATAGGCCACCTCGATCTCGGCCAGCTCGGGATCGACGGCGATGCCGGCATCGGAGAGGAGCCGCCGGGCCCGACCGTAGAGGCGGAGCGCCGAGGAGTACTTGCTCCGGTGCTCGTAGAGCACGCCGGTCTTGCGCCACAATCGTGCCCGCGCCCACGGATCGGCCGGCGCGAAGGAACGGGCCTCCGCGTAGGCGGCGGCGGCATCATCGTGATCACCGGACCGCTCACGGATGTCCCCTAGGGACTCCGCCACCCGCTCCTTGTCCTCGGGGTCCAGCTCGGGCAGGTGGGTGGCGTGACCGAGGGCCTGCTCGAAGAACGTGGCGGCCTCGACGTTGGCATAGAGCCCGTCGGCCTGCTTGCCCGCGCTGACCAGGTACGTCCAGGCCGGTCCGTGCGCCTCGGCTAGGTGGTAGTGCATGGCGAGCAGGGCGGCCTGCTCCCTGGTGTCCACCCGGGTCTCGAGCAGGTCACCGATGCGGATGTGGAGCTCACGGCGCCGGCGGAACGACACGCCCTCGTAGATCGTCTGACGGAAGAGATCGTGACCGAAGCGGAACACTCCGGCGCCACGGGCCGCACCAGTGAGGACAGGCGCTCCCACCGCGACGCCTCGGCGGCCGGCTCGCCGAGCACCGACCCCAGCAGGGCCAGGTCGATGTCCATTCCGAACACCGATGCGTCCTGGACCAGGCCGCGATCGGCCGGAGAGACGCGTCGAGCCTGGTCGTGAGCAGGGCCTCGACGGTGTCGGGGATGATCTCGCCGCGCCACTCTCGCTCGCCGCCATGAGCTCCACGACGAACCGGCCGCCGTTGCCGTGGGCCCGCTCGAGAAGGTTCGTCATCACGCCCGCGTCCATGGCCTTCCCGGCCGGCGTGGACAGGGCCAGCGACGCTGCGTCCCCCGCGTCGAGGGGCTGGAGGTCGATCCGTTGCGCTTCCGCCACCGACGGGTCGGGGCCGTGGCTCGTGGCGCACAACAGCCACGGCCGTTTCCGCCCCTCGGCGGCCAGGACGCCCACAGGGTCGAGCGATGCCTCGTCCGCCCACTGCGTGTCCTCGAGGACGATCAGTTGGGGTTGGGCTATGACCACGGCGAGGAAGGTCGCCACCGCCTCGTGGGCCCGGGCACGGCGGAACGACGGCACGATCTCGTCGCTCTCGCGTGTCGGCTCGACGTCGGCGGCGAACGGACCGGCGATGAGCGGGAGCCAAGGCGACAGCTTGGGCACGTGGCACGTCGCCGAGGTCCGTCAGGGTCGCGCCGACGTCGGCCCGTGGGAGATCGTGGGGCAGGCCCAGCGTTCGCCGCAGCAGCGGCTCCATGACGCCGTACGGCTTGGACTGGGAGAAGGGCTGGCACGACCAGCGCGAGATCCCCATGCCCATGCCGTCGCAAACGAGGCGTAGCTCGGCCGCCAACCGCGTCTTGCCGGTGCCGACGGAGCCGACGATCTCCACCGCGCCGCCGCGCCCGGCGATGGCGCCACGGGCCTGCTCGAGCAGTTGGGCCAGCTCCGCGTCGCGCCCGATGAGAGGGAACGGCCGATCGATCTCGTCCACCGCCTCGTCGGTGACGTCGTGCACGACGGCCACGTCGATCATCGCCTCCTTCCCCTTGACGAGGAAGGGCTCGAGCCGGGTGAGCGACAGCCGCGACCGACACCGGGCCAGGACTTCCTGGCTCACGACCACCTCCTGCGGTCCGGCCCGCTGCATCAGTCGTGCCGCCAGGTTCACCGCATCCCCCATCACCGTATCCTGCAGGCGGGCCTCCGACCCGAGGTTCCCGGCGAAAACGACGCCACGGTTGACCCCGGCGCGCAGCTCGAGCCCCGTCGTGGCATCGATGATGTCGCGCACCGGCACGCACCAGATGCTCGTCGTCGTTGACGCCGGCGACAGGGACGCCGCCGGCCAGGATCAGCTTGCCGCCGTCGCCGTAGACGTCGCTGGAGAGCCAGTGCACCCCGTGCCGGGCCACCGCGCCGGCCGTGGCGTCGGCCAGGTCCTGGAGGAGCGATCCGACCCGCTCGAGACCATGGCGTGCGATGGCCTCGTCGGTGTGTTTGAAACACAGGAATGCGATGGTCGCCTGGCGGTGCTCCCCGACACCCTGCGCCTCGATGCCCAGCCGCTGCTCGAGCGGAATGAGCCGCTCGAGGTCCGCCCGGGCCCAGTCCGGTTCCTCCGGACTCGGTGCGTCCGCCTGTGGCTCGGGATTGCGCCGGAGGAGGAAACCGCCCTCGAAGGGGGCACCGACAACCCGGGCGGGCATCCGCTCGGCGAGCCGCGGCGCTGATCTGGATCTCGCCGGCCTGTGCGTCGGACTCACGCTGCAGGGTGACAGAGACGTTCAGGTGCGGGTACAGCAGGAGCTCTCGATGGACCCCGTGGGGCAAGAAGACGGGGAACTCGCCCCGGTGCACCCCGATGGAGATGCCGAGCCGCACCGATCCCCCGTCGCGCTGCTGCACCGGCTTGGCGATAATTGCCCGCATGGCGTGCGAGGCCCGGCAGGCCCGGCTGGCGTCTCCCTCGCCCGTGAACAGGACGAGGACCGCGTCGCCCGCCCAATTTGATGATGTCGCCACCCTCCGCCGCGCAGGTGCGGATCATGGAGTCGAAGCACGAGTTGAGGACGTCCGTCAACTCCTCCGCGCCGCGCCGGCCCATGGACGAGAGCCGCTCAGCGAGGCAGGCTCGTGAACCCCGAGATGTCGGCGGATACGAGGGTCCCGGGCACCACACGAGCCGTCTCATCGGCCCGCGTGGCGATCCACTCCGCCGCCAGGCGGGACACGTAGGGGCGCAGCGCACCCCGCGTGCCCACCGTGGCGTCGGGAGGATCATCTCGCAGCGTCAGGGTGATCCCTTCCTTGCCCTCACTTCAGCGTGAAACTCAACGCATGGGTCACCGGGTCCCCGGTGACCGAGACGTTCAACACGTGACTGCCCTTCGCCAGACCGTTTGACAGCATCGCATAGCTGTACACCTTGAGGCCCGAGGTCCACACGAACGTGTTCTTGAGCACGGGATTGGGAGCCCTGGTGCCGTCGACGTTGAGCGCCGTGATGGACAGGGTCGAGGCCCCGACGTTGACCCCGCTGTAGTTGCAGAGCGTCACGGAGAAGACGACCGCAGCACCCCAGCGGGACGAAGGGCCCGGCGAAGTTGCAGATCTTGTATGTGATCACGTAGGTGGCGCTCAGCGTCATGACCTGGCCGGTTTTCGAAGTCGCCGTGACCTTTATGGTGTGCGAGCCGATTTGGTTCGTCGGCAGCGTCGTCCCACTAGCGATGTTTGTGGTCCCGCTCACGGCAGTGCACGAGGCAACCCCCGACCCACCATCGGCGCAGCCGTAGGTGGCCAGCTCGGGCTGGCCCAACGTGAACACCGCATTGTTGGCCGGGTTCGTGATCGTGATGGTAGGAGCCGAGGGAACTTGTCGATCTTCACACCGATGATCGGCCCCGCGGTGGCACCGTTGCCTGCCTTGTCGCAAGCCTGGACCGAGTTCGTCGAGACGTTCGGGTTGGCGGTGCCGGCCGCGATGGAAGCTGTGAGCGTGATGCTGGACTGGGCCGGGTTGGCCAGGCCCGACGCCGCGTCGCTCGCCGTGCACGTGAAGGTCACCGTGCCAGTGTGCCAGTTGGAGTCGGCCGACGGGCAGGAGACCGTCGGTGCCACGTTGTCGATCTTGACGCCGGTGATCGGACCCGCCGTGGCGCAGTTGCCCACGTTGTCGCAGACCTGGACCGGAATTTCGTCGAGACGTTCGAGTTGGCGGTGCCCACCGCGATTGACGCCGTGAGCGTCACGGTGGACTGGGCGGGGTTGGACAGGCCCGAGCCCGGGTCGTTCGCCGTGCAGTTGAACGTCACCGTGCCCTTGTGCCAGTTGGAGTCGGCCGACGGGCAGGACACCGTCGGTGCCAGGTTGTCGATCTTGACGCCGGTGATCGGACCCGCCGTGGCGCAGTTGCCCGCGTTGTCGCAGACCTGGACCGAATTCGTCGAGACGTTCGAGTTGGCGGTGCCCACCGCGATTGACGCCGTGAGCGTCACGGTGGACTGGGCGGGGTTGGACAGGCCCGAGCCCGAGTCGCTCGCCGTGCAGGTGAACGTCACGGTGCCCGTGTGCCAGTTGGAGTCCGCCGACGGGCAGGAGACCGTCGGTGCCAGGTTGTCGATCTTGACGCCGGTGATCGGACCCGCCGTGGCGCAGTTGCCCGCGTTGTCGCAGACCTGCACCGAGTTCGTCGAGGCGTTCGGGTTGGTGGTCCCCGCCGGAGCCGACGCCGTGAGCGTCACGCTCGACTGGGCGGGGTTGGCCAGGCCCGAAACCGGGTCGCTCGCCGTGCAGATGAACGTCACGGTGCCCGTGTGCCAGTTGGAGTCGGCCGGCGGGCAGGACACGGTCGGTGCCGCGTTGTCGATCTTTACGCCGGTTATCGGTCCCGCCGTGGCGCAGTTGCCCACGTTGTCGCAGACCTGGACCGAGTTCGTCGAGGCGTTCGGGTTGGTGGTCCCCGCGGGAGCCGACGCGGTGAGCGTGACACTGGCCTGGGCGGGATTGGCCAGGCCCGAGCCGGGGTCGCTCGCCGTGCACGTGAAGGTCACCGCGCCTCCGTGCCAGTTGGAGTCGGCCGAGGTACACGAGACGGTCGGTGGCGCCCTGTCGATCATGAAGCCCGTGATGGCCGGGATCGGCGTGCAGTTGTCGACGTTGTCACAGAGCTGTCCGGCCGCCGTGGAGGCGTTGGACGTGGAAGTCCCCGCCGGCACCGAGGTGGACAGCGTCACGCTTCCGGTGCTGGACGTCCCCCCGGAGATGCCCGACTCCGCGTCGGTGCCGGTACACGTGACAGTTTGGTCGCTCCCGAACCAGGTGGCGGGAGCCACGGCAGGGGTGCACTGCATGCCACTCGGCGCAGCCGAGTCAACCTTCGTCGTGACCAAGGCCGTGCTCGTGTTCCCGACGAAGTCGGTGGCGGCCAGCGTGTAGGTCGTGATCCCCGCCGGAACGGTGATCGGCCCGGTGACCGCGGTCGGCTGCCCGCCAGAAGGCTGGTAGGTCAGCGAGGCGACGCCCGAGCCGGTGTCGGAGGCCGAGACGTTCAAGAGGGTCCCCCCGCTCGTCCACCCGTTGCCCGAATTGGGCGCACTGATGGAGCTCGAGATCGTCGGTCCGGTGCCGTCGATCTGCACCACCTGGGTCAGCTGGTTGCCCGTATCCGACGCAGTGATCACGTGCGTCCCGTCACCGAGCACCGTGATCGACCCGTGACCGTTCAGGTCGAGCCCCACGGTGTGCGAGAAGCCGCCGTCCACCTGGTAGGTGACGGTGGCGCCGGGGTCACCCGTGAAGGTCAGAAGGACCGGGCCGTTGAAGAAGCCGTTGGTCTCGGTGACCGCGTTCGTCGCTGGCGCCAGGGCCGCGCTCAGCCCGGCGCCCAGCCCGGTGCTGTGGACCTGGCTGGCCTGGACCTGGTTGAACGAGATGCCCTTGTTGGAGTTCATGGAGACGTTGCCGTCCCCGTCCACTGCCTGGACGATGTAGGAGATCTTGCCGCTGGCGGGAGCCGGGGCCCCGCCGGTCCACGCACCACTGGCCCCGAGGGTCAGAGAGACGGGCGTCCACGTGCCCGGGCTGGCGGAGTCGGTGAAGAGGACCAGCACCTCCCTGATGGGGCTGCCACCGGGAGCCGGAGTGGCCACGACGTTGAAGTTGGCCGACGAGCTGCCCGAGCCCGTCACCACGACGCCCGTTGCCTCGTCGATGGTCGGGGGCGCGAAGTTCGTGTCGGTCGGCGGCGTGTACTCCACCGTCGAGGAAAGGTTGGTGAACAGCCTCTGGTTGCCCGTGCCCGGGTTGCCGGGGTCGGGGATGAACTGGCCCGTGATGAGGTCGACGGCCTGATGCGCCACCGGGGCGCCGGTGGCGCCGAAGAGCTGGTAGGTCGCTACCCGCTGGAGCGTGGCCGGGAACGAGGTCTCGTACTGGGAGATCTGGTTCTCGGGCCCCGAGGTGTCGCTGCTCGCCTGGGCGATCGACGGCGTGACTCCGCCCACGTCGGTCGAGGTGAGCCCGGTGATGAGCGCCCCGTGCGCCACGGAGCCGAGCGTGCCGTTCGCACCCGGGATGGTGACGTCGATGGTGCTCAGCGGCTCAATGGGGTAGCCGGCCGTGGTCTGCTCCAGGGTGGAGTTGTTGACCTCGTAGTAGGTCCCGCCCTCGGGCGGGTTCACGGTGCCCAGCTGGTTCGGGTTCGGGCCGACGGACTGGCTGAGACTGATAGAGGACGTCTGCAATCCTGTGGCCGGGTCGTGCCCCAGCGTCAGCTGCGGGACAGCCGCGGCCGAGTTGGTGCTCGGGTGCGCCAGGCCGCTGAGCGTGTAGTTGGGCATGCCGTAGTAGGTCGACTCCATATCGGCCTTGAGGTCGAACGGATCGAGCACGCCGGTCTGCGCCGCGTAGAGCTGCTTGGCCTGGGACAGCGCGTCCCCAATGGACACCGAGCCGTCGAGGCTCTGGGCGAGGAGCCCCATGAGCTTGGCCGAGTAGGCGATGTACTGGTCGTTGGCGTAGCCGTAGCCGGTGTTGCCCACCCAGATGGCTCCCTCGTCTGCGAAGGTCGAGGCCCAGGAGTCCACGCCGCCGGGGACGACATTGGAGATCTCGTTGGTCGGAATGTGGAGCCCCGAGTGGCAGCCCAGCGAGAAGAGCAGTCTCTCCTGCGAGATCTCGTTGCTCGCATCCGCGTTGCGCACCTCGTCGGTGGAGAGGATCTCGCTGTTGAACCCGCTCGAGTTGCCTTGCGCCGAGAGGGCGCGACCGAAGTCGAAGTGCGCGTTGATGGAGGCGACCGTCGGTGCCTGTGACGGATTGGTGGGTGTCCCGCCGTCGATGGCGCTGAGCAGGTCGGACTTGGACCAAGAGTTGCTGATCAGCTTCGACACGTTGGCCGCACCGAGAGGACCGCTCAACGACGCTGCGATGGCGTTGGCACCCTGGGTCAGGAAGTCGTAGCCGGTGGACAGGCCCGAGGTCGCGTTGAGCTGACCGTTGCTGGACTGGAAGCGCGACAGCGCGTTGTCGATCTGGGTCGGCGACTCGACCAGGCGCCCGATGGCCAGCGACGGCGCGTAGAGGGTCTGGCCGCCCACGCCGAGCGGATTGGGCGAGGCGTAGGGGTCGTCGCTCAGGAAGTAGCCCTGGCTGAGCGCGGACGACAGCTGGTCGTTGACCCCCGGCAGGGTGCTGGCCGCGTAGTCGCTCTCGTTGTCCGAGACGGTGGTGTCGGGCACCCGGGCCATGGGGATCTGGTCGTCCGCGCCGACGACGACGATGTTGCTGATCGTCGGGTAGGCCGCCTCCAGATTGCGCACCGTGGCGCTGATGTCGCCGGCCACCTTGTTGGCCGCTTGGACCGAACACGGGCTGGCGTCCCATGCGGTGTAGTCGGCGGACGTCTGCGCATCGCCCTCGACCGGGACGATGGCTCCGACCATGCCGCCGGCGCCACTGTTGATGGTGGTCGTGAGCTGGTGCAGGACGTCGTTGACACCGGGGTGACCACCGCTGGACGACTGCCCGTAGGCGTCGTAGAGGCGGTCGGGGTTGACCAGGAAGAGCGTGTTGACGCCGGCCGGGGGCTGCTGCAGCGTCCAGCCGCCGGAGACGCTCCAGGTCTCGGCGAGGGGCTGGCCGGCGCTGGGCACGGCCACGTTCTGCGTGAGCGCGTCGTTGGCGTAGGTCGCGGGCACCGAGCACGACGGCGACGCCGCCGTCTGGATCAGCTGGGAGCGCAGGGCGTAGGGGGCCGTCGTGCTGTAGGCCCCGTTGAAGCCGGTGACCTGCACCAGGTAGGTCCCGCCGGTCAGGGGCGGGGTCGTGATCTGCTCGGGCGTCTGGCCGCGGCTCGACGAGACCGCCTGCACGGGCAAGGTCGAGAGGATCGGCAGGACACCCTGCGCCGGCGCGCTCTGCTGGCCGCCCGAGGACTGGTTCGCCGGTGGCGTGTCGGTCACCCCGGCGGTGGTTTGCTGCGGGGTGTTCGACAACTGCGTGGTCGGCGGGCCGTAGAGGACCATGTCGTAGTCGGCGGGGAGGTTCTGACAGGTCGAGCGACAGCTTGTCACTGGCTGGGGACGTTGACGTCCCAGTAGGCGGACGTGTTGGGCGCCGTGAGGAGGAGACGTCCAGGAGTGAGTCCGGCTGCAGGGTCAGATGGGCGCCGGATCACCTGTTGCCCGCGAAGGGCTCGGTGATGGTGACGGACCGCACCTGCGACTGGGCTCCCCGCTGGGGACTGGAGGCGGTCACGCTGAGCGACTGGTCTCACTTAACCTCGTTGGGCCGTAGTAGAACCGTGTAGGCGTCGGTCCCGGTCTAGTTCCCGGGGGTCCCCGTCAACGTGTTCCCCGACACGCGGGTCGGGTCGGGGGAGGGCGGGCCGTTGAAGAGGACTGAGTCCTGGACCAGCGAGAAGCCGGCCGGGATGGTGAAGACGTCGGCGAGCGCGACGGGACCGTTGGCCACGGTCGTCGTCGCGGTCAGCGTCACCTCACCGCTCTGACCGTTGACGCCGCGGTGAAGCCCCGGGCGTGGTCAGGTCGACGTTCCGCCAGGGGGAAAAAGTCCGCACCGAGGCACGAGCACCAAAGAGGAGGGTCTCCCAGGAACAGGCCGTTCAAGGCGGACGGGGTCGTCGGCGGCGAGATCTGGCTCGATGAGCTCCGGATGGCGGGGCGCCGAAGACGTCGGTCAGCTCGGCCCGAGCAGGTCGGCCAGCGTGGTGCCGTCGGTGGTGCCGGTGAGCGTGGCCGGATGTCGGCGATGGTCGTCGGGCGGGTCGGAGCCAGAGACATCGGAGAGCACGGGGACCGTGAAGGCCTGCGCGAAGGTCGAGTCGGAGTTGGCCAGCGCGACCAGGTCGGCCAGGGTGGTCTGGTCGCCGACGCCGATGTCGCCCGAGTCGGAGCCGTCGACGTCGGAGAGGCTGGTGGCGTCCCAGCCGGGGTCGGGCTCGGTGATGCGGTCTTGCAGGGTCTGGAGGTCGGCCGGGCTCAGCGGCGCGGGCCGCCTCGGCGTCGGCCAGTGTCTCGCCAGGAGTGCAGACGCCGCCGGGCATGCAGCGGAGCAGTCGACGATGCTGCTCAGGTTCGAGAGCGAGCTGAGGAGGATCCTGCTGATCTCGGGAGACGGCGCCGATCTTGATGGTGCTAATCTTGATGGCACCGATCTTGATACGGCACCTGATCTGACGGCGCTGATCTCGATCGCGGCGATCTGAAGTTTCCTGCAACGGGATCGCGCCGATTTCTCTGAGGGTGCCGAGGTTGATGGCGCCCATCTTGATGTCCTTGAGCGGGATGGCGCCGATCTCGACGGCGCCGATCCACGGCGCTGATCTCGACGGCGCCGATCTTGATGGCGCTTATTTTTTTGATCTCGATGGCGCTGATCTTGATCGTGCCGAGCCCGGCGTCGTTGAGGTCGTCTTGGCCAGCGGGAGCCGGCGACGGGGTGACCCGTTGATCCGACCGCGTCGAGGGGGACGGTGTTGAGCGAGAGGGAGCAGAGGGGAATGCTGGCGATCCTGAGTGAGAGCAGCGTCACGCCGGGCGGCGTCGGCCGTGTCGGAGTCGGAAGTGCTCGATGCCGAAGTCACTGCAGGGCCAGTGCACGCCGTTCAAGGCGGTGCACCAGTCGGTGAAGCGCAACCCTGGACCTGGTTGACGGTGTGGTCGGAGTTGATGCTGCTGCTGTTGAGCGGCAAAATGTCATGGATGTGCGACCGAGGCCGCAGGCGGCGACGGGGAAGTGACGCCGGTCGTCACCCGTCGATGTTGATGTCTGATATGGGCAGTGTAGTTGAAGCGGTCCGCGGGGTTGGAGCCGTCGGGGGTAGCGTCAGAACCTCGATGCTGGCGAGGACGTCCTCGAGGCTGACCGACTGGCAACGGCAAGATGGCGCTGGTCAGCAGGGTCTGCGTACTTGGAAGCCGGCCAGGATTCCTCTTCCAGTCGGCGCAGGTTCATCCGGCGCAGCCGTCGGCATAGGTCACCCTGACGTTGGAGAGGCAGGGCGCTGGAACAGCGTCTAGACGTCCTGCTCTGCGACCCGAGGGCCATGGCGTCGATCTTGATGTTGCCTCATCTAGATGGTGCTCATCTTGACGGCACCGATCCGTATCACCTGATCTTGATGGCGCCCTGATCTTCGTGGAGGCGACTGCCGCGTCGGCTTCCGCTGACGATCTGTAACTGTCTGCCTGGATGACTGTCGGCAGGACCCCGTTGTCGTCGAGGAGGATCGTGCCCATGCCGGCCTGGGTGGTGCTCGACGATGGGTTCGCCGTCGCCGTGGCGCTCAGCGTCACCGAGGAGAGCGACGCAAGGGCTGCCCCCACCGTCGTGTGATCTGTGGTTCTTCGCCCACGTCGCCGTCGTTACGAGACGGTGACGGAGCTGTCCAAAACGCTGCTCCCGCGGCGAGACCCGCTGGCGACGCTGCCCGGCAGCTCGACACCGGGGAGAAAGTTTGTCCCTGCGGGCAATCTCGGGCCGGGATACGCGGAGGACATGGTCTGGCTCGACGGGCGCTGGGCATCGTCAGGCGGGTACCAGTGGCCGATCTGGGGGGCACCCCGGAGGCGAGCGTCGCCGTCATGCCGACGGTGTCGTTCTCGGCCCCCCCTCCGGCCGTCACGCCGGCGCGCCGCGAGCCAACCGAGCCGCCGCTTGGCAGCTGTCCGCGGCCGCGGTCCGAGATCGCCGCGCTGAGCACGGGCACCCGCCGCAAGGTCGCGACCGAGGCGTCCGAGATCTGCTGGCAGTCCGCGGAACTTTCCGGTCGACCCCACCCAACCGAAGCCGAGCTGGCAGGGAATCCCCGTCGACGGGCTGATCCAGCCCCCGGGGTACAGCCCGCTCGGGATGCCCCCGTTGTGCACGCCGGGCAGTGTCTCGCGTGAGAACGTGCGCGCGCCGCCGATGCGGACCCAGCTACCCCGTAGTCAACCGCGGACATGGCGAACGCCGCCACCTGCGAGCCGCCCATCGCCACTTGCGCCGACGCGCTGTCCAGCACGACCTCGACCGACACCATCGACCCGGACCGGATCTCGCCGTGCAGGTTCTGCGTCCCCCCGCCTGCCTGGCCGAGCTGTCGACGAGGCAGTATCCGGCCGTGCCGTTGCCGGGGCCCCGCACGACCACCTGCCCGGGGTTCCGCCGGTGGCCCACGAGGGCTGGCGCGGCACCTGGTGCCGCCGAAGCCGGGGTCGGAGTAGTTGCCGAAAACGTCGAGACCCACACCGAGATAGCCGTCGGCGAATCCGTCGCTCCCGAATTGCCCTTCCCCGGCCGAGGAGCCGAGGTCGCCCCCGGGCTCGCCGATCTGCGTCGGTGCGGCTGGATCGGCCGGTTCCTCCGTGGCGATCACGAAGCCGATGCCGTCCGCGCCGGATCCGCCGTACTGGAGCTGTCGAAGGTGGCGTCCAGGCCGTCGCTGGCCGGAACGCTGAGACTGGCGAGGGCTCGCCCTCTCGCCGATCACCGGTATCGGCAGCTGGAGCACCCCGCTGCGGCCGCGTCGCCACCGGACGTGGAGCAGTCCGGGATCGGCGCCTGCGACGTGCGGTGCCGCGTGAGACACGCCGAATTGGCGGAGTTCTCCGGCTGGGGGGCCTCACCCATGAGCCGGCGACGTCACGTTGGCGTTGTGGAAGGTCCCGGCGACGACGACCGTCCCCGCCGCGCCCGCGGGCGCCGCCGTCTCGACGGCCACGCCGATGGACAGGCCGAGGGACGCGCCGAGGAGCGCCATGGTGCCCAGCACGCCGTAGGCCCTCACGGCACGGTGGCCCCTGCGGCTCCCGGATCGCCCCGATCGTCCCGCTCCACCCCGAGCAGTCGACATGTCTCCCCTTCCTCATCCATGCCCGGGGCGTGCCCGGAGATGGGTCACCACTACCGGTGATGTGACCTGAACAAGGCTCCACTGGGGGCGCATCGCCAACGCCGGCTACCCGTTGTATACAGCGCTTTCGGCATCCTGGCGAGCCGTCGTTGCTTTCGTGTGACAGCTGGATGAGCCGACGGCGGCACCCGGAGGCAACGGGAGCGTAACGGCGCCGCTCCGGCACAGGCTGGGCGCCCACGGATTCTCAGGTCAGATTCAGGGTACGCAAATGACGCCTCCCGCTCGGGCGACCCGTCCGCCCGTTCTCCTCTGGGCCCCGTGCCACGGTGGTGCAACGCCGTTGCCAACCGGCGCGGGCATAGTTGGCGGGGGCACGGCGCGGACTTCGTCCCGCCGTGCGGACCCGTACGGTCGCGACGAGCGCAGTAGGGTTCGGCATGCTCAGACAGAGCGGAGGCGGTGGGCGGGTCGGGTCCGAGACGTTGCACGGCGTGCCCTGGTTCTCGGCCTGCACCGAGGAACAGTTGCGTGAGGTGGAGCAGCTCGCGGAGCGTCTCGAGGTCCACAGCGGCGAAGTGATCCTGCGGGAGGGCCGTCTCGGCCGGGAGCTCTTCGTCATCCTCTCCGGCACGGTGACGGTGACCAGGGCGGGCCGTGTCGTCAACCTCCTCGGACCCGGTGACTACTTCGGCGAGCTGGCGGCGATCGAGGCGGCACCCCGGAGCGCCACCGTGACCGCGACGAGCGATCTCGAGGTCCTGATCATCGGACCGCGTGAGTTCGAGTCGATCATGGCGATCCCCGGCTTTCGCAACGCGCTCTTCACCGGCATGAGCCGCCGCATCCGGGAGGCCGACGACCGGCTCGCCGCCTACGCCGAGCAGGACGAGGACGCGGCCGGGGGGACGCTCGACACCACGGGCTGACGCGGGCGTCAGCCCGGGTCGGCCGCCAGCCGCGCCAGGCGTGGCAGCCCAAGGTGGAGTGCCGACTCCTCGGCGCTCCGCAGGAGGACGGCCACGCGCTCCCCTTCGTCCCCACGGTGGCGCCTCCGCAGCACGCGGGCCAGTTCCACCTCCGCCGCGGCGACGAACGGCGCCGAGCGCATCCGGAGGCCCAGGCGCAAGGCCGCTTCGAAGTGCACCTGCGACAGCGCCAGGTCGCCCGAGGTCATGGCGAGAAGGCCGAGGTAGTAGTCGGCCGGTCCGAGGCAGGCGACGGCGGGCGGGCGGATCACCACGGCGGTGCCCGCATACGGCCGCATCTCCTCGTAAATGCGCAGGGCGATGTCGCGGGCCCGGATCCCGAGCACGCCGCAGGCGGCGGCGGCCAGGGCCAGGGTGACGCTCTCGCTGCGCTCGCCCACGTTGTCCCAGCCGATGTCCTCGAGGAAGTGCAACTGGGCGAGTGCCTCCGCCGTCGCACCCGCCTCCGCATGGGCCAGTGCGTGCGCCGCGTGCGCGTGCTGGGCGAGTCCGACGGGCTCCGCCCGATCACCGCCCGGATGTCGGAGTCCAGGGGGGCGAGCTCGTCGCGCTGCCACCAGGTCCAGATCATCTGGGCGGCGAAGAAGCCGTGCGCCAGCTTGTTGTGCGGCTGTGCCACCTCGAGGGCCTTGCGTCCGAGCCCCTCCTGCTCCGCGATGTCGCCGGCGATCAGCGCCATCATGGCGGCGACGTTGTACCCGTACGCGGCGTCGAGTGGATGGATCGGGCCGGCGGCGCGGGTCGCGTAGCGTCCGATCTCGTCGTTGACGGCGTCGAGATCGCCTTGGGCCAGGAGCTCACGGATGCGCCACATGTACCCCTGCAGCGCCAGGAACTCGTCTCCGACGTCGGCAGCGATCTCCCCGAGTTCGTTCGCCGTCGCCAGCCGTTCGGGCGCCGGCTCAATACCCCAGAGCTCGTGGAGCCGGGCATGGAGCGCATACCCGAGCGCGCTGCGGTCGGCGAGGCGGCGGGCCATGGCGACGGCCTCGGTGTTGAGGTCGAGTGACCGCTCGCAGAAGACCCGGCGCCGGCACTCCGGTCGTGTAGACGCCGACCAGTCCGAGCCGCGCGGTCACCATGGCCCGGAGGTGGCTGTCTTCTTCGGGCAGCTTGGCCCGTGCCTCCTCTAGCAGCTGCTGCTGCTGCTCGTTGGGGCCCCCGACGCCGAGCTCGCTCAGCGGCCCGGATCGCAGTGCGGCGGTGGCCAGGCGCTCGGGATCGCCCAGGGCGCGGGCCAGGGAGGCTGCTCGCTCCGAGGTCACATCCGCCTGTGCCGACTCCCCGGCCCTGGTGTGGGCCTCCGCGAGCGCGATGAGGGCATCGCAGCGCACGGCCCGGTCGTGGGAGCCGGACTGCTCGGCCACCTCGAGGCTGCGGGTGAAGTGCCCGACCGCCTCCTCGAAGGCCAGGAGGCGCAGTGCCCGCTCGCCCGCCGCCATGCAGAAGTGGATCGCCTTGTCGGCGTCGGCCAGCGCCGCGCCCATGAAGTAGTGGTATGCCAGCTCGTTGACGTAGGTGTCGAGCGCGTCGGCATGGGCCCGTTCGGTGGCCACCGCGATCTTGTGGTGATAGCGCACCCGCCGCCCACGCAGGAGCTCGCCGTAAATGGCGTCGCGCACCAGCGCATGCGTGAACGCATAGCGGTCACGGACGCCTTCGCCCACCCGGCGCAGCAGGCGGGACTCCTCGGCGCGATCGAAGGCATCGAGCCGCTGGCCCGGCGTGAGCTCGGCCGCGTCCGCCACGATGCCCGCGTCACACTCCCGCCCCGCCACCGCCGCCGCCTGCAGCAGGTAGATCACGTCTTCGGGCAGTCGCGAGACGCGGCGGGCCACCAGTTCGCGGATCGCCTCGGGCGGGTCCAGGTCCGGTGGCACGAGGGCATCACGCCCGCCCGGTTGATCGTCGTCGCGGTCGCGCAGCTGCCGCAGCATCTCGTCGAGGAACAGCGGGTTGCCGTCGGTCAACCGGCACAGTTCCGGGACGAGATCCGGCGGAGCCTTCTCCCAGCCGCGGGCCAACTCGGCGACGGCGTCCGGGCTCAACCCCTGCAGGTGCACGGTCTCGACGGGGACGACCGCCCGGAAGTCCGCCAACATGGAGCGCAGCGGATGATCCGGTGGGATCTCCGTGTCGTTGTACATCCCGATGATTCCCAGCCGGGTCGCATCGACGCTCCGCAGCACGTGGCGCAGCAGCAGCAGCGTCGGCTGGTCGGCCCAGTGCAGATCGTCGACGACGAGGAGCACCGTGGCGCCCGACGACAGATCGAGCAAGGTGGTCGCCACCGCCTCGAAGAAGCGGTACCGCTCCGTCTCGGGATCGCCGGCTTCCTCCTCGAGGAGCGGCGCGTGCTCGCGGAGGCGCAGCACGAGCCGGGAGAGCTCCGTGAGCTGCCAGTCCGGCATCTGGGAGATCCGGTCGGCCGAGAGCGACTGGAAGTAGCGGCCGAGCGCCTCGGCAAAAGCCTGGAAGGGCGTGACGGGCCCCTCGTCACAGCGGCCCCAGAGCACCAACGCGCCGTCCTCCTCGACGGCCCGCGCCAGCTCCGCCACCAGGCGGGTCTTCCCGATGCCGGCCTCGCCGTCGACGAGCAGCAGCCGTCCATGGCCTCCCTGCACCGTTCCCCACCAGTCGCGCAGGAGGGCCGACTCCCGCCGGCGACCGACGAGCGGTCCCTCGTTCGTCGACGCCGGCACGTGGACCCGGTAGCCCGCGGACGCCGTGACCACGGGCGCCGCCACGTCGCCGGGTTCCCGCTCGGGGGGTGCGGGGAAGTCGAGAGCCGGGTCCTGGGCGAGGATGGCGTGCTCCAGCCAGGTGATGTCGTGGCCCGGATCGATCCCCAGCTCGGCGACGAGGATCGTCCGCAGGTCCTGGAAGACCCGCAACGCCTCGGCCTGTCGCCCGGAGCGGTACAGCGCCAGCATGCGCTGGGACCACAGACGCTCCCGCATGGGATGCGCGCTCGTCAGCGACGCCAGTTCGCCGATCAGTCCCTGGTGACGACCCACGGTCAACTCGGCGTCGATGCGCGACTCCGTCGCGGCGAGGCGGAGCTCTTCCAGTCGTCGGGCCTCGGCCCGGGCGAACGGCTCGTCCCGCACCTCGCTGAAGGCCGGGCCGCGCCAGATCTCGAGCGCCTCGGCCAAGCGCCGCGCCGCCTCACGGGGTCGGCGCCGGGCGAGGTGCACTCGGCCCTCGCCGACGAGCTCTTCGAACCGGTGGGCGTCGGTCACCTGGGCCGGGACGTCGAGGAGGTACCCCGGTGCGCGCGTCACGATGAGGTCCTCGGGTGCGCCGGCGTCGCGCAAACGCTTGCGCACCCGCGAGATCGTCGAGCGCAGGGCGATCTCGGCGCCGGCTCCCTCGTGGGCGCCCCACAGCGAATCCACCAGCCGGTCGACCGAGACGGCGAGGCCGCGGTCGATGAGCAGGCGGGCGACCAGTGCTCTGGCCTTCACGCCCCCGACGTCGGCGGTCCGGCTCTCCCACGCCAGCTCGAGGGGGCCGAGGACACGGATCTCGAGGCCCACGGCGTCGGGCGCGCCCGGCGATGCGTGTCCCGCGACGTCAGTCCCCGGCATGTCGGCTCTCCCGATCTCTTCCGTCACCCGCGATGCTAGGCACGGGCGGCAACCTTCGTTGAATATGCCCTGATGCGGTCGAGTGGGCCGGGAGCCCTACGTCACCGCCTCCTCGACCACCTGATGCGGATGATCCTTGCGGAAGGCCCGCACCGTGTAGCCGACCACGACGGTCTCCTTTAGGGCACGCACCGAGGCGCTGCGGGGCAGGTTCAGGATGGGGCCGAGCTCGCCGACGTAATTGCCCACCTCCACGTTGGCCAGCACCTCGGTGCTGCCGTCGGCCAACTCCCGGTACACCTCGAGGAGGCCCGACTCGAGGTGGTAAATGAGCTCCCCCCGCTCGCCCTGACGGAACAGGATGTCCCCTTCGGTGAGGTGGACCTCCTCGGGCTGGCGATCGGCGTCGGAGAAATGCGGCGCCAGCTCGATCACCCGGTCCGCCAGCTGGCTGACGCGATCGTCGTGCGTGGAGACCACAACGATCCGGCCGGGGTTCGCGAGGTCTCGCATCAACCGCAGGATGCCCTCGACCTGTATGTGGTCGAGGTGGGCCGTGGGCTCGTCCGCCAGGACCAGTGGCGGGTCGTGCACCAGCGCGCGTGCGATGGCCACTCGCTGCTGCTGTCCACCCGACAGCTGGGCCGGGCGGTGATGGCCGCGCTCGTCCAGCCCGACCAGCTCGAGCAAGGTGCTGGCCCGGGCCTTTGCCACCGACCGCGGCACGCCGGCGAGCCGCATGGGGACGACGACATTGCCGCGTGCGGTGAGGCTGGCGATCAGATTGAAGGCCTGGAAGACCACCCCGACGGTCTGGCGGCGGTACTCCGACAATGCCGGACCTCGCAGCTCATCGACCGCGATGGAACCGAACCGGATCCGCCCGTCGGTCGGGGTGAGGAGCCCGGCGAGGCACGACAGAAGGGTCGTCTTGCCACAGCCCGAGGGACCCAGCAAGACGACGAGCTCGCCGTCCTCGGCCGTGAAGCTCAATCCGTCGAGCGGCTTGATCACGTACCCGCCCGAATCGAAGGCCACGGTGAGATCGTCGACGACGAGGTGGTTGCTCATCCGAATGCCGTCGCCGGGTCGGCGCCGGTGACGCGTCGCAGCGCCGTGGTGCTGGCGATGACGCCGACGAGCACCGCGATGAGTGGGAGCACCAGGCGCGTCTCGGGCGTGATGTCGATCGGCTGGGCGAAGAGCGGCGTGAGCAGGCTGGCCAGGATCTCGGCCAGGACGGCAGCGAACAGGGTCACCACCACGGCCTCGATGAGCAGACTCAGGAACAGCGCTCCCGAGGAGGAACCCAGTGCCTTGAGCACGGCGAAGTCGCGCTTCCGCTCCAGCGCGGCCACGTAGAGCATGGAGCCGACGATCGCGGCCGCCACCAGCCACATGAGCCAGCGCGTGTTGTCGATGGACGTCACGGCTGTGCGCAACTGGCCCACGGTGTCGGTGACGACCGTGGCGGGAGAGAGCACGACGAGACCGGCCGGCACCATGGCGGGCGTGCCGGTGGTGGCGACGGCCGTGATCAGAGGCTTGCCCCCGGTCACTGCCTTCTGCACCGTCGCCAGTGGCATGTACACGAGGGGGACCCCTCCGGTCATGGTGCGACCGTCGACGATGCCGACGACGGGATAACCGTGTCCACCGAGGTACAGGAGGCTCCCGACGTGCGCATCCAGCTTCGAGTCGACCACGGCTCCCCCGGCGGCCGAAAGCCCATGGCCCGAGACCACCTCGGGATCGCCCAGTCCGCCGGGCTGGACACCCACGATGTTGACCGTCTGCGGCGCCGTCGTGCCAGAGACGAGGACCACCTGTGCAGGCGCGAAGAGGAGCGGGGACGCTCGGTGCACCCCTGGCTCGCGGGCCACGGCGGACACCTCGGTGCCCGGGAAGGCGGCGAAGGCGGTGACGCGGCCCTGGGCGCCACGCGACATCACCCAGGACGTGGCCCCGACCGCGTCGATCGACCCGGCCGCCTCGGCGTGGAAGCCGTCGGCCAGCCCGCTCAGGGACATGGCGAGCGCCAGCACCAGCCCGACCCCGATCACGGCGATCAGGAATTGCCGGGCTCGGAACCACAGGTCGGCAAACGTGACCGCCAGCAATCGTCCACCCCTCTCGCTCACATGATGAGATCCGGCGTGACTCTAACGGTGCAACGGGCGTGCGCGCTCGGGAGCCCGCGCCCCGATCCAAGCGGGTGCTAGGCCGCCAGGGCCGCCAGCCGGACGAAGAGGGACTGCAACAGGAGGGCCTCGTTGGGGTTGCGCGGCAGGGCCTCGGCGGTCTCGGTGATGAGCCCGACCGCGGCGACGGCGCTGCGCACCTCCTCGTCACCCACCGCGACGGGGCCACCGGCCGCCGATGCCGCCACCCTCCCGCGGTAGGTGCGCGCCAGGACGCCCAGGCCCGCCCGCAGGGCATCGGTGCGGAAGCGCCGCTCCTCGCGCTGGTACTGCTCCTGCAGCTCCTTGCGCCCGGGCAGCCCTCGCTCGCCCATCTCCTTGGCGGCGGCGGTGAGCGTCTCCATCTCCCGCTCGTGCGCCGCCCGCAGCGGCTCGACCGAGCGGTCGGCCGACTCGATCACACGCCGCGCCAGCCCCGCGGCCGTCATGCCCGACGCGCCCAGTTCGTCGGGCACCGACGCCCACAGCGCCACCCGCGCCGCCACGTCGGGATCGTCGACGGTGATGCGCGCCCGCTCGGGATTCCCACCGCTGCTGTCCGCCACCACGGCGGCGGTGTCGGCGGGCACCCCCGAGTCGGTGAGCCAGCGCACCAGGACCGCGCGCGGCACCGGCGGGAACTCCACCTCGACCGAGCGGCTGGCCACCGTCACCAGTTCGGGCGGCACCTCGTCGGTGAGCAGGATGAAGACCGTGTCCCCCGGCGGCTCCTCGAGCGTCTTCAAGAGCGCGGGTGCCCGCAGGGCGGCGAGGTGCACGTCGAGCAGGACGATCACCTGGCGCGCCGCGTGCAGCGGGCGGCGCTGCGCCAGCGAGACCACCTGGCGGATCTCCCCGATGGAGATGGACGCGCCGGTGCGGCGGATGACGTGCAGGTCGGGGTCCGTCCCCGCCAGCGCGGCGCGGCAGGTGGCACACGTTCCGCACCCGCCGTCGGGGCACAGCAGCGCGGCGGCGAACCCGTGCGCCGCGGCCAGCCCGCCGTTGCCGGCGGCGCCGCGGAAGAGGTAGGCGTGCACCGGGTTGACCGCCGCCGCGCGCAGGGCGGCCACCGCGCCTTCCTGGCCGATCACGTCGGCGAAGAGCTCGGGGGCCGGGCGCTCCCCGCTCACCGGCCGGCGCCCGCGGCCGGCGCGTCACCCAGCCGCTGGCGCACGGACGCCACGATATGCCCCGCCAACGTCCCGACCTCCGCGTTGCCGTCGACGACGACCCAGTGCTCGGGGTCGCCGGCGGCCTGGGCGAGGAACCCCCGGCGGACCCGGGACGCGAACTCCGGACCGAGCTGTTCCATCCGGTCGGCGCCGCGCCCCCCGGCGGCCGCGAGGCGGGCGGCGGCCACGTCGACGCCGACGTCGACGAGGATCGACAGGTCGGCCGCCAGGCCGGCGGTGGCCCAGGTCGCCAGCTCGGCGAGGCCGGCGGGGTCCAGGCCGCGGCCGTAGCCCTGGTAGGCGATGGTCGAGGCCGCGTAGCGGTCGGTGACCACCCACTCGCCCGCCGCCAGCGCCGGCTCGAGCACGAGCGCCACGTGCTCGGCCCGGTCGGCCGACATCAACAGCGCCTCGGCCCGTGGCGTCGGCGGTGGTGAATCGGGCGCCAGCAGCAGTCGGCGCAGCTGTGCCCCGACGTCGGTCGCTCCGGGCTCGTGGGTGAGCCGGGCCCCGAGCGCACCGGCCAGCGCCCGGGCCTGGGTCGTCTTGCCGCAGCCGTCGATGCCCTCGAGCGCAATCAGGCGACCTCGGGGCGCCACCTCAGGAGGGGTCGGTCGGGGCGGCCTTCATCGCCCCCGTGGCCTTCTTGGCCACGGCCGCGTTCCGGGCGGCGCCGGCCTTCTTGGCGGCGGCCTTCTTCGCCGTGGCGGCCTTCTTCGGCGCCGCCTTCTTCTTGGCGGGCGCCGACTTCTTGGCGGCCTTCTTCTTCTTCGAGGGCCCGGCGGCGCGCCGCTCGGCCAGCAGCTCGGAGGCCCGGTCCATCTCGATGGACTCGACGGCGTCGCCCTTGCGCAGGCTGGCATTGGTGGTGCCGTCGGTGACGTAGGGGCCGAAACGACCCTCCTTGACGACGACGGGCAGGTTCGTGACGGGGTCGGTGCCGAGCTCGCGCAGCGGCGGTGCCGCCGCCCGCCCCCGACGCTGCTTGGGCTGCGCGAAGAGCGCTCGCGCCTCGTCGAGCGTGACGGTGAGGAGTTGGTCCTCGCTCGTCAGGCTGCGCGTGTCGGACCCGCGCTTGAGATACGGGCCGAACCGTCCGTTGTGGGCCACGACCTCCTCGCCGGTGTCGGGATCCGTCCCGACCGTGCGGGGGATGCGCAGGAGCTCGAGCGCCTGCTCGAGCGTGAGCGTCGCCGGCTCCATGGACGAGAACAGCGAGGCGGTGCGCGGCTTCTCCCCTCCGTCGACGACCTCGCCCACCTGGACGTAGGGGCCGAAGCGGCCTGCCTTGAGCATGACGTCGAGCCCGCTCTCGGGGTCGGTGCCCAGCACCCGGTCGTTGGAGGGAGCGGCCAGGATCTCCTCGGCGCGCTCGATGGTCAGCTCGTCGGGCGCCAGGTCGTCGGGGATGGAGGCGCGGTCGTCACCCCGCTGCAGGTAGGGCCCGTAGCGGCCGACCCGGGCCACGATGTCCTGGCCGTCGCTCCCGGTGCCGAGCGGGATGGAGTTGATCTCGCGGGCATCGATCTCGCTCAGATGCGATGCCACCGTCGCCTTGAGGCCGAGCGTGTCCACCTCGGTGCCATCGCTCGGCATGGCGCCGGGTGCGTCGCTGCCGAAGTAGAAGCGGGTCAGCCACGGCAGCGACTCGCCGGTCCCCGAGGCGATCTCGTCGAGGTCGTCCTCCATGGAGGCGGTGAAGCCGTAGTCCACCAGGTTGGTGAAATAGCGCTCGAGCAGGCCGACGACGGCGAAGGCGGTGAAGCTCGGCACGAGCGCCGGACCCTTCTTCCACACGTAGCCCCGCTCGAGGATGGTCGCGATCACGCTGGCGTACGTCGAGGGCCGCCCCACGCCGAGCTCCTCCATCGCCTTCACGAGCGAGGCCTCCGTGTAGCGGGCGGGCGGCTTGGTCTCGTGCGGGCCCGGCTCGAAGGCACGGCCCTCCACCGCGTCACCCTCGTTCAGGGCCGGGAGCACCATCTCCTCCGCGCTGTCGGGGTCGGGATCGTCCTCGTCGCGGTCCTCGAGGTAGGCCCTGAGGAACCCGTGGAAGGTGATGACGCGCCCACTGGCCGTGAACTCCGCTTCCTCCCCGAGCGCAACGCCCTCGGGGACGGTGGCGCTGAGCCGCACCTGGGCCGACGTCCCCGTGGCGTCGTTCATCTGGGAGGCCACCGTGCGCTTCCAGATCAGCTCGTACAGGCGGAGCTCGTCCCCTGAGAGCTCACGGGAGACGTCCTCGGGCGTGCGGAAGGACTCGCCGGCCGGGCGCACGGCCTCGTGGGCCTCCTGCGCGTTCTTCACCTTGCGCTCGTAGCGGCGCGGCGCGTCGGGCACGAACGCGTCCCCGTACATCTGGCGGGCCTGGGTGCGTGCCGCCGTGAGCGCCTCGTCCGACAGTGTGGTCGAGTCGGTGCGCATGTAGGTGATGTAGCCCTGCTCGTAGAGGCGCTGGGCCACCTGCATGGCCCGTTGAGCGCTGAAGCGGAGCTTTCGCCCGGCCTCCTGCTGCAGGGTCGACGTCATGAAAGGCGCCGCCGGGGAGCGGCGGAACGGCCGCTCGGTGACGGCGTTGACCGTGAAGGGTCGGCCGGCCAGCGCGCGGGCGACCGAGGTCGCCTCCTCTTCACCGAGGACGCGGACATTCTCCTTGCCGGTCCGTTCCCCCTGCTCGTCGAAGTCCTTGCCGGTGGCCACCACCGCCCCGCCCAGTGTCACCAGGGTCGCCCCGAAGCCGGCCGGGGCCTCGGCGTGGGTGAAGGTTCCCTCGACGCCCCACCACGTCGCGGAGCGGAAACGCATCCGCGCCCGCTCCCGCTCGACCACCATCCGCGTGGCCACGCTCTGCACCCGCCCGGCGGAGAGTTTGGGCATGACCTTGCGCCAGAGCACCGGCGACACCTCGTAGCCGTAGAGACGGTCGAGGATGCGCCGGGCCTCCTGGGCGTCCACCAGACGCCGGTCGAGGTCGCGCCACTCGTCGACGGCGCGGGCGATCGCCGCCGGTGTGATCTCGTGGAAGACCATGCGCTTGACCGGCACGGTGGGAGTGAGCACCTCGAGGAGGTGCCACGCGATCGATTCGCCCTCGCGGTCCTCGTCGGTCGCGAGGTAGAGCTCGTCGGCGCCCTTCAGCAGCTTCTTGAGATTGGCCACCACCGACTTCTTGCGATCCGAGACGACGTAGAGAGGCTTGAAGCCGTTGTCGACGTCCACCCCGAGGCGCGCCCATCCCTCGCCCTTGTAGGCATCCGGCACCTCGTCGGCGCCGCGGGGAAGGTCCCGGATGTGCCCGACCGAAGAGTCGACGATGAAATCGGGCCCCAGCAGGCTGCTGATGCGCTTGGCCTTGGCGGGCGACTCGACGATGACGAGCGCCTTACCCATGGCGCACCCCGCGGGGCCGCGATCGATCAGGGGAAACGGAGGGCATGATCACGTCAGAGTGGGGGTCCGCCCCCCCGCCTGTCAAGGGCGGGGGTCTGCGGCGGGGTGGCCGCTGAACGGACTCCTAGGCCGGTGAGCAGGTCAATCGACCGATGCGACCGTGGCTTCGGCCCGGGCCGTTTCTTGCGCTTCGGCGTCCATCGGCTCGGGCGCCCGCTTGGAGAAGGCCAGGGCGGCGAGGAGGATCACCAGCGAGACGCCGGCGATGGCGAGGCGGGCGCCGGTGTCGTGCCGGAGCGCGATCACGGCGGGGAGGATCAGCAGCGAGACGAGGTTCATGACCTTGATCATGGGGTTCAGGGCCGGCCCGGCCGTGTCCTTGAACGGGTCGCCGACCGTGTCACCGATGACGGCGGCCTTGTGTGCCTCCGAGCCCTTGCCGCCCTCGTTGCCGTCCTCGATGTACTTCTTGGCGTTGTCCCATGCACCACCGGAGTTCGACAACGTGTTGGCCAGCAGCTGCCCGGTGAGGATGGTGCCGGCCAGGAAGGCGCCGAGCGCGAAGTAGTTGATGCCGAAGCCGATGATGACCGGTGAGAGGATGGCCAGGAGCGCCGGCGTCGCCAGCTCGCGCTGGGCCGCGGAGGTGCAGATGCCGATGACGCGGCCGTACTCGGGCTTCTCCGTGTAGTCCATGATGCCCGGGTGCTCGCGGAACTGGCGCCGCACCTCGAGCACGACGGTGCCGGCCGAGCGGCCGACGGCGCGGATGGCCAGCGACGAGAAGAGGAAGCCGATCGACCCGCCGATGAGCAGGCCGATGAAGGTCTTGGGGTTCGAGACGTTGATCTGGGTGAACGGCGACACCAGCAGCTGGTTGGCGTGGAGGTGGAGGTTCAGCTGCGAGTTGATCGTCTCGATGAAGGCGGAGAAGAGCGCCACGGCGGCGATCACTGCCGAGCCGATGGCCACGCCCTTGGTGATCGCCTTGGTCGTGTTCCCGACCGCGTCGAGGCTCACCATGACCCGTTCGGCCTCGCCGGTGAACTCGCCCGACATCTCGGCGATGCCCGCCGCGTTGTCCGACACCGGACCGAAGCTGTCCTCGGACACGACCATGCCGGCCGTGGCGAGCAGCCCGATGCCGATGAGGGCGATCAGGTAGAAGGTCAGCTCGATGTTGCCGTCCCCCAGCCCGATGGCCACGCCGAGCGCGATGGCGATGGCGACGATGGCCCAGACGGACGACTCCAGCCCGATGGAGAACCCGGAGAGCACGGTGGTGGCCGGCCCGGTGCGGGCCGACGCCGCGATCTCCTTGACCGGGCCCCGCTCGGTCGAGGTGAACTGCTCGGTGATCTGGCTGGCCACCAGCGAGAGGATGACGCCGGTCAGCACGGCCCAGAACACCTTGAGGTCGTGCACGTAGTACTGCGCCACCAGGAAGGCGCCCACCACGGTCAGGAGTGCGGCGAGCCAGAAGCCCCGGTTGATCGGGGCCATGGCGTTGCGGTCGGCCTTGCGGGCGCGCACCACGAGGACGCCGATGACCGAGGCGAAGATCCCGATGGCGGGGACGATGAGCGGGAAGAGGACGGCGGGCGTCGGGTTCTTGTGGATGGAGGTGAAGGCCGAGTACCCGAGGATGAGCGACGAGATGATGGTGATCTCGTAGGACTCGAAGAGGTCGGCCGCCATGCCGGCGCAGTCGCCCACGTTGTCGCCCACGTTGTCGGCGATGGTGGCCGCGTTGCGCGGATCGTCCTCGGGGATCCCGGCCTCGACCTTGCCCACCAGGTCGGCGCCGACGTCGGCCGCCTTGGTGAAGATGCCGCCGCCGACACGCATGAAGAGGGCGATCAACGAGGCACCGAAGGCGAAGCCGATGAGCACCGCCGTGGCCGAGTTCTGGAAGATGAGGACGATGGCGGTGGCCCCGACCAGCCCGAGGCCGACGCACAGCATGCCGGTCACGGCACCGGTGCGGAACGCGACCCGCAGGGCCGCGGCCATGCCACCGCCCTTGGAGGCCGCGGCGGCGGTGCGGACGTTGCCCCGCACCGCGATGCTCATGCCGATGAAGCCGGTGAGGCCGGAGAAGGCGGCCCCGAAGAGGAAGCAGATCACGCGGTAGAGGCCGTCCTGCTGGAAGGTCAGCGCGACGCCCCCGTCGGGCTTCACCACCTTGGTGGCGGTGAAGAAGATCAGGATGGCGAGCGGGATGATGATCATGGCGATGGCCCGGAATTGGCGGCCCAGGAACGCCTGGGCCCCCTCCTGGACCGCCTGGGCGATCTCCTTCATCTTCACCGTGCCCTGGTCGAAGGACAGCACGTTGCGGGCGAGCAGGAGGCCGGCGGCGATGCCGACGATGCCGGCGACCAGGCAGATGTAGAGCCAGGTCTTGTCCGTCCCGCTGAGGTGGAAGGCCTGATAGCCGCCCTCAGCTGCGAGGAGTCTGATCATTCCCGGTGTGCCCTTTCTGTTCCTGAGATCCTGTGGAGAGGGGCAGCGCCGCCCTCGTCCGTGCGGGTGCGGCAGCGTTCAGCACCACGGCGTCGATGTCACCCCGGGCCGAGGGCGCGCCACGGAGGTCGCACCCGACTCCGGGCCGGGGGGGACGTTAGCGACTGGCGCGGCAACGGGCAATTTCGGACCCGCAGAGACCGCGGGCCGTCGGCGCGGCCGGCTCAGGGCTCGGCCTCGTCGTCCCGAGCGCCCCGAGCGTCCCGAGCGCCTGGGCCGGTTTCATGGTGGTGCCGGGAAGACCCCAGGTTCATCGATGGGTTCAATCGGGCTGGACGTTCGCCTCGGAGCTGGCCTGCACCAGCTCGTAGGCGGGGTTGAGGATGGCCTGGCGGCGGGCCCAGTCGCCGACCATGCCTTCGACGACGAGGCGTGCCCCAGGCTCGATCCCCGCGATCTGACGCCGACCTTGGAACACCAACAGGATCCTGCCGGTGCTGTCGGCCAGGACGCACTCGAGGTTCGACGTGCCGGCCCGGGGCTGGGTCCGTACCGACTTGACCCGGCCGGCGATCCGGACGCGCTGACGCCACTCCACCCGGCCGATCGGCGTGGTCTCCCCGACATGGCTCCCGAAAGCCGCCTTCTCGAAGGAGGAAACCGTTGCCTGTCGGTCTGCGGCCCGCCGTGCCGCCCTCTCGAGCGAGCGTTCGGAACGCGTCCCCGGCGCCGCCGGTCCCGATGCGGCGTCGGTCCTCTCACGATCGGGTGCGCGCCGTGTCGAAAACCAGCCACCGCTGAGCTGATAGGGCACAACGGTGGCACTCACGTGTTGGAGTTGCGCGACCCCGGCGGCAATGCGGTCGGCCGTGCCGTCGTGGAGCAGGCGATGCCAACCCGTGGCGAATCCCCGTCGCGGGAGAAGAATGGTGAGCTCGGTCTCTTGGTCGGCCACCGTCTCCGCCGCGAGTTCGAGCACGGCCCGGCCCAGCCGCCGATCTTCGCATTCCTCGACGTCGAGGGGCAGGCGAGCCAGTCCGAGCCGGCTCCAGTCGGCCACGAGCTCCGCTGAGACGCGGCTGTCCAGGGTGAAGTGCACGGCGCGCAGCTCGTCGGGATTGAGCGTCCGAGCATACTGCAGAGCCCGCGCCGTGGCCATGTCCAAACGGTCGACCAGCACCACGACAACGTGTCGATTGAGCACCGGTGCCGCCGCCGCTTCCGCCGCGCCCTCTTCGAGTTGGTGCTCCTCGTCTGCATACTGCCGATGGAGCCGCAAGAGAACGAAGACGCCGAGCGGCAAGATGATCAGGATGACCCAGGCCCCCTGCTGGAACTTCGCGACGGCGATGATCACGAGCACGATGAACGACAGCACCGACGCCGTGCCGTTGATGGCCAGTCGGCGTCTCCAATGGTCCTCGCGGTGCTTGAGGTGATACTTCGCCATTCCTGCCCCGGCCATCGTGAAGCCGGTGAACACGCCGATGGCGTAGAGAGGAATCAGGCTGTCCACTCGAGCCCGGGTAATGAGGAGCAGGATCACGGAGACGACGGTGAGCACGATGATGCCGGTCGAGAACACCAGGCGATGCCCGCGTCTGGTCAGCTGGCGGGGCAGATAGGAGTCCTCGGCCGCGAAGCTGGCGAGGAAGGGGAACCCGGTGAAGCTCGTGTTGGCCGCCAGGATGAGGATCAGGGTCGTCCCGATCTGGAGCATGGCGTAGAACACCCCGCCGAGCCCCTGGGACCCGTAGACGTACTTGGCAACCTGGGAGATCACGGTCGGAGTGCCCGACACGTAGGGAACCGGATGCGTGATGGAGGCCAGCGCGGAGACTCCGAGGACGAGCGATCCGAGGATCGTGGCCATCAAGACCATGGTGATCCGGGCGTTGCGTGACTCCGGCTGGCGGAAGACGCTGACGCCATTGGAGATGGCCTCGGTCCCGGTCAGGGCCGAGCCCCCCGAGGCGAACGCCTTGAGCAGCACGAAGATGGTCGCTCCGTAGAGCAGCCCGCTTGCCGGCGACCCGATGGGGACCGAGCCCGGATGCCCGGTGATCGGGTGGGCATGCAGGGTTCCCGCCACCACCTTGTAGATGCCCCAGGCGATCAGCAACACCATGTTGGCAATGAAGAAGTAGGTCGGGACGGCGAACGTACGGCCGGCCTCGCGAATGCCACGCAGGTTCCCATAGGCAAGGAGGATGACCAGGCCGATGGCGATCCAGGTCGTGTAGGGGACGAGGCTCGGGACCACGGAGGTGACCGCCGCCACGCCGGCCGCCACCGACACTGCCACCGTCAACGTGTAGTCGATGAGCAGGGACATGGCGGCCACCTGGGCGACGTTGAGGCCGAAGTTCTCTCGGGCCACCACGTAGGCGCCCCCGGCCTTGGTGTACACCTTGACCACCTCGAGGTAGGAGAGGGTCACGAAGAGAAGGACGAAGATCACCGCCAGGCTGATGGGGATGACCAACGAGAACGCGGCAACGCCGATGATCGGGATCAGGGGCAGGAGCATCTGCTCGGTGGCGTACGCCGATGACGAGATGACGTCGGAGGACAACACCGCCAGTGCGGTGGGCTTGCCCAGGCGCTCCGTCGACTGGCGCTCCGTGGCAATGGGGGGCCCGAGCAGTCGGTTCTTGATGCGGTAGCGGAGCGTCTCTGGGAGATCGAGTTGGGCCGGCGTGGACGCGGCGGGTTTCATGCGCGCTGCCCCGTCACGAGTCGTCGTCGGTGTCGGGACGCCCACCCCTGCGCCGGACAATTCCACGACGTCTTCACCCCTGGTCCCCGCTTCCGGCACCCGCTCAGTCAATCATGGGGTGCGGTACGTCCCCGGGAGGGCGCGAACTGCCCTGCTGGTTCGGGGCGGAGGTGGGCACAGGTTCGGAACGGGCTGCCTTTTGCAAGCGGCGACCCGGCGTGTTGCACTGTGGCGTGCATGTGATCGTCGTCGGCTGCGGGCGGGTGGGCTCGGGCCTCGCCCTCTCCCTCGGCGCCGAGGGCCATTCCGTCGCCGTGGTGGACCGCAACGCCCAGGCCTTCCGCCGCCTCAAGGACTGGGGCGGCACCCGCATCGTCGGGTCGGGGTTCGACCGCGACGTCCTCGAGGAGGCGGGCGCGCTGGACGCCGACGCACTGGCCGCCGTGACCAGCGGGGACAACTCCAACATCCTCACGGTGCGCATCGCACGGGAGACCTACAAGATCCCCCACGTCGTGGCCCGGATCTACGACCCCCGCCGCGCCGAGATCTACCAGCGCCTCGGCATCCCCACCGTGGCCACGGTCACGTGGACCATCGACCAGGTCCGGCGGCGCCTGCTGACCGACGAGGACGGGCGCGACTGGTCCGACCCGACGGGGCGACTCACCCTCCTCGAGCGCTCGCTCCCCGAGGCCTGGGCGGGCCGAGCGCTGCGCGACCTCGAGGAGGCGGGACACCTCAGCGTGGTCGCGGTCACCCGCGCCGGGGTGCCCAGGCTCGATGCCCGCGAGCTCGTCGGCCAGGAGGGCGACATCTTGCACCTCGCGGTGCTCGACGACGCCTGGCGCGAGCTGGACCTGACGCTCGCGCCCGGTACGGGTGGGACCGGGGACGCGGCGTCGTGAAGGTCGCCATCGCCGGCGCCGGGAGCGTCGGCACCGCCATCGCGTCGGACCTGCACGCCAACGGGCACGAGGTGCTCGTCTTCGAGCAGGACCCAGAGCTCGTCGAGCGGCTGCGCCCCACCCTCGACGTGACCTGGGTGGCGGCGGACGCCTGCGAGGTCGCCTCGCTCGACGCCGCCGGGTTGGCCACGGTCGACGTCGTCGTCGCCGCGACCGGCGACGACGAGGACAACCTCGTGATCTCGCTGCTGGCCAAGCAGGAGTTCGCCGTGCCGCGCGTCGTGGCGCGGGTCAACCACCCCAAGAACCAGTGGCTCTTCAACGAGAGTTGGGGCGTCGACGTCTCGGTCTCCACCCCCCAGCTCCTCACCGCCCTGGTGGAGGAGGCGGTCTCGGTCGGCTCGCTCGTGCGCCTGCTGCAATTCCAGGGCGGAGCGGCGCACCTGGTCGAGATCACGCTGGCCGAGGACTCGCCGGCGAACGACACCGCCATCACCGACCTCGACTTCCCGCGCGACGCGGTCGTGGTCGCGGTGGTGCGCGCCGACCGCCTGATCGTGCCCCGGGGCGACACCACGCTGCAGTCGGGCGACGAGGTGCTCGTGCTCGTGGCGGCCGACGCCGAGGACGCGGTGCACACCCTGTTCATCGCGGAGAGCCCGGCCTGACCGCAACCGCGTTGCAACCCCTGCAACGTCCCAGGTCGCACGCACCGATCGTTCGCGAGCGCTTCCACTAATCGTCACGATTGCTAAAGCGAGGGGTCCCGGCGCCCGTAGCATTAGAGATATGGAGGCGGCCTTCTTCGACCTGGACAAGACGGTCATCGATCGGGCGTCGATCGCGGCCTTCGGGCGTCCGTTCCTCAAGGGTGGGCTCATCAACCGCCGGCTCGTGGCGCGGGCCGCCATCTCGCAGCTGATCTACCTCTACTTCGGCGCCGACGAGGAGCGTCTCGTCCGGGTGCGCGAATCGATGCTCGCCGTGACCAAGGGGTGGGACCGCGCCCAGGTCCGCCAGATCGTGCGCGAGACGATGCTCCAGACGATGGAGCCGATCATGTACGCCGAGGCGCTCGAGCTCATGGAGCTCCACCGGGCGGCCGGCCACCGCGTCTACCTCGTGTCGGCCTCACCGGAGGAAATCGTCCTGCCGCTGGCCGACCTGCTCGGCGTCGACGGCGCCATCTGCTCGCGCGGCGAAGTCGACGAGCAGGGGCGCTACACGGGCACGATGGCGTTCTACGCCTACGGCGAGTCGAAGGCGACCGCCATGCGCGAGCTGGCGGAGCGCACCGGCCTCGACCTGTCGGCGAGCAGCGCCTACTCCGATTCGGCCACGGATCTCCCCATGCTCGAAGCGGTGGGGCGTCCGGTGGCGGTCAACCCCGACCGGGCGCTGGCCAAGGTGGCGCGCGAACGGGGCTGGGAGGTCCGCAACTTCACGAAGCCCATCCGCTTGCGCGACCGCGTCGGGCGCACGACGCCCGTGGTGACGACGAGCCTCGCCGTGGCGGGGGCGGCGCTGATCCTGTGGCGGCGCGGCCTGCGCCACCGGCACGCCGCCGCGGCGCTGGTCGCCCGGCACGCCGCCTAGCCCTGGCCCGGCGTGGGGCCTGTGGCGCTAGCTGTTCTGCAGGCGCTTGGCGGCGATGACGCCGAGGGCAACCAGGATGGCGAGAATGAGCAGCTTCTTCATGGGTGCAGAGCCTAGGCGGCGCTAGACGGTCAGCAGATCACGCGCCCCGGTGTCCGAGGACGGGTGGCGCAGCTTGGACATGGCCCGGGCCTCGATCTGGCGGATGCGCTCCCGGGTCAGGTTGAAGTGCTCGCCGACCTCCTCGAGGGTGCGGGGCTCGCCGCGGTCGAGACCGAAGCGCAGGCGCAGGATCTCACGCTCGCGCTCGTCGAGCGGCGAGAGCAGCCGGCCGATCTCGTCGGGCAGCAGCGACACGGCGGCCACCTCGAAGGGCGACTCGGCCGAGCGGTCCTCGACGACGTCACCCAGCTCGGCGTCCCCGTCCTCACGCAGCGGCTCGGACAGCGACAGCGGCTCGGCGCGGAAGCGCAGCGCCTCGACGAGCTTGTCCTCGGGCATCTCGACCTCGACGCCGAGCTCGGCCAGCGTGGCCGGGCGGCCCAGCTTCAGCTCGAGCCGGGCCTGCGCCTTCTGCACCCGGGCCAGCGTGTCACCGGCGTGCACGGGGAGGCGGATGGTGCGCCCGGTGTTGGCGATGCCACGGGTGATGGCCTGGCGGATCCACCAGGTGGCGTACGTGGAGAACTTGAAGCCCTTGCGCCAGTCGAACTTCTCGACGGCGTGCATGAGGCCGAGGTTGCCCTCCTGGATGAGGTCCAGCAGGGGCAGGCCCGACGCTTGATATTTCTTGGCGATCGACACCACGAGCCGCAGGTTCGACTGCACGAAGGTCTGCTGGGCCTGCTCGCCCTCCATCACGGCACGGCGGAGCTCACGCTTCTTCGCGGTCGTGATGCCCTTGGGCGCCTTGGCGACCTCGGCCTCGGCGGCCCGGCCCGCCTCGATGGCCTGGGCCAGCCGTACCTCGTCGTCCTTGGTCAGCAGGGGGTACTGACCGATGTCCGTCAGGTAGAGACGGACGAGGTCCTCGTCGTCGCGCTCAATTCGTTCCTTCGCCAAGATCGTCGCCCTAACCTTCCGTCCCAGGGCCTCGGCAAGGGGAACCCGGCCGGGCTGTCGCGCTCGTCAACTGCAGTCGGCACCCGTTCCTGGCGCACGTGGGCTGCTCAGACAGTGTAATGGAGCTGTCAAGATGCCGGTACAGCAGGGAAAACGCGCGTGGCATCAAACGCCCGTTCGATTCCCTCCCCGAGTCGGGCGCCCTGCTCGGCAACCCCGGGCAGGCCCTCGACGAGGGCCCTGCCGCCCCGGATCTCCCCGGCCAGCACCCGGCGTGCCTCCACGAGGACCTCCAGGACGGACCCCTCGCTGACGGGCGACGCCGACCCGAGATGGGCCCCGTAGACCCCACCCACCCGAGGGAGAACGGTCGTCACCAGGGCGCCGACGTGGTCCGGGCCCCCGGACCCTCCGGCCAGCGCCTCGAGCGCCCCCGCCAGCGGACCGGCCGGCGCCCGGACCAGCTCGCCCGGGTCGACCCCGGCCCGCACCGGGAGACGCTCGGCCCAGCGCGCCGCCAGGGCCCCGTGGCGCCGCGAGGCCGCGGCGCACCAGACCCGCAGCTCGGCCGCCCGCTCCCCGTCCCCGCCCGCGAACCCGGTCGCCCAGGCACCGGCCAGCTCGAAGATACGGTGCTCGACCCAGCAGTAGGCCCCGACGAGCCCGGCCAGCTCGTCGATGCGCCGCCACGCCGGGGCGCCGGGCTCCCCCTCAGCCACCCCCCGACTCCTCCCGGGCCGAGGAGCGGTAGCGGTTCGTGATCGGCATACGCCGGTCCTTCCCGAAGGCCTTGGTCGTGATGCGCACGCCCGGCGGCATCTGGCGCCGCTTGTACTCGGCGCCGTCGACGAGGCGCACCACCCGGTCCACCACCGCCGGGTCGAAGCCCTCCGCCACCAGCTCGGCCGCGGTGCGGTCGCGCTCGACGTAGCCCTGCAGCACCGGGTCGAGCTCCTCGTAGGGCGGGAGCGACTGGTCGTCGCGCTGATCGGGACGCAGCTCGGCCGACGGCGGCTTGTCGAGCACGCTGTCGGGGATCGGCCCGGGCAGGCCCTCGAGCACCGCCTGCATGTTGCGGTGGCGGCACAGCTCGTACACGAGCGTCTTGGGCACGTCCTTGATCACGGCGAACCCACCGGCCGAGTCGCCGTAGAGCGTCGAGTAGCCCGTCGCCATCTCGCTCTTGTTGCCCGTCGTGAGCACGATCCACCCCTTGGCGTTCGACACGGCCATGAGCAACACGCCGCGCAGGCGCGACTGCAGGTTCTCGTCGGTCAGGCCGAAGGGCTCGCGCCCGAGCACCGGGGCGAGCATGGACGCGAACGCGACGTGCGCCTCCTCAATCGGGACGACCTTGAGGTCGATGCCCAGCCGCTCGGCCAGCACGCCGGCGTCGTGGCGCGACCCCTCGCTCGAGTAGCGCGACGGCATGGAGAGGCCGTGGACGCGGTCCGCCCCCAGCGCGTCGACCGCGACCGCCGCCACCAGCGAGGAGTCGATGCCGCCCGACAGGCCGATCACGGCCTCGCTGAACCCGTTCTTGGCCAGATAGTCCCGGGTGCCGAGGACGAGCGCGGCGTAGACCTCGGCGTGGTCGCTCAGCGCCGGTCGCAGCGGCACCGGGTCGAGCGCGGGTCGCTCGCCCGGGCGCGGCTCGCTGACCACGATCCTCGGCAGCAGCTCGGTGACGGCGTGGGGGCGGTGGGGCCCGACCGGGAGATCGACGACGACCAGGTCGGTGCCGAACTGCGCGCCCGACGCCACGAGCGTCCCGTCGGCCGCCACGACGAGCGAGTCCCCGTCGAAGACCAGCTCGTCCTGCCCGCCCACCTGGTTCACGTAGGCGATGGCGCAGCCCGCCTCGGCGACGCGGCCGCGCAGCATGGCGAGCCGCTCGGCGCGCCGGCCCCGGTTGTAGGGCGAAGCGTTGATGTTCACCACGACGTCGGCGCCGGCCCGGCCGGCGTGGGCCACCGGCCCGTCGTCGAACCAGACGTCCTCGCAGATGGAGACCCCGACCCAGGCACCGGCGATCCCGAAGAGCGGCGGCGGCTCCTCGCCCGGGAGGAACCAGCGCTGCTCGTCGAACACGCCGTAATTGGGGAGGAAACGCTTGCGGTACACGCCCTGCACGCGACCCCCGGCGCACACCGCCGCCGCGTTGGCCAACCCGGCTCCGCCCGGAGCGGCGCCGACGAAGCCGACGACGACCGCGCACCGCCCGGTGGTGGTGGCGGCGACCTTCTCGAGCGCGGCCACGTTGTCGGCCACGAATCCCGGTTTGAGGAGGAGGTCCTCGGGCGGGTACCCCGTGATGGCGAGCTCGGGCGTGACGCAGAGGTCCGCCCCGGCGCGCTCGGCGGCGGCCAGCGCGCCCAGCACCCGCTCGACGTTGCCCGCCAGGTCACCGACGACGGTGTCGAGCTGCGCGGCGGCGAGGCGCAGACGGGGCATCGTCCCAGATTACCGGCGGTGCCGGGGATCCCGATGGGGCCCCCGGGAACGGGGCCGGCGGAGGAGGGGGGCCGGCCGGCATGCGAAGCTAGTGCGGTGCAAAGCCAGCGGGACTACGTGCTCCGGACCGTGGAGGAGCGGGGCATCCGCTTCGTCCAGTTGTGGTTCACCGACGTGCTCGGGACCCCCAAGGGGTTCAACATCACCTCGGCGGAGCTGGAGAACGCCCTCGACGAGGGGATGACCTTCGACGGATCGGCCATCGACGGGTTCAGCCGCGTCCAGGAGGCCGACGTGCTGGCCCGCCCCGACCCCAAGACCTTCCAGCTCCTGCCCTGGCATCACGACGACGCGCAGGTCGCCCGCGTCTTCTGCGACATCGCCAACCTCGACGGGACGCCGTTCGAGGGCGACCCCCGCCACGCGCTGCGACGCACGCTCGAGCGGGCCCGGGCCGCGGGCTACACGTTCTTCGCCTCGCCCGAGGTGGAGTTCTTCTACTTTGCCGACGCCGACCCGGCCACGGGTCCGGTGACCCTCGACTCGGGCTCGTACTTCGACCTGTCGGTGGCCGACCTGACGAGCGACCTGCGCCGGCGTTCCGTGCTCATGCTCGAGGAGATGGGCATCCCCGTCGAGCACACCCAGCACGAGGACGCGCACAGCCAGCACGAGATCGACCTGCGCTACACCGATGCGCTCACCATGGCCGACACCGTGATGACGACCCGGATGGTGATCAAGGAGATGGCGCGCCAGGAGGGCGTGTTCGCCTCCTTCATGCCCAAGCCCCTCGGGGGCGTCCAGGGCTCGGGCATGCACACCCACATCTCGCTGTGGGAGGGCGAGCGCAACGCGTTCGTCGACGACAAGGACCGCTACGGGCTCTCCGAGGTGGCGCGCCGCTTCATCGCGGGCCTGCTCCACCATGCCCGCGAGATCACGGCGGTGACGAACCAGTGGGTCAACTCGTACAAGCGCCTCATCGGGGGCTACGAGGCGCCCGTGCACGTCAGCTGGGCGCGCAACAACCGCTCGGCCCTGGTCCGCGTCCCCGTCGTCAAGATGGGCAAGACGGAGTCGACCCGCCTCGAGTACCGGGCCCCCGACAGCGCCTGCAACCCGTATCTCGCCTTCGCGGTCATCCTCGCCGCGGGCCTGCGCGGCATCGCGGAGGACTACCCGCTGCCGCCCGAGGCGGACGACAACCTGTTCACGCTGACCCCCAAGGAGCTGGCCAAGAAGGGGATCGAGCCGCTGCCCTCGAGCCTGCACGACGCCGTCAACGAGATGGAGGGCTCCGAGCTGCTGGCCGACACCCTGGGCGACCACGTCTTCGAGTGGTTCATCCGTAACAAGCGCGAGGAGTGGGACGACTACCAGTCCCAGGTGACCCAGTTCGAGCTGGACCGCTACCTGCCCCTCCTCTGACGCCGAGACGACCATGGACCCCCTCCTCTGTTTCCCCGCCGACCTGCCCGCCGAGGTGACCCTGGCGCTGCAGAGCGCGGGACTGGGGCACCACGGCGTGTCCGGACCCGAGGAGATCGCGGCATCCGAGCCCGAGGGGCGCACCGTGGGGTACGCGGGCGCGCTCGTGGTCGCAGGCGACGACATGACCGCCGCCGTCGCCTTCTGCCGCCACCTCCGCCTGCGCGAGGTGCCCATGACGCCGCTGCTCCTCGCCATCGGGGCCGGGCAGGTGGGCGAGCTCCTGCTGCGCGACGACCTCTACGACGACTTCTGCGTGCTGCCCGCCCGGCCCGAGGAGCTCGTGGCGCGCCTGCAGCACCTGTTCTGGCGCACCGGGCAGAGCATGCGGCCCGACATCATCGAGTACGGGCCCCTCATGCTCAACCTCGAGACCTACCAGGCCGCCGTGTCGGGACGCGTCCTCGACCTGACCTACATGGAGTACGAACTCCTGCGCTTCCTGGCCGGTCACCCGGCCAAGGTGTTCACGCGCGAGACGCTGCTCAGCCGGGTGTGGGGCTACGAGTACTACGGCGGCGCCCGGACGGTCGACGTCCACATCCGGCGCCTGCGGGCCAAGCTCGGCGAGGAGCACGCGCACCTGATTCAGACGGTGCGCTCGGTGGGCTACCGCTTCGGGCAGGTGGCGTGGCACCCCGGCGTCGCCCCCCGCAACGGCCAGAGCGGCACACCGGGCCCGGGCGGGGGCGCGGCGGCCGGTCCCGCGCCGGGGCCGTCGTCCGCCCCGGCGCCTCAGACCACAGGGGCGTAGGCCCAGGCCTCCACCTCGACGCGCGCCCCGACGGGCAGCGCGGCCACGGCGACGGCCGAGCGGGTGGGCCGGTTCTCTGGGAAGAACTGCACCCACACCTCGTTCACCGCGGCGAACTCCCCCATGTCGACGAGGTACAGGGTGGTCTTGAACACGTCGGGCAGCGTGGCGCCTTCGATCGCGAGCACCTCGGCCACGTTCTGGAGCGCCTGGCGCAGCTCGGCGACGGTGCCGCCCGGGACCAGCGCCGCCGCGCCGGCAGCGTCGGTGGCGATGCCGACCTGGCCGGAGGTGATGACCCAGTCGCCCACACGGCGGACTGGGGAGTACGGGCCGACAGCAGGGCTCATGGGTGCTCCTCTCGAACGCCCGATCGTGGCACGTCGCGGAACGGTGCGCGCACGGCGGCGCGCCGGGTGGGCCAGCGCCCCGGGAGGCCGTCGGCGATCCAGGCCGCCGCCAAGGTGGCGACGAAGACGGCGTCGGAGCCGTTGACCGGCCAGCGATCCTCCTGGTGCAGGCGCACGACGACGTCGGGCATGTCGCGCGCGGCCAGGATGCCGAAGGAGCGGATGGTGAGGTCGACGGGCTCGCCGGCGTCGTCGACCGCGATGCCCTCGCTCCACACCAGCCCGAGTGCCTGGTGCACGGCGCCGAGCGCGTAGGAGCGCAGCGTCACCGGGCACAGGATCTCGCCGGCCCACACGTCGACCTCGACCCGGCCCCGGCCGTCGTCATCGTCGTCGCCGGGTCGGAGCGCCACCTCGGCGCTGCCCGCCCCCGGCAGCGCCACCCGGACCCGGCCCGTCCCCGCCGGTCCCGGCTCCGCCGCCACGGCACAGAGCGCTGCCGTCACCTCCGCCCAGCCGGCGCCGCGCAGCTCGGGCGCCACGGGCGGCCCCGTCACCTCGACCTCCTCGACGTCGAGTCCGGGGTGCAGCGCGCGCAGACGCGCCACCAGCGGACCGAGCTCCGCCGAACCCGGCGTCCGGCCGAGGCGGACGGCGCCGCTGCCGTCGGGGCGCAGGCCGAGGGCGAGTGGCGGGCGCTTGGGGCCGTGCCGCACCACGTCCTCGCGCCGCCACAGCACCCGGACGGCCCGGCCCGACTCGTCCGCCCGCTCCCGGGCGCGGGCGGGCACGGGGCTGCGCCGCTTGCCCCCGAAGGCCCCGCCGTTGGCGAGCGGCGGGGCGGGGAGCCCTCCGGGCCGGCACCAGCTGGCGTCCGGCTCGACGTAGGCGGGTTCGACCCAGGTCGTCTGCAGCGTGAGGGCCCACGCTCCCGCGGGCAGCTCGACCGGGTGGGAGAGGGGCACCGTGCTGTTGCGGCCCTGGATGCGGTCCGGCCCGGCGCGCGCGGCGCGCACGGAGGGGGCGAGGGCGGCATCGGCGCCGAGCTGGACCGCCGCGCCGGGTGGTGCGGTGTCGTCGGCGAAGCCGGCGTCGCCGAGGACGACGTCGGGGCCCGAGGACTGGAAGGCCGGACCCTCGGTCTGGGCCCGCCAGGACGCCAGGAGCGCGTCACGCCCGGCGGTGGTGACCGGCGCCGGCGCCGCGTCACCGCCGGGTGGCGGGTCGCCGACGCCGAACGCGTCGCACGCCGCCTCGACGATCGACTGCCAGCCCGTACAACGGCACAGGTGGGCGCGCAGGGCCGCCTCGACGTCGCGCCGCGACGTCACGCCGCCACCGCCGCCGTCGCCGAGGGCGGCGAGGCGCATCACGATGCCCGGCGTGCAGAAGCCGCACTGGCTGGCGCCGCGGGCGACGAAGGCGCCGGCCCAGCGGTCGCGCTGATCGGGCGCCAGGCCCTCGAGGGTGGTCACGCTGCGACCGGCGACGCGGCGCACCGGCGTGACGCACGCCACGCGCGGCGACCCGTCGACCCACACCGTGCAGCACCCGCACTGTCCCTGCGGGCTGCAGCCGTCCTTGAGCGAACGGCAGCCGAGCTCCTCGCGCAGCGCGTCGAGCAGCGAGACGCCGTCCCCGACGTCGACCGCGTCGCCGTTCAGGGTGAAGGAGACGGGTGTGGTGCCGGTGCCGCTCAGGGGGTCGGGCAGGCGAGCGGGCGCGGGCTCAGCTGAACGAGGAGCCGCAGCCGCACGTGCGGGTGGCGTTGGGGTTGGTGATGTGGAACCCGGTGTCCTGCAGCCCGTCGCTGAAGTCGAGGGTCGACCCGGTCAGCAGCTCGGCGCTGGCGGCGTCCACCACGACGCGGACGGTCCCGAACTCACGGACGACGTCGTCGGGCATGACCTCGGAGTCGAAGAACATGTCGTAGCTGTAACCCGAGCAGCCGCCCGGCTTCACCGCGACGCGCAGGGCGAGCTCCTCGCCCTCCTCTTCGGCCAACAGCGCCGTCACCTTGGCGGTGGCGGCGTCGGTGAGGGTGACCGGTGCCGGCTTCTTCCCGATGTTGACGGTCGTCGAGATTGTCGTCACGTGATCCTCCTCAGTGGGCCGGTCCCTGGGGACGGCCGTTCGCGGCGCACCCTGCCCGCGCACTGCCCCCATGCTACCGGCGCCGTTCGGGTGTCGTCACCCAGGGGACGACGGGCCGGAATTCGCCACCACGCAGGTAGAATCCCCACTCGTGGCCCCCGCATCCGACGCTCCGACCCCGCCGGTGGCCGCCACGCCGCCCGGCGATCGCTCCGAGGAGGTCCGCGACCGCCTGCGGGCGGTGGTCGACCCGGAGCTCGGCGACACCATCGTGGACCTCGGGATGGTCCGCGACGTGCACATCGACGGCGGGGCCGTGGTGGTCGACGTGGCCCTCACCATCGCCGCCTGCCCGCTGCGCACCCAGATCGAACAGGACGTGGTGGGCCACGTGCAGTCCCTCGACTGGGTGCGGTCCGTCGAGGTGCGCACCGCCGCCATGGACGCCGACGAGCGGGCCGCCGTCATGGCCCGGGCGCGCTGGAAGGCGCGCGAAGACGCCCCCGAGACGGCCGTGTCCGCCCGCACGCGGGTGCTGGCCATCGCCTCGGGCAAGGGCGGGGTCGGCAAGTCCTCGGTCACCGTCAACCTGGCCGTGGCGCTGGCGGCCCGCGGCCTGGTCGTGGGCGTCCTCGACGCCGACATCTGGGGCTTCTCGGTCCCCCGGCTCCTGGGCATGGAGGGTGACGTCGAGGCCAGGGCGGGGAAGATGGTCCCGCTGGAACGCCGGATCGGCGCCGGGACGCTGCGGGTGCTGTCCATGGGGTTCCTGGCCGACGAGGAGCAGGCGATCATGTGGCGCGGGCTGGTCCTCAACCGCGCCGTCCAGCAATTCCTCCAGGACGCCCACTGGGGCGATCTCGACTACCTCCTGATCGACCTCCCGCCGGGGACGGGCGACATTCAGATGGGCCTGGCCCGGCTCCTGCCGCGCACCGAGCTCCTCGTCGTCACCACGCCGCCGGTGGCGGCCCAGAAGGTGGCGGCGCGGGCGGCGGACATGGCCCGGCGCGGCTACCTCCGGGTGGCCGGGGTGATCGAGAACATGAGCGATTTCACGTGCGAGCACGGCACCACCTACGCGCTCTTCGGCGCCGGCGGCGGCGAGCGCCTGGCCCACAGCCTGGGCGTCCCCCTGGTCGGCTCCATCCCCCTGCACCCCGACCTGGCCGCCGGCGGCGATGCCGGGGTGCCCGTCGCCCTGGACGAGGGCGGCGGCGAGCTGGCCGCCGTCTTCGCGGAGCTGGCGCGGGTGGTCGCCGAGGAGGTGACCCCGATCGTCGACGTGCAGGGGTGCTCGGCCCGCCTCATGGAGCGGGTCGAGTCGGCGGTGGCCCGCGGGGACGCCGAAGCGAGCTGAGCCCGCGGCGGCGGCCGTCAGGCGGCGGCGACCCAGCGGGTCTCGATGACGTCCCCGTCTCCGGGCGCATCGACCGCGCGGGCCCGGTCCTCCTGGCCGAGGGCGCGCAGGTGCGCCCACAGTGAGAAGCGGGCGACCGGCAGCTGGCGCGCCGTGACGTCGCCGTAGACCTCGGGCAGCAGCTCGTCGACGGTCCCGTCGCCGCGCCGGGCCAACGCCGCTGCGACCCGCTCGTGGCGCCCGAGCCGGTGGGCGACGAGCGCGTCGACCACGTCGGGCACGTGGTCCATCAGGCGGCCGTGGCCGGGGGCCAGCGTGCGGATCGCCGGGTCGGCGTCACCGAGCCGGCGCAGGCTGGCCAGGTACTGGTGGAGGTCGCCGTCGGGCGGCCGGATGACGACGGTCGAGCCGTGCATGACGTGGTCGCCCGTGAGCAGCAGCGCGTGCTCCTCGACGAGCCAGCAGAGGTGGTCCGACGCATGGCCCGGGGTGTGCAACGCCCGCAGGGTGAGGGCATCGCCGCGCCCGGGCCCGGGGCACCGCAGCGACCAGCCCTCACCGGCGCACTCGTCGGGCTCGAACCCCTCGGCCGGGCCGAAGCCGACGACCGGGGCCCCGGTCGCCCGGGCCAGGGCGGCGGCGCCCGGCGCATGGTCGACGTGGGTGTGGGTCACGACGATGGCCCGGACGGCGCCGAGAGGCGCCACCGCGGCCACGATGGCCTCGGTGTGCGCGTCGTCGACCGGTCCGGGGTCGACCACGACGGGCCCGGACCGCCCGACCAGATAGGTGTTCGTGCCCGGCCCGGTCATGAGGCCCGGATTGGGTGCGGTGAGACGCAGCAGGCCCGGTGCCACTTCGTCGACGCGGCCCGGCTCGGGGGCGGGGCCGATGCCGAAGTCCGGCACCGCCGGGATCACGGCTCGCCGGGGCGGGGGCCGGGCGCAGCGTCGGGACCCTCCTCGTTCGCCCGCATCGACACGGCCCGCACCGCCTCGTTGAAGTCTCCCCGGGCGCCGCCGTCGCCGGGATCCGGGACGGCGGACCGCTCGTAGGCCGGGTCGCCCGGGAGCACGATGCGCATGCCGTTACCGTCGGGGACCACGCGCGGCTCGATGGTCGGCACCGCGCTCGACGCCCGCGCCGCGGCCGCCAGCAGCTCGACGCTGGTGCCGAAGCGACCGATGGCCTGCAGGTTGCGGATGGTGGGGAAGATGATCTCGATCTCGCCGGCCCGATGGCGCTCCAGCGCATCGTGGGGTGAGATCCACACGTCGGCGATCGTCTCGCCGGCGTCGTGGGCGGCGATCTGGCCCGGCGGCGCGGCGGCCACGAAGAAGCGGGTGTCGTAGCGGCGCGGGGCGCCGCGAGGTGTGATCCAGTGCGCGAAGTAGTGGATGTCGCCCACGCCGAGCTGCAGGCGCTCCTCCCGGCACAAGTCGAGGAAGCGCAGGGTGCCGGCGTTGACCGCGACCCGGGCGGCGGCGAAGCGCGCCTCCTCGCCGGAGTCGCCGGCCAGGAGGTCGGGGCCGCCCTCGCGGTCGGCCAGCAGGAGCCCGGCCTCCTCGAAGGTCTCGCGCACGACGGCCACCCAGTAGGCCAGGCCTCCCGAGGCGACGCCCAGGAGCGTGCTGGCCTCGGCGTCGCTGCGGCCGGCGCAGAACACCTCCGCCTCGGCTCCGCCGTCGAGCGGATCGACGGCCCCGCCGGGGAAGACGTAGGCGCCGCCCACGAAGTCCGAGCGCAGGTTGCGCCGCACCATGAGGACCTCGAGCGCGGTCCCCCCCGCCGGCGTCGGCGCGTCACGCACCACCATGACCGTGGCGGCGGGACGGATGGCGAGGGGAGCCGATGGAGGCACGCCGGAGAGGGTACCGGCAGCACGGGGCGGCGCCCCCGGGACGGGGGCACCCCTTGAGTAACCTGACCCACCTCATGAGCCAGCCCGCTCCCGAGCCCGCGCTCGGCGCGCCGCCGCCCGGCCTCCGCCAGCTGCCGCGTCGTTACCTGGCGTTGGGGCTGATCATCGTGGCCATCGTCCTGCTCGGCGCGCTGGTGCTCGTGCGGGACAACGCGGGACCGGGGACCTCGCCGACGGTGGAGACGTTCAGCCCCGCGTCGTCGTCGCTCCTCTCCACGCTGGCGTCGGTGCCGGCGTCGGTCTACGACACGGTGGGGGTGAACTCGCCGACCATCCCCGTCACGCCGCCACGGCCGGTGGGCGGGACGACGCCGCTGTGGCAGGCCACGGCGAACGGGGGGCAGCCGCTGCCGGTCGTCTTCTTCTACGGCGCCGAGTTCGCCCCTTACGCCGCCGTCGAGCGCTGGCCGCTGATCCTGGCGCTGTCGCGCTTCGGCACCTTCCACCGGCTCGGGCTCATGCAGTCGAGCTCGACGACCGCCTTCGCCAACCTCTCGACGTTCACGTTCTGGACCGTCTCGTACTCGAGCCGCTACCTGATCCTCGAGTCGGTGGAGCGCTACAGCTCACTGAACCCCACGGGGGCGCGGTATCTCGGCCTCCAGACCCCCGACGCGCGGCAGGCCGCGGCGATCGCGAACTCCGGGACGAGCACCACCACGTTCTCCCTGCTCGACATCGCCAACCGCTACGCGCTGAGCGGCGCCGGCTTCTCCCCCGCCGTCCTGGCCGGGGTCACCCAGGACCAGATCGCGGGCTACCTGACCAGCCCGGCATCGCCGATGACCCAGGCTGTCGTCAGCGCGGCGAACGAGATCACGGCGGCCATCTGCTCGGTCGACGGGAACAACCCCGACGGCGTGTGCGAGAGCAAGTCCGTGCTGGCGGCGGAGCAGACCCTCAAGGCGCCGGCGCACTGACGCCGGCGCCGGCGCGACGCCCGGCGACAGTGCAGGCCGGGGCGCGGGTGGAGCGGGGCAGGAGGTGCGGCGGCCGGATCAGCTGGCCCGGCGGTCGAGCATCAGCTTGCGCTCCACCTCGTTCATGCCGCCCCAGATCCCGTGGGGCTCGCGGATCCTTATGGCGTAGTCGAGGCATTCACCCCGGACGCGGCACTGGTCGCAGATGGCCTTCGCCCGTATCTCGCGGGAGGCCTTCTCCTCCTTGCGTTCGGCATGGGACGGGGGGAAGAACACCGCAGCCTGCGGTCCCCGGCACGCTGCCTTCACCTGCCACATCTCTTGTCCCTGGCGCATGAAACCCCCCGATAGGGCACCTCAGAACCCCTCCCCGCTCAAGCTACCGCCGGGGTTGGCCGCCTTCAAGGGTCTTGAGCAGGATCTTTGGCGGGCGATCGATCTGTGCCGCGAGCACGGGAACTACGCTCGGCCCAGCATGGACGTGGGGACCTTCTGCGCACAGAGCCACGTTCTCGTCGTCGCCGGCAAGGGCGGCGTGGGCAAGACGACCATGACCGCGGCGCTGGCCCGGATGGCCGCCGATGCGGGGAAATCGGTCCTCATCGTCGAACTCGAGGGGAAGTCGGGTATCACCGCCGCCTTCGGCCGGCCCGAGGACCTGGGTTACGAGGAGGTCCTGCTGGCCCCGGCGGCGGTCGGGGCCAGCGGCGCCATGACGGGACCCGTGCGGGCCCGGAGGCTGACCCCCGACGACGCGCTCATGGAATATCTCGAGGACCACGGCCTGCGGCGGGTGTCCAGGCGGCTGGCGCACTCGGGGGTCCTCGACGTGGTCTCGACCGCCATCCCCGGCATCCGCGACGTGCTGGTGCTGGGCAAGGTCAAGCAGCTCGAACGCGAGGCGCTGGCCGACCTGATCCTGGTCGACGCACCGGCGACCGGCCACGCCATCACGTTCCTGACCTCGGCCAGCGGCCTGGTGAGCGCGGCCCGAGGCGGGCCCCTGCGGACCCAGGCCCAGGACGTTGTCGACCTCTTGAGCGACCCGGCCCGGTGCCGGGTGATCCTGGTCACCCTGCCCGAGGAGCTGCCGGTCTCGGAGACGATCGAGTCGGCCTACACCCTCGAGGACCGGGCGGGCGTGCAGCTCGGGCCGGTCATCGTCAACGCCTGCGACCCCGAACCGGTGGGGCTCGAACGCCCGGCCGCCGAGATCGCCGCCGCGGCCGGCGGCGCGGACCGCGTGCCGCCCGGCCACCTGGCCGCGCTGGAGGAGGCCCGCCGCTTCCGCCTGGCCCGCCATGCCGTCTCGAGCGAGCAGGTCGAGCGCCTCGGCCGCGAGCTGCCGCTCCCCCGCCTCCTCGTCCCGGCGCTCGACGCGGCGACGATCGGGTCGGCCGAGACCGTGCGGCTGGCCCGCGCGCTGGCGGGGGCCGTCACCGGGCTGGTGGCCGAGGGCGCGCGGTGAGCGCGGGACGGGCGCGGCGCGGCGCGGGGCGACGACCCTGCCCGAGCTGGTGGCCGAGCGCTCCGTCATCGTCTGCTGCGGATCGGGCGGCGTGGGCAAGACCACGGTGTCGGCGACCTTCGCGCTGGCGGCGGCCCGGGCCGGACGGCGCGCGTGCGTGGTCACGGTGGACCCGGCGCGGCGCCTGGCCGACGCCCTGGGCGTGCAGTCGCTGCCCAACACACCCTCGGAGGTCCGCGGTGACTGGAGCGGCCACCTCCACGCGCTCATGCTCGACTCCAAGGGGACCTTCGACGACCTCGTCGAGCGCTACGCCCGCACGCCGGAGCAGGCCGAGGCGATCCTCTCCAACCGGCTCTACCAGAACCTCGCCGGCAGCCTGTCGGGCACGCAGGAGTACATGGCGATGGAAAAGCTCTACGAGCTCGTCCAGTCCAAGGAGTTCGACGTGGTGGTGGTCGACACGCCCCCGACGCGCAACGCGCTCGACCTCCTCGACGCACCGCGCCGCCTCACCCGGTTCCTCGAGAACCGGTTGTTCCGGGCGCTGCTCGTGCCGACCCGCATGGGGTTGCGGGCCGTGGGCGTCGCGGCGCAGGCGCTGCTGCGCACGATCGCCAAGGTGGCCGGCGCCGAGATCGTGCAGGACGCCGTGTCCTTCTTCCAGGCCTTCGAGGGGATGGAGGACGGGTTCCGCAGCCGGGCCAGCGCGGTGCACGAGCTGCTCGCCGACCCCGCCACCGCCTACGTCCTGGTCACCTCGGCGCGGCCCGACGCCATCACCGAGGCCGGCTTCTTCGCGGAGAAGCTGGCCGAACGCGACGTGGCCGTGGCGGCGCTGGTGGTCAACCGGATCGCACCGTCGTTCGGCGAGGGAGAGGACGGTGCCGCCCGCGACGTGCCGGGGCTGGAGCCGCTCGAGGTCAACCTGGCCGAGCTGAACACAGTGGCGGCGCGCGAGGAGCAGGCCTTCGCCGGGCTGGCGGCACAGGTCTCACCGGCTCCGGTCGGGAAGATCCCCCTCTTCGGCCACGACGTGCACGAGCTCGACGGCCTGCGCCGGACGGCGGACCACCTGTTCGCCTGAGCCACCGGCGGCGCAGTACCGACGCCGCATTCGGGTCCGATAGTGTCCCGGGCGTGCAGACCATTCTGGTCGCCAGCGACGCACCCACCCTCCGGCGGGAGATCGAGGCCGTGATCAGCGGCCCCGACGTCGAGGTGCAGGCCGTGACCTCGGGACCCGAAGTCGTGTCGTTCGTCGTCGAGGAGTCGCCCGACCTCGTGATCGTCGACATGCAGATGGGCAACATGGGCGGCATGGCGGTGACGCTCGAGCTACGGCTCCAGGAGTCCTACGACGCGGTGGACCACATTCCGGTGCTCATGTTGCTGGACCGCCGGCCCGACGTGTTCCTGGCCCGCCGCTCCGGCGCCGAGGGCTGGCTGGTGAAGCCGCTCGACCCGCTGCGCCTGCGGCGTGCCGTCGCCGCACTGCTCGACGACGGGACCTTCCACGACGACTCGTTCACACCCGTGCCCGTGCTGGTGGGCGCCGGACCCGAGCTGCAGGCGGGACCCGGGCCCCGACCCTGACCCGGCGCCGTGCCGCCCCGCCGGGAGACGCCCGATCCACAGCCGACGAGGCGATACCTGCGGCCGTGGCGCCGCTCGGCTGACGACGACGGTCGGTCCCGACAGCCACTCGACGCGGAGGCGTCAGAGCAGGAGAGGATCATCACGGAGGCCCTCGCCGACCTGAGGGACATGGACGTCCGAGAGGTGATGACCCCTCGGGTCGACGTCACGTACCTGACCATCCCCGTCCACGCCGACGACATCGCCCGGGCGGTGCGGACCTCGGGCCACAGCTGCTTCCCGGTCGTCCACGACGATCTCGACGACCTGATCGGCATCCTCTTCGTCAACGACATCTTCCGCACGGGCAGCAGGGCCGAGGCCCGGGCGGACGGCAACGGGGACGAGCCGCGCGATCGGGACGCGACCGACCCCAGCCCCCTGGAGATCTCGCGCAAGGTGCGCCAGCCCTACCTGCTGCCCGAGTCGCTCGGGGTCCTCGAGGCGCTGGCCGACATGCGCAAGCATCGCCGGGCGGTCGCCGTGGTGGTCGACGAGTACGGCGGCGTCGCCGGCATGCTGACCGTCAAGGATCTTCTGGAGCCGCTCGTCGGCGACCTCCACGACGAGTTCGACGAGGAGGAGGAGGCACTCATCGTCCGGGTCGACAACACCCGCTGGCTCATCGACGGGCAGACCAACGTGGACGACGTGCGCGAGCGCCTGGGCATCGCGATCCCCGACGGCGAGTACGTCACCCTGGGTGGGCTCCTCTTCGAGCGCTTCGGCCACATCCCCACCGAGGGCGAGGACGTGCGGGTCGGCGACTGGGACCTCAGGGTGGTGGAGATGGACAAGCGCAGGGTGGCGCAGGTCGTGGCCACCTACGCCGGCGGTGACGCCGGCGCCGGGCCGGGCGGGCGCGCCGACGAGGACGGCGGCGATCCGTCGGCCAACGGGAGCGGGGAAGCGGCGCGCTGACGCCGGGGTAATGTGGCTGGCTGCTCCCCCCGGGGGGCGGACGGGCTGTGGCGCAGCTTGGTTAGCGCGCTGCGTTCGGGACGCAGAGGTCCCCGGTTCAAATCCGGGCAGCCCGACTCGAGAGTTTCCCTGTTCAGGCTGCGTGTGTGGCCGGGTGCTTTGACGACACTTCGGTTGGCGCGAAATTTGGCGCGAACGAAATCAGATCAATGAGATTGAGCGTCGGTGGGTCCGCCGAAGAAAGTCTCACCAAGGACATCCGCAGCGGCTCGGTCAGCGGACGCCGGAGCAGATGCGTAGACCCCCAACGTCATCCGAGGATCCGAGTGGCCCAGCCGCACCTGCGCCGTCTTCACATCGACTCCCCCGATGGGGTCGTCTTCGTGAGCGATCGACGGTGGATCTGCCATCAGGCTCACCTGACTCCTTGCGTCGTGAGTCTCGATGAACCGAGCCAATTGACCCCTAGGGATGTCGTAACTAATGGCCAGCAAATATGTCGAAGGAATAGTGAGCATGTCCGCGATAACTCGATTGAGTTCCCTCGCCCCGATGAGGGCGGAACAACAAATATGGGGATTGCGATCTCAACCTCTGCAGAAATGAATACCAACCTTTCCTATTCCCACGAGGATCACCACCGCTCATCCATGTGGCCGAGCCGGCGATCGGTTGAGAATGTGGCCCAGCTGGCTTTTCGATCGAACACCGAGCTTCCGGTAGGAACTCGTCAGATGACTTTCGACCGTCTTAGGACTTACATAGAGCTCCTCCGCCATCTCGCGCGTGGTCGCCCCAGTTATGGCCAGCTCTACCACCTCCTGTTCATGCGGGGTGAGGAGCTGGATGAGCGGTGATCGGTGCGGTGGTCGGGAGCGTCCGATCGCCTCTAGGCCGTCTGCGGCGCGCTCTGCCCACGGCGTTGCTCCCGCCAGCTGAAAGCATTCGTCAGACATCTGGAGTTCCTCGACGGCCTCGTCACGACCAAGGGACGCTAAGCGACGCCCGTAGGCGAGATGCGTCCTTCCTTCTTCGAACACGTTTCCGTAACTCCGCGCGTGAGCGAGGGCCGTAGCAAACAGTTGGGGCACTTCGTCATCGGCGGCAAGCATCGCCGCGGAACGAGTCACCACCACGGCGGTGAAAAGGAGTGGGTCGTTCTCCGTGCGTGCCTGAAGAAGCGCAAGCCACCGATGTGCCTCTTCGAACTCCCCCGCCAGCGCAGTAGCCTCAACAAGGTCCCCTAATACCGGCCAATTTCCGAGCCCAAGCAGTCCTCTCCGTTCGAATTCGTAGTGGGTGCGTTGCAGCTGGCGGGCGGCGGCGAGAAATCGACCTTGGCCGAGTTCAAGAATTCCAAGGACGTACTCCGCCTGCAGCACAATCACGTCGGTTCCCGACTGAGCGGCCGTCCGCCGGACGAGCTCGATTCGTCCTCGACAGGAGCCCTCCCTGCCAGTGATGGCTTCAATCTGGGCCAGGGTTGTCTGCACCTCCCCGTGCCCGTAAGGACTTGGCATAGCGGCGAAGAGTTCCAAAATCGTCGTTCCCATGGCATAGGCCTGGGCGAACTCACCCCGCCGTACGCGCAGGATCATCCCCGTTACATCGACCCACATCAATGCCAAGAGTGACCCTTCTTCTCGACATTGTTTGCGGGCGCAGATCCAGAGGGCTTCAGCGTCGGCGAGCTGGTCGGCGATGATCAGGGCATTGGTGGCAGGTGCCGCCAGTGCCGTGGGAATTCCATGCCGCGTCGCACGGGCACATCGGCCGGCCAATTCCACATCGGGGCGACCCGCAAACACCGTGGCAATAAGCGCCATGGCGAGTGGGAGTATCACCGGCCCGTACAACTCGTCCAGATCCTCCACGAGGGCCATCGACTCAGCGGCGAAGTCGTTCATCTGGTCGAAATTCCCAGCAGACCACTCCGCGGCCGCACCCAGTGAGAGTAGGACGGCGGCAGCCATGCGGCTCTGCTTCTGCACCGCGTCAATTTCGCCTCTCACGAGTTGAGCAGCTAGAACTTGATCACCTCTCTCGATGGCACTCCGAGCCCGCAACACAACGATGTCGGCCCGACGAACTGGATCGTCGGTATGGGCGAACGCCAGGCGTAACAACTCGTCCCCCACCCCGAGCTGACTCGCCGCGGCCCCTGCGTTGAAGAGTCGCCGGCCTCGATCCGCCCTTCCCGGACTCAACATGGCAGCCTGCTCGAAACCGGCCACGGCTGCGGAGACATCCGATCGCACCAACGCGGCATCAGCCGCCGATTCCACCAAATCGGCAACAAACTCGTCCGGGACATCGGTGGCGGCGGCGAGATGCCAGGCTCGTCGTTCAGCCTCGCCTTCGTCAAGGTGACTTGCCAGTGCCTGATGCATGCGCCTCAGGTCCCCTCGGTCCGTGCGTTGGAGTGCGACCGACCGCAGCAAGGGGTGCCGCACGGTAATCGTCGAGGTGGTCTCTTCAAGGAGGCCGCCATCCACTGCTTCACGAAACCCCTGCAGCCCGACCCCGACATCTGTGCCGGCCGACAACAGCAAGAGCCGCTCCCCCGATGGTTCAGCCGCGGCGAGCGCAACGGCCGTGCGGCCCTCAGCGCTCAGCTGCTCCAAGTGAACGGCGAATGCGGTCTCAAGGTGGTCTCCCACCGTCAGTGGCGAGCCAAGTGGGCGGGCTCCCGTGATCTGCCACTGATCAAGCCCACGCGCCGCCTCGATGAGGGCGAGCGGATTCCCCCCCGTCGCCCTCACCAGCGCTTCTACCGCAGCCAGCGAAATCCCTGGATTCAAGGTCGAGATCAGCTGCTTCGCATCGTCGAGCTTGAGGCCCTCGAGCGCTAAGTGCGGCCAGCTCCTCAGGAGGGGGTCGATTCCCGCGTCGGACCGTGCCGCAAACACGATGCAGAGACGATCATTGGCGATGCGACGAGCGAAAAAGAGAAGAGCGAAGAGAGAGCTCGGCTCCAACCACTGCACATCATCGATCACCAGGACCGTTGGCTTATGAGTGGCGGCCACAGCCAGGAGTGCGAGCCCACCAGCGGCCACCGCTAGTTGATCACCAGCGCGTTGGGCTTCTTCGAGGGCCAACGCTGAGGCCAACGCCGAACGTTGCATCGGGGGTAGCAGTGGCACGAACTCAAGGATGGGCCTAAACAGACCGGCCAGCCCGGCATAGGCGAGGTGGGCTTCGCTCTCCACTCCCACGCAGCGGAGAACGGCGACGTCTTCGGAGAGTGAGGAGACGAAGTGATCCAAGAGGCTTGTTTTCCCGCTTCCGGGTTCTCCCTGGACCACTACGACGCCGCTCGTTCCGGCTCGGGCTCGCAAGACGAGGTCGTCGAGTAGTTGCAACTCGGCATCTCGTCCCAACAGCATGAGCCAAAACACTAGCGAGACGCTCGGAAGGGAAAATAGGGATTTCCCTGATGTGGCAACGATTGGTCAATGCCACCATGCATCGATCGCACAGGCGAACAAGCCAGGCGGGCCCCTTGTGACATTGACCGTTGGAGGATGACTGATGTTTCGATCGAGAGTGCGCTACCTCGCCCTCACTGTTCCCATTGTTGTGACACTGGGTTGGGTCCCGGCTCTCAGTGCACGGGCATCGGGGGCCGTTATTGCAACCCAGAGCTCAACGGCCGCTTGCAAGCAACTGACAAAGTCCCAGATTCAGCCGCTGCTCGCGACGCCGATCGCAAAAGTAAAGGTGACACCGGCCCCAGGATCCGGACAGCAGTGCGTGTATTCCGGGTCCGGAGGCAAGGCGATCGACGTGCTCGTCATCAAAGGAAGCTTTGCCAAGCAAGGCTTTCAAGAGGACGTGACAGGCATGCAACAAAAGGTCGCCGTGTCGGGAGTGGGTGACAAGGCCTACCGCGAGAAGGGTGACTTTCAGATTGATTCGATCAAAGGGAACGAGTACTGCTCGGTGTCGGTGGGCACGGAGGACAGCGTTCCGGGCGTGAGCGATCTCTTTGTAAATGGGAGCAGCGACATCCCGGAGAGCGCCAACGCCATCATCGCCAGTGCGCTCGGCACCATCTGCAATCGCATTTACGGAAAGGGCAACACCAAGCCGTCGCTCAAGGGTTTGTCATCCTTGACTCCATCCGCTGCTGGCACATAGTCAACACCTGGTCGCAGCGAGGCCTCTTATCCTTCGAAGTGACGGTTCCCATCCACGCCACCGGGCCCTCAGAGTCGAGAAGGTTGCCGCCCGAATACGTAAGTGCAAGGTCGCTACTTGGTGCAGGGCCGATATCCAATCCGAGCCAAGGCTTGCCCCCGCTATCTATAACGAAGGTGCCTTAGCCCGTCTTTCCCTTGGCGAAAATGCCCAGAGCGATGTCGCTCTCAAACCAGGGATCGACTGGCAGAATCCGTGCTTGAACTTGTAAGTCTTCCCGCTTACATGAAGCGTGGCGGTTGCAGGGCTGCAGTAGTTTCGTTGCCACCGTACCGTCGATCGTTGACGCTGAAGGCGTGCAGGGAGTGGGTGGCGGCCGGTGCAACCGATGCCATCGACACCCGTCCCGCACTGATGGCCGAGCCAGCAACAGCCGCCGGACCGAGACCGAACCAAGTCTTCATGGTTGCCTCTATGCATTGGGTCAATGTAAGGACTAACAGTTGCGTGCACGGCGTGACCACTTCCTAAAGGGCCAGCGCCAACCCGACAGTTGGCGTCGCGAATCGTTCCCTTGATCGCATCACAGCCCTGAAATCCGCGCCAAAGCATCTTTAGTCAGGGCGGTCCCCTGCGCACAGTTCGCCATGAGCACCTGGATGCTGCCGGCGTTTCCGAGGCTCGCTACTACATAGGCCTGATTCGACACATCGGGCGACAAAACGATGCAAAAGGCATCGTGACCGAGCAACGGCACGGGACCACTGCCCCCCTGGCCAGGCGTCACCGACTCAAATAGCTTCACCGACTGGCTAGAGAAGGTGATCGCATCAGCATCCGCCGAATTTCCCGGTCTGAACGCGCACGTTGGACCGGCACGAGCCGACAGGAGGGTGGTCGGGCCGACAAGATCGGTCACTTCGGCTACCGAGACAACGGCACACGGATGGGTGAAGTAATAGCCCGCCGGGTGGGCACCTGCGGTGGCCGTCGGTGACGTTGGTGTGGGTGGAGTCGCCATCGGCGACGACGAGGCTGCAGCCTGGACGCGAGCCGTGGCCTTAGCCAGGGCCGCCTTCCCCGTCTCCCCAACGTCAACCTCACAGTCGTTCAGGAGCGTTGAACCGGTGACTCCGGCCGCCCTGCAGGTTGCCTCTGCCTGCTTGCGCTTTTGCGACGACAACAGCGACGCCGACACCAATTTTGCCGGAAAGCCACTCTTCACAAACGTGCTCGGCGACTTGCCCTTGGAATAGGTGAACAACGAAGCCGGCTTCGTGATACGCCAACTGGCCGCGAAAGGGCCGTAGAGCAGCTTGAACCCCGACCGAGTCGTAGGGTCAATGATGTAGCGGTGTCCGTCACCACCAAGGAACGTCTGCGACCCGGCGTTCTTCGGCTTCGCCGTGTTTGCCAAGGCAGAGAGAAGGCCTGAAAAATGATCCAGCCCAGGCGCCGGCGGGACGAAGGTGACATTTTCGCCCAGCACACTCGCCGACACATCGATCTCGCTCCCGTCGGGCCACGTGACATCGACGTCATCACCGTCACCTGTCGTCGTCTCTCGGAGGTGCCCACCGCCCGCAAGTGTTCGTGGCCGTGTCAATGAGCCGGGGTTCCTCTTGCCGTTGATGAGCACGACGGCGGGGTCACCAGCGTCAACTTCGACGTCGGTCGAGACGACCCTCATCGCCACGGCCGAGTTGAACGCCACTGAGGAGGAGTCTTCGAATGGAGCGGCGCGCACCTGCACGTCCACGGCCCCGCTGTCCGAGCGGACGAGGGTGTACTCCCCCGCTCCTTGGAAGTCGTAGCTGGCGCCGTTCAGGGTTTGGAGGTGTGGCTCGCCTTCCGAGAAGGCCGCCCGTGGCGGCAGCAGGCCAGGCTCCTGACCGCATGGGCCCTCCGTCTTGGGGAGCGCGACCGGTGCCGTCGGCGGCGACATGTTCTCGATGGTGAAGGTGGACGGAGTCGCCGCCCCCCCGACCGCGACGGTGAACGGCGCCGTCAGCGGCTCGGGCTTGAGCGGGGTCGGGCGACCCGGGCACGTGACCTCGGCGTCGGGACACGAATCCTTCATACAGAACGTCTGATCGGTGAAGTCGAGATAGTTGTGGCCGTCGGCATCATGGACGGACGCGAATCCACTGTCGACGCCGATTTCGACCAGGCCCTTGGCAACCAGGGACTCGGTATCGACGATCGCTCCGAGAGGTTCGATCGCGACCTGGTAAGGGACGTCCCTGGCCTTGAGGGTGTCGACGATCGTCGAGGGTTGCGCTCCGGCCGGAACGCCGATTCCGGGGGTGTCCCAGACATCGCCCCATTGCGGCATATGCACGATCGAAGGACCCCAGGCCTTGGCGACGGCCGGATCATTCCCACCCAGCGCCGCAATGAACGCGTTTGGGCCTCCCTGGACGAAGGCACGCCAGGCCGGAGCCATTTTCGAGGTCAAGTCGTTACCGGTGGCGTGGGCCACGAGCGAAACCCATCCGACGGCGTCATAGCTTCGTTGCCTGAGATCTTTGTTCGAGGTCCCGAGCCACCCGTTGGCCCAAGCGCTGGGGGTGACGGTTTCTGCGTAGCCTTTGTAGAGCGTGGCGACATAGGTAGCCGTTCCCTCAGAAATCCAATCGGGAACCGTAGACGCCCCATTTCGTACGGCCTCGTCATAACTAATCACCGAGTGCTGATAGCAGTGCACCACCTCGTGGGCAATCTCAACCTTGAAAGCACTCGAAAGACCCGAGGCCGGGTCCTCGCGGTCGTAGGCCAAAGGGAAGACGCTCACCTCACATGGTTTGTCAATGGGTAGACCCGCGTACGGAGGGGCGAAATATTTCGTCCTGAACAAGGTGCTTGATGAACTCGTCTCACCCGAGAAGATGAGCCGGACCGGGGTCGTCAATGAACTGGTGAAGGCCAAGGTGGGGAGACCGAGCAGCTTGCCGATTCCCGCGAGGTCGGCCACGAATTCCGCGCAGACCACCGACTTCAGATCGGCGCTCACCGGACCTTTGGCCTCCGACGCGCACGTCTCGGATTGAGTTGCCGCCGCCGCTGTGCCCACGCGAAAGGTCTCCATTCCGGCCACGGACGCGGCGAACGTCAGGACGACAATGAGGAGACCTCGACACACAGCGAGCTTCTTCGGGCGACCCTGATAAACGGGGAGGAACACGGTGGCTTTCTAGTCTTCGACCGGCTACAGGCCCGCCGCATCAGGGAAACCCCTAATTCCTAACCCAACGACCGCCGGGTAGGGTCCCGATCGCTCCGTGACGCAGGTGCCAAGCCGACGACGTTGGCGGCGCAGCGACACTTCCACCTCGTTCGGATCGAGCGCTCCGTCTATCGAAGCGGATCAAGAAATAGGGAAATCCCTCATATCTTGAGCTGACCTGCAGGCGTACCGTCTTTTTGTTGTTTCCACCCCGAGAGAGATGGTGTCCGGTGCGTTTTTCGAATCAACGATTGCTTGCCGCTGTCGGCTTTGGCGTCGCCATGACCGCCCCGCTCGCGACAGCCATTGCAGTTCCTGCAGCCAGTGCCGCCGGGGGATGCAACACGAAGTATACGGAGGTCAAAGGGCAGCCTGTCCAAATCTCCTGCGGGCCGGCTTCTGCCAAACTTCATTTCGAGGGGAAGACGTACTCCTTCAAATCCGGTACCTGCCTCAGCATTGAGAGCGGCGGGCAGAAGGGCGGAACGCTCACTCTCGGCAAGAATGTCGACGTAAAGCGAAATCTCGGCTTGGTCGGCATGTCGATCGCCTTCACGGGAAACACCATGGGTAGCGCCACGGTCACTGCAAACCAGGGCAAGGTCTATATAGACGACGGCGCCGCAACCGCAAACCCCAAGTTCGGCTCTGCCGGGACAATCACCGGGACAAGCGACGGGACTAGCAGCGGGGTTCCCTACACCGTGTCGTGGAACTGCAGCGGAAAGCCGGGCAAAGCGTGACCGGTCGAACCTTCCGATAGTCAAAGTGCCCTTGCGCTCGTTCCGGACCATTCTCTCGTTCTCACAGATCGGCCGGGCCGCCACGTAGAGGGAAGCATGGGTCATGGGCGGGTGGGACATCGGCGCCGCGCAACGGCCATTTGGAGCTGTCTCCTCCAACACTCAATGATACACAGCGCATATCAGCGTGTACCGCCGAGGAACTGACTATCCCCTTCTGAACTGGCTGTTTCCGACAATGGACTCAGAATGACCCAAAGGGCGTCTCTGGGGCGTTCTCAGGCCATCGAGGCCGGCTCTGGCGGCCGGCCTGACCCATCTTGAACCTGGTATCCCGACGCCTCAAGGGGGCGCTGCGGGACTCCGCTCCGCTCCGTGTCCTCGCTCGCCTCCGGCGCCCCTTGACCCGCCTCCTGACTCAGCAGACGGACTGTACGAAGCAATCTCCGCTTTGGCGCGATTTTGGCGCGAACGATTTGCATCTGGCGGTTCATGGCGGCGACGAATGGATTTATGGTCTCACCTGAATTTGGCCTTCAGGCTGGTCATTTCAGTTACCCATGCCCACACAAAGCTCCGTGCTCTTGGCCTCGCTTTCTGTTCGGGACGCAGAGGTCCCCGGTTCAAATCCGGGCAGCCCGACTCCCACGATGCGCGCTCGGGCCACCGTGCCATGCCAGCGCGTTCCGGCCGGACCTCGACCCCGGTCCGGTGAGAGGACCCGGCACGCACGCTGCGGTTGCGCCTACCGTAAACGCAGCGGTCAGGTGCCCGGTGTGGGAACGTGTCCGTCCAGCGCGATCGGAGGGCACAGTGGGCGCGGAGACACACCGATGACCGACGCCGCCGCCACCGGTTCAGCGCCGCCGCCCGATGCCACCGCGCTCCTGCGGACCAAGAACTACCGCGTGCTGCTCGTCCTCGCCGCCGTCATCGGCGTCCTGGTCTCCTTGGCCTCGTGGGGCTATCTCGAGCTCATCCACTACCTGCAGGTGTGGGTCTACAAGGACCTGCCGAGCGCGTTGAGCCTGACGCCGGTCCCCACCTGGTGGCCGCTCCCGGTGCTGGCCGTCTCGGCCGTGCCGATCGCCTTCACCATCGCGCGGCTCCCGGGCGGCGGCGGTCACAAGCCCGCCGAAGGGCTCAAGGCGGGACCGCCGACCCAGCCCGTCGAACTGCCGGGCGTGCTCCTCGCCTCCATCGCCACCATCGGCCTGGGCATCGTGCTCGGCCCCGAGGCCCCGCTCATCGCGCTCGGGGCGGGTCTGGGCATCCTCGCGGTCAAGCTCTCCCGGAGGGAGGCTCCTGATCAGGTCCTGGCGCTGGTGGCCGCGGCCGCGAGCTTCGCGGCCATCTCCTCACTGTTCGGTTCCCCGATCGTCGGGGCGGTGATCATCATCGAGGCCGCTGGACTCGGGGGGGCCACCCTTCCCATCGTCCTCCTGCCGGGACTGCTGGCGGCGGGGATCGGCTCGCTGGTGTTCATCGGCATGGGATCGGTCACGGGTCTCAGCTCGAGTGCCTACGCCATCGCCCCCCTCGCGCTCCCCAAGTACCACTCGCCCACGCTGGCGGCATTCGGCTGGACGATCGTGCTGGCCGCCGCCGTGGGGGTCGCCGTCTTCGTGATCGTGCGGATCGGGCGAATGGTGAGCGCGGCGACGGCGGCACGGCCTTTCGTGGTCGTCCCCGTGGTCGCGCTCGCCGTGGGCGGACTGGCCATCGCCTTCGCGCACGTGACGGGGAAACCGGACAACCTCGTGCTCTTTTCCGGACAGGAGGCCATGGGTCCACTGGTCCAGCAGGCCGGAACGTTCTCGCTCTCTGCGTTCGCCTTCCTCATCCTCTTCAAAGGTGCGGCCTACAGCATCTCGTTGGGCGCGGGGCGCGGCGGGCCCACCTTCCCGGCCATGTTCCTCGGCATCGTCGCCGGCCTGCTGTGCGGGCACCTGCCGGGGTTCTCCGAGACCCCCGCCGTCGCGGCCCTGATGGGGGCGGCGACGGTGTCGATGCTCAGGCTCCCGCTCGCCTCCATCATCATCGTCCTGGTCGTGTCCCAGGCCGGCCTGGCCGCGACCCCGCTGATCATCGTGGCCGTGGTGGTCGCCTACCTCGTCGTCCTCGCCCTGCCCACGCAGCCCAAGCCGGAAGAGCCGGAGCATTCGCCCCAACAGGGCGAAACGCCCACCGGCGGGCTCGTCACGCCGGCGCCGGCCCAGCCCGGCGCCTAGGGAGTCGATCCGGCCCGACGGAGCCCCAGCGGCCGGCGGGACGCCCGCTGGCGACCGCTGGCGGCCTCTGCCAACATGCGGCGCACGCATTCGCCGGGGCGGGCCGACAGCCGTCTGCGTCCCGGGTGTGCAAGCGTGAGAGGACCCGGCCGGTGGTCCGGCCGGAATTCCCGAGCAAAAGGGGTGGGAGATGCGTCGAGGTTGGGGGAAGCACCTGAGCAGGTTGGGGGTCGCCGTCCTCGTGACGGCGCCCGCGGCCGGCGTGACCGGCGCGCTCGGTGGCGCGGCCGGCGCGGCAACGACGGGCTCACCCATCACCATCGCCATGATCAGCTCGCTGACCGGGCAGGGGGCCTCGGAGTTCAGCCAGGCCGCGGCCGGGTTCAATGCCCGCATCGCACTGCAGGACGCGCAGGGGGGCGTGAACGGCCACAAGCTCAATGGGATCGTCATCGACGACCAGACCAGCCCGTCGGGTGTGTCCACCGCCGTCCAGGACGCCCTCTCCAAGGGAGCGCTCGGCATCGTGTCGACGAGCCCGCTGTTCTTCCTGGCCGACAAGGTCCCGAACCAGCAGGGCGTGCCCGTCACCGGCGGGTTCTTCGACGGCCCCGAATGGGGGACGCAGCCCTTCACGAACATGTTCGCGGCCGACGTCGGCAGCGTGGACCCGAAGTACCCGGTCAACACGAACATCGGAGCGTTCATGAAGGCCCATGGTGGGACCGTGGTCTGCTCGTACGGCTACAGCATCTCGCCCTCCTCGACCCGGTCGGCGGTGGGCACGGTGGACTCCTTCGTGCACGCAGGCGGCAAGGCGGGCATCCTCGACACCTCGGTCCCCTTCGGTGGCGTCGAGTTCACGGCGGCGGCGCTGCTGGCCAAGCAGAAGGGATGCAACGCCTTCTACGCCGGGCTCGACGACAACTCGAACGTCGCGCTGGCGACAGCGCTCCACGCGGCGGGCGTCAAGCCCAAGGTGGTGGTCTTCCCGACCGGATACGAGCCGAGCATCATCGGCTCGCCGGCCTGGCACGCGGTGCAGGGTGGCTACTTCGACACCACCTTCCGTCCGTTCCAGCTCCCGAACGCGGGCACCCAGCAGATGAAGTCGGCCCTCATGAAGTACGCGCACTTCTCGAGCTCCGACTTCCCCTCGTTCAGCCAGTACGAGTCGTGGCTCGGCGCCGACCTCATGATCAAGGGCATGCAGCTGGCCGGGAAGAACCCGACGCAGGCCGGCATCATCCATGCCCTGCGCGGCATCAAGAGCTACAACGGCAACGGGATCCTGCCCGTCACGACCAACTTCACGACCAACTTCGGCCACGATCTGGCCAAGTCGTGCGGGTGGTACATGATCGCCGAGAAGAACGGCTTCGTGGCCTCCTCGAGCCAGCCCTGGTGCGGCACCGACATTCCGGGCACGACCACGGTGCAGGGATGAGCCGATCGCGCCGGCGCTAGCCGCTCGCCCGGCCCCGGGCGACGCCGGCCAGGATCGGGTGCTGACCGAACCAATCAGGGATCTGGCGTGTCAGGTCGCGGGGGCCGTGAAGGGTGATGCGGCCGTCAGCCAGGGCGTCGGTGAAGCGCGCGTCGCCCATCCACACCTCTGTCAGCGCGCGCAGGTCGGCGTCGACCCCCACGTCGACCTCGAAGCCGGGATCCGTGAGGCAGACATCGACGTCATCGCGGTCGACGACGACCCAGTAGTAGCGCTGCGCGGGCGGCATCGACGGGAAGGTCAGCGAGATGACGACGCGCCGGTCGCCGAAGGCCCCGGCGGACAGGAAACGCCTGACGTCCCAGAGCAACAGACCGGGGTCGAGGTCGTCGGGCCCGTAGTCGCTACGCACCCAGCGCTGTCCCCACTCGCCCAACCCCTGGATGAGCGGGAACAACTCGCGTCCCGCCTCGGTCAGCGTGTAACACGGACCCGAGTCGGCGGACGTTCGCTCGACGACGCCGGCCGCCTCGAGCTCCTTCAAGCGCTTGGACAGGAGGGCGGGTGAGCAGGTCGGGACGCCACGGCGGATCTCGTTGAATCGCGTGCTGCCCACGAGGAGCTCGCGCAGGATGAGCGGCGTCCAGCGCTGGCACAGCACCTCGGCCGCCTTGGACACGGGGCAGAATTGGCCGTAGCCGCTCATCGCGCCACAGGCTATCCCTGCTGCTCTCCCGCTTCATTCTTTGTACTAGGAGCCGCGACGTCGGTCCGTGATCATGGTGGGAAACCGGCAAGGGGAGGGAACGAGCATCATGAATCCGAACAGGGCACTGTGGGAAAAGGGAGACTTCACCCGCATCGCGGCCAGCATGCGCGACAGTGGCGAGGCGCTGGTGAAGGAGCTGTCGATCTCCAACGGCCTCGAGGTCCTGGACCTCGGCTGCGGCGACGGGACGACGGCCATTCCGGCCGCCACGCTCGGCGCCAACGTGCTCGGGGTCGACATCGCGGCCAATCTCGTCGCGGCGGGGAACGCCCGGGCAGCAGAGCTCGGCCTGCGCAACTGCTCGTTCCAACAGGGCGACGCCACCGACCTGTCGCACCTCGAGGACGACCGCTTCGATCTCGTCCTCTCCGTCTTCGGGGCCATGTTCGCGCCGAAGCCACACGACGTGGCCAAGGAGGCGGTCCGGGTGACGCGGCCCGGAGGGCGCATCGTGATGGGCAACTGGATCCCTGGTGACCCGACCCTGGTGGCCCAGATCCTCAAGATCTGCTCGACCTTCTCGCCCCCGCCCCCCGAAGGGTTCGTCAGCCCGATGACCTGGGGCGTCGAGGAGCACGTGGTCGAGCGTTTCGAAGGCGCCGGTGTCGAGGCCGCACGCATCTCCTGCGCGCACGACACGTACACCTTCGACTACGACGGCTCGCCGTCGGACCTGCTCACCGAGTTCAGGACCTACTACGGGCCGACGATGAACGCCTTCGAGGCGGCGTCGGCCGCGGGCCGGGAGTCCGAGCTGGAGGCCGAGCTCGACACGCTCTTCAACGCCCAGAACGCGAGCCCCGATGCGGGTCACACGTCGATCCCGGCCACCTTTCTCCGGGTCACGGTCGACGTCTGAGCAGCGCCCACCGTCGCTCGCTGCTGCGTGCCACCGGGCGCCGCCGGGTGGCCCTGCCGCCAGGCACGGTGGGCCAGACCGATCATGGCGACCGTCGTGGCCATGATGGCCGGCCACCACAGGACGACGTCGTGGGCGCGCCGGTTCCCCAGGGCGACGCAGAGGACCGAGACCAGCGCGCACGCCGCGAACGGTGACCAGCTCCGGGCCCGCAACGTCAGCAGCAGGCACAGCGCGATGACCGGGTAGAAGTAGAAACCGAGCAGTTCGCTCTCGAGGACGACGCGCAGCGAGAAGGCCAGCGCCATCACGAACAGCACGGTCGGAAGATCGTGGCGACGCCGGCACATGACGTAGCCCAACGCCACGGCGGCCAGGGTGGCCACCAGCCGGAGGGTCCCGCCGCTGTACATGCCGTGGCCGAGGGACCGAGCGAAGTGACCGAACGGCGTGCTCGACTCACCCGGGGGGAAATAGGGCTGGTCGACCACCGCGTGCAGCGTCCGCGCCCGGGCCGCGATCAGCTCGGGGAGGATGACGACGACCGTCGGGAGCGCGAGCCTCCAGGCCGCGCCGCGCCACTCACGCCACCCGAAGCGCGCCACGACGGGCGCGACCGCCAGCAGGGCCAGGGGCTGGCAGGCGATGGCAAGGCCGAGCAACCACGCCGCTCGGTGCAGACCGCCGACCCCGGCGCGTTCGACCGCCAGCGCCCCCCACAGCACCAGGGCCAGGGCGATGCAGTCCTCGGGGTGGCCCCAGAAGACCGCTGCGCTGACGACACCGATCCCCGCCACCAGCGAGAGGGCGAAGCGGCGAGCGTCGGAGTAGCCCCAGCGCCGGGCCACCGCGTCGAGGGCGAACAGCACGCTGGCCGCCATGGCGGTGGCGACCGGTGCCAGGATGAGGCCGAACGCCTTGTAGCTGGTGCCCTCCGCGCTGGTGGTGGCGAGGCCCAGCGCGTGGCCGGCCACCATCACGGGTGCCAGCAGGACCTCGAAGCCCGGTGCCGCGTCGAGCTGCGACGTCGGGGCGTAGACCGCGGACCAGTGGCCGTGCCCCAAGGCGAGGGAGAGCCCCGCGCTGTTCCACAGGTCGCTGTAGGAGTGCCACCCGCGGTGCGCCAGCGTTGCCCAGATCAGCGCGTAGCCCAGCCCGGCGATCGCATAGAACACGGTCGCCACGACGGGCGCCGACCTCGCGTCGAGCCACGCTGAGACCCTGTGCATCTCCCCCTCTGCTCTCCGGCGCCATCCGTCCCGACGGCACCCCGGGACGCGGGCGGACGGCCCACGACTCCCCGTCATCCATTGTGGCACCGGGACCCCGGGCGGCCAAGGCCGGCGGCGCCCGCGGCGCTGCGACGCCGCCGCGGTGTTCCCAGCTCAGCGCTCGTGCGGCGCGCCCGGCGTCACATGCAACGCAACCGCAACCCGGGCCGGGCCGGGCGGTGCCGGTAGTGGTCAGTTGCCCCGGATCACCAGGTCGCGCTCGCCGGGAGGTTGGGGGTGCCGACCGTGCCGGCGCCGGTTGACGCGCTTGGCCTCGTACATCGCCTCGTCCGCCAGCCGCCGGGTGCGGTCGACGTCGCCGTTCTTCCCGCAGCAGGCGTGGCCGATGCTGACGCTGGCCCGCACCCCCTGGGCGTTGATTCGGGCCACGGCGTCCTCGATGCGCCCGACCACCCGGCGGGCGTCCGCGTCGTCGGCACCCGCGACGACGGCCACGAACTCGTCCCCGCCGGTGCGCGCCAGCAGGTCGCCTCCGCGCAGGACGCCCGAGACGGCGCGGGCCACGCCGACGAGGATCTTGTCGCCCACGTCGTGCCCCTGGGCGTCGTTGATGGCCTTCAGGTTGTCGATGTCCATCACGAGGATGCCCATCGCCTCGAGGCTCCGGTCCCCTTCGAGGAAGAGGGCGAGGCCCCGTCGGTTGGCCACCCCGGTCAGCGGATCGGAGTTGGCCTGGATCTCGAGCGCGTGGTGGGCCAGCGCGTTGGCCAGGGCCAGCTCGACGACGTTGCCCAGCGCGCGACAGCGGGCCACCACCTCGTCGGGGAAGGGCAGTCCCCGGCTCTCGATGGCGATGATGCCGTGGAGTTGGCCCGTCGGGGCGATCGGCACGAAGACCGCGTGCGTGAGGCCGACCTCGTCGACGATCGCTCGCAGCGTCGGCCCCATGGCGGCGCGGTCGAGCTTCGCGACCAAGGGCTTCTTCGTCGCCAGGACCTCGCTCACGTACGGGTCGTCCTTCAGCAGGCGGGAGGCGGGTGCGGAACGCTGCTCGTCGGCCAGCGCCTCCTGCACGACCACGTCGTCGCGCACCCGCAGGTAGGACACGCGGTCGAAGCCGGGCCCGGCCAGCTCGGCCATCACCAGCGTGCCCTCGGTGATGACCTCCTTCGGGTCGCGCAGTGAAGTCAGCGACTGGGTGGCGCCGTTCATCAGACGGCCCAGGCGGGCGAGCTCCGCCGAGTCGCGGACCTGGCCCTCGAGGGTGCCACGCAGCCGGTGGATGGTCACCGACACCACGACGGACACCGCCGTCCACAGGATCAGGCGACGGAAGTTGTTCGCTTCGCTGCTGTGCACCGCGACGCCCACCACCGTCAGGGTCACCATGGACGCCGCGATGACGACCACCGCGTACCAGCCCGGGTAGTAGAGCGAGACGGCCAGGACGGGGAGCAGCACCAGCACCACCAGGCCGCCCGCAGTGCTCTGCACGGTCGGGTTGGTCCCGCCGGAGATGATCAGGAAGCAGACCGAGACGAGGTAGACGAGGACCGGGACGAGGATGGCCCAGCGGGGGAAGCGGTGCCAGGGCAAGAGGACGGAGAGCACGCACGCACCGAAGACGGCGAGGCTGACCCAGTAGTAGGCGAGGTTGCTCGGCCCCGGCGGAAGGGCGGCGCTCGCCTCGGCCACCGCCGCCAGGGAGGCGAAGATGGAGGCCCGCACGAAGAACTGGCGCCGCTGTCGCCTGGCCCGCGCCTCGTCGTCGTCCTCAGGCATGTCGCCTCCGGGGTGGACTGCGTCCCTGTCAATCCAGCCAGAATTTCCGCCCGCCACCCAGTCCCCTTTTATAGAGCCGAAAGTACTAATTGGTGAAACGGCCGATGCAACAGGGTCTTCCGGTCCCGCCCGCGCCGCCTGGGCTGGGATACCCCGCGGCGGCGCCCGGCGTTCATCCCACCCGGGAGGGGCCTCCCCGGGCGGCAGCACCCTTCGTCACAGCGCGTCGAGCAGCCGGTCGAGGAACGGCACCTGGCCGGAGAGGAGCTTGACCCGGGCCCGGGCGATGCCGGCCCACTCGAGGCGGTCGACCTCGGGGAACGCCTGCACCTTCCCCGACCGCGGCGGCCACTCGATCTCGAACGTGTTGCTCGACGCCTGCGTCACGTCGAGATCACCCTCGAGCGCCCAGATGGTCACCCGCTTCCCGCCGGGCTGGCGCAGCTCCCCGAGGCTGATAGCGGACCCGCTCGGCGCGTCGCTTCCCGTCTCCTCCCGGAACTCCCGGTACGCCGCGGCCAGAGGGTCGGCGCCCGGGCCGTACTCCCCCTTGGGCACGCTCCAGGCTCCCTCGTCCTTGCCCGCCCAGAACGGGCCGCCGGGGTGCGCGATGAGCACTTCGACCTCACCGGCATCCGTCGTCCGGTACAGCAGGAGCCCAGCACTCTTCGCAGCCATGGAAGGAGGCCATCATCGCATCGGGCCGTCCCGGACCGCGGCGCGGTGGTCAGCCGACGGTGTCAGCCCTTGCCGTGGAGCCCGAGCTGAATCGCCTTGACCAACAGCAGGACGACCGCAAGCACCAGGTAGCCGCGCAGCGCCCACATGCCGACGACGCGACCACGCGACCACTTGGGGCGGTTGAGCAGGTTGAGTGGGGGCATGCGCCAGTTGGCGCGGCGCTCCTTGGAGACGGGCGGCTCCACGGGCCGGCGTTTCCGGGCGCGCACGAGGACGGCGGCCATGACCACATAGCTCACGAGGAGCACGCCGCCCAGGATCGACGCCAGGGCTTTGACGTCGATGGAGGAGAAGAGGGTCGTGGCCATCAGGACCAGTGACAACATCAACAGGATGGAGACGATGACGCCCGACACGACGTTGAGCCAGGGCCGGTTGACCCAGGGACCGAGCACCTCCTTGTCGTTGCACAACAGGAGCAGGAAGACGGTGGCGCTGGGGAGCAACACGCCGGCCAGCGCCTGCACACCCGTCGTGATCACCCCGAGCGGCGCACCCGGGATGAGCACGATGCCGGCGGCCACCAGCACCATGGCGCTGAAGACGCTGTAGAAGAACTTCGCGTCGCGGAAGCTCCGGTGCAGCGAGTGGTGGGCGCCGAAGACGTCACCGAAGGCATAGGAGGTGGAGAGCGTGACCGCCGCCGCCCCGATGATCGACGCGTTCAACAGGATGATGGCGAACATCGCCCCGGCGGCGCGGCCGACGTAGTGCTGCAGTCCCCGGGCGACGCCCTCGGCGTTGGTGAAGTGCCCTGCCTCCGCGGTGCCGGCGAAGGCTGCCGCGACGATGGCGATCAGCAGGGCGGCCGCCACGACCACGACGACCGACCCGATGACGGTGTCGGCCCGCTCGTAGTTGATCCACCGGGGCGTGATGCGCTTGTCGACGATGTTCGACTGCTGGAAGAAGAGCTGCCAGGGGGCGACGGTGGTGCCCACGATGGCGATGATGAGGAGCACCGAGGTCGAGGTGAACCCGCCCTGCACACCCGGTGTGGTCAGACCGCCGAAGAAGGCGCTCGCCGACGGATGGCTCATGACGGCGAGGGGGATGACGAGGAAGTTGGCGAAGACGAAGACGAACATGAAGCGCTCCCAGCGACGGAAGCTGCCCGTGGCTGTCATGGCGACGAGGGTGACTGCGGCGATGGGCACCGAGATGTACTCGCTCACCCCGAAGTAGCCGAGGGCGAGGCTGATGCCGATGAACTCGGTGGCGATGGTGAGGAAGTTGAGGATGAAGAGGTCGCCGACGGAGAACATCCCCCAGAAGTTGCCGAACCGCTCGTTGATGAGCCGGGCGTGGCCGACGCCGGTGACCGCACCCAGGCGCACCACCATCTCCTGGTTCACGATCAGGACCGGGATGAGCAGCGGGAGGGTCCACAGCAACGAGAGGCCGTAGTTCTGTCCCGCCTGCGAGTAGGTGGCGACGCCGCCCGCGTCGTTGTCGCCGACCATCACGATCAGCCCGGGGCCCATGATGGCGAGCAGGGTCAGCAGGCGCGCACCCCACGACCGGCGCGCCCCGGTGTCGTGCTGGCGGATCGTGCCGAAGGCGCCCTGGATGTCGCCGACGTGCGCCTCGTCGAGGACGGCCGTCGCGCCGTCCGACTCCTCCGGCTCGGGCATGTGTCACCTCCTCTGTGCTCTCTCGCTGCGGTGCACGCGTGGTCGCGTCGTGGTCGTTCGCGTCGTTGGCGCCGGCGGTGCGGGCACGGCGGTCGCCGACCGGCACGCGCACTGCTGTCAAGAGGGCCGGCGAGGCCCCGTGGTGAGACGTGCGGCGCCGGTCTCGGGCCGGACAGCCGGAAGGGCTACGGGTGTGCCCCCCAGGTGGGTCTTCGCCGCCAGAACACGCTCACTCCTCCGCCGCCGTGACGCCGAAGTCCCGGCGGAAGCCAGAGGGGAGGAGGAGCTCGAGCACGTCGTCGACGGTGATGACCCCCAGGATCCGTGAATGATCGGAGTCGAGCACGGGCGCCACGGTCAGGTTGTAGTCCGACATCTTGCGCACGGTCCCACCAAGATCCCAATCGGGGTGCACGTGCCCCACCTCGGTGGTGGCGATGGCGGACAGCCGCGCCTCGGGGGGGCTCTGGATCAGGTGGACGGCCGAGACCGTGCCGGCGACCCGCCCGTCGGGGCCGCTCACGAACACGACCGACAGCGCCTCGCGCGGCACCGTACTGACCCTGATGGCCTCGAGCGCGTCCCGCGCCGTCGCGGTGCCCGGCAACTCGAGGAAGTCGGGGCTCATGAGCCCGCCCGCCGTTTCGGGGTGGTAGCTCAGCAGCGACCGCACCTTCTTGCGCTGGGGCTCGGGGAGCAACTCGAGGATCGGTGCCCGCCGCTCCTGGTCGATCTCGGAGATCAGGTCCGCGGCGTCGTCGGGCGCCATGGAGCCGAGGATGTGGGCCGCGTCGGCGTCGGACCGGGCCTCGACGAACTCGACCTGGTGCTCGGGGTCGAGCTCCTCGAAGACGTCCGCCTCGAGGGCGGGGTCCTGGCCGACCGCCTCGATGATCTCCTCGCCCTCCTCGTGGGAGACCGCCTCGACCAGGTCGGCGATCCGGGCCGGGTGCAAACGGGCCAGCTTGCGGTAGGGGATACGCAGGCGCGCCGAGGGCACGTGCGACACGAACGGCTCGATGCTGCCCCAGTCCACGATGGCGCCGGGCGAGGAGCGCTGCCCCAGCCGGCCGGGCAGGAGGCGGCGCAGCGTCCCTTTCGCGGTCGGGTCGACCCCGACGACCTCCCAGCCGGTGTCGGTGCGCGCCAGCTCGATCTCGTTGGCCCGGATGATCCGGCCGCCGACCAGGTTGATCAGGTGCCGTGCCATGAGGTCCTTGGCCAAGAGCAGCTCGCCGGGACGGCGCTCGAAGCGGCGGAGGTCGACCTTGGCGCCGTTGAAGGTCACCCGCCCCGGCTCGATGGCTGAGATCTTGCGGGCGGGCACGAACAGCTCGCGCCCGCCGATCTTCACGACGAGCCCGGTGACGGGCGGGTGGGGGCTGTCGCCGATGCGCGCGATGAGGTCCTGCACGCGCCCAAGACGGTCACCCGTCCGGGCGTCGACGAGCGGGCGCTTGAGGATGCCCGAGAGGTGGATGAGCTCAGTGGCCATGGCGATGGGGGGTGGTCGCGGTGTCGTGGGCGCAGCGTGGGGCGGTCCGCCGGGTGGCCGGACGGGGCCGCCTGCCGCACAGTACCGGGCGAACGCGCCCTCCCGCCGCACCCGGACCCTGATGGCCCCGCACCGGCGGGCCCCCGGCCCAAAAGCGCCTCTGGGCTGGGCCGACGTGTGCCGCCGGGACGACGGGGGGCACGATGGGGCGGCCGACCGCGACGGCGGGCTCCCCACGGTGGTGCGCCTCGGGCGGCACGCCGTGACTGCCACGGCGGGGTCCCGGTCGCTAGGCTGATCCCTCGTTCCGGGCGCCCAATCCGGAGCCGTCTCGGGGGCACGGGCGTCGGCCACAGTCTGCGGTCGCACGTCGAACACACCACTGCGCCATGAGCCCTCCCAATCCCGAGAACGACCCCGTCGAGAAGGGCCTGCACGCGCTCGGGCGCCAGATCGCCGGCGCCGATGACGGCGCGGACGATGCCGCGCCGCCGGCCGACCCCGCGCCGCCGGACGATGCCGCGGCGCCGGTCGACCCCGCCGACAACCCGGTCGAGAAGGGCCTCCACGAGCTCGGGCGCCAGATCGACGAGGCGCACCGGACGGGACGGGGCAAGAAGGACAAGTCCGACGGCCCCGCCACGGCCACGGGGGGCGACACGGCACGCAAGGGCCCGGCCCACGCCGCGCCCAAGAAGCGCTCGGCCCGGCGCACCGCGGTCTGGGTGACCGGGACCTTCCTGCTCGTGCTGGTGCTGATCGCCGGCGCGGCCGCGGGGTACGGCTGGTACCTCAATCACGAGATCCACCGCATCGACCTGCGCAACCTCACGTCGGCACCCGTCAAGGGCGCGGACGCGGGCACGGAGAACATCCTCATGATCGGCTCGACCGATCGCTGCGCCCTCAAGGTGCAGAACCCGGCCTACGGGCTGTGCTCCCAGGGCGTCAACGGGGTGAACAGCGACGTCGTGATGATCCTGCACCTCAACCCGACCACCAACTCGCTGTCGATCCTCTCGGTCCCGCGCGACCTCTTCGTGCCCAACGCCCGCTCCGGCGGGGCCAACAAGATCGACGCCGGTCTCTACCAGGGCCCGGACCAGCTCATCAAGGCCATCGAGGAGGACTTCGGGATCCCGATCCAGCACTTCGTGGAGCTGAACTTCGACAGCTTCATCAACGTGGTGAACGCGCTGGGCGGGATCAAGATGTACTTCCCCGAGCCGGTGTTCGACGCGTACTCGGGACTCAACATCCAGACGACCGGCTGCATCTCGCTCGACGGCGTCCACGCGCTGCAGGTCGTGCGGGCGCGCCACCTCCAGTACAAGGGGTCCGGCATCACGACGACGGACCCGAACTACTGGCCCTTCGAGAACCAGAGCGACCTGGCGCGGATCCGCCGGGACCACGAGTTCCTGCGCGTCCTCGCCGCCGCGGTGAAAGCCAAGGGGCTGGGCAACCCCATCACCGACGAGCAGCTGGTGGCGGGCGTGGTCGGGCAGCTGACGGTCGACTCGGGCTTCTCGGCCAGCGACATGATCAGCCTCGTCCTCGGCTTCCACAACGTGAACGTGAACGCGGCGCCGCAGCTCACGCTGCCGGTGGTCGTGGACCAGTTCGGCAGCTACATCTACCAGGGGGGCAACTACGGCGACATCGAGTTCCCGGCCCAGCCGCAGGAACACACCACCATCGACCAATTCCTCGGCCTCACCTCGAGCAACGACGACACCTATTCGGGGGGCAAGCTCCCCGCCCCCTCGACGGTGACGGTCTCCGTGCTGAACGGCTCGGGCGCCGCCAACCAGGCCACCGACACCGCCACCAGCCTGCAGGCGCTCGGGTTCAAGATCGGGACGATCGGCGACACCGCGGCGGTCGGCCGGGAGGCCGAGACGGTCGTCTACTACGCCGCCAAGACCCCGGCCCAGCTGGCGGCGGCGCAGGCGGTCGCCAACTCCATGTCGGGCGCGGTGATCATGGCGCAGGACCCCACCCAGGTGAAGCCCGGCTCGCAGGTCACCGTCGTCACGGGGACACAGTTCAGCGTGAACGCGCCGCCCGCCACCACGACGCCGACCTCCGTCGGCGGCGCCGCGGCCACCCCGGTCTCGCCCACCACGACGACCACGACCTCGCCGTCGGCGTCCGCGTCGACGGGCAACGGCGCCTTCGCGCCCCCGACGGCGACGGTGGAGCCGCTCCAGCCCTGGGACCCGCGCTCGTGCACGCCGAGCGGCGGCGAGGGGGCCTGACTGCTCAGAGGTACTGGCCGACCGGCCGGGCGGCGGCGGCCCGTGCCTGCACCGGCTCGGTCCCGTCTCGGATGGCGACCAGCTGGGCCAACGAGTAGCCGCGCTGGGGACGCGCCGGCAGATCCCGCCCCAGCCACACCCGCGCCTCCGCCTCGCCGAGGAGGCCCACCTCGATTTCGGCGATGCAACGACCGGGCCGGGCGATCGCGGCGTGCAGCGAGGTGAGCGGCTCGTTGGTCGTGATGGCCACGAGCAGCGACAGGCCCTGGCCGAGCAGGCCGTCAGTGAGGTTGAGCAGGCGAGCCAGACCCTGGCCCGAGCGTTCCTTGGCCGTGGAGGCGATCAGCTCGTCGCAGTCCTCGAGCACGAGGAGCCGGGCGCGGGCGGCCTCGTGCTCGTCCCCCTCGCCGAGCGCGATGTTGAGCAGGTAGTCGGAGCTGTCGAAGAGCCGCTCGGGGTCGAGCACGTAGTCGAACTGGCACCAGGAGCGCCAGGCGTCGGCCAGCGCGCGCAGTGCGGTCGTCTTGCCGGTGCCCGGTGGCCCGTGCAGCAGCAACAACTTGCCCGGGAGCGCGTCACGCCGCATCGACATCACGTCGTCGAGCGCGGCGGCGCTCCCGTCGGCGTAGTTCCGGCGGATCGCGGCCCACTCCTGGACGCGCAAGGAACGCTCGGTGCGCGTCGGGCCGCGCTGGCCCAGGTGCCAGAACCCCACGTCGGCCTTGTCACGGTCGATCGCCGGGGCGACCTGGGCGTCGCGGGTGGCCCGGTCGAAGACGTCCTGGGCCAGTTCCGGCGACTCGGCCACCACAGAGACGCGGGCGTTGCCGTGCTGCCACCGGGTGGCGCACAGGATCCAGCCCGGTCCGGCGGCGAGGACCGACCGGTTGCCGTCGCCCAGCGCCACCCTGGTCGGCGTGGTGCCCGGCGGCATCAGGGGCGCGTCCTCCCGGACCCGCGCCAGAAAGCCGCTCTGCGCGAACGGGTGGGACCCTGAGATGTGCTGCTCGATGAACAGCAGGTCGATGGCGTCATTGACACTGTCACTGTCGTTGATCGCCAGCAACCGCCGCGAAGAGCCGTTGATGTCGTTCATTGCTCTGTCTCTACGTGCGCCTGCGCGCGGTCGGGGCGACCCGAACGGTTCGGGTTCGCCTGCTTTTCGTCGGTACTGCGTGGTGTGATGTCGTCCGGTGGCGCTCAGCGCCACCAACGGCTCACCTTCCGACGAGGCGCGTTGGCAGGCACGGAGCACACCCGGCTTGGTCCCGTCGGGCGGGCATGGGTGCGGTCGCAATGCTCATAGCCCGGCAACTCTGAACGACCGCACGCCCGTTGTCAATGCGCGTGTGCGACGACGCAACGCCATTGCGCAGTCATCACCGGTAGGCGGGCGCGGCGGCTCAGGCGAAGATCTCGCCGCCGTTCGTGTCGAGCGCCTGCCCGGTCATGGCCCGCGACAGGTCGGAGGCGAGGTACACGATGGCCCCGGCCACGTCCTCGTCGGTCGGGATGCGGCCCAGCGGGACCCGCGCGTTGAGCTCGTCGACCACCACCTGGGCGGGCACGCCCCGGCCGGTCGACGTCATCTCGATGTAGATGTCGACGGAGGGGCCCGACATCCAGCCGGGGACGACGGCGTTGACGCGGACGTTGGACGGACCGAGCTCGTCGGCCAGCACCCGCGTTGCCGTCAGGAGCGCCCCTTTCGAGATCGCATAGCCACCCTGCCCCGGCTGGGGCTGGCGGGCCACCATGGACGCCACCATGACGACGGAGCCGCCCCCGCGTCGGCGCATGAAGGGCAGCGCCGCCCGGGTCATCTGCAGCGACCCGAAGACGTTCACGTCCATGATCTTGCGCCACACGGTGAGATCGACGTCCTCGAAGCTCCGAAAGACGTCGGGCCGGAACGCGTTGTTCACCAAGACGTCGATGCCGCCGAACATTTCCGCCGCGGCCGCCATGAGACGGCCGCAGGCGTCGGGGTCCACGATGTTGGTCGGCACGGCGATGGCGCGAGCGCCGATGTCCGACACCTCGGCCAGGACGTCGTCGAGGGTCGACTGGCGCCGCGCCGCCAGCACCAGGTCCGCCCCGTGGGCCGCCAGCGCCCGCGCCGCCTGGCGCCCCAGGCCGGGCCCCACACCCGACACGACGCACACCTTTCCCGCCAGGAGCCCGGCCGCCGCCAGGTCCTTGCTCTCCTCCTCGGACTCCGCAGTCGTCATGGGCGCAGCGTAGGACAGCGGGCTCCGAGGGGTCCGAAGCCATCCGCGCCGGTGTGACACGGGCCTGAGATGATCGGCGACAGGGTTGAGCAAAAGGAGGGTCATGGCCATTTGTTCGCACTGCGGCGGCGAGATGACCGAGGGGATCAGCTGCCTGACCGACCCCGTCGTTATCGAGGGAAAGCCCCACGCCCCGATCCGCTGGGGCCAGGAACCCCGGCCCCGGCACCGCTACGAGCCCGAGGACTGCCGGGACTGCGGGACCCCGCTCGGAGGGGTGCACCATCCGGGTTGCTGCATGGAGCGCTGCCCGGCGTGCCACGGTCAGGCGATCGGCTGCGGCTGCGTGAGCGAGCCGTTCTGCGCCTTCGAAAGCTCGCGCAGCGGCCGCTGCCGCTCCCACGTGCTGCGGCGGGTGGGCTGGCGCTGAGGGTCAGTCGTCCGCTCCCGGCGCGCGCCCGGAACGCCTGAGCAGCGCCTCCCACGGACGGAGGCGGGCCCCGAGCGGGACCAGTGCCGCCGTCAGCCTCCCCTTCATCCCGCCCTCGGCGGCGGCCAGGCACGACCCGGCGGCGGCGTACAGCGCAGCCGGGTCGGAGGGGCGATGGACCCGGCCCGAGGCGTGCGCCAGGTCCCAGGCGTGCAGGTGCCACTCGCAGGCCGCCGTGCCCGCGTGCAGCCCGGCCGTGACCGTGCCCCGAGGGTACCCGTAGGGCAGGTCCCAGGTCTCCGGCAGACGGGCGCGGTAGCGACCGGCGACCGACACGAACCGGCTGACGGCCTCGGGCCCGTCGAGCGCGGACAGCTCCTCGAGCGCGGTGGCGTTCCGAGGCGCCAACTCGGAGACTGCGAAGGGGGGTGTCGCATCGCCGCGCTCCGCCCGGTCCAGCCAGCCGTGGTACCACTGCGCCACGGCGAGAACGTGGCGGGCCAGATCGCTCGCCGTCCATGCGCCGCAGGCGGAGCGGCGCCACTCGTCGGGACCCAACGCGCCGGCCGCGGCGACGAGGGCGTCGACACCCTCGTCGTAGAGGCGCATGACGGTGGCGGGGGGGACGCCCGGCATGGCGCGGGACGTTAATCCCCAGGGGTAGCGTTGCGCCGCCCGACAGACGGAGGTGCGGTGAGCACGGCGCGACACGTCGCGCCGGTGTCACGCGGTGTCCCGTCAGAGCACGCCGGCCGCCACGGTGACACCGACGGCGATGAGCAGGACTCCACCGGCGCGCTCCCCCCAGGTGCCCAGGCGCGGGCCGAGCCGCCGGCCCAGTTCGAGCCCGGCCAGCGTCAGCCCGACGCTCACGACGCCGATGACGGCGGCGGTCAGGAGGACATTGACGTGGGCGGCGCCGAGGGCGAACCCGATGGCCAGGTTGTCGATGCTGAGCGCAACGGCGAGAACGATCAGGCGGCGCAGGCTCGGGCCGGACGGTTCCGCCGGGCCGTCCGCAGCAGAGCCCCCGGCGCGGAGGTCCTGGACAAGGGCATAGACCCCGGCGAGGCACAGCACCAGGCCGGCCACCAGATTCGCGTGACGGCCCAGGCTGCCGGCCACGGAGTCGCCAATCAGAATCCCGACCACGGGCATGGCAGCCTCGAACACACCGAAGATCGCCGCCACCCGGAGGCGCAGATGGTCGCCGGTCCCCGCCACGCCCAGCGCGGCCGCGGCGCCGAAGTTGTCGAGGCCAACCGAGAGCGCGACGAGCAAGAGGGCGACCACGCGCGGATGCTAGATGTCAGTCCCCCCCCGTTTCGCGCTTCCGACGCGGCGCGGGCGCGGGCGCGCAGGCGCACACGACTCTTCGCGTCGGGATCCGGACAGCGCCCGACACGGCCATTGCCGCGACCGCCGCGGCGCAACTCCATTCCCAGGGCTACCATCGCGACGTCGGACTGTCGGAGGCGGGCCTTGGACGACGACTGGTTCATGGAGTCTGTTCAGATCGTGGGCGATGCGGCCGGTGCCGCCCGTTCGGCACTGAGCGCGGTCGTCGAGTCGTTGCAGGGTGCCCTCGAGGACCGCCGCGCCCAGGTGCCGCTCATGGACGTGGTCGACGGGTTGCTCGAGAACGACGAGACGGGCGTCCGGGCCTCTGCGATTCAAGCCATCGTGAACTACGAGCGCGCCCTCCTCTCCTTCCGCGCCGGGATCCTCTCCCACCTCGTCGCCGACGACGGGCTGACCCTGACCGAGGCGTCCCGCCACCTCGGCATCTCCCGTCAACGCGCGGCCCGGCTGCTCGCCGCCGCGGCCGACGGGTCTCCGGCGCAGGACACCGAGGACCGCGTCCTCCCGCCAGTAGGGACCTAGGTCCTTTCCTTCCGCGCTCGGGACCTAAGGCCCTTGGCGTACCAGGGGGGTGCAGCAGGACAACTGGTACACGCACTCCAATTTGGCGGCCTTGTAAGGAGATGACCGAATGTCGCACACGGATACCCACGTCTGCTCTCTCATGAGCGTTTCACTCGACCGCACGATCAGAACGGTCGACCGCTCCCTGTGCCAGCTGGTCGGTTACGACGCGGACGAGCTCATCGGTCACTCCGTGCTCTGCCTGTCCCACCCGGAGGACATGGAGACCCTGGTCTTCAAGCTCGAGGCCCTCGGACGCGGTGCGGGTGACGGCTCGCGGGCCGAGCTCCGGTGCCTGCGCAAAGACGGCCACACGCTCTGGGTGGAGGTCACGCCCCACGTCGTGTGCGACGGGGAGGGACGCCCGCGGTCGATCGACATCTTCGTCGTCGAAGAGGCGGAGGGTCTGGCGCCCGCCCTGGCATCCTGAGGCCGGGCGGTCATGGCGCGCTCACCGATTCCCCCACGACATTGCGCAGGACGACCGACAAGCGGTCGCGGGTGGCGCGGTCCCGGAGCACCCCGTCCGGCCCGACAATGTCGAGGGTGACCGGGACGTCGGCCACGGCGCCGTCGACGATCCGGGCGTGCGCGTACTGCGGGACGGTCCGCAGCTCGCCCAGCGCCCCCTCAGCACCACGCGGCGAGACGTTGACCCACCCGAGCGGCTTCTCGTAGACGGACCCCGGATCGGCGTCCCCGATGGTCCAGTCCAGGAGGTTCTTCAGAGATCCCGGCAGCGCCCCTGCGTGCTCGGGCGTCGAGAAGAGGATGGCGTCGGACGTGTGGATCTCGGACCGGAACCTCGCGACGGGACCGAAAAGCTGGTCCTCGAGGTCCGGATTGATGGGTGGAAGGCCCCCCATCCCCTCGTAGTACGAGCAGACGATGTGTGCCGGCGCATCGGCCTGGACGGTGCGGAGCACGGCTGCATTGGTCGACCGGGCGCGCGGGCTGCCGCAGACGAGGAGCACGCGGCGCGTCCGCTCCTGGTCCGGCTCCGTTGGCATCGGTGGAGGTGAAGGGACTCGAACCCTCGACCTACGGCTTGCAAAGCCGCCGCTCTTCCAGCTGAGCTACACCCCCGAGGGAAGTGCAATTCTAGGCAACGAGTGGCGGTGGCCGACGACGGGACGGGCGCGGCACAGCGGTCTACCCCGACGACCAAGGCTTTTCCCGTGGTTCACGTGCCCCGGTAGGGTGCGGCCCCGTGGATGCACGGACCTTCCTCGGCATGGAGCCCGATGGCGACGACCTCCACTGGCACATGCCCGTCGTGCCGCAACTGACGACGCCCGGGAACTTCCTGTTCGGGGGGTGCGGCCTCGGGGCCGCGCTGGTCGCGCTTGAAGCGGCCTCGGGTCGCCCGACGGTATGGGCGACCGGCCAGTACCTGTCCTACGCACTCGTCGGCGCCGACCTGCAGTGGGAGGTCACGCTGGCCGCGGTGGGCGGGCACGTCACACAGGGACGCGCCGTGGGCCGGGTCGAGGGTCGCGAGATCCTCACGGTCAACGCGGCACTGGGGCAGGACGAGCTCGCGGTCGGGGGGGTCTGGGCCGAACCACCCGACGTGCCCGGGCCCGACGAGTGCCCGTCCCGGTTCCTGCCGGAGATCTTCCGCAACACCATCATGGACAGCATCGAGGTGCGGACGGCCAGAGGACGCTCCTTCGAGGAAATGGACGGCTCCCCGGGCAGCCCGGACTCCGCGCTCTGGGCGCGGGTGCCCGGTCATCTGACTCCCTCCGCCGCGACCCTGGCCATCGTCGGTGATTACGTCTCGGGGGCAGTGTCGCAGCCCCTCGGGCGGCGGGCCATGGGGCGCAGCCTCGACAACACCCTGCGCATGGTCCAGGTGAAGCCGACCGAATGGGTGCTGTGCGACATCCGCATCCACGCGCTCGTCGGTGGGTACGCCCAGGGGATCGCGTTCTTGTGGTCCGAAACGGGGGATCTCCTGGCGACGGCCAGCCAGTCGATCGCCGTGAAGCTGTGGCCGGAGGACGCCGTCCTGCCCGGTCGCACGGGGGTGCGCTGACCTTTCCCCCGGCCGGTCAACGAAACTTGTCGCATGGCTCGTCACGCCACAGCTCGTCGGAGGCGCCCGTCCCGGCGGACGATGATCGTCGCCGGCACGGCCGCAGTCGCCGTCCTCGGCGGCGCGCTCGCGTTCGTGGCACTGGACCGCCCCGCTCGCGCTCCGTCGCCGCACCGCATCGGCGACCCAGCGCGGTCCACCACGACAACCACGGCTCCCGTGGCCGCCGCACCGACGAGCACCTCGACGACGACCGACGTACCCGGCCCAGCGGGTCCGGGGTTCGTTCCCGGGCAGGTGACGGCGGTCGGCGACTCGGTCATGCTCGACTACCAAGATCCGCTGAAGGCGTCGATCCCGGGCATTCAGGTGGACGCCGCCGTGAGCCGCCAGTGGGCGGACGGCGAGGGGATCCTGCAGGCAATGAAAGCGCAGGGACAGCTCGGCGGGCTGGTCATCGTCGGTCTCGGCACCAACGGCCCGATCACGGGCGCCGATTTTGACCACATGATGGCGATCCTCGGGGGCGCGTCGCGGGTGGTGTTCGTGAGTGTCCATGTCGACCGTCCGTGGCAGGACCCCAACAACGCGGTCCTCGCCAGCGGTGCGGCCAGATACCCCCACGTGGTCGTCGCCGACTGGGCGTCGTTGGCGGCGAAGAACCCGCAGTGGTTCGGCGGGGACGGGGTCCACCTGGCAATCGACGGTCCCGGGGCTACTGCGCTGGCGGGACTCGTCTCGACGACTCTCGCGAACGGGTGACCAGGGCTTCCGCGCTGGCGGGCCGCGGGGGGCCGTGGTGTAGCTTTTGTCTTCCGCCGAAGAGCCCGTGCGGTCATCGGGGGCTATAGCTCAGTCGGTTAGAGCGCAGCACTGATAATGCTGAGGTCGCAAGTTCGATTCTTGCTAGCCCCACCACGACCTCCCAGTTAGACGCCGTCCTGAGTGGTCGCTGTTCCCGCAGTCCTCAGCCTCGTGAACCTCTGCGGCGTGGTCACGCTCACTCTCACGCCGCTGACGCCGCCAAGCGCGTAGACCCGACCGGCCCGAACCGCGACGGGGACGCCCTGGTCGAGAACGTGGATCGGTCTGCCACACTTGGCCGGTGCTCCGACGTGCCCGTGCCTCCGTCATCGCCGCGCTCATCGGCAGCGTGTGTGCGACCGTCCCGGCAACGGTGGCCGCAGCCGGTTCCCTGGTTCGCCCCGCCGTGGGCATGGCAGCCACGCCCGACGGCAAGGGGTACTGGGAGGTGGCGTCCGACGGCGGCATCTTCAGCTTCGGCGACGCCGCCTTCGCGGGCTCGGTGGGCGGCCAGCACCTCAACGCAGCGGTGGTCGGCATGGCAGCCACGCCCGACGGCAAGGGGTACTGGGAGGTGGCGTCCGACGGCGGCATCTTCAGCTTCGGCGACGCCGCCTTCTTCGGCTCGGTGGGCGGCCAGCACCTCAACGCGGCGGTGGTCGGCATGGCGGCCACGCCCGACGGCAAGGGGTACTGGGAGGTTGCGTCCGACGGCGGCATCTTCAGCTTCGGCGACGCCGCCTTCTTCGGCTCGGTGGGCGGCCAGCACCTCAACGCAGCGGTGGTCGGCATGGCGGCCACGCCCGACGGCAAGGGGTACTGGGAGGTTGCGTCCGACGGCGGCATCTTCAGCTTCGGCGACGCCGCCTTCGCGGGCTCGGTGGGCGGCCAGCACCTCAACGCAGCGGTGGTCGGCATGGCAGCCACGCCCGACGGCAAGGGCTACTGGGAGGTGGCGTCCGACGGCGGCATCTTCAGCTTCGGCGACGCCGCCTTCTTCGGCTCGGCCGGGTCCATCACGCTCAACGAGCCCATCGTCGGCCTGGCGGCCACGCCCGGCGGCAAGGGTTACTGGCTCGTCGCGTCCGACGGGGGCATCTTCGACTACGGCGACGCCGGCTTCTTCGGCTCGGCCCCAGGTCTGCCGACGCCGGGCCCGCGCCGGGTCGCCCTCTACGGGGACTCCTTGGGCATGGAGGCGGGCATGGACTTCATCTACCTCGCGCGTGCCGCTGGCGCCTCGGCTCTCGTGCGCACGTACGGAGGGGTTGCCGTCTGCGACTTCTTCGCGAGCATGGCCTCGGACGCCGCCGCCTGGCGGCCGACGGACGTCGTCCTCGAATTCAGCGGCGACAACTTCACGCCATGCATGATGGGCGACGCGATCGGGTCGCCGCAGTACTACGCCAAGTATCGAGCCGACCTCCAGCAGGCGATAGACATCTTCCGCCCCTACGGCACGAGGATCTTCCTCAGTGGCATTCCCTACAACGCATGGGCGGGAGCGAACCAGAACATCGCCAACTTGAACCAGCTCTACGCCGCCGTGGCGGCCGACAGCGGCGTCACCTACGTCGACGCCGGCCAGGCCGTCATGGCCGGCGGTTCCTATACGCAAACGCTTCCCTGCCTCGCCGGCGAACCATGCACCGGGCCCTCGGGCACCAACGTGGTGCGGGCGCCGGACGGGGTGCACTTCTGTCCGACCGGGAACACGACCGCTCAGGGCTATTTCGAACTGTGCGACGTGTACTCGTCGGGTGCCTTCAGGTACGCAGCCGCGATGCTGCGCCCTGCGTTCGGCCCGTGAATCCCCGGCCACACCCGCCAGGCTGCGACGTCAGTCGCGCGGTTCGACGAACCTGTAGCCGGCGCCGCGCACGGTGAAGAGCAGCGGGACGAGGCCCGGCCGGTTGATCTTGCGGCGGAGGTACCCGACGTAGACGTCGACGATATTGCTGCCCGGGTCGAACGAGAAGTCCCAGACCCGACTCAGGATCTGCGCCCGCGACAGCACCTGGTCGGGGTTGCGCATGAACATCTCGAGGAGTGCCCACTCCCGCGGGGCCAGATCGATGCGCTGACCGGCGCGCCAGGCGACCTTGGTCAGGAGGTCGAAACGGAGATCGAGGACGACCAGCTCCTGCGCGCTCGGCTGTTCGACGGTGCGCAGCGCGGCGCGGATGCGGGCGAGGAGTTCGTCGAACGAGAACGGCTTGGTCACGTAGTCGTTCGCCCCCGCGTTGAGCCCTTCGACCTTGTCGCTGACCTCGGCCCGGGCCGTGAGGATGATGACGGGAAGGTCATGGCCCTCGCTCCGCCACTCCCGCAGGACCTTCACGCCGTCGTCGGAGGGCAGGCCGAGGTCCAACAGGACGAGATCGATGTCGTGCTGGGGTGCCTCCAAGGCGGCGCGCGCGTCGGCCCCCGAGGAGACGACACACGTCCGGTACCCCTCCGCATGGAGGCCCTTCTCCAAGAAGGAGACGATGCCGGGGTCGTCCTCGAGAATGAGGATCTGCACTCAGACCCCGGCCGGCGTCAGCGCCTCCACCGAGACCCGGGCCCGGGGAAGGGTGATGACGCAACGGCAGCCGCCGAGGTCCGACCGGGCGAGATCGAACGATCCGCCGTGCGCCTCCGCCACAGCCGTCACGATGGCGAGACCGAGGCCGCTGCCCTCGCGGTCCGCTCCGCCGATTCGACCGAATCTCTCGAGCACCAGCTCCCGCTCCCCATCCGGGATGCCAGGGCCCGAATCTTCCACGATGAGCACGACGTCGCGGGAGCTGGGGTCACACTGGGCGGAGATGGCAATGGTCTCGCCGCCGACCGTCGCCTTGATGGCGTTGTCGATGAGATTGAGCAACGCACCGCGCAACTTCGCCGCATCGACTTCGAGCACGACATCGGGCACGTCTGCGAGCTTCCAGTCACGATCGGCGAGCACCACGGCGGCGTCGAAGAGATCCGACAGGAAGGTGCGCAGGTCGAGCCGCTCGAGCTGGAGGAAGTCCGGTTCGAGCGCCCGGCCCAGGAGCAGCAGCCGTTCGACGAGCGACCGCATGTGGTCGAGCTCGTCGATGACGACGGCAACCGTCTCGCGCACCTCGACGATATCGGCGTCCTCCTGGCGGGCCAGGACCTCGAGGTGGCCCCGCGCCACGGTGAGCGGTGTACGCAGCTGGTGCGACACGTCGGAGAGCAGGCGGCGTTGCAGAGTCATGGCGGTCTCGAGGCGGTCCAACATGGAGTCGAACGTGGCGGCCAACTGGCCCACCTCGTCGTCGGTGCCCTGGTCGCCCAGCCGGCGGTCGAGGTCGCCGCTCTCGATCGCCGACGCCGTCGTCGTGATCCGCCCGACGGTACGGAGGAGTCGCCGGAGCAACAGGTAGGCGCCGGCCACTGCCCCCACCAGCGCGATGAAGGCGAGGCCGACGACGAGCACGAGGACCCGGTTCTGATCCGATCGTTGCTGGGCCAGGTCGGCCGCGACGATGACGGTGCCGATGGTGCGATGCCCACTCAGGATCGGGGCCTCGACCAGGAGCGTGTTCGTCCCCGCAAGCACGGCGTGCTCCGACCGGGTCGCAACCGGTGGGCGAGCGAGGGCGCGCTGCACCGAGCCCGACTGCAGAAGATGTGCCGACCCGGCGCTCCCGAACTGCCCCACGCCGTTCAGGTCCACCATGATGACCTCGCCTCGCGGCAGGACGCGGCTCTGCAGGTAGGCCACGGTCGAGGTCGCCATGCCCGACGTCCCGCGGTCCGCCAATGCGTGCTGGAAGCTCTCGAGCTCTGCGGCGAGGTTCCGGTTCGTCGCAGCGAGCGACTGGTTGTCGAACCAGTGGACGGTCTCGAACGCCGAGACGGCCAGGACGGCGGCGAGCAACAGGGCCAAGAACCCCGCCAGTCGCGGCGCCGAACCGATCCGGTGCCGCCGCGTGGTGCCACCGGGGTCCCGGTGCACGCGGTCCCTCATTGCTCGCGTGGCTGCGTCGTCGTCGTGACGCCACCGGCCGGCACTGTCGTGGCGGTCGGACCGGCAGTCGTGGTCGTCACGTCGGTGCCCGATCCCGGGGAGGAGTCCTCCGGCTGCGGTGCCGACGGTTGGGTGGGGATCGTCGTCGTCCCCGCAGACGGCGCCGCCGGGACCACCCGGGGCGTGACGGCCGTGTCGGCCGGGGCGGGGGTGACCGGCGGACCGGTGATCACAGGGCGGGACGGCGACACCACTGTGGCCGGCTCGTTCACCGCGAAGGGCGGGGACGGCGTGGGGGGGGCACTGGCTTCCACGTGCACACCGACCTGCACCGTCCGCGGCATCTCCACGGGCGAGGCCCGGAGCCATCCCTGGGTAGCTGCCACCACAGCCAGGGAGGCCAGGATGGCCACCATTCCCGGAATGGGCCACCACCGCGATCTCAGGTCCTCTTGCAATCCCTCGTCCCCACCTCTCCGGACGGGATCCCGTGTCACCAGGGTTGAAGGCTATCGCCCGTCCGCGTGTCGACGACCTCGTACGAAATCGCATCGTTCGGGCAGGCACGGGCGGCGCGCCGAGCTCGGGCGATGGCCCGGCGGCCCTGTGCGGGCGGGTCAATGGCCCGCGCGTAACCCCAGTGGTCGAGCTCCACGCCGTCCTTGAAGTAGAGGGCGCAAATCCCATGACCCCGGCACCGGGTCGGGTCCACGTGGATCACCACCCTCATGAGGCCCGAGCCACCGGAATTGGGAACAGGGGTGGATGGTCCGACGGCGGGCACGGGCTCCCGGCGCGGTGTCGGATCACGTCGTAGTCGAAGACGTCGAGCGCGCTGCGCACCATGTGGACGACGCCATCGGGGTGCGCGCACGCGCCGCTTCCGAGCAGCGCATTGCCGGTGCGACGGAGCCGGCGCACCATCCGGCGGCCGGCGGTGCCCGTTGCGAGCCGGGTCACGCATTCCGCCAGAGCGGGGAGTCCGTGCACGCACGGCCCGCACTGTCCGGCTGTCTCACCGGCCAGGTAAGCCGTCACCAGCGCCGTCTGCCTCAGCCCACACGTCCCATGGGGGAGCACGCCGAGCAGACCACAGCCGCGGGAGGCTCCCAGGCGGGCCAGGGCCGCCGGCTCCAGCGGTGTGCGCCAGGCGACATGGCCGCGGATCCAGGTCCCCGCGTAGCCGCCCACGAGGACCGCCAGCGGCGGGTCATCGACTCCGGCTTCCCGGAAGATCTCGCCGATCGTGGCGGGGCCCGACACCTCCACGACGGACCCGGGTCGTGGAACGGCGCCGGCCAAGGTCACGAGCTGTGGACCGGGACACGACTCCGAGCCGGCGGACCTCCACGTCTCGGCGCCGACGCGCAGGATGGCGGCAACGTGAGCGACCGTCTCCGCGTTGCAGACAAGCGTGGGCCGGCCCGAGGGCCCGCGCCGCGCCATCGGCACCGAGGAGAAGACGGGCTTCGCCACGCCCTCGTGCAGGTAGCGGGCGACGGCGCTGGCCTCACCCGAGACGTATCCGTGAGGGCCGCTCGAGAGTCGCCACGCGGGATCACCCGCCACCGCCTCCGCCCGCTCGTCCAGGGCACGGTCCAGCGACGCCGTCGGCTCGGCGGATCCGCGATGCAGATGGAGGACGACCTCGTCCGCTCCGACGAGTCTCGCCAGATGGACGGCGCCCTCCAACACGAGATGCGGTCGGAGTGTGCAGATCGTCCAATCCTTGCGGCTGGCGGGTTCACTCTCGCTGCAGTTCACGACCAGCGTCGGGCGCCCGGGGGCGTCCAGCGCCGCCTGCACCTTGCGCCAGAGCGGAAACGCTCCTCCCCCGCGACCTTGCAGGCCGCTGAGTCGCAGCGCATCGAGAGCTTCGGCCGGCCGGGGAGCCGGCGGCGCACCCGACCGGGACAGGAAGGACACGAGTGGTTCTGGGCCTTCCGCCGCGGTGGCACCGGCGAGGATCAGCGCGGCGGGATCGCCGATGGCCGCGATGCGAGGGCCCACGCGCTGTCGGGCGACCTCGCCGCGCTCGGCGAGCATCGCCGTGGTCACCATGCCTCCTGGGGCCGCACCGGGCGGGCCAGCAAGCGTGACACCTGCAACGCCGCGACGAGCGCCCCGGTGACGAGATACAGCCACCAGAGAACGCGGCTGTCGCTGCCGGCCAGGAAGCCATGGACGAGCGACACCGCGAAGACCGCCGACGAGACCGAGTGCACGGGAAGCCACACCTGCCGGGCGATCGACCCTGCCAGTGCCGCACTCACCGCCACGAGCACGATCCCGTAGAGAGCGATGGATCCCAGAGCCACCCCGGTCGGCCGGTACTGCGAGTGCCAGGGCACCAGAACTCCGGTCCACCCCACGCCCGAGTAGCGGTCCAGCACCAGCGCGGTCACGTGCCCCACCAACAGGGCGATGGTGCACGCCGCCAGGGTCACGTGCGCCCGAAGCAGCGTCTCCGGAGACGGCGTGCGGCGGGCGACCCGCCACGGGTGCCGGAACCAGATGCCGAGGACGACGAGTGCGCTGAGCGCGACATAGGTGGCGATCCCGAGGCTGCGTCCGAGGATCCACGGCAGCATCTTGTCGTGCAACAGTCCCGCGCTGTGCACCGACAGCGCGTAACCGGTGCCGATCGAGGCGACGAGCATGACGACCAGGAGGGCGACGTCACGCACTCCCCGGCCAGGGTGTTCCGGGCCCCGCGGCGGTGGGACGGGGCCCGGAACAGGCTGACGCAGCGACCCCGGGGGGCTCGGGGGTGCCTCAGCGCTCTGGCCCGGCGAGAGAACGCTCACGCCGCCCGCCAGATCACGTACTTCGAGAAGTCCGACGTCTCAGCGGCGCGGCCGTCGGTGGCAACCCAGAACGCCGTTGCGCGCAGCCGGGAGGCCTCTGCGGCGATGCCGGACCGGCCCTTCAGGAACAGCACCTTGGTGAGGACCTCAGCCGTCACCGGGTCGGGATGGATCGCCGTCACGGCCAGCAGCCCGGCCCCCCCGGGTCGACCCGTCCGGGGGTCCAGCAGATGGTGCACCGTCCTGCCCCGCCAGCGCCACCGCCGCAGCCGCACCGATGACGTCGCGCACGCTCTGTCCCGGACCTCGACGACGGCAAGCGGACCCCTTCCGCCCCGCGGATCCTCGACGCCTATCCGCCACCCGTTTCCGTCGGGCCCGCCGCCGCGGCAGACGCAGTCGCCGCCGGCGTCGATCAGGTACTGCTCCACACCCGCGGTGAGCCGCTGTCCCGCCCACCGGAGGGCCAGCCCCTTGCCGATCCCGCCGAGGTCGATCGGCTGCCCGCCCAGGTGCAGTTCGGGCCTCCGACCGCCGCGGAACCTGGGTCGCCAGGGCTGCAGCTGAGAACGGTGCACACGCGTGCCACCCGTCATCTCCACTCCCTCTTGGAAGGGGAGACTGCGGTCATACCCCAGGCCGACCAGGTCGCGCAGGATGCGCGGATCGAAACGCCCGCGGGACCGTTGATACGCGTCATGCGCCTCCCGGACCGCACGGAAGAGCGTCGGCGGGACCCGGTGCCACCGGTCGGGTTGTTCGTTCACCCGCATGAGGGGGCTGTCCGCGTCGAAGCGGGTGCAACATCGCTCCAGGTCGGAGAAGACGCCGAGGGCGTCCCGCACCGCGCCGTCGTCCCCCTCGTGGCCGAGGGCACCGTGGATCACAACATCGGACGCCATGGCACGGACCGTCGCGAGGACGGATCTCACTGCGGTCTGGCTCACGCGGCGGCCGACGCACCTGTCGTCGCGGTCACCGGCGGTGGAGGTGGAGGGGGAGGCGGTGGAGGCGGTGGCGGCTGGGTCGCTGGCGTCGCGGCAGGTGCGGGAGCAGGGGCGGGCGCCGTCGAAGCAGCGGGACTCGCAGCGGCGGGAGCCGGAGCCACGGCGGCCGGCGCGGCACCGGCGGGCGGCGCGGCGGCCTGCACCGCTGACGCACGCGGGGCGGCCCCAGCGGCCGAGCCAGCCGCACCGGCCGGAGCCGTGGTCGTAGTGGCCCCCGAAGCCGCCGCAGGTGCGGCCGTGTGCAGTGCATCGATCTGGCTCATCGTTGCCGCGATGGATCGATGGAGCTGGTCGATTCCGGATTTCTCACGGGCAATCGCCAGCGCCGTTGTCGCGTCCGCCGCGGTCCGGGTACCGGAACTCTGCGGCGCCGTGCCGACCGACCATGCCAGCGCGAGCCCCGTCGTGCCGATGGTCGCCGCGGTCACGACCACGGTGGGAACGGTGGCTCTGCGGCGACGGGCTCGAGCCTTGCCCGCCGCGTCAGTCACCGGGGCCGGACCTTCCGTCACCACTGCCGTCCTCGGCGCCGCGCGCCGGAACCGAAGTCGTCGTCGTCGATGGCTCCGATGTGTTCGTCGTCGGAGGTTCGCCCGTGGTGGGCTGGGGTTCGATCGTGGTCGGGGTCTCGGGTTGTGCGGGCGCAACCATCGCTGCCGGTGGGACAGCTACCGGGGCACGTGCAGCCGCGCTCGGGGCGGCGCGTGACGCGTCGTACGGGCTCGACGACGCAGCCGCCGCCGTGTCGGCCGGCCTCGCCACCAGCTCCGCCCGGCTGAACTCGAGCAGTGCCTGGAGGTGCTGTTCCTGGCCGTTCAGCGCCACTTCGGTGTCGTACAGACGCCGCACCTCGGCGGCGGCGGGCCGGTGGACGGGGGCGTGGCTGCCCGACGCCGCAGCTGCAAGGGAGAATCCTCCCGCCAGGCCGCCGAGTGTGACCGCGCCAATCAGCAATTTCGAGGCCATGTGCATCATTCCCCTCTGCGAGGACGACTTTCGCCGCCTCCTCTTCCGTTCCGACACTCTGGACTGCGTTCCTGAAGCACGCATGAGGTGCGGGTGAGAGTTCACTCATCTGCGCCGGAAGTCACCTCGACGCGCTGATGGAGACGCAGTTCCACCCCGGTTGTGGAGCGGGGCCCCGAGGGCAGCGACAATTCGGCCGGGTCACGCCGCGGTCCCCCGACACGAAGAAGGTCGACCGGGTCAGGGTCCGGACGTCCCGAGCGGGAGCGGCAGACCCGACGTCAGGACGCGGGCTGCATCTCCTCCACGACGGTGAAGGAGATGGCACCGTTGGGGCACGCTCGCTGCGCCCGCCGGGCCTGCACCACGCTCCGGCGCCCCTCGTGCTCGGCGTCGAGGGCCCTCCCGTAACCCCAGCGGTCGAGCTCGAGCGCCTCCGCGAACATCAACGCGCAGATGCCGTGCCCGCGGCACCGGGTGGGGTCCACGTGGACCACGACCTTCACGAAGAACCTTCGGCGGTGGCGAACGGGAAGAGAGGACGGTGGTGCGCGGTACGGCACGCGCTCCCCTTCCGGTGCCGGGCGACGTCGTCTTGGAAGACCTCGAGGGTGCTCACGACCAGTCGGACGACGCCGTCGGGATGACTGCAGGCTCCGCTTCCCGGCAGCGCGACGGCGGTACGGCGGATGTGCCGGAGCGCCCGACGCCCTCCTCTCCCGCGCGCCAGGGCACGCATGCTGTCGGCCAGCACCGGCAACCCGAGCACGCACGGCCCACATTGGCCGGCAGACTCCCCGGCCAGGTAGTCGACGATGAGCGCCGACTGGGCGATGCCACAGGCGCCGTGCGGAAGCACCCCGATCAGACCGCAGCCACGGGTCGCGCCCAACGCGCTCAGTGAGGCGGGCTCCAGGGGGGTCTGCCACGCCAGGTGCCCGTGGATCCATGTCCCGGCATACCCACCCATCAGCACTGCGTGGGGAGGCTCCTCCAGGCCCGCGCCGCGGAGGATGGTGCCGATGGTCACCGAACCCGTGATCTCGACGACGGTGCCCGGGTAGGCCACCGCACCCGAGAGCGTGACGAGCTGAGGCCCCGGACACGACGGCGACCCCGCCGCGCGCCACCGCTCGGCCCCGCCATGGAGGATCGACGCGACATGCGCCGCCGTCTCGGCGTTCGACACGACGGTCGGCCGGCCCGAGGGGCCGCGCCGTGCGAGCGGCGCCGAGGCGAACAGCGGCAGGGCGACCCCCTCGTGCAGGTAGCGCGCCACCGCGCTGGCCTCGCCCGAGACGTAGCCGCTCGGACCGTACGACATCCGCCACACCGGGTCACCCTCGAGGGACCCGCGCTCGCGCAGTGCGTTGCGCAACGCCTCACGGGGCCCGGCCGATCCGCCGTGGAGATGGATCACCACTTCCCGCGCCCCCAACACGTCCGCGATCGCCGCCGCGCCTTCGAGCACGGTGTGGGGGCGGTAGGAGCAGAGGGTCCAGTCCTTGCGGCTCGCCGGCTCGCTCTCACTGCAGTTGACGACCAGGACCGGGTCCCCCGGCGACGCCAGCGCGGTCTCCAATTTGCGCCACAGCGGAAAGCCACCCCCACCGCGGCCCTGCAGGCCGCTGTCCCGGATCTCAGCGAAGATCTCCTCGCGGCTCAACACGGGAGCCGGGCCGAGCCTGTCCATGTACGACTCGAGCGACTCGGCCCCGTCCGGGGCCAATGGCCCGGCCAACAGGAGCCCGTTCGGATCCCCGGTCTGCGCCAGGGCGCCACCGGCCGTCGGCACGAGCAGCTCGGGCGCGAGCACCGCCGTCATGACCGTGCGTCGGCCAACGCCGGAGGTCGGGCCAGCACCCGGGTGACCTGCAGCACCGCCACGGCCGCACCGGTGGCGGCGTACATCCCCCACAGCACGTGGCTGTCGCTCCCGGCCAGCAGGCCATGGGCGAGGCACAGCCCGAAGATGGCCGCAGAGAGCGAGTGGATGGGCAGCCAGATCCGCCTGGCAATGGAGCCGGCCAACGCCGCGGTCCCGGCGACCAGCACGATGCCGTACATGGCGATGGACCCGACACCGACGGCCGTGGGCCGGTAGTGCGAGTGCCACGGGACGAAGGTGCCGGTCCATCCGACCCCGGCATAGTGGTCGAGGCAGACGGCCACGATGTGGCCGGCGAGGAGCACCACCGTGGCAGCCGCCAGGGCCGCGTGGGCGCGCAGCAGCGCCTCCGGCCCCGGCGCCCGGCGGACCACGCGCCACGGATGGCGGAACCAGATGCCGACCGCGACCAGCGCGGTCAGCGACACGTAGGCACCGAGCCCGAGGCAGCGGCTCAGGATCCACGGCAGCATCTTGTCGTGGAGCAGGCCGGAACCCCCCTGCCGCGCCATGGCGTAGCCCAGGCCTAGAGAGACGGCGAGCACGCAGCCGGCCCAGCCCACGCTGGGGAGGTGCCCGCGCAACGTCCGGCGCGGCCCCATCGGGTCCGTCCGTTGATCGCCCGGACGTGACCGGTGCGACGAGGCGGCGGGTGCATCGGTCGCCACCGGCGCCGGTGGGCTCACGAGGCCGCTCTCCAGATCACCCGGTCGCCGAAGTGCGGCGTCTCACCGACCGTGCCGTCGGAGTGCACCCAGAACGCCGCCGCGGCGACCCGGGCCGCCTCGTCGGCGATGCGGCGACGGCCTTCCAGGAACAGCGACTTGCTCAGCACCTCCGCCTCCACCGGATCCGGTGCGATGACGGTCACGGCCGAGAGCCCGGCGCCTCCGGGTCTCCCCGAGCGTGGGTCGACCAGGTGGTGCACGCTCCGGCCGGCGCACCGCCACCGGCGCAGCCTGATCGATGACGTCGCGCACGCCGTGTCGCGCAGGGTGACGACCGCCAGCGGGCCGCTCCCCCCGCGTGGGTCCTCGACGGCCACCTTCCAGCCGTCGCCCTCGGGACCCGATCCGCAGCAGGTGATGTCACCGCCGGCATCGATCAGGAAGTCCTCCACCTGCGTCCGCAGTTGCTCTGACGCCCAGCGCAGTGCCAGCCCCTTGCCGATCCCCCCGAGATCGACCGGCTCGCGGCCGATGAGCAGCTGCGGGTGCGGGCCGCCCCGGAACCGTGGCCTCCACGGCCCGTCGGGCGGCCGGAGCGTGCCGGCACGGATCGTCTCCACTGCACCCCTTGAGAAGGCCAGGCTGCGGTCGTACCCGAGGTCGACCAGCGTGCGGAGCACGCGGGGGTCGAACCGGCCCTTCGTCTTCTGGTGCGCCCGGTGTGCCTCCTGAATGGCCTGGAACAGCATGGGCGGTACCTCGTGCCAGCGGTCGGGGCGCGCGTTGACACGCATCAGCGGGCTGTGAGGATCGAAGCGGGTGCAGGTCGTGTCGACGTCGTGGAACCGGAGCAGGGCGTCGCGAGCCGCCTGCTCGGCGGCGGCCCCGAGCACCCCGGCCCCGTGGACGGTGACATCGGTGGCCATCGCGCGCGTGGTGCCCAGCACCGACGAGGTCGCGTTCATCAGGCGGTGCTGGAGGCACCGGTCGTCGACGTCACCGGGGGCGGCGGTGGTGGCGGCGGGGGCGGCGGGGCCGGCTGCGTCGTGGGCGTTGTCGTCGGTGTCGGAGTCGGCGCGGGCGCGGGCGAGTTGCCGGGCGCCGGCGCCACCGGTGCGGCGGTCGGAGCGGCCGCCGGGGCGGCGGCGGCGGGTGTTGCAGGGGTGGCTGCGCCGGAGGCAGTCGAACGAGACGAGGCCGACTGCGTCGACGTGCTCGCGACGGAGGCCGTTCCCGAGGCCGAGGTGCCCGAGCTCGTCGGGACGGAGCCGGGCGTGGCGGCCGACGCCGGGGACCCCGAGGGCGCGCCCGCCTGCAGCGCCTTGAGCTGGGACTGGGTCGACGCGATCGACGAGTGCAACTGCGTGATGCCCGCCTTCTCGCGGGCGATCTCGGCGGCCACGGCGGCGGCCTGGGCCGTCTTGCCCGTGTTGATGGGCGGCGCCGTCTTCACCGAGTAGGCGAACGCCAGGCCGGTGGTCCCGAGTGTGGCCGCGGTGACGACGACCCCGGGCACGGTGGCCGAGCGACGCCGCTTCTTGGATTTGGGTTGCGGGTCAGTCATCTTGGCGGGGCCTCGTCGTTGTCGTCGTGGGTGGAGTGGTCGTCGTCGTGGTGGGTGGCGTCGTCGTCGTCGTGGTCGTCGGTGGTGGCGGCGGTGGCGGTGGCTGGGTCGTGGCGGTGGTCGGTGCGGGAGCTGCGGTGCCTGCGGGCGGCGGGGCCGACGGCGCGTGGGACGGGGCCGCAGCAGCAGCCGGCCCGGGTGGTGGTGGCGATGCGGGCGACGCGACCAAGACGGCCGGTGGGGCGGGGGTCGCCGCCGGAGCCGGCGTCGCCGGGCGCGCCAGCTCGGCGCGGGCGAACCCCAAGAGCTGTTGGAGGTGCGACTCCTGGGCGGTCATCGCCACCTCGTTGTGGTACAGCTGCGAGACTTCGAGCGCGCTGCTCAAGGTCGGAGCGTTCGAGCGCGGCGGGCCGGCCAGGGCGAAGCCGCCACTCACACCGGCCGCAGCGAGCAGGCCAAGGATCAACTTCGACACCATGCACAGCCCCCTCTCACGAGGGACGCTCCCGGCCGCGCGTCCCGTCCTCTCCCTCCAACGAGTGTGTCGGAAGAAGATCAGCGCAGGCAGGGAAACCGGGCCCAAATTGTGAGTCGATTGTGCAAGCTGGTGCGATAGGCCTACGCGAAGCCCCCTTCTTGTCCCGACCGTGTCGCGCCTACCGTGAGCTGGTGGAATTCAGCAAGGAGCTCCACGACGACATCGCCGCCGGTGACATCGAGGTGACCTTCCGGCTCTGGAGGCGGCGCCAGGCGAAGGTCGGCGGGCGCTACCGGGTCGGCCGGGTCGAGATAGAGGTCGACAGCATGGAGCCCATGCGGTTCGCCGACATCTCCGAGGCCGACGTCCGCCGCGCCGGGGAGCACGATCGTGAGGCGCTGCGCCGGCGCGCCGCCCATGCCGGTCCGATCGGCGACGAGACCCTCCTCTACCGGATTGCGTTCCACGTGGTCGGGTAGTAGACGGAATGCCGGTTCCGGTGCCGGCGCACCTCCACCGCTCATACCCACCCGATCGCCAGGAGGAGCCCCATGCAGTACCGCCCCATCGGCAACCGAACGGTGAGCGCCATCGGGCTCGGCGAGATGCCGCTCTCCATTGAGGGCCGCCCGGATCGCCCTCGAGCCATCGCCACCATTCACGCCTCGCTGGACGCCGGTGTCACCATCATCGACACCGCCGACGCCTACTCGCTCGGCGTGCACGAGCACGGGCACGGCGAGGAGCTCATCGCGGAGGCCCTCGCCGCCTACGGAAGGCCCACCGACGACGTGCTGGTCGCGACCAAGGGCGGCCACCGGCGCCCGGGCGACGGCAGCTGGACCGTCCATGGCGACCCGGCCTACGTCAAGGAGGCCTGCGAAGCCTCGCTCAAGCGGCTCGGCGTGGACGCCATCGGCCTCTACCAGTACCACCGCCCCGACCCGTCGGTGCCCTGGGCCGACTCGGTCGGTGCCCTGGCCGAGCTGCTCGACGAAGGCAAGATCCTCATGGCCGGCGTGTCCAACGCGACGGTGGCGCAGATCGACGAGGCCCAGCGCGTCCTCGACGGCCGCCTGGTCAGCGTGCAGAACGAATTCTCGCCGCGGTTCCGCTCCTCGGAGAATGAGCTCCGGCACTGCGAGGAGCTGGGCGTCGCCTTCATCCCGTGGAGCCCCATGGGCGGCATCGGTCGCGCCGATAACATCGAGAAGGACCACCCCGCCTTCGCCGAGGTGGCGGCCGAGGTGGGGACCAGCCCGCAGCAGGTCACCCTGGCCTGGATGCTGGCCAAGGGCTCGCGGGTGATCCCGATCCCGGGCAGCAGCCGGCCCGAGACCGCCGTCTCGTCGGCGGCGGCGGCGGACCTCTCGCTCACGCCCGAACAGGTCGCCCGGCTCGACGCCTCCTGACCGGGACGCGGGAGCCCCGGGTCCGGAACAGAACGAGGTCCTTCCGGGTTGCACAGGTGTCGTGCCGACGGATCGGAACCGTTTCCGTCGGCACGAAACGAACGCGACAGAGAGTGAGGCCGCCATGCCTGCAGTGACCGTCCCCGACACCTTGGTCCTCCCGCGCATCGAGACGCCCGGCACGGCCGCCCTGCGCCCGGTGCAGAGGGTGACCGACGCGCCCGCCGGCTACGAGGGCGAGGGCTTCCCGGTGCGCCGCGCCTTCGCGGGCGTGCCGATCGCGGACCTCGACCCCTTCGTCCACATGGACCAGATGGGTGAGGTGGAGTACGCACCGGGCGAGCCCAAGGGCACCGCCTGGCACCCCCACCGCGGCTTCGAGACGGTGACCTACATGATCGACGGCACGTTCCAGCACCAGGACTCCATCGGCGGCGGCGGACTGATCTCGAACGGCTCGACACAGTGGATGACCGCCGGTTCGGGGATCCTCCACATCGAGCGCCCGCCCGACCAGCTGATCGCGAGTGGTGGCCTGTTCCACGGCATTCAGCTCTGGGTCAACCTGCCCGCGGCCGACAAGATGATCGATCCGCGCTACCAGGACCTCGAGGCCGGCGACGTCGTGTTGCTCACGTCGCCCGACGGCGGCGCCCTGGTGCGGGTCATCGCCGGTGCCGTGGCCGGGCACCGCGGGCCGGGGGCCACCCACACCCCGATCTCGATGGTGCACGCGACCGTGCAACCGGGGGCCGAATTGGTCCTCCCCTGGCCCGCGGAGTTCAACGCCCTGGTGTACGCCCTCGACGGGACGGGCACGATCGGGCCCGACGGCAGGCCGTTCCGCACCGGGCAACTGGCCGTCCTCGGCGCCGGCGACGCCCTGGTGCTGCGGGCCGACACCGCGCAGGAGTCGCGTCATCCGGGACTCGACGTGCTGGTCCTCGGTGGCCGGCCCATCCGCGAACCCGTCTTCGCCCACGGTCCCTTCGTCATGAACACACGCGACGAGATCATCAAGGCCTTCGAGGACTTCCAGGCGGGCAAGCTCGGCACGGTCCCGGCCGACCACATCGGCAACACATGAGCGCGATTCCAGGGGGCGAGGCGACGGGCAGCGCCACCTGGAGCAGCGCCGACATCGGCGACCTCACCGGCCGGGTGGCGCTCGTCACCGGGGCCAACAGCGGCCTCGGCTACGAGACGGCGAAGGCCCTCACCGCCCACGGGGCGCACGTCATCATGGCCTGCCGCAACGAGGACAAGGCGCGCCAGGCGCGCGACAAGATGGAGAGCGAGCTCGACCGGAGCTCCCTCGAGCTGCTGCATCTCGACCTGGCCGACCTGGTCTCGGTGCGGCGCGCCGCCGAGACCTTCCTCTCCGAACACGCGCGCCTCGACCTCCTGATCAACAACGCTGGCGTGATGGGGACGCCGTACCGCCTCACGGCGGACGGCTTCGAGCTGCAGATGGGCACCAACCACTTCGGGCATTTCGCACTCACCGGCCTTCTGCTCGACCGCATCCTCACCACCGAGCGCTCACGCATCGTCACCGTCAGCTCGCACCTGCACCGCAGCGGCAGGGTGCGGGCCACCGACCCGACCGGCGTCGGGTCGCACAACACCTGGATGAACTACGCCGCGTCGAAGCTGGCCAACCTCTTGTTCAGCGCCGAGCTCAGCCGCCGGCTCGTCGCGGCCGGGCTCCCGACGCTCGCCGTGGCCGCGCACCCGGGCTGGACGCGGAGCAACCTCGCCGGCAGCGGCGCCGCGCTCGGGACGAGCCGGGTCCGGCGCAGGCTGGGCCGGGCCGCCGGGACGACGTTCGGGCAGTCCACGGCGGCGGGCGCCCTGCCGATCCTGTGCGCCGCCACCTCGGGAGCCATGGGGCCGGGGCAGTACGTCGGGCCGGCGCACCTCTTCGGGCTCTTCGGTCCGCCGCGCCTGGCCCGGCCGTCGCGGCGCGCCCGCGACGGGAGCGCCGCTGCGGAACTGTGGCAGGCGTCCGAGGAGCTGACCGGGGTCCGCTACTCCGTCGACGTCCCCGCCTGAACGCATCGGCAGCAGGCACCGCTGCGGGCGCCCGACGCGCCGCGACGGTGGCGCTCGAGGAAGTCGGCATGGGCCGCCGAGCGGTCGGGTCGCAGGACCCGGCCGAGGACGACGATGACAACCGAGCGGGCGCCGGCGCGCCCCAGCGCCGCCGCGGCGCTCTGGGCCCGGGCGCCGCTGACGTAGATGTCGTCGAGGAGCACCGCACCCCGGCCGGCAACGGCGGGCCTGAGCGCGGCGGGAACCTCGAAGGCGCCGCGGGCGGCCCGCATGTGGCCGACGGGCACGCCGCCCCGGGCGAGCAATTGTGGCATCCAGTCCCCCAGGGGGGCACAGGCCGGCGCCAGCCCGTCGACGCCGCAGAGCGGTGACCCCGCCGGCCGTGCCGACGACGGGACCGGGAGCACGATTCCACCCCCGCCCCCTGCCGCGACGAGGCAGCGCGCATGGGCGGACACGAACTCTGCGGCGAGCGTGCGCACCATGGGCCCGAAGCGCCGGCGCGCCTCGCGCACCGGCGACTCCTTGTATCCCATGAGCACGGTGTAGAGCGGACCCGGCAGTGGGCACAGCCGCACCGGGAAGACCGGCGCCGGGGCGAGGCCGAGGCGACGGCCGACCCGCCAGCAGGCGAAGCAGACGGCGTGCGGGCCGGACGGCCCGCAACAGATACCGCAGACCCCGGGCCCGGGCGGCGGCACCCGGTAGGGGTCAGGCGGCGGGAGCGGGTCCCTGGTCGGTCTCGGGTTCCGGTCGATGCAGGAGAAAGGTCCCCGTGGCCCGGCTCACCAGCACCCCACCGGCGTCGCGCAGCGAGGCCTCGCCGTAGGCCACCTGCTTCGCCATGCGCACGACCTCGCCCCGCAACGCGAACGTATCGCCCTTCATGGCGGGGCGCATGCACTCGGTCTTCATCTCGAGGGTGCCGCGGGTGCGCGCCTTGCCCGGGAGGGCGGCATTGATGGCGAAGTTCATGGCGGCATCGAGCAGGAGGGAGTGGATGCCGGCCTGGGTGACGCCATGAGGATTGCAGGCGAGGTCGGTCGGCGTGAAGGTCCCGCTGACCCAGCCCAGGTCCTCGCCGTCCACGCCGTAGGCCGCGAACGCGCCGCCGACCAGCTCAATGACGGGCATCCCCCCGTCACCCAGCCAGCGGTCCATGTCTTTGCCCGCGCCGTTCATCGGGGGCAGACCCTACCGAACGACCGCCCGGCCGGCCCGGTGCCAAGTGGGCCCCCGGCGGGCGCCCGGGTAGGATGTCCGCCGTTCTGGACCGGCGTGGCGCCGACCGCCCGCCGGTAGTGAGGAGACACCATGACCACCGCAGTCATCGTCGATGCCGTCCGTACCGCCGGCGGGAAGCGCAACGGGAAGCTCCGCGGCTGGCACGCCGTCGACCTGGCCTCCGAGGCCCTCAGGGCGGTGGCCGAGCGCAACAAGCTCGACCCGGCATTGGTCGACGACGTGATCATGGGCTGCGTCATGCAGGTCTCCGAGCAGTCGCTCAACGTGGGCCGCAACGCCGTGCTCGCCGCCGGCTGGCCCGAGTCCGTGCCCGCCACGACGATCGACCGCCAGTGCGGCTCCTCCCAGCAGGCGCTGCACTTCGCCGCGCAGGGCGTCATGGCGGGCGCCTACGACATCGTGGTGGCCGCCGGGGTGGAGTCAATGACGCACACGCCCATGGGGTCGTCGGTGGTGCGGGACTACGGGTTCCCCTTCGGCCCCCGCATGATGGCGCGCTACGCCGAGCAGGGCGGCCTGAAGGGTCAGGGCATCGGCGCCGAGATGATCGCCGACCAGTGGGGCATCTCGCGCGAGGAGCTCGACGCCTTCTCGGTGCAGAGCCACCAGCGGGCGGCCCGGGCCACGGCGGAGGGCAGGTTCGAGAACGAGATCGTGCCCGTCGCGGTCCGCGATGAGGAGGGCAACGACACCGACGAGCTGCTCCGGGCGGACGAGGGCATCCGGCCCGACTCCACCGTCGAGGCGCTGGCGAACCTGAAGCCGGCCTTCAAGGAGGACGGCAAGGTCACGGCCGGCAACTCCTCGCAGATCACCGACGGCGCGTCCGCCGTCCTCATCATGAGCGAGGAGAAGGCGAACGCGCTCGGGCTGCGGCCCCGGGCCCGCTTCCACGCCTTCGCGCTGGCCGGCGTGGACCCGGTGACGATGCTGACCGGACCCATCCCGGCGACGGCCACCGTCCTCGAGCGGGCCAAGCTGACCATGGACGACATCGACGTGGTGGAGATCAACGAGGCCTTCGCCTCGGTCGTGTTGGCCTGGGAGAAGGAGCACCACCCCAACATGGAGGTCGTGAACCCCAACGGCGGGGCCATCGCGCTCGGGCACCCGCTGGGGGCCTCGGGTGGCAAGCTGCTCGGCACTCTCCTCAACGAGCTCGAGCGCACGGACGGCCGCTACGGGCTGCTCACCATGTGCGAGGGCGGCGGACTGGCCAACGCGACCGTGATCGAGCGGCTGGGCTGAACCCGCGCCGCGGTCAGTGGTATCTGGTCGCGAAGAGGAAGCCGACGAAGATCATCGCCAAGCCGACCACCAGCCCCCAGGGCGAGCCGTGGGCCATGAACGGCAGGTGAGCCAGGTAGTTGACGGTGATCACCGCGACGCCGCCGATGAGCAGCACCAGGATGAGCGCACCGAACCAGGGTGGGCTGTGGCGCACGCTCTTGGGAATGGGCGCGGTGTAGCGCCCGCTCTCCTCGGCGGTCTTGTAGCGCCCGACCTTGGAGGCACGGCCGGACGCGGACTTGCCCTTGCGGGAGGCGCCGCCCGGCCCCTTGGTGCTCGTTGCCACGGGCCAGAGACTAGCCACCGGCGGCGGGAGGCCCGGGGCGGCCGGGTACCATCGACGGCCCATGGGACCACGGGTGCTCGTCGTCGACAACTACGACTCCTTCGTCTACAACCTGGTCCAGGAGCTCGGTGAGCTCGGTGCAGAGCCGGTGGTGTTCCGCAACGACGCCGTCGACGTCGCCGGCATCCGGGCCCAGCGACCCGACGCCGTCCTGATCTCACCCGGGCCGGGACGGCCCGAGGACGGCGGGGTGAGCCTCGAGGTCATCGCGACCCTGGCCGGGGAGATCCCGCTGCTGGGCGTCTGCCTCGGCCACCAGTGCATCGGCCAGGCCTTCGGCGCCACCGTCGTGAGCGCCCCCCACCTCATGCACGGCAAGACCTCGGAGATCCACCACGACGGGCAGGGCCTCTTCGCCGGGCTCCCCAATCCCTTCGTCGCCACGCGCTACCACTCGCTGGTCGTGTCGCCCGACTCGGTGCCCGTCGAGCTGGAGGTGACCGCCACGTCGACCGACGGCGTGGTGATGGGCCTGCGCCACCGCTCGCTCGCCGTCGAAGGGGTGCAGTTCCATCCCGAGTCGGTGCTGACGGCGTCGGGCCCGGCCCTGCTGGCCAACTTCCTCGGTCAGCTCGGGGCTGTGCCGACGACCGCGCCGGCCTGAGTCCTCTGTCAGCCGCCGGGCCGGCGGTGCACGACGTGCGGGGGTGCCGTCGTCGACGTGGTCGTGGTCGACGACGGGGTCGTGGTCGTGGTGGTGGTGGTCGACGTCGACTGGCAGACCGAGATGTTCACCGTGGTGCCGTTGGCCACCTGGGTGGCCGGAGCCGGTGTCTGGGTGTCGACGTTGCCCGGCGTGGCTCCGTTGGGGCACGTCGTGTCGGTGGTCTGGTTGGCGACGAGCCCGGCGCCGGTGATGGCCGACTGCGCGGCGCCGGCCGACTGGCCGACCACGTTCGGGACCGAGATGCAGGGTCCGTTCGACACGACGAGGTTGACCGGCGTGTTCGGCGGGACGGTCTGGCCGCCGGCCGGGCTCTGGGACGACACCAGCCCCTGTTGCGGGAACTGGTTCGAGCACGCATTGCTCTGGCTCCCGACGTTCAGCCCGGCCTGCGTCAGGGCGGAGCCGGCCGACGCCGGTGACTGCCCGAGCACGCTCGGCACTGTGACCGACGTCTGCGTGCCCGAGACGGTCAGCTGCACCGGGACGGTCGCCTTCACCTTGGCGCCGCCGGCCGGGCTTTGGTCGAGGACCGTGCCGACGGGCTGGTTGCTCCCCACGTTCCTGACCTTGTAGGTCAGGCCCGCAGCCTGGATCAGTTGGATGGCGGTCGCCAGCTGCTTGCCCTTGACGGAGGGTACCGTCACGATCGGGACGTTGGGACCGCCGCTGACCACGAGGTTGACCTTGGAGTCCTTCCCCACCGACGCACCGGGCGCCGGGTTGGTCGACAGCACGATGCCCCTGGGCTGCGTGCTGGAGTGGAAGGTGGTCGTGCCCACGGTCAGGTTGTCGTTCTGCAGCGTCTGGGCGGCGACGCTCGTCGTGTCCCCCACGACGTTGGGCACGGTGACATTGCCTCCGAGAACCGAGCGCAGCAGGAAGAAGGCGATCACCGCGAGGGCGACCAGGAGCGCGATGAGCACGATGACGAGGCGGCGCGTCCGCTTCTGACGCTCGAGATCGTCCCGGTTCGCCAAGGGTGGGCCGCCGTCGGCGGGAACGGCCATCGTCCGGCCCGTCGTCGTGGGGACGGCCTCTGTGACCCCCACCGCGGCCAGCATGGTGGTCACGCCGGGATCCGCCGCCTCGACCGGGCGGCCGTCGGCGAAGCGCAGCAGGTCCGCCCGCAGCTCCTCGGCCGTCCGGTAGCGGTCGTCCGGGAGCTTGGCCATCGCCTTCATGATCACGGCCTCGAGCGCCACCGGCACCTGCGGGTTGACCTCACGGGGCAGTGGGGGCGTGTCCCGCACGTGCTTGGAGGCCACGGCTACCGGCGAGTCACCCGTGAAGGGCGGCCGGCCCGCCGCCATCTCGTAGAGGACCACGCCGAGCGAGTAGATGTCGCTCCGGGAGTCGACGCCCTTCCCCTCGGCCTGTTCGGGCGAGAAGTAGGCCGCCGTGCCCATGACGGCGCCGGTCTGGGTCAGGCTCTCCTCGGTGTTGACGGCCCGGGCAATGCCGAAGTCCGTCACCTTGACGTCCCCCTCCGGCGTGATGAGGACGTTGCCCGGCTTCACGTCCCGGTGCACCACGCCGTGGCGGTGCGCGAAGGCGAGCGCGGCGGCCACGCCGGCGCCGATGGTGGCGATCTGGGTCGGTGGGACGGGTTGGGGGTCGCGCAGGACGGCGGAGAGCGGGCGGCCGTCGATGTACTCCATCACGATGAAGTAGGCGCCGTCGTCCTCGCCCCAGTCGAAGACGGGCACGATGTTCGGGTGGGACAGGTTGGCGGCGGCCTGTGCCTCGCGGCGGAACCGCTCGACGAACGTGCGGTCGACCGAGAGCTCGGGGAAGAGGACCTTCAGCGCCACCGGCCGGTCCAACTGCAGGTCCATGGCGCGGTACACCTGGGCCATGCCGCCACGAGCGACCAGGTGGGTCAGCTCGTAGCGGCCCGAATACACGCGTGGATTGTCGACGGGTTGCATGGCGCCCTGAGCCTACGCTGGGCGCCTTCGGCGACGGGGTACGAGCGCGAGGCTCACGGCGCCGCGACGGTCGTGGTCGTCACCGGTGTCGTCGTCGTGGTCACCGCGGCCGTGGTGGTGGTCGACGAGGGGGCGGGGGGTGGAGGCGCCTGCGACTGGTTCCCCTGGGTCGTGGTCGTGGTGGTGGTCGTGCTCGTGGTCGTGGTCGTGGCGGTGAGGCGGCCGATGTAGTCCTTGGCGGCTCTCAACGAAGGCTCCTGTATGCCGGCGCGCACCGCGGTAATGGCAACGAAGGGGATCTTGGTCGTCGTCACACCGGCCGGCCGGTACACGACCCTGGGGTGGAACCACAGCACGCCGCCCACCTGGCCCTGCTTGACCACGACCTGGTTCCCCTGCAGGGTCACCGTCCAGTTGTCGTAGGCGTACCAGCGCAGGACGTAGTACGCCGCCACCGGCACGGCGGCCACCAGGAGGATGAACCCGATGACCCGGGGCGTGACCCGCCGCGGGACCCCGAGACGCCGGCGGCGCGCGCCACGGCTCTCCTTCTCGGTCGGTACGCGGCGGGGGCCCGGCGTGGGCGGCACCCGGGTGGTCGAGCGGGCCACGGGCACCGAGGTGGCCGTCCCCATGAAGAACTCGTCGCTGCGCGGACCCTCGCCCGCGAGCGTCGCCTGCTCGTCGCCGAAGCCGAGGCGGGCGCCCGGAGCGAGCGTGTCGTCCACCCCGACGGCGGCGGTCGGAACACCGCCCGGGGTGGCCGCATAGGAGCCGGTGAGGTCCGAGACCCCCGCCGCTCCCGCTGCGCCGGGGTGCGGCGCGGGCCCGACGGCCGGCACGGCGGCGGTGGTGGCGGCTGCGGCGGCACCCACGGCGGCGGCCGCGCCGAGCCCGAGGGGCGTGACCTTGGCGACCGTCCCGTGCCCCTCCTCGCCCACCTGCACGTCGACGATGACGACGGTGATGTTGTCCGCACCCCCGTGCGCGTTGGCCGCCTCGACGAGGCGGTGTGCGGCCTCCCCGGGGTCGTCCACCGTGCCCAGGATGTCGGACATCTCGTCGATCCCCACCTCGTTGCTCAGGCCGTCGGAGCACAGGAGCACCCGGTCGCCGGTGTGCAGCTCGAGCTCCCACATGTCCGTCTCCACCTCGGAGGACACGCCGAGGGCCCGCGTCAGGATGTGACGCTGGGGGTGGACCGCCGCCTCGGCCTCGGTCATCTCGCCGTGGCGCATCCGCTCCTCGGCCAGGCTGTGGTCGTCGGTCACCTGGACCAGCCCCCCGCCGGAGAACACGTAGGCCCGCGAGTCCCCGACGTTGGCGAGGGTGAGCGCGTCCCGGCCGTCGGCGCCGCCGACCAGGGCCATCGCCGTCAGGGTGGTGCCCATGCCGCGCAGGTCGGCGTTGGCCTGACTCTCCTGCCACACCGCCGCGTTGGCCTCCGAGAACGCCTCGCGCAGGCCGGCAACCGTCGGCGCCCTCTCGAAGGCCTGGTCGAGCGTCTCGACGGCGACCCGCGCCGCGACCTCCCCGCCGACGTGACCACCCATGCCGTCGGCCACCGCGTACAGATTGGACCGCTCGAGGGGGAAATCCTGGTTGACGGTGCGCACCCGTCCGACGTCGGTCGCCGAACCCGAGCGCAACACCGTCACCGCGCGACCTCGAACACGGTCGAGCCGATCTGGAGGAGATCACCCTTGCCGAGGCGAACCGCCTGGGTGATCTGCTCGCGGTTGACGAAGGTCCCGTTGGTCGAGCCGAGGTCCTCGACCCAGAGTTGGTCGCCGCGGCGGAAGAGCCGCGCGTGCAGCGTCGAGGTGTAGATGTCCTCGGGCGTGGACACGCCGCACCCGGGTGATCGCCCGATGGTCAGCTCGTCATCGAGGTCGTAGGTGCGCCCGGCATGCGCCGCCGGCTCCACCACCTTGAGGTACAGCTGGCGGCGGCGACTCTCCTTGGGGCGGTCGGGTGGCCGGTTCGCGTCACGCTCCTGGCGCTTCTCCTGGCGCCGCTCCGAGCGCGACTTGCGAATGGTGGCCGGACTCATCTCGACCCAGACGGCGCGGATCACGCGCAGGAAGAAGAGGAAGATCAACGCGATGACCCCCCATTGCATGACGCGGAGGACGGCATTCAGGTTCTGCGTGGCGACCAGGATCGCCAGCGCATGCGGAGCGGTCACGACATTTCGAAGATGAGCCTGGTCGACCCCACGCTGACCTCGTCCCCGCTGGCGAGCAGCTGTTCTCGGACGGGGGTGCCGTTGACCCTCGTCCCGTTGGTGGACCCGAGATCGGTGACGAACACGCCATCACCCTTCCGGCGCAGTTCGGCGTGGCGCCGGCTGACGTTGGAGTCGGCCAGGACGACCTCGCATTCGGGGAGCCGCCCGATCACCAGCGGCTCCGAGCCCACGGTCACCCGCCTGCCGTCGGGCAGGACCACCTCGGCCAGGAACCCGCCGTCCTCGCTCTCGTGCACCTCCGCGCTGACGGTGAAGCGACCGGGCTTGAGGTTCGATCCCTCGAAGATCTCCACCTCGACCGGGCCGACGAAGGAGTAGCCCTCGATCCGGGCGTGCTCCCGGGCGGCGTCGGCGAGCTCCCGGGAGAGCGCGTCGATGAAGTTGGCGAAGCGGCTGACGTCCGCCGGTGACAGCGTGACGGCGAACGCGTTGGGCGCGATGAGGCCCCGTACCCCCACCCGTCGGTGCAGGTCCATCTCCCTCGTCAACCGGCGGCCGATTTCGACCGGCTGCAGGTTGCTCCGAAATGGCTTGGCCAACGTGCCCTCCACCAGACGCTCGAGGCGCTCCTCAAACTGCTGGAGTCCCATGGTTCCCCAGAGAATACCGGTACGGTGCGATCGGCAGGGATTCGGCAGGCGTCTGACCTGGTCACCTGTGCCCCGGCGCCCCCGAGGGGCGATCCTGGGCCGACCGGCCAGCGACTACTGTTGTCCGGTCACTCGGGCGAGTGGCGGAATTGGCAGACGCGCAGGATTCAGGTTCCTGTGTCCGAAAGGATGTGCGGGTTCAAGTCCCGCCTCGCCCACGCTGGGGTCCCGACGAGTATCTCGGCTCCTCTACGCGACAAACCTGGGTGAATCTGGTCTTGAAAGCCAGATAGGCACTCTCGGCGGCCGGACCAGCCTCGCAGTGGAGGCGGCGCCGTGGCCATGAGGCAGTCGGCCGTGGTGTGCCAGGCAGCCCCGGGATGTCCACGCCATTACGGTGAACAATGATGAGGTCGCTCGACGCCGTTGTCGTCGGATCGGGCCCGAACGGTCTGGCTGCAGCCGTAACTCTGGCCCGGGCAGGTCTTGCAGTCGACGTCTACGAGGGGAGCGACACCCCGGGTGGCGGATGCCGATCGGAGGAGCTCACACTTCCCGGCTACCTCCACGACGTCTGTTCGGCGGTCCACCCCCTCCTCGTGGAGTCCCCGTTCTTCCGCGGTATCGACCTGGAGGCTCAGGGCGTGAAGCTCTGCACACCAAAGGTGGCGTTCGCCCATCCGCTCGACGGAGGGCGCGCAGGAGCCGTGATGGGTTCTGTCGACGAGACCGCAGCGGGTCTTGGCCCGGACGCTCTCGAATACCGCCGGATCTTCGCACCACTCGTGCGAGACGTGCGACAGATCATCCCCACCGTCCTCGCGCCTCTCAGGTCGATCCCCGCTCATCCGCGGGCGATGATGCGCTTCGCCCTGAGAGGCGTTCCATCGGCGCGTCGACTCGCCGGGAGCTTCCACACCGAAGAGGTCCGTGGCCTTCTCGCTGGAGCCGCCGGGCACGCGATGGTTCCACTGAACAAGCCGTTGACAGGCTCCTACGCCCTCTTGTTCACAATGATGGCGCATTCGTCGGGGTGGCCAGTCGTACAAGGAGGAAGTTCTCGGGTGACCGACGCGCTCGTGAACGAGCTCGAATCGCTCGGCGGACACGTGCGGACCGGGCAGTGGGTGCGTACCCTTGACGAGCTCCCGAGACAAAGCTGGTGATGCTCGACGTGTCACCGCGCCAGCTGCTCGATCTCGCAACCGACCGTTTGCCGGTGCGTTACCGGCGATCCCTCGAGCGCTTCAGGTACGGACCTGGTGTGTGCAAGGTCGACTGGGCGCTCGATGGCCCGGTCCCGTGGGAAGCTGCAGCTTGCCGGGAAGCCGGAACCGTCCACCTGGGCGGCACTTTCGAGGAAATATCACGCGCTGAGTCGGAGGTCGCTGCGGGCCGGCACCCCGAGGTCCCTACTGCCTCGTGGCCCAGCCGGGCGTCATCGACCCAACGCGCGCACCGGCTGGGCGCTGCACGCTGTGGGCCTACTGTCACGTGCCCTCGGGGTCGCCGGTCGACATGACCGAGCGCATCGAGTCCCAGATCGAACGTTTCGCCCCGGGGTTTCGCGACCTGTGCTCGCAAGGGCCACCAGGACCGCGGTGGAGATCGAGCATCACAATCCCAACTACGTAGGTGGTGACATTGGCGGAGGTCTGGCATCGCCTCGCCAAACGCTGTTCAGACCGAACGGAAGCTGGAGCACATACCGGACACCGCTCCGAGGCGTCTACCTGTGTTCGGCGTCGACGCCGCCGGGGGCAGGGGTGCACGGGATGTGCGGGTTCAACGCGGCCAGATCCGCCCTGGTCCATCTGCGCGGCCCCGACTGAACAGCCCAAGCTCGGACACCGTCGATGTTGCATTGACTCTTCCTTCCGCCCGCTCGTGCCCACGGCGGCCCCGCGTCGACCCCTTCGGCCTCGGGTCTCAGCGGGGGGCGTTCCTGGTTACGCGACGGGAAGCGTTGAGACCCGCACTCTTCCCATTCGCCCCTGCAGCGCCTCGAGGACAGCGTCGACGGCCACTGCGAGGAGGACAAGCAGGACGATGCTCGCCGAAATCCTCGGCGCAACTCCCGGCTGGGCGGCGAGGACCGCAAATGCGAACTAGGTGACCGGTTGCGACCAGAACACGGCCTCCGGCACGCCAATTCGGTAGGTCCAGCGGGCGGTCGCCACCCCAAACCGCTATGTCACGTTGGTTGCCAATCGAACGCATCTTCAAAGTCGATCCGTCGCAACAGGCGCCCGCCATAGTTGCCGGGGCGAACCGGACGGTCGCGTGGTCGTCGGGCCACCGCACGAAGGCAAGGTACGAAGCGGAGGCCGCGAACCAGAACATGCCGAAGGTGCGGTTCATGAAGAACGTAAGGCTGGTGTGGTAAGCGATTCCGAACCAAATGGCGAAGGGCCACAACTTCTTGACGGCGAACCCCACCGCGAGCGCGAATTCGGTGACGATAGCTGCCCAGCTCACGAAGGTGGCGAGCACGCGGGGAGGGAAGTGTCCTGCGAGCTCGGCCCACAGGGCGTGGCCGTCGAAACCCGGCCAACGAAGCCACGAATCCATGAAGAAGCCGGCTCGCCAATCCACGAGCAGCACCTTGTTGGGGCAGCAGCGAAGTACATGAGCACGACCTGAAATCGCAACAGCCATGGCTCCTCTTCGGGACCATTCAAGCCAGCGAGTACAAGAAGAGGCCGGCGTAGAGACGGTTGTTCTCGTAGAACGGTATGGACGAGGCGATCCCGAGCAGGATCACCCCGCCCGCAACGATTGAGGCCGCACGCACCCAACGGTTGAAGAACAGGCCTATCGCCGCGAGTGCGAACACGACCTGCAGGCCATGGTGAAACTGCGATGGCGTGCCGAGGTGGCGGAGGAAATCGACGAAGGGTACGAGGTGGAAGGGGAGGACGCTGACCTGATGTTCGAGGATGAAGCACAGGACCACGAACTTGGACATCAAGAGAAGACTCGGTTGCATTGGAGTCCCATGGATGACGAGGGGATTCCACGGGGCTCGGATCGCTGCTCTTCTCGAGGTGTCGGTCTCCCCGTCTGACAACGAGGTGACATTGCGCGTCATGGCCGACGCCATGTCTGCGTCGGGTGGCCGTCCAGGCTGTAGTGAAGGGTTACCACGGCGTCTTGTCCGGCGGCGTAGCTGCTTTCATACCGGTTCAAGATGTCGATCAATTGCTGAGGGGAGTACTCCCAGAGTCCGTGCGCAGCAACGCCGTAGCGGTCCGCGACCTGCTCGGGAGTCAACGCATGACCGTGAACCGACGTCGAGATGCTGTACACCACGGCGTAGTCGTTCGGTGCCCATGCGAGATACCGCTCATCGCTGCCAGAAATGTGCACGTAGGCCACGGCGCCGAGCTCCACGAGCAGAATCGTGAGACCGATCAGGAAGGTCAAGGAGAGCCGTCTCCCGCGGATGTTCAGCATCGCGTCCGATTTCCCTCCCAATCGTCCACTAGGAGACCAAAGAGTCGACGGTGCCTGCGTCTGACAAGGCTGGCTCGAGTTGCCGTATGTGCTCCAAGGTCATGATCGCGCGGATCTCCGCATGCGTCCACGGTGGGTGCATATCTTCGACAGCTTGTCCAGCCCGAATCCCTGCCCCGCTCGCATCGGACCGCCTCGGTGGGCTCATCCACTTGTACGAACCCTGCTGGTGTCGCCGGCCACGGATGGAGGGCGAAACCCACTGTTCAAATGGTCGTGGCGACAGGCCGCGCTGTACCGGAGCCCTGTCCTGGGGATGTGTCCGCCGGACTCCGCACGGTTCGGGACGGCAACACCTGCCGAACGGCTCTGTTCCCGGCCGGCCGTCGTGCCTAGCGTGGACCCATGAGCGTGATCCCGGTGGAATTCGACCTCTCCTTCACCGATCACGGTCACCGCCTCGTCTACGACGTCTACGGCTCCTCCGCCAGTCCCCTGATCGTGTACCTGCACGGCCTGCTGCTCGACGCCGAGCTGAACCGCGGCATCGCCCAGGCGCTCGCCGAGCAGGGTTACCGGGTCGCGCTCTTGGACCTGCTCGGTCACGGGCGCAGTGACAAGCCGACCCACGCCTCGACCTACCGCATCGACAGTTACGCGGACCAGGTCGTCGCGCTGTTGGACCACCTCGGGGTAGAGCGGGCCGTGCTGGGCGGCCTCTCGCTCGGTGCCAACGTGAGCCTGTTCGCGGCCACCCGCTACCCGGAGCGCGTCCGGGGGTTGGTCCTCGAGATGCCGGTGCTGGAGCGCGCGGTCCCGGCGGCGGCCATGGTGTTCGTGCCGATGGTCCTGGCCGCGCACTACGGACGACACGCGTTGAACCTGACGTCGGGAATGCTGCGCCGGCTCCCCCGGACGAGGTTCGGCCCGCTCAACAGCGTGCTGAACGCCGCCTCGCTGCCTCCGGACGCGACGTCCGCCGTCCTGCACGGCGTGCTGGTCGGCCCGGTGGCGCCCACCCAGGAACAACGCCGCGCCATCGCCGTCCCGACGCTCGTGCTGGCGCACCGCCACGACTTCATCCACCCGTTCGACGACGCGGTCGGCCTCGTCGGGCGGATGCCGAACGGCGTGCTCGTCCGGGCCCTGTCGCCACTCGAGCTGCGGCTGCGGCCGAAGCGGCTCACGAAGGAGATCGTGGCGTTCCTCTCCGCCCTCGAGCCGACCGAGGCGCGTTCGGGCTCCCGGTCCGCCTGAGGCCGCTCCGGCGCCGGTGACCCCGGTGCGCCGCGGCTCAGCGCGGCGCGGCAACCGCGATCACCACGTCGTCCCCGGGACGCACCAGGCCCTGCCACCCGGAAGGGATGTGGTGCGACCGGTTCGGGATCATGCGGCGTAACCGATAGGAGGCCAGGAGCCTGCCCCCTTGCGTCACATCCAGCCGGGGGTGGTCCAGGTACGTCCGCGTCCGGACGAGGACGCGGTCGGTCGGCTCCTCCTGCGGACCCGCCACGTTCGGGACGACCCAGTGCAACGGGTCCGCCACCCGCACCCGGACCCGGACCGTCGGACGTGAGTGCCGTCCGTCTCCGTCCCGGAGCCACGCTGCGGCGGCGGCGCCGGCGGACCGCGCCCGCCGTGCCGCGATGTCCGCAGTCTCGACCGGGTGCACCAGGTTGCCGGTCGCGAAGATCCCCGGCGCGCTCGTCGCGCCGTCGGCCTCGCAGGCGGGGCCGCGGGTCCCCGGATCGATGGCGAGACCGGCGACGCGGGCGAGTTCGGAATCGGGGATGAAGTCCCCGCTGAACACGACGGTGTCGACGGCCACGGCCCGCGCCCCACCGCCCGATCCCCGGACCACCACCCGCTCGACCCGGTCGCGACCGTCGACACCCACCACCGTCGTCCGTGTCCAGACCGGCACCCTGAGGCCGGCCCGCGTCAGGAGATCGAAGAGGCCGAACGTCTGCGAACGGGGGTGATCGGTGACCAGGGCGACGGTGCGGACACCCGCCTCCCTCAGCGTCAGCACCGCGGAATAGGAGACGTGCTCGGCACCCACGACGAGGGCCAGCCGGCCCACGGGCAGGTGCTCCCGGTGCACCCACTGCTGGAGCTGGCCGGTCGTGAAGATCCCGGCGGGCCGGCTGCCCGGGACCAGGCGGGCCGCCCGCGGGCGCTCCCGGGCCCCCGTGGCCAGCACGACCGCGCGGGCGTCCACCTCGATCAGGCCTCCCGGGCCGGTCAGCAGGGCGCGGCGCGGCTCCGACCAGCCCGTCACCATGGTCCGGGTGCGGATGTCGACCCCGCTCGCCACGGCGCGGTCCACCCAGCGCCGGGCGTACTCCGGACCGCTGAGGACGCGTCGCAGGTCGCGCACGCCGAAGCCGGTGTGCTCGCACAGGCGGGGCATCCCACCCGCCTCGGGCTCCCGGTCGACGACGACGACGCTGCCCGCGCCGCCGGCCCGCGCGGCGGTGGCGGCGGCGAGGCCGGCGGGGCCGGCGCCGACGACGAGCGCGTCGACCGTCAGCACCGTCCGGCTCACGGCTTCACGGCGGACGCCAGCCGGGCCGCAACCGCAGCGCCACAGAAGAAGCCCTGACACCGCCCGTTGGTCACCCGGGTGCGACGGCGCAGTCCCCCGAGGTCGACCGCCGGGACCGAGGAGCCGAGCGCATCGCGTACCTCGCCCTCGGTGACCCGCTCGCAGAAGCACACGATGCAGCCGTAGGCCGCATCGTGTGCGATCAGGCCGGCGTCCTCGAAGGCACGCGTACCCCGTTCGCCCAATGCGGGCATGCGGGGAACGACCGGCGGCTCCTCTGCCTCGTCCAGCGCGAGCCCGGCATCACCGATCTGCGCAACGACGTGCTCCGCGATGGCGAGCGACGCGGTCAGTCCCGTCGACCGGATGCCACCGACGCACGCATAGCGCTCCCGCTCATGGACGTCGATCTGGTAGTCACGGTGCTCGGTGGCCGCCCGGAGACCCGCGTAGACCGCCGTCACCTCTTCGTGGACGAGCTCGGGGAGAATGCGGCGGCCCGCCTGGAGCAGGCTGGCGATCCCCTCGGCGGTGGTCGCCGTGTCGTCGCGATCACCGATGTCCTCGGCCGTCGGCCCGAGCAGCACGTTGCCGTAGACGGTCGGTGCGACCAGCACTCCCTTCGTCCGCTCGGTGGGCACGGGGAGCAGGATCGACGACAGCAGCGGGCGGGCGAGCTTGTCGAAGACGATCAGCTGGCCCCGACGGGGCGCGATCTTGAATTCGTCATGACCGAACCACGCGTTCACGAGGTCGGACCGGAGGCCGGCCGCATTGACCACCCACCGGGCCCGGACGTCGCCGGTCGTGGTGCGCAGCACCCAGTCGGCGGAGTCGCGCGTCACGCTCGACACCTCGACGCCCAGCCGCAGCTCGACCCCGGCGCCGACCGCCTCCGTGGCGAAGGCGATGCTCGCGCTCCACGGGCAGATGATCGACTCGCCGGGGATGGTCACGGCCCCGGTGGCGCCCCGGCCGAGACGCGGCTCGCGCCGGGAGAGATCGTCGAGCGTGATCCGAACGGCGTCGTGGTACCCGTTGGCGCGCGACTTGGCCACCAGCTCGTCGAGCCGGGCCGCCTGCTCCGCGTCCCAGGCCACCAGGAGGGCGCCGGTCCGTTCGAGCGCGATGCCCGATGCGGCCGCGTAGTCGGTGAGCAGCCCGTGACCGCGCCGGACCAGGGTGGATTCGAGGCTGCCCGGCTGGGTGTCGAAACCCGTGTGCACGATCGCGGTGTTCGCCTTCGAGGTACCCGTGCCGACGTCGTTGGACCGCTCGAGCAGGACGGTGCGGAGCCGGTAGCGGGCCAGCTGCCGCGCGATGGCGGTGCCGACCACCCCGGCGCCGACGATCGCGACGTCGTGGGCGCGGTCGTCGCTCACGGTGCCGGCTCCGGCCCGAGCGCCAGCCTCGCCACGGCGCGCTCGACGCGGCCCAGTCGCTCCTCCGCCTCCGCAGCGGTGATCGCCGGCTCGTAGCGGGTACGCGCGAGGGCGGGCGGGACCACGTCGCCGAGCCCCCGACCCTCGCCGGCACCCAGCCGCGCCAGCGCCGCCACACCCGCCGCGGTGGCGTGCGGGGAGGACGCCACCTCCACCGGGACCTGGAGCAGGTCCGCCTGTGTCTGCATGAGCATCCGGGAGCGGGTGAGCCCGCCGTCCACCCTCAGCAGGGCGAGCGGCCGGCCGAGGTCGACGGCGGTGGCACGGGCCAACAGGGTCACCTGCGCCGCCAACCCCTCGACGGTCGCCCGGACCACGTGGGCCGGCTCGGTCCCCGGACCGATCCCCTCGATGCTGGCCAAGGCGTCCGGCCGCCACCATGGCGCGCCGAGCCCGCTGAGCGCCGGCACCACGGTGACGCCTCCGTCGTCGCGCGCCGAGCCCGCGACGCGGTCGAGATCCTCGGCGCGCCCGAGGAAGCCCCAGCGACACAGCCAGGCGACGGCGGCGCCGGCGGCGTACACCTGACCGTCGATGCAGTAGGCGGCGTCCGAGCCGAGTTGCCAGGCCACCGACACGGCCAGGCCGGCGGACGACGTGAACGGCCGGGCGCCTGCGTTGGCGAGCAGGAAGGCACCGGTGCCGTAGGTGCACTTCGATTCGCCCGGCTCGAGGCAGTGCTCCCCGACCAGCGCGGCCTGCTGGTCGACGCTCAACCCGCTCAGCGCGAGTGAGGGGCCGAACGCGTCGGTGCGGCCGATCTCCTGTGCGCTGCCGACGACGAGCGGCAGGTCCTCCCCGCCCAGGTCGAAGGCCGCACAGGCGTCCGGCGACCAGGCGCGCCGCTCGAGGTCGAGGAGCATCGTCCGCGATGCGGTGGTGACGTCGGTCACGAACGCACCGGTGAGGCGGTGCACGAGCCAGGCATCGCTGGTGGTCACGACCCCCGCGCCCGTGACGTGACGGCGCAGCCACGTCATCTTGGGTGCGGCGAAATAGGGGTCGAGCGGCAGCCCGGTCGTAAGGGTCAGCTGCGCGGCATGCGGCGCCAGGTCGGCACAGATCGACGCGGCCCGCCGATCCTGCCAGGAGATGGCGCTGCTCAGGGGACGGCCGGTGCCCCGGTCCCAGGCCAGCACGGTCTCGCCCTGGTTGGCGAAGCCGACGGTCGCGACGCGCCCGCCCGCCCGGGCGATGGCATCCCTCCCTGCCGCGCAGACCGAGTCCCACAGTTGTTCCGGGTCCTGCTCGACGCCGCCGCCCGGCACGGCACGCGGTGTCACGGCGACCTCGACGGAGGCCAGCGTCTCCCCGTCGTCGCCGAACACGACGGCCTTGGTCGCCGACGTTCCCTGGTCGATGGCGAGGACTCTCACGGAGCCCGCCTCGGCGATCCCGAGGCGGCGGGGGCCGCCATCAGCCCGGCGTCCGTGGCAGCACGGCCGGCGGCCATGGGATCGGGACGACGGATGGTGTCTCGCAACGCAGGCCCCCACTCCGAGCACGACGGCGGCGCCCACCGCAGGCCCGCTCATCCTGCCAGATCGGGACGGGGTGGACCGGCTCCGCCACCATCCTCGTCACGCGACGAGGCGGCTTGCTAACGTGCCGCAACATCGGATGCGACCCCGGTGGCGGGGGGGCCGCCGAACAAAGGGGGACGACGTGCCCGAAGGTGTCGACGTCGAGGAGATCTCCGAGCACCACCTGGCGACGCTGAGCGCGGACGAGCAGCACCTGGCCCAGATGGGCTACAAGCAGGAGTTGAACCGCTCCTGGTCCGGTTTCTCCAACTTCGCCATCAGCTTCTCCATCATCTCCATCCTGGCCGGTTGCTTCACCACCTTCTCGAGCGGGTGGAACGGCGGCGGGCCGGCCGCCATCGCCTGGGGTTGGCCGGTCCTGGCCGCCCTCGTGCTGTGCATCGGCCTCTGCCTGTCCGAGCTGGTCTCCGCCTACCCGACCTCGGGCGGCATCTACTGGTGGGCCTCCAAGCTCGGTGGCGCCAAGTCCGGCTACTACACCGGCTGGCTCAACCTCATCGGCCTCCTCGCGATCGTCGCCTCGGTGGCCTACGGCTGCGCCACCTTCCTCGACCTCACGCTCGGATTCCTGTTCCCTGGCAGCTACACCTCGGGGAACCTCGACACGATCTTCCTCTACTTCATGGGGATCCTGGTCCTCGCCGCCCTCGTCAACATCTTCTCGAGCCACCTGCTCTCCATCTTCAACAACGTCTCGGTCTGGTGGCACGTACTCGGCGCCACCGCCATCGTCCTCATCCTGATCTTCCTGCCGCACCACCACGCCAGCGCCTCCATGGTCTTCACCTCGACCGTGAACAACACCGGGTTCTTCGGCGGCAAGACGAGCGGCCTCGGCTTCCTGATCGTGATCCTGCCCATCGGCGCCCTGCTGACCCAGTACACGATCACCGGGTACGACGCCTCGGCCCACCTCTCGGAGGAGACCCACTCGGCGGCCGACTCGGCGGCCAAGGGCATCTGGCGGTCGATCTTCTACTCGGCCATCGGCGGCTGGATCCTCCTGCTGGCCTTCCTCTTCGCCGTGCAGAACGAGGGGAACGTGACCAAGGGTGGTGGCGGCGTGGCGTTGATCTTCTCCCAGGCCCTCACCTCCCGGTGGGGCGGGACCGTCCTCCTCATCTCGACCGTGGGCCAGTTCTTCTGCACCATGGCCTGCCTCACGAGTTGCACCCGGATGCTCTTCGCCTTCAGTCGTGACGGCGCGGTGCCGGGCCACAGAATGTGGTCGAGGCTCAGTTCGAAGCGGGTGCCCGTCTTCGGCGTCGTCCTCGTCGCCCTCGTCGGCATCATCCTCACCTTGCCGGCCCTCATCAAGGTCGACATCAACGGCGCGCCCTCCCCGGTCGCCTTCTTCGCCGTGGTGTCCATCGGCGTGATCGGCCTCTACTGGTGCTTCGCCATCCCGATCTGGCACCGCTGGCGGATGGGTGACCGCTTCGAACCCGGCAACTGGAACCTGGGGGCGAAGTACAAGGTCCTCTCGGTGGTGGCGCTGCTCGATGTCGTCCTCGTGACGTTCATGGCCTTCATGCCGACCTCGAACCTGGGCGTGCCGTGGACCGACGGGTTCGCGTGGAAGTACGTCAACTACACGATCCTCGTGTTCCCGGCGTTCCTGATCTTCCTCTGGATCTACTGGCACGTGTCGGTGAAGAAGTGGTTCACCGGACCCAAGCACACGATCGAGGTCGAGACCCGCCAGTTGCTCGGGGGCGCCGATACCCCCGCCTCCTCGCTGTCCTGAGCGGACCCGACCGCCTGCCGCGGTGAGCGCCGGCGACGGCGCTGGCCTCGACACCGCCCTCCTGGAGCGGATCGGAGTCCTCCGGGGCCGCCCGTGCACGGTTGAGCCGCTTCCCGGCGGCCTCACCAACCGGAACTACAAGATCACGACACCCGACGGGGCCTACGTGCTCCGCCATTCGAACGCGTCGTCCTCCGCCGAATTGGCCGTCGACCGCCGGGCGGAGTACGAGAACAGCGTCCGCGCCGCCGCAGCCGGCGTGGGTGCGCCGGTCGTGGAGTTCCTGCCCGACGACGGCGTCCTCGTCGTCGGCTATCTCGACGGGGAGGTGCTGACCGACGAACACCTGCAGCGCACCGGAGTCCTACCCCGGGTGGCCCTGGCCTGCCGGCGGCTGCACGCCGGCGAGCCGTTCGTCAACCGCTTCGACATGTTCGAGCTGCAGGCCGACTACCTCTCGCGCGTCCGGCACCGCGGCTTCCGCCTCCCGGCGGGCTACCTCGACCACGCCGGGACCGTCGGGCGCATCAGGGACTCCCTCGGAGCCCGGCCCATGACCCGCCGGCCGTGCAACAACGACCTCTTGGCCGCCAACTTCATCGACGACGGACGGAACGTCTCCATCATCGACTACGAGTACTCCGGCAACAACGACCCGTACTTCGAACTCGGCAACCTCTGGAGCGAGTGCCATCTCACGCTCGACCAGCTCGAGGAGCTGGTCGAGGTCTACGACGGTGGCCCGTCCCGGAGCCACCTGGCACGGGCGCGCCTGTGGGGCCTGATGTCCCAGTACGGGTGGACGCTGTGGGCGTCCATCCAGGACGCCACCAGCCCGATCGAGTTCGACTTCTGGACTTGGGGGATGGAGAAGTACGAGCGGGCCGAGGCCACGTTCGCCGGACCCGACCTCGAGCGCCTCCTGGCCGACGTGGCGCGGGCAGACTGAGGCCGGATCTGGTGATGGGGACGACCGTGGAGCAGGCACCGACCGGCGGCGACCTGCCCGACCGGACCCGCGTCGTCGTCGTCGGCGGCGGGGTGATCGGGACCTCGACCGCCTACCACCTGGCCCGCCTCGGGTGGACCGACGTTCTCCTTCTGGAACAGGGCCTGCTCTCGTGCGGCACGACCTGGCACGCGGCGGGCCTCCTCGGCCAGCTCCGGGCGACCGAGTCCGGCACCCGGCTCGTGCAGTACTCCGCTCGCCTCTACGGCGAGCTCGAGGCGGAGACCGGCCTCGCCACCGGCCTCAAGCGGTGCGGCGGCGTGACGGTGGCGCGCACGCCCGAGCGGATGGTCCAGCTGCGCAGGACGGCGGCCACGGCCGCGGCCTACGACCTCGACTGCGAGCTGCTCACCCCCCGCCAGGCCCTCGGGCGGTACCCGATCCTCGAGGCGGGCGACCTCCTCGGCGCCCTCTGGCTCCCGGGGGACGCCACCGTCAACCCGGTCGATGTCACGGCCTCCCTCGCCCGCGGCGCCCGCCTGCGCGGTGTCCGCATCGAGGAACACACGCGGGTGACGGGGATCACCACGCGGGCCGGACGCGTCACCGGCGTCGCCACCGACCGGGGAGCGGTCGAGGCCGACGTGGTCGTGAACTGCGCCGGCCAGTGGGCGAAGGCCGTCGGCCTCCTCTGCGGCGTCGACGTCCCCCTCCACTCGGCCGAGCACTTCTACGTGGTGACGGAGGCCGTGGAGGGCGTGCACCCGCTCCTTCCCATCCTGCGCGACCCCGACGGGTACACGTACGTGAAGGAGGAGGTGGGCGGCCTCGTCGTCGGCGGGTTCGAGCCGGCGGCAAAGCCCTGGGTCGCCCCCGACGCGCTGCCCTACCCGTTCGAGTTCCAGCTCCTCGAGGAGGACTGGGACCACTTCAGCATCCTCATGGAGTCGGCCGTCCACCGGATCCCCACCCTCGGGCACACCGGGTTGAAGAAGCTGTACAACGGCCCGGAGAGCTTCACGCCTGACAACCAGTTCGTCCTGGGCGAGGCGCCCGGCCTGCGGGGCTTCTTCGTCGGGGCGGGGTTCAACTCGGTCGGGATCGCGTCGGGCGGGGGCGCCGGGCGCGCCCTCGCCGAGTGGATCGTGGAGGGCGAGCCGACGAGCGACCTCGTGGCCGTCGACATCCGGCGCTTCGCCCCGTTCAACGCCAACAACCGGTGGCTGCGGGATCGGGTGGGCGAGGTGCTCGGCCTCCACTACGCGGTGCCCTGGCCCAACCGGGAGCTGGCCACGGCCCGCCCCTTCCGCCGGTCGCCCCTCCATCACCTGCTGGCCGGCAAGGGAGCAGTCTTCGGCTCGAAGATGGGATGGGAGCGGCCCAACGTCTTCGCGCCGGCCGGCCGGCCCGCCGAGCTCGCCTACACCTGGGACCGGCCCGAGTGGCTCGCCTGGTCGGCCGCCGAGCAGACGGCCACCCGGGGACGCGTGGCGGTCTTCGACGAGACGTCCTTCGGCAAGCTCCTCGTGGTCGGTCGGGACGCCGAGACGGTGCTCCAGCGCCTCTGCACGGCGGACGTGGCGGTCGAGGAGGGCAGGGCCGTCTACACGGGCATGCTCAACGAGCGCGCCGGATACGAGGCCGACGTGACGGTGACCCGTCTCGCGGCGGATCGCTATCTCCTCGTCACCAGCGCAGCCTCCCCGGTGCGCGATGCGGCGTGGATCGAGCGACATCTGCGCCCCGGCGAGCACGTCAGTGTGGTGGACGTCTCCTCTGCCTACGCCGTCCTGGGCGTGATGGGCCCCGCGTCACGCGAGTTGCTCGGCCGGCTCGGCTCGGCCGATCTCTCCGACGGAGCGTTCCCGTTCTCGACGAGCCGGGAGATCGGCCTCGGCTACGCCACGGTGCGAGCCACCCGGATCACCTATGTGGGCGAGCTCGGCTGGGAGCTCTACGTCCCGACGGAGTTCGCCGTGGGCGTCTACGAGGACCTCGTGGCCGCCGGGGCCGACCTTGGTCTCGTGGACGCCGGGTACTACGCCATCAACAGCCTCCGCCTCGACAAGGGGTACCGCGCCTTCGGCACCGACCTGACTCCGGACCACTCCCCCCTCGAGGCCGGCCTGCGCTTCACCTGCAAACTCAAGACCCCGATCGACTTCGTGGGCCGGAGCGCCCTCGAGTCGGCCATTGCGGCGGGTCCGCGCCGGCGCCTGGTCTCCCTCCGGGTCGGCGACCCCGAGGCCATGCTGTGGGGCGGCGAGCTCGTGCTCCACGACGGCGAACCGGCCGGCCAGGTGACCTCGGCGGCATGGTCCGCCACGTGCGGGACGGCCGTCGGACTCGCGTACGTCTGGCGCCGAGACCGCGGACCCGTGGGCGCCGGCGACCTGGCCACCGGCGACTGGGAGGTGACGGTGGGTGATGCCGTGGCGCCCGTCGAGGTCGGGACCGGGGCGTTCTACGACCCCACCTCGGCCCGGGTCCGAGGTTGAGCCGGCCACCCTGAGCCGGAGACCGGCGCACATTTGAGGACAACGGCCCTGCCCGGGGTGGCCGCCGAGCGCGACAACGGGAGCATGGCGTCGCCAGAGTTCCCCTCGGGCCCCGATCCGGAAGGGCCGACACACGGCCACGTCGCCCGCTGGGTGGTGCTCGGGATCGTCCTCGTCGTCCTTGCCGGCGGCGGCACCGTCGCCTACCTGTGGTCCCGCAGCGGCGCCCACCCTGTGTCCGCGGACAAGGCCGTCGAGCGCTTCCGGCACCAGGATCCCAACGGCTCCGACAGCGTGGTCGGGCCGCTCCCCGGGGTGTATGCATACCGGGGCTCGGGAACCGAGACCATCTCGGTCCCCCCGAAGTCCATGTCCGAAGGCCCCGGGATGCCGGGCACGGTCGTGCGGCGAGCTCCCGGGTGCTTCGAGTTCCGGATCGACTTCTCGGATCACCACTGGCAGAGCTGGGACTACTGCGTGCGCGACGGGGCGCTCGTCTCGCCGACCCGGGCCGGGTACTACAACTGGGACTTCGTCGCGTTCCACGTCGACGACACGTCGACGTTCGCCTGCAGCCCCGTTATCACGACCGTCCCCGACCCCATCGTGCCCGGGACCACCGCCAAGGTGGCGTGCACGGGGAGCAATGACAAGCTCTCGACCGGTCCGGTCGCCATGGTGGGCACCTCGAGGCTGGTGCGCTCGGGCGACATCAAGGTCGGCAGCCGGACGCTCGCCGCCGTCCTCGTGACGGAGCACGTGACGTTTTCGAAGGGCCAGAGCGGCGTCAACGACACGAGCACGTGGTTCGCCGTCTCGAACGGGCTACCGCTCCGTGGGACGTGGCACACCAAGGTGTCCACGACATCGCCCGTCGGCATCTCGACGCTCGACGCCCGGGGGGACTTCGCCCTGCGCTCGCTGACGCCCAGCCGTTGAACCACCGGGATCGGGTCGCCGCAGGCAGCCCGCGGCGGGCGGGCCCGTCAGAGCCGGTACAGCTTGGCTGCGTTCTCGCCCAGGATCTTGCGCTGGACGGCGGGTTCGAGCGAGGACATCTTCTCGGCCACGGTGTCGAGAGGCTTGGGGTACAGGCAGGTCGGGTGGGGGAAGTCCGTCTCGAAGAGGATGCTGTCGGCGCCGACCGACTCGACGAGCGCCGGGACGTTGTTCTTCTCGAACCAGAACGTGGCGAACAGGTTCCGGCGGAAGTACTCGGACGGCAGCATCGACAGGGCCTCGAGCTGTTTGGGAGCGTTCTCCGACATCTCGTAGTCGAGGGCCTCGAGGATGAAGGGGATCCAGCCGACGCCGCTCTCCACCGACACCATCTGCAGCGCCGGGTGGCGGTCGAGCATGCCGCTCAAAATGATGTTGGTCACGACGCGCGCGTTGCCGATGAACAGCAGAGTGCCGCCGATCGCCAGCTTCGTGTCCTCCTCCTGGGACTCCCAGGGATAGGTGCCGAAGTACGTCATGGTCGTGAGGCTGGCGCCGATGTGGAAGTGGACCGGGAGGTGCTGGTCCGCGCAGACCTCCCACAGCGGGTCCCAGGCCCGGTTCGCCAGGTCGGGGCCGCCGACGTCGTTCGGGTCCGACGTGATGTTCACGCCGCGCAGGTCCATGGAGGCGACGCGCTTCGCCTCGGCCACCGCGGCGTCGACGTCCCAGGCCGGGAGGACGGGCATGGGCAGGAGACGTCCGCCTGAGTCCGCCTGCACGTCGGCCATGGCGTCGTTGTAGATCTGCACGCACAGGAGGCGGAGCTCGGGGTCCTTCACCACGTCGGAGATCCCCTGGCCGCCGAGACCGATGGAGTTGGGGAAGCAGACTTGCGCGTAGACGCCCGAGTCGTCCATCACTTCGATGCGCGCCGTGATGTCGAACGCACCGGGGTGGATCTGGTCCAGGGTCCACTCGAAGAGTGCCTCGGCGGCGCGGCCCTTGCCACCCTGGCGGTCGATGACCCCGCCGCCGCCGGCAAAGCCGAGCTCGGCGCCGTCGACGTACCACATGGGCCTGCCGTCGACCTCGACCACGTGCGGGACGCGGTCCTTGTACTTGGCCGGGGCGCGCTTGGTCCACAGGTCGTGCGCCTCGGTCAGGTGGGTGTCCGCGTCGATCACCCGCAGCCCCTCGAGTGCAAGCGCCATGGTCCCTCCCAGCTCAGCGGCGACGACCAACCCTACGACCTAGGGTACGGCCGTGCCGGTGGCCGAGATGGACGGACTGCGCGTCGCCTACGACCTGGTCGGTGACGGCGACCCGTGGGTCGTCACGCCCGGGGGGCGATTCAGCAAGGACTCCCCCGGCGTCCGCGAGCTTGCCGCAGCCCTGGCCGAGACCGGGAAGCGGGTGCTCGTGTGGGACAGGCCCAACACCGGCGCCTCCGACGTCTGCTTCGAGGGCAGCTCCGAGTCGGCCATGCAGGCCGACGTCCTGGCGGCGCTGCTGCGCGAGCTCGGCCTGGCGCCCGCCGTCATCACGGGAGGCTCGGGCGGGTCGCGGGTGTCACTCCTGACCGCCGCCCGCCATCGTGACGTGGCCCGGGCGCTTGCCCTGTGGTGGATCAGCGGCGGCCCCTACGGCCTGCTCTCGCTGGCGACGCACTACTGCGGGGAGTCCATCGCCGCCGCCTGGAGGGATGGCATGGCGGCGGTGGTCGACCTGCCCGAATGGGCCGAGGTCCTCGAGCGCAACCCCGCCAACCGCGAGCGCTTCCTGGCCCAGGACCCCGCGACGTTCATCGCCACCCTCGAGCAGTGGATGCTGGCCTACTGCCCGCGGCCGGGCGCGCTCGTCCCGGGCGCCACCGACGACGAGGTGCGCGCACTCGAGGTGCCCGCGCTGGTGTTCCGCAGCGGGGCCAGCGACCCCCACCACACGAGGTCCACCTCGGAACAACTGGCCGCCCTCCTCCCCCGCGCACGGCTGGTCGAGCCGCCCTGGGGCGACGGCGAATGGAACGAGCGCATGGTGGCGGCTGCTGCGGGCGAGGGCCTGTTCGCCCGTTGGCCCCTCCTGGCGCCCCAACTGGCGGACTGGTCCGCCGCCCTCTGAAACGACCCGGCGCCGGTCAGGCGACCGGGGCAGCCTCGGTCTCGCGGGTCAACTTGTCCAACTCCTCCGAAATGATGCGGTCGTGCTCCGCCAGATCGCGCCGCGCCGCCCGTGGGCTCCAGCGCCCGCGCATGAAGAAGACGAGGATGGCGAACACCAGCATGCCGAGGAGGCAGACGGTCCACCACCTCTTCCACTCGTTGGGCGAGGCCTTCTGGGCCGGCACGAGCTTCTGCTCGGCCACGAGCAGGCCGGCGAGGTCCTGCGAGTGCACGCCGACCTTGGACTGGATCTCGGCCTGGCTCACCGGCTGGCCGTTCTGAATGGAGGTCGCCAGCGGGCTGTAGGCGAGCAGGCCCTGGACCTGGGGATTCGACAGACCTCCGGCCGCTGTCAGCGCCTTGCCGAGGTCGTGCGTCGAGTTGCAGGTCGCGAGGACGGTTGCCAACGTCTCCGGGCCGACCTCCTTCGTGCCCTGCAGCTCGCTGATCACCGATGCGGGCGCTGCGGTCGAATTGCACGCGGGCGGTGTCGTCGTCGGGGCGTAGGGCTGCGCGGCCTGGATCGTCTGCAAGGTGGCGCCCGCGGTCTGGTTGTCCACCAGCACGGTCGAGGTGGTGATGACAGTGGGCAGCACGAGGAATGAGAGGGCGACGGTGATGCGCAGGATCCATCCCCAGACAGCGAGCCCCGACGCCGTCAGGGCCGGGTTGTGGGATTCGACCTGCTCGGTGTAGTTGGCCATCCACGGTGCATAGGCGATGGAGATGGACACGGCCAGCAGCACGATCACCAGGACGTTGGCGTAGTAGCCCGTGTGGGGGTGGCCCGTCTGCACGATGAGGAAGCCCATCATCACCATGGCGCAGATCGCCCCGACGAGCATGAACGGCTTGCGGACTCGGGCCCAGTCCGACAGCGCCCCGGCGACCACCAGTCCGATCGAGAGCGAGGCGGCGAGCCAGACGTTGATGCCGTTGGCCTGCGGGGTGGTCCGGTTGAACGTCACCACCCAGTAGATGGTGAGCACGCTGACCGACGCGTAGTAGAAGAGCAGGAAGAGCGAGATCGCGATCGATGAGGCGACCAGGTCGATCTTCATCATGGAGCGGATCGGGTGCCGGGTCGCCTTCTCGACGTCGATCCCCTTGGCCCGTGCCTCGACCAGTGCCCTCTCGCGCTCGGAGACCATCAGCTGGTCGCGCAGCTGCGGGGAGAGCTCGCGCAGGAACACAAACGAGATCACGACCACGACCATGCAGACCAGCCCCGAAATGATGAACTGGTCCTGCCAGGGCGCCAGATGGCCCAGCGTGTGGGTGGCCACCAGGCTGGCGCACAGCGCGCCCATGGTGGGCCCGAGGGCCCAGAAACCCATGGCGACGCCGCGACCCATCTGCGGCGAGAAGTCGCGCATCAGCGCCGGGGTCGAAACGAGGATGACACCCTCCACGAACCCGATGACGCAGTACGAAGCGGCGAACCAGAACTTCTCGGTGATGTGCGGGATGGCGAAGAGCTGGATGATCGCGACGACCAGCGTCCCGTAGATGGTGAGATTGGCCCGGCCGATCTTGTCGGAGAGGCCGCCGAGGAACGCACTGAACGCGCCGATGGCGTTGGAGACGACGAGCAGGTACAGGAAGTACTGGAACGACATGTGGTAGTAGGGCAGCATCAGCGGGGTGACCGCGCCCTCCACGTAGTAGAGGTAGTAGAGCATGATCGTGGTGAGCACCACGATCGCCAGGTAGCCCAGGCGCGGCCACGTGTCGGGGTACCGGTCGAGCTGGCGCCGGCCGAAGGCATTGGCCATCCGCTTGCCCATGGGGACCGGTGCACTCACCGCTGTCGTGGTCATGTTGGATCCCCTTTCCCGCGGCCCCCCATGTCCCCCAACGGTCCAGCCCCGGACCGGCCACGGCATCGAGCCAAAACCGATGCTAGGACGACGACCGGCGGAACATCAGGGTCCAAAGACACTTCGTCGGCGTCGGCGGCCACCCGGGGGGCAAATCGGGCCTTCCGGCTCTATGCCGGCGCCCGGAGTGCTCCCAGAATCGCTCCTGACAAGGGGGTGCGCAATGGCAGGAACCGGGGCCGGCACCGACACCATGAGTGGATCCGACGCCCTGCTGTGGACCATCAGCGGCGATCCCGTCATGCGCCCCACGATCGTGGCCCTCCTGATGCTGGACCGCACGCCGGGCTGGCCCGAGGTGCGGGCGCGTATCGCCAGCCTGGCCGAGGAGGTGCCACGCCTGCGCTCGCGGGCGGTCACCCGTGCCCCCGGGCGGGGCCGGCCGCAGTTCGTGGTCGACGACGGCTTCAGTCTCGACACCCACCTCCGCCGCATCCGCCTGCCCGAGCACGGCGGACAGCGGGACGTCCTCGACATGGCCCAGGTGATGGCGACAAGCGGCTTCGACCCAGCGCTGCCGCTCTGGGAGGCCGTCCTCGTCGAAAGTGTGGACGGTGACCGCGCCGCACTCGTCATGAAGGTGCACCATGCCCTGATCGACGGGGTGGGCGGCCTGGCGATCCTGGCCCACCTCTTCGACTCCCCCGGCGCGGAACGGCCCCGGGCCCGCACCGCACGGCCGGCGGCGGCGCGGTCGCAGCTGCCACCCCCGGCCGACCGGCCCGATGCGGTCCGCTTCGTCGAAGACGCGGTGGACGCGGTGACCCACCCATTCCGCTCGCTCGGCCGGCTCGCCGCGGTAGGCACCTCCGTGGCCCGGCTCATGGCCCCGTCCGGCCGGCCCGTCTCGCCGATCATGACCGGGCGCAGCTTCCGCCGCCACGTCGAGATCCTCGACCTCGAGCTCGCCGACCTCAAGCGCGCCGCGGCGGCGTGGGACGGCACCGTGAACGACGTCTTCGTGGCCTCCGTCGTGCGGGGCCTGACGCTCTACCACGCACAGCACGGCGTCGTGTCCGCCGGCTTCCGGGCCCTGATGCCGGTCAATGTGCGTGACGGGGCGGCCGGTGAGAGCGGGAACCACTTCGTGCCGGCACGCTTCGTGATCGAGGCCCGTCCCGACCTCGCCGGTTGCATGGCCGAGGTCCGCCGCAACGCCGCCGAGTGGAAGCATGCGCCCGGGCTCGCCATGAGCGACGTCCTGGCCACGGGATTGAGCGCTCTCCCGGCGGTGGTGGCGCGCAACCTGTGGAGCTCCATGCTCCTGGGGAACGACTTCTGCGTCACCAACATCCCCGGCCCGCCGTTCCGGGCCTTCCTGGCCGGTGCCGGTGTGGAGGGCATCTACGCCGTGTCACCACCGTCCGGAGCAGCGCTCAACGTCTCGCTCATCTCCGCCGGCGAGCGGGCCTGCATCACCATCACCGCCGACGTGGCGGCCGTCCCGGACAGCCCGAAGCTGGCCGGCTGCATTGAGGACGGGTTCGCTGAGGTCTGCTCGGGGCGGCCCGCCGACCCGTTGGCTTCGTCATGACCGCGCACGGTGACGTCCTGACGCCGCTCGACGCGTCGTTCCTCGCCATGGAGTCGGGTCACACGCCCATGCACATGGGATCCATCGGGATCTTCGAGGGTGCTCCGTTGCACGACGCTCGTGGATTCCTGCGGCTCGACGAGGTCCGGGCCGAGGTGGAGAGCCGGCTGCACCTGGTGCCGAAGCTGCGCAAGCGCGTCCGTCTCCCCCTGGTCGGCGAGTCGGCACCGGTGTGGGTGGACGACCCCGACTTCGACATCGCAGCACACGTGCACCAGGCGGCGCTGCCCGAGCCCGGTGACGAGGCTCAGCTGCTCGACCTCTGTGCGCGGTTGATGTCGTGCCCACTCGACCGGAGCCGCCCCCTGTGGGACATCTGGCTCATCGACGGGCTCGAGGGCGGGCGCGTCGCCCTCCTCGAGATGCTCCACCACTCCGTGGCGGACGGCCTGGCGGGCGTCGAGCTCGCCACCGTCCTGCTGGACCTGGAGCCCCGGGCGCCTGTCCCGCACCCCGCCGACGGGTGGCGGCCCATGCCACCTCCCAGGAGGATGGTGGTCACCGTCGACGGCGTGGTCGACTGGGTCGATGCGATCCGGCGGCTCGCCGTCGACGCCTTCTCCGCGCTGCGCCACCCTTCCCGGGCGGCCGGGTTGCTGGCCCACTACGTCGGGGCGTTCGCCAGCTTCCTGCCGCGGACGGCCGCAGGGCCCGACTGCTCGCTGAACGTTCCCGTCGGCTTCGACCGGCGCGCCGTCGCCGTCCGGTACCCGCTGCACCAGCTCCGCCACGCCGAGCACCACCTCGGGGTCACCCTGAACGACATGCTCCTGACCGCGATCGCCAGCGGGGTGCACGATCTCCTCACCGCGCGTGGCGAGTCGACCGAGGGACGGCTGCTGCAGGTGCTCGTGCCCGTCGGTTCCGACCACCACGACGACCACCGGCTCGGTAACGAGGTCTCGGTCATGGTGGTGCGTCTCCCGATCGGTGCCACCTCCGCCGCCGAGCGCCTGCGAGAGGTGGCCCGGGCCGAGCGGTCCAGCAAGGAGCGGGACCAGGCGTCGGCGACCCACCTGTTGCTGTCCTCGCTCGACGCGCTGCCCCCGGCGGCGGTGGCGGCGGCGAGCCACCTGATGCACCACCAGCCGTTCGTGAACCTGGTCGTGACGAACGTGCCCGGCCCCGACGTCCCCCTGTACGTGCTCGGCGCCCGAATGCTCGAGGCCATCCCCCTCGTCCCGCTCGGGGGCAACCTGAGTGTGGGTGTGGCGGCGCTCTCCTACGACGGGCAGCTGGTGATCGGGATCCTCGCCGACCCCCACGCCTGCCCGGACGTCGACGTCCTGGCGCGGGGCGTCGACCGCTGCTTCAACGAGCTCGCGCAGCTGGTGCCGCGGCCGGAGCCCGCGTCTCCCGTGCCGGCCTAGGGAACGGCGGCGGCCCCGAAGCTCTCCTCGACCGGGGCGAGGGGCACGTGCCAGGTGAGCCGGGTCCCGCCCTCGCGCGAGGTGCCCAATTCCACGCTGCCGCCCAGCCGGGCCGCCCGCTGGCGGAGGTTCTTGAGCCCGAGGCCCGCGGTGGTGCTGTCGCCGATGCCGTCGCCGTCGTCGGCCACTACGAGACGGAGCTCCTCGCCGGCGGCGATCGTGATGACCACCTGGTTGGCGCGCGCGTGCTTCCCGACGTTGGTCAGCGCCTCGCGCAGGACGGCCAGCACCTCCTCGGACAGCGGCCCGGTCACCACCTTGTCGACCGGGCCGCTGAAGGAGACCTGGGGGTGCAGCCCGAGGACCGGGCGGAGCTCGTGCACCAGGTCGAGCACCTTGGGGTGCAGGCCCTCCTTGTTGATGGTGAGCTCGATGTCGAAGATCGCCTTGCGCAGCTGGCGGATCGTCTCGTCCAGCTTGTCGATCGCCTCCCCGATGCGCATGACCGCCTCGGGTCGCTCGACCAGGCGGGCCGTCCCCTGCAGGGAGAGCCCGATGGCGAACAGCCGTTGGATCACCGAGTCGTGGAGGTCGCGGGCGATCCGGTCCCTGTCCTCGGTGAGCGCGCGGTCGCGCACCAGGCCGTGCAGGCGTGCGTTCTCGATGGCGATGCCGGCCGCCATGGCCAGCGCGAGGACCAGCTCCTCGTCGTCCTCGGAGAACTCCGCCGCCGTCTTCTTGTTCGTGAGGTAGAGGTTGCCGTAGACCTCGCCGTGCACGCGCACCGGGACGCCCAGGAACGACGTCATGGTGGGGTGGTGTGACGGGATCCCGAAGCTGTCCGGGCTGGCCGCGATGTTGCCCAACCGGAGCGGCTTGTCGTCGGCGATCAGCGTGCCGAGGACACCGCGGCCCGTGGGTCGGGGCCCGATCGACTGCTCCTCTTCGCTGGTCAGGCCCACCGTGAGGAACTGGTCGAGCGACCGCCCGTCCTCGGTGAGGACGCCCAGGGCGCCGTACTGCGCATCGACCAGGTCGACGGCCTCCTCGATGATCCGGCGCAGGACCACCGGCAGGTTCAGCTCGGCGTCGAGGATCAGGATGGCCTGGACGAGGCGGCGCAGCTTTGCGGGATCGTCGATCCGGTCGAACGGCTGCACGGTGTGCCAGGATAGGGCCCGGCGCAACGGATGCGCGCCCGATCGGGCGCGGGACCGTTGCCGACGCTCTCTTCTGTCCGTGGCAGTATTGAGCGGATGGCTATTCGGGTGTTCGTCCTCGACGATCATGAACTGGTCCGGACGGGCTTGCGAACGCTGCTCGAGGCCGAGGACGACATGGAGGTCGTCGGCGAGGCGGGAGCAGCGGAGCAGGGCCTGCGGCTCATCCGCGAGCTCTCCCCTGACGTAGCCATCCTCGACGTCCGCCTGCCGGACGGCAACGGGATCGAGGTCTGCCGGGAGATCCAGTCGACGAATCCCCAGGTCCGCTGCCTGATGCTCACCTCGTACTCCGACGACGACGCGCTGTTCTCGTCCATCATGGCGGGCGCCTCGGGCTACGTGCTCAAGGAGGTGGGCGGCGGGGACCTCCTGGGCGACATCAGGCGGGTCAGCCAGGGGATGTCCCTGCTCGACCCCGTGCTGACCCAGGAACTGTTCGACCGCCTGCGCAAGGACCAGGAGGCCGAGTCCAGGCTCACGGTGCTGACGCCGCAGGAGCGCAAGGTGCTCGAGCTCATCGCCCAGGGGCAGTCGAACCGCCAGATCGCCGAGCAGCTGTTCCTCGCCGAGGCGACCGTCAAGAACTACGTCTCGAGCCTCCTGTCGAAGCTCGGGATGCGGCGCCGCACCGAGGCCGCCGTCTACGCCGCGGTGCTGGCCGAGCGGAAGGGCTCGAACCCCAGGCCCTAGGCCACCTTCACCCGGCGGTGGTCGTCGAGCGTGCGGAAATCGACGCCGACGGACCGCAGCAGGTCCTCCAGGCGCTCCCGCTCGACCAGCGGGTTCACGAAGTGGGACGGATCGCTCTCGATGCCGAGGGCGTTGCACAGGCGCAGCAGCATGCGGTCGTGATCGAGCTCGAGGGCGAGGTCCTCGGCCATGATGTGCCCGCCGTCGGCGCCGTTGCCGTTCATCCGGCGTCGGCACTGGAGCAACACCACCACCAGCTCGTCACGCGACGAGGGCAGGGGAAGGGGCTCCACGTCGTCACACAATTCCGCGAGTAACTCGCTGTACATCGACATGATGGATAATTTTGCCGGAATTGGGCGAAACGGGTAGAGCCGTAACTCCCGTTTTCGACCGGGCCGATCTGCCCTATCGCGCGCGGTGGTTCCCCAACGTTTGTTGGGCGCCACCTGCACCTCCACCACGATCGCGGGTGCGCCGGCCGGTCGGTTCAGTGTCCCCTGAAGGGTACAGTTGCATCGCCCGTTGGGAACGGGCGATGTGTTGGGGGGATCGTTGGGACGTCCTGGAGACGCGTCGCGATTGGGAGTTGCGGTCGGCGGTGACCCGCGGGCTGCGTACCCGCGCGCCGGGGCGTCGTGACCTCGACGACCTCATCGGTCGGATCCGCCGCCGGCCTTCCCGCCGGAGCGGAGCGCATCGACGGTCGGTTCGAGCTGCTCGCCCTCGTCAAGCAGGGTCACGGCATCGACACCTACAGCGGCCTCGACCACCTGCACGCCACCGACGTCGTGATCAAGACCGTCGAGACCGCCACCATCCCCACGGCGGTGTACATGCGCCTCGACCACGAAGCCCGTCTCCTCGAGCGCCTCGACCTGGGCCGGACCCGCCGGGTGCTGTGGTGCGGCCAGGGTGACCGCTTCTTCTACGTGGTGCAGCCGCACGTCGAGGGGGAGCCACTCGACCAGGTGCTGGCCGGCGGCCCGCTCTCCCTCCCCGACTCCCTCGCGCTCGCGACCTGCCTCCTGGCGACCCTGACGGAGGTGCACGAGCTCGGGGTGCTGCACCGTGACATCAAGCCGTCGAACGTCATCGTCCGGCGGGACGGCACCGCCCTGGCGGCGGAGCTGGTCGACTTCGGGCTGTCACGCGGCGGCGACCTCGACCGCGAGCCGGCCGGGACGGTGCGCTACATCGCACCCGAGGCCGCAGGCCTGATCACGGGCGTGATCGACCAGCGGGCCGATCTCTACTCCGTCGGCGTGGTGCTGTTCGAGTGCCTGGCCGGGCGCCCGCCGTTCAGTGGCGACACCGTCGGCGCGGTCCTGCGCCAGCACCTCAATGTGCCCGCGCCGCAGTTGCGTTCGATCGGCATCCCGGTGCCCCGGTCGCTCGAGGGCGTCCTGCAGCGCCTGCTGGCCAAGGACCCCGCCGGTCGGTACCAGTCCGCCGCATCCGCCCGCAGCGACATCGACGCCATTGCGGCCGCCATCGCGGCCGGCGCGGCGGAGCCTTCCGTGACGCCCGGATCGCACGACCGGCGCCGCGTCCTGGCCGAGCCCGCCTTCGTGGGCCGCAGTGTGGAGCTGCACCAGCTCGTCGGGGTGCTCGCCCGGGACGGGGCCTCGCTGCGCCGGCTGCTCCTCGTGGAGGCCGAGTCGGGCGCCGGCAAGACCCGCCTGCTCGACGAACTGGCGCTGCACGCCGCCCAGGACGACAGCGTCGTACTGCGGGGCCAGGGTGTCGACCAGGCCGCCCCCCGGCCCTTCCAGATGCTCGAGGGCATTGCGGACGGCATCGTCGCCGCCGGCTTGGACGGCGTGCTCCCCGGGGGGCTCCGGGGCCAGCTCGGAGACCGGGCCGACGCCGCGGCGGCGACCCTCCCGGCGCTGACCGCCCTGCTCGGCCCCGTCGACGCGGCGGGGCTCGGGCCGGAGCACTACGGCGAGACGCGCAGCATCGAGGCCCTGCTGGAGCTCCTCGATGTCCTGGGCCGGGCGCCCCGGCCCGTGCTCGTCCTCCTCGACGACTGCCAGTGGGCCGACACCATGACGCTGACGCTGCTCGACCGCTGGCAGGCCCGCGAGGTGCCCGAGGAGCGGTGCAACCTCGTCGTCGTCGCGTCCTTCCGCTCCGAGGAGGTGCCGGCGGGCCACCTGCTCCGCTCCATGGACCCCACGACGCAGATGACGCTGCGCCCGTTCGCGCACGACGACATCGAAGCTCTGTGCGAGTCGATGGCGGGACCCCTGCCCGCCGAGGCCATCGCCGCCGTCGCGCAGCTCGCCGACGGCAGCCCGTTCATGGCCTCCGCCGTCCTGCGCGGGATGGTCGAGACGGGGGCGCTGCGCGACGCCGCCGAGGGCTGGCAGGTCGAGGCGGGCCCCATGGCCGACGTGCAGACCTCCCGCCATGCCGCGCTGGTCCTGTCGCGCCGGTTCGACCTGCTGGCGCCGGAGGCCCTTCGCTTCCTCGAGGTCGGTGCGGTCCTCGGCAAGGAGTTCGATCTCGATCTTGCCGTCGCGCTCGTGGGCCGCCCCGCCTCCGAGGTGGCCCCCGCGCTCGACGACGCCCGGCGCCGGCGCATCCTCTGGGTGCGGGAAGCCGAGGGGCGTTGCTCGTTCACCCACGACAAACTGCGCGAGAACCTGCTGGACCGGATGCAGCCCGCGGAACGGCGCCGCCTCCACCTGGCCGCCGCGGAGCGGATAGAGGCGGTCGACCCGGCCCGTTCGTTCGACCTCGCCTACCACTTCGACGCCGCCGGCGAGCTGTCCCGTGCCCTCCCCCACGCGCTCCGGGCGGCAGAGGAGGCACGCGCCCGCCATGCGCTCGAGGTGGCCGTCACCCACTACCGCATCGCCGAACGCGCCGCCGGCGCGGACCCGGCGGTGTCCGCCCGCGTCGCCGAGGCGCTGGGCGACACCCTCATGTTGCAGGGCGACTACCTGGGCGCGGCCGACCAGCTGCAGCGGGCGCTGGACCTCAGCCGCGACCCGGTCACTCGGGCCGTCCTCAACGGCAAGCTGGGCGACGTCGCCTTCAAACAGGGCGACCAGGTCAGCGCCGCCCGCTCGCTCGAAGGGGCGCTGCGCGCCCTCGGGCGGTGGGTGCCGCGCCGTCGGGTCTCCCAGCTTGCCGGCGCGCTGTTCGAGGCCGTGGTCCAGTGCCTGCACAGCCTGGCGCCCCGTGTCTTCGTGGCCCGCCGCACCATGGAGGACGCCGAGCGGGAGTTCGTCGCCATCCGCATGTACAGCCGGCTGGCCCACGTCTACTGGTTCAGCGCCGGGAAGGTCCCCTGCCTGTGGGCCCACCTGCGCGAGATGAACCTGGCCGAGCGCTACCCTCCCACCCCGGAACTGGCCCAGGCCTACTCCGAGCACGCGCCCGTCATGACGGTCCTGTCGTGGTACGGCCGCGGCCTCGCCTACGCCAGACGCTCCCTCGACATCCGGCGGGAGGCGGGCGACGTCTGGGGGCAGGGGCAGTCCCTCAGCTTCGTGGCCACCGTGCTGTACGCCTCCTCGCGCTACCGCGAATGCATCGACGCCTGCCGCGAGTCGATCGGCCTGCTCGAGCGCACCGGCGGGCGCTGGGAGCAGAACACCGCCACCTGGCACCAGGCCTTCGCCCACTACCGGCTGGGCGAGCTGGACGTCGCGCTCGACATGTCGCGCGACCTCTACTACGCCGCCAGTGCCATCGGGGACGCCACCGCCGCCGGCATCGCGCTCAGCGGATGGGCCCGGGCCGGCGTCGGCCGGGTCCCGGACGCCTTCGTCGCCATCGAGATCGGCCGGGATCTCGGCGACGCCCACACGGCCACCGAAGTACATCTCGCCGACGGCGTGCGCCTGCTGTACGCCGGTGACGTCGACGGAGCCGTAGAGCGCTTCAGCGACGCCCTCGGGATCATCGCGGCGGCGGGGCTGCGGGCCGAGTACTTCGCTCCCGCCCGGCCCTGGCTCGCCACGGCGCTGCGCATGCAGGCCGAGGGCGTCGATCCCGGTGAGTCGAGGGCACGGGCACGGCTGCTGCGCCGGGCCGATCGCGCCGCCCGGCGGGCCCACCGGCTGGCCCGGGCCTACCCCGACAACCTGCCCCACGCGCTGCGCGAGCGCGCCATCGTGGCCGGCCTGCGGGGCCGGCACCGCCGGGCCTCGGTCCGCTTCGCCCGCAGCCTGCGCATCAGCCAGGAGCAGGAGGCCGCCTACGAGTCCGCCCTCACCCGGGTCGCGCTGGCCCGCCTCGCGCTGGCCACCGGCCGGGCCGACGCCCGGGCCGAGCTCTCCGAAGCGGAGGTGGAGCGGGTGCGGCTCGAGCCCCAGGCGCCGGACTCGGGTCATCGCGCCACCTACTCGCTGGCCGACCGCTTCGAGGTGCTGCTCGACGTCGGCCGGCGCATCGGGGCGGCCGTGTCGCCGGCGGCCGTGTTCGAGGAGGTCCACCGCGCCGCGATGCACATCCTGCGGGGGGACCACTGCAACGTGGTCCGCCTCGACGACGACGGCAGCGTCCCGGTCATCGCGGACTCGGGCAGCCTGGTGCCCGACGTCAGCCTCTCCCTCATGGAGCAGGCCATCGCCGACCTGGCCCCCGTGGTGTCGAGCTCGCTGAGCGACACGGACACCACCGACGGCATGCTCCTGGCGGACCTGCGATCGATCCTGTGCGCACCGATCGTCTCCGAGGGCCGGGTCGTCGCCTGCTTCAACGTCACCCACCACCAGGTGAACGACCTCTTCGGCGACGTCGAGGTGCAGCTGGCCGAGTTCATCGCCACGCTGGCCGGGGCGGCGCTCGAGCGGGTCGCCGGCAGTGAGGCCCACATCCGGTCGCTGGCCCAGAAGTCGTCGGACGTCACGACGGTGGTCGATCGCCAGGGCCGAATCACCTACCAGAGCTCCTCCGTCGAGCAGGTCTTCGGCTACACCCCTGAGGAGATGGTCGGTCGCGAACTCTCGTCGTGGCTGCATCCCGAGGATGCCCCTCTGCTCCTGGCCTATCTCGATCACGACGGCGGCGGCGAACCCGAGGGCGGTCTGGTGCAGGCCCGCATGCGGCACCGTGACGGTTCCTGGAGGGTGGGCGAGTCGGCGGTGCGCAGCCTGTTCGACGACCCCAGCGTCGAGGGGCTCGTACTCAACACCCGCGACGCCAGCGAGCGCGTCGCCCTCGAAGCGGAGCTGCGTAACCGGGCCTCCCACGACCCCCTCACCGGCCTGGCGAACCGCTCCCTCTTCGTCGAACGCGTCGACGATGCGTTCGACCGCCGGCAATCCAACGGGTACCCGCTGGCGGTGATCTTCCTCGACCTCGACGACTTCAAGTCGATCAACGACACGTTGGGGCACGTGGTGGGTGACCAGCTCCTCGAGCTGACCAGCACCCGGCTCGAGCAGTGCGTGCGGCCGGGCGACACGGTGGCCCGCTGGGGCGGTGACGAGTTCGCCTTGCTGCTCGAGAACGCCGACACCGAGGCGACCGAGCTCATCGTCAAGCGGATCATCGCCGTGCTCGGGCATCCCTACCGGATCAACGACCAGGAGATCCTGTCCCGGGCCAGCGTCGGGGTGGCCGTGGCCGACGGCAGCGAGAGTGCCGAGGACGTCCTGCTGGGCGCCGACGTGGCGATGTATGTCGCCAAGTCGCGGGGGAAGTCCCGATACCAGTTCTTCGAGACCGCTATGCGCGATGCCGCCATCGAGCGCTCCGCGTTGCGCACCGACCTGGAATGGGCTCTCCAACGCGGCGAGCTCGCCGTGTACTACCAGCCGATCGTCGACCTGCGGACGCGTACCCTCAACGGCTTCGAGGCGTTGCTGCGGTGGAACCATCCCGTCCGCGGCGAACTGCTCCCGGACCAGTGGATCACGCTGGCCGAGGGCAGCGGCATGATCATCGCCATCGGTCGCTGGGTGCTGCGCAACGCCTGCCGCCAGGCGGCCCTGTGGCAGCAGGCGTTCGGGCAGTGCATCGTCATGGCGGTCAACGTCTCGGCCCGCCAGTTGCAGGACCCGGGCCTGGTGGACGAGATCGCAGGCGCGCTGCGCGAATCGGGTCTGGCCCCGAGCTCCCTCGTCCTCGAGATCACCGAGAGCGCCACGGCCGACGACCCCGAGACGGCCATCGCCCAACTCGAGAGCCTACGGAGACTCGGCGTCGAGCTGTCCATCGACGACTTCGGGACCGGCTACTCCTCGCTCAGCTACCTCCGGCGTTACCCCGTCCAGCACCTCAAGGTGGACCGTTCCTTCGTCGCGGAGCTCGTGACGAACCCCGAGGACCACGCCATCGTCTCCAGCGTTATCAACCTGGCGCACTCGCTGGGGTTGCAGGTGGTCGCCGAGGGGGTCGAGAACGACGCCCAGCTTTCGACGCTGCTGGACATGGGGTGCGACCATGCCCAGGGATACCTCTGGCGCGTGCCGGCGGACGAGGCCGACGTCACCGCATGGCTGCACTCGGTGCGCGGCGACGACGCGGGCGGCGCCAGTCGGCCGCTGAGCGTCGAGCCGTGACGTCACACCCGCCGGTCCCGTTGTCGCCCCGTGTACAGTGCACCGTGCCTGCGGGGGTGGTCCCCCGCGCGTCGGGCGAACGGAAGCATCGGGGACGATGAGATCCACACGCGCAGTGCAGACGACGTTCGAGGTGGTGCCCGGGCGCTCCGCCGTCCTCGTCAAGGCCCGTTCCAGCGTCGGTCCCATCTCGTTCGCCACCAGCGAGGTGCGCGGCGAGATCTCCGGCGAGTTGGTGGGCGACACCATCGACGCCGCCGCTCCCGTGACCGGGCGGCTCTCCGTGTCGCTGAGTTCCCTGACGTCGGGCAACAGCCTCTACGACACCGAGCTGAAGCGGCGCATCGACGCGCGTCGGTTCCCCGAGGCCGTCCTCGAGTTGGAGCACGCGGCGCTGGTGGAGGGCACGAGCCGCTACGACCTGACGGGTCGCATTGAGATCCACGCCGTGACGCGGCCGCTGTCCGGCTCCGTCACGGTACGGCCGGTGCGGCGCGACGTATTGGTCGTCCGAGGCCAGCACTCGCTCAACATCCGGGAGTTCGATCTCGACGTCCCGACGACGCTCTCCCTGAAGATCTACCCCGAGGTCTCGGTCGAGCTCCACCTCGAAGCGCGGGCCCGTCCGGACGCCGGCGGCGGACCGGCCCGGTAGGACGGGCGCGCCCATGGGACTGGTGCTGGCGTTCCTCGCGGGTTACGTGATCGGCGCGCGGGATGGCGCCGACGCACTCGACGAGGTCATCGACGCGGCCAAGGCGGTGGCGTCCTCGCAGGAATTCGAGGACCTGGTCCGGGCGCTGCGCGCCCACGCCGGGCACGTGCTCCAAGAGGTCGGGCGGCGGATCGACCCGTCGTCCAGCGAGGAGATCTCCATGAGCTCCATCCTCGGACGGGCCCGCGACATCGTGCAGCGCGGCGCTACAGGGACCGAATTCTGAGGTAGCGGGCGACGTCGGGCAGCGACCGCACGGTCAGCGCCGTCGCCCCGACGATCAGCACCCAGCGGATCACGCGGAACACGAGCGGGCCTTAGCGGGCGGCCCCGCGCTTCGAGACGCGCGTCGAGCGGTCTGCCCGCGCCAGCACGTCCTCGGCGGACTCGGTGTCCTCGGCGATCGCCACGCCGAGCGAGGAGTGCAGGCGGATGTCCTGGCCGCCCACCGTGACCGGTTCGTCGAGCGTGTGCTGGATCCTCCGCATGAGCGGCCCGGCCGCCTGCTCGTCGGTCACCGTCACTACGACCACGAGCTCACTCCCGCCGACCCGGCCCACAGTGTCCTCGGTCCGCAGGACCGAGGTGAGGCGGCGCGACGTCTCGCACAGGACCGTGTTGCCCGTCGTGTACCCGAGGTCGGTGTTGATCTCGCCCAGATTGTCGAGGTCGATGTGGCACACGACGACCTCGCCGCCGTGACGGCGCCGGCGCACGAGCGCCTGAGTGAGACGGTCGAGCAGCAGGAGCTGGTTTGCAAGCCCCGTGTGGGGGTCGGCCATGGAGAGCTGCCACAGTTGGTCGTACTTGCCGGTGCGGGGCCGGCCCGCAGGGCCGTCGTTCCCGCCCGAGCTGAATTCCTTCAGCATCGACTCGACGCTCTTGGCACGGCTGTCCGCGGCGCCCCGGGATGCTTCGGCGCTCCCAAGTTCCCTCTTGACCTTCTTCACGCCTTCCCCCTCCGATACCGACTTCCCACTCTGACCTGAACGCTGGTGGTCGAAACAGAGCCGGAAGTCATGACCTGGGTCCGAACGTCCGTTCACGCGGAGAGCGGGCGCTGCGGTGTCCCTCAGTTTACTCCTGCCCCCGCGCAGGACACGGGGGAGCCGGTTGCAAAATGGGTGCGGTGGGCGGCCGCGCTAGCCTCACCCGAGCCCTTGCACCGCCTGCCCTCCCCTCCCGCCGCCGTGACGACCGAGCCCGCCCCCGGCATGCGCCGATGACGGCGCGGGACGAGCCGGTGCGGCTGGTGGTGGATCCCGGGGCACTCGAGGCGCTGGTCGACGAGGTCGCGGCCGCGGAGTGCTACGGCTTCGACACCGAGTTCCACACCGAGCGGACCTATGTCCCCGACCTGGCGCTCATTCAGATCGCCTGGGCCGACCAGGTGGCGCTCGTCGATCCCCTCGCCGTCGACCCGGCGCCGCTCGCCCGGGTGTTCGGCGGGCCCGGTGTCGCCGTGGCGCACGCGGCCTCGCAGGATCTCGATGTGCTCATGGCCGCCTGCGGCACAGTCCCGGCCGCCGTGTTCGACACCCAGATCGTGGCCGGGTTCCTCGGCATGTCGACCCCGTCGCTCGGCCGGCTGGTCGAAGCGATGCTGGGCGTCACCCTGCCCAAGGCCGACCGCCTCTCGGACTGGCTGGAGCGGCCGATGTCCGAGCGCCAGCTCTCCTACGCCGAGAGCGACGTCGCCCATCTGCTCGAGCTGCGCGCCGTGCTGACCGAACGCCTGCGCGCCCTGGGCCGGCTCGAGTGGGCCGTCAACGAGTGCGACCAGGTGCTCGGCGACCGCACACCGGCCCGCGTTCCCGAGGAGGCCTGGTGGAAGCTGGGCGACATCCGCAGTATGTCGCGGCGCAGCCGCGGCGTCGCGCAGGAGGTGGCGGCGTGGCGGGAACGCACCGCCGCGGCGTCGAACCGGCCCCGGCGCATGGTGCTGTCCGACCTCGGGCTCCTGGCCCTCTCGCAGCGGCCACCGCGGAACGCGGACGAGCTGCGCCGCACGCGCGGGGTCGACGGCCGGCACCTCGCCCAGGGACGCGCCGCCGAGATCCTCCGCGCCGTCCAGCGCGGGCTGGACCTGGAGCCCGACCGCATCCGGATGCCCTCCGAGGGCCGCGACGCGCAGGCCCCGGCGGCCGCCGTCGCCGTCTGCTCAGGAGTGGTGCGCCAGATCGCCGACGACCTCGACTTCGACCAGGGGCTGCTGGCGACCAGGGCTGACCTGGCGCAACTGCTCTGCGGCGAGCCCAGCCGGCTCGACAGCGGATGGCGGCGCACCATCGTCGGCGACCCGCTCCGCCGCCTCATCGCCGGCGAGGTCGCGGCCGCCTTCGACCGGCGCGGCCATCTCGTCCTCGAGGAGCGCTCCCAGGGTTAGCCGACCGAGCGGTCCCGCCCCGCCCAGTAGGGCTGGCGCAGCTTGTACTTCTGCAACTTCCCCGTCGCGGTGCGGTCGAGGGCGTCGCGCAGCTCCACGCTGGTCGGCGCCTTGAAGTGGGCCATGCGGTCGCGGCAGTGAGCGATGAGCTCGGCCTCGGTGACCGTGGTGCCCTCACGCACGACGACGAGCGCCTTGATCGTCTCGCCCCACTTCGCGTCGGGCACACCGATCACGGCCACCTCGGCCACGGCGGCATGCTGGTAGAGACAGTCCTCGATCTCGATGGAGGAGACGTTCTCCCCGCCGGTGATGATGACGTCCTTCTTGCGGTCCGAGATCACGAGATGCGCGTCGTCGAGGTAACCGCCGTCCCCCGTGTGGAACCACCCACCCGCGAGCGCCATCGCCGTCTCGGCCGGCTGCTCCCAGTACCCGGCGAACACGTGGTTGGACTGGGCCAGCACCTCGCCCTCGTCGTCGACGTCTATTCGCACGCCGAGGGCGGGGACGCCGGCCCGGCTCAGCAGCACCGAACGCGCACCGGCGTCGAGGCCGTCCCACTCCGAGGGTGCCCGGTTGATCGTGAGCAGTGGCGCCGTCTCGGTCAGCCCGTAGATCTGCATGAACTCCCAGCCGAGCTCGGTCTCCACCCGCTCGATGGTCTTGGAGGGAGGCGGCGCACCCGCCACGACGATGCGCACGGTGCCGCGGCCCGGCACCTCCCGACCCGCTGCGGTGCGCGACTCGGCCGCGCTCAAGATGGCCGCGACGACTGCCGGGGCGCCGCAGAGGAGCGTCACACCGTGACGCTCGATGCGCGACAGGATCTCCTCCCCGTCGACCTTGCGCAGCACGACGTGGCCGGCGCCCATGCCGGTCACCGCGTAGGGCATGCCCCAGCCGTTGCAGTGGAACATCGGCAGCGTGTGCAGCAGCACGTCCCGGTCGCTCACGCCGGTGTGCCACCCGAACGCCGCCGCATTGAGCCAGCAGTTGCGGTGCGTCAGCTGCACGCCCTTCGGGCGCGCCGTGGTGCCCGACGTGTAGTTGATGGAGCACGTGGCGTCCTCGTCGCGCTCCCATGGTTGCGGCGTCGCCCCCGCCGCCGCCGGTGCGAACAGATCGGCGTCGTCGATCCCGTCGAGGCAGAAGCGGTGGTTCACCTTGATGGTGTCCACCTCGTCGGCGAGATCGGGGTCGTACAGGAGGACCGACGCCCCGGAGTGCTCCACGACGTAGCCGATCTCGTCGGTGGTGAGCCGGAAATTGATCGGCACCAGAATGCGGCCGAACCCGCTGACCCCGTAGTAGGAGGTGAGGAACCGGCCCGAGTTCGGGCTCACGATGGCCACCCGTTCCCCGTGGCCGACGCCGAGCTCGTCGAGCGCCAGGGCCATGCCCCGTGCCCGCGCCTCGAGCTGGGAGTACGACTGCGTCCCGAGCGAGCCCGCGACGTCGGGCTCGTCGTGCAGCGCGACGCGCTGGCCGTAGACCAGCGCAGCCCGGTCGAGGAAATCGCCCACCGTCAGTGCGACCTTCACGCCACCCCCGATCTCTCGTGCTCCGTTCCCGATCTCGGGGCGAGGCTAGTGGACACTCCAGGTGGGTTCGCCGGTCAGAAGTGCCCGAGCACCGGATGGGGCACGTAGGGCTTCTCGAGGCGCGCCATCTCGTCCTCGCTCAAGGTGAGCTCCTCGGCGGCGAGCGCGTCCTTCAGGTGGCGCTTCTTGGTCGCCCCGACGATGGGCGCGGTCACACCGGGCTTGGACAACAGCCAGGCCAGGGCCACCTGCGCGGGCGGCACGCCGCGTGCCGCGGCAACCTCGGCCACCGCGTCCATGACGTCGAAGTCCGTCGGCTGGTCGTAGAGGTAGTCGGTGAAGGCGTCGGTGCTCGAGCGAGTGGTGTGGCGGCCACCGTCGCGGGTGCGCGTTCCCGCCAGGACGCCCCGGGCGAGCGGGCTCCAGGGGATGCAGCCGACGCCCTGGTCCAGGCAGAGGGGGATCATCTCGCGCTCCTCTTCCCGGTAGATGAGGTTGTAGTGGTTCTGCATGGACGCGAACTTCGTCCATCCGTGCGCCTCGGCGGTGTGCTGTGCCTTGGCGAACTGCCAGGCGAACATGGAGCTGGCGCCGATATAGCGCGCCTTGCCCGCCCGCACCACGTCGTGCAGCGCGCCCATCGTCTCCTCAATGGGCGTCCGGGGGTCCCAGCGGTGGATCTGGTACAGGTCGACTTAGTCCATGCCGAGGCGTCGCAGCGAGGCGTCGATGCCCGAGAGGACGTGCTTGCGGCCCAGACCTCCTCCGTTCTCGCCCGGTGTCACCGGCATGAAGACCTTGGTGGCGATCACCACCTCCTCGCGGCTCAGGAACTTCGGTACCAGCCGCCCCGTCGCCACCTCGCTGGCGCCACCCGAATAGGTGTCCGCCGTGTCGAAGAAGGTGACGCCACCCTCGACGGCGGCGCGGACGATGGGCTCTGCGGCGTCTTCGTCGATGACCCAGGGCCGGTCGCTGTCGTTGCCGAATCCCATCATGCCGAGGCAGACCCTCGAGACCCGCAGTCCCGACGTGCCCAGGTTCGTGTAGTTCATGGCTGACCTCGCTCGCAGCCGGTCACGGTGGGGCCGGCTCCCGCATACTTACCAGCCGCGGCGGTCATCGGGCGCCGCTGGACTCCGGCGGTCAGCGCCGGGGGTGTGCTCAGGGGCAGTGCTGCTGGCCGTGCCCCGGATGCGGCGCGCAGTTCGGCTGCCCGTGCGGGGGCGAGCTCTCACCGGATCCGTGGCCCGGGTTGCCGTTCGGATCGTGGGAGCCGGGTGAGCCCCCATGGCCGTTGTTCCCGCCCTTCCCCTGGCCGTTGCCTTGTCCGTTGCCCTGGCCGTTGCCCGGCGTCCCACCGGCAGCGGGCGTGCTCGGGAGCGTCGTCGTGGTGGTCGGGGGCCTGGTCGTCGTCGTGGTCGTCGTCGAGTTGGTCGGTGTCGTGGTCGTGGTCGTGGTGGTGGTTGTCGTCGTCGGGATGGGGTTCACGACCGTGAGTACGGCGGTCGGAGCGCCGCCGCCCTGCTGCCCGCCCCCGTTGCCGACTGTGGCACCGGCTGCCGGCGCGGCGGCTGCGGCGGGGGGCGGGCCGGGCTGTGTGGCGCCGGCGCCGGCGCCCGCGGCTCCTCCGCCTCCCGTAGGCGCCGGAGTCGTCGGTGGTGTGACGTGGAGGCCCGGACCGTGCGACGGGATGGTCGCCTGGGTACTCAGCAGTGGGCGCCCCCCCGGACCGCTGCCCATGGTCACGACCGCGGCGACGACGGAGAGTGCGGCCGCCACCGCGGCCAGGGACGCGACGGTACGGTTCCGCATGAGTCCCGTCGCCGGCACCATCGTGGCTGCCGTGACCGGGACTGCGACCGCTGCGACCTCCGGCAAGGGCTGTCCGAAGGTGCGAGCTGCGAAAACCTCTTCCAGGGTCGCGTAGTCCTCGGTGTCAGCCCAGTCGGGCGTCGATCCCTCCATGGTTCCTCCACAGGAATCGTCCGTCTGGCAGGGGCATCGCCGCCCGGAGCCCTGATCTCCGAGAACTACTGCTCAAAACCCCCTCCGCTGCAACCATATAGCGCGTGAAGTGACGAAAGTACTAAGTCTCCACAATCAGAGGGCAATTCCGCCTAACGGTCGTTCGGGCGGCGGAAATCGGACATCCTCGCCGCTTCCCGCGCACCAATTCGGCGGACGACAGCGCCGAATTGTCAGCGTGTCGGCGAGCGCATCGCATGGCCGATGCTGGTCAAGGTCGTGCCGCCACTCCCCAGCACTGCCGTGACCGGGGCCACGGGCGGCAAGGCGCTCTCGATCTGACTCACCGTGCTCGTCACGGTGGTGCCCAGCCCCGACACGGTGGTGCCGACGCTCGTCAGCACCGGTGCGAGCGGATCCGTGGGGGCCGCCGGCAGGGGTGGCGCGGTCGGCGTGGGAGCGCTGCTGCTGCCGATCGAAGGAGAACCGCTGGTCGGGGCCGGGGCGGGGGGAGGCGTCGTCCCGGATGGAGCCGCGACGACCAGCGAAGCCGTGGACACCACCACTCCCGTGTTCCCGTCCGGGCTCGCGAAGGATGTGCCACCGGTTCCCCTCTGTTCCACCGTGGTGGCGTCGGGAGCCGTGGCGCTGGTGATGGGCGGGACGGGCGACGTGCCGTTGTTGGCACCTCCACCTTGCGCGCTGACCCGCACGCCCTGGGCGGACACGGTCGGACGGCCTGCCTGGCCTCCGCCGGACGCGACGCCCGCCACGACGAGTGCCGCGGCCGCCACTCCGCTCACGGCGGCGATCGCCCGGTACCGGGTGCCGTCCCGCTGTCGGATGCAGCGGGGTGATCACGGCGTCCCCGGGGACGATCAGCTCCAGGGGAGCTTCCCGGCGTCGGCGCAGCGCGACGGCTTCGGGTCGCCCGAAAGCCTCGGACAAGAAGACCTCTTCGAGCGCCGGTGCCGCAGCGAAATCCTCGGGCACGAAGACTGCTTCGAACTGCGGTGCCGCCGGAAGATCTCCGAACTCGCCGTCGGGCAGACCACGCCGCACGGACGCCTGGCCGAATTCCCGGGAGAGGAACACCTCCTCCAGGCTCGTGATGGTGCTGCCCTCACCCTGCTCGGACATCGATCCCTCCTTCCTCCGTCGGATCCGTCCTCTTGGAGGTAACGCCCGTGTCGCCCCTCACCTACCCCTGAAGGTGGTACTGCCTCACTGCGCCCCGATCCGCCGGCGACCGTGCCGAGTGATGGCGAGGCCCAGCAGCAGCGCCCCCGCTCCGATGACCAGCTCGAGCATCAGTGGCGCCCCGGTCGTGGCCAGGGCCCCGCTGCCGGAGCCCGACGACGTCGCCACCGGCACGGCCGCTGTGGGCGTCGCCGATGCCAGGGACACCGGCACGCTGGTGGGGGGCGGCGAGGGCTTGGTCGAGGGCGGCGCCGTCGACGTCGTCGTCGGCTGCGGGCACAGCGCGCTTGCCGTCCCGCCCAGGGCGGCCTCAATGCCGCAGATCGTGATCGGAATCGTGACCCCGGTCCCGGGTGTGCCGGGTGTCCCGATCGGGATCCCGGTGGTGCCGGATCCGGTGCACACGCCCGACGCGTTGCCGTCGAGCGCCGCCGTCACGGAGCAGACCGTGACGGGCACGCTGACGGGCACCGAGCCCGTCGGGGTCGTGGCCAGATGCGTCGGCTCGCACGAGTTGCTCGCGGTGCCGGCGACGGCGACCACGACACTGCAGGCGTTGACCGGGATCACGCCGTCGATCGGCGCGCTCTGGCTCACCGCGTCCGTGGGCAGGTCGTTCACGAGCGGGAACCCGGTGTCCGGCATGCACATGCCCTTCGCCGTGCCGTCCACCTCGGCGATGACGCCACAGACGGTGGCCGGGACGAAGAGGTCGGCCAGCTGGCCCGACTGCGACACGGTGTTGGGCTCCTGCGGGCAATTGGCGGTGCTGTTCCCGTCGATCTCGGCGATGACGTCGCACACCGTGACCGGCACGGCCGCGTCGACCACGCCTTTCTGGGTGACGGTGCCGTTGGTCCCGGTCAGGTTGCAGTTGCTTGCCGTGTCGCCGACGAGCCCGACGTTGACCGAGCAGATGCTCACCGGCGCGTACGCGTTGATGGCGCCGTTCTGCGTGGTCGAGGCGGGAGACTGGCCGGTGGTCAATCCGAGTGCCGACGCCGCCTGACCGAGGAGCCCGATGGCGTTGTCCTCGGCGGTGATGGGCACGTTGATCGTCCCGATGGCGCCGAGCTGGTTCAGGCCGACCGAGGTGGTCGAGCAGCTGCTCGACGCGCCCGCCAGCAGGCCGATGGACAGCGAGCAGACGTTGATCGGCGCGTCCACGTTGGCGAGCGGCGAGGACTGGGTCGTCGTGTTGGTCCCCGTCGTCGCGTTCTGCCCGGGCAGCAGGGTGCTGCCGATTTCGTTGGCCAGCGCCGTGATGGGGATCGAGATGGAGATGGGCAGCGCGGTCAGGGGAGCCAGCGGGTTGGTTGCCGGCGCCGCCGACGGGACCGCTGCCGGCGCAGCGGGCGGTCGAGTGGCGGGGGGGGCCGTCACCTGGGCCACCGCGGCGGCGGTGGCGCTCTGCACGCTCTGCACCGTGTTCTGGACCGTGGTCGCCACCTGGTTCGGGGCGGGTGACGACGCTCCGGCAGCCGGAAGGCCCGCGACGGCCGCGGCCGCCAGGGTCAGCCCGGATGTAAGGACACCTATCGAACTAAGAAGACCGCTCCGCCTCAATGTCTGCTCCTTCTGTGTGTTGGCAAACCACAGACCCGCTCTGAAGCCCGCGACGCTTTTGCGTATACCCATGGGTGGAACACGCAAAACTGCCGTGACCTGGCGGAATTTTTCAACAGATGTGATTTCACGACCGCTGAAAGCAGGAGAAACGATGCGCGCATCACGCGATGTCAGCGCGATTTTCGTCGCCGAGGACGGCGCTCGAGACGTGGAAGGGCCGTTGCGCCGCCGTTCAGGCGCACATTTCCCCGGTGGGCGCCCTCTTCGGGGCCCCCACCTAGGCGCGTGAGCGCCTGAAATACCTGCTCAGCGTCTCTTCCTGCTGCTGGTAGCTCGATCCGATGCCTGATCCGTACAACGCGGTCGGCTCTTCGAGCATCCGCTCGAACGTCAGCTTGCAGACGGCCTGTCCGTTCTCGACCATGAACGGCACGTCATGGGCGCGCACCTCGAGCGCAGCCCGCGAGCCCCGGAATCCGCCGCTGGGATCGAACCCGAACCCGGGGTCGAAGAAGCCGGCGTAGTGGGTCCGGAGCTCGCCGCTCGTCGGGTCGTAGGCCGTCATCTCGGCGGCGAGATCGGGCGGGATGCTCACCGCCTCGTGGGACATCAGGAGGTAGAAGCGCTTGGGCGACAGCACGAGGCGGTCGCCCTCCTCGCGGTACACCGGGTCCCAGAAGGGTCGCGGGTCGACCTCCCCCGCTCCGGTGAGGTCGAGCAGCGGTGCGCTGTCGCGGGTGCTGTGGCCGACCCGGCCCTGTTCGTCTCCGTGGAGGTCGAGGCCGAGGAACAGGCCGTTGGAGAGCGCGAGGTCGTCGACGGGCACGGGCCCGCCGTCCTTGAAGAGGATCGGCTGTTCGAGGTGGGTCTGGCGGACCTCGTCGTCGGTGAGCCACGGCCGGCCCATGGACAGGCGCAGCTGGTTGAGGGTCAGGTCCTCACGGACGCGGACGGCGAAGGAGAGCGGCACGACCTCCAGGAAGAGGGGACCGTGATACCCCGGCGCCACTTCGTCGAACCGGTCGCTGTGGTCGGTGATGACCCGGGTGAAGACGTCGATGCGCCCGGTCGAGCTCTTCGGGTTGGCCTTCCCGCGCAGCCCGGCCGGCAGATCGAGGCGCTCCTTGAGCTCTATCAGGTACGGACACCGGGCCTCGAGCATCGCCCCGTCGCCCCGCAGGTCGATCTCGTCGAGGACGTAATCCTTCAGCTTGCGCTCGACCGTGTCGGACCCGGGCAGGAAGCTGCACCGGATGCGCAGCGCCCTCTCGCCCAGGCGCAGGTCGAGGCTCGCCGGCTGGACGTTGCCCTCGGGGATGTTGAAGCGGCCGGCGTCGATGTAGCCGGCCCGGATCGCCCGCTCGAGCAGCTGGCCCGGGAGCACGCCCTCAGCCGTCGGTTGGAGGCTCAGCATCGGGGGCGGCGCCGGGCCGCCGGTGGGGTCAGAGCCTGCACGGACAGAGCAAAGCACGTGGCGGGACCACCCGGAAAGGCCGGGGCACACGGAGGTCGGGCACAGCCTGTGGACGACCTGGGGACAACAGGATTCGACACGGGGGTTCCATAGGAACGGACGCGTTGTCCACAGGGCGGCACGGGGAGCCCGGTGGAACCGCAATCGCCGTAGGCTCCCCGCCCGGCCACGGCCTGCGTGATACATAGGGGCGAACGAGGGTCGGCTCGCCAGTTCCGAGACGGTGGGAAAGGGGGAGTGATCCCGTGCCATCAGCCCACGCGCACCTGCACGAGGACGACGAGATCGGTCCCCAGGACCTCCCCGCCGCCGAGCGCCCGATCCTGCTCGCAGACATCGACCGGGTGCTCGGCGAGTCGGCCGTCCTCGAACGCACGCGGGGAGCGTCGCCGATCCGCGTCTGGCGGGACGAGCTCACGCTCGCTCTCGAGTCGCTGGCCTACGCCCGGACCGTCCTGGCGGCCGACGTGGCGATCCTTCGGCACCGCCTGGCTGACATCGGGCCCGACCTCCAGCGTGTGGTCTCCGACCTTCCCACGATCATGGCGGCGCCGCGCTGGGGCGCCGGCCCTCCGGTGTCCGACGAGGACGACGCCGCGGCGGACGAGGACGACGACTTCGACCTCGCCGTCTTCCTGCGTTCCGACCGCCTCGTGGCGGCCCACGAGCAGATGGCGCGCATCGACCTGTCCTCGCCCGATGAGGTCGCGAGCACGCTGGGTGAGCTCGAGGCGGAGCTGGCCGAGCTGACCGCCCGCCAGGAGTCGGTCGAGGTTCGTCTCCAGCAGATCCGGGTCTCCATCATCCGCCAGTACCAGGAGGGAGAGGTCCGAACCCGCGACTGGCTGGGCTGACCCCCACGGGACAGCGCCCGAGCCGACGGTAAGCTGACGGGTCGTCAGATTCTGCCCGCCGCGGTCCGCGGCGCTGGGCACCGGTCCGGAGGTTCCATGCTCGACTACGTCATCCGATCCGCGACGCTCATCGACGGCACCGGCGAGCCCGGGCGCCCTGCTGACGTCGGGATCCGCGACGGCCGGGTGGCGGCGGTCGGGAAGGTCGTCGAGCCTGGGGCCACCGAGCTCGACGCCGCCGGCCTCGTCGTGACCCCGGGTGTGATCGACCCCCACACCCACTACGACGCGCAGCTCTTCTGGGACCCCTTCGCCTCCCCCTCCAACGTGCACGGCGTGACGACGGTGATCGGCGGCAACTGCGGGTTCACCCTGGCGCCGATCAACGCCGAGGATGCGGACTACGTCCGGCAGATGATGGCCAAGGTCGAGGGCATGCCGCTCGCCGCCCTCGAGAACGGGGTCCCCTGGAGCTGGTCCAGTTTCGCCGAGTACCTCGACGCACTCGACGGCCGGCTGGGGGTCAACGCCGGCTTCCTGGTCGGTCACTGCGCGCTGCGCCGCAAGGTCATGGGTGCGTCGAGGGGGGAGGAGGTCGCCGACGACGGCGAGATCGCGGCCATGCGCGCGCTCCTGGCCGAGTCGCTGGAAGCGGGTGGCCTGGGGTTCTCGTCCTCCCAGTCGCGTACCCACTCCGACGGCGACGGCCGACCCATCAGCTCGCGTTACGCCGACCGGCGCGAGATGCTCGCCTTCTGCGAGGAGGTCGCGGCGCACGAAGGCACCACGCTCGAGTACATCACCAACGGGTGCCTCGACAACTTCACACCCGAAGAGGTGGACCTCATGACCGCCATGAGTGTCACGGCGCACCGTCCCCTCAACTGGAACGTCCTGACGGTCGACGCCCGATCGGCGGAGAGGATCGAGCACCAATTGTCGGCATCGTCCGCCGCAGCCGCGGCGGGCGGGCAGATCGTGGCGCTGACCATGCCCACCCTCGTGCCGATGAACATGAGCTTCCGCACCCACTGCGCGCTCTTCCTCATTCCGGGGTGGGGCGAGGTCATGGGGTTGCCCGAGGCGGACCGTATGAAGCAGCTGGCCGATCCCGCCGTTCGTGCCGTGTTGGACGAGCGCGCCCGCAGCAAGGAGGCGGGCGTCTTCCGGGGACTCTCGCACTGGGGCACGTATGTGATCGGGGACACCTACGCAGCGGCGAACGACGGCTGCGCGTTCCGCACGGTCGCCGATATCGCCGCCGAGCGTGGCACCGCCCCCTTCGACACGTTGCTCGACATCGTGTTGGCTGACGGGCTGCGCACGGTGCTGTGGCCGAACACGGACGACGGCGACGAGAACACCTGGACCATGCGCGCCGCGATCTGGAGCGATCCGCGTGCGATGGTGGGTGGCTCCGACGCGGGCGCCCACCTCGACCGCATGTGCGGCTCCAACTACCCGACCGCCTTCCTGGGCGACTGCCTGCGCGGCCGCAAGCTCGTCCCGGTCGAGAAGGCCGTGCAGATGATGACCGGCCAGCCGGCGGCGCTCTTCGGGTTGCGCGAGCGCGGCCTCGTCCGCGAGGGCTTCGCCGCCGATCTCCTCGTCTTCGACCCCGCCACCGTCGGATCGGAACCGGCCCGGCTCGTTCACGACCTGCCCGGCGACACACCCCGGCTCTACGCGGGCTCCCACGGCGTCGTGCGGGTCCTGGTCAACGGCACCGAGACGGTTCGCGACGGCGTGCCCACCGGTGCGTTGCCCGGCACCCTGTTGCGTTCGGGCCGCGACACCGCCTCGGTCGTGCCGGCCGCCTCCTGAGCCCCGATCAGCCGCGTCGCCGTCTAGCCTGCGTCCGGTGACGCCCGATCCCAACGACCCGGCGCTCGCCGTCGACGAGCCCCCCGCGGGGGGCACCCCGGGAGCGGACGCGCCGCCCCCGACCCCGGCTCCGCGTTCGACGTCGACCCGTTGGATCCGGGAGGGGATCATCGTCGTCCTGGTCGCCGTCCTGGTGGCCGTGCTGCTGCGCACGTTCGTCGTCCAGACGTTCTTCATTCCCTCGGGCTCCATGGAGCCCACCCTCCAGATCGGCGACCGCATCCTCGTCAACAAGTTGAGCTACCACCTCCACGGCGTCAACCGGGGAGACATCGTGGTGTTCTCGCGACCACCGGCGGAGAACTGTGGCGGGCCCGAGGTGAACGATCTGGTCAAGCGGGTCGTCGGATTGCCGGGCGACGTGATCTCGCTCTCGAGAGGCTACGTCTACATCGACGGGAAGCGGCTCGACGAGTCATGGCTCCCGGCTACCGAGCAGGGCATCACCAGCGCGGGGCCGGCGGGGACCCGCTCCAACCTGGCGCACCCGTATCACATCCCCGCCGACGACTACTTCGTCATGGGTGACAACCGCAACGACTCTTGCGACAGCCGCTACTGGGGTCCGATCAAGCAGTCGCTCATCGTCGGCAAGGTCGAGGTACGGGTGTGGCCGATCTCGTCGCTGCGGATCTTCTGAGCGGTCAGGCCTCGTCGGCTTCGGCCACCACGCGCGCCACGGCGGCCACACTCTGCCCCTCGTCGAGGTTCATCACACGGACACCGGTGGCATCCCGGCCCTGAGAGGCGATCTCGCGGGCCGCGGTGCGGATGACCACGCCGCCCGACGAGACCAGAAGGATCTCCTCGTCGAGGGCGATCATGAACGCCGCCACCACGGTGCCGCGGGTTCCGGTCAGCCGGATGCCGCGCACACCCTGTCCCCCACGGGCCTGGCGGTTGAAGCGCTCGAGCTTCGTGCGCTTGCCGTAGCCGGCGTCGGTCACGATCAGGATGTCCGTGTCGTCGGCCGCCACGTCGAGGGACACCACAAGGTCTCCCTCGCGGAGCCGGATGCCCCGCACGCCCGCGGCGTCCCGGCCCATGGCCCGCACGTCCTCCTCGTTGAAACGGATGGTCATGCCGTTGCGGGTGACTTCGAAGAGGTCGTCATGGCCGGACGTTGCGACGACGCGGACCAGCTCGTCGCCCTCCCGCAGATTGATGGCGATGAACCCTTCCCGTCGGGACTTGTCGTACTCACTCATTGCCGTCTTCTTGACCTGCCCCTGCGCGGTGGCGAACACCAGGTACTGCTCGGGTGAGAATTCGCGGGTCGCAATGATGGCCGTGATCGACTCGTTGGGTGCCAGCGGCACCAGGTTCACCGCGGCGGTCCCGCGCGCGGTGCGGTCCTTCATGGGGATCTCGTGGCCGCGCAAGCGGTACACCTTGCCCCGGTTCGAGAAGAGCAGCAGATAGGTGTGCGCCGAGGTGTGGACGACCTGGCTCACCAGATCCTCCTCCTTCAACCGGGCCCCCTGGACGCCCCGGCCCCCGCGACCTTGCGTCCGGAAGGCGGCAGCGGCCACAGACTTGATGTAGCCGGCCCGCGTCATCGTGACCACGATCTCCTCGTCGTCGATGAGGTCCTCCACGCCCATCTCGCCCGGGTCGTGGGTGATCACACTGCGGCGCTCGTTGGCGTGCTTGTCGCGGATCGCGATCATCTCTGTCTCGATGACGCCGCGCAGCTTGCCGTCGTCGGAGAGGATCGCTTCGAGCTCGGCGATGGTGGCGCGCAGCTCGTTCATCTCCTCCTCGAGCTCGGACCGCCCGAGGCGGGTGAGCCGGCCGAGGGTCATGTCGAGGATGTGCGTCGCCTGCACCTCTGTGAAGGAGAACGGCTCCGCCATCAGCGCGGTCCGCGCTTCGGGACGGTCGGCGGAGGCCCGGATGGTGGCGATCACGGCATCGAGCATGTCGATGGCGCGCAGCAGCCCCTCGACGATGTGCGCCCGGTTCCGCGCCTTCTCGAGGCGGTACTCCGAACGGCGGCGGATGACCACGATCTGGTGGTCGACGTAGTGCGAGAGTGCTTGCGCCAGGTTCAAGGTGCGGGGCACGCCGTCGACCAGGGCGAGCATGTTGACCCCGAAGCTCGTCTGCAACGGCGTCTGCTTGAACAGGTTGTTCAGCACGACGTTGGCGTTGGCGTCGCGCTTCAGCTCAATCACGAGGCGCGGCTCCTGGTTGGCCGAGGCGTTGCGCATGCCGCTGATGCCGTCGAGATCGCCGGCGCGGACCAGCTCGGTGATCTTCTGCTCAATGACCTCCACCGAGGTCTGGTACGGCAGCTCGGTGATGACGATCGTGTCCCCGGTGCGCCCTTCTTCGATCTCCGCCACGGCGCGCATCTTGATGGAGCCGCGACCGGTGCGGTAGGCATCGAGGATCCCCTGTCGGCCGAGGATGAGTGCGCCGGTCGGGAAGTCGGGCCCCTTGACGAACTCCATCAGCTCGTCGGGGGTGGCCTCGGGGTGGTGCAACACGTGGATGGCGGCGTCGATCACCTCGCCCATGTTGTGAGGGGGGACGTTCGTGGCCATGCCGACGGCGATGCCCTGGGACCCGTTGACGAGGAGGTTCGGGAAGCGTGACGGGAGCACGACGGGCTCCTGGGCGGAGCCGTCGTAGTTGGCCACCATGTCGACGGTCTCTTCGTCGATGTCCGCCATGAGCTCGAGGGCGAGGGGCGCCAGGCGGCACTCCGTGTAGCGCATGGCGGCCGCACCGTCGTCGGGGCCGCGGCCCCCGAAACTGCCGTGGCCGTCGATCAGCGGGTAGCGGAGCGAGAACTCCTGCACCATGCGGGCCAGCGCCTCGTAGATGGCCGAGTCGCCGTGCGGGTGATAGGTCCCCATGACCTCGCCGACCACCTTGGCGCACTTGTTGTGGGGCCGGTCGGGTCGCTGCCCGTTGTCGAACATGGAGTAGAGGATCCGGCGGTGCACCGGCTTGAGGCCGTCGCGCACGTCGGGCAGCGCACGGGCGACGATGACCGACATGGAGTACTCGAGGAACGAGCGCTCCATCTCCTCTTGGATCTCGATGGGCTCGATGGAGCCGCCGACCGGCTCCTCGCCGCCCGGCGGGGTCTCGTTTCCCCCGCCCGATCCCGCTCCCCCGCGACCCGAGCCGCGTGTCGACTGTCGTGGCATGTCTTCCCTACTTCCCCCGTCCGCTCAGATGTCGAGGAAGCGGACGTCTTTGGCGTTGGTCTGAATGAAGTGGCGTCGCAGCTCCACGTCGTCACCCATGAGGATGGAGCAGACCTCGTCGGCCGTCGCTGCCTGCTCGACGTTGATCTGGAGCAGCGACCGCTTGCCCGGGTCCATCGTCGTGTCGCGCAGCTCGGCGAAGTCCATCTCGCCCAGGCCCTTCAGCCGGTTGAAGTCGTGCTTGTGGTCCGGGTGCTCGGCCAAGAACGCATCCCTCGCCGCGTCATCCTTGAGGTACACCTTCTCCTTGCCCACCAGCGTCGAATACAACGGCGGCTGGGCAACGTAGACGAAGCCGCCTTCCACGAGCGGCTTCATCTGTCGATAGAAGAACGTCAGCAGGAGCGTCCGGATATGGCTGCCGTCGACATCCGCGTCCGCCAACAGGATCACCTTGTGGTAGCGGATCTTGGCGACGTCGAACTCCTCTGCGAGGCCGGCGCCGATGGCGGAGATCAACGCCTGGATCTCGGCGTTCTTGAGCATCTTGTCGATGCGGGCGCGTTCGACGTTGAGGATCTTGCCCCGGATCGGGAGGATCGCCTGTGTGTGCGGGTTGCGCGCGTCCTTGGCGGATCCACCCGCCGAGTTGCCCTCCACGATGAAGAGCTCGGACTCTCTGGGGTCACGCGACGAGCAGTCGGCCAGCTTGCCGGGCAGGCCGGCCCCGTCGAGCGCCGACTTGCGACGGGTCAGGTCGCGGGCACCCTGGGCGGCGATGCGGGCCCGGGCGGCCTGCATCGACTTCTGCACGATCTGGCTGGCCTCGCGCGGGTTCTCCTCCAACCACTCGTTGAGCTTCTTGTTGGTGGCGCGCTCGGTCAGCGAGCGGATGCTGACGTTGCCGAGCTTGGACTTGGTCTGCCCCTCGAACTGGGGGTCGCGCAGGCGGACCGAGATGATGGCGGTCAGGCCCTCTCGGATGTCCTCGCCCTTCAGGTTCTCTTCCTTCTCCTTCAGCAGGTTGCGGGCGCGCGCGTAGCGGTTCACCGCGTTCGTCAGCGCCTTGGAGAACCCCTCGACGTGCATCCCGCCCTCGATCGTCGAGATGCCGTTGGCGAAGGAGTGGATGGACTCGTGGTAGCCGGCGTTCCACTGCAGCGCGATCTCGACCTCTTGCCCCTCTTCCGCCTGCTCGAAGGACGCCACCTTGCGGAACAGCGACTCCTTCGACGCGTTGAGGTGCTTGACGAAGTCGATGATCCCGCCGTTGTACTTGTACGTCGTCCTGGTAGCGGGGTCGGTGCGCTCGTCGGTGAAGCGGATCTCGAGGCCCTTGTTCAAGAAGGCCATGATCTGCATGCGCTCCACGATCGTCTGGGCACGAAACTCGGTCTCGTCGAAGACCGAGGCGTCCGGCCAGAAGGTCACTGTCGTTCCCGTCCTCGGCTCGCCGGTGCTCCGGTCCTTGGGAGCCGGGCCGGTGGCCGTCACCTTCCGCTTGACCTTGCCCCCCTTTTCGAACTCGGCCTCCCAGTGCTGGCCGTCCCGGTCGACCTCGAGCAGGAGGCGGGTCGACAGGGCGTTGACGACCGAGATCCCGACCCCGTGCAGACCCCCCGAGACCTGGTAGCCCTTGCCACCGAACTTCCCGCCGGCGTGCAGGGTGGTCAGGACGATCTCCGCCGTCGAGACCTTGGGGTTCTTGGGGTGCGGGCCGACCGGGATCCCGGCCCCGTCGTCACTGACCCGGCACCCCCCGTCGGCCAGGAGGGTGACGTCGATGCGGGTGCAGCGACCCGCCATGGCCTCGTCGACCGAGTTGTCGACGACCTCCCAGACCAGGTGGTGCAGGCCGGTCGGGCCGGTCGAGCCGATGTACATGCCGGGCCGCTTGCGGACAGCCTCGAGGCCCTCGAGGATCGTGATGTCTTCCTCGGTGTATGACGCGCTGGCCCCACTTGTTCTTTCGTCCACCTTCACTGCCACAGGCGCGCCCTTTCAGAACGACGGTTTTCGCGGTGCGAATCGAATCCCCGGACAGTGCTACTCCGGCCTTCCGATGCGAACGCACCATTCTACCCGATCGACGTCGCAATTCGGCACTCATGAACGGTCCCCCGCGACGCCGTGCGACCTCCGTCAGTTTCGTTCGACCACGACCTCCAATCGGTCGATCGGGGACTCGCCGAGCTCTCTCAGCCGGGCCAGAATTCGGGCCGATTCCATGCGGGCCCGGGTGGCCCAGGCCGGATGGTCCACCGCGACAACGAGCGTGTGGCCGTCGACGCGCAGCGGGCGCAGGTGCTGGCCGAGCTCGGGTCCGACGAGCTCCTCCCAGCGGGCGAACACGGCCTCCATCGTCGCCGGCGTGGCCGTTGCGCCGAGGCGGCCGAGCAGGCGGGGGATGGAGTCCGCCACCGGGCGCGGGCCGCCACCGGGCCGGCGCTTCATGGGTCCACCAGGGTGTCGACAGGCAGGACCTGGGCCACCTCGACGCCCTCCGGGAGGGGTGCGGCCGTCGTCAGGAGCGCCTGGCCGGCCGGCAATTCGGCGATCAGGGCCTTGCTGCGGGCCGGGTCGAGCTCGGAGAACACGTCGTCGAGCAGCAGTGTCGGCACCAGGGGGGTCCGCGTCCGGACCAGCTGGTGGACACTCAGGCGCAGGGCGAGCACGAGGCAGCGCTGCTCGCCCTGGGAGGCGTGGGTCCGCGCCTCACGGCCCTCGATGGCCAGGCGGAGGTCGTCGCGGTGCGGTCCGACCGTGTTGACACCCCGGCGCAGGTCGTCGGTGCGGCTGGCGGCGAGCGCGTCCAGCAGCTCCCCGTCCCAACTCCGCTCGTACCCCTGCTGCACGAGGTCACGATCACCCTCGCCGGCCAGACGGCTGTACGCGGATGCCACCAGGGGTTCCAGCTCGGCCGCCAGCCGCTCGCGGGCGCCCACCAGGACCTTGCCGGCGTCGGCGAGCCGTTGGTCCCACACGTCGAGAGTGGCAACCACCTCCTCGCCGGCGCGACCACCGGACTGGCGCAGCAGGGCGGCCCGCTGGCGCAGGACCCGATCGGTCTCGTCGGCGGCGCGAGCCCCTTCCGGGTCGAGGAGAGCCAGGGCGTCGTCGAGGAGATCCCGCCGGCCTTTCGGACCACCACTGATGATTACGAGGTCCTCGGGCGAGAAGACCGTGCAGGGTGCGGCCGCCGCCAGCTCCTTGCGGCCCGAGACCGACTTGCGGTTCACCCGCGTGCGGCTCCGGCCGGCGGGAAGGATCTCGGCTTCGACGAGCGTGGGGCTGTCCGCGTTGTCGATCTCGGCCCGTGCGATCGCACGCTCGGCGCCGGTCCGCACCATCGCCTCGGGCGGGGCGCCGCGGAAGGAGCGTCGCGTCCCGAGGTAGGCAATGGCCTCGAGCACGCTCGTCTTGCCGGTCCCGTTGGGCCCCGCGATGACCGTGGTCCCCTCGGGAGCGGGCGCGATGTGAGCAGTGCTGAAGATGCGGAAGTCGGCCAGCTCGAGGTGCCGGATGCTCACCGCGAACGCGGACCGTTCAGGAGACCCGCACCGGCATGAGGAGGTAACGGAACGCGTCGTCTTCGGCACCCCTGACCGTGGCGGCGCGCGACGCATCCGCCGTCTCGACGATCACCTCGTCGCCCGCCACCGCCTCCACGCCGTCGATCAGATAGGAGGGGTTGAACGCGATCACGAGATCCTCGCCCGTGTAGTCGCCGTCCACGGATTCCGCTGCGTCGCCCACGTCCTGGCTCTGCACGCTGAGATCGACCCCGCCCTGGCGCATGGCGAGCCGCACCGGCGTCGTGTTGTCCCGGACCAGTAGCTGCACCCGTCGCAATGCGGCGAGGAAGGTCTCCTTCCCGAGATGGAGCCGGTTCGGGTAGTGGTCCGGGATCAGCTGCTTGTAGTCCGGGTAGCGCCCCTCGAGGAGCCGGGTGCTGATCTGGACGTTTCCCTGCCAGAAGGTGATTTCGTTGCTGCTGGCGGCCACGCCGACCTTGTTCGTGTCCGATCCTTCCGAGATGGTCCCGGTAGGAAGACGCTGGAGCTCGGAGAGGGCGCGTGCGGGTACGAGCAAGTCCTCCTCACCCGGGATCGAGTTGGCGTCGGGCAGGTCCCGCATCGCCATGCGGTACGAATCCGTGGCCACCATGCGCAGGGCCCCGTCGACCCGGGACACGAGCACCCCGGTCAGGAGGGGCCGGCCCTCGTCGTGCGACGCGGCCCGCACCACCTGGCGCACCGCCTCACCGAGAGCCGATTCGGAGAGCTGGCTCATCGGCTCACTCGTCTTACCCACCGGCGGGAACTCCACCACCGGATAGGTCTGCAACTTGAAGGTCGACCGGGCCGCGGAGATCGTGATGTGGTCACCGTCGTCGGCGAAGGTGACCGCCCCGGGCTCCAGCCGGCGCACGATGTCGGTCGAGAGCCGGGCCGGGATGACACAACTTCCGTCGTCGATCCCGATCACCTCGTCGGTCACCTGAATCGTGAGATCGAGGTCTGTGCCCGTCACACACAATGCGTTGCCCGTGCACGTCAGCAGCAAACCCAGGAGCACCGGCGAGGATCCACCACGCCCTCCGACGGCACGGCTGGCCGTTGCCAGCATCTCGACCAGTGCATCGCGTTCGGATCTGAACTTCACCGACGCCAATCCTTTCGGGAGGTTCCCCAGCCTCTCATCGCGAGGGAAGAGGTATGTGTGACTTGTAAAGGTAGTAAGGGGTGTGGATTGTGGATGACATGGCATCGTGCCTGATGGGCGACGCGATGGATGTCCCCATGGCGCTGTTGGTGGTCCGGGCGTCCGGGGGACGGTTGTGGGTGGCGAGCGCGCTTCTGGGGACAACGGTGGCCTTGGTCCCCAGGCCCGGGCCGCCGTACCCACAGCCTTTGCCCCTGGCAAATCACAACTTGGCAGACGGCGGGCCGGGGGACGGAGAAGTCAGGCAGAGCCCGCACGGATCTTCTGGATCAACTCGGTGACCTGCTCGTAGATCTGCCGGCGCTCCTGCATCTGGCCGGCGATCTTGTCCACCGCGTGGATCACGGTCGTGTGGTCGCGTTTGCCGAAGACGCGGCCGATGGCGGGATAGCTGTAATCCGTCAATTCGCGGGTGAGGTACATCGCGACCTGGCGGGCGGTGACGAGCGGCCGGGTCCGGCTCGGTCCGCACAGGGCCTCGACGGAGAAGCCGTAGCTGGCGGCGGTCGCGTCGAGGATCGTCTGTGGCGAGATCCGGCGCGGCTCTCCGGCCAGGACGAGATCGGAGAGCACCTTTTCGGCCTGGGCGAGCGAGATGGGTTCGTTGTTGAGCTTCGCGAAGGCGCAGATGCGGGTCAGCGCCCCCTCGAGCTCCCGGATGTTGTCCTTCACGTGTGAAGCGATGAATTCGAGGACGTCGTCGGGCACCTCCTGGTGCTCGCTCATTGACTTGGAGCGCAAGATGGCCAGACGGGTCTCGAGGTCCGGGGGATCGATCTCGGTGATGAGCCCGGAGAGGAAGCGGCTCCGTAGCCGGTCCTCGAGCGTCTCGATGGACTTGGGCGGACGGTCCGAGGTGAGGACGATCTGCTTGGAGGCGCCCTTGAGGTCGTTGTAGGTGTGGAAGAACTCCTCCTGGAGGCCCTCTTTGCGCTCCATGAACTGGACGTCGTCGATCAACAGGACGTCGCAGTCCCGGTAGCGGCGCTTGAAGGCCAGGGTCGTCGAGGTCCGCAGCGAGTCCACGAAGTCGTTCATGAACGTCTCGGTCGTGACGTAGAGGACCTTGCGACGGGGGTAGTTCTCGGTCACGTAGTTCCCGATGGCGTGCAGGAGATGGGTCTTGCCGAGACCCGAGTCGCCGTAGATGAACAGGGGGTTGTAGGACCGGCCGGGTGTCTCGGCGACGGCCTGGGCCGCGGCGTGGGCGAGGCGGTTCGAGGAGGCGGCCACGAAGGTCTCGAAGGTGAACTTCGAATCGAGCTGGACGGCCGGCGACTCCTTGCCGGCCCGGGACGGCGCGTCCCCGCCACGATCGCCCTGCGGCACGGCAGCGGGCTCGGCGGGCAGGCCGAGGATCTCGTCGAGGCTCGCCTCGGCCGGCGGCGCAACCTCTTGGACCTCGAGGCGTCCCCGCACGGGGCCACCGACCTCGTTGGCCAGGGTGTCCTCGATCATCGGGAGATAGCGCGACTCGACCCGCTCCCGGATGAGGCCGTTGGGCACCGCCAGGACGAACACGCCATCGGTGAAGGCCACGGGCTCGATGCCCGACAGCCAGAGCTGCCACGTGCTCTCGGACACCTGGTCACGCAGCGACCCGGTGCACCTTGTCCAAAGATCTCCAGCCTGAGTCACTGCGTGTGCCGAACGCCCCTTCTCCCCCCTCGGCGTCCAGCCACGATGTTCGGAACGATCCTCGGTACGGGTAATTGGATGAACGTACACCGTGCCGGGCGATGCGACTAGAGCCGATCTCCAAATCGCGCCTAACATGGGAGGACTCGCCGCCGGCGGCCGGGATCCACTCGAAGGCCGAGGCATGAACCCTGCGACGAACCGGTTCCGGATGCCCCCGGACCGTCGCGAAAGGCTGAATTGACGTGAAGCGCACTTACCAACCCAACACCCGGAAACGGGCCCGCACCCACGGGTTCCGGAAGCGCATGTCCACGAGGGCGGGGCGGGCCATCTTGAAGTCACGGCGGCTCAAGGGGCGCCACCGGCTCACCGTCTGAGGGGCCATTCGTGCCTGCCCGGACGGTCGGACGGATCACCAGCCGCGCTGCCTTCGCTGAGCTGCAGCGTTCGCGGGCGCGCGCCTCGAGCGGGCCGGTGCGAGCACTCTTCCTGCCGGCCGACGACAGCGCTGACGGTGTGTTTCCCCAGGTGGGATACGCAATTGGTCGGCGCTGCGGCGGTGCCGTCGTGAGAAACTCGCTGCGGCGCCGGGCCCGTGAGGCCGCCCGTGCCGAAGCCCCGACCCTGCCGCGGGGGTCGTACCTCGTGCGGGTCGATCCGGCGGCGACAGCGCTCGGACCGGCGGAGTTCCGGGCCGACGTCGCGGTGGCGCTGCAGCGCGCCGGGCGGGCGACGGTGAGCACGTGAGCGGGAGCGAGGCCGGCCCCGGCCGGCCGGCGAGGATGGCCGTTGCCCTGCTCACCGCCTACCAGGGCGCCGCCTCGGGCCGGGTCTCGCCCTGCCGCTTCTACCCCAGCTGCTCCACCTACGCCGTCGAGGCCTTCACGCTCCACGGCTTCTGGCGCGGGCTGGCGCTGACGGCGCGCCGGCTGCTCCGCTGCCGGCCGTTCGGGCCGCACGGGGTCGACCTGGTCCCGGTCCGGGTGCATGCCCATGAGGGAGGCCGCCCGTGCTGACCCACCCGCTCCTGGCGGAGAATTCCCTGTTCAAGCTCATCGGAGAGATCTTCCACCCGCTCTTCGAGCTGTTCGGACTGATCCTGGCCGGGCTGTACGCCGTCTGGCCCAACTACGGCTTCGCCATCGCCGGGCTGACGATCCTCATCATGCTGGCGCTGACACCGGTCACGGTGAAGAGCACGAAGTCGATGCTGGCGATGCAGCGCCTGCAGCCCGAGATGAAGAAGCTTCAGGCCAAGTACAAGGGCCCGGAGAACCGGGAGTTGCTCAACCAGGAGATGATGCGGCTCTACAAGGAGAACGGCACGAGCCCGTTCGGAGCCTGCCTGCCCAGCCTCCTGCAGATGCCCTTCCTGATCGTGCTCTACACGCTGATCCGGGGTTTGTCGACGACGACGACCAAGGTAATCAACGGGCACAAAGTCGTCGTCGGATCCCCGAGGTACATCCCGACTAATTCGCATATGTACCACGATCTCGTGCTGAGCCAGGGGCAAATGCACTGGTGGTTCGGGATGGATCTGTCTGCGTATCCACTCTCGAATCACACGACGGATCCCTTCACGCATGCCGTGATCACGAGCACGAGCCAATGGGTCCTGACCATCCCGTACCTGGTGCTCATTGCGGCTGCAATGTTCCTGCAGTACTACCAAATGAAGCAGATGAATAGCCGCAATCCCCAGGCTGCTGCGGCGAATCCACAGATGCAAACAATGCAGAAGTTCTTCCCCATTATTTTCGGTGTCATTTACCTAAAAGTGCCCGCGGGAGCAACCATTTACATGGTGGTCTCCTCCGCAATGCGGATCGGGACACAAGAGGTGATGTTCCGCACGGGGATGGTGGCGCCCGTGGTGCACGAGCGCGAGATCGGCTCCGCCAAGGGGGACAAGGACAAACCGGACAAGGCACCCCCGGCGCCGGTGCAGAAGAAGCCGGCGCAGAAGAGGGCGTCGAGCGCGACCGACGGCACGGCGGCCGCCAAGGCGACGCTGCCGCCGGCGAAGAGCGGGAGCAACGGCCGCGCCGGCAACGGAAGGAAGCCGGCCGCCGGGAAGGCGACGAACGGCAGTGCCGCTTCCGAGGACGCCGCACCCAAGCCACACCCGCGGTCGCGCTCGAAACGGAACAGAAAGGCTCGATAGCGCGTGGAGTGGGTGGAAGTGGCGGGAAAGACGGTCGAGGAGGCCACGGAGCGTGCGCTCGACCAGCTCGGCGTTGCCGTGGGCGACGCCGAGGTCATCGTGGTCAGCGAGCCCAAGACGGGGCTCTTCGGCCGGATGCGCGTCGAGGCCCGGGTACGGGCCCGCGTCCGCCCGGTGGGCGCCCGGCCGCGCCGTGAGCGACCCCGGCGGAGCACCAAGTCCGGCCAGGGCAGCCGCCAGGGCGGGGGCCAGCGGGCCGGTTCCGGTGGAGGCTCGTCCAGTCGTGCGGCGGCCGATGCGACGACCTCGAACGGATCGGGCTCGCAGGGAGAGCGAACGGGGGGAACCGGCACCGGGACGAGCCGCTCGGCGCGGCGCCGGCGCAACCGGAGCAAGTCGCCGGCCGGCGACGGGTCACGAGACGACGCGAGGAACGGAATCACGGCGGGACCGTCCGCCACGAGGGCACCGAAGCGGAGCGCAGAACCGACGAAGGAGACAGAGGACATGGCCGAGGGAATGACGCTCGAAGAGCAGGGCGAGATCGGGCGGGCGTTCGTGGCCGGCCTCCTCACCGAGTTCGGCATGGAGGGCACCGTGGAAACACGGCTGCTCGACGAGGACACGGTCGAGATCGCGGCCACCGGGGAGGACCTCGGCATCCTCGTCGGTCCCCGGGGCTCGACGCTCGCTGCCCTGCAGGACCTCACCCGGGCCGTGGTCCAGCGCCAGTGCCCGTCTCGTACCGACCGGATCCTCGTCGACGTGGCGGGCTACCGGGAGCGGCGCTCGGCGGCGCTGAAGCGGTTCAGCCTCCAGATCGCCGAGGAGGTGCTGGCGTCGGGCCAGGAGAAGGCTCTCGAGGCCATGAGCCCGGCGGACCGCAAGTCGGTGCACGACGCCGTCAACGAGATGCCCGGGGTCGTCACCCGCTCAGAGGGCGAGGACCCCAACCGCCACATCGTCATCGCCCCCGCCGGCTGACTGGCGGTCGGTGCCCGGCGCCGACCGGGGGGTCCCCTCCCCCACCCTCCTGCACGACGTACTGGCCGACGCCCGCGAGGCCGGCTTCCTCGGTCCGGGGCCCGTCGGGCCCCAGATACGCCACGCCCAGGGATTCGCCCTCGTCGCCCACCGCCTGGCGGCGTCCGGGCCGCCCGGTCCCCGCCTGGTCGACCTGGGGTCCGGCGGCGGCCTGCCGGGCCTCGTGGTGGCCCTGCAGTGGCCCGAGGCCTCGGTGGACCTCCTCGAAGCGGCGGGACGGCGGGCGGCCTTCCTGGAGCGGGCTGTGGGCCGTCTGGGCCTCGGCGGGCGGGTGCACGTCCTCCACGAGCGGGCGGAGGTCAGCGGGCGGCACAGCGGCCACAGGGGGGCCTACGACGGGGTGCTGGCGAGGTCGTTCGGCCGGCCGGCGGTCGTGGCCGAGTGCGCCGCTCCCCTGCTCAAGGTCGGCGGCTGGCTCGTGGTCTCCGAGCCGCCGGCCACGGAGAGGGACGCCGCCAGCGACGCCCGGTGGCCCCCCGGGCCGCTGCGCCAGCTCGGCCTGGAGCCGTTCGAGCTCGTCCACGAGGAGTTCGACTACCGGACGCTGCGCCAGACCGAGCCGTGTCCCGACCGGTTCCCCCGCCGCGACGGCGTACCGGCGAAGAAGCCTTTGTTCTGAGCCCGGACGGCGCCGGCCCGGGTGGTCCCGGGGAGCCTTCCGCGCCTGGCCCTCATGTTCCACGTGAAACAACGGGGGCTCCCGGAACGGCCCGGAGCCTGCCGAGGTTTCACGTGGAACAATCTCAAGTCTTGACCTAGGGCGGCAGGCAGGCCAGGATAGGCGCCGTGCCACGGCGACCCGGAGATCCTGTTTGATGCGCATCAGGCGCAAGGACAGGGAAAGCCCGGGGACACCGACAACCACTCCAGATCCCGCACCGTACGACTACGACGTGGAAACCGTGGCGCCGCCGAGCGAGGGCCCGACCTCGATCGACCCCGTCAAGAGCTTGATCTCCGAGCCGGCCCCCGCCCCGGAGCACGCGACCACTCCACCGGCGGAGCCGCCGGCCCCGTCCCCTCGGGACGCCGCCCCGGCGCCGGCCCCACCCGCCCCTGAGCCCGAGCCCGAGCCCGACCCCGACCCCGAGCCGGAGCCGGCCCCGCCCCCGGCCGCGGCGGAAACCGCCCCCGTTCCCGCTCCGGAACCGGACGTCACGGCAACCCCAGCGCCGAAGCCGGCCAAGAGGGCCGCCCAGCCGGCAGCGGCGGCAGCGGCTGCTCCGGCGGACCACGTCTCGCGCGCGCCGACCATCCGGGGCGAGGCGACCGAGTTGCTCAACGGCGCCAAGCCGGCCGCCCGGGAGCTGCCGCGGGTCATCGCCATCGCCAACCAGAAGGGCGGCGTGGGCAAGACCACCACCACGGTCAACCTCGGGGCGGCGCTGGCCGAGCAGGGCTACCGGGTCCTCGTCATCGACCTCGACCCCCAGGGGAACGCCACCACGGGGCTCGGCGTGGAGGCCCGGAACTTCGAGATGTCCATGTACGACGTGATCATGCGGGACCAGCCGCTCGAGGACTGCATCGAGCCCACGAGCGTGAAGAACCTCTTCGTCGCCCCCGCCACCATCGACCTGGCCGGCGTGGAGATCGAGCTCGTCCCGGCCTTCAGCCGGGAGCTGAAGCTCAAGCGGGCCATCGACACCGTCGTGGACGACTTCGACTTCGTCCTCATCGACTGCCCGCCGTCCCTCGGGCTCATCACGGTCAACGGCCTTGCTGCGGCGGACGAGGTGCTGGTGCCCATCCAGTGCGAGTACTACGCGCTCGAGGGCCTGAGCCAGCTCCTGCGCAACGTCAACCTGGTCTCGACCAACCTGAACGAGACGCTGGAGGTCACGACCATCGTGCTGACCATGTACGACGCCCGGACCCGGCTCTCGGTCGACGTGGCCAACGAAGTGCGTGAGCACTTCTCCGAGCGGGTCTGCCGGGTCGTCATCCCCCGGACCGTCCGGCTCTCGGAGGCGCCCTCCTTCGGTCAGCCCATCACGGTGTTCGATCCTGCCTCGCGGGGCGCCGTGGCCTACCGCGAGCTGGCCAAGGAGGTGAGCAATGGCGCGCCGCAGCGGACTCGGTAAAGGGCTGAGCGCTCTGATCCCGAGCGAGGCAGTGGGGGAGACCGACTCCCTCCTCAGGGTGGTGCCGATCTCGCACATCCGGCCCAACGTCTTCCAGCCCCGCAGCCACTTCGACGAGGAGTCGATGGCGGCCCTGGCGGCCTCCATCAAGGCGGTCGGCCTGCTCCAGCCCGTGCTGGTGCGCGAGTTGCACGACGAGGCGGAGACCTACGAGCTCATCGCGGGGGAGCGGCGCTGGCGGGCGGCCCGGCGCGCCGGCCTGCAGACGATCCCGGTGCTGGTGCAGGTGGCCGACGACGTGGCCAGCCTGGAGCAGGCGCTGGTGGAGAACCTGCACCGGGTCGACCTCAACGCCCTCGAGGAGGCGGCCGCCTACCAGCAGCTCATCGACGAGTTCGGTCTCACCCACGAGCAGGTGGCCACCCGCATGGGCAAGGGCCGGGCGACCATCACCAACACCCTGCGGCTGCTGCAGCTGCCGACGGGGGCCCAGCGGGCCCTGGCCGAGCGGACCATCTCGGCCGGTCACGCCCGCGCCCTGCTCGGGACGCCCGACCGGGCCCTCCAGGAGAAGCTGGTCGACCGCATCGTCGACGAGGGGTTGACGGTGCGCGCCGTCGAGGAGCTGGTCCGCCAGGGCGGGACCGAGCTGCGGGTGGTCCCCCCGGCTCCCGAACCGGCCGAAGCGGCCCCACCAGTCGGTGCGACCTCGGGTACGACCGACACCGCCACCCGCCGGCCGGCCGTCCGCAAGCTCCCCGAGCCGGGCGTCCTCGAGCTCGAGGAGCTGCTGTCGACCTACCTCAACACCAGGGTCAAGGTCGACATCCAGAACCGCAGGGGTCGCCTGGTGGTCGATTTCGCCACCCTCGAGGACCTCGAGCGTATCTATCGCGCCATGATGGGTGACGGCGGCGTCGCGTAGTTCACGCAACTGTCAAGGGGCGGTTCAGCTTCATCCACAACCTGTGCATGACGTTGTGGATTGTCACCTTGTTCACCGGACGGAAGCTTTGATCGCGCAACCGTCGCCCGGGCCCGGCCCGGCCCCGCGAGTGACCAAACGGCAGTTCAGCGGCCCCAATTACCTGTAATCAGTCCCAGGAGGCGTCGGCCCACTCGCCGAGCGCAACCGAGAGTGCAGCGGCGAGTGTCGGCGCCCGCTCGACCACCGTGCTGGCGGGGCCCACCTCGATGAGGACGGCCGGCATGCGGGTCTCTCGCAGCAGCGTCAGCGCCATGCCGTGCGCCCCGGCGTCGGCGACGCCCAGGGCCGCGGGCACGGTGCCCTGGACCAGTTCGGCCAGGCGCCGCCCGCCGGGGGACTCGTCGTGGGTGCCCGACCAGAAGGCCGTGCGGCAGGCGGACGCCGTCGGGTTGAGCCGCAGCCCGACGAAGACGTCGACCCCGAGCTCGTTGGCCTCCTTGGCCTGCACGGCGTCGTCGGGGTGGTGCAGCTCGGTGACCCGCGACCCGCCGACGGTGAGCCGCCGCCGCAGGGCGCCGGCCACGCTCCCGAGGCCACCGCTCTCGCCCACGGCGACGTGGCGTCCGCGCAGGGTGGGCGGCGCGTCACGCAGCGCGGCGCGCGCCCGCACCGCCGAGACCAGTTCGGGGTCGCGGTGCCGGCTCTCGAGGCGCAGCAGCTCGGCCAGCGTGCCGCCGCCGACGATGCCGTCGACGGGCAGTCCGGCGTTGCGCTGGAACTCGCCGAGGGCGCGCACGGTGGCGTCGCCGAAGATGCCGTCCACCCGCCCGGTGTCGAAGCCCAGGGTGCACAGGCGCTGCTGGAGCTCCGCCACGTCGTCACCCCGCAGCATGGGGGTCCGGCGGTAGAGGAAGCGGTCGCCCAGCCGGAAACCGGCCTCCACCAGGGTGTTCCATGTCTGGGGCCCGCAGATCCCGTCGACGCGCAGCCCCCGCAGCCGCTGGAACGCCTCGAGGGCGGCCCGCGTGGCCGGGCCGAAGAGGCCGTCGGCGTCGACGGGCGCCCCGGGAAGGATGGCGGTCAGACGGTGCTGGACGTCGGAGACGGCGTCGCCGCGGTCCCCGGCGCGCAGCGGCAGGCCTACAGGAACTCGGAGAGCTCCTCGAGGAGCTGGCCCTTGGGCTTGGCCCCGATCACCCGCAGCTGGGGCTCGCCGTCCTTGAACAGGATCAGCGTCGGGATGCTCATCACGTCGAAGCGCCGCGTCACGTCGAGGTTGTCGTCGATGTTCAGCTTGACTATCGAGATCTTGCCGGCGTGCTCCTCGGCGATCTCCTCCAGAACCGGGGAGATCATCTTGCACGGGCCGCACCATTCCGCCCAGAAGTCCACCAGGACGGGGACGTCCGAACTCTTGACATGCTCGTCAAAGGTAGCGTCGGTCAGGGTCTCCATCTTCTCGCTCATCACATCTCCTTGTCCGGGGGGTGCAACGCCGCACCGCACGGTTCTGTTCCCGGCTACTCGCCCCGCGCCTCGAGCCACCGCTCGGCGTCGATGGCGGCCATGCAGCCCGAGCCGGCCGAGGTCACGGCCTGGCGGTAGTAGTGGTCCTGCACGTCGCCGCAGGCGAACACGCCGTCCACGCTGGTGCGCGTGGTGCCCTCGAACGTCTTGACGTAGCCGTTGTCCTCCAGCTCGAGCTGCCCCTTGACCAGCGCGCTGTTGGGCTCGTGGCCGATGGCGACGAACAGCCCCGTCGCATCGAGCCCCCTGTCCTCGCCGGTGACCGTGTCGCGCAGGCGCAACCCGCTGACCTTGGTGTCGCCCACGATGTCGGTGACGACCGAGTTCCAGGCGAAGTCGATCTTCGGGTTGGCGAAGGCGCGCTCCTGCATGATCTTGGAGGCCCGCAGCTCGTCGCGCCGGTGGATGACCGTCACCTTGGAGCCGAAACGGCTCAGGAAATTCGCCTCCTCGAGGGCCGAGTCGCCGCCGCCCGCCACGGCGATGTGCTGGTCCCGGAAGAAGAAGCCGTCGCAGGTGGCGCAGGTGGAGACGCCGTAGCCGAGCAGGCGGTCCTCGTTGGGGACGCCGAGCATGAGGGAGCGGGCGCCGGTGGCGATGATGAGGGCGTCGGCCCGCACGGTGGGCTCGTCCGCCGTGGGGTCGCCGACCCAGATCTCGAAGGGCCAGGGCGACAGCTCGAGGCGGCTCACCTTCTCGGTGCGCAGCTCGGCGTCGAAGCGGAGCGCCTGGGCCCGCATCGTCGCCATCAGCTCGGGTCCCATGATGCCCTCGACGAAGCCGGGGTAGTTCTCCACCTCGGTGGTCAGCATGAGCTGGCCGCCCGGCTGATCGCTGGTGGAGGAGGGCTCGCCCTCGTAGACGAGCGGCGTCAGCTGGGCGCGGGCGCTGTAGAGGGCGGCCGTGAGGCCGGCCGGGCCGCTCCCGACGACGACGACCTTGCGGCGCTCAGGCATCGGGTGGCACGCCGCGGCGTGAGTACAAGATGGCGCCGACGGCACACAAGAGGAGCCCGAGCACCAGGTAGGAGGCCCAGATCCGGTGCCCGGCGATGGTGGTCACCCGGATGAAGCCCACGCAGAAGAGCACGACGACCGTGATGCCGGTGACGGCGATGACGATCCCGAAGACGATGCCGCGGGCGGCGACGATGGCCGGGCGGATGGCCTTGTCATTGACCGTGCCGACGACGGTGTCGATCGTGTCGAGGGCACGGTCGGTCAGCACATCGGAGATGTCGTTCTCAGCCACGGCGTGAGACTACCCGGCGGTCCCGGCCGTCCTGGCAGGCACGATGTAACAGACACCCACGGTGTTGGGCCCGGCGTGGGTGCCGACGACCGGCCCGAGCTCGACGGGCAGGAGCGGGTGCTCGGTGTCGATGCCGGCCAGGCGGGCCAGCACGTCGGGAAAGTCGTCGCAGGCGCCGTCGGCCACGGCGATGCGCTCGAGCGGCGCGTCCGCCGCCACCTTGGCGCTCAGGTAGGCCAGGGCCTTGCCCCGGGTCCGCTGCTTGGACTCCTCGGCCACCTCGCCGTCCTTGAGCTGGATCACGGGCTTGATGTTCAACAGCGAACCGACCAGGGCCCGGGCGCCCCCGATGCGCCCGCCCCGCTGGAGGAACTCGAGGCCGCCCAGCACGCCGTAGATGCGGGTGCGGGGGATGCGGTCCTTGGTGGCGGCGACCAGCTCGTCGACCCCGGCGCCGCCAGCGGCCTCCTCGGCGGCCGCGATCACGAGCAGGCCCTGGCCCATCGTGAGCGAGAAGGTGTCGAGGACGGTGACGGGCACGTCGCTGAACGTGTCGGCCGCGGTGACGGCCGAGCCGTAGGTGCCCGACACCTTGGACGAGATGGTGAGGCACAGCACGCTGTCCGCGCCCTCGTCCGCCGCCTGCCGGAACGCGGCCTGGAAGGCGCCGGGGGAGGGGGCGGCGGTCTCGGGCAGGTCGCCCTTGCCGCGGCAGCGCTCCCAGAATTCGGCCGGGCTCAGCTGGCGCCGGTCCTCGAGCTCCTCGGCGCCGAAGCGGATGGTGAGGGGCACCACGATGAGGTTGTGCTCCTTGACGAGCTGGTCCGAGAGGTCGCAGGCACTGTCGGTCACGATGTGGACGCCGGGCATGCAGGGAGTCTGCCACGGAGGGCCCAAGCCGGCAGCCCGAGGGCCTCAGGCGCCGCGGGGAACGCCGCGGGATTCGCCGAGGGGGCCGAACGGGCTCGGCGGCCGCGCCGGCGGCGGCCGCCTGCGGGCGTCGTGGCGCCGGCCCAGCCAGACGACGGCCGCACCGAAGGTGAGCCCTCCGGCCACCACGGCGCCGACGACGCGGGCCAGCAGGCCGGCGACGCTCGTCGAGCCCGAGAGGTTGGACACGACGAGCACGACCACGGCCATGGGGACCGTGGCCACGACGACGCGCCACAGCGGGGCCCAGGTCTCGCGCTCGGCCAGGCGCCCGAACCACTGGCGGAAGACGGCGAGCGCGATCACGGCGGCGACCGTGTAGGCGATCGACAGCGAGAGCGCGAGGCCGCGGACGCCGAGGGGGTGGACCAGCGCCACGGCGAGAGCGATGTTCAGCGCGTTCTCGACGAGGTAGAGGTAGAAGGCGACCCTGGTGCGCTGCATCGACTGCAGCACGCGGACGAGGTAGAGGTAGGTGCAGAACCCGGGCAGGCCGAGGGAGAACATCGCCAGCGCGGCGCCGGTGGTGGCCGTCGAGGCGGGGGTGCTGTGCCCGTGGCCGAGCAGCAACGCGACCGCGGGCTTCGCCAGCAACAGCATGCCGACGGCGGAGGGGATGATGAGCGCGAGCACGGCGCGCAGGCCGCCCGTCATCCGGTGCAGGAACGGGCCCCGCTGTCCCGTGGACCACTTCTCGGACAGATCGGGGGTGACGACCGACATGACGGTGACCGCGATGACGCCGTAGGGGAGCTGGAAGAAGGCGTAGGCGTAGGTGTAGGAGGAGACGGGGTCGGGCCCGGCCACGGACCCGGCCAGCAGGATGACGACGAACAGCGCCACCTGGTTGGCCACGACGAAGCCGAAGGTCCAGGCGCCCAGGCCGCGTCACGGCGCGCAGCGCCTCGTCGCGGAGGTTCCAGTGCCAGCGCAGCCGGCCGAGGTCGGCCTGGCGCAGGCTGGGCACCAGCGCGACCCCCTGGAGCACCACCCCGAGCGAGGTCCCGAGCCCGAGGAGGACGAGCTGGGACTTGTGGGCCTGCACGCTGGCGAGCGAGGCGCCGTGGCCCGCCCACAGGCCGAACCAGATCAGGATCCCGATGACGACCAGGTTGTTCACGATGGGCGCCCACGCGACGGCCACGAAGCGGCGGCGAGTGTTCAACAGCGCGGCGCCGAGCGCGAAGAGGCCGTAGGCGGCGATCTGGATCACGAACCAGCGCAGGAACTCGGTGGCCACCTGGCGCTCGAGCAGGACGCGGTGCGCCTGCCCGGCGCCCGCATGCGTGTCGAGCACGGTGAAGGCACGAATGATGGCGGGGGCGGCCACGAGCGCCGCCACCGTGGTGGCGAGCAGGACGACGATGGAGACGGTGACGACCGCCGAGATCGACTCGAACGCGTCGCGCTCGTCGCGGTTGGCCAGGTGGTCGACGAAGACGGGGATGAACGTGGCGGAGAGGACGCCGCCCAGCACGACGTCGTAGAGCATGTTGGGCGTGGTGTTGGCCAGGTTGTACGAGTCGGCCAGGAACGTTTGGCCGAGCGCCCAGGCCAGCGCCACGAAGCGCAGCAGCCCGGTGAGCCGCGAGACGCCGGTCCCGGCCGCCACGTAGGCGGCCGACGTCCGCAGCGGGAGGGTCCGGGCGCGGCGGGCGGCGACCACGGTCAGTGTGCCCGGGGACGCAGGCGCCGCGAGCGCCGCCAGGTGCGCACCCACCAGGCCAGCAGGACGGCGCCGGCCACGACCGTGAGGGCCACCCCGACGAAGGAGATGGCGGTGGACTGCACGGTCAGCACGGTGCGGGCCAGTAGCAGCTGCCCGTCGGGCGTGTGCAGCGTCACGTCGATGGGGAGCCGGTCGCCCGATGTGCGGGCCTGTGCCGCGACGCGGACCGACGTCGTCGGCCGGTCGAGCAGCAGCGTGCGCGTGTTGCCGTCGGGGAAGCTGAACTTGTCACTGTTGAGCGTCACGACGACGCGCACGGGGTAGGGCGCGGACGACAGCACGGTGATGGGGATGGGAGCCCGCTGGGCCGTGAAGGTCACCGTGCGCTCGGTGGCGAGCGTGACCTTCGCCGTCTCGTCGCCGAACCCCTTGGCGTAAGCGCCCAGCGCGGCCGACCGCCGGCCCGGGCTGAGGCCGCGGGCCTCGGTCGTGAGCAGCGCGTCGCCCAGGGTCGTGATCTCGGCCGGGTGCCCGCTCACCGCCGCGCTGAACGAGCCGAGCTGCTGGCGGTCGAGCGCGATCCGGTCGGCCGCGCCGTGCGTGATGGCGTGCCCCGCCGGCCCCGCCTGCAGGCGGCGGGTCGAGGGCTCGCGGTTGCCGCCGACGGGCACCTGGGTGAAGAGCTGGCCGAGGGTGACGGCACTGAGGCTGGGGTTGCCGTTCAGGCCGGCCAGGAGGGTGTCCACGAAGGCCCCCGAGGGCCGCCAGTTCGCCGGCGGCGAGACCACGACGCCCCGCGGTTCGGCCAGGAACGCGTTCTCGAAGTGGACGAAGGACAATTCGGCGAGCAGCTGCGCCGCGCCGAGGGTGGGGTCCGCCGGCTGGGCGGTGAAGCGGGTGCTCAGGGTGGAGTCGGCCGCGGCCGCCTGCACGCTCGACCCGTGGCCGAGGTCGAGCGTGAAGGGCTGGGCGAACGTGTAGTTGCTGAGGCCGCCGGTGGCCAGGTCGCCGTCGTTCACCACCAGCTGGGAGGACCCCGCCACCTGCAGGCCCGAGGCCAGGTTGCCGGCGTCGCCCTGCGCGAAGGACGACGCCGTGTCCACCCACGCGCCGCCCGTGGGCTTGAGCCCTGCCGCCCGCAGCAGGTCGTCACCGCGGCTCAGCTGGGCGCCGATCTCCCCGGCGAGCCCCGCCTCGGAGAGGGCGGCCAGATTGACCGGCACGTAGGACTGGTCCAGCACCTCGGCGCTGGTGAGAGCGGCCAGCTGGTCGAGCGCGTGCAGCCCCGGGCGGGGGCGCAGCTGCTGCAGGGTGCTCACCGCCAGCGGGCTCACCGCCAGGGTGGTGGGTACGTCGCGGTGGTTCGCCAACGCGCCCGCCATCGCCGTCGCGCCGCCCGCCGTGACCGGCAGGACCACCCCGACCCGCAACTTGCCGCCGTCGCCGATGGCGCTCGGCTCCTGATAGGTGAGGAACGTCGTGAAGTGCGCCAGCGGCGTGCTCGATCCCTGGCGCAGCAGCGACACGGCGACCGGGTAGACGTCGCCGCAGCGGCCGGTGAGCGGCGTGCAGTCGAGGGTCAGCGTGGGGCTGCCGGCCGTGCACGCGCCCGGGCCCGAGGCGGGAGCGGTCGCGCCGGCGTCGGGCAGGACGGTGACGCAGGCCGACGCGGTGAGCCCGCCCCCACCCGCGCTCACGGGGAGGTCGCCCAGCCGCAGCAGCGTCGCGGTCGGCGGCGTCCCGCCGATGGCCTGCTGCAGCTGCGACGGGTCGTCGAGGCGGGAGTAGAAGGTGAGGCTGACGTGCAACCCCGATGCCGGTGCCTGCACCGCGCCCACGGCGAAGGCGACGTTGAACCACGGCGCGTCGGGTGTGACCCACGGGGTCTGCGAGGCCAGCGCGAGCGCCGGCGCGCCGGCGGCCGGGCGCGTGGCGGCACCGGGGGCGCCCGCGTCCGCCGTTCCGAGGAGGGATGCGGCGGCCACGGCGAGCGTGCAGAGGGCCATCCTGGCCCGGCGCGTCGACACAGGGAGAGGCTAGAGGCCGCGACTACCGTGGGCGGGTGCAGTCCACGTCGGTGCCCGAGCGGTTCCGCCCCCTCGTCAGCGCCACCGAGGAGCTGGCGCGGCGCTTCGCGGGCGCCGGGCGGACGCTGTATCTCGTGGGCGGATCCGTGCGTGACGCGCTGTTCCCCGCCGGGGCCGAACCGGGCTCCGACGTCGACCTGACCACCGATGCCCGCCCCGACGAGACCGAGCGCCTGGTGCGTGGCTGGGCGGACGACGTCTGGCTGCAGGGCGCACGCTTCGGCACGGTGGGCGCCCGCAAGGGGACCCGGATCTACGAGATCACGACGCACCGGGCCGAGGTCTACGTGCCCGAGTCGCGCAAGCCCGAGGTCACCTTCGGGGACAACCTCGACGTGGACCTCTCGCGGCGCGACTTCACCATCAACGCGCTGGCGCTCCGCCTGCCCGACATGGAGCTCATCGACCCCTTCGACGGGTTGGGCGACCTGGCGGCCGGGCGCCTGCGGACGCCGCTCGACCCCGAGATCTCGTTCGGGGACGACCCGCTGCGCATGCTGCGGGCGGCCCGCTTCGCCGCCCGCTTCTCGCTCCAGCCCGACCCCGCGCTGACGGCAGCGGTGGAGCGCATGCACGGGCGGCTCTCCATCGTGTCGGCCGAGCGGATCCGCGACGAGCTGGACAAGATGGTCATGGTCGATGTGCCGTCGCAGGCGCTGTGGTTCGTCGTGCGCACCGGACTGGCCGAGGACTTCCTGCCCGAGCTGCCCGGCCTCGCGCTCGAGCAGGACCCGATCCACCGCCACAAGGACGTCCTGGCCCACACGCTGGCCGTGGTCGACAAGACCTCGAAGGACCGGCTGCTCCGCCTGGCCGCCCTCTTCCACGACGTCGGCAAGCCGCGCACACGCGCCATCACGGACGGCGGGGTCAGCTTCCACCACCACGAGGTGGTGGGCGCCCGCATGACGCGGGCCCGCATGGAGGCACTGCGCTACCCGGCCGCCGACGTGGACACCGTGGTGCGCCTGGTCGAGCTCCACCTTCGCTTCCACACCTACCGGCTGGGGTGGACCGACAAGGCGGTGCGCCGCTACGTGCGCGACGCCGGCCCCCACCTCGACCGGCTCAACGAACTGACGCGCTGCGACTGTACGACGCGCAACGCGGCGAAGGCGCGGGCGCTGGCCCGGCGCATGGACGAACTCGACGCCCGCATCGCCGAGCTGCGCGAACAGGAGGAGCTCGACGCCCTGCGCCCCGACCTCGACGGCAACCAGGTGATGGAGCTGCTCGGCATCGGGCCCGGCCGCGCCGTCGGCCAGGCGCTGGGGTTCCTCATGGAGCTGCGCCTCGACGAGGGCCCGCTCGGCGAGGAGGAGGCAGCCGCCCGGCTGCGGACGTGGTGGGGCGCGCAGCAGTCCGGGCAGCACTGAGCCGACGGGGCTACCCTCGGCCCATGACCAGGATCACGGCACCCGAGAGCGGCATGGGCGAGCACATCGACTGGGCGCTGCTGCGCCCGAAGATGGCGGCGGGCATGGGGCAGCTCTCCGCGGCGGTCTACGGCAACTCCCAGCTCTCGGTGCGCGAGCGGGAGGCGGCGCGCTGGACGATCGCGCTCATCAACGACTGCGCCGTGTGCCGCGACACGCGGGCCCGCGACGGCGAGCACGCCGGCGCGGGCGAACCGTTCTACGCCGAGGTCTCCGACTGGCGCCGCGCCACCGGGCTGAGCGACCGCGAGCGCCTAGCCGCCGAATTCGCGGAGCGCTTCGCCCTTGACCACCTGGCCATGGACGACGATCTGTGGGGCCGGCTGCACGCCGCCTACGGCGACGAGGAGCTGGCGGACCTCACGATCTGCTGCGGCACCTTCCTCGGCATGGGCCGCACGCTGGCCGTGGTGGGGGTGCGCGCCCCCGAGCAGCGGATCCTGGTCTGAGCGCCGACGGTCAGTCGGCCGGCCAGCTCTCCTGCGCCTCGCCCGCGGCGAAGGACTCGATGAGGGCATGGGCGACGTCGTCGTGGTACTGCACCGGGGGCGACTTCATGAAGTAGGCCGAGGGGCCGAGCAGCGGGCCGCCGATGCCGCGGTCGAGGGCGAGCTTGGCGCAGCGGACGGCGTCGATGATGACGCCGGCGGAGTTGGGGGAGTCCCACACCTCGAGCTTGAGCTCGAGGTTGAGCGGCACGTCGCCAAAGTTGCGCCCCTCCATACGGATGTAGGCCCACTTGCGGTCCTTCAGCCACGGGACGTGGTCGGACGGGCCCACGTGGACGTCGTCGGCGTCGAGCACGTTGTCCTCGATCTGGCTCGTCACGGCCTGGGTCTTGGAGATCTTCTTGGACTCGAGGCGCTCGCGCTCGAGCATGTTCTTGAAGTCCATGTTGCCGCCGAAGTTGAGCTGGTAGGTGTGGTCGAGGGCGAGGCCGCGGTCCTCGAAGAGGCGGGTGAGGATGCGGTGCACGATGGTCGAGCCCACCTGGCTCTTGATGTCGTCGCCCACGATGGGCACCCCGGCGTCGCGGAACTTGCGGGCCCACACGGGGTCCGAGGCGATGAAGACCGGGATGGCGTTGACGAAGGCCACACCGGAGTCCAGGCAGGCCTGGGCGTAGTGGCGCTGGGCCTGCTCGGAGCCGACCGGGAGGTAGGAGACGAGCACGTCGGCCCTGGTGTCGCGCAGGACCTGGGCCACGTCGACCGGCTCGAACAGCGACTCCTCGACGGTCTCGGCGTAGTACTTGCCCAAGCCGTCGAACGTCGGCCCGCGCTGCACCATGACCCCGAGCTCGCCCACCTCGGCGAAGCGGATGGTGTTGTTCTGCCCGGCGTGGATCGCCTTGCCCAGGTCGGTGCCCACCTTGGCCTGATCCACGTCGAAGGCCGCCACCGGCACGATGTCGCGGACGTGGTACCCCCCGAGCTCCACGTGCATCAGGCCCGGCACGACGTCGGCGGGGTCGGCGTCGCGGTAGTAGGTGATCCCTTGGACGAGCGAGCTGGCGCAGTTGCCGACGCCGGCGATCGCGAGGCGGATTGGGCTGGGCATGGAACTGTCTCCTTCGGTGTCGGTGCTGCGGGGGTTCGTCACGCGACCGGCTCCGTGCCGGCGGTGGCGAGGGCGGCGCGTTCGGACGCGATGAGGGTGTCGAGCCAGGTGATGTCGCGGGCGACGCCGTCGGCGGTGTGCTGGACCACCGAGCGGGCGTAGACGTCGAGGTCGGCCCGTGCGGCCGTGCCCTCGCCGAGACGCTGCACGAGCAGGGCGCGCCGGCGCTCCAGCAGCGCCAGCCGGGCCTGGGGGGCGAGGTGGCGGGCGAAGGCCAGGCGCAGCCCGAAGCTGCGGGCGTCGTCGCCACCAGCACCGGTGAGGAGCTCGGCGAAGAGCTGCCGCCCGGTGTCGGTGATGCGGTAGACCTTCTTGCCCCGCCGGCCCCGCGCCGGGGAATGGCGCCGGGAGCGCAGCACGGCCAGCTCGCCGCTGAGCGAACCGGTGGGCGGCGCGGGCGGCGCGGGCGTGCCCGGGGCGTCCCCGCCCTCGGTGGCGACCACGGCGCCCGACTTCTCGAGGCGGCTGAGCGCCGGGTAGATGGAGCCGAACGAGACGTTGGCCAGCAGGCCCAGGTGCTCGCGCAACCGGCGCCGGATCTCGTAGCCGTGCAGGTCACGCTCCTCCAGGAGGCCGAGGATGGCCAGGTCCAACATGAAGCTGAAGTATATCGAGTCGATATAGCGTCGTGCACCGATTTGTCACGGGCCGGTCACCCTCGTGCCTGAAAAGGGGCAAAAGGGGCCCCCATCGGGGGCCCGGGCGGTAGCCTTGCCGCCGTGTCCGTCACCTCGGAGCCGAGGTCGTCATCCCGAGCGGTGAGCCCTGACGTCACGGCCCAGGTGGAGTACCGCATCGTGCGCAACGGCCTGGTGCGCGAGGTCGAGCGGGGGCGGGTGAACCGGGTGGACGTCTGCGACGCCCATCCCGAGCTGCTCCGGGCGGCCCGCAACGTCGGGCGCCCCACCAAGGAGGTCTGCCCCATCTGCGACGAGGGCCGGCTGGTCACGGTCACCTTCGTGTTCGGGGCCAAGCTGCCGCCCGGAGGCCGCTGCCCGGGGACCGCGGCGGAGCTCAAGGCCCTGTGCAAGCGCCCCGAGCCGGTTCTGTGCTTCGAGGTCGAGGTGTGCCCCTCGTGCGCCTGGCACCACCTGATGCGCAAGTACCCCGCCGGCGGCGGGAAGGCGCGCCCGAAGAAGCCGGCGCCGGCGCGGTGAGCGACGGTCCGGTCACCGTCCCCTCGCTGCGGACGCGCAAGCGACGGGACGGCGCCACCCCCATCGTCATGGTCACGGCCTACGACGAGCCCGGCGCGCGCATCGTCTCGGAGGCCGGCGCCGACATCGTTCTGGTCGGTGACTCGGTGGCCAACACGGTCCTGGGCTACGAGGACACGCTGCACGTCGACATCGACGTCATGGCGCACCACACCGCGGCGGTGTCACGGGCGAGGCCGCGCTGTCTCATCCTCGGTGACATGCCCTGGATGAGCTACCACCTCTCGCCCGAGGATGCGGTACGCAACGCGGCCACGCTCATCCGCGCCGGCGCGCACGCCGTGAAGCTCGAGGGCGGGCGGGCCCGCCTCCCCGCCGTCGAGGCGATCATCAGGGCCGAGATCCCGGTGATGGGCCACCTCGGCCTGACGCCCCAGTCGGTGCTGGCGATGGGGGGCTTCCGGGTCCAGGGCAAGACGGCCGACGCCGCCGGCGCGCTGCTCGACGCGGCCAAGGCCCTGAGTGCGGCCGGCTGCTTCGGGTTCGTGATCGAGGGGGTGCCCGACGTGGTCGGGGCCGCCGTCACCGAGGCGCTCGACGTGCCGACCATCGGCATCGGCGCCGGCCCGGCCTGCGACGGCCAGGTCCTGGTCTTCCACGACCTCCTCGGCCTGGGCAAGGGGACAGCGCCCAAGTTCGTGCGCCAGTACGCCGATGTCGGCCGCATCGCGACCGAGGCCATCGCGGCCTTCGCCGAGGACGTGCGCGCCGGCACCTTCCCGGGCGACGCCGAGACCTATCACGCCCCGGCGGGCCTGGGCGACGCCCTGGCCTGAGGCCGACTAGCATGATCCGCCGCAACAGACCCTGCTCCTGACCGTCAGGGGCCCGGGCGCGTCCCGGTCCAGAGGGAGGTACGCCGCACATGCGGCCTTACGAAGTCATGGCCATCTTCGAGGCCACCACGGAACCCACCGTGATTCAGGGCGTCCTCGACCACGCCCTCGAGGTCATGCGCGCCAACGGGGGCAACCCGGGCGCCATCGACCGCTGGGGGAAGCGCACCTTCGCCTACGAGGTGAACCACAAGCGCGAGGGCTACTACGTCATCGTCGAGTTCACCGGCGAGCCCGAGACGGTGGCCGCGCTGGACCGGATGCTCGGCCTGGCGGACGAGGTGGTGCGCCACAAGGTGGTGCGCCTCCCGGACAAGGCTGTCGCTGCGGCGTCGGCCGGCTGACGGAGAGGAGCAGACATGGCGACGGACAACAGCGTGATGCTCGTGGGGAACGTGACCCGCGACCCCGAGCTGCGCTTCACCAACACGGGCCAGGCCAACGTCACCTTCGGGCTGGCGGTCAACCGGCGCTGGCAGAACCGCCAGACCCAGGAGTGGGAGGAGGCGACCTCGTTCTTCGATGTGGTGTGCTGGCGCGAGATGGCCGAGAACGTGAGCGAGACCATCACCCGCGGGGCGCGGGTCATGGTCGCCGGCCGGCTCGAGCAGCGCAGCTGGGAGACCCAGGAGGGTGACCGGCGCTCCAAGGTGGAGGTGGTGGCGGACGAGATCGGCCCGTCGCTGCGCTGGGCCACCGCGCAGATCACCAAGAACGAGCGCCGCGCCCCGGGCGAGGGGTCGTCGCGTGGCGCCGCCCGCCAGCCCGCGCCGGCAGCGGCGCCGGCACCACAACCCGCCGCAGATGCCGCCGGCGGTTACGGATTCGACGAGGAGCCCTTCTGATGGCACGCAACAACCAACGCGGGGGGACATCGGCACGCCGTGCCCCCAAAGACCTCGGCCGCCGGATCAAGAAGAAGCCCTGCGCGCTGTGCCGGGACAAGGTCGAGTGGGTCGACTACAAGGACGTCTCCATGCTGCGCAAGTACATGAGCGACCGCGGCAAGATCCGCTCGCGCCGGGTGACGGGCAATTGCGCCCAGCACCAGCGGGCCCTGGCCATGGCGATCAAGACCGCGCGCGAGCTCGTGCTGCTGCCCTACACGCAGCGCACGGTGACCGAGCGACCGGGCGGGCGCGGCGGCCGGGACCGGGGTGAGCGGACGCTGGGTGACTCCATGGCCGCCGAGGCCCGCGCCGCCCGGAACGCAGCGCAGGCCGGACCGCCCGCCGGACCGCCGGCCGAGGCGCCGGCCGAGGCGCCGGCCGAGGCCGAGGAGGCCCTGGCCATCGTCGACGAGGCCGTGGCGGATGCCGAGGCCGGGGCGGTGGTCGAGGTCGTCGTCGAACCCGACGCGGCGGATGCGGACGCATGAAGGTCCTCCTGAGAGACGACGTCGCGGGCGTGGGCCGGCGGGGCGACATCGTGAAGGTGGCAGGCGGGTTCGCCCGCAACTTCCTCCTCCCCGAGGGCCGCGCCATCGTGGCCACCGAGGGCGTCACGGGCCAGGCCGAGCTGATGCGGCGCGGCCGTGACCTGCGCGAAGCGCAGGACAGGAGCGCGGCCGAGGCCCAGGTCGGGCTGCTCGCCGGCGCCGTGATCCCGATCAGCGCCCGGGCGGCGGGCGGCGGGCGGCTCTTCGGCTCCATCGGGCCGGCCGACGTGGTGGAGGCCATCCGGGCCGCCAAGGGCGTCGAGGTGGACCGCAAGCACGTGGTCCTGCCCGAGCACATCAAGGAGACCGGGACCTTCGAGGTCACCGTCGAGCTGTTCGCCGACGTCACCGCGGTGGTGACGGTGGAGGTCAGCGCCGCCACTTGAGCGGTGGGGGGTCCCCGGGCGCGGATACACCCCGCGCCCATCATGGTGGGATGCCGGTCGGTGCCCCGCGGGGTCCACAGTGGAAGAGCGGTCGTACACGGCTTATCCACACGCCTGCGTGCCTTACCCACACCTATTGGGGCCTTATGGTCCCCAGGCTGCAGCGGGCACAGTAGGGGAGCCGTGGTCCAAGCCTTCGACGACACCCGCCCCCGGACGCTGCGAGCGGCCCCCCACCCCGTGACGAGCGGCGCGCGCGTGCCGCCCCACGACCTCGAGGCCGAGGAGTCGCTGCTCGGGGCGATGCTCATGTCCAACGACGCGGCCTCGGTCGGCATCGAGATGTGCGGCGCGGGCGACTTCTACAAGCCGATCCACGGGCACATCTTCGGAGCGATCCAGGCCCTGATGGAGCGGGGCGAGGCCATCGACGCGGTGACGGTGATGGACGAGCTCAAGCGCTCGGGCCTGCTCGACGTCGTCAGCGACCCCTCGATCTTCATCTCGCTGCAGGCCAACACGCCGTCGATCGCCAACGCGCGGCACTACGCGGCGATCGTCGAGGAGCACGCCCTGCTGCGCAAGCTGATCGGCGTGGCGGGCGAGATCGCCGACATCGGCTACTCGGTCCCCGAGGACGTGAAGGCGGCGGTCGACGAGGCGGAGCAGATGGTGTTCAACGTCGGCGAGCGTCGGACGGCCGACACCATGCGCCCCCTGCACGAACTGCTGGGCGCGGGGCTGGACCGGATCGAGGAGCTGGGCCAGCGGGGCTCCCACATCACCGGGGTGGCCACCGGCTACCACGAGCTGGACCGGATCCTGCTCGGGTTCCAGCCCTCGTCGCTCAACATCGTGGGCGCCCGCCCGGGCATGGGAAAGACGAGCTTCGCGCTCGGGGTGCTGGCGAACGTCGGGCTCCAGGTGGGACGCCCGGCCCTCCTCTTCTCGCTCGAGATGGGCCACCTCGAGCTGACCCAGCGTCTCCTCGCCTCGGAGGCGGAGGTCAACGGGCAGAGCCTGCAGACGGGACGGATCCGCACTCAGGACTGGAGCAAGATCGGGATGGCGGTCACCCGGCTCTCCAGCGCGCCCATCTTCATCGACGACAACCCGAACGTGACGGTCATGGACATCCGGGCCCGGGCGCGGCGGCTGAAGAAGTCCGAGGGCGACCTCGGCCTCGTGGTCGTCGATTACCTGCAGCTGATGACGGGCCGGGGGAGGGCGGAGAACCGCCAGACCGAGGTGGCCGAGATCAGCCGCGGCCTCAAGATCCTGGCCCGCGAGCTCGAGGTGCCCGTCGTCGCCCTCTCCCAGCTGTCCCGCAACCTCGAGTCGCGCCAGGACAAGACGCCCCAGCTGTCGGACCTGCGCGAGTCGGGGTCGCTGGAGCAGGACGCCGACGTCGTCCTCTTCATCTACCGCGAGTCGGAGTACAACGACGAGGTGCCCATCGACCGGGCCGACGACGCGCTCATCGAGGTGGCCAAGCACCGGAACGGGCCGACCGGGAAGGCGAACCTGCTCTTCCTCAAGCAGTACGCGCGTTTCGAGAACCACCGGGGCGTGTAGCCGGGCCCCGGGTCGTCGTGTCACGAACCGAGCGGCCGCGGCCGTCTTTCATCATGCAGTGCGCGCGCCGCGAGCTCCACCGGGACCTGGCAGCCGGCGTGAGCGGAGCGCCCAACCTGCGACGAGCCCGGCGGCGGCCGCCAGCACCAGAGCGACCCACGGCGAGACGAGCAGCGCCAGGACCACGGCCGCCAGAACGTCGATCGTGACGACCACGGCGGCCATGACTGGCGCGAATTCGGTGAAGCGCCGGTGGAAGCCCGCGAGGGCCGCACCGCTCGTAATGCCGCGCCCGAGGAGCACGGCGAGACCGCGAACGAGACCGAACAGCACCCCGATCGACAGTGCGAGCCACGGGTCGGCGGTCAGCGCGGCGAGAACGATCATCAGATAGACGGCCGACGTCTTTATGTAGGTGACGACGCCGGTCCCGATCTGCCAGCCGAACCCGGCGCCGTAGACCCAGGGGCGGAACTGGTCGAGCCATTGCTCGTTGACCTGGCGGCGGTGGACGGGGAGGCGGAACCCTGCGATGCGAAGGTCCGCCGCCGCGGCGACCACTGCGGCGACGCCTGCGATCGCCACCAGGGTGGTGCTGGATGCACCGACCGCGGTGACGCCAGCGGCGAGGACCGCCAGGCACAGCCCGAGGGAGGCGCCGCCCGTCGTGGCGCCAAGAACGAACCACGCCGCGGTCGAGCGGTACCGATGGCCGCGGCCCTGCTCGGCCAGCGGCGTGATGCTGGCCAGCATGGAGAGGCCGCAGGGGGACCAAGTCGAGCGTGCGGCTCCGGCCGCGGCGACGGCCGCGGCGCAGACGGCGATGGTTCCCGTCATGACTGCTCCTTCCTGCTCACGCCGGTGACCCGAGGAACGGCGCGCCGCCGAAGGCGAAGATGCCGCCGTCGCGAGCGACCAGCCAGTAGCCGGCGTCGTTGCCGAAGGGGGCCAGGCCGACGACGGGCATGTTCAGGTGGATGGCGCCGGTCGACCCGTCGAATGCGGCGTCCCCGTAGGTGAAGATCCCGCCGTCGGCGGCCGCCAGCCAGTACCCGCGGCCCGAGGGGGTGGCGGCCATGCCGACCACCGGGGCGTTCAGGTGCCGCCCGCCCATGGAGCCGAGGAAGGGGGCGTCCCCGTAGGTGAATATGCCGCCGTCCGCCGCCGCCAGCCAGTACCCGCGGCCCGAGGCGGTGGCGGCCATGCCGACCACCGGGGCGTTCAGGTGCCGCCCGCCCATGGAGCCGAGGAAGGGGGCGTCCCCGTAGTCGAAGATGCCGCCGTCCGCCGCCGCCAGCCAGTACCCGCGGCCCGAGGGGGTGGCGGCCATGCCGACCACCGGGGCGTCCAGGTGCCGCCCTCCCATGGAGCCGAGAAAGGGAGCGCCGCCGTAGTCGAAGATGCCGCCGTCCGCCGCGGCCAGGAGGTAGCCGCCGCCCGGACACGGGGCAACGGCGACGATCGGCGCGTCGAGTTGCAGCTCGGACGCGTCGCCCTCGGTCGGGAAGTCGCCGTAGGCGAACAGCCTCCCGAACGACGTGAGCACGGCGTACCCGTTGCCGTCGGCGCTCGCCGCGAGCCCCACCACCTGGCAGCCGGTCGCCAGGGACGCGCACGGGGGGGCCGGCGGCGCCGGCGTCCAGCACGGCTCGTTCTGCTCGGCGGTCCCGTTGTCCACGGCGACGGCGGTGGTGCACGAGGGATCCACCTGCCACGGGGGCACGCACGCGACGACCCGGCACACGATCCGGCCCATGCACGGCACGTTCTGGTTGCACTGGCCGTAACGGAACTGGAGGCAGCCGGTCAGGTAGGAGTCACAGCCCTGCGCGCCGCAGCCGCAGCCGGTGTGGTCGCAGCCCGGCGCGCAATAGGGGAAGCCACCGCCGCACCCCGTGTCGCAGCTGCAGGTGGAATTGCAGTCCATGTAGTAGCGAGGCCCGCCGCAGTAGGAGGAATTGTCCGCCATCCACCACCCGCCCATGACGGTGTTCTCGGGACAGTAGTTGTATCCACTGACCGCGCAGCAGAACTCGGAGAACCCCGAACAACACGTACTGCCGCAGCCACAGCCGATGTTCCCGCACTCGCAGATCAAGCTGTAGGCCGATCCCGGTCTGAGCGCGAGATCCATGCCGGCGCCGATCGCCACGGCGCTGCCCACGAAGGCCGAGCGGTTGATCAGGCTGCGCCGGGAGAGCCGGCCGTCGAGGAACTCCGCCGTGCGGACCGCGAGCGCCTTCGCCACGCTCACCACGAGGCCGTCCGGCTGGCCGCCGGTGACTGCCCGAGTTGCCGCACGCCCTCGAGCGTCGCGAGGGCGGTGAGCGCCAGGACGGTCAGCCAAAGACCGGCCGCGCTCACGAGGAGCAACGGCATCCCGCCCCAGGGCTGGTGGGCGAGGAGCGAGGCCAGGGAGCCGCTCCCAGAAGAAGTGGCGGCGACGGCGGCGGCCGCCCCGGCCAGGAGGAGATCGATGGCCAGGTGGAGCCCGGTGGCGGGCGTGTCGATCCGGCCGAAGCAGCCACACGTCGACAACGGCCCTCCCCGCACCCGGGCGTAGGCGACCACGCAGACGAACAGCGCGTAGGACAGGGCGACCAACGCCGCGGTCAGCGGGCGGGGAAGGACGAGGGCGACGAGACCGAGCGCGGCTTCTGCACCGGCACCGGCCCGGATGGCCCGGCGAAGCAGCGCGTACGACGGCGGGTGCGGGCCGGGCACCAAGAGGCCGACGGCGCGGGCGGTGTCGTCCGGCCGGATGGCCTTGGCGGTGCCGGCGGCGACGAGGAGCCCGGCGGCGATGAGGTAGAGACCGATCAGTTCCACAGCGGCTTCGCCCCGGGGAGCTCGGGAGTCGTCGGGTGCAGGGCGAGTGACGTGACGAGCGCGTTGACCCGGGGCACCAGCGTCTCCCGGCGCTGATGACTGCCGAGCACGGCGTAGAACGAAAAGGGCCGGCCCGCTTCGGTGAAGAACCACTGCGTGCCGGACTGGCCCACCAGCCCCCGCCGCAGCACGATCGGGGAGAAAGTCGTGCGGCGAGAAGACCGTGGGTCTCCCCTGCCGGGCGAACAGGGCAGTGCCGACGCTTTCCGGCCCATACTCGAACAAGGTGGCGAAGACGTCGTCGGGTCCCATGAGATTGACGGCGCCGCTGCCGAAATCACCGATGTCGTCGGGCAGGGGGAAGGTCCCGAACTGTGCGACGGGGTACGTCGCGCCGAGGGCCCGCTGACGCACGAAGATGCGTCCTTCGAAGCCGTCGGGGAGACGAGCCACGATGCCGTGGGCAACGATGGTGCTCACGAGTGGGTACGCGCCTGTCGTCCGTCGACCATGCCGGGTGGCTCCGGGGCAGCCGGTCCGGACGGGAACACGTCCTCGAGCGTCCGCGGGTACAGGCTGGGGTCGCCCGGAAGGATCCCTGCGGTTCGGAGCACGTCATCGGCGGCCGCCTCCCTCGCGGGGCCATCGAGGGTGGCCGGCGGCGGTCGACGCCGCGTTCGTCGGGGTGCCCGGTCGTGCTCGGCGCGCCGGACGAGCTCGGCCAGCTGGCCGACGGTGCTCGCCACCCCCTGACCGACCTTGTGGCCCGTCGCGCCGTCAACCAGCACGAAGAAGGGCGAGCCGGGCACCTGGTAGTCGACCCAGGCGTCGGTGGACATCACCACCGGGACGTGGCCCGTCGCCCTCGCCTGCACCTCGCCCGGCACCTCGCGGTCTTGTCCCTTCGTCACGATGATGACCCGGGTCCCCTCCGGCAGCTCCAGGCCGAACGGCTCCTGGAGCGCCTCCCAGAACGGCGTGCAGGTGGCGCACCCCGAGGAGAGGAAGCCGAGAAGTGTGAGGTGGTCGCCGTTCCCCACGGCAATGGCCCGCGCGTCGCCGGCCGGCGTGACACCCGCCACGGTCGGAGCAGGTCCGAGGGCCGGGCCGCCCGCCGCCGTCGGTCCCATCGTCACGACGGCCGCCGCGACCGAACCGTGGTTGCCGGCCGGGGCGGGGTCCCCGACGCCCACCCCCAACTCGTGGAGTGACCGCAAGATGTCCGCGTGGCTGCGGAGGAGCCCCATGACCAAGATGCTGAACACGAGGACCACGAACGTCGACACCACGACGAGTGCAATCACGTCGCCTCCTTCTTCGGTTCGACCCAGTATCCATCCGGGCCGGGCGCGCGGAGGGGACGGTCACGGGCACTCGCCGAAGCGGACGGTGCGACAGGTCTCCCTAGGCCACGTCGGCGAGGGCGGGTCCCTTGCCGCCCCGCGTCCACGAGCAGGCCGCTCCCGCCAGGCACATCACGATGGCGAAGTTGAAGGCGGTGTGCAGCCCGTCCTTGAACGAGTTCGTGATGAGGCCGGGGAAGAAGCTCTCACCGGTGACGGTGGTGCGCTGGCCCGGTGTCAGCTGTGAGAGCACGTGAGGTCCGAGGAGGTGGGCGGCCGGGTTGTAGCCGAGGAAGGCGGCGAACAGCGTGGAGACCGGTGGGAGGTGCGAGATCGACTGGGCGGTGGGAAGCGGGACCCCGTGCGCGGTCAGGCCGCCGACCAGTGCGGCGGGCAGGTGGTCGGAGAGGCCCACGATGATGAGGGTGAAGAAGATGCCGATGGAGAGCACCTGGGCCGAGTTCTGGAAGGTCGTGTTCATACCCGACCCCGCACCGCGGTCCGCCGCCGGGAGGCTGTTCATCACGCCGGTGCGGTTCGATGCACCGAACGCCGACATCACCAGACCCGTGAAGAAGAGCAAGATGCCGAAGGATTCGTAGGAGAAGTCCACGGGCACCTGTTCCAGGAGGAAGAAGGCGACCGCGCTCCCGAGCATGCCGCCGGTGGCGAAAGGCCGCGAGCCGTAGCGGTCCGAGAGGATGCCCGAGATCGGCCCGCCGATCAGGAAGCCGGCGGTCAGCGGGATCAGGTAGATCCCGGCCCACAGGGGCGTCACGGCGAAGGTGTAGCCGTGGCGGGGGAGCCAGATGCCCTGCAGCCAGATGATGAGCATGAACATCAGTCCGCCGCGGCCGAGCGCCCCGAGGAAGCTGGCGAAGACGCCGGCCGAGAAGGCGCGGATCTTGAAGAGCTGCAATCGGAACATGGGTTCGGCGGTGTGGAGCTCAATGAAGCAGAAGAGCACGAGGAAGGCCACGCCGGTCGCGAGCTCGGCCAGGACGGTCGGGTTGGTCCAGCCCATGGACGAACTCCCGTAGGGCTCGATCCCGTAGGTGATCCCGACCATGACCAGGACGAGCCCGATGGCGAAGGTGGCGTTGCCCCACCAGTCGATGCGGGCCCGCGAGCCGCGGGCCACCTCCTTGAGCGAGACATAGCCCCAGACGGTGGCGAAGAGCCCTATCGGCACGGAGACGAGGAAGATCAGCCGCCAGTTGATCGGGGCGAGGATCCCGCCCAGGAGGAGCCCGATGAAGGTGCCGCTGATGGCGGCGGCCTGGTTGATGCCGAGGGCGAAGCCGCGGCGGTCGGGCGGGAAGGCGTCGGTCAGGATGGCGGCCGAGTTGGCCATGAGCATGGCCGCGCCCACCCCCTGGAAGATCCGCATGACGATGAGCCAGATGCCGCCGGCGGTGCCGGTCATCCAGGTGATGCTCAGCAGCAGGGAGAAGAAGGTGAAGACGGCGAAGCCCAGGTTGTACATGCGGACGCGCCCGTAGAGGTCGCCCAGGCGGCCGAGGCTCACGACCAGCACGCTGGTGACGATGAGGAAGCCGAGGATCATCCAGAGCAGGAAGAAGGTGTTCGAGGGCAGGAGCGGGTCGAGATGGATGCCGCGGAAGATGTCCGGCAGGGCGATGAGGACGATGGAGGCGTCGATGGTCGCCATGAGCATGCCGAGCGTCGTGATGAACAACGCCGCCCAGCGATGCGTGTCGTTGGCGTGAGCGGCCGCGGCGCCGGCCGGCGCCGCGGCCCGGGACGTCTCGGGGCTGATCAGGTCGGTCATGTCGGCGCGCCGTTCCGGCGGTGCGCGTGCGTCGCTGGCAGCTCGTCCTCCCTTGCGACCGGGCCCGCGGCACGAAGGGCCCGAGCCGCTCAGGTAGCATAACCGGAACCAACCATTCCGTCTCTGGGGGGACCTCCGAACCCGTGGCCCGCTCGCACAGCAACTACCGCGTCACCTTCGCAACCCTCGCCACGGCGGCACTGGCGTTCAGCCTGCTGCAGTCGCTCATCATCCCCGCCATTCCCCAGCTCGAGCACACGTTGCACACGTCGGAGAGCGGGGCGAGCTGGCTGTTGACCGCGTACCTGTTGAGCGCCGCCATCGCCACGCCGACCCTGGGCCGGGTGGGCGACATGATGGGCAAGGAGAAGATCCTCGTCGCCGTTCTCATCGCCCTCTCGCTCGGTACATTGATCAGCGCGTTGGCCACCACGCTGCCGGTGATGCTGGTCGGACGGGTGATCCAAGGCGCGGCCGGGGCCGTGTTCCCGCTCGCCTTCGGCATCGTCCGCGACGAGTTCCCCGCCGAGCTGGTGGCGGGTGCCATCGGCGTCATGTCGGCCATCCTCGGCGCCGGGGCAGGCGCCGGCATCGTGCTGGCCGGTCCGATCCTCGTGCACCTCGACTACCACTGGCTCTTCTGGTTCCCGCTCATGATGTCGGTCATGGCGACCATCGCCACGTTCGTGTTCGTGCCCGAGTCGCCGGTTCGCTCCCCGGGCCGCATCGATTGGCTGGGCGCGGTCCTCATGTCGGGCTGGCTGGTGACGGGACTGCTCGCCATCTCCTACGCGCCCACGTGGGGCTGGGGCAACGTGACCGTCCTCGGGCTCGCCGTCGCCACCGCCGTCCTCATCGTGGTATGGATCATCTCGGAGAACCGCTCCGCCTCACCACTGGTCGACATGAAGATGATGCGCATCCGGGCCGTCTGGACCACGAACCTCTCCGCGTTGCTCTTCGGATTCGGCATGTTCGCCATGTTCGTCGCCCTCCCCCAATTCACCCAGACGCCGACCAACGTCGGCTACGGGTTCGGGGCCTCGGTGACCCAGTCGGGCCTCTACCTGCTGCCCTTCGCCGCGGCCATGGTGATCGTGGCGCCGATGACCGGGCGGCTCTCGGTGCTCGTCGGCTCCAAGCTCGTGCTCGTGGCCGGCTCGCTCTTCGCCGCCTCGAGCTACCTGCTCCTCGTGCTGAGCCACAGCCACGCCTGGTCGATGTACGCCGCAACCGGTCTGCTCGGCATCGGCATCGCCCTGGGCTTCGCCAGCATGGCGAACCTCATCATCGAGGCCGTGCCGCCCGAGCAGACGGGTGTCGCCACAGGGATGAACACCAACATCCGCAGTATCGGTGCCGCACTGGGCAGCGGGGTCGCGACCAGCCTCGTCATCGGCACAGTGCTGAGCGACGGCTACCCGACCGAGCGGGGTTACGTCCTGGCCTTCGCGGTCAGTGGCGCCGGCCTGGTCGTGGCCGCGCTGGCCGCGCTGCTGATCCCGCGACGAGAGGCGCCCTCCATCGTGGTGCGTGAACGGCATCGCGCGTTGACGGCGGAGGCAGAGGTGATCGTCGGCGCCATCGCCTTCGGACCGGAGGACCTGGCGTGACCCGACGCAGCATGCCGGAGGCCCAGGTGCCGCCCGCGGTCGACGCAGCGCGACCACTCCGGCGTGACGCCGAGCTCAACCTCGGCCGGATCCTGACCGCCGCGCGCGATGTCTTCGCCGAGCAGGGGTACGACGCGTCCATGGAGGCCATCGCCACCCGGGCCGACGTGGGTGTGGGCACCCTCTACCGTCGCTTCCCCAACAAGGCGGATCTCTTCAATGCCGTGGTGGACGCGGCGCGGCGGCGCAACCGCGAGATCGCCGAGACGGTCTTGACCGACACACCGCCCGGCGAGGCGGTCTTCGAATTCGTGCGGCGCTGCATCGAGGTGCCGAGCGTGTGGCGGGCCACCGTGTCCGCGGCCCCCTGGGGGTCGAAGCGCGGTGCCGGGCTGACACAGATCGCCCCTCTCCTGGCCGAGATCGTGGAGCGGAGCAAGCAGGCGGGAACGCTGCGCGCCGACGTCGAGGTGACCGACGTCGTCTTCGTGCTGAAGGCCGTGCGATCCATCGCCGACTTGTGCGACACGCCGGCGTCGAAGCCGTCGCTCCGCTTCCTCGAGCTGGCGCTCGACGGGCTGCGTCCGGGTCCCGAGCCGCCCACCCACCGGCCGCTCAGCGTCGCGCAGCTGTCGAGGCTCCTCGACCAGCGCTGACGAGTAGCAGCCGCCGACGACCTCGGGCATACTCCGGACGTGCAACGCGCACCTGCCGAGGACCTCTTCCTCCCCGAGCCCGAGCCCCGGGCGGTGCGCTACACGGTGATCTCGGTCGACGACCACGTGGTCGAGCCCCCGCACACCTTCGAAGGCCGGCTGCCGGCGGCGCTGCAGGACCGGGCGCCCCGCATCGTCGAGACGCCGGAGGGTCACCAGGTGTGGGAGTTCGAGGGCGAGCGCTACACCCAGGTGGGCATGAACGCGGTCGCCGGGCGCCGGCCCGAGACGGTGCGGCTGGAGCCCTTCCGCTTCGACCAGATGCGCCGGGGCTGCTACGACGTCGACGCCCGCGTGCGCGACATGGACATCAACGGGGTCTGGGCCTCAGTGAACTTCCCGTCCATGATCACCGGCTTCTGCGGCCGCGTGTTCTTCGACGCCGACGATCGCGAGCTGGGCCTGGCCTGCGTCCGGGCCTGGAACGACTGGCTCTTCGAGGAGTGGCACTCGCGCCACCCCGATCGCATCGTCCCGCTCGGGATCACGTACCTGGCCGAGCCCGACCTCGCCGTGGCCGAGATCCGCCGCAACGCCGACCGCGGCTTCACGTCGGTGACGTTCCCCGAGCGCCCGCACGAGATCGGGCTGCCCTCGCTGTGGGACCGGGCGCATTGGGACCCGATCATGGCGGCCGTGGTCGAGACGGACTCCGTCGTCTCGCTGCACGTCGGCAGCTCGGGCCTGACCCCGGCCCCGCCCGGGGCCGGGCTGGACGCCCTCCACCTCGGGGCCACGCTCTTCGGCCAGCTGTCGCTCACCGCCTGCGCCGAGTGGCTCTGGTCCGGCTATGCGCTGCGCCATCCAACGCTCAAGATCGCCATGAGCGAGGGTGGCATCGGCTGGGTGGCCATGCTCGTCGACCGCCTGAACAACATCGTCGACCGCTCCGGTTACGGGCGGGCCTGGGACGTGCGGCCCGCCGAGGTGTTGCGGCGCAACTTCTGGTTCTGCACGATCGACGACCCCTCGACCATCGACACCCGCCACGCCATCGGCGTCGGTCACATCATGGTCGAGGTCGACTACCCGCACGGCGACAGCACGTGGCCCGACACCCAGGACGTGATCGAGAAGTGCTGGGGCCACATCCCCGCCGACGAGCTGCGCGCCATGTGCTGCGAGAACGCGGCCGCCCTGTACCGGCACCCGCTGCCCGACACGGTGCTGCCGGCCGGAGGCTGAGGGAAGGGACCGTGTTCACACCGACCGCCGACAAGCTGATGCCCGACCTCACGCCGCGCGAGGAACTTGTGGTGCTGGCGCGCGCCCTGTGGCGGGAGGGATACAACGACCACCTCGCCGGGCACATCACGGTGAATCTCGGCGACGGGACGCTGCTGTGCAACCCGTGGCTCCTCACCTGGGCCGAGCTGCGGCCGGCACAGGTGCTGCGCATCGACCTCGAGGGCCGCGTGGTGGAGGGGGACTGGCCCGTCCCCCTCGGCATCCCGCTCCACCTCGAGCTGCACAAGCTGCGGGCGGACGTCGGGTGGGCGGTGCACAACCACCCGCTCTTCGGCACGGTGTGGGCCGACTTGGCCGAGGTGCCGCCGATCCTCGACCAGAGCTCGGCCCTCGGCGGCGGCACCCTCGCGCTGGTCGACGAATACGAGGGTCCGGTCAACGACCCCTCGAGCGCGCGCCGCGCCGTCGAGCAGATGGGCGACGCCGCCATGGCGTTGCTCGCCGGCCACGGCGTCCTCGTCCTCGGGGGCTCGGCCCGGGCCGCGCACCAGCGCGCCGTTGCGCTCGAGCAGCGCTGCCAGCACGCCTGGTACGCCCGGGCCGCCGGCGGCTCGGACCGCTCCCGGGTCCCCCAGGCGTTCGTCGACCTGGTGGCCAAGAGCGACGGCGAGGGCTTCGTCGGCTTCTGGGAGGCGGCGGTGCGGGCCGAGCTGGCCGCCGCCCCGGATCTGCTCGACTAGCGCCGCACCCGCCTGGCGGGCTGGTGACCTTGTTCTCTAGACACCAGGCCGCCGGCGTGGATTGCTGGAGCTATGACCAACTCGTCGTTCATGCGCCAGAACGATGCCTTCACCTGGTACATGGAGAACGACCCCCTGCTGCGTTCGACCGTGGTCGGCATCGCCTGGCTCAGCGAGGCCCCCAGCTGGGAGGACCTCGTGGAGCGGCTCGAGCGGGCGACCCGCCAGATCCCGGGCTTCCGGCAGCGCCTGGTCGAGAGCCCCGCCCGCCTGGCCACGCCGCGCTGGACCACGGACGCCCACTTCGACGTCACCTGGCACCTGCGCCGGATCGACGCCCCGGCCCCGCACGGCCGGGACGAGGTGCTCGGTCTCGCCGCGCTGGCGGCCATGAGCGGCTTCGACCACACCCGCCCGTTGTGGGAGTTCACGCTGGTGGGCGGGCTGGAGGACGGTGCCGCCGCGCTCATCATGAAGATGCACCACTCCCTGACCGACGGGGTCGGGGGTGTCCAGCTCGCGCTGGCCCTCTTCGACATGGAGGCCGAGCACACGGTCAGTGACCCGCTGCCCGCGGCGCCGCCCGGTGAGCTTGTCGCGGGCGGCCGCCTCGCCGCCGAAGTGCTGGCCGACCGCGCCGCCCGGCTGCGCGAGGGGATCGTCCACGCGGCCCAGCGCGCCCCGGGCGCCACCGTCCATGCCATGCGCCACCCGCTGAGCACCGGCGGCGATGTGGTCGAGACGGCCCGCTCCATCGGGCGCACGGTGCGCCCGCTCCCGGCGGTGCTCTCGCCGGTCATGACCCAACGTGGGCCGGGGCGGGTCCTGCACACGATCACGGTGGGCCTGGACGAATTGAAGCAGGGGGCTGCGGCCGCCGGCGGGACGCTGAACGACAGCTTCATGGCCGGCGTCACCGGAGGGCTGCGCCGCTACCACGAACGCCACGACGCCGTCGTCGACGAGCTGACCGTGACCCTGCCGATCAGCATCCGAAAGGCGGACGACGCCCCGGGAGGGAACAGGATCACCCTGCAGCGGCTGCAGGTGCCGCTGCGCATGGCGGACCCGGTCCTCCGCATGCGCGCCATCGGGGAACTCTGCCGGGCCGCCCGTGCCGAGCGGTCGCTCCCGTTCACCGATGCGATCGCCGGCGCACTGAACTTCGTGCCCAACGCGGTCGTCGGCAACATGCTCAAGCACGTGGACTTCCTGGCCAGCGACGTCACCGGATTTCCGCTGCCGATCTACCTCTGCGGGGCCCGCGTCACCGGCTACTACGCCTTCGGCCCCACCATCGGCGCGGCGATGAACGCCACTCTGTTCTCCTACGCCGGCACCTGCTGCATCGGCATCAACGTGGACACGACGGCGGTGCCCGACCACGAGGTGCTGGTCGAGTGCCTGTCAGAGGGCTTCGCCGAGGTCATCGGCGCGGCCAGTCACCACGAGGAGGCGATCCCATGTTGAGCGCCGGTCTGGACGTGTTCCGGCTCCGCCAGTACTTCAACGTGATCACGGCCGTGCGGGAATGGGTCGACGGCATCCGCGAGGACGCGGGCCTGCTGGACGACGCACGGCGCGCCACGTTCACCCTGCCGGGCGAGCGCACCCGGCCGGTCGAGCTGCGGCCGTTCCCGGCCCCACAGCCCTTCCGGGCCGACTGGCTCGACGGCAAGCGCCTCGCCCTCATGGCGACCGGGGGCAGCGGTGCGCTCGCCTCGGTCGTGGGGGCGGCGCGCGCCCTCGAGGAGGCGGGGGTCCGCCCCGCCGTGATCTCCCTGTGCTCGGGGTCGGCGCTCTTCGGATTCCCCGTGGCCGCCGGCGTGCCGGCCGCCGAGGTGGCCGAGTTCGTCCTCGCCTTCGGGCCCGAGGACTACGTCGACATCGACTGGCGCAAGCTGGGTTCGTTGCTGCCCACCGCCGGGCGCGGCTTCGCCGGTGTCATCAGGGGGGAGCGCATCGAGGCGACCTACCGCCGCCTGCTGGGGGACATGACGCTCGGTCAGCTGGCCATCCCCGCCTACGCACCCGTGTGGAGCGTGGAGAGGAACCGTCTCGAGTACATCGGCCCGCGCACCCACCCGGACCTCAGCGTGGCCCGGGCCGTCCGCATGGCGATCGCCCTCCCGCTGTTCGTCGCGCCGGTGGAGCTCGACGGGCAGTCGTGGTGTGACGGCGGCCTCGTCGACATCTTCCCCGTGCGCCCGGTGCTCGAGCTCGAGGAGCCCTGCGACATCGCGCTGGCGATCAACGGCTTCTATCCGCCCGAGTTCGCCGGCGAGGACGCGTCGGGCTGGCAGGACCGGCGGGCCAGCATCCTCTACGTAGCGGGTCAGGTGCGGACCAGCCAGCAGAGCGAGTTGGCCCGGGTCAACCTGCGCCGGCTGCGCGCCGCCGCCGACGTCATGATGATCGAGCCCGTGTCCTACGAGAAGGTGCGGGGGGTGGGCTTTTACCGCCAGTTCCTGAACCCCTCGGAGTGGCCGGACTTCATGCGCTCGGGCCGGGCCGAGACCCGCCGGGTCCTGCACGCCCACCGCGCGCGCCGCCCGGGCCACGCCGTGGCGGCGACCCCACGCGGCCGCAGTGGTCAGGCCGTCCCGAAGACCTTGGCCAGCTCGTAGGGGACAGGCGTGTCCAGCTGGTCGTAGGTGCACGACGCCGGGTCGCGGTCGGGGCGCCAGCGCACGAAGGACGTGGCGTGGCGGAAGCGGTCCTGCTGCAGGTGGTCGTAGGACACCTCGCACACCCGCTCGGCGCGCACCGGCTCCCAGGTCATGTCCTTGCCCGCGTTCCAGCGGTTCGGCCCCCCCGGCATGCGCCCGCCCTCGCCCTCGGGCGCCCAGCCGGCCCACGGGTGGCCCTCGAGCCCGCCGGCCCGCAACGGTTCGAGCTCGTCCACCAGCTCGCGGCGGCGTGCGACGCTGAACCCGGAGGCCACACCGACGTGATGCAGGGTCCCTTCCCCGTCGAAGAGCCCGAGGAGGAGCGAGCCCACGCCGGCACCGTCCTTGTGCGTGCGGAACCCGGCCACGACGCAGTCGGCCGTCCGCTGGTGCTTCACCTTGACCATGGCCCGCTTGTCGGGCAGGTAGTGCAGGTCCCCCGGTTTGGCGACCACCCCGTCCAGCCCGGCGCCCTCGAAGCGCGAGAACCAGTCGTTGGCCACGTCGGGGTCCTCGGTGGCCGGCGTCAGGTGCACCGGCGGGCGCGCCTTCGCCAGCAGCTTCTCGAGCGCGGCGCGACGTTTGGCGTAGGGCGTCTCCATGTAGGAGCGGTCGCCGTGGGCCAGCAGGTCGAAGGCGACGAAGGACGCCGGCGTCGACTCCGCCAGCTGGCGGATGCGCTTCTCGGCCGGGTGGATGCGTTGGGAGAGCGCGTCGAAGTCGAGTCCCTTCGGCCCGGCGATGACGATCTCGCCGTCGAGGACGCAGCGTGGAGGGAGCTCGCGGCGGAGCGCGTCCACCAGCTCGGGGAAGTAGCGCGTCAGCGGCTTCTCGTTGCGGCTGCCCAGCTCGACGTCGTCGCCGTCCCGGAAGACGATGCAGCGGAAGCCGTCCCACTTCGGCTCGTAGAAGAGGCCGGTCTCGCGTGGAAGCTCGCGGGAGAGCTTGGCCAGCATGGGGGACACGGGGGGGCGGACGGCCAGCGTCATGTGGGGTCAGCCATCGTGCGACCCCGCCCAGGCCAACAGGTCGTCCACGCTGCCGCGGTTGACGATGCGCTCCGGACTGAGACCGGCATCGACCGCCTTCTTGGCGCCGCGGCCGAGCCATTCGAGTTGCCCGGGCGCATGGGCGTCGGTGTCGATGCTGAACGAACACCCCAGCCCGGCCGCCTGGCGCAGCAGGTCCTGGGGAGGGTCCTGGCGCTCGGGGCGCGAGTTGATCTCCACCGCCGTCCCGGTGCGGGCGCAGGCGGCGAACACCGCGTCGGCGTCGAAGGTCGACTGGGCCCGGCCCCGTCCCGTGATGAGGCGGCCGGTGCAGTGACCCAGGATGTCGGTGTGGGGGCTCTCGATGGCGGCGAGCATACGTGCGGTCATCTGGTCCGAGTCCATGCGCAGCTTGGAATGGACGCTGGCCACCACGACGTCCAGCTCGGCCAGGAGGTCGAGCTCCTGGTCGAGCGAGCCGTCTTCGAGGATGTCGACCTCGATCCCGGTCAGGATCCGGAACGGCGCCAGCTGTTCGTTGAGCCCGGTCAGCACGTCGAGCTGTTGGCGGAGCCGCTCGGCGTTCAGTCCGTGGGCGACCGTGAGGCGCGCGCTGTGGTCGGTCAGGACGAGGTACTCGTGGCCGAGCGCACGGGCCGCCTCGGCCATCTCGAGGATCGGGCTGCCCCCGTCGGACCAGTCCGAATGGGAGTGGCAGTCGCCGCGCAGCGACTCCAGTAGTTCCCGCGCCGCGCCCTCGATCCGCAGGTCGTCGGGCTCACCCTCGCCCTCGAGCTTGGCCAGGTAGTCGGGGACGCGGCCCTCGAGCGCCTGCTCAATGACCTGTGCGGTCGACTTGCCCACCCCGGGGATGTTCTGGAGCCGCCGCGCCCCGGCCAGCGTCGCCAGCTCGTCCGCCGGCATGTCGTCGAGGGCCTTCGCCGCGTTGCGGAAGGCCCGCACCTTGTAGGTGTCGGCGCCTCCCCGCTCGAGCAGGAAGGCGATCCGTTGCAGCGCCCCGCGCGCGTCCATGGTCAGGCTCAGGCCTTCTTGGCCCGGCTCGGCGCCACCCGGGGCGGCTCGTCGGGCATCTTCGGGTACTGCGGCGGCCACGGGGCGTCGTGCAGCCCGGCCGCCTTGTCACGCTCGGCAAGCGCGAGCAGGGGCTCGATCGACTGGGGATGCGCCGCGATGTCGGCCCACGGGTCGCCCCGCCGGCGCACCAGGTCGGGCACGGTGAAGATGGTGAGCTCGTCGGAGACCACCGTCTCGACCTCCTCCCACGTGAGCGGCGTCGACACCTGGCCCCCCGTGCGGGGCCGGGCGAACCAGGCGCCGAACACCGTCTTGTGCGGGGCGTTCTGGTTGAAGTCGACGAAGACGCGGGCACCGCGCTCCTCCTTCCACCAGTTGGCGGTGATCTGCTCGGGGTGGCGCCGCTCGAGCTCGCGGGCCAGCGCCACCGCGGCGGCGCGCACCTCCACCGAGTCCCAGCGCGGCTCCAGGCGCAGGTACACGTGCAGGCCGTGGCTGCCCGTCGTCTTGGGGTAGCCCCGCAGGCCGAGCTCGGCGAGCAGGTCGCGACACAGCAACGCGGCGGCACGGACCTCGTCGAAGCCGATGCCCGTCGTGGGGTCGAGGTCGATGCGGAGCTCGTCGGCATGCCCGGGGTCGGCGGCGCGATACGGCCACAGGTGCAGCCCGAGGCAACCGATGTTGACGGCCCACACCACGTGCGCGAGGTCGGCCACGACGAGGGCGTTGGACGTGGTGCCGTTGGGCGTGGACACGACCGTCGACTGCAGCCAGTCGGGGGCCCCGTTCGGGATGCGCTTCTGGTAGAAGGACTTGCCGCTGGCGCCGTCGGGGAAGCGCTGGAGCATGGCGGGACGCCCTCCGGCGGTGTTGAGCAGGTGCGGGCCGACGTCGAGGTAGTACGAGACGAGGTCGAACTTGGTGGCGCCCAGCTCGGGGAAGTACACCTTGTCGGGGCGGGAGACGCGCACCTCGAGGCCGTCGACCTCCACCGTGCGCTCGTCGTCCGCGGCCACCACCGACGACTCTACCGAGGTGGCTCCCGGCTGCCGTTTTGCGCCCCTGATCCGGGGGCCCCAAGATGAGGCGGACACCGCGGCCACGGGAGGCGCCCCCGCTCCCCGCGCCGGCGGTGTGGCCGAGGGGGCCTGCGCGCATGGATGGACGTGCACAGCAGTTGGAGATCTGGGTCCGGGAGGGCGAGGGCTGTACCCGGATGTCCCTCCACGGTGAGCTCGACGTGGCCACGGCCGCCGCCCTGAGCGAGCGCCTGGCCGCCATCAACCGGAGCGGGGTGACCGAGCTGACCGTCGACCTGGCCGAGCTGACCTACGTCGACGCCGCCGGGCTCTCCCCGTTGGTGGTGGAGCAGCAGCGCGCCACCGCGTCGGGCATCACGCTGCGCATCGAGTCGCCCACGGTGTTCGTCCGGGACCTGCTCACGGTCACCGGGCTCATCGACTACCTGACGGTGTCCCCCGAGGACGCCGCCGGCGACTGACCGACCGGGCTCAGCCGCGCCGGAGCCGGTGGGAATCGTCGGGGGCGGCGAGCTCACCCTCGGCCAGGGCGCGGTCGTCCGCGGCGACCCGGGCCAGCGTGGCGGCGCGGAGGCTGTCGCTCAACGCGGCGCGGGCCGAGGACCACACCCAGTGCATGGCGCACACGTCGTCCCAGTGGCACGGCCCACCGCGCAGCGCACATTCCGACGTCTCGATCGGTCCCTCGAGCGTCTCGACGATCTCGAGGATGGTGATGTCCCCGGGCGCCCTGGACAGCACGTAGCCGCCGGCCGGCCCCGAGCGCGAGCTCACGAGACGGGCCCGTTGCAGCTCCTGGAGCACCTGCTGGAGGAATCCGGTCGGGATGTCCATGGCGGCGCCGATGTCGGCCGCCTTGGCGTGCGACCCCTGGTGGTTGGCCAGGTAGATCAGGGCCCGGATGCCATAGTCGGTCCGGTTGGTCGGCGTGAGCTTCATGTGACCCCATTCTCCACCGGTCCGGCCCCGGGCACCCCCTGAGACTTGACGCCAGCAGGTATTCTCTCTATTCTAACTGTAGAAACAAGAGATATGGACGGCCCTGCCAGGCCCGGCAGCGACCGCGAAGGGAGGCCGCCATGTTCTGGAACTGCACACGACGCCCGCTCGGTGAGGACTTCGCCCGGGGCTGGCCCGACGATGCGCACGACGACGGCCACGGCCCGATGGTGCTCTTCGAGTCACCCGACGGGGCGGAGGCGCACGCGGCCTGGAAGTTGTTGCGTCGCAATGGCTATCGGATGACCTGGTGCCCGGGGCCACAGGGCGGGTTTTCCCCAGAATGTGCCCTGACGGCCACGGGGCACTGCCCACTGGTCGACGAGGCCGACGCCGTCGTGAGCGCGCTCGACCTGCGGGACGCGCGGTGTGGGAACGTGGCGCGTGCCCTCGATGCGCAGGCAGCGCAGACGCCGGTCGTAGTCGTCGCGCCGAAGCGATCGGCGGCCCACTGGGCCGAGGAAACCCCTGACTGCGAGGTCATCGCCGGCCCGCTGAGTTCGAAGGTTCTCATCCGCGCCCTGAGCGTCGCCCGCACCACCCCGACGGTCGCCGTGGCGAGCTAGGCGGGCTGCGCCTGCAGCTCGACCGAGAGGTCGAGGCCGCGGGCCGTGAGTTCGCCCTCGAGCCGGGCGCGTTCGCACACCGGGCGGGCGAAGTCTGTGGGTCCGGTCGGGATGCCGAGCGACGCCGAGAGTCGGATCAGCGCGCCGTCGTAAGAAAGCTCCCGGGCCAGAGCCTCGGCGAGGGGAATCCGCGTGTCCCCTTCGGTCGCTCGAAGCCTGGCCCGGGAGTAAACGAGGTCGGCCAGCAGCAGGTCCTCGGACCTCTGCCCTTCCTCTCCTTTGCCAAGGGCCCGCGTCAGGAGGTCGACATACATGACCACCTCCCGATCGTGACGCGGGCACGGGCTGGGCCGGTAGGGCTGAACGACCCCTCTTCGGCGTGTTTGGACCTGGAACCCCCGTGACTCTGAAACGCCCGGTGCAGGGCGGAAATGCCCAGGGGACGGGCGAAAATGCCCGGGACCGGGCGGAGCCGGGGGGCGCCCCGAGCCTGCGGATCTCGCTGTGATGTCGGGGCGGTTTCGGGTTCGTGAACTCTGCGCCGGGACCCTTGCACCCCCGACCGCGCCAGCCCACAATCGGTCGTGGGACGCCCGAGCCGCGTGAGGAGGGGAGCGTCCAGGAGTCCGTGGCCCACCCCCCGGCCGGACCCCTGGCCTGATCGGACAGCGAACACCTCAGCGGTCACTGAGGTTCCTGCGGACGACCCGCCCGAACTCCCCCCGGGCGGGTCGTTTCGCGTCCGCCCTCAGATGAAGTCGGCGAGCGCCTCCCACCCCGAGGGGGGCGGCGCCAAGTGCCAGAATTGCTCGGGTACCCGACCTTCAAGGCGCGCCGTCAGTGCGTGATCGCGCTCGAGGGGAGGGATCTGCGAGGTGTAGGCCCAGATGGCGCGCCGCTTGCGTTCCTCGTCCGGGACGTGCGGGACGATGGCGGGTGTCGGCCACGGGTGGGCGCGCAGCAGCTTCGCCACCCGCCAGGCCAGCAGACCCGGGATGTGCTTGTACCCGTGGTCCTCGTAGCAGAACCACTCACGGGCGGGCTGCTCCTCGCGCACCAGGAGGCTGGCCTCGTGCACCATCACGTGGTCGGGGTTGCCGAGTCCCATGGGGAAGAACACGGCGGTGGGATCGAGCTCGCTGATCGTGGCCCCGAGCACGGGTGCGACCTCGGCCGGCTTCGGTCGGTCCTCCGGGCGAAGGTACTGGTGGTCGGCGAAGTCGAGCCAGCGGTACCCCGACTCGAGGACGGCCATGGCCGCCACGTCCTCTTCACGCCGGACCGCCACCACGTCGTCGCCGGCGACGAAGCCGCCGAGCGCGTCCCACTCCGACGGCTCCTCGGGGTAGGAGGGCGGACGGCCGGCGAGCACCGTGACGACGGTCGTGTTGGGGTAGCTGGCGATGAGATGGCCCGCCCCCATGGCCGCATCGTCGAAATGCGGGGAGACCACGACGATGCGCGCCCAGGCGCCGGGGTCGACCTCGCCCCAGGTGGGCTCCGCGAAGGTGTCGCTCACGAGCGGATCATACGGGCACGTCGTCGACCTCGCCCGCCACATGACGGCGGAACCCCGGCATGAGCGCGCCGATCACGGCGGCGCCGGCGATGCAGGCCAGGCCCCCCGAGACGACCGAGAACTCGACGCTCGTCAGCGTGGCCACCGCGCCCGACTCCATGTCACCCAGGCGCGGGCCGCCCTGGACGACCGCCATCTGAATCGACGACATGCGGCTGCGGAACCGCTCCGGGACCGAGCTCTGCAGGATGGTGTTGCGCAGGACGGCGGAGATGACGTCGGCCCATCCAGCCACCGCCAAGAGGACGAGCCCGACCCAGAGCGTGTCGACCAGGCCGAACAGTGCGATGGCGGCGCCCCACAGCGAGACCGCCACGATCACCGCCCACCCCTGGCGGCGCAGGGTGGCCACCCAGCCGGTGGTCACCGCGCCGATGAGCGCACCGACCCCCGGTGCGGCGTAGAGGAACCCGAGCGCGACGGTCCCGCCCCCGAAGACGGCACCCGCCATGGCCGGGAAGAGCGCCCGGGGCATGCCGAACACCATGGCGTTGATGTCGATCAGGTAGACGCCCTGCAGCGCCTGGCGCGAGCGCAGGTAGCGCAGCCCCTCCTTGGTGGACTGCCAGGGCGACAGCCCCCTGGCGTGATCGGACGGTGGGATCGGCCCGAGCAGGGCCGACGTCACGGTGGCCACCACGAAGGACACCCCGTCCAGCGCGTAGACGAGCGGGAGCCCGATGCCGAGGAGGATTCCCGAGAGCGCCGGCCCGACGATGACGCCCACCTGGAAGACGATCTGCGTCATGGCGGCGGCCGCCGTGAGGTGCCGCCGCTCGACCATGCCGGGCACCGAGGCCATGCGGGCCGTGTTGGAGAACCCCATGAGCCCGGCCGCCAGGGAGCTCACGACGTAGAGCACGGCGAGGGACGGGTGGGGCACCGCGGCGTTGACGGCCATGGCGGCGCTCGTGATCGTCATGCCCGCCGCCGTCCAGACCATGATGCGGCGCTTGTCGACGGCGTCGCCGATCGGCCCGGCGGAGAGGGCTCCGGCCAGGAAGGGAATCAGCTGGGCCAGGCTGATCGCACCCACCTGCAGGGTGGAGTGGGTCATGGAGTACACCTGGTACGGGATGGCCACGACCGTGAGCTGCGTCCCGATGACCGAGATGAGCTGCCCGGTGAACAGGAGCCGGAAGTCGCGGCTCTCCCGCAGCGGGGTGGTGTCCACCAGGATCCGGCCCGGCATGGCAGCAGCCTACGGTCGGCTCGGGGGCCCGGGCCCCGGCCCGCTGCGGGTCAGGAGAGCTGCTGGCCCAGGTCGCGCACCGAGATGTCCCAGGCGGCCGGCCAGTCCCGGGTGCGCAGGAGGGCGTCGCTCCCTCCGTCGCAGAAGACGACCGACCCGCAGAAGAAGGCGCCGTCGGGACCGAGCAGGAACTCGACCAGCGCGGCAATCTCTTCGGGGCGGCCGGGCCGCCCCGCCGGAATGGGGAGCAGGTCGAGCAGCGGGCCCGTCTCGGGGTCGGCCCGCATGCCGGCCACCATCGGGGTGTCGATCATGCCGGGCGCGATCGCGTTGAGGCGCAGCCCCGAACCGGCCCAGTCGGGCCCCGTCGCCTGACGCCTGACCCAGTGGGCCACCGCCAGCTTGGTGGCGGGGTAGGCCACCAGCGACCCCCGCGCATCGGCGATCCGCGCGCTCAGCTCCTCGTCGTGAGCCAGGCAGGCGTCCACCAGGTCGGCCGGGATGGCCGGTTGCACCGTGGTCGAGTTCGAACTGATCGCCACGGCCGCGCCCCCCGGAGCCAGCAGCGGGCGCAGCCCGGTGAGGAGGTCCACGGTGCCGAAGTAGTTCACCGCGGCGAGGAGGGATCCGGCGCGGTCCGGTGCGCCGGCCAGACCGGCACACGTCACGATGCCGGCCAGCGTGCCGCCGCAGTTCTCGGTCGCCTCGGCGATGGCCCGGGCCCGCTGCCCGGGGTCGGCCAGGTCGGCCACCACGTCGGCCTCCGCCCGGTCGATCCCGACGACGCGGCACCCGGCAGCGGCGAGGCGTGCCGCGGTGGCGGCGCCGATCCCCGACGCCGCGCCGGTGATGACGACGGCGCGGTCAGGCAGTGCTGCGCGCCTTGAGGAGAGCGAGTGCCTTGTCGGCGTGCGAGCCCATGGACACCTCGCTGTGGATCACGTCGAGGAGCGTGTGGTCGGTGTCGATGACGAAGGTCATCCGCTTGTTGGGCAGGAAGCTCGGTCCCCGCTTCGCCCCCAGCTGGGCCGCCACGACGCGCTCGGGGTCCGAGAGAAGGGGGAAACCGAGCGTCTCTTTCTCGTCGAAGCGCTTCTGCTTGTCGACGGTGTCCGCGCTGATGCCGACCGGCTGCGCGCCGACGGCGGCGAACTCGGCGGCCAGGTCGCGGAAGTGACAACTTTCCTTCGTGCAGCCGTAGGTCATGGCGGCGGGGTAGAAGAAGAGCACGACCGGCCCGTTGGCGAGGAACCCGTTGAGGGTGCGGGGCGCGCCCGTCTGGTCGGGGAGTTCGAAATCGGGGACGACGTCGCCTTTGCGCATCCGCTCAATGTAGAGCGAAGCGGCTCCCGCGTGCCCGGTCAGGCCTCGAAGCGGAAGCCCACTCCCCGCACGGTGACCAGGTGGCGGGGGTTGGCCGGGTCCGGCTCGATCTTCCGGCGCAGGCGCTTGATGTGGGTGTCGAGCGTGCGGGTGTCGGTCAGCTCCTGGTCCCACCACAGCCGATCGATGCACCAGTCCCTGGTGACGACCTGGCCGCTGTGGGCCATCAGCAGGGCGAGCAGGTCGAATTCCTTGCGGGAGAGGTCGACGGGCACCTCGCTCACGGTGACCTCCCGGCGCCCCGCGTCGAGGCGTACCGGACCCACACTGAGGACTTCCTCGTGGTGCTCGGCCACCGCCACGCCGCGTCGCAGGACGGCCCGCATGCGGGCCACCAGCTCGCGCAGGCGAAACGGCTTGGCCACGTAGTCGCTGGCGCCGAGCTCGAGCCCGAGCACGATGTCGACCTCGGCGTCGCGTGCGGTGACCATGATGATCGGCACCGGTTTGAGGCTCCGCATCTGCTGGCAGATCTCGATCCCCGACTGGTCGGGCAGCATGACGTCGAGGAGGACGAGGTCGGGGTGCACCCGGTGGAACAGCCGGAGCGCTTCGTGCCCGTCCCCGGCGCTCTCCACCGCGAAGCCCTCGCGCGTCAGCCCCGACGCCAGGGCCTGGCGGTAGGACTCCTCGTCGTCGACCACCAGGACGAGCGGACGATTGTCCCGCGCCGGCCCCGTGAGGGGAGGCCGGCCGCTGGTTGCCGGTGCGTTCGCGATCGCCACGTTCGGTTCCGCCTCAGGCAGCGTCGTGGGGGACCCGGTGCGGGATATGCGATGTGCGAGCGGCAGGCGACGACGGCAGACGGGGGGTGAGTCGTACCGGCGTCGCCTGGGCACGCGGGGAGGCGAGTACCCGCGCCTTGGTGACCAAGAATCCGATGAGCCCGTCGCGGTGTGAGCGCGCCGAGCGGATCCTGATGACCTCGGCCAGGGCTTCCTGGCCGCGATGGCGCTGGCCGGCGACGGGAGCGGAACGGTGATCCCGGCCGGCATGATCCAAACGCTGATCAATGGTCGCCATCGGGACTCACGCTAGGGAGCCGAGGTGAACGTGCCGTGAAACCGGCGCAACCAACAAGTGGACTGAAGATGAACTCTTCACCGCTCCGTCCCTGCCCAGGGCGTTACGCTCCGTGACACACGAGTGGGAGGTGCCGATGACCGAGGCCATGGGCCACGGCGTGAACCAGCGCAAGGCCATTGAGATGACGGCTGACGAGGTGGAGGCGTTCCTCGCCGAGCGGCGTGCCATGACGATGTGCTCCCTGTCGCGGGACGGGTCGATCCACGCCATCGCGATGTGGTACGGGTTTCTCGACGGCTGTGTCACGGTGGAAACCAAGGCCAAGTCGCAAAAGGTGCAGAATCTGCGCCGCGACCCCCGCTGCACGCTGCTCTTCGAAGAGGGTGACTACTACGAGGAGCTGCGCGGCGTCGAGCTGGTCGGCCAGGCGGAGATCGTCGACGACCCCGACCAGCTCTGGACGCTCGGCGTCAGCGTGTTCGAGCGGTACTACGGGGCGTATTCGGACGAGCTCAAGCCGTTCCTCGAGACCATGCTGCACAAGCGGGTGGCGATCAAGCTCCACGCCCAGCGGACGGTGAGCTGGGACCACCGCAAGCTCGGGTTGCCGTCGACGCGCCCGGCCCCGGGGTGAGGATCGCCATCCGCCAGGCGGTCGCCGTGCCGCCGACGCAGGCGATCGCGGCGTACGGTTCGCCCGCCTTCTTCACCGGCCGACCCGTGCGCGACGACATCGCCGTGCTCGAGGTGGTGCAGCACGACGAGAACGGGGACCGCATCCTCATTGAGGTGCGGTTCGCGTTCACGGGTTCGGTGTCGCCGGCGGTGCGGGCGGTGATCGATCCCACCAGGCTGTCGTGGATCACGAGGACCGAGGTGCGGGCCGCCGAGGCGCGCACCGACTGGGTGGTCCTGCCGGACCACTACCCGGACCGTCTGCAGGCCAGCGGGAGCTACCGGTTCGCGCCCGGGGACGACGGGCCGGCGAGCACCGTCGTCACCGTCGAGGGCGAGCTCAAGATCCGCATGCCCATCGTCGGGCGCTCCGTCGAGCGTGTGATCGTGTCGGATCTGGCCCGCTACATCGAGGACGAAGTCACGAGCATCCCGGACCTGGCACCCTGAGAGTGATGACGGCGGCTATTCGCACGCCTTGAGCAACTGCGTCATCCCGTCCTCGATGCCGCCGGAGAGGACGTCGATGTCGGAGGCGGTGTCGTAGTCGCCCGTGATCCCGAAGTTGACCTCACCGTCGTAGGAGAAGATGGCGATGCCGAGTCGGATCTGGCCGCCCAGCGGGACGTAGGGGAAGGCCCGGATCATGCGCCGCCCCGCCGCGTACAGCGGGAACTGCGGGCCCGGCACGTTGGTGGTCACCGTGTTGACGTTGCGCTGCCCCGCTCGCGTGGCCAGGCGCATCCCGAGCGCGAGCAGCATCGGCGGGGCGAAGCCGGACATGGAGGTCAGTGCCTCCCCGGCCACCGCCTGCTTGGAATCCTTGAGGTCCTTCATCTGCGCGCTGATGGTGTGCAGGCGCAGCACGGGGTCCTCGATGTCGACCGGGAGCTCGGCGAACATCGCCGAGACCTTGTTCTCGAACGTGCCGTCGCCGACGGCCTTCCCAGAGGAGTCGCGGGGCCGGACCGAGACCGGCACCAAGGTGCGCACCACGCGCTCGACGTCCTCGCCGCGTGAGAGGAGCAGCTCGCGGAACCCGTTGGTGATGCCGGCCAGCACGACGTCGTTGAAGGTCCCGCCGAGGCCCTTGCGTATCCGCTTGATGTCCTCGACCGACGTCGTCGCCCAGGCGTAGCGCCGGTGCGGGCCGAGCGGGCCGTTGAGGCTCGACAGTGGCATCGGGCGGACGAGCCCGCTCAGGGCGAACAGGCCGCCGGCCACCTCGAGCGCATAACCGGCCATCCGGCGGACGACGCGGGTCTGCGCTCGCGCCGCCCGCAGCTGCTCGTAGGGCGAGCGCACGATGTTCTCGAGCGCGTCCACCATCAGCTCGAGGCCCGTGGGCATCGGTCGCGGCACCCATTCGGAGTGCTCGGGGCGCGTCGTCTCCGGACTCAGGTCCATGACCACGGCGAGCAGGTCGGTGCCGGCGACGCCGTCGACGAGCGCATGGTGGGTCTTCGACAGCATGGCCCAGCGCCCGTCCTCGAGTCCCTCGACGACCCAGATCTCCCACAGCGGCTTCGACCGGTCGAGCTGCTGCGACATGACGCGGCCCACGAGCTTGCGCAGCTCGCTCTCACCTCCGGGCGACGGGAGCGCGGTGTGGCGGACGTGGTACTCGATGTTGAAGTGCGGGTCGTCCACCCAGACCGGACGTCCGAGCTCCAGCGGCACGAATTTGACCTTCTGGCGATACCGCGGGACCAGGTCCAGCTTGGCGTCGACCATCGCCACGATGTCCACGAAGGGCGCCGGCGGGCCCTCGAAGATGGCGACCGATGCGATGTGCATGTGGGACACGTGGTCCTCGATGTGGAGGAACGACGCATCGAGGGGGCTCAAACGGTCAGGGCCCATCGACCTCCCTTCGGTGGCACTTCCGGCCCGCACGCTACTACCGGGCGGTCGCCGGCTCCCGGGGGTCAGCCGGCGGTGGCGGCGGTGACGGGCGAGCCGAGCGAGGCCAGCAGGGGGGTCGTGAGGATCCGGCGCCGGGTCTCCTCGTAGGCGGCCTCGATCACCCGCGGGCTCCGGTCCTCCGCCATGGCCCGCAGCCCCATCGCCCGGCGCGACTCGGCCCCCGGCTCCAGGCTGACGACGGCTGTCCCGGCCTCTTGGAGGCGGGTGATCTCGCGCTCCATGCGGCGGTGCACCGTGCGGCGCAGCAGGCCGTCGGCGCCGTTGACGCTGCCCTGGGCGGCCGACATGGAGGAGACGATGACGACGAGGTCGAGGCCCTCGGCCCGCAGCACGTCGGCATTGGTGACCGAGTGCACGCCGCCGTCGACGTACTCGGTGTTCTCGATGGTGACCGGGCGGAAGTAGCCGGGGATGGCGCACGACGCCAGCACCGCCGGGGCGAGGCGCGCCGCCGGGGCCCCGGACCGGCCGAAGACCACCCGGGCGCCGTCGGAGCGCCGGACGGCGCAGATCCGCAGACCGTCCGGCCAACGGTCGCCCATGTGCTCGTCGAGGCCGCGGGCGCGCTCGGAGATGTCGACCTGCCCCCGTGGCAGCAGCGTCACCGCCGCCACGTCGGGTCGGAAGGCCAGTGGCCGGCGGGCGACCCGGGTGAGCAGCGCCGGGGAAGGCAGGTTCCAAGGACGCAGGAGGGACCGCACGGAGGGGGTCGGCAGAGGCCCGGCGTCGGAGGGGAGGATGCGCCGGAGGATGGCGCCGCCCCGCCGGGAGGTCGCCACGCCGTACAGCGATGCCGCCAGGTCGGTGGACGGGACGCCGACCCGCAGCGCGGCGCCGGTGACCGAGCCGGCGGAGGTGCCGACGATCACCGCGGCCTCACGCGCGTCCCAGCCGGTCTCGCGCTCGAGCGCCGCCAGGACGCCGGCCTGGTACGCCTGGCCGACGACGCCACCGGCCCCGAGCACCAGGCCGATGGACGGCTTGCGGCTCCCGAAAGTCCCCCGGATCACCTTCATCATCCCCCCTTCTTACCCCTCAGGGACAACTCTCCACCCGGGATCAACCTACTGGCCGCTCACGGCGGGGCCAGGGTTCCCCCCGTTCCCGGCCCCGGCAGCCGGTCGGAGGGCCCGCCCCGCTCCCTAAGGTGTGCCCGATCACGGCCCGGGGAGGTGCATGACCGAGACTCTCAGGCTCGTCGCCACCGTGGGCGGCGTCGTCCTCATCGTCGGCATGCTCAGCGATGCCGTGGCCACGCTCATCGTCACCCAGGGCACGAGCGGCCTGTGGCGGCCCACCCGGATCTTCTACGCCGCCACCTGGCGTGGCGCGCGGGCGGCTGCGGCACGGCTGCCCGACCGCGCCGGTGAGTACGTGCTCAACGTCTACCCGGCCCTCTCCCTGCTCGGCCTCCTGGTCCTGTGGCTGGCCGGCCTCATGGTCGGGTGGTCGCTCGTGTACTGGGGCCTCGACCAGAGCATCGGCGGGACCAGGGACTTCGGGACGCTCGTGTACTACGCGGGGACGTCGCTCGTGACCCCCGTGTTCGGTTCGGCGCACGGGGCGCTGATCCGGATGCTGACATTGCTCGAGACGCTGACCGGGGTGGTCACGATCGCGTTGATGATCTCGTACCTCCCCGCGCTTTACGGCGCCTACAGCAGGCGGGAGGCTCGGCTCTTGACGCTCGACGACCCCGCGGGTGGTCGGATCACTCCGGCCCGCGTGATCGTGCTCAATGCGCCGGGTGGCGACGCCGAGATGCTGTACCGGGTCCTCGGTGAGTGGCAGATGTGGACCGCCGACCTTCTCGAGAGCCACGTGTCGTATCCGATGCTGGCGCTCTTCCGGTCCCAACACCCCGGCCAATCGTGGGTCACGGCGCTCGGGGTGTTGACCGATGCCGGCACCCTGACCTCCGCCTGCGTCGAGGGCGCCCAGAGCCGAGAGCCGTACTTCCTCTACCGCCGCGGCCGTCGCGCCATCGTGGAGATCTCGAGCCGCCTCCACGTCCCGGAGGTGGCCGTGGGGCAGACGTGGCTGGTCGAGGAGAATTTCGAGGCCGCCTGGCGCATGCTCGCCGAGACCGGGCTCCCCCTGCGGGACAAGGGCGAGGCCTGGGCGGACCTGCAGGAGCTCCGCGCCACCTACGGCGACCAGCTCGAGCGCCTGATCGACTTCCTGGTCGCGCCGCGCGGCTTCTGGGGCCACTCGGCGGAGGAGACGGTCGCCGTCGAGGTGGCGGCGGCTGCCGGCGAGGCAAGGAGGAAGGCGAGGGGAGGGTAGGACCGCACCGCCGGCATGGCCCCGCCGTTACGCTTCCGGTCTGACATGGGTTCGACGACCCGCGACGACCTGCACCGGATTGCGGCGCACGTGCTGGGGCGGCGGCGCTGCGCCGTCAGCGGCCACTTCGGCCTGCGGGCGAGCCCGCGGGGTGTGGCCACCCCTGCCTTCGGTCCCGAGCCCGAGGTGCTGCGGATCGCCGGGTCGGTCCTTGTCCGCGAGGTGGGGGTGCAGAGCCGGGCGATGCCGTTGGCCGGCGCCACCCTGGCCGAGCTCGCCGCATTCGGCGGCGCCGATCTCGACGACGCCTTCTCGGCCGGACCCGACACACCGGTGGTGGGACCGACCGACGAGCCGCTGCAGCTGTCGACCGCCGAGCTCGACGCGCTGTTCGCCTGGTTCGACCTCGGGTGGCGGGTGCTCGACGCCGTCACCGCGGACTCACCGGCGGGCCGGTCCACGGTGCAGCTGTGGCCGGAGCACTTCGACACCGGCTGCACCCTCGACCTCGGGGCGGACGCCGGCGTGAACCTGGGCTTCTCGCCCGGCGACTCGTTCTGCGACGAGCCCTACGCGTACGTCGGGCCGTGGGGCCCCGAGCGGCCGGGCGATGCCGCGTTCTGGAACGCCCCTTTCGGCGCCACCCTGCCCCGCTCGCGGGCCGGCGATTTCGCCGACTGCGCCGCCTTCGTCCACCGCGGCCTCGAACTCCTCGGGCAGGGATAGCGGTCGTGCCGGTCCCGGAACCAACCGCCGAGAACGTGAACCTGCAACCGCCCGATGCCGCCGAGACCCAGGTCATGGCGGACGGCATCGCCTCGGCCGCCGGCGGCCGTGACGGGCTGCTCCCCGTGCAGCGCGCCCTGCTGGAGGCACTGTTCCCGGCCATGACCGGTTTCGAGGTGACGTTGGAGAACAGGCCGTCCATCAGCGCCGGCGAGTTCGCGGCAGCGATGGCCCGGCGCGAACGCTCCTTCCGTGCCCGCATGGTGCAGGTGATGCTCCTCGGTGCTCTGCTCCGGCATCCCCTGACCGACGACGTGGCCGACACCGTGGCCGCCTTCGCTGTGGAGCTCGGCGTCGAGGACGGCATGGTCGACGTCGCCCGGGAGTTCGCGGCCGGCTCGCTGGACCTGGCGGCCTTCGACTTCCAGCGCAACGGGTACGAGGGCACGTGGCACGAACACGAGGAGGACTCGCTCGCCACGCTGCACTCGACGCGCGTCCTGCACGACGCGTGGGAGGCCGATCCGCACGACCCGGAGCTGGCGGCGCGCTGGGCCGCGCTCGAGACGCTGCCCCCCGAGTCGATCGGCCGCAAGGTGTGGGAGATGTACCAGGCCCGTGGTTTCACCTTCCCGGGCACTCCGGGCTCGGCCCCGCCCCTCCTGGCCCAGCACGACTGGGTGCACGTGCTGGGGGACTACGGCACCACCGTCGAGTCGGAGGTGGAGGTCTTCGGGCTCATCTCCCGGGCCAACGACGACATGCACGCCTTCTCGCTCCTGGCCATGGTGATCTCGCTGTTCGAGACCGGCTACCTCGCGTCGGGGGCCGGCCTGTTCGAGTCGTCGCCCGGCCACTTCTCGTCGAGCCCGAACATGGCGATCCGCCTCTCCGACGCCCTGGCGCGGGGCGCCCGGTGCCACGACGGAGAGACCGGCGCGGACAGCATCGACTTCCTCCGGATGGACTGGTTCGCCGTCGCCCACCGGACCTGCGAGGACCTGCGGGATCGCTTCCACCTCGTGCCCAAGTCGGCGGGGGCCATCGCCGCGGGTGCGGTCGGGCCCTGGGAGCCCGGGGGGATCAGCCCCTTCCAGATGAACGCCGGGCGGGAACTGGCCGCGTCACGGGGGCTGCCCTACGACGCCCACGGCGCCGCAGTGTGATTCAGGACTCGAGGAAGCGCAGGACCGCCAGCACCCGCCGGTGGTTGTTCTCCGAGACGGGGAGGTCGAGCTTGGCGAAGATGTTGGCCACGTGCTTCTCGACCGCGCCCTCGCTGATGACCAGCGCGCCGGCGATGGCCGCGTTGGACCGGCCCTCCGCCATGAGGGCCAGGACCTCCCGCTCTCGAGCCGTGAGCACCGACAGCGAGTCGGTCCGCCGCGTCGCCCCGAGGAGCTGCGTCACCACCTCGGGGTCCAAGGCCGTACCTCCTATCGCCACCCGTTCCAACGCCTCGACGAAGTCGCTGACATCGGCCACGCGGTCCTTCAGTAGGTAACCGATGCCGGCGGCGTTGTCGGCGAGCAGGTCCGCCGCGTAGCGGGTCTCGATGTACTGCGAGAACAGCAGGATCCCAAGCCCCTCGTACCGCGAGCGCAGCTCGAGGGCGAGGCGGAGGCCCTCGTCCGTGAAGGTCGGTGGCATGCGGATGTCGATGACCGCCACGTCGGGCGGATTCTGGGCGACGGAGCTGCGCAGCGCGACGGGGTCCCCGACGGCGCCGGTGATGGCGAAGCCACGGTCGACCAGCAACTGGACCAGGCCGTCGCGCAGGATGGCCGAATCCTCGGCGATGGCGACGCGCAGCGCCTCGGGTGTCATGGCGAGAGGGGCAGGTCGACGGTGACCACGGTGGGGCCGCCCGGGGGGCTCACCAGGTTCAGACGACCGTCCACCGCGTGCACCCGGTCGGTGAGCCCGGCCAGGCCGCTGGAGGTGGAGCCGACGGTGGTGAGCTGGGCGCCGCCCCGCCCGTCGTCGCGCACCACGAGCCGCAGCCACGTGCCCTGCTGGGCGCACGAGATCGAGGCCCTCGAGGCCTGCGCGTGCTGGGCCACGTTGGCCAGCAGCTCGGCCACGCAGAAATAGGCGATGGCCTCGACGGCAGGGGTCGGCCGGCTGCGCAGGTCGACCGACACCTCGGTGGGGACGGCGCTGCGGGCGGCCAGCGTCGCCAGTGCTCCCTCCAGGCCGATGTCGAGCGCCGGCGGGTGGATCCCCCGCGCGATGTCGCGCAGCTCGGCGATGGCTTCCTTGGCACCCCGGTGCGCCTCGTCGACGAGCTCGCGGACACGGACGAGGTCCACGCCGTCGGTGTCCTCGAGCTTCTCCTTGGCCATGCCCAGCCGCATGGCGAGCGCCACCAGCTGCGCCTGGGTGCCGTCGTGCAGGTCGCGCTCGATCCGCCGCAGGGTGGCGGCGGAGGCGTCGACAGTCTGGGTCCTCGCCTGTTCGAGCGAGCGGACGCGGGCGGCCGTCGGGTCGGGATCGAGCAGGGACCGGATCAGCAGCCGGTCCACGTTGACGAAGCCGCGCATGACCCACGGCGCCGCAAAGAGGAAGACGAAGCCGAGCAGGAAGACGGCGAAGCCGCGGTCGGTGCTCTGGGCGTTGAAGAAGAAGTTGCCCGAGAACAGGCTCGGCACCAGGCCCCAGACGGGGGGGCCGCCTCCGTTCGCACCGGCGAAGGGCCGGAGCAGGCAGGCGAACGCGTCCCACCACAAGCTGAAGGCGACGAAGACGCCGAGCACGGTCCAGGGCACCTTGAGCGCCAGGTACCCGACGGCCCGCCATCCGACCCGGTCGCGCAGGGACGACTGCAGCCACCCCAAGAACCCGCGTCGGCCGGCGAACGGCTCGGGGTCGTCGACCTTCTCGCCAAGCATGGAGTGGGCCAACGCCCGGGTCCAGCCGCCGAACCCGCGCGCACTGCGGATGGACAGCGCGAGGACGGCGAGCCCGAAGAACGTGATGGCCAGCACCACCCCCGCCATCATGGTGATGCCCACGAAGGCGAGGCCGATGCCGGCGAGGCCCCCCGAGACGATGAAGAAGCCCAGTTCGGACCAGGGCCGTTTCGTGAAGGGCTCCCGCACGATGAGACGAGCGGTCGCCTTCAAGCGTGCCGCCTGCTCCTCGGTGATGGCGAGTGACAGCTCTTTCCCTCGCGGGCGCACCGGTACCCCGGTGTCCTCGGCCGGTTCGGACATCAGGCGTCCCGTCTGGCCACCGCGGCCGCGCCGAGTGCCAGCGCCACGGCGGAGTAGAGGCCCATCAGGAGGACGCCGCTCCGGCCGGACAAGGCGTTGTAGACGGGTACCACGGCAGCGACGGAGTTCCCGAGCAGCATCACGGGCATGAACCGGCTCGGGTTCCCCGGCACGTTGTGCAGCAGGACAGGGAGGAGCAGGGTGCATCCCACGAAGGTTGCGATGGCGCCCGCACTGTGGCGGATGATCGCGCCGATCCCCAGCCCGAACAAGGCGCCGAGGGCGAGGAAGCCGGCGGATCCGAGGAGCGCTCCGAGCACATTGGGATCCCCGAGCGTGGCGGTGGGCGCCGCACCCGAGAGGACGGCCTGACCTTCGAAGAAGGACATGAAGCTCACGGCCAGGCCCACCGCCAGGGCGAAGACACCCATCACGATGGCCTTGGCACCGAAGAAGACGCCTCGGCGGGGCGTGGCCGCCAGGGAGGAGCGGATGGTGCCGCTGCCGTACTCACCCGTCATGGAGAGGACGCCGAGGATGCCGACGACGAGAGAGGCCAGGGCGAGCCCGGCGAGCGCGGTGTTGGTGGGATCGAAGCCCTGGGCGACGGTCTCACCCGGCTGGTGGCGCGCACCATGGGTGGCGAGGAAGGTGACCGCGATGGCTCCGACCACGGTGATCAGGAGGGCCCACTTCGTGGAGCGCAGGGTGAGCAGCTTGGCCCATTCGGCCTTGACCGCCTGCCGGAGGCCGGCGCGCCGTCCGGGTACGTCGAGCGTCGCAGTGAGGGTCATCGTGCGTCCTTTCAGCGGGAGGTGGCGGTGGCCGGAACCGAGACGGCACTCGCATCGGAGGATCGGAATTCGACCGTGTCGCTCGTGAGCTCCATGAAGGCGTCCTCGAGGGAGGCCCGCTGCGGCGTGAGCTCGTGCACGGTCAACGCGTCACGGGCGGCCAGCTCCCCGACCTCGGCGGCGAGCATGCCGGTGACCACGATGGACCCATCGTCGTCGACGCTGGGCCGCGCGCCGACACGAGCGAGCGCGGTGACGAAGCGCTGAGGGGTTGGCGTGACGATGCGCACCGAGTCGCCGCGGCCGCGCGCCGTGAAGGCCTCGACGCTCGTATCGGCGATCAGCGTGCCGCGGCCGATGACGACGAGGTGATCGGCCGTCAGCGCCATCTCGTTGATCAGGTGGCTCGACACCAGCACGGTGCGTCCCTCGGCGGCCAACCCGCGCAGCAGGTGGCGGACCCAGCGGATGCCCTCGGGATCGAGGCCGTTGACCGGCTCGTCGAAGAGCAGGATCCCGGGGTCGCCCAGCAGCGCGCCGGCGATGCCGAGACGCTGTCCCATGCCGAGCGAGTACTTCCCGGCCCGCCGGTCGGCCACGCTGGTCAGCCCGACGACATCGAGCACTTCGTCGACGCGTGCGGCGGGGATGTCGTTGGTCTTGGCCAGGCAACGCAGGTGGTTGCGTGCACTCCGGCCGGGGTGGAAGGCCTTGGCGTCGAGCAGTGCACCGACCTCGCGCAGCGGCCAGCGGAGGTGCCCGTAGGGGACGCCGTGCACGGTGGACGATCCCGCGTCCGGTACGTCGAGGCCGAGGATCATGCGCATGGTGGTGGACTTGCCGGAGCCGTTGGGGCCGAGGAAGCCGGTCACGAGGCCGGGAGCGACGGTGAAGCTGAGGCTGTCGACGGCGAGGGTCTTGCCATAGCGCTTCGTCAGGGCTTCGGTGACGATCATGGGAGCCAGCATGCGGGCTGGCAAGGCCCGATGGAATGCCGCTACCGGGCGTCGCGTACTGGTGCTAGCCCCCGTCTCGCCGTGACGCGATGCGCAGGTTCAGTTCGAGGGACGATGCTCCGGAGCCGGTCGGGTGTCGGCCCGACTGGCCTCGCGGTAGAGCGTGTCGTACTGGAGCCCGAGCGCGTTGTCCGCCCGGACGCCGCCTTTCGCTGCGGAGAACTCTCGCTGCGAGGATCGGAAGGCGTCCACCTCTGCCTGCCGCGCCTCTTCTAACGCGACGACGGTTCGGGGAACGACGAATGCCTGTCCGACCGGGATCCGCCCGGAGCCGCTCAGGACGTCAGCGACTTGGAGCACGAAGCGGAACTCAGTATCGAAGGCGTACCAGTCGGTCTGTACCCGCGCCGTCAGGACGCTCAGTGGTGGCGGCTCCACCCGGTTCAGGACGCCCGTGAAGACCGTGTCCCAGCCGGCAGGCGTACGGAAGTCGACGGCGCCGCGCAGTGCCACGGCTCCGGGCGGCACCCAGAGGCTCCCCATGCGGAGCAGTGCGTCGCGGATCAGATGGATCTCGGACAGCGCGCAGTCGGGCGCGCGATAGGCGAGGTCCTCGGACCACACGCCCGTGCCGCCCGCCGGCAGGGTGTAGTGCAGCGTGAAGAGGTGGGTGGGCGCCGCGGGGTTCCCGCCGAAGAAGGCGAAGTCGATGTCGCCGGGTGACCGGCGCCGGATCTGGAACGACTCGTGATCGGCCAGGGCGGGGTAGACGAGGAATCCGAGTGAGCTCCCTGCCTCGAGTGGCGCACACATGCGCGCGTGCTGCGGGAGCATGGGGCGCCGCCCTTCTCGGCGCGGCCGCCGGCCGACTCCGGGTCGATATTGCCCCGGGACCCAGGTCACCGTCACCCCGGACCCAGGTCCGGCGGTGACGGTGTTTGTTTGGCTCACCCCGCGGATTCGTACATGCCCCCGCCGCCGAACGACTGCGGCATGTAAGTGCCGCCGATGCCGCCGAATTGGCCTATGCCGCCAAAGCTCATGTTGACCTGCGGCGCCGAAGCCCCCTGCACGGCGCCAAAGGAGAAGGAGAACCCGCCTACTTCGCCCTCTTCGGGGTCGGAGAACTGGAAGCCCGTGACCTCGGAGGCGTGTTCCTTGGCGTGCTCAATCAGCAGGATGAGCGCCGATGCCTCCCCTGGGGGGAGGTCCTGACTGAACTGCGCCAACTTGGTGGCCAGTGACGCGTAATCGGCCGCCGTACGCGGTGTGGTCTCGACCGAGTCGGTCATGATCGTCTCCTATCTCTGTCCGCCAACCCTGTGGCGGGCTGCGAAGTAGTGACGGCCACCCGTGGCGCCGGTTACAGGCGTGAGGTCTCCGGACCGATCTTGCGCAGCGCCGAAGTCGCCCGACCGCCGGCCGACGTCAGCCGGCTGGCGGCAATGGTCCGCGTCAGGCGGCCCGCCGGTGTCGGCGCCTCCTGGACGTTGGCCGCCGTGCCCCAGAGAACCGTCTTCAGTTGGAAGGGTCGTAGCTCAGGGTGCTTCGACTTGATGAGTGCCGCGATGCCCGAGATGTGCGGCGCCGCATACGAGTTCCCGGTCCCGGTGATCCTGCCGCCGCCGCGCCAGCTGAGCTCGACATCGATTCCCGGCGCCAGGAACTCGGTCGGGGGGTCGGGGTTGTAGTGGAAGCGGAAGGGATCGGTGGCAAGGTTGCACGCGACGCTGGTCACCGACGCGTAGAGCGAGGGGTAGCTGGGCCGGGCCATGTTGTTGGCCGCGGTGACCAACAGGGTGCCCCCGAAGTAGGCGCGGTCGCACACCTCGTAGAAAGGGAGCGCCCAGTCGCGCCGGGTGGTGCCGAGGGAGAGGTTGATCACGTCGAAGCCCTGCTCGATCGCCCAGCCGAGACCGGCCAGGAAGGCGGCCGCCTTGCCGGCCAGGCCGGCGCCCAGCACGCGCACGCTGGTGAGGCGAGCCTCGGGGGCGAGGCGGTGGATGATGCCCGCGCAGGCCGTGCCGTGCCCGAACGCGTCTTCGTGTGGTCCCGGGGTCAGGACCGCCCCGCCTTCCTCGTCGAGCGTCACGGCGACGCCGGCGTCGCGGTCGACGCAGTCGCCCAGGTCGGGATGGTCCGCCTCGATCCCGCTGTCGACGATGGCGACCCGCGCGCCCTTCCCGGTGGCGCCGCCCCAGGCCCACTCGGGCGAGAGATCCTCCATGCGGGCGACACCGGGCAGGCGGAGGACCGAGGACTCGCGGGTCCACTCGGGTCGCGGCCCGGTCGGCTTGACCCGCTGCTCGTCCGGTCGCACCGGTCGCACCGGTCCTCCCGGTGGCGGCGGGGTGCCCTCAGTCACGCGCCAGTATCGCCTCGACCAGCGTCGCCACCTGCACGTACCCCGCCGGGTCGGCGGCGGCGATGCGGCGGAGCTCGGCGCCGAGCTCGTCGGGAGACCGGACCGCCACGTCGCCTTCGTCGGACGCGATGGCGACGGCGGCGATGCCCGCCAACAGCGAGGCCACCTCCACGTCGTCGAACGTGAAGGTGGCACCGCCCGCCTTGTCGACCAGCTCGAGGACGCCGACGACGGTGTCGGCCGCGGTGCACGGGACGCACAGGACGCTCGAGGGCCGCTCCGGCAGCAGGCCCAGCACCCCTTCGGTGAGCCGGGCGTCACCCTCGCGCACCGCCATGGCCATGGGCTGGCCTGAGGCGGCGACGAAGCCCGCGGTGCCCTCGCCGAGGGCGACGTCGGTGCCCACGACCGAGCCTGCTCCGAAGGCCGCCCGCACGGTGAGACGGTCGTCGCGCAGTGCCATGACCCAGCCGGCGGCGGCGCCGGTCGCACCGACGGCGGAGTCGGCCACTGCCTGGAGGACCGGGTTCATCAGCAGAAGTATGCCGTCAGCGGCCCACGGCGGGCAGGCTGCCGGTCAGGCGGCGCACCTCGTCGGCGCTGGGTGCGCCCACGGGTGCAGCGGCGGGCTCCATCGAGGGGAGCGAGCGGGACACGCCGATGGTCATGCGGGACAGCCGCGTCCCTCCGGCGGGGCCGACCGTCCGTCGGGCCGTGCCCTCCAACGCGGCGGCGATGTCGGCATGGGTCGCGGCCAGACCCCGGATCACCTCGTCGTCGAGGACCAACAGGGTCACGGGCTCGGTCGCCTGCAGCGTGGACTCGGTGCCCGATCCGAGCAGCGCCGCCAGCCCGAAGGCGTCGCCGACGCCGAGCTCGGCCGTCTGGACCACCTGGTCCGCGTAGTCCCGGCCCAGCACGACGGCCCGCCCGCGCCGCACGATCAGCAGTCGCCCGCCACCCTCGGCCATCGACTCGCCCGCCCCCAGGTCGACGGCGCGCAGCCGGCCCGCCACCGACGCCAGCTCGTCGGGGCCGAGCGAGGTGAGGATGGGGATGCGGCCCAGCGCGCCCACGGCGTCGAACGGCGCCTCGGTCGGCACCGCGCCACCGGTCTGCTCGGCCCACAGCTGGGCGTAGACCCCGCCGCGCCGCAGCAGCTCGTCGTGGGTGCCCTGCTCCGCGAGATGGCCGGCCACGATCACGCAGATCTTGTCGTAGCCCATGATTGAGGTGAGGCGGTGGGTCACCGCGATGGTGGTCCGCCCCTCGCCGACCCGCTCGAGCGTGTCGGCGATCAGACGCTCGGTGCGCGGGTCGAGCGCGGACGTCGCCTCGTCGAGGAGCAGCACGCTGGGGTCGCGCAGGAGGGCACGGGCGATGGAGAGCCGCTGCTTCTGCCCACCGGAGAGCCGGCCGCCGCGCTCGCCGACCAGGGTGTCGTAGCCGCGCGGCAGCGAGGTGACGAAGTCGTGCATTTCAGCCGCCTGCGCCGCGGCTTCGATCTCGGCGTCGGTGGCACCGGGTTTCGCCAACGCGATGTTGTCGCGCACGGTGGCGTTGAAGAGGAAGGTCTCCTGGAACACGACACCGAGCTGAGCCCGCAACGATGCGATGGTCACCTGGCGCGCCTCCGTGCCGTCGAAGAGGATCATCCCCTCGTCGGGGTCGTAGAAGCGCATGAGCAGCTGGAGCACCGACGACTTGCCGGCGCCGGTCGGGCCGACGAAGGCCACCTTCTGACCGGCGGTGATGTCGATGTTGATTCCCTCGAGCGTCCGGCGCTCGGGCGTGTAGGAGAACCCGACGTTGCGCAGCACGATGTCGCGACGGACCGGACCGAGTTCGGGGAGGCCGGACTCCTCGTCGACTTCGGGGGCCGCATCGAGCACCTCGTTGATGCGCGTGAGCGCACCGGTCGAGGCCTGGACCTGCTGCCCGATGCCGGTCAGCACCGTGACGGGGGAGAGCACCTCGCCCATGAGGCTCATGAACGCCACCAGGCCGCCGATGGTGAGGTGGCCGTGCAAGATCAACCAGGCGCCCAGTCCCAGGATGAACACGCGCAGCAGGGTCACGATCATGTTGACCGAGAGCCCGAACACGCCGCCGTAGAGCTGCAACTTGACCTGGCGGTCGAACAGACGGTCCGATGCCTGCGTGAAGCGGCCGGTCTCGCGACCCTGGAGCCCGAATGCCTTGACCACAGGCTGCGCCCCGTAGTTCTCCGAGGCGACGGTGAGCACGCTGCCCGTCTCCTCCTGGACGGCGACGCTGCGCTTCTGGGCCCCCTTGGCCATCGACTTGTAGACCGCCCCGATGATGGGCGCACCGACCAGGGTGATGACGGCGAGCAGCGGATTGAGGATCACGAGCACGATGGCCGACACGACCAGCGAGAGGATCTGCGACAACCCACCGCGGAGTGTCTGGGACAGCCCCTGCTCGAGCATGCCGACATCGGAGAAGAGGCGGGAGAGGACGTCACCCTGCTGGCGCTGGGAGTACCACGACTGCGGCAGCGTCTGCATCTTGACGAACATCTCGCGGCGCAGCTGGCGCACGACGGATGCGCTGACGTAGGCCGAGAGGTAGGCGCCGCGCAGGCCGGCGAGCAGGGACACGATGAACGCCGCCAGCAGGACGGCGAGGATGTCGACCACCTGCGAGAAGTGACCGCTCGGGATGGCCTTGTCGAGCAACTGCTTGAAGGCGAACGGGAAGACGACCGTGAAGGCGAGGCCGAAGAGGAGGTAGACGAACATCTCCACCTCGCGCCGGACGTGGGGGCGCAGGTAGCGGGTGGCGAGGCGCAGGAACTGCCCCGTCCTGATGTCGGGGGCGCCGGCGTGGAGCTTGGTGCGCCAGGCCTCCTCGAGCGCGGCGGCGCCGATGCCGTAGACGTGCTGGGCGGCGGCGTCGAGCCGGCCCGGTTGGGCGGACGACAGGAACTGGAGGAACTCGGCCCGCCCTGCACGGTCCACCAGGAAGCGGACGAAGGACAGGGCCATGGCCGACCCGACCTCACCGTCCGCGGCCCCGAAGGGCGGCAGCTCCATCGCCCGCAGCTCGGGGTCGGGGTCGGGGGTGTCGGCGACGAAGAGGCCGTAGCCCTCGAGGAGCGGCCCCAACTCGGCGCCCGCCGGCAGGGCGGCACCGAAACAGAGCGCGAGCGGGCGCTCGAGGGGCTCGGGTGGTGATTCCGCCGTGACCACCATCCAGATCTCGTTGCGGGCCCCGTCGACGATGGTCCCCGACGTCATGACGACACCCGGCTGGTCGGGGTCGGGGAAGGGGTCGACCAGGCAGATGGTCGGCTGGGCGCCCCAGGGCTCGCTGCCCACCCCCGACAGGCGCCGGCGCGCCTGCTTGGCGGTCCGGGCCACACCGGCGGCCGCCTGCTCGCCCGCCGTGCCGGGGAGATAGCGGATCACGGCGGCGTCGTTGGCCCGCGACGCCATCTCGTCGAGGACGGGACGCGGCGGCGGTGGCTTCTGGCCTGGGGGCGGCCCCGCTGCCGCAGCCACGGGTGCCGCGGGCACAGGCGCGGTGGCAGCCGGTGGTGGTGGCGGCGGCGGTGGTGGCGGCGTCGGCGGGGGTAGCGGTGTCGGGGCCGGTGGCGGTGGAGCGGTCGGGGCCGGTGGCGGCGGTGGCGGTGGTGTCGTTGCGGGTGGCGGGACACTCTCCTCGACCGAGTAGGCGGCAGTCGACTCCGGAGTAGCCTCGCGGTGCGACGCCACGACGATGACCGTGTCCCCGACCTCGATGGTGTCGCCGTCGGCCACAGGAGTCGGGCGTTCGATACGCGATCCGTTGACCGTCGTGCCGTTCGTGCTCCCCAGGTCCGTCACGCTGAGAACGTCGCCGTCGACGCTGAAGCGGAGATGGCGGCGCGAGGTCTGTGCGTCGGCGAGGAGGAGCCCCTCCACCTCCCGGCCCGCGTCGAGGGTGCCGTCGACCGTGACGTACCGTTCGCTTTGACCCGGCTCGCGGACGAGGAGCTCGAACGTCGTCATGGCCCGATCATGCGGCCTTGGCCGTTCGGCGCTCCTCCCGCCGTTCGATCCGCCGGAACCGGCGCTGCCGCCCCACCCCGATGCCGCCGAAGGCGAGCGCCACGCCGGCGCCGGCGCCGAGGACGGCGCACAGGACGAGGCTCGTCGCGCTCGGGAGCTGGCGGAACAGGACCCAACCCACGCCGACCAGCGCCACCCCGAACACCGCCCCGACGAGCGCGAGACCGAGCGGCCCGGTCTTCGTGCTCTTGCCCCGCCGGAGCGAGCGGAGGAGGGACTCGGCGTAGCCGATCGTGAAGAGCAGGAGGAGCAGGGTGATCCCCCCTGGCACGCTGAGCAGCCCGGTCTGGGAGGTGTGGGCGTCGAACGTCGCGTCCTTCCCGGCCACGAGCCCCTGCCACAGGGTCACCTTTCCGGTGAAGCTGCCCCCGACCAGGTAGCGGCCGCCCAGGTCGACCAGCGCAGTGCGCCCGGACGCCCCGGGCACGAGCGGGGCCGTGGCGGCCGACACCTGCTGGCCCAGCACGGTGGACGAGAGCGCCACGTGGTCGGCGGCGGGCGCAGAGGCGGACACCACGACCGGGACCGGCTTCGCCAGGTTGATCGTGACCGTCCCACCCGAGATGACGTCGGTGCCCGCCACTTTGACCTCGCCGGCCGAGAGCGTGCCCCCGCTGGACGGCGCGCCGATGCCCACGAGTGCGACCACGAACGCCACCACGACCAGCACCGTGGCGGCGATGAAGTAGCGCGCCGGGCTCGGCGGCGGCGTGAGCACCTCCTTGAGCGGGACGAGGTCGGCCGCTCCCTCGGTGACGTCGTCGAGCGCGGCCGCACGTGCGTGCGAGGTGATGGTCGGCCGCACGGGTGTGGCCGGCGGCCTCACCGTCGTCGGGGGAGCGCCCGCCGGGGGAGCACCCGTCTCGGGCCGGGCCACCGTGGCGGGTGCCGGACCCGCGTCGGCCGCGACCACCGCGGTGCCCTGCGACGCCGTCGGGATCGGAGGGGTGGAGGGCCGCTCCGTCGCCGACACGATGCTGCTCGCACCCATGACCGGCGTGCCGTCGGTGGGGAGCCAGCCCGGGCCCCACGCCGCCGTGCAGGCCTCGGCCAGCGCGACGCCGAATGCCTCGGCGGACTGGGGGCGCTCGGCCGGATCGGTGGCCAGTCCGGACATGACCACGGCGGCCACCGGCCCGGGTACCGACGGCGCCTTGTCCAACAACGGCTCGGGCTGCTCGAAGGCGTGCTTGAACATGAGGGCCATGGCGTCGCCGTCGTCGGCGAAGGGCAGCTGGCCCGACAACAGCTCGTAGAGCATGGTGGCGACGGCGTAGACGTCGGTGGCGGGGCTGAGGTCGCCGCCGCGCGCCTGCTCCGGCGCGATGTAGGCCGGCGTGCCCACGACCTCACCCGCCCTCGTCGCCATGGTCTCTTCCCCGCCCACCACCTTGGCGATCCCGAAGTCGGTGACCTTGAGCGCACCCGTGCTCGAGAACATCAGGTTCTCGGGCTTGATGTCGCGGTGCAGCACCCGGCGGCCATGGGCGGCCTGCAACCCCGACAGGCAGGCCAGCACGACGGCGCAGGCACTGCTGGCGGTGAAGCCGTCGCTCGTGAAGCGGCTCCACACGGTGCCGCCGGGGAGGAGCTCCATCACGAGGAGGCAGAGGCCGTCCTGCTCGACGAAGTCGTAGACCGGCACGATGTGGGGGTGGTCGAGAGAGGCCAGGAGCCTGGCCTCCACGGTGAAACGCGAGCGGATCGACTCGTCGACGGCGAAGGCGCGGGGGAGCTGCTTGATGGCCACGTCGCGCCCGAGCTGGCGGTGCTTGCCGGCCAGGACGACGCCCCAGCCGCCCCGCCCGAGCTCGCCGCCGATCTCGTAGGCGGGGAGGGCGTCGATCACCGCCTGCTGGTCGAGGCTCACGTGCTGGCGTCGCTCTCCGCCGGGGTCGAGGCGGCCGGCACCAGGAACTCGGACTCGTCCAGGTCCTCGTCGTCCTCCTCCTCGAGGGCACGCGGCGTCGGTGAGAGGTAGCCGAGGACGAAGAACACCGCGGCGCAGATCACGACGGTCACGAGCCAGGTGCCCGGGCTCGGGACCCACACGGCCAGGGCGGACAGAGTGAAGACCAGGACGAGCCCGAGCCCGATGCCCGGAGTCAGGAAGCGGAGCCCGCGACGCCAACGGTTGGGCGACATCCGGTGGCGGGCCATCGCCAGCAGCACGTCGGCGAAGGCCAGGATGGTCAGGATCAGCAGCGCCAGGCCGAAGAGGCCGTAGACCGAGATCAGGCTGCCGTGGACGTTGGTGACCATCGACTGCGAGGCCACCACGGTGTGCTGCCCGTTCAGGAGCTCGACGGAGCCCGGGATCAGGCCGATGGCCTGGCCGCCCAGGCCGCTGGTGTCGAGCGCGAAGTGGAGTGTCGACCCGGCCCGCACGCGCAGCGCGACCGAGGTGTCATAGGAGAAGAAGGTCAGGCCGATGACGCTGCCCTCGATGCGGACCGTCCTGATCGTCACGGGCGACCCGGTCGAGTTGGTGACCCGGAGCGAGACCGTCGCCGGGTGGTCGGGGCTCAGATTGACCGGGTTCTGCTGGGTCGAGGTGGCGGCGGGGGTGCCGTTGATCCGGGCCGACATGGAGACCGAGCCCGAGGACCCCGCGGCGGTGCCGGCCGGCAGGGCGAGAACCGGCAGAGCGAGCGCGACGAGCAGGATGGCGGGGCGGAACCGCCCGCCCGCCTGCCCTCTCGGCTCGGCCACCTCTCCTCCTCGACTGGTCGAAATGGGGTTCGCCCCTGACGCTGACGCCGGGGCGGCGCAACGGTTACACGGACGTGGCGCCCTCGCCTTCGTCGATCGGGGCTTCGCCCGTCGTGGGTGCATCGAGCCTGATGCGCCGCCGGAAGATGGCCAGGCCGATGAGGAGGAAGAAGACGATGATCAGCAGCGTCGCGGTGTCCGAGCTGGGCGCGGTGGCCAGGACGATGTCGAAGTCCGAGGCCATGACGAACAACCCGCAGTGCGCGACAACCTGGTAACGCCCAACCGGGAGCGAGCTGACCTGGAGCGGCGCCGAGTAGGAGCCGTCGGCCGCGGCGGTCGTTTTGCCGACGGGCTTCGTGTCCACCGTCAGCAACACCACGCCGTTGGAGTTGCAGCCATGGCCGGTCGCCGTCTGCGATCCGGCCGGGGGGATGGCCAGGGCGCTGAGTAGGAGGGCCCGTGTCTGCTTGGGCAGCGTCGTCGTCGTGGTGGTGGTTGTCGTGGAGCTGGTCGTCGTGGTCGAGCTCGTCGTCGTGGTCGAGCCGGCCGGCCGGGTGGTGGTCGTGCCCGGGCGCGGCCGGGTGGTGGTCGTCACGAGCGGCGCCGTCGTCGTGGTCGTCGGCGGGAGCGTCGTCGTGGTGGCCGCCGTCGTGGTGGTCGGGGTCGGCGTGATGGTGAAGAAGACGGTGTTCGACTTCGGCTCGGTCGGGCACGACGCGACGATCGGGTAGGTGCCCGGGGAGAGGCCGGGGGGCACGGTGCCGTTGAAGGTCCCGCTGGCCGGGCTGCTGCTCAGGGCGACCGACCCGATCTGCGTGCCGTTGAAGGTGAAGGTGGCGTCGGGGGGGACGCAGGGGTTCGCGGCGTCGTTGAAGGCCGAGATAGTCGACGCTGAAAGCGCTGCCGGCCGGCCCGCTGGAAGGGTTGAGGTTACTGATGGTCTGGGCCCCGGCGGGGCCCGCGGCGAGCACGAGGTAGGAGGCAACGGCGGTGAAGGCCGCCGCGACGATCGGCCACCGGCGGGGGCGGCGGCCCCTTCCAAATGACCACCTGGTCACAAAAAAGACCCTGTCACGAGCATTTCACCTGGGCAAGGCATACAGTCGCGGCTGTGAGGGGTTCTCCCACCCTTGTGCGGTCCGATGCCGAATTGGTGGCTGCCGTTCGGTCGGGAGATTCGCGTGCGTTCGCAGACCTGTACCGGGAGCACGTGGAGTCGGTGCGGCGGGTTGCATACAACCTCGTGGGCGACTCCGACGCCACGGCGGACGCCGTGCAGGACACGTTTACACGGGCACTGCAACATCTTGACGATCTGCGCGAGCCGGACCGGTTCCGCCCCTGGCTGCTGGCCATCGCCCGGCACGCCGCCACCGACCAGTTGCGGGCGCGCAAGCGGGTGACGTCGCTCGACGAATCGCACGACGAGCTGCTCGCCTCGCCCGGGCCCGGGCCCGAGTCCGTCGCCGAGGTGCGCGAGCTGGCCGACCAGGTCCAGGGCTGTGTCTCGGGGCTGTCCAAGCGTGACGCCGCCGCCGTCACCATGGTGACGCAGCTCGGCTTCACCCCGGCACAGGTGGCCGACGCACTCGGCGTCACCCCGGGGGCTGCCAAGGTCATCGTGCACCGGGCGCGCCGCCGCCTGCGCAACGCGCTGGCGTTGCAGCTCATGGTCAAGCAGCCCACGCTGGCGTGCGACGACTTCCAGAAGCTGCTCGAGGACGATCCGCTGGGGGCGGCGAAGCACATCGAGCAGTGCGAGACGTGCATCGAGCGCGCCGGCGCGGAGGTCGTGCCGTTCGAGTTCGCGCCCGAGACGCCCGACGTCGCCGGCTCTCCGGCCTGATCAGGCGTCGCCGAGTCCCTCGACCCTGATCCCGCCGTCCCGCACCGCGTCCGCGAGGGAGTCGGGGAGCGCGCCGGGACGCCAGTCCACGTCGGAGGCGAAACCCTGCACCTCGCCGTCGTCCTGGTAGGCGCGTGCGACACCGGGGGCGACGAGCGCGGCGAACAAGACGGCCTCGTCGTCACTCAGCTGGTCGGCGACGAAGGTGCGGATCTTCGCCAGCAGTCTCCGGGCTGCCGCCTTGTCCGCCCCGTCTTCCTCGACCCCCATACTCACGCTCTTCCGACGCCCAAAGGGCGCTCAGGTTACAGGGGGTCGCCCGCTCCGGGTGTGCAGCCGCGAATCGGGACGAAAGTATGTAACTGCGCCCGCAGGACCTCGTCAGACGGGGTGATCGCAACGACACCCGTGTTGACAGGAGGCACACCATGGCAACGCAGATCCCCGGCAGCGTCATCGCGTCGCTGGCCACCAAGCTGGACTCGTTGGACCTGAGCGAGGAGGAGCACGCCGCCCTGGCCGTGGTGCTGGCGGCGGGCTTCGAGAACGGGCGGGAGCCGGCCGAGGTGGAGGGGTTCATGCCCACCGCGGTCGAGCTCACCTCGTCGGCGCCCTTCAGCTCGCAGGTCGGCACGATGGAGCTGGAGGAGTTCGGTCTCACCTTTCAGAGGATCAACGTCACGTTCAGCAGTGGCGGCAAGACCATGACCGACGACTGGGAGTAGTGCATCGGCGCGCCGTGTGCACGCCGGCGCTCAGCCTCCCGACGACGCGGCGGGGGAACCGGGCCACGGCGGGTACGACGGGGCGCGGTCGGGCGGTGACGCGTAGCTCGAGACGGCGCCCTGCTGGGAGAACATCGGCACCGGACCGACCGGGACGACGCCGGCCTTGAAGCGCACCCCGCCGTTGACATAGCGCATCAGGCCGCTGCCGTTCTGTCCCTCCTCGTCGGGACCCTTCGCCGCTGCGTCGTACCAGAGGAACGTGTAGTCGGCGGGCGACGAGTAGCTCGGCAGCGGCGCGGCGCCCTGGTAGCCGTAGGCGAGGCGCGGTGACGTCGGCCCGCCCCCGACCGGTGGGGCACGGAACAGACCCGTGGTGAAATTGGCGGGCGTGAGGTCGGGCCCGGCCAGCTGGGCACCGGCGAAGAACTGCAAGATGGGCGGGATGATGGCCGGGGCCGCCGGGGAGGCCGGTGACGCGGTGGCCCCGTACCACCAGCGGTAGAGATGGTCGGCGTCGCCGTTGGCCACGGGCACCGGCACGGCCAGGCTGGTGACACCGAAGGCGTGCGCCCACTCCTGCTGGTTGTAGTAGCGGCCCAGGGTCGAGGTGTCGGTCAGCACGATGCCGGTGATGATCCACTCGGGGAAGTACCCGATGTTGGCGCACGCCTTGGTCAGGTAGATCGGCATGATCGGGTCGCCGGCGAACACGACGCTCGTGGCGCCCGAGGACTTGAGCTTCTCGGCCAGGGTGGCGGCCTGGGTGGGCAACGTGGTGAGGTTGAGCGTGTAGATGAGGTCGGTGGGTGACGCCATGTTGACGCGGCCCGCCTGCAACTTCGTCGTCAGCTCCGCCGTCAGCCGGGCGTAGCCGGGCGCCGGCGGCTCGGACGTCTCGCTCACGACGATGAACTTGCGCTTCTGGGTGTGCAGGGCGGGGTCGCCGGCCCAGACGGCGTCCTTGCCGTTGAGCTTGGCGACGAGGTAGTCGACCGTCTCGTTGAGCGACGTGTCGGCCGTGGGGAGGTTGGCCCACTGGTAGGGCGCGTTGCGCTCGATCTCGCCGTAGGTGGACGAGTCGCCGCAGGCCATGCAGAGCACGTGTTCGCGGGCCAGCTCCTCCTCGTAGGCCGAGGTCTCGCCCGGCCCGTTGATGGACGCGAAGGCGTGGAGCTGCTGGGCGACGGTGACGGCGTCGGCGTGGGCCACCACGGGATCGGCGTCGGCCCCGGACGCGGTGAACGGGATGAGGTTCACGTGCCGCCCGTAGAGCTCGTAGACCTGGTTGAACATGGCCACGTAGGCCTGGGCGGTGGCCAGCGCCTGTGCATTGGTGCCGGCGGCTCCGGAGATGGTCGAGGCCAGCCCCCCCGGCTGGGCCTGGTAGTAGACGACGTTGATCGTGTCGCCCGTCACCCCGCTCGAGGTGGCGCCACCGTTGCCCCCCGTGGCGACGGGCACGCACGGCGGCGAGTAGACGGTCGGCATCTTGAGGCGTCCCGTCTTGTGGTCGCACCCGCTGCCCCAGTCGTAGGCGCCCGTCTTGCCGAGCTTGGCGGCGGCGGCGTAGGTGAGGGGCACGCTCGAACGGGCGCTCGGCGCGGCGCTGCCGGCCCCCGCTCGTCGTCGTGGTGGTGGTGCCGTTCGTGCTGTTCTCGTGCACGGTGGCCGTGATGCCGGCGGCGACCAGCGCCGTCACGATGAGGACGACCGGCGCCGCGATGCGCAGCCGGCTCACCCGCGGCCAGGGCCGTTCGGCCGGTCGCGGCTCGGCGTCGCTCTCGCTCATGCGGGGTCCACCTCCGTGGTCGTGGTCGTGGCCGTGGCGGGGGCGGTCGTCGTGGTGGCCCGGTCCGACGAGGGGCCCGAGCGCGCCACGGCCAGTGCGCCCGAGCCGAGGAAGGCCTCGCCGACCTCGGGCGACTCGAGGACGGCCCGGGGTGCGCCGCTCGTCAGCACGGCGCCGCGGTCCATGGCGACCAGGCGGTCGGCCAGCTCGGCGATGAAAGCGATGTCGTGCTCGACGACGAGCATGGTCGCATCGAGCCGGTCGCGCACGTTGCGCAACAGCTCGACCATGGCCTCCACCTCGCGCTGGGCCACGCCGGAGGAGGGCTCGTCGAGGAGGACGACCGTCGGCTGGTGGGCGACCACCGCCGCCAGGTCGACCAGCCGGCGGGAGCCCGTCGACAGCTCGCTGACCAGGTTGTCGCCGTAGCGCTCGAGGCCGAAGAGCTCCAGGAGCTCGTCCACCCGGTGCATGACGGCGGCTTCCGTCCGCACCTGGACCGGCAGGCGCAGGATGGCGTTGAAGGGGTCGCTGACGTCGGTGAAGCGTTCGAGCGAGACGGCCAGCGCGTCGCGCACCGTGAGGCCCGAGAAGAGCCGCGAGTCCTGGAACGAGCGGCCCAGCCCGAGGCGGGCGCGGGCCGAGGCCGTGCGCTCGGTCACGTCCACGCCGGCCAGCTCGACGCGTCCGCTGTCGGCGCGCAGGAACCCCGAGATGACGTCGAACAGCGTCGTCTTGCCGGCGCCGTTGGGCCCGATGATCCCGACGATCTCCCCGTGGGCGGCGTGCAGCGACACGTCATCCAGCGCGGCGTTGCCGCCGAAGCTGAGCGAGACCCCCCGGACCTCGAGGTCGTGGCGCCCGTCCCGTGCCGGCGCCGCTGCGACGGCGGCCGGCGCCCCGAGGGACTCCGACGCCTTCCTCAGGTAGATCGACCACAGGAGCTCGGGATGGGCCGCGAGCTCCTCGGCGGTGCCGGAGAACCGCACCGCCCCGGACTCCATCACGTAGACGCGGTCGGCCACGGCCACGGCGACGTTCATGGACTGCTCCACCAACAAGATGGCGGTGCCGGCCTGGCGCATCGACTCGACGGCGCCGAGCAGCTGCTCGACGACGAGCGGCGAGAGCCCGAGCGAGAGCTCGTCGATCAGGAACAGCTTGGGGCGGGTGATGGTCGCCATGGCGAGGGCCAGCATCTGCTGCTGGCCGCCCGAGAGATTGCCGGCCCGCTCGCCGCGGCGGGAGGCCAGGGTGGGGAACGCCGCGAAGGCCTCCTCGATCATGTCGGCGTCGCGTTCGCCCCTCCGCCTGCCCTGCCAGGCCGCGGCGCGCAGGTTCTCCTCCACGCGCAGGTTGGGGAAGATCCCTTCGCCCCCGGGCACCTGGGCGATGCCGAGGCGGGCGATCTCGTCGGGCGGCAGGTGTGTGATGTCGCGGCCGTCGAAGACGATGGCGCCGCCGTCGGCCTCCACGACGCCGCCGATGGCCCGCAGCAGGGTCGACTTGCCCGCCCCGTTGGTGCCGAGCAGGGCGACGATCTCGCCCTCGCCGACCTCGATCTCGACGCCGGGGAGCACGGTCACGCCGTCGTAGCCGGCGCTGAGCTCGCGCACGGCGAGCAGCGGGAGCCGCCCGGCGTGGCGGTCGAGCAGCATCTGGGCCCGGGTGCGCATGGAGGTCCACACGTTGCGGACGTCGCGCTCAATGAGGCCGCCCGCGCTGGCCACGATGAGGCCGCCGATGGTGAAGATGGGGACGAGGATCAACAGGCCGTAGCGGAAGCCGACGGCGTCGCCCAGCGCGCCGACGGTCGGGAGCACGAGGAACCCCGGCAGGATGAAGAGCGCCCCGATGGAGAAGCCGACCGAGCGCACTCGGGCCGGAATGGCCAGGGAGAGCGAGGCCAGGACGCCGGGGCCCACGACGGCCAGCGACATGGAGATGCCGGCGTTGCCGATGAAGGCGACCGGGACGTTGGGGGCCAGCGCGAAGAGGACGGCGAACCCCGCCGCGATGACCGAGGCCACGGCCAGCATGCGGAAGACGAGGGCGATGTCGCGCTTGGCCAGGCGGGTGGCGATGACGGCGCCCACGGCGAGACCGATGAGGTCGAAGACCTGGATCGGCGCGATGAGGAAGGCGCGCTGGACGGCGTCGAGGTGGAACGTCTCCTGGTACTGCAGGGAGGCCAGGGACGTGAAGCCCGCGATGGCGGCCGCCAGGAACGGCAGCGCGATGAAGATGCGCCGCAGCACGCCGATCTTCCAGACCGTCCGCCAGGCCTCGCCGAGCGACGGCGGGGCCTCGACCGGGATGTCCACCGTGCCGGGCGGCTGGGTCGGCTCGGCGGCGTCGACGTCGCCCAGCGGGGCCGGCTCGCCCCGCTCCGAGGCGAGCATCTGCTCGGCCAGCTCGAGCTGCTCGTGGCGCCCGCGGGGGGGCTCGCGCAGCCGCAGGCCGATGAGGACGACAACGGCGATCGGGACGGCGAAGAAGAAGAACGGGGCGCGCCAGGTCCAGATGGACGCCAGCCCGGCGCCGAGGAGGACGCCGACGATGGCGCCGATGCTGATGCCCGAGCGGTGGGCCGAGTAGACGCGCGGGCGGGCCGGGACCGGGTAGTAGTCGGCCAACAGTGAGTTGTGAGTGGGGAAGATCACCGCCTGCCCCATGGAGACGCCGACCAACATGATGGTCGCCCACACCACGGTCTGGGCCGCGCCGAGACCGATGGAGAACACGGCCCCCACCGCGGCGCCGATCAGCGCGATGCGCACCCGGTTGGTCCGGTCGGCCAGCACCGCCACGGGCAGCGTGCAGAGCAGCGCGGCGGCGCCGGCGATGGCCACGATGAGCAGGATGCCGGCGTTGGTGAGGTGGAACGCGTCGCGGATGTTCGGCGTGAGCACGTTGAAGGCGCTCTGGGTGGCCTGGTCCAGCAGCTCGATCCCGAAGAGCACCCCGAGGGGGAACAGGGACACACCGGCGCCGAGCTCCGCCAGGCGGTGCCTCATGGCGCCAGCGCCGGATCGACGGGCCCCCGCGCGCCCGGCACGGCGGCTTGGTTGCGCCGGATGAGCGCGTCCACGACCCAGGCGCGCAGGTCGAAGCACAGGCCGGCCAGCCCGCGGGGGAACAGGATGAGCACGATGAGCACGCCGAGCCCGGCGGGGAAGAGCTGCCAGCTCGGGGGGAGGTAGATGGTGCTGCCCTCGACGAGCGCGGCGCCGAGGATCGCCCCGAGGGCCGACCCCAGCCCGCCGACGGCGGTCGCGGTGAACACGAGGAGGCTGACGGGGACGAGGAACGAGGTCTCCTCGTAGGACTGGTTCACCACGAGGAAGAGGCAGCCGCCCAGTCCGGCGATGAAGCCCGAGACCGCGAACGCGGTCAGCTTCGCCCACACGACGCGCACGCCGTAGCCCGACGCCGCCTGTTGGTTGGTGGGCAGCGCGCGCAGGACGCGGCCCGTCCGGCTGTGCCGCAGGCCGGTCATGGCGACGAGCACCAGCACGAGGACCCCGAGGCACAGCTCGAACACCGACGCCTCCGAGGTGATCGAGAGCCCGAACAGATAGGGGGTCCCGAGCTGACCCTGGGGGATCCACGAGAACTCGGCCCGGACCAGGAGGTAGCCCGAGGCGGCCAGGGCGAAGGCGAGCGTCGTCACGGCGGCGAACATGCCGTCGAGGCGCAGGGTCGGCAGGCCCACCACGGCGGCCACCGCCGCGGCGGCGGCGCCGGCCAGGAGGAGGGCGAGGCTCAGGTCCCAGTGCCAGTCGATCAGCGCCACGGCGCCGACGGCGGCCCCGACGGCGGCGAAGGACATCTGACCGAGGCTGACCTGGCCCGACCACCCGGTCAGCACGACGACCGAGCAGCCGACGATGGCGACCACGACGAGGGCCGAGGTGCGGATGAGCTCGCCCGGGCCCATCCAGAGCGGGAGCGTGCAGGCGGCGCCGAAGGCGAGCACGGTGAGCGCGGGCGTCCCGACCTTGACCTCGGTGAGGTCGCGGGCGGCGGCCGGGAGGTCGCGCACGCTGCCGGCCAGCGCCAGCGTCGTCGGCGCCTCGCGGTCGGTGTGGCGCGCCAGCAGCTGGCGCACGACGATGGCGGCGAAGACCACCCCGGCCAGGACGGCCAGCCCGAGGGCGGGGTTGGCCGGCTCGTCCCACGCGACGGCCTGCTGCAGGATGCCGAGGGCCACGGCGGAGGCGGCGATGGTGGGGAGCTCGGTGAAGTTGCCCAACGCGAGCGCGGCGAGCGCGGTGACGAGCGCCGTGAGGCCGTAGGTCGGGTCGAGCGGGAGGCCCAGGATCGTGGCCTGGAAGAAGATGCTCACGAAGGAGAGGAGGCCGGCGACCACCCAGGTGACCGACTGGAGGCGCCCGACGGGGATGCCCAGCATGGAGGCGCGGTCCCGGCGGTCCCCCGCCGCCTGCACCGCCACCCCGACATCGCTGCGGGTGAACCAGGCCCACACCGCGCCCAGGCAGGCGACGGAGACGATGACCGCGACGAGGTCGTTGGCGTCGAAGACGATGGGTGCGATGTGCCAGGAGAGGTGCCAGGGGAACGTCACGACTGCGCTGCCGATGGGCGTCTGGCCCCAGAGGCGCGGGATGAGGAGGCTGAGCACGACCAGGACCTGGGCCAGCCCGATGGTGGCCACCGTCAGGATGAGGCGGGGCGAGCGCCGGAAGCGGCGGATGACCACGAACTCGGCGATGGCGGTCAGGAGGACCGACGCCACCAGGCCGGTGGCGAGCCCCACGAAGTAGTTGACGCCCGAGAAGGCCACCAGGCCGACCGCCAGGACTGCCGGCGCCGTGCCCAGGTCGCCCTGGGCGAAATTGATCACCTTGTTCAGGCGGTAGGTCAGGCCCAGACCCACCGCCATGAGGGAGCCGAGGAGGCCGAGGACGGCCCCTTGGATCCACACCCCGACGGGGACGGGGAAGACGATGAGCTGGAGCGCCAGCACGCCCGCGACGGACGACAAGGCCGCCACCACGGTCGCACTGCGTTCGGGCAGGCGAAGGGAGGCCCTCAGCGGCTCAGGCCCTTCTCATGGCGTCATGCCCCGTACCCATGGCGAACTGGCCCCCCGTCGCCCACGTGCCGATCTGGCAATGCTCTCCTGCTCGTGCGGGGCTGACAGTAGTGGGCGGTCGGTGACGCGCCAAGGGTCGCTCTCCTGGGTTGCACACGGCCGTTGTCCCAGGGAGCCGAGAGAATCGGACGCGCGCGCCCGGTAACGTCGCCGGAGAGCGGGGACACGGTGTCGGCGGCACCGCGGCCACCCGCGCCTTCCCCCGACGACGAAAACGAGGCACCGTGGCGCTCACCGACCAAGTCCCACCCGCCCAGCGTTCGGCCGCGCCGGCGGCGCACGCCGTCGAGCTGCGCAAGACCTACGGCACGGGACAGGCCACCGTCCACGCTCTGGCCGGCATCGACGTCACCTTCGAGCGCGGCCGCTTCACCGCCGTCATGGGACCGTCGGGGTCGGGCAAGTCGACGCTCATGCACTGCATGGCAGGGCTCGACCGGCCGACCTCGGGGCAGACGTTCGTGGGCGACCTCGACATCGGGGGCCTCGACGACAAGGGCCTCACCCAGCTGCGGCGCGACCGCATCGGCTTCGTGTTCCAGTCGTTCAACCTGGTGCCGACACTGACCGCGGGCGAGAACATCACGTTGCCGTCCGACCTGGCAGGAAGGAAGGTCGACAAGGAGTGGTTCGACTACCTGGTCGCTCAGCTGGGCATCGGGGACCGGTTGAGCCACCGGCCGACCGAGCTGTCGGGTGGCCAGCAGCAACGCTGCGCCTGCGCCCGGGCCCTGATCAACCGGCCCGACCTCGTTTTCGCCGACGAGCCCACGGGCAACCTCGACTCGAACTCCTCGGCCGAGATGCTGACGTTCCTGAAGCGGTCGGTGACCGAGTTCGGCCAGTCCATCGTCATGGTCACGCACGACCCGCGCGGGGCGTCCTACGCGGACCGGGTCGTCTTCCTTGCCGACGGCCTGGTCGTCGACGAGCTCGCCGATCCGACCCCGGACTCGGTCCTCGAGCGCATCCGGACGCTGGGCGCCTGACATGTGGCGGGTCACCATCAAGGGGCTCCTGGCCCACAAGCTCCGGCTGGCGCTGACGGCGCTGGCCATCGTGCTCGGAGTCACGTTCATCGCCGGGACGTTCGTCCTCACCGACACGCTGAACCACACGTTCGACACGCTCTTCGGCAACATCTACCAGAACGTGGACTTCCAGGTGCGCGGCGTGGCCCAGTTCGGGAACGGCGGCACGGCGACCCGCAACCCCGTGCCACAGTCGCTCGTCGCCACGGTGCGAGCCGTCCCCGGCGTGCAGGCCGCCGAGGGCTCGGTGACCGGCCTGGCCCAATTCGTCGCCCACGACGGCAAGGCCATCTCACCCGGCGGCGCGCCGACGCTCGGCGTCTCGTTCGACCCGAACCAGCAGATCTCCGCGCTGCACATTGCGCAGGGCAGGGCGCCGACCACGCCGAACGATGTCCTCATGGACCTCGGCACGGCGCAGAAGTACAACTTCACGGTCGGCGAGCACGTGCGCATCCTGCTGCAGGGTCCGACCCGGACCTTCACCATCACGGGCCTCACGCGCTTCGGCACGGCGAACAACCTGGCCGGAGCGACCCTGGCCGCGTTCGACATTCCCACCGCGCAGGCGCTCCTCGGCCATCTGGGGCAATTCGACAACATCAACATCGTCACGTCGCCCGGCGCGAACAAGGCGGCCGTCCAGCGGGACATTGCGCGGGTCCTCCCGCGTGGTGTCGAGGTGGTGACCGGTCAAACCGTCATCAACGAGCAGACGAGCGCCGTGAGCCAGGCGCTCGGGATCTTCAGCACGTTCCTCCTCGTCTTCGGCTTCATCGCGCTGTTCGTGGGCGCCTTCACCATCGTCAACACCTTCTCCATCATCGTGGGGCAGCGCACCCGGGAGCTGGCGCTGCTGCGCATCGTCGGCGCCAGCCGCCGCCAGGTGTTCCGGTCCGTCCTCGGCGAGGCGGCCGTCGTCGGTCTGGTGTCGTCGGTGGTCGGCCTCGGCCTCGGGGTGCTGGCCGCGGTCGGGCTCGAGAAGCTGCTGAGCGGCTTCGGGGTCACGCTGCCCTCGGGATCCATCGTGTTCGCCACCCGCACGGTGGTCGTCGGACTCCTCGTCGGCGTCGGCGTGACGGTGGTGGCGGCCGTCGGGCCGGCCCGCCGAGCCGTGCGCATCGCCCCGGTGGCGGCGGTGTCCGACCACCTGGCCGAGGACGAGATCTCGATGCGCCGCCGCTTCATCCGGGGCGGCGTCATCGCACTGATCGGTGTTCTCCTGCTCGCGGTGGGCCTGACGCAGCCGGCCATCCAGCTGGTGGGCCTGGGCGCGGTCCTCATCTTCGTGGGCGTGGCCATGCTGGCGCCGGCCCTGGCACGCCCGGTGGCCAGCGTGATCGGCCGCCCCCTGGCCCGGCTCCTCGGCACGTCCGGGCGCCTGGGCCGGGAGAACTCCATGCGCAGCCCGCGGCGCACGGCCCAGACGTCGTCGGCGCTCATGGTCGGGCTGGCCCTCGTCTCGGCCATCGCGGTCTTGGCCGCGTCGCTGACCCGGTCGGCGACGGCCAGCGTCAACAACGCCATCAGCGCGGACCTCATCGTCACCACGACCAACAACGGTGCGGGGTCCGGCCAGTTCAGCCAGGCCGTGCCGAGGCAGGTCGCGGCCACCCCTGGTGTCACCGCCACCACGACGGTCTACAACGACCAGTTCGAGTTCCGGCAGTCCATCGTGTCGCTCCGGGCCATCTCGACGGCCAACCTGTCACAGACGGTCATCTTGAACATGTCGGCCGGCAGTGCCGACGCACTCGCCTCCGGGCAGCTGCTCATCGACACCACCACGGCCAACGCGGACCACATCGTCGTGGGCGACAGGGTGCCGGTGCGTTTCGCCCTGACCGGGCGTACGACCCTGCGCATCGGCGGGATCTACCAGGCCAACGCTCTGGTCGGGAGCTACCTGGTCAGCGTCGCCTACTTCGTGCAGCACTACCAGAACCCACTTCCGGGGGCCGTCCTGGCCAAGACGGACGGGAGCGCCGGGGCGCAGCAGGCCGTCAAGCACGCGCTCGCCGCGTATCCCAACGTGCAGGTGCAGACGCGGTCCCAATTCGAGGCGTCGCAGGCCGCCCAGATCAACCAGCTGCTCGGCCTGATCTACGTGCTGCTGGCCCTGGCCGTGATCATCGCCCTCATCGGCATCGTCAACACGCTCATGCTCTCGGTGTTCGAGCGCACACGCGAAATCGGCCTGCTGCGCGCCGTGGGCATGAAGCGCCGGCAGATCCGCGCCATGATCCGCTCCGAGTCGGTGATCATCTCCGTCTTCGGCGCGCTCATCGGCATCGTCGTCGGGACCGGCCTGGGGGTGGCCCTGGTGTCGTCGCTGCGCTCGCAGGGCATCACGGACACCGTGGTGCCGTTCACGAACCTGGTGATCTTCCTGGTCCTGGCCGCACTGCTCGGCCTGCTGGCGGCCAGCTGGCCGGCGCGGCGCGCCGCCAAGCTCGACGTGCTGGCGGCGATCGCGGCGGACTGATCAGGTGAGGCGGATCAGCGGGTGATGCGCCAGCGGATGGTGACGCGCTCGTAGGGCCAGTCGGCGCAGACGGCGACGAGCTTGCGCAGGGCGGGGTCGAGATCTTCGAGGACGTCGGCGTTCGACTTGGCGTACACGTCGACGAAGAGCACGTCGCCCCAACCGGGGGTGGCCATGGTCTGGGTCACCCGGAACCGGTCGTCGACGCCGGCGATCTCGTCGACGGCGTTGCGCACAGCGCGCTGCAAGGTGGAGTCGGACATCTTCTGACGGACTCGCGGCGCGGGTGCGGCGACGTGGCGGTCCAGGTGGGAGGCCGCCCCACGCGAGCGCACGCGCACGTCCGCTACGCCGGATGCGGGCTGTCGGACCACGGAGTTGTCGCCTTTCCTCGGGGGAGCGTCTGTCTCCCCTGTCGGCAGGATCGGGCGGCCCCTTTCGTCATTTGTGGGCCAGTTGGCCATCGGGGTGCCCCAGGGACCCGACCAGGACCTTCACGCGGGCGCGCCGCGCCCGGTGCTGCGTGCACTCCGTCTCGCCACATCCGTTCCCCTCGCCCCTCTGCCTTCGACGCTCCTTCTATACAGTACCGCCAATGACGACGACCGGCGCCGGGCCACGGGCCTTCCGCCTGCCGGGCTACGACGTGGCGGTGGGTCCGTTCACACACGTGGCGGCCGAGCGCGACCGCCTGTCCACGCTGCGGTGGCGCACCTTCGACGCCCGCCGGCTGGGTGCGACGGTGGGGGCAGAGATCTCGGGCGTCGACCTCGGCGCGGACCTGCCGGACGAGACCATCGCCGAGCTGCGCCGGGCGCTCTTCGACTACAAGGTCATCTTCTTCCGGGACCAGCGGCTGACGCCGCGGCAGCACGTCGCCTTCGCCCGCCGCTTCGGCAACCTGGAGATCCACCCCTTCCTGGCCTCGAACACGGGTGAACCCGAGCTCGTCCGCTTCGAGAAGACGGCGGAGGTCAGCGGCTACGAGAACTCGTGGCACCACGACGTCACCTGGCGGGAGCGCCCGTCCATGGGTGCGATCCTCCACGCGATCGACGTCCCCGACCACGGCGGCGACACGCTTTTCTCCGACATGTACGCCGCCTACGACGCGCTGGACGAGGCGACGCAGGAGGAGATCGCGGGCCTCCATGCGGTGCACGACTTCACCCAGACGTTCGGGCACACCATGACGTCGGAGCAGCGCCGTGCCGCGCAGGAGCAGTACCCGCCGGTGCGCCACCCGGTCGTCTGCCGGCACCCGGCCACCGGGAGGCGCCACCTCTACGTGAACCGCCCGTTCGTCAGCCACATCGACGGCCTCGACCAGGACGAGAGCCGTCCGCTCCTCGACCGCCTGTGCCGCCAGGCCGACGCCCCGGAGCACCAGTGCCGCTTCACGTGGTCGCAGGACGCGGTGGCGTTCTGGGACAACCGCGCCGTGCAGCACTACGCGTCGAGCGACTACTGGCCCCAGCGCCGGACGATGGAGCGCGCCTCGGTGGTCGGGGGCCGGCCCGCCCGCTGAGGGGAACCGGCTATGCGTCTGCGGCCGGGGCGACGGCCGGGGCCCGCCGCCGCGTGAACGCCGAGGGGCCGATGGCCGAGTGGGCGGCCACGATGTAGCCGGACGCCAGCATCACGTACACGAGGTCGAGCAGGATGGCGAGGGTGCCGCTCCGGCTCGATCCGAAGCTGCCGAAGACCCCGGGCGCGATGAGCGCGAACACCAGGTAGATGGCGACGGCCAGCGCGATCAACAGCTGCAGGAAGTAGATGAAGCCGACGAGGGCGGCGTAGGACTGCATGACGCGCAGGTTCGGCCCGGTCACCCCGCCGTCGCCCCGGGCGGTCTCGACGCCGCGGCCGAGGTGCAGCAGCAGGGTGCCGCCGGCGAGGACGACGAAGAGGCCGCCGATCACGATGGCCCGTGCGATGGAGTTCGTCAGGGGCTCGACGTGCGGCGCGATGACGGAGAAGATCGACGTCACGATGACCACCGAGCCGGCGAACGTCAGCTGCAGGGTGACGAAGCTCATGCCGAACAGATAGACGCTCTGTGGGCGCATCCCGCGCTGGTCCGGCTCGGCCCGGTTGGCCACGATCAGGATGATCGGGATCAGCACGACGATGGAGAAGAGCGCGATCAACACCGCGATCACGGCGACGACGCCCCCGGCGAGGCCGACGAATTGGCTCGGAACTGCACTCGGAACTGCGGTCATGTGACCCCCTGTGTCCACGCTCCCGGGGCGTAGCCCGCACGGTAGGCCGACCGGATACCCGGGACGCGGATGCCTGATCCGTCAAGGAGTTGGGCGGGATCCACCCGGCGCAGGGGCGGTGGATTTAGCGTTGTCTGCCGCAAATCCGATCGCTCCGCGGAAGGCGATCGACGACCCGAACGGTCGGGGGAGGGTGACACCATGGAGGAAAAGGGTCGGGGCTGGCTCCTCTTCGCAGCCATCGTGCTCGGAGTGGCCGGCATCATGCGGGTCTTCGATGCGGTGTGGGCGTTCCGGTACCGCGGCGTGCTGCCGCAGAACTTCCAAGACGCGATCTTCGGCCACAGCTTGAAGACCTACGGCTGGGTGTACCTCATCGTGGCCATCGTGTTGATCGTGTGCGCCCTCGGGGTCCTGGCCCGGTCGCAGTTCAGCCGGTGGCTCGGGATCTTCGCCGGGGCCGTCATGGCGATCAGCGCGATCTGGTGGATGCCCTACTACCCGGTGTGGTCGCTCACCTACATCTTCGTGGGCGTGCTGGTGGTCTACGGCCTGTCGACTTACGGCGGCCAAGAGGTGACGGCCTAACCGCGTGGCTCCCGATCGCGGGGATCCCGCGGCTCCAGCGGCTCGGTGGGGGAAGTGCGATCCCGAGTGTCGCCGGCCGGGGGCCGATGCGTCAGGTGGCCCCCGGTGCCGTCGGGTCCGGTGGTGGGTCGTACGACTCCTGCCCGCCGTCCCGAACGAGCTTTGTGGCCACGCCGTCGACCGAGACGTAGCGTTCCTGATGGATCCGGTACGGATCCGGGTGCCAACCCCACGTCGCTGTCCGATGGTCCATCAGGGGAGTTTACCGAAAGTTTGCCTTCCGCACACGGATTGTTCACCTAGGTCACACTGAGTTCAGAAACCTGGTCCAGTGGGGATCGCTTTTCGTAGGGAGCAAGATTCACTGGCATGCGCCTCGGCATCGCCCATCACTTCGGCTGGGCCGTCGCCGTCACGGCCTCACCGGAGCACAGGGTCGTGGACCGTCGGAGGATCGAGTTGATCGGACCCGGCGCGCCGGCGGCACCGATCCACCACGAGGGTGGCCCACACCTCCTGCACCGATCGGCGGAGCCTCTCGACGACGAGGCTCTCGCGGCGCTGGTGGCGGAGGTGCGGACGTCGGTCGCCCGGGCAACGTCGGCGGCGCTGGACGAGCTCGCCGCCGCGTCGCCCGAGCCGATCGTCTCGGTGTCGCTCCGGGCGTGGCCGGCCGATTTCCCCGACGACGTCGCCGTCCAGCGCCGCGTTCCCTACGAGAGCCGTGCCGACTCCGTCATGTACTGCCAGGTGCTGGCCGAACTCGCAACCCGACGCGGTTGGGTCGTCCACCTCTACGACGCCAAGGACGTCGAGGACGAGGCCGCCCGCATGTTGGGCCCGCGGGCCAACGAGGTGCTCTACGGCCCGCGGGCGACGTTGGGGCCGCCGTGGTCGAGGGACCATCGGATGGCGCTCGCCGCCACGATCGTCGGGGGCGCCTGAGCGCCCATACGCTACGTCCGTGGCAGACAGCCGGACCCGTGTGCGAACGTCGGTCGGACTCGCCCTGTCGGCCACCCTCGGTGTCCTCGTCGTGGCGACCGCGGGCTGGTCTGCCAGCGCAGCCACCGCCCGAGGGGTCTCGGCTCCCGCTCTCGAGAGGGCGCGAGCGATCCCCCGCCTCGTCCCGGCCACGAGCAGATTGCGCGACGAATGTGTCGTGGCGGCGACCCGCGTGGGGTTCGCCGTACCGTGTCCACGACTGGTGCCGTCGCGCTCGGGCACGGCGATGTCATGCCCCCCACCCTCGGGTGCCGCGTCATCACTCCCCCCGTGTGTCGGGATGGAAGGAGTGATCGACTACCCAATTTTCTTCCTCGAACTCCAGGGATTCGACGTGCCCAAAGGTTACGCAGGGGTCAACGGCAAGCCTGTTGGTCATCTGACTCTCGAGGCGCACCGATTGGTCGATGATCCGCTGAAGCCGTGCATCGGCGGGAGAGCCATGGGAACGGTACGCATCGGCACGTGGAGCACGAGGGAGTTCACCTGCCCGAACGACAGCCCGACCGTCGAGCGAAAAGCCGCGCACGGAGAGGGCACCTACGTCGGACACCTCGCCTTGGCATGGACCGTCGACGGGATCAGCTACATCGCCAGCGCTCACGGTCACACCACGGCGAACCTCACGCTCTTGAAGAGGTTCGTGCACTCGATCGACCTCGTCGTGCCCGGCAGTTCGTCAGGCTGAGGAGCCGCCCCGGCGCCACCGCCGGGCGACTGGGCACCCTGCCGGCCGGGAAGGACCGGGCGGGCGTATCCTCCCCCAATGGCTGGGATCGGCCCCTTCTCCCGCCGGTTGCGGGATCGGCACGACGATCACCTCCCACTCGCCGCGGGCCCGGTGTCCAACGGCGAGTTCGTCCCGGCCCCCGAAGGCCCGCGGGACCGCAAGGTCAACGAGCTCGTCCGGACCACCATCGACGACGCGGCGCGTCGGGTGGGTGTGGACCGCCGGCGCTTCCTGCAGGGCGCCGGGGCGGTGGCGGCGTCCCTCGCCGCTTTCGAGCTCGCCGGCTGCGCCTCGGCGTCGCACCCGCAGGCGACCACCAACCCGCGTCCCCGGGGAGGGCGGTTCACCACGCCCCCGCCCACGGACGCCGCCGCGTGCCAGGACGCCCTGACCGGCGCCGAGTTCATCTTCGACGTGCACACCCACCACGTGATCCCGAGCGGCCCCTGGGTCCAGAACGCGCCCGAGACCACGTCGCTCGTGCTCTCCATGCTCCCGCCGGGCTGCACCGACACCTCCCAGCTGGACTGCGTGGACCGCGCCACCTATCTCCACGACCTCTTCCTCGCGAGCGGCACGACGATGGCGATGCTCACGGACGTCCCGAACTCGGGTCCCTCCGACGCGCCCATCCCGTTCCCCGAGGCCTTGGCGACGCAGGACATCACGGCCGGTCTCACCAGCGGCGGCGCCAGCAGGGTCCTGGTCGAGAACGTCATCGCCCCCAACGTCGGGGCCGTGGCGGCGACACTCGACGAGATGTCGAACGCGGTGGAGCTCGGTCGGCCCAGCGCGTTCAAGGTGTACACGGCGTGGAACCCCGGCGGCCGGGGGTTCTCGCTGGAGGACCCCGTCATCGGCCTGCCCGTCATCCAGCACGCGCACGACCTCGGGGTGAAGGTGTTCGTGGCCCACAAGGGCCTCCCGCTGGTGAACTTCGATCCGGCTTTCAACCACCCTGACGACATCGTGGCGGTCTCGCGGCAGTTCCCCGACATGCAGTTCGTCGTGTACCACGCCGCCTGGGACCCCTCGCACGTGGAAGGTCCCTACGACCCCAATGCAGCCCTCGGCATCGACACGCTGCTCGCCGCGCTCGACCGCCACGGCGTGCCGCCGAACGACAACGTCTGGGTCGACGTGGCCACGCAGTGGCGCCAGCTGCTCACCAAGCCCGACCAGGCGGCGCACGCGCTCGGGAAGCTGCTCAGCCGGGTGGGGGAGCAGCGGGTCCTGTGGGGCACCGACGCCATCTGGTACGGCAGTCCCGAGGCGCAGATCATGGCGATGCGGGCCTTCCAGATCACCGCCGAGTTCCAAGACCGCTACCAGTACCCCGCCCTGACCGACACTCTCAAGGCGGGCCTCTTCGGCCTGAACGCCGCCACGCTCTTCGGCGTCGACCCGACCGCCACCAGGTGCGGGTTGTCGGCCGACCCGCTGACCGCCAACATCCAGGAGGCCGCGCACCTGCGCACGGAGGGGGCGCTGCCTTCGCCGTGGCAGCCGCACGGACCGACGACCCGGCGCCAGGTCCTGGACTGGCTCGCATCGCCGCTCACCAACTGGTTTCCGTCATAGACGAAGAGGCTCAGCGATGGGCCACGACGGACTTCAGGGTGAACACCCCGGCCTGCGTGTAGGTGGAGGTGCCGAAGGGCGTCGAGCTCTTGACCGTGAGGTCCTGCTGCATCCGCAACGGGAGCCCGGTCCGCGTGCTGAACCAGACCTCGGAGCGCTCGGTGCCCTGTTGCGCGCCCGAGTCCGTGCGCAGGCGCAGGAAATGTGCGGCGGCGACCGGCGTGCCTCCGACCGACACCGTGTCGAGGCCGAGGAACCGGTACGGGCCTGCACTGACGGTCAGCCCCTTGACGGCCGAGTTGGTTCCGGTGCACCGCCCGTGCCACTGCTGGCCGACCGTGGCGGCGGCCGGCAGCGCCATGGTCCCGGGAGCGCAGGTGAACGTGCTCAGGTTGGTGAAGTTGACGGGACCGACGGCCCACAGCTGCCAGGTCTGTCCCCCGGCCTCCCACTGGTCGCCCGAGTGGAGGCAGTACCTCCAGGTCTGCCAGTGATGGGTGCTGTAGTCGACCCGGAAGACCCAACAGTCCGATCCCCGAAGGGTCACGGTCCCGGGGATGGTCGGCCCTTCGGCCTGGGACAGGGGCGGCAGGGTGAGCTTCTCGGTTCCCGAACCGGAGTACTCGTAGACACCGGGCGACGGCCGGTTGGCGCCGGGGACGCCGCCGCCGCCCGCCCCCAGTCGAGCCTCCGCCTGCCGCAGCGACACCGGCTTGGCGTGGCTGGTCGACAGCACGACCACCAGCGCCACGCCGCCCACGAGGACGACGACGGCGCCGAGGACCCACGGCCACTTGCGGTGGTGCCGTGTGCCGGGGCTCGGCGCCGCAGGGTCGGTCACGGTGGCGGATGGTAGAGCGCCGGCGCCGATTTCCACGGTCGGCGGTCCTCGAGACGCCGGGGTGGCGCCTACTCCGTCCGCAACAGGACCCCCGGCGGAGGGGGCTGCGTTGAGCGAGCGGCCCCGCCCGGCCGGCGCGCCTTTCTGCGGTCTTCTCAGGCCGGATTGAGAAAGCCGCTCAGGCCATCGCCCCGGTCGGCGTGGCCATCCCGGCCACGGACGGGCCCGGCACCGCCGCCCTGTGTGCGGCCCAGGCCCGGTTGGGGTAGACGGTCAGCGCCAGCAGCACGAGCAGCGGCCCCGTGTTGGGGTCCGTCGCCAGCCCGGTGAAGATGCCCCCGAAGGCCTCCCCGAACACCCAGTAGTCGAGAGCCAGCGCGGCGCCCGCCACCAGGAAGACCGTCGTGTGGCGCGAGACCAGCGGGCCGAGACCGATGACGAATGACAACAGGCCGCACACGACGGCGACCGAGCCCCCGCCACTGCCGAAGGCGTGGGAGACGGACAGCTGCACGTGGGCCAGCCAGCCCGGCTCGCCGGCGACCGACGCGCGCATGGCGCCCGCGATGCTCCCCCCGGCCCGGTTCGCCGGCAGCAGCCACAGGATCCCCAGGCTGCTCCACACGACGGCCCAGATGGCCTGGCCGCCGCGCGCTCCCAGCGGACCCTCGGCGGCGGCCGGACCACTGACCGCCGGACCGGCCGCCCGCGGCCACACCAGCACGCCGATGGCGATGTAGAGCAGCGCCGCGCCCGGGGCGCCGGTGAGCGGCGACGCCGCGCCGGTGAAGAGCATGCCGAAGCCCTCACCGAGTGCCCACACGCCGAGCGCCCACACGAAGGAGAGGGCCAGTGCCGGCTTGACCGTCTCGCGCACGAGGAGGCCGACCCCGATGAGGATCTGCACGGCCGCGAAGAGGCTGTCGGCCAGCGCGGGCTGCAGCGAGACCAGGTGCGCCACGTGGGTCATGGCGCCGGACACGACGCCCGGTTGGCCCTGGACCATCGGCAGGATCACGCCGTTGGCGAAGTCCGGACCGAACATCTTCGGCTGCAGCTGCAGGACGCCGTCGAGCAGCCAGAGGAGGCCGAGCCCGATCTGGACCGACCGGGCCGACACCCGTCCCGCGCCCGCAGGGCGCATGGCGGCGTCGTAGAGGGCGCTGTTCACGCCGTCCCCAGAATGATCGGCACCAGCTCGGACCGGGTCAGGTCCGCCTGGAACTGGTGGCTGGCGGCGAGGGAGGGCTCGGTCCAGACGTGGAGCATGAAGTAGGTGTTTGTGTTGTGCACGCCCGAGGAACAGGCGCCGCTGGCCGACGTCCGCCCGACCACCTGGCCGCCCGAGAGGCAGAGGTTGTCGTGGGCGTGCCATTGCGTCAGCGGGCCGCCGACGTCAGGGCCAGGGGTGCAGGGTGCAGGGCCGAGATACATGGCGCCCATGAGCACGGTGCCCTTCAGCGTGTTGGCGTAGACGAGGAAGGCGGGCTGCGCGGGGTCGAACCCGTCGCTGCGGGCGGCCGACCAGTTGGCGTAGTGCACGACGCGGCCGTTGGGGTTGGTGGCGGGGACGTACCCGGCCGCCGTGGCGGCGGAGAGGCTGGAGAACTTGGCCAGCGTGGCCTTGGTCTGGGCCACGAGCTGGTCGGCTGCGGCCTGCTGGGCCGCGGTCGGCGATCCAGTGGGCACCGGTGCCATCACCATGCCGTCCGACATGACCGTCGTCCCCTTCACGTTGGGGCACGTCGTCGAGGACGCCTGCGCCGCCCCGGTCGAGGTCGACGAGCCCGCACCTGAGCCCGACGCGCCGTTGGCCATGCCGGCCATGCCCGGCATCGACGTCGACCCCGAGCCCGAACTCGCGGGCTTCGCCGCCGCGGTGCGCGGCGCGGTGGCGGAGTTGGTCGCCGGGTGCGAGGTGGCGTCGACCACCGTCGTGGCGACGAGCACCAGGGCGGCGGCCGTGCCGATCGCGACCAGTCCGGCCCACCACAGTCGGGCGGCCGTCCCCAGGGCCCTGACCCGCTCCGACAACCGCTCTCTCCAGCTGCTCATGGCGCACTCCTCCTGAGTCCTCGGGGTCAGCATCGACCCCAGTTGTCAAGGCGCGGCCACGCCGGTGTTAGGGAACTGTGAACCCGGGGCCGGACCGTGTCGACGACACGTCCGCAAAGGCGGAGGTCAGCTGCGCTGAGGCTCCCGGAAGCGGATGCCGAATGCGTCACTGGTTGCAGGCACCGTCGGCTCCGGCGCGTCGTGTCCCGTGGAGACGACGATCTGGTCTCGGCCTCTGGTCTTGGCACTGAGCAGGGCGCCGTCCGCCAGCGACACGACCTCGTCGAACGTCGCGGCCTGGTCGGATGACGCCAGGCCGAAGCTGATCGTGAAGGCCGGGAGCTCGGCGACGACCATCCGGTCGGCCATACGGAGCCGGACACGTTCGAGCACCTGGCGTGCTTCTTCGACCGGGCACTCCGGGAGCACGATGACGAATTCCTCGCCCCCGTAGCGGCACGGGATGTCGGCCGGCCGGAGGGAGTCCCGGAGCACCTGCGAGAAGGTCCGCAGCGCGCGATCACCGGCGGAGTGTCCGAAGACGTCGTTCAGGTCCTTGAAGTGGTCGAGGTCGCCGTAGGCCACGGCGTACGGCGTGCCCGTGTCCCGCAGCTTGCGGACCGCGGTCTCCAGGCTCCTCCGGGTCATCAGCCCCGTGAGCGAGTCGCTGTTGGCCTGGGTCTGCGAGACCTCGAAGGCGCGCAGCATCGCCAATCGCTCCGAGGTCCTTCGGGCGACCACCTCGACGTTCTGCAGGACCACGTCCGAAGGGGGCGAACCGTCGTCGGTGGTCACATGGAAGACCCCCATGGGTTTGCCGCTGATGCTCATCGGAACGCACAGGGCGGAGCAGCGCCGGTCCCGGAGGTTGGGACAGGCGTCGAGCGCCCCGCTCGAGGGGAACACCATGGTGCGCGCTCTCGATGCGGCCGGGCAGTCGTCGGGGGACATGACCGGGCAACCGGCGTCGTCCGCTTGATCGGAGCTGACGAGCACCTGTCGGAAGTGGGCCGTGCTCGAATCGGCCAGGAGCATCTCGGAGCGCATGCCCGGAGCAGCCTGGCTCAGCGCCTCTGCCACGAGACTGAAGACGGATGCCTCCGCCTTCGACATCTCCAGCGCGGTCTGCAGGCTCGCCTCGAAGGCGATCCTCTGGGCCAGGTCGGACTGCAGGGCCTCCCGCCGGGCCTGCTCACCCTCGACCCGCAGGGCGTGCCGGGCGAGGACCGTCGTGACGAGACCCGCGAAGGCGATCCCGATGACGAGGGACAGCAGAAGGTCGACCCGGGCGCTGTTCGCTGCCGCCCGGGCCTGGTCGGCCGTCTGCGTCAGCCGATCGGAGATGGTCGCCTGCAGGGAGGCGAGGGTTGCGTCGAGATTGGCTTCGGCCGCTTTCTCCGCGCTGGCGAGCTGTGCGGTCTGCGCTGTCGCCGGCTCGCCGGCCAGGAAGGCCCCCAGACTCGACTGCGCGGCGACGAAGGTCGCCATCCGGCCTGCGAGTGCAGGGGACAGGTCGGCGTTGCCGGCCGACCCGAGCAGGTGCTGCAGCGTGAGGTAGGCCTTGTTGAGCGTGTTGGAATCACTCACCGCTCCGGTGACGAGCGTGCTGGCCGGGGTCGTGTGGTCGAAGGCCTGTTCAGCCAGCATCTGGAACGCATTCTCCGATGCCCGGATCTGATTCACCGGACCGAGGAGCACGAGATACCGGCTCATGAGCGTGTTGTTCAGCGCCTCGGCCCGGGTCGAGTTCACGATTCCGAAGACGGCCCCGGTGAGTGCGACCAGGGTCAGGACGACGCCCAGGAGGAGGATGGCCCGGTGGGGCGAGTACCAGCGCCAGCTGTCCCGACCGCCCGGCGTCGAACCATTGCTCACCGCAATTCGTATCGGCGCGTTCGTGTCTGTTTGCAAGGTGCAAATCGGTTGGCGGATCCGAATTCGGTGCCCCCATTTCCTCCTCGGAACAGGGGTTTCGCGTCCTCCGGCGCCGTCGAGTCGGGTTCGAAGGGCCTTTCGAGGCGACGACCTCGGTTCGGGCGCCATTCTCGGCCCGGGTGCGATGATGCCGGGTGACGGCGAAGCAGAGCGCTCGTCGTCTGGGGAATGCGCCTGAGCTTCGGAAGGGGAGCCTGTGACTGCGACAGACGAATCGATTCCGACCATCGCCGACGTCGGCCGGCTCGTGGCCTGGATGGACTCCCAGGGCCTCGGCACCGGGGCCCCGCTCGAGCACCACTACATCTCGGGGGGCAGCCAGAACGAGATCTACGAGCTGCGCCGGGGCGACTTGCACTGCGCCATGCGCATTCCCCCGCCGGCCGCCCCCGAGTCACGAGACGAGGGGATCGTGCGTGAGTGGCGGATCATCGAGGCCCTCACCGGCACCGACGTGCCCCACACCGAGGCGATCGCCCTGTGCACCGACCCCGCGGTCCTGGGCCGGACCTTCTACCTGATGGGTTTCGTCGACGGCTGGTCGCCGATGGGCATCGAGCGAGGCGTCTGGCCGGCACCCTTCGACACCGACCTCACGGCCCGCCAGGGGCTGGCCTACCAGCTGGTGGAGGGCATCGCCCTGCTGTCCAAGGTCGACTGGAGGGCCAAGGGTCTCGAGGACCTGGGCCGCCCCGACGGCTTCCACGAGCGCCAGGTCGACCGCTGGACCGCGTTCTTCGAGCGGATCAAGGGGCGCGAGCTCCCCGGCTTCGACGAGGCGTCGGCCTGGCTGCGGGCCCACAAGCCGATCGACTACATCCCGGGCATCATGCACGGCGACTACCAGTTCGCCAACGTGATGTTCAAGGACGGCGCGCCGGCGCGGCTGGCCGCCATCGTGGACTGGGAGATGGGCACCGTCGGCGACCCCAAGCTGGACCTGGGGTGGGTGGTGCACACCTGGCCCGAGGACACGAGCGGCGGTGCAGGGAGCGTGGGCGGCTACGTCGACATGACCGGCATGCCGTCGCGCGCCGAGGTGCTCGACCACTACGCCAAGATGTCGGGGCGCCAGGTGGACGACATCGACTACTACTGCGTACTGGCCAAGTGGAAGCTGGCCATCGTCCTCGAGCAGGGCTACCAGCGCGCCGGCGACGACTACAAGCTGCAGGGTTTCGGCCCGGTCGTCCTCGACCTCATGGCCGCGGCCGGCGAGCTGGCCGCGTCGAGCGACTACCAGGGATGAAGACGCCGGGGGATCTGTTCGATCTCTCCGGCAAGGTCGCGCTGGTCACCGGCGGGAGCCGGGGCATCGGACGGGCCGTGGCGGAGGGCCTGGCCACGGCGGGCGCCGACGTCGTGATCGCCAGCCGCAAGCTCGAGGGCTGCGAGGTGGCGGCGCAGGAGATCGCAACTGCAACGGGCCGGAGGACGCTGCCAGTCGCCTGCCACGTCGGGAAATGGGAGGACTGTGACCGGCTGGTGGACACGGTCTACGCGGAGTTCGGCCGCTGCGACGTCCTGGTGAACAACGCCGGGATGTCGCCGCTCTACGACGGTCTGCCGTCGGTCACCGAGGAGCTGTACGACAAGGTCCACGCCGTGAACGCGCGCGGGCCGTTCCGGCTGAGCGCGCTGGTCGGGACGCGCATGGCCGAGGGGGACGGCGGCGCCATCATCAACGTCACGACGGCGGGGACGCTGCGCCCGGGCGCCGGCGACCTGCCCTACGCCATGGCCAAGGCCGGCCTGAACGCGCTGACGCTCGGGCTGGCCGGCGCTTGGGCGCCCAAGGTGCGCGCCAACCTCGTGCTCCCGGGTGCCTTCGACACGGACATCGCCAAGGCCTGGGACCCCGACATGAAGGTCCGGGCCGGCGCCATGAACCCGATGAAGCGCATCGGCCGGCCCGAGGACATGGTTGGTGTGTGCGTGTTCCTGGCCAGCGACGCCGCGAGCTACATCAATGGCGCCCAGGTGCTGGTCGACGGCGGCTTCTTCCGCACGCTCTGACGCCACGAAAGGGCAGAAGGACCCTGGTCAGCCAGGCCCGAGATGTCACGCTGGAGGTGCAGCACGAATGCGACCATCGGCGGAAGGAGGACGCATGACCGGACTCGATGGGCGCCATCGCAACGAGGATGGCCGGATCGAGAAGAAGCGTGGCGACACCAAATCGGGCATCTGAAGGCTCTGTACCCGGCGTTGGTGGGGTTTCCCGACGACACCACGCTCGGAGAGCTCCGCGAGAGGTACCAGGTCGAAAGCCTCGACGCGCTGCTCCGGGTGCTCCGTACCGGCTAATCGAAGACGGGCTCGACAAGACGGCAACAGAAGTGTCACGACACCTCGATTGTGACCTTTTGCTCCTGGTGGTTGTGTCCCCTGAGGTAGAGGCTCCGCGTAGGACGGTCATCACCTTCAGGGAGGTAACGATGAAGCCGATCGAGATCGCAAAGGCAGCGTTGGGAACAAGTGCCGTGGTCCTGGCCCTGACGGTCGCCCCGGCCGCCGTCGCCTCTGCCTCGCCGGCCGTGTTCGTTCCCTGCTCGGGTGGGGGTCCTGCATTGGCCGCCGCGATCACCGCCGCCAACGTGTCGGGCGGGAGCATCAACTTGGCCCCTGGCTGCACCTACTCGCTCACGTCCGTCGACAACGGGGGCGGGATGACCGGATTCAACGGCCTCCCCGTGGTGACAAATGCAATCACCATCAACGGCTTCTTCACCACGATCGCCGCCAACAACACGACCTTCCGCATCTTCCAGGTGAACGGCCCCGGAGGGAATCTCACGTTGCAGGGCGTGACCCTCACCGGTGGAAATGCGAGCTTCGGTGGAGCCATCTTGAATGTGGAGGGCGCGGTGACCCTCAACCACGCCCGAGTAACCGGCAACACCGGTCAAATGGCCGGTGGCGGTATCGCCAGCGGCGTCGTGGACCCCACCCACCTCGGCCCCATCGGCACGCTCACCCTCAACTCCAGTCAGGTGATCGGGAACACCGCCAATGGGGGCGGGGGCGGCGGCATCTTGAACCACGCCGGGACGCTCACCATGAACTTCAGCCAAGTGAGCGGCAACACCTCGGCGGGTGGGGGTGGTGGCATCGCCAGCGGCAACGGTAACGGGGGTGCTCCCGGCACCGGCAGCAGCACACTCAAGCTCTTCTTCAGTCAGGTGAACGGCAACACGTCTAATGGCGGACCGATGGCCGGGGCAGGCGGCATCGCCAACGGCGGTGTCGCAACGATCAGCCTCAGCCAGGTGAACGGCAATTCGGCACCCGGGTCGGACGGCGGTGGCATCCTGAATCACGGCACGATGACCATCAACTTCAGCCAGGTCAAGTACAACTCGGTGCCCGGTGGTCAAGGTGCGGGCGGCGGTATCGCCAACCTCAGCGTCGGTTTCCCCGGCTCCGGCGTGCTGACCGTCAACCTCAGCCAGGTGAACAGCAACTCGGCACCGGGTGGTGCGGGCGGAGGTATCGCCAACATCAATGCCGGTCTCCCCGCCAGCACCGGCTCGCTGACGATCAACGCCAGCCAGGTCAACAACAATGTGGCATCCGGTGGTCTCGGTGGCGGGATCTTCGAGGCCGGGATCGATCCGGTAACCGGGATGCCGACGGCCGTTGGTGATCCCCTCGCTCTCAACTTCAGCCAGGTCATCAACAACTCGGCGCTCCCCGGTGGTGATGGAGGCGGCATCTACACGATTCTCGGCAGCCCCGTCCTCCTCAAACTCTCCCTGGTCGTCGCGAACGCCCCCGACAACTGCGTGCCGCTCGGGTCGGTAGCGGGGTGCGTCGGCTGAGCTGAGCCGGGAGCACCTGCTGGCGTCCGCCCGCCAACGGGGGCCACCAATGTCATAGGGACGTCCCGACCGCAAGCGCGTTGGGTGTGCCCGAGCGGTTCTGAGCCCCCGGTGCGATGATGCCCCCATGACCGAGAAGAAGAGGATCGTCGTCTGGGGGACCGGTTTCGTGGGGAAGATGGTGATCCCCGAGGTGCTGCGCCACCCGAACTTCGAGCTGGTGGGCGTGGGCGTCAACGACAAGGACAAGGTCGGCCGGGACGTCGGGCGAGATCTGCGGCATCGCACCCACCGGCCTCAGTGCCACCGACGACCTGAGTGCGCTCGTCGCCCTCCGCCCCGATGCCCTGGTGCACTACGGGCCGACGGCCGGCCAGGCCGACGCCAACATCCGGGACATGGGCGCCTTCCTGCGTGCCGGTGTCGACGTCTGCTCGACCGCCATGACGCCGTGGGTCTGGCCGCACATGAAGCAGAACCCGCCTTCGTGGATCGACCCCATCACCGAGGCCTGCGAGGAGGGCGGCGCCACCTGCTTCACTACGGGCATCGACCCGGGCTTCGCCAACGACCTCTTCCCCATGACGCTCATGGGCCTGTGCGCCGAGGTGAAGAAGGTGAAGGCGCTCGAGATCCTCGACTACCTCAACTACACGGGTGCCTACGAGGACGAGATGGGCATCGGGCGCCCGCCCGAGTTCACCCCCCTCCTCGAGCACACCGACATCCTCGTCATGTCGTGGGGCGGGACGGTGCCGATGATGGCGCACGCCGTCGGCATCGAGCTCGATGCGATCACGACCACCTGGGAGAAGTGGGTCACCGACGCCCCCATCACGACCGCCAAGGGCGTGATCAACGCGGGCGAGGTGGCGGCCATCCACTTCACCATCGACGGCATGTACCAGGGCGAGCCCCGCATCTGCCTCGAGCACATCAACCGCGTCGGCACCGATGCCGCGCCGGACTGGCCCCGCGGCACGCAGGACGACGTCTACCGGGTCGAGATCGAGGGCACCCCGTCGATCACGCAGGAGACCGCCTTCCGCTTCACCGACGGCAGCGGGCGCGACGCCGCCGCGGCCGGCTGCCTGGCCACCGGGCTGCGGGCCCTCAACGCCGTGCCCGCCGTCAACGACCTGGCGCCCGGGTGGGCCACCGCGCTGGATCTGCCGCTCATCCCGGGGGCGGGCACCATCCGCTGACGCCCGACCCTGAACCCCCGCCCACGCGGAGACCGGGGTGTAACTCCGGGCGCCCCAATTTCGTCAGAGCCGTGATGGAAGGGGTACCTCGCGCCGTGACGGCACCATGACCAACGCCGGCGAGCCGTCCCGAGGGGGGCAGCCCCGCACCGGGTCACGGCCGGGACTCGGATCCTTCTCCCCGGACCGCAACGCCCCGAGCGCCTTCCCGCCGATCGCCTCCTACGCCTTCATCTCGGACTGCGAGGTCAACGCGCTGATCGCCCCGAGCGGGAACATCGAGTGGATGTGCGTGCCGCGCCCGGACTCGGCGTCCATCTTCGGCGCCATCCTCGATCGCAGTGCGGGCGGGTTCCGCGTCGGGCCCGCCGACCAGATGGTCCCGACGGGTCGGCGCTACCTGCCCGGCTCCATGGTGATGGAGACGACGTGGGGGACCGACGGCGGCTGGCTCGTCGTGCGCGACGCCCTGCTCATCGGGCGCTGGCGCCACACGACCGAGCGCTCGGCGGTGTTCAGCCGCGTGCCGACGGACTACGAGGCGGAGTCGGTGCTGGTGCGGACGCTGCACTGCATCAGCGGGACGGCCGTCGTGACCGTGGACTGCGAGCCCGTGCTCGGCTACGGGCGCCACCCGCTCACGTGGTCCTACGCCGGGGACGATTACGGGTCCGTCGTCGGCGTGGCCGACGGGTCCGACCCGACCATCGCCCTCACCAGTGACCTGCGTCTCGGCTTCGAGGGCCGCCGCGCCCGGGCCCGGGTGGCCATGCGCGCCGGCGAGAAGGCCTTCGTGGCGCTCACCTGGTCGGGGGCGACGGCGCCGACGACCTACGAGGAGGCGGACGAGGCGGTCAACCGCACCGCCGACTTCTGGCGGCGCTGGTTGTCCCACGGCTCGTTCGCGGACCACGAGTGGGCCCCGGCCCTGCAGCGCAGCGCGCTCACGCTCAAGGGCCTGTCCTACGCGCCGACCGGGGCCCTGCTGGCGGCGGCGACCACGTCCTTGCCCGAGACGCCCGGCGGGGAGCGCAACTGGGACTACCGCTACACCTGGATCCGCGACTCGACCTTCATGCTGTGGGGCCTCTACACGCTCGGGTTCGACTGGGAGGCCAACGACTTCTTCTGCTTCGTCTCCGACGTGGCGTCCGCCACGACCGACCTGCAGATCATGTACGCGGTGGGGGGGGAGTCCGAACTGAAGGAGGAGACGCTCGATCACCTGACGGGCTACGAGGGGGCACGGCCGGTACGGGTCGGCAACGGCGCCTTCGACCAGCGCCAGCACGACGTGTGGGGCGCCGTCCTCGACTCGCACTACCTGCACACCAAGTCGCGCGACTCCATGCGCGAGAGCGACTGGCCGCTGCTCACCCGCCTGGTCGAGGCGGCGCTCGAGCACTGGCGCGAGCCCGACCGCGGCATCTGGGAGGTCAGGGGCGAGCCGCAGCACTTCACCTCGTCCAAGGTGATGTGCTGGGTGGCGGCCAACCGGGGCTCGCGGCTGGCCCGCCTGCACGGCGATGAGGAGAGGGCCGAGCGCTGGGGTGCCGCGGCGGACGAGATGCACGCCGACATCTGCGAGCACGGCGTCGACGAGCGCGGCGTCTTCGTCCAGCACTACGGCACCACGGCCCTCGATGCCTCGCTGCTGCTGCTGCCGCTGGTCCGCTTCCTGCCGGCCAACGACGAGCGCGTGCGGAACACCGTCCTGGCCATCGCCGACGAGCTGACGGTCGACGGGCTGGTGCTGCGCTACCGCGTCGAGGAGACCGACGACGGCCTGAGGGGCGAGGAGGGCACGTTCGCCATCTGCTCGTTCTGGCTCGTGTCCGCCCTGGCGGAGATCGGCGAGCACGACCGGGCCCGCAGCCTGTGCGAGAAGATGCTCTCGTTCGCCAGCCCGCTCGGACTCTACGCCGAGGAGATCGACCCGCGCTCGGGCCGCCACCTGGGCAACTTCCCGCAGGCCTTCACCCACCTGGCGCTCATCAACGCCGTCATGCACATCATCCGGGCCGACGCGCGGGACCGGCGTCCCGAGCGATGAACACCGTGCGATGAGCTTCTTCGACTACCCCGGCACCGGTGGGCAGACCGCGACGGACGAGGCCGCCGAGACCTTCCTGCCGGACGCCACGGATGCGGACTGGGCCGTCCTGCTGCGACACTGCCGGCGGCGCAACGTCGCCGCCGGCGAGGCGGTCCTCGCGGCCGAGAGCAAGGAGCGCTCCCTCGTCTTCGTGGTCGAGGGCACCCTCGATGTCCTCGCGCCCACCTCCGGCCGGCGCACCCGCCTGGTCAGCACCGTCGGCCCCGGCAGCGTGCTCGGCGAGATCTCGTTCTTCGACGCGGCGGGACGCTCCGCCCTCGTCAAGGCCCGGACGGACGGTGAGGTCGCCGAGCTGAGCCACGCCGACTTCGAGGCGCTGGCCCGGGAGGCGCCCGGGCTGTCCCGCCAGATCCTCTTCGACCTCGGACGGACCCTCGCCCGCCGCCTGCGGGCGACGACCCAGCGCGCGATCTAGGGGAGACCGAGGGACCACCGCCATGGCCGCGCCCCCCGTCATCGAGATCCGAGAGCCCGGGCAGCCCGTGCGCCGGGTCACGCTCGACCGCGCCATTGAGATCGGCCGGGAGTGCGACGGCGAGCTGGTGAACGACCCGGGCGTCTCGCGCCGCCACCTCAAGCTCGTCCCCAGCCCCACCTCGCTGTCCGTGGTCGACCTCGGCAGCGCCAACGGCACGTCCAAGAACGGCCACCCCGTCACGAGCCGGACCACCCTCGAGCAGGGCGACATCCTCCGCCTCGGCGACACCGAGATCGTGGTGCTCGCCCGCCCGGTCGTGGCCAAGCCGGTCGCCGGGTCCCGGGGGACCGTCATGATCCGCACGCTCGGGCCGGTCGCCATCCCCAAGCCCCCGCCGCCCAAACCGGTCGAGGTGGCGCCGAGCTCGGGCCGCAAGCTCCGCGACCGCGTCCTCGGCATCGGGACCGACCCCGACCAGCCCGTCTTCCCGACCTTCATGGAGCTGCCGCACCACATCCCGCGGCCGGTGTGGCAGCTGATCCGCTGGCTCAGCATCGCCACCTACGTGGCGCTGGTGGTCGGACTCTTCATCCGCCCCGCCGGCGGCGAGTTCGCCTTCTTCAAGGTGATCGTGCCGCTGCTGCCGATCCTGTTCTTCGTCGCCCCGGGGCTGTGGCGCAACATCTGCCCGCTGGCGGCCTCGAACCAGACGCCGCGGGTGCTCGGCTTCACCCGCGGCTGGACGGTACCGGCGTGGTGGTCCCGCTACGCCTACGTCGTCGCCATCGTCCTGTTCTTCGGGATCACCGGCGCCCGCCTGGCGCTGTTCAACACGAACGCGAAGGCGACCGGCGTCCTGCTCGGCGTCACCATCGTCACGGCCTTCACCCTTGGGTTCATGTTCAAGGGGAAGAGCGGCTGGTGCTCGAGCATCTGCCCGCTGTTGCCCCTGCAGCGCGTCTACGGGCAGACGCCGTTCGTCACCGTGCCCAACAGCCACTGCAACCCGTGCGTGGCCTGCACGAAGAACTGCTACGACTTCAACCCGCGGGTGGCCTACCAGGCCGACCTGCACGACACCGACCCCGGTTGGAGCGCCCCGCGCAAGGTGTTCGTCGGTGCGCTCCCCGGCTACGTGCTCGGGTTCTTCCTCCTGATCGGCAACACCGACCTCTCGAAGCCGCAGATCATCGAGCGGCTCGCCCTCTTCTTCCTGGCCAGCATCGGCACGTTCTTCGTCCTCGACGCCATCCTGCCGTTGAGCACCCCCATGCTCGCCGCGCTCTACGGGGCGGGGGCCATCAGCCTCTTCTACTGGTACGGCAGCCCCGTCGTGCAGGAGTCGATCAAGACGATCACGGGGACCGACATCACCTGGATCCGCTGGCCCATCCGCATCGTCGTCTTCGCGCTGGCGCTGCTCTGGCTCGTGCGCACCCGGGTGGTCGAGAAGAAGTACGAGGTCGAGGCCGGGCTCGTCGTCGCCACGCCCATCAAGCTGAGCGCCAAGGGGGCCAAGGCACTGCAGGGCGAGACCGAGGCCCCAGCCGCCGACCTGGTGACGGTGCGCTTCGAGCCCGACGCCAAGGAGGTGGGCGCCGAGGCCGGCCTGAGCCTGCTCGAGGTGTGCGAGCGCAACGGCCAGCCCATCGAGGCGGGATGTCGCATGGGGGTATGCGGCGCCGACCCCATCGCCGTGCTCGAGGGCATGGACCGGATCAGCGCGCCCGAGGAGGAGGAGCGCAACACCCTGCGCCGGCTCGGGTTCGCCGAGAGCACCCGCATGGCCTGCTGCGCGCGCCTGCAGTCGGGCCCGGTCACGATGGCGCTCACCCCCGAGCCCGGGGACACGAGCGCCGAGACGCCGACCGAGTACGACCATTCCATCGCCAGCGTGGTGGTCATCGGCAACGGCATTGCGGGCGTGACCGCAGCCGACTTCATCCGCCGCGGCCATCCCGACTGCGAGATCCACGTTGTCGGCGGCGAGTCCCACGTCCTCTACAACCGCATGGGCATCTCCCGCCTCGTCTTCGGCCGCTCGGCGATGCAGGGCCTGTACCTGCTGGGGGAGGAGTGGTACGACGAGCACGACATCACCGCCTGGCTCAACACGGTGGCGACGCGCATCGATCTGCCGACCAAGCGGGTGTTCCTCGGCACGGGTGACACGCTGTCCTTCGACCGCCTCGTCCTCGCCATGGGGAGCTCGAGCTCGGTGCCACCGATCCCGGGCTTCGAGAAGCAGGGGGCTTTCGTGATGCGCCAGGCGGGCGACGCCATGGCCATCCGGGCCTACGCCCAGCAGAACGGCGCCCGCCACGCGGTGGTGGCCGGCGGTGGGCTCCTCGGCCTCGAGGCGGCGCACTCGCTGCTCGAGCTCGGCCTCGACGTCACCGTCCTCGAGCGCGGCAAGCGGCTCATGTCCAAGCAGATCGACGAGCGCGCCAGCGAGCTGGTCGACGACTACTTCCAGGCCATCGGCCTGCACGTCGCCTACGGCGCCGAGACCGACTTCCTCGAGGGCGGGGACGCGGTGGACGGGGTGCGCCTCAAGGACGGGCGGCTGCTGCCCTGCCAGGTGTTCCTGGCTGCGGTCGGGATCAAGCCGAACGCGGAGCTGGCCACCGAGGCCGGCATCGAGGTCAACCGGGGCATCGTGGTGGACGATCGCATGGCGACGTCGGTGCCGGGCGTCTACGCCGTGGGCGACGTGGCCGAGCACAACGGCATGGTGCTCGGGCTGTGGCCCATCGCGGCCAAGCAGGGTGAGGTGGCGGCGATGAACGCGCTCGGCGGCGACGAGGCCCTCACGGCGGAGGTGCCCGCCTGCATCCTCAAGGGGGCCGGCATCGAGCTGTCCTCAATCGGGCGCATCGATCCCGAGCCGGGCGACGAGCTCATCGTGATCGACCATCCCGAGGAGCGCTCCTACCGCCGCATGGTCGTCTCGAACGGGAAGGTCGTGGGCGGGGTCGTCCTCGGGCACCACCCGGAGGACTTCTCGGCCATGCTCGCCGCGGTCAAGAAGGAGACCGAGGTCGACCGCGCCATGCTGGTCTCCCTCCGCGCGGGCGAATGGGAAGTGCTGAAGCGATCGCTGGCCCAGCCCCTCGCCAACGCCTGACGATCACCCGGGCGCGGTGATCGCCCCTTCGCCGATGGTGGCCGTCTGGCCGAGTGGCGCCACGCCGTAGATCTTCACCCGGCCCGTCCGTCCCTTGACGTCCACCTCCGCCGGCTCGGTGAAGGAGAAGCGGTCGGCGGTCAGCGCGTGCACGGGGTCGGTGACGACGACGTCGGACCACCCGGCCCGGCCGGCCAGACCCGAGAGGCGGAAGGTCACGTTGGTGGCGTCACCCAGCACGGTGACCATGGCCCCGGTCATGAGGCTCACGGCCGCCGGCCCCGACCCGACACCGAAGCCCATCCGGGCGGGCCGTCCCTCGGGGTCGCGCAGGGTGAGGGACGGCGCGATCTCGTGGACCCGGGCCGTGGCCTCGAGGGCGAAGCTCACCGCGGACGCGGCGGCGCCGGGGTCGGCGCCGAGTTCCCAGGTGGCGAAGAATGCATCCCCCACGTAGTTGCTCAGCGTGCCGCGGTGGACGCCCAGCAGCGCGCGCAGCTCCTTGTACAGCTGGTCGATGCCTTCCAGGAGCTCGACCTCGCCGGTGTACTCGGAGATGGTCGAGAACGAGATGATGTCGCCCACGACCATGACGAGCTCGGTCATGGCCACGTCCCGCACCGTCGACTTGGCGTCGACGCCGGCGGCGGCCGAGAAGTGCCGCGAGAAGAACGTGAACTCCACCGGGCCGACCCGGACCCAGTCGTCCGGCATGATCCGGGTGGGGACGGAGCGCTCGATCCGCGTCCCGTTCAGCCGGGTGCCGTTGGTGCTGCGGTCGATCAGCCAGGCCTGGTCCTGCTCCGGGTCGAGGCGCACCTCCATGTGGGTGCGCGACACCGACTCGTCGTCGATGACGAAGCGGTGGTCGTCGTCGATGCCGGCGCACTCCCGGCCGACGAAGAGGTGGTCGACGACGGGGATCGAGCGCTCGTCCTCCGTTCCGGGCCAGGCGACCAGGTAGGCCAGGACCCCGCCCGCCGTGGCGTCGGTCACGTGTCCGCCGTCACCACGTAGGTGAAGACGATGTCACCGACCCGCAGGCTCCACTCCGGCGGGAGCGTCACCGCGTCGGCGCCGATCCGGGTCCACTCCTCGTCGCCCGGGCCGGCGATGTACGTGCCGTTCAACGAGTTGGCGTCGCGCACCTGGACCTCGCCGTCGTGCACGGCGAGATGGCTCTGGACCCGCGAGATCAGGTTGCCTTCGTCGCTGAGCCGGATGGGGGTGGCCAGGCCGTCGGCGACGGCGGGGTCGATCTCGGGCTCCCGCCCGAGGACGTAGCCCCGGTCGAGCGGGATGCGCATCCCGTCGGCGGCGACCAGGAACCCGACCGGCCTGGTGACGAACACCGTGGCGTTGGCCGGCACTGCACCCTGTGCCGGTGTGTCGGCGGCCGGCTGCGGTTCTGCTTCCGGCTCCGGCTCCGGCTCCGGCTCCGGCTCTGCGGACGCCGTGTCGGCGGCGGGGACGATGGTGGCTCGGGCACCGGTTCCGACCGGTGGCGCAGTGGCCGGCGCCGCCGCGGGCTCCGGGGCAGCAGCCGGCTCGGGAGGAGCAGTCGGCTCGGGAGCAGGAGCCGGCTCGGGAGTTGCCGCCGCGGGAGCGGGCGCCTCCGCCGCCACCTCCTCCACCACGACGGCCGGCGCCTCGGTCGGCCGGGCCTCGGGCGACGACATCGTCGGTGGCCCGCCGTCTGACTCGGCTGGCGGCTGCCTTTCCGAGCCCGCCGGGGTCAGGACGAAACCGCTGCCCGGCACCCGACCCGCCCGCAGGTCGGAACGCGGATCCGCCTTGACCGCAGACTCCCCGCAGCCCACGCTCAGCACCTGGACCGGCGCCCGGGCGATGTGATCGACCCAGGTGACGGCCTGCTGGCCTGAGATCCACTCGCTGCCTTCGGCGCCGGTGATGTCCGCCCACACGTGGCCGTGCAGGAAGACGACCATGGTGTCCTCCAAGGGCGCCACGACGCCGAACGGGGGCACCGCCCTCGCCGCACGTGCGGCCACGATGGCGGCCAGCCGGGTGGCGATGGCCGGCCCGGGGTCCCCGGAGTCGGCTGCGGCGGCCTCGACCGCCTCCAGCACCTCTTCCACGGCCGCTTCGGGTGCGTCCGTCCGTGCGACGAGCACGACGCAGTCGCCGAAACGTGCGACCAGGCCGTCCCCCTGCTCGACACTGACATGTGGCTGTCGATCGACCACAGCGTGCCCTTTCCTCGTCCTCGCCCCATTATCGCAGGCAACCATCGTTTTGCCACCGGGGGCCCGCCGCCCTGCATCCGCCGCTCATCGGCGCGGCGGGCACCATCCACTTAGGGTGTGGCGTGGACGCCTGGCAGATAGAGAAGCACGGCCCACCCGGCGACGCGCTCCGGCGTGCCGACGTGGACGAACCGGTCCCGGGTCCGGGTGAGCTGCGGCTGCGCGTGCGCGCGGCGGGAATCGGGCTCCCCGATGCGCTCATGTGCCGCGGCTCGTACGCATTCTCCCCGACGCTCCCCTTCGTCCCTGGTCAGGAGGTGTGCGGCACGGTCGACGCCGTGGGTCCGGGAGTCGATCTGGCCCTCGGCACGCGGCTCATGGCGGTGACGAACTTCTTCGACGGTCGCGGCGGGTTCGCCGAAGCGACGATCGCCCGCTCGGACAACGCCTTCCGCGTACCCGACGACATGCGCGATCAGGATGCAGCAGCGTTTCGGATCGGCTACTCGACGGCCTTCATCGGGCTCGTGCGGCGCGGCGCAGTGCAGCCCGGTGAGTGGTTGCTCGTGCTCGGAGCGGGAGGCGGCTCCGGTCTCGCTGCCCTGCAGCTCGGGGCCGCGCTCGGCGCGCACGTGATCGCGGTCGTGGCGGGTGATGCGAAGCGGGCGCTGTGCGCATCGTCGGGCGCGGAGGTCGTGATCGATCGCACGGAGGGTCCGGTGCCGGACGCAGTGATGGAGGCGACGGGGGGCGCCGGAGCCGACGTCGTCTACGACCCCGTCGGTGGTGCCTTCGCCGGGGCGACGGCACGCTGTCTGGCGCCGGGCGGACGGCTGCTCGCCGTCGGGTTCGCCAGCGGCAATTGGGTCGAGCCCGACATGTCCGAGCTCGTCCGGCGCAACGCATCCATTGTCGGTGTCTACGCCGGGGCGCAGACGCGTGCGGAGGCCGAAGCCGATCACGAGCAGCTGCTCGCCCTCGCGTCCGGCGGCAGTCTCCGCGGCGCCACGCGGGTCGTGCCGTTCGACGCGTTGCCCGACGCGCTGGACTCGGTGGACCGGGCCGAGGCCGTGGGCAAGCTGGTCGTGAAGGTCGGCCTCACCTGACTGATCGACACCGGCGATGCACGGTGCCAGACTGCGCCTCGTTGTTTGGACGAAGGGGTCGATGCAATGGCCGAACGTGACGGGTCGACGGACGTGGATGTCGTCGTGGTGGGCGCCGGCTTCTCCGGGCTTTATCTCCTGCACCGGCTGCGGACGCTCGGCTTCACGACCAGGGTCATCGACTCGGCCGGCGACGTCGGGGGGACGTGGTACTGGAACCGGTACCCCGGTGCTCGATGCGACATCCCGACCACCGACTACACCTACAGCTTCGACCCCGAGCTCGAACGAGCCTGGACCTGGTCGGAGAAGTACGCCACCCAACCCGAGATCCTGTCCTATCTGCAGTTCGTCGCCGACCGCTACGACCTCCGCCGCGACATCAGTTTCTCGACGAGGGTCACCTCCGCCGCCTGGGACGAGATCGGCGGCACGCTGGACGGTGCGGACCGATCAGGGCGAGGAGATCAGCTGCCGGTTCTACGTCATGGCCAGCGGATGCCTGTCGCTCCCGAAGGCGCCGGAGATCGCGGGGCACGACCGGTTCCGCGGCGAGGTCTACTTCACGAGCACCTGGCCGCACGAGGGGGTCGACTTCACCGGCAAGCGGGTCGCCGTGATCGGCACCGGATCGTCGGGCATCCAGTCCATCCCGCTCATCGCCGCGCAGGCCGACCAGCTCACCGTCTTCCAGCGCACGGCGAACTTCTCGATACCGGCCCGGAACGGCCCGCCGTCACCGGAGCGCCTCGCCGCGCTCGAGACCGACAGGGCCGCCTACCGCGAGGAGGGCAAGCAGTCGCGGGCCGGCGTCCCGACCGAGGTCACCGACATCGCCGGCGCCTGGGCGACCGACGAGGTGCGGCGCGAACGCTTCGAGGCGGCCTGGGAGGCGGGGGAGCTGCTCGGGATCCTCGGTGTGTTCAACGACCTCCTGTCGAATCCGACGTCCAATGACATCGTCGCCGAGATGATCCGCGAGAAGATCCGCTCGACCGTGGAGGACCCCGAGACCGCCGAGGCTCTCTGCCCCAAGGACCACCCCTTCGGATCGAAGCGACCGTGCCTCGATACGAACTACTTCGAGACCTACAACCTCCCCCACGTCCGCCTGGTCGACCTGCGCATGCAGCCGATCGTCTCCATCACCGAGACGGGGATCGAGACCTCGGACGAGGCCTTCGAGTTCGACGCCATCGTGTACGCCACCGGGTTCGACGCCATGACCGGCCCGGTGGTCGCCGTCGACATCAGGGGCCGTGACGGCCTCTCGCTCCGGGAGAAGTGGGCCGACGGACCGTCGACCTATCTCGGCCTCACCACGGTCGGCTTCCCCAACTTCTTCACCATCACCGGTCCCGGGCAGCCCGTCGGTGCTGTCCAACATGGCCGTGTCGATCGAACAGCACGTCGACTGGGTCGCCGGCTGCCTCGACGACCTCCGCGCCCGCGGCTTCGAGACCATCGAACCGACGCCGGTGGCCGAGGCGGGGTGGAACCAGCACGTCGACGACGGCGCGTCCATCACCCTCTACCCCACGGCCAACTCCTGGTACATGGGGGCGAACGTTCCGGGCAAGCCCCGGGCCTTCCTGCCCTACGTCGCCGGCGTCGACAACTACCGCGCCGCCTGCGACGAGGTCGTGGCCCGGGACTACCTCGGTTTCTCCCTCGCCGGACCCGCCGGATCGCAGTGCAACGACGGGGTGATCTGTCGGCTGCAGGTGGACGTGGCCCTGCTGATCAAGACCATGGACGAGCTGGACCTGCCGCCGATGGAGTCGCTGCCGGTCGAGGACGCCCGGGCACTCATGCAGGCCATCGAGTCCGTGCGGCCCCCCGGCCGCCCGGTGGGCGAGGTCGTCGACGGCGTGCTCCCGGGTGCCGCGGGGGATCTGCCCTACCGGCTCTACCGGCCGCCCACGACGGGACCCCATCCCGTCGTCGCCTACTTCCACGGCGGCGGCTGGGTGCTCGGCAGCCTGGATTCGGACGACCCGTTCTGCCGCGACCTGTGCCGCAGCGCCGATGCCGTGGTCGTGTCGGTCAACTACCGGCACGCGCCAGAGGCCCGCTTCCCGGCGGCGCGCCGACGACGCGTTCGCCGCCCTGCAGTGGATCGCCGCCCATGCCGCGGAGCTCGGGGGCATCCCCGATCAGCTCGCGGTGGCGGGATGGAGCGCGGGTGCCAACGTCGCGACCGTGGCCTGCCAGCTGGCCCGGGACGCCGGTGGACCCGACATCGTCGGGCAGCTGCTGCTGACGCCCGTCACGGACGGCAGCATGAGCTCTCCCTCCTACGAGGAGAACGGTCTCGGCTACGTCCTGACCGCGCCCTTGATGCGGTGGTTCTGGGACCACTACGCCGACCCCGCCGACCGCAGCGACCCCAAGGCCTCGCCGCTGCGGGGCGACCTGTCGAACCTCCCTCCGGCCCTGATCGTGACGGCCGAGTTCGATCCGTTGCGCGACGAGGGCAAGGCCTACGCCGAGGCGTTGGCCGCCGCAGCGGTCCCGGTCCAGCACGTCGAGGGCCGGGGCCAGATCCACACGTCCTTGACCATGACCGACGTCCTCCCGTCGAGCGCCGACCTGCGGGCCCAGATGGGCGAGGCCCTCCGCGGCTTCTTCCGGGCTGCCGTCCCCGCCTGACCCAGCGGCCGGCCAGCACCTTCCCCCATGGCGTCGGCCCCGTTCGCGCCCGGTTCGGTGTCCATCCGGCTGTACCCGCACAACGAGCTTCCCGCCGGCGCCATCGTCAGCGAGCTCTGCGCGCAGGCCGGCCTCGCCCTCGGCAGCGGTTTCGACGGCGTCATGACCAGCGAGCACCACGGTGGCTTTGCTGGATACATGGCGCAACCGCTCCAGATGGCCTCCTTCGTCTTGGAATCGCACGCGACCGGTTGGGCCGCGGCGGCGCCCCTCTTGCTTCCCCTGCGCTCCACGGCGCTCGTCGCCGAGGAGGTCGCGTGGCTCCAGGCCCGTCATCCCGGTCGGGTCGGACTGGGAGTGGCCGCCGGGGCTCTGCCTCAGGACTTCGCGGCGGCCGGCGTCGACCAGGCCGACGCGGTCGACCGTTTCAAGTCGGAGCTCCCGCGGCTCGTGGCGATGCTCCGCGGTGAGGACCTCGGCACACTCGAAGGGGACCCGGCGCTGCTGGCCTGCCGGCAGACCCCGGTCCCGGTGCTCAGCGCGGCCGTGTCGGTTGCCGCCGCCGTGCGGGCCGCCCGGTGTGGCGCCGGGATCCTCATGGAGGGCATGTCCACGCCGGCGAGGCTCGCCCGTCTGACCGCGGCATTCGACGAGGCCGGGGGCACGGGGTCCAAGGTCCTGATCCGCCGGGTGTGGCTGGGCCGTGCGCAATCTGGACTGATCGACAGCCAGCGGGCCGTCTACGAGAGCTATGCCCCGGACACGACCTCTCTTGGCGACGACCAGACGCTCGCATCCGATGAGCCGGACCAGTTGGCCGAGCGACTCGCCGCCACCGCGACGGAGGTCGGCGCCGACGCGCTCAATCTCCGGGTGCAGCTCCCCGGCATGTCGCCCGAGCAGGTACGCGAGCAGATCGAGTGCATCGGGACCACGGTCGTGGCGTCCCTGCGGAAGATCTGGCCCACTCCGGCCGGCTGAGCCCTGCGACTCCCCGCAACTAGCGAATCGGTGTCCAGCCGCTCGAGAGGTGGTTCCCACCGTCGACGTCCAGGGTGATCCCGGTGATCTGCCGTGCATCGTCGGACAGGAGAAAGCAGACCGCGGCGGCGATGTCGTCGGCCTCGGTCAGCCGGCCGAGGGGGAGGTTCGAGCCCGCGGCCGCACCGTCGTCGTCCCTCCAGATGGACCGGGTGGCGGTGGTCCGCACCAGCCCGGGACTCACGGCGTTGACCCGCACCCCCTTGACCGGCCAGATCGGCCGCGATGGTGCGTGTCATGGCGTTGAGGGCGGCCTTCGCCGCTGCATAGGCGACCATGGCCGACGTGGTCTTGCGCGGCGAGCCGCTCGATATGGTGACGACCGAACCACCGTCGTCACCCAGACCGCGAGAGAGCGCGGCCCGGATCAGTGCGATGGCCGGCCAGGTGTTGAGCCGGTAGGTCTCGAGCAGCTGCGCCTCGCTGATGGCGTCGAACGGGAGGGGATAGGGGGCGCCGCCCACCGTGCTGACGAGCAGGTCGATGCGGCCGAACGCCTCCACGGCCCGGTCCGTGAGCTCGGCCACCGCTGCTTCGCTGTCCATGGATCCGACGACCCCGACGACATCGTGTCCCTCCGCGCGGAGGGTGGCCTCGGTCACCGCGACCCGATCCGCGTCGCGGCCGTTGACGACGACGGACGCGCCCTCTTGCGCGAGGCGAACGGCGCAGGATCGGCCGATACTCGGATCGGCGGTCGATCCGGTGACGATCGCCACCTGACCGGAGAACCGTCGGGCTCCAACGACGGATGCCGTGGCATTGGCCTCACTCATATCCCGGTCGGCCGATCCCATCGTGTGCATCTTGTCCCACGTCGTCAGTTGGGTGCCACGCACACATCACAACGGGAGCGGATTGCCGGCAGCGCTCCGCCTCAGCTCCCGAGCAGCTCTCGCGCGTCGGCGAGCTCGGGGCTCGACGAATCGGGAGGGAACCGGTCGAGCACGGAGCGGATCCGGTCCCTCCAGTCCTCCGGGCGGGCGTCGTGCGGAAGTCGGGCCAGGTCGTTGGCCGCCCGCAGTGCGAAGAGGAGAGACCCCTGGGAGAGGCCTATCTCCACGGCCATGACGAGATCTGTGACCACGTCGATCATCCGGTCGGGATGGGCAGTTGCGTTGATCTCGGCGCGCAGCCGCAGGAGGTCCGGCTGATGGACCAGCTCCCCCGATGACCGGGTGAGGTCGAGGGCCTCGTCGAGCACTTCGAGCGCCCGCCCGTCATCGCCGAGGTAGTGATGGTTGCGGGCGACGATGCCGAGGTAGGTCGGGCGGAACGCCCCGTGCCCGACGAGGTCCATCCCCTGTCCGAACATCTCGAGCTCGGCGACGTCACAGGGTTGGTTGGCTTCGGGCACCAGCTTGTACTGCCCACCGAGCAGCTGGAAGTACTCGAACCGGCAACGCTCCCCGATCTCGATCGTGCGCTGCCCGAACCCGCGTGCCTCCTCGATGTCACCCGTCACCATCCGGATCCAGGCCAGATACGTGGTGACGAAGGCGGAGCTGAACGGTCCCGACGGGAACTCGAGCTCCTCCGCGGTGGCAATGGCCCGCCGCTCCCACTCAGCGCTCTCCTCCGTACAACCCTGCAGTGCAGCGACGCAGGCGAGCGCGACTGCCGTGACCGGCACGGGGTCGTGCGGGAGGGGCCAGAACGGGGACGATGCCGCGTCGACCGATCGCGAGTGGTATCCCTCCCACGCCTCGACGAGCCAACGGTGCGCGTCCTCGAGTCGGCCTTGGTAGAAGGCGCCGTAGCCGAGGCACGACTTGATCTCGGGCGCGAACCACGCGGTCGCGGGCTCGTCGAGCACATCGGTGAGGGGTTCGAGCACGACGCCGGCGGCGTCGACGGAGCCGCGCACCAGCAGGTAGCTCCAGATCCCGACCTGGGCCGGCATGATCTCGGGGCGGTCGCTGAGCCTCCGGCAGATCTCCTCGGCGATCGTGAAGTCCTCGAACACCTCGGGGTACCCGTACCCGTAGAGGGAGCTCGTGCTGACGGTGCGTTGCATCCTGACCATGAGCTCGGTCAGGTCGCGCTCGTCAGACGCGGGCACGGTCGCCGCCAGCTCCAGCGCACGGTCGAGCAGGCGGCGCGCCTCGATGTGGCTGGCCGTCGACTGCGCGGCCTGGGCCGCTGCGATGTAGGCCGGGATGGACTGCGACGCGTCGCCGGCCAGGTCGTAGTGGTGGGCGACGACGGCGAGATCGCCCGGTGAAGCCGGACGGGACCCGAGCAGCTCCGCGATCCTGCGATGGGTCGCCTGGCGGGATGGCAGCACCTGCGTCTCGTAGGCGGCGTCGCGTAGGAGGCCATGCCGGAAGCGGTACCGTCCCAGCCGCACCTCGGCCACCCGATCGATGATCTCGGCGTCTTCGAGGCGGACCAGCGCGTCGTCGACCGACCGCCCCGCCAGCTGGCGCAGCGGCTCCTCGTCGAATTCCGCGCCGAGCGCAGCGGCGAGCTGCGCGACACGCAGGTCGATGCCCGGTGCGCGCAGACGCGCCGTGAGGATCTCGTGGATTCGGGGCGGGAGCACCTCATCGCGGTCGGCGGTGAGAGTGCTGCGGGTCAGCTCCTGGAGGAAGAGTGGGAGACCGGCGCCGCGCTCGACGATGAGCTCACACTGCGTCGCATCCAGACCACCATCGGTCAGCGCGGCGACCAACCCTGCCGCCTCCTTCCCCCGGAGGGGCTCCAGCTCGATGTCGAAGACCGACGCCCCCCACGGTGCGTCGAGAGCGTCCCGGCTGGTGATCAGGATCATGGTGCCGGGGACGCCCTCGGTCGCCAGGAGCCCCAAGAGGTCGACGGTCGTGGGGTCGGCCCAGTGCAGGTCCTCGACCAACACCAAGGTCGGCGTCGACGCCGCAGCGTGTGCCAGCCAGGCGACCAGGGCCCGGAGGGTCTCCTGGCGCAGAGCGAGAGCGTCCACCTGTGGGCGTGACCACCGTTCGTCGGTCTCCAGTCCGAACAGCGGGGCCAGCAGGGGCAGCGCCTCCCTCTCGAGACCGACGTCTTCCAAGCGGGATTGCAGCTCGGCGAGCCGCGCCTCCGATGGCTGGTCCGGATAGAAACCGAGCAGTTGCTCGAGCATGCGCGCAATGGGCCACAGCGCGACGTTGCCGTGGTAGGGCGAACAGCTGGCCTCGAGCACCACGCCGCCCTCGACGTGCACGTGCGCAGCGAGCTCGGCGGCGAGCGCGGACTTCCCGATGCCGGCCACCCCGCGCACGACCACCGCCGCCTCCTCCGGCCGCGTGGCGCCCGTGGCGTCGAGGGCGAGGCGCTGCCAGGTGAGACGGAGAAGGCGGCTCTGATCCTGGCGTCCGACCAGGGCCACCGACGCGGGCAGCCCGCGACCCGAGTTCGGCACGGCCAGGTTCGAACGCACGACGTGGTGCAGTTCCATCGGGCGAGCGATGCCCTTGAGCGAGCGGGACCCGATCGGCTTCAGTTCGAAGTGACCTTCGACGAGCTGCCTCGTGGTGTCGCTGATGACCACGGACCCGGGCTCCGCCTCACCCTGCAGGCGCGCCGCCACATTGGGCGCTGACCCCGCGATGGCGGAGCCGTCGAGAATCCCCGACTCCAGCCCGGCGATCACGACGGTGCCCGAATGGACGCCGACGCGGATGACGGGCTCGATGCCGTGGCGGCGGTGCAGCTCTATGGCGGCCTGGGCCATCCGTTCGACGAGCCGGAGAGCGGCCAGCACTGCACGCCGGGCGTCGTCCTCGTGCGCGGTGGGGTATCCGAAGCACGCCACGACGCCGTCGCCCTGGAACTGGAGCACGCGGCCGCCCAGCTCCTCGATGGTCTCGACCGCCACCCGGCGGTACAGGACGAAGACGTCCTGGATGACCTCCGGCTCGGCCACCTCGGCCATGTCGGTCGACTGCACGATGTCGGCGAAGACCAGGCTGACGAAGGCCCGCTGGCCTCCGGGCAGGGAACGTTCGAGCGCTGCCCGTTCGAGCATCGAAGAGGCGCGCCGGTTCGGTGGATCGACGGCCAGCACATCGTTCGCGAGCTCGACCACGCGGTCCCATGCTCCGACAGACGCCGCGGCGTCCATTGACGCCAGCAGCCGATCGATCAGCAATGACAGGCGATCTTCCGCCGACGCAGCGCGCTGTTCCGGGGCCGACGTCACCGAGTCAACTCCTCGCGCTCCCCAGGCACAGCCGCCAAGCACGTTTGCTGGTGCGCGGCAGCGCTCAGCTGGAAAAGCTGCGCGGCTCGTTCCCCTTCGCCACCACCCCTGGCCATGGCCGCCTCCTCCGTGTCGGGCAGCCCTCTCGCCTGAATCTGACCGGGACGATAGCCCAGATCCGGCGGGCAACCCCGGTGACACCAGGGCGAACCGATAGTGGCGGTGGAGTCGGTGGCGAGTCGGATTCCGCCGGTTGGGTCACGCCGGCTGCCCGTCATCCGGGCCGGGCTCAACGCTTCGATGCCGCGCAACGTCGTCGATCGAAGGAAGAGCGTCTTGCGCGGCAGGCGAGTCGTTCCCGGAGCGCGGTGGCAGCGCTTGACGTCGTCTTCATTTCATCGAGGAACCATCGGCCGACCGATGGGATCCTTGTATCGGAGCAGTCGCCGGTCCGCACCAACTGCCGGGCCTCTATAATGAGGGTCACTTATCCAGACGAGCTGAGACACCTGGGTCTTTGACGCTCACCAACCGGCCGCAAGGCACGGTGGCAAGGCCAGGATCGATAAGGAGACCATCATGGTGTCGAAGACACTCGCGTCCCTGGACGCGTGGCTTGCCGAGGCGGAAGAGGTGCTCGCCGAGCAGCGGAACCACCCAGTTTCCGTAGCCTCGCTGCATTGGAACCGAACCGCTGAGCCAGTTCAGCTCTCGCTCTTCGAGGGCGAACTGTGACGGCCGAGAAGACCACCAAGGTGTACATGTGCGAGCTGTACCAAGCGGGGCATACGGTGCATCACATCCAGGCGAACCGAAGTGCGGGAGAACCGCATCGGCACGGGACGTTGACGGAGGTCCTGGGCAACGTCATCACCGTCGATTTCGGCAATGAGATGGGGCGCTACCGCAACCATGACCCTGACCGCTTGGTGAACATCGTCGGCATCGGCGGAGCCGTCGAGGTCTGTGAGCGATACGTCATCCTCAGAGGCAACGGCGGCTACTGCTTCTCGATCCAGGACGCTGATGAGCCATGGATCCCTTGTGACCACGAGCCGCTGACATCGTTCACCCCCGAGGCGCTCGCTGAGCGCCTGGAGACCCATGGCGGATTCTTGGTACCGGGTGACGCACTTGTGGAAGCGCGGTCGGATGAGAGCGGGCGACGAGAATCGAACTCGCGTTCTCAGCTTGGGAAGCTGATGTTCTGCCTCTGAACTACGCCCGCGAGAACGCGCACACACTACACGCTGGGTAAACGCGAATTCCCTCTGACCGAAAACCGCTAGATCGCCGCGAAAATGCCGCCCGGTGTGGCACGAAAGTGGCACGCGAAGCCTGTTGCACGCTGTGGCACGACGCCGAAATTTCGGGGCTGGAGGACCCAGTAGGAAGGCCTCCGGGACGGACGTGGGGCCAGGTTTCGAGGCGGCCCACCACGGGCATCCCAACGGGCGTCGCCGGTGCAGGTGAGCAGGCGGCGAGGCCCCCGAACTAGGTCCCCCAGGGGCCACCCCACTATCCTCTGGGCCCGCATTGAAATCCCAGGTGGCGCTCGCACTCCGCCACCTCCCCTGTTCGAAGTAACCCGAGAAGTAACTGAAGGCGAGGAGCATTCGTGCCGGTCAGAATCATCTTGGGCATTGGCGTCACCCTCATCGGTTTCGGCATCGCCGCATACCGCTTCCACTGGCTGTCCAAGCTCATCCGCTCCGGGAAGAAGGACCCCAACCGGACCCGGGGCAGCATCCGGCCCAAGGTGGAGGCCGAGACCGTCGAGGTCGCCGGCCAGCGCAAGCTCCTGCAGTGGACGGTCCCCGGCCTGGCCCACTTCTTCACCATGTGGGGCTTCACCATCCTGCTGCTCACGATCATCGAGGCCTACGGCGACCTGTTCGACAAGTACTTCCACATCCCGATCATCGGGACGTGGAACTGGGTCGGCTTCGTCGAGGACTTCTTCACCTGCGCCGTGCTGGTCGCCCTGGTCGTGTTCGCCATCATCCGCCTGAAGAACGCGCCGCAGCGGCTCGAGCGCAAGTCCCGCTTCTACGGCTCGCACACGGGGGCGGCCTGGCTCGTCCTCCTCATGATCGCCGGCGTCATGATCACTCTGCTCCTGTACCGGGGCGCGCAGGTCAACACCGACCCCACCCAGTTCCCCTACGGCTGGGGCGCCTTCGCCTCCCACGGCGTGGCCAAGCTGCTCGCCCCGCTCGGCGCCGGCACCAACGCCGTCCTGGCCACCGTGTTCCTCATCCTCAACGTGGCCATCATCTCGGGCTTCATCGTCTTCGTCGCCTACTCGAAGCACCTGCACATCTTCTTCGCCCCCATCAACGTGGCCTTCTCCCGGCGCCCCCGGGCGCTCGGTGCGCTCTACAGCACGCCGGACATGGACATGGAGAACGTCGACGAGGACACCGTGTTCGGAGTGGGTGAGATCGGCCATTTCAGCTGGAAGCAGATGCTCGACTTCGCCACCTGTACCGAGTGCGGGCGCTGCCAGTCGGCCTGCCCGGCCTGGACGACCGACAAGCCGCTCTCGCCGAAGCTGTTGATCATGAATCTGCGGGACAACATGTTCGCCTCGGCGACACCGCTGCTCGGCGGCGAGGGCGAGCAGACCGCCCTGGTTCCCAACGTCATCGACCCCGACGTGCTGTGGTCGTGCACCACCTGCGGCGCCTGCGTCAACGAATGCCCGGTCGACATCGAGCACATCGACGCCATCGTCGACATGCGGCGCTACCAGGTGCTCATGGAGTCCGAGTTCCCCTCCGAGGCCGGGCTGATGCTGCGCAACGTCGAGAACCAGGGCGACCCCTGGGGCCTCGGCCAGAACAAGCGCACCGAGTGGACCCAGACCCTCGACTTCGAGATCCCGGTCATCACCGGGACCATCCCCGACGACATCGAGTACCTGTACTGGGTGGGCTGTGCCGGTGCCCTCGACGAGCGGGCCCGCAAGGGCGTGCAGGCCACGGCGCGCATGCTGCACCGGGCCGGCGTCACGTTCGGCATCCTCGGACCCAAGGAGTCCTGCACCGGCGACCCGGTGCGCCGCCTGGGCAACGAGTACCTCTACCAGGAGCAGACGAAGATGAACATCGCCACCCTCGACGAGGCGGGCGCCAAGAAGATCATCGCCAGCTGCCCGCACTGCTTCAACACGATTAAGAACGAATACCCGGCCCTCGGCGGCAACTACGAGGTCATCCACCACGCCGAGCTGCTCGAGCACCTCGTGAAGTCGGGCAAGCTCACGCCCGGCTCGGGCTACTCGGGCACGGTGACCTACCACGACCCCTGCTACCTGGGCCGGCACAACCGGATCATCGAGGAGCCCCGCTCCGTGCTCAGCGCCATCCCCGGCGTCGAACAGATCGAGATGAAGCGCTGCAAGGAGCGAGGGTTCTGCTGCGGTGCCGGTGGCGCGCGCATGTGGCTCGAGGAGAACATCGGCAAGCGGGTCAACATGGAGCGCATGGATGAGGCGCTCGGCACGGGGGCCGACGTCGTGTCGACGGCCTGCCCCTACTGCATGATCATGCTCGACGACGCAGTGCGGGCCCACGACAAGCAGGACGATGTGCGGGTGCTCGATCTCTCCCAGCTCGTGGAGGAGTCGCTCGGCCAGCCCGCCAGCGCCGGTCAACCGGCCGCGTCCAGTTGACGCGGGGCCGGGCCGGTTCCAGCTTCGCGCTGACGCTGGGCGGGCTCGGCGTGCTGGCCCTGGGCCTGAGCGCGACCGCCGGCGCGGCCTCTTCACGATCGCTCTCGTCGTTGCTGCTGAAGTCCAACGAGCAGCCCGGCTACTCGGTGGGCGGCCGCCCACAGACCTCGAGCACCGCGTCGGGGTTCGTCGAGGGCGGGGGACTCACGACGCGCCAGGCAAAGAACTTGGCGAACGCGTTGAAGACAGCCGGGTTCGTGAAGGCGCTCGAGGAGCACACCACGGGCTCGGGCGGCAGCGAGGGCTTCTCGCTGGTGATTCAGTTCACCAACCCCGCGGGGGCCCAGACGGGCGCGGCGCTGTTCCTGCACCTGGCCCAGAGCGGCCAGAAGGGATCGAAGCCGTTCCGCGTGTCCGGCGTCACGGGCGCCCAGGGCGTCACCGTGAACGGCGGTGCCGGGGCATCGGTGAACGCGTACTGGTCCGCCGGGGACTGCGCCTTCGGCTCGGGCCTCTACAACCCCAGGGCCACGACCGCGAAGTCGGCCGCCGCTCCCATCGAAGCCGGCATCAGGTCCCAGGCCAAGCGCGTCGGCACCACCTGCCCGTAGCCGGGCCGGCGCGGCTCGGCGGCCACGGGGCCGGGCGTCAGCCCGGTGCGATCATCCCGTAGGCGCGCTCGGGCGTCAGCGTCACGATGAGGCGCTTGTCCGCCACCATGGTGGCCCGGTAGTCCTCCCAGTCGGGGTGCTCGCCGTTGCCGGCCTTGTAGTAGTCGACCAGCGCGTCGACCGTGGCGTCGTGCGGGTCGGCCGCCACCGGGGTCAGCTCGGCCAGTGCTTCCACGACGACGTACTGGTAGAAGTTGTCGCCCAGCACGTAGAGCGAGGCCCGGGGGTCGCGGCGCAGGTTCTTCGTCTTGGCCCGGTCGTCGGTCACCGAGATGCGAAGCATGCCCTCGTCGCCGGGGACGTAGAGGATGTTGGACAGCTGCGGCCGCCCGTTGGCGCGGATGGTGGTCAGGACCCCCTGGTTGCGGGCCCGGACGAACGTCGAGTGCCTCGGTCAGATCCATGGATCCGACCGTAGCGGGCTAGGTCGCGGCTTGGACCGCCGGCACGTCCTCTTCCGAGCCGTACGTCAGCAGCAGATGGATGAGGGCGGCCACGATGGCGCCGACGAGCGGGGCGACGATGAAGAGCCAAACCTGGCTGAGCGCCGTGCCGCCGACCACCAGGGCCGGCCCGAGGCTCCGGGCCGGGTTGACCGACGTCCCGGTGAGCGGGATCCCGATCAGGTGCACCATCACGAGCCCGAAGCCGATGGCCACGCCGGCCGCGCCCTGGATGGCGGCCTTGTGGGTCGAGAAGAGGACGACGAGGACGAAGATCGCCGTGAGGACGACCTCGATGAGGAACGCGCCCCACTGGCTGACGAACAGGTGTGACTGCTTGCCGTAGCCGTCCGTCCCGAGACCCTGGACCGACTTCGAGTACAGCGGGGATGTCGTGAACATCCAATACAGCAGGTAGGCGCCGGCGATCCCGCCGGCGAACTGCGCGATCAGGTACTCGACGCCCTCGGCGAGCTTCATGCGCCCCGAGGAGATGAAGCCGAGCGTGACCGCCGGGTTCACGTGGCACCCCGAGATGGGCCCGATGGAGTACACGAGCGCGACCAGCACCAGGCCGAAGGCCAGGGCCGTCGCCGCCACGCCGGCCGAGTAGCTGAGGCCGAAGAGGTGGAACCCGAACGTCTCTGTGGCGACACCGACGGCGACGACGACCAGCACCATCGTGCCCAGGAACTCCGCGCCGAGCTTTCTGGCGAGCAACATGATGGAACCTCCTGTGTCCTGGCGAGGAAACGGACATCCGCAGTTTCGCAGCGCGCCCGGGCGCAAGCGCGGATGCAAAGGAGGTGGAGCTGCTGGTCAGCGGGGCCGCGCCGGTCGGGCGACCGTGCAGAGGGGGGAAGCTAGATGGCGGCCATCGCCCGCTCGTCCGCCTCGCGCAGGCGCGTGGCCATGGCGGCGAGCATCTTGCGGGCGAGGGCGGGCACGGCGTCGAGCACACCGTTGAACTGGCGTTGCCCCAGCACGAGCAGCGTCATCTCGGTGTCCGAGACGACGGTCGCCGAGCGGGGCCGGCGGTCGAGCAGCGCCATCTCGCCGAAGTACTGGCCCGGGCCGAGCGTGGCCACCTTGCGGTTGTTGCGCTTGACCGACGCCTGGCCCTTGACGATGAGGAAGAACTCCCGCCCGATGGTGCCCTGCTCGCACAGCATGCGCCCCGGCGGCACCGTGACCTCCTCGAGAGCACGCTTGATCGTGCGCAGGTCCTTGGCCGACGAGGTCGAGAACAGCCAGATCTTCGAGAGGTCCAAGTCGTGTTGGCTCATGGCCGCAGACAGTAGCCCTTCGCCCTGGTGAAGCGCGCGGGAGCCACCCCGCCCGGCATCCCAAACGCTCGTTCAGATGGCGTCGTGCCCGCGCTCGCCGGTGCGCACCCGAACGACGGTCTCGGCCGGGACGACCCACACCTTGCCGTCGCCGATCTTGCCGGTGGCGGCCGAGCTCACAATGGCGTCGACCACCGCCTCGGCCTGGTCGTCGTCGACGAGAACCTCGACGCGCAGCTTGGGCACGAAGTCGACCTGGTATTCAGCCCCCCGGTAGTTCTCGGTGTGCCCCCGCTGGCGCCCGTAGCCCTGCGCCTCGGTCAGCGTCATGCCCGCCACGCCCATGTTCTTCAGCACGTTCTTCACGTCGTCGAGCTTGAACGGCTTCACGACGGCCACCACGAGCTTCATGTCCGCTCCTCACAATCGGTCGGCCCTCGGGCCTCACCGCACGTTAGTGACCGGACCCGCCGCCCGTCCGAGCGCCGCCCGGCGCAGCGGCCACCTGCGGAAAAGGAGCCCCACGGAGGTGGCGATAGCCTTTCCCGATGCCCGCCAGCCCACCCGCAGCCGATCCCGGGGGGGACGACGCGCCCAGGATGACGCGCTGGGAGCGCATCAAGTACTCCATGGTGGAGCCCGACGACGAGCCGTCGGCGCCCACACACCAGGAGATCCGGCCCGTCGACGAGATCGAGGCGGACATCCGCCGGTCCAACGACAAGGAGCGGGCCATCGGGCTGGTGGCGGCCCCGGTCGCTGCGATCATCGGTCTCGTCATCAGCTCGGCGTCCATCAACTACGCCAAGACCCACAACCAGAGTGTGAGTGTCTACGACAAGCTGACGTACGTCCTGCTCGGCCTCGCGGTCCTGGTCCTCGTCACGTCGCTGCTGCGCAAGCGCCTGTTCCAGGGCATCACCCTGGCGCTCTTCGGCCTGGCCATCTTCCAGCTCCACTACACGTACTTCGGGTTCGCGGCCCCGTTCCTGCTGGCCGGCGCCTGGTACCTGGTGCGCGCCTACCGCCTGCAACAGGAGCTCAAGCGGGCCGAGGCGGCCGGTCCGGGCGCGCCGCGCCCCAAGCCGAGCGCGGGCTCCAACGGCGCGCGGCCGCGGCGCAACAAGCGCTACACGCCGCCTTCCTGACGCTCCGCCGGCGCGGTGCCGCGCCGGCGGCGGCGCAGCGCCAGGAGCAGCGCCACGAGCAGCAGCAGGATGCCCGCCAGGACCGCCGGCAACACGAAGACGCCCGCCGACGAGTGCTGCGTGGCGACGATGGAGACCGGTGACACGAGGGCGGGATCGCCCGGCACGGCGACGGCGGCGACGGTGGACCCCGGCCGGTGGAACGAGTTGCCCGGGAGCCGCTCGCTGTAGCGGTGGCCGCCGAGCGTGTAGGTGCCGTGGCACGAGTAGCCCGCCGCGTTGCTCCCGCTGCCGCCGAGGAGGCCGAGGCAGCCCGCCACGGTGAACGTGACCGGCACGCCGTCGTGATGGAGGCGGTCGTCCTGCTGGTTCGTGTGCACCCCGACGACGGTGAAGACGACCGCGAGGACGGCGAGCGTCGCCAGCACGATGCCGAGGGCGACCTGGCCCACGCGCCGGGCGTCGACCTGCACCCCGGCGCCGCGCAGCTGCCCGATGCGGTCGGGGGGTTCGCCGGTGCCGGCGGGTCGCAGCGGCTCGCCGTTGCCGGCCCCGGGCGGGGAGGAGGTGGTCATCGCGATCGGGAGAGCGTAGTGGCGCCGGGCCCGGCCGCCCGCCCGCGAACCGGGCCCCACCCAGGAGAGATGCCGCGCCGGCGGTGGATTAACGCGCTCGAAACACAGCGGTGACGATGCGGAAACTCCTGCCCTGCATTGTGTCCCGGACGGGGAGAACCGTCAGCAGTGACCTTGCCATACCTGGTGCTCTGGGAGGTCCCCGACAGTGAGCGAAGGCGCCAGGACACATGACAGTTAGGAGAGCTTGAGTGATCCATCTGATAGGAGCGACGACGTACGTTCCGTATCCCGATTGGCTCAATCCGGCTGACAACACGTGGCAGATAACCGCCGCCACGTTCGTCGGCCTGATGAGCCTCCCCGGCCTGGCGGTGCTCTACGCCTCGATCGTCCCCAAGAAGTGGGCGGTCAACGTGTTGGCCATGATGTTCGCCGGCTTCTCATTGGTGCTCGTTGCGTGGTTCCTCTGGGAGTACAAGCTGGGCTTCGGCGACACGTCCATCGGCGGTGGCGTGCACCTCGTGAACGGGGTGGTGACCCAGACCCAGAACGCGGGGTTGACGGGGACCTTCACCCACTTCTTCGAGAACTTCCTGGGCAAACCGGGACCGGTCACGAGTGCGTTCGGTGAACAGGCCCAGGCAAGCTCCGCGGCCAACACGATCATCCCGTTCCACTTCCCGACCTCGAGCCTGGCCTACTTCCAGTTCGTGTTCGCGGCGATCACGCCGCTGCTGTTCCTGGGCAGCGTGCTGGGCCGGATCAAGTTCAGCGCCTGGTGCCTGCTGGTCCCGCTGTGGTCGACCTGCGTGTACTGCGTGGACGCCTTCATGCTCTGGGGCGGCGGCTACTTCGCCCAGGAAGGCGCGCTCGACTTCTCCGGCGGGTACGTCATCCACATGTCGGCCGGTGTGTCGGGCTTCGTGGCCGCCTGGGTGATCGGACCACGGCTCCTGCGAGATCGGCAGCACGCCTTGCCCAACAACCTCGTGATGGCGGCGGTCGGGGCCGGCATCCTGTGGCTGGGCTGGAACGGCTTCAACGGTGGAGACCCGTACTACGCCGGTGCCAGCGCGGCGGCGGCCGTCGTGAACACGAACCTGGCCACCGCCACCGGCGTCCTGGTGTGGATCGCCATGGACGCCTGGCTCTCGAGGGAGCGCAAGCCCACTTTCTTGGGCGGCGTCAACGGCATGATCTGCGGCCTGGTCGGCATCACACCGTGCGCCGGCTGGGTCAACGGACTGGGCGCCATCTTCGTCGGGGCCATCTGCTCGGCCTTCGTCTGGGTGGCGTGGAACTTCCTCTCCAAGGTGCGGCCGTTCTCGAAGGTCGACGATGCGCTCGGTGTCATCTACACCCACGGCATGGCCGGCCTCCTGGGCGGCCTGCTGCTCGGCATCTTCGGCGACCCGAACATGATCGAGTACGGCTGCGGTCACCTGACCCCGGCCGGCCAGGTCATCGCCACGTCGCAGTCGACGTACCTCACGGCCCACGGCACCTGCGTGCCCTTCGGTGTGAACGGCCTGTTGTACACGGGCTCGGCGCACCAGCTGTGGGAACAGTTCCGGGCGGCCATCTTCGTCATCATCTGGTCGGCGCTCATCACCTTCTTGTTGGTGAAGATCATCGGCTGGATCCTTCGGGGTGCCCGCTACAAGGACGAGGTCCTCGAGGTCGGCGACCTGGCCATCCACGGCGAGGAGGCGTTCCCCGAGGACGCCGGCTTCGCCACCCGCAGTGACGGTGCCTTCGCCATGGCCGGCATCGACAGGGGCGGGTCAGAACCCGAACCGACGCCATCGGGCGGCGGGGCCTAGGGCCACGGACAGACGAGACGAAAGGAGCTCAATCACATGAAGCTGATCGTGGCAGTCCTCAAGCCGTTCAAGCTCGATGACGTCAAGGAGACCTTGAAGAACCTCGGGGTGCAGGGCATGACCCTGACCGAGGCGCAGGGTTTCGGGCGCCAGCGTGGGCACACCGAGGTGTACCGCGGTGCGGAGTACGAGGTGGACTTCGTCCCCAAGCTCCGTATCGAGGTGCTGGTCGACGACGGGCAGGTCGACGAGGTCGTCGACGCCATCGTCGGTTCGGCGTCCACCGGCAAGATCGGTGACGGCAAGGTGTGGGTCATCCCCGTCGAAGCCGTGGTGCGCGTGCGCACCGGAGAACGCGGGTCTGACGCGTTGTAAGACGCCGTCAGTCCTGTAGACGGTCGGACGGCCGGGGCGCGGCGAGGTGCCCCGGCCTTCCGCCGTCCTGGGATGATGTCGCAATGGGCGAAGCCGTGGAGCGGGTCGTCGCGGCGCAGCACGCCAGGTGGGGCACCGACGTGGTCGACACCGACGTGTTCGGCACCGGTGACCCGGCGGCGATCGCGGCGATCGCCGACCGGTTCTGCCGCGGCGAGCTGGGCGCCGGCATAGACCAAGGCCTCTTCTACGGCGCCTCCGTCGGTTGTGTCCTCGGCGTCCGTCTCGCGAGCGGAGACGAGGTCGTGATCAAGGCGTACCAGGAGCGCTGGCGGGTGCCGTTCCTGCGGGCGGTGCAATCGGTGCAGGCCCACGTAGCCGGGCACGGGATCCCCTGTGGCACGCCCCTGCGGGGGCCGACCGCGCTGGTTCCGGGCCGACCGAACCTGGCGGTGATCGAGACCTACCTCCCCGACCCCGGCCTGCGGCCGTTCTCGTCGGCGGCGGAGCGCCGGGTGTCCGCCACCGGGCTGGCCCGGCAGATCGCTGTGTGCCGCGCGCTGCCGGAGCTGCCGGCGCTGGCCGACCACCCACTGCGCCAGCCCACCGACGGCCTCTACGCCGAGCCGCACAGCCCCCTGTTCGACTTCGGGAGCACCGCAGCGGGAGCGGAGTGGATCGACGCGCTGGCGACGCGGGCCCGGCGCGTGCGTGACGCGGACGAGAGCGCGCCGGTCGTGGCCCACACGGACTGGTCGGCGCGCAACGTCCGACTCGACGAGCAGCGCCTGCTCGCCGTCTACGACTGGGACAGCGTGGCGCTCGTGGCCGAGAGCACGGCAGTGGGGCAGGCCGCCGCGACATGGTCCGTGACCGCCGACCCCGGCGGCACGGCCTTCCCGGCGCTGGGGGGCATCCGAGGCTTCATCGCCGACTACGAGGGCGCGGCCGGGTACCGCCTCACCGACGGGCAGTGGCGCGCCGCGGCCGCGGCGGCGGCGTGGGTGCTGGCCTACACGGCGCGCTGCGAGCACGCCCTGGAGGTGAAGGGGATGGCCCGGCCGGACCAGCATGCCGCACACGAGCGCCTGGCCGACGCCGGAGAGGCGTTGCTGGATTAGCCGATGGGCCGGTCGGCCTGGCGGGCCACGGCGGCCGCGGCGGCGGCGGCCGCCTCGGGGTCGCCCAGGTAGTCGGCCGAGCGCACGGCGAGGTCGTCGTCGAGCTGCATGCGGTAGGGGATGCCGGTCGGGATCTCGAGGCCGGTGATGGCATCGTCGGAAATGCCCTCGAGGTGCTTGCGCAGGGCGCGGATGGAATTGCCGTGGGCGACCACGAGCACGGCGCCGCCCCGTGCGGCGGTGGCGCGGAGGTCGGGCACGATGGCGGACTCCCAATAGGGCAGTGCGCGGCGGACCACGTCGGCCAGGCACTCGGTGCGCGGGATGTCGGCCGGGTCGACGTCGTCGTAGCGGGGGTCGCCGGCCACGTCGTAGGGGTTGTCCGGGGAGAGCGGCGGGGGCGGGGTGTCGTAGCTGCGGCGCCACAGCATGAGCTGCTCGTCGCCGAACTCCTGCTTGGTCTGGGCCTTGTTCTTCCCCTGCAGGTCGCCGTAGTGGCGCTCGTTGAGGCGCCAGTGCCGGCGCACCGGGAGCCAGCTGCGGCCGGCGGCGGCCAGGGCGAGCTCGGCCGTGCGGATGGCCCGGGTCAGCACCGAGGTGTGCAGGATCCGCAGGTCCAGGCCCGCCAGGAGCTCGCCGCCGGCGCTGGCCTCGGCCTCCCCGGCGGGGGTGAGGTCCACGTCGACCCAGCCCGTGAACAGGTTCTCGGCGTTCCAGGTGGACTGGCCGTGACGGAGGAGCACCAGGTCGAGCACGGGCCCAGCGTAGAGCGGGCCACGGGGAGGGTCGAAATGGTCGGGAATCCACGGCCGTGACCTGGGGTTGTACAACCGTGGTTGGCTATCCTGTCAAAAATCTTGACACTAGGGGACTCAAGTTTGGTACACTGGATCCACGTAACAAACGGTGCTATCTGCCACTGGGGCGGATTGACGACGGGAAGGACTGCAGAACATGGCCAAGGCCGTAGGAATCGACCTGGGAACCACCAACTCGGTGGTCAGCGTGTTGGAGGCGGGCGAGCCCGTCGTGATCCCGAATGCCGAAGGTGGCCGGACCACCCCCTCGGTCGTCGGCTTCTCCAAGACCGGCGAGGTGCTGGTCGGTGAGGTGGCCAAGCGCCAGGCCATCACCAACCCCGACCGGACCATCCGCTCGGTGAAGCGCCACATGGGCACCTCGTGGACGGTCGACATCGACGGCAAGGCGTACACGGCCCAGGAGATCTCGGCCCGCATTCTGGGCAAGCTCAAGAGGGACGCCGAGGCGTATCTCGGCGACACCGTGACCCAGGCCGTCATCACCGTGCCCGCGTACTTCGACGACGCACAGCGCACGGCGACCAAGGAGGCCGGGTCGATCGCCGGGCTCGAGGTCCTGCGCATCATCAACGAGCCGACGGCCGCCGCGCTGGCCTACGGGCTCGACAAGGAGGACACCGACCGGACCGTGCTGGTGTTCGACCTCGGCGGCGGGACCTTCGACGTCTCGGTGCTCGACATCGGCGAGGGCGTCTTCGAGGTGAAGTCGACCTCGGGGAACACGAAGCTGGGCGGGGACGACTGGGACGACAAGGTCATCGAGTGGCTGGTGACGGAGTTCAAGAACACCGAGGGTGTCGACCTGTCGGCCGACAAGATGGCCATGCAGCGCCTGAAGGAGGCGGCCGAGAAGGCCAAGATCGAGCTGTCGACCGTGCAGGACACGCAGATCAACCTGCCGTTCATCACCGCGACGTCCGAGGGGCCGAAGCACCTCGACCTCAAGCTGACGCGGGCCAAGTTCAACGAGCTCACCCACGACCTGGTCGAGGCGTGCCGCGGGCCGTTCGACGCCGCGATCAAGGACGCGGGGTTGAAGACTTCCGACATCGACCACGTCGTGCTGGTGGGTGGCTCGACCCGTATCCCGGCGGTGCAGGAGCTCGTGCAGTCGTTGACGGGGAAGGAGCCCCACAAGGGCGTCAACCCCGACGAGGTCGTGGCCATCGGCGCCGCGGTCCAGGCCGGTGTCCTCAAGGGCGAGGTCAAGGACGTCCTGTTGCTCGACGTGACGCCCCTGTCGCTCGGGATCGAGACCAAGGGCCAGGTCATGCACCGCCTGATCGAGCGCAACACCACCATCCCGACCAAGCGCTCGGAGATCTTCACCACGGCCGAGGACAACCAGCCGTCGGTCGAGATCCACGTGCTGCAGGGTGAGCGCGAGATGGCGATGTACAACAAGACGCTGGGCAAGTTCCAGCTCGTCGACCTGCCGCCGGCGCCGCGGGGGATCCCGCAGATCGAGGTCACGTTCGACATCGACGCCAACGGCATCGTCCACGTGTCCGCCCAGGACAAGGCGACGGGCAAGGAGCAGTCGATGACGATCACGGGTCAGTCGTCGCTGGCCAAGGACGACATCGAGCGCATGGTGCGCGACGCCGAGGCCCATGCCGAGGACGACCGCCAGCGCCGCGAGGAGGCCGAGATCCGCAACACGGCCGACACGCTGGTGTACCAGACCGAGAAGCTGCTCAAGGAGCAGGGCGAGAAGTTCGAGGGGTCCGAGAAGGACGACGTCGAGGGCGCCCTGAAGGGCCTGAAGGACGCGCTGGGCGGGACCGACCTCGAGGCGATCAAGGACTCGACCGAGAAGCTGGTCGGGGTGTCGCAGAGCTTCAGCCAGCGGCTCTACGAGCAGGCGTCGGCCTCGCAGTCGGCCGGTGCCGGCGCTGGGCCGGGTGGCGACGGTGGTGCCGGTGAGGGCCACGAGGGCGGCTCCGACGACGACATCGTCGACGCCGAGATCGTGGATGAGAAGTGAGCTTCGGCGACGAGGCCATGCCCGAGGACGAGTCTGCCTACTCCGAGGCCGAGGCCGCCGAGGAGGCGGCTGACGCCATCGGCGGTGAGGCCGCGCACTCGACCGCGCTGGCCGAGGAGGCTGACCCCCGTGAGGTGCTGGCACGCGAGCGGGACGAGTACCTGCTGGCGCTGCAACGGACCCAGGCCGACTTCGAGAACTACCGCAAGCGGATCGCGCGGCTGCAGGAGGAGCAGGCCGCCCGGTCCTCGGGCGACATCGTCTCCAAGCTGCTGCCGGTGCTCGACACGCTCGACCTGGCCGAGGCCCACCTGAACGAGACGCTCGAGGTGAGCGAGGACGGCAAGGCGCTGCGCGCCTCGCGCGCGATGCTGCTCGACATCCTCGCCAAGGAGGGTCTCGAGCGGGTCGACCAGGCCGGCGTCGCCTTCGACCCCTCCGTGCACGACGCCGTCGCACGGTCCGAGGCCGAGCCCGGCGACGGCGGTGAGCCGGTCGTCGAACAGGTGCTGCGCTCGGGCTACCGCTGGAAGGGACAGGTGCTCCGCGCCGCCATGGTCCGCGTCCGGGGGTGAACTGACCCGTGGCCGCACAGCGCGAATGGTTCGAGAAGGACTTCTACAAGGTGCTCGGCGTCGTGCCCACGGCGACCGACAAGGAGATCACGCGCGCCTACCGGAAGCTGGCCAAGGAGCACCACCCCGATGCCAACCCCGGGTCGGAGGAGCGCTTCAAGGAGATCAGCGCCGCCTACGACGTCCTCGGTGACGCCGAGAAGCGCAAGGAGTACGACGAGGTCCGCCGCATGGGTCCGGTGGGCGGCGGGTTCGGCGCACCCGGCGGCGGCACGTTCCGCATGGAGGACATGGGGGACCTGAGCGACCTCTTCGGGGGCCTGTTCGGCGGCGGCGGCCGCACGACGCGGACCCGGGGGCCCCAGCGGGGCGCCGACATGGAGGCGCAGCTCCACCTGTCCTTCCAGGACGCCGTGCACGGCGTCACGACGTCGGTCAACGTGCCCCAGGAGGTGCGCTGCTCGAACTGCCGCGGCTCGGGCGCCGCGCCGGGCACGTCGACGCACACCTGCCCGCGCTGCGGGGGGAGCGGGAGCCTCAACGACAACCAGGGCCTGTTCTCGCTCAGCACCGTCTGCCCCGACTGCGTGGGCCGCGGGACGCTGTTCGACACGCCGTGCCCCGTGTGCCACGGCACCGGCACCGAGCAGAAGGTGCGCTCCATCAAGGTGCGCATCCCGGCCGGGGTGGAGAACGGCCAGCGCATCCGGGTCAAGGGCCGGGGCGCGCCCGGGCAGGGCATGGCGCCGGCGGGCGACCTCTACGTCGTCGTGCAGGTGGGGAAGCACCCGGTCTTCGGGCGCAGCGGGCGCAACCTGACCATCACGGTGCCGATCACCTACCCCGAGGCGGTGCTGGGGACCACCATCACGGTGCCCACGCTCGACGGCAAGGTGTCGCTCAAGGTGCCGCCGGGGACGCAGTCGGGCAAGGTGCTGCGCGTGCGCGGCCGGGGTGTCCCGGGCGGGTCGGGGCGCAACGGCGGCAAGCCGGGCGACCTCCTCGTCAAGGTGGAGGTGGTCGTACCGACCGAGCTCTCCGACGAGCAGAAGGCGGCGGTGGAGTCGCTGGCCGAGGTGACCGAGCCGGCGCCGCGGATCGCGGTGGAGGGATGACGTGATGGCGGACCGGGATGCCACCCAGGCCGTCTACGTGATCTCGGTGGCGGCCGAGCTGACGGGGATGCACCCGCAGACCCTGCGCATCTACGAGCGCAAGGGCCTGCTCGACCCGTCGCGGACCAGTGGCGGGAGCCGGCGCTTCTCCGAGCGCGATCTGGAGCGGCTGCGTCACATCCAGGAGCTGACGTCGACCGGGCTGAACCTCGAGGGGGTGCGCCGGGTGCTGCAGCTGGAGGCGGAGCTGGCCCGGCTGCGGGCCGAGCTGGCCGAGGTGCGGACCCAGGCCCTCGAGGCCGTGCAGGCGACGCACCGCCAGTACCGGCGCGACCTGGTGCCGCTGCGCCAGGCGCCGGTGCCGTACCGGCGGCGGGCGACGGGGGGCTGACGGGATGGACACGACGACGAAGGACGGATCATGCCGATAGACCCGGAACGCTGGACGAACAACACGAAGGCCGCCTTCAGCGCGGCGACGGGGCACGCCGCCTCGTCGAACCATCCGGAGCTGACCCCGGCCCACCTGCTCGATGCCCTGCTGCAGCAGCAGGACACGATGACGCGCCCGCTGCTCTCCCAGGTGGGTGTCGATCCCGATGTGCTGGCCGGCAAGGTACACGAGCAGCTGTCCCGCCTGCCGCGCGCCGATGGCGGCGCGGAGCCCGGGCTGTCGCGCGACGCCCGTGCGGTGCTGGAGGCCGCCGACCAGAACCGGCGCGACCTCGGCGACGACTACGTGTCGGTCGAGCACCTCGTGCTGGCGCTGGCGGACCAGATCGGCGTCACCAAGGACGCGCTGCTGGCCGCGCTGCGCACGGTGCGGGGGAACCACCGCGTCACCACGCCCGACCCCGAGCAGACCTACCAGGCCCTGGCCAAGTACGGCCGCGACCTCACCGAGGCCGCCCGCGAGGGCAAGCTCGACCCGGTCATCGGGCGCGACGAGGAGATCCGGCGGGTGATCCAGGTGCTGTCGCGGCGCACCAAGAACAACCCCGTGCTCATCGGGGAGCCGGGCGTCGGCAAGACGGCGATCGTCGAGGGACTGGCGAACCGCATCATTGAGGGGGACGTGCCCGAGGGGCTGAAGGGCAAGCGCGTCGTCGCGCTGGACCTCGGCTCGATGGTGGCCGGCGCCAAGTACCGCGGCGAGTTCGAGGAACGCCTGAAGGCGGTGCTCAAGGAGATCACCGACGCCGAGGGCGAGATCGTCACCTTCATCGACGAACTGCACACGATCGTCGGGGCCGGCGCGGCCGAGGGGGCCATGGACGCCGGGCAGATGATCAAGCCCATGCTGGCCCGGGGCGAGCTGCGCCTCATCGGGGCCACGACGCTCGACGAGTACCGCAAGTCGATCGAGAAGGACGCCGCGCTGGAGCGCCGCTTCCAGCCCGTCTTCGTGGGCGAGCCGTCGGTGGAGGACACCATCGCGATCCTGCGCGGGCTGTCGGAGCGCTACATGGCCCACCACAAGGTGCGCATTCAGGACGCCGCGCTGGTGGCGGCCGCCGTGCTGTCGGACCGCTACGTCACTGGGCGCTTCCTGCCCGACAAGGCGATCGACCTCATCGACGAGGCGGCGTCGAAGCTGCGCATCGAGATCGATTCCATGCCGACGGAGCTCGACCAGATTGCGCGGCGCATCCGCCAGCTCGAGATCGAGAAGCTGGCGCTGGAGAAGGAGAGCGACGAGGCCTCGGCGGAGCGCCTCGAACGCCTCGAGCGCGAGCTGGCCGAGCTCGGCGAGCAGCGCGACTCCATGGCGGCGCACTGGCAGCAGGAGAAGTCCGCCCTCGACGCCGTGAGCGCGCTCCAGCAGGAGAAGTCGTCCAAGGAGGAGGAGGCGGCACGGCTCGAGCGCGACGCCGACCTGGCCGGTGCGGCGGCCATCCGCTACGGCGAGCTGCCCGACCTCGAGCGGCGCATCGCCGAGGCCAAGGACGACCTGGCCAAGCTGCAGGCCGGCTCGCGCTTCTTGAAGGAGGAGGTCGACGCCGAGGACATCGCCGAGGTGGTCAGCCGCTGGACGGGCGTGCCCGTGTCCAGGTTGATGGAGGGCGAGGTGCAGAAGTTGGTCCGGTTGGAGTCCACCCTCCATGAGCGCGTGGTGGGGCAGGACGAGGCCGTCTCCGCCGTGGCGAACGCGATCAGGAGGAGCCGGGCCGGACTGTCCGACCCCAACCGGCCCATCGGGTCGTTCCTGTTCCTCGGGCCGACGGGCGTCGGCAAGACCGAGCTGGCCCGGGCGCTGGCCGAGTTCCTCTTCGACGACGAGCGGGCGATGATCCGCATCGACATGAGCGAGTACATGGAGAAGCACGCCGTGTCCCGTCTGGTGGGGGCGCCGCCCGGGTACGTGGGGTACGACGAGGGCGGCCAGCTGACCGAGGCGGTGCGGCGGCGGCCGTATTCGGTCGTGCTGCTCGACGAGCTGGAGAAGGCACACCCGGACGTGTTCAACATCTTGCTGCAGGTGCTCGAAGACGGGCGCCTGACCGACGGGCAGGGGCGCACCGTCGACTTCACCAACACCGTGTTGATCATGACGTCGAACCTCAAGGGCGAGCCGTCGGACTACTTCAAGCCGGAGTTCATCAACCGGATCGACGAGATCGTGCGCTTCCGGCCGTTGAGCGAGGACGACCTGGCGGTGATCGTCGGGATCCAGCTCGGTCGTCTACGAGCCCGGTTGGGCGAGCGGCGGCTGTCGCTGGTGGTCACGCCCGAGGCCGAGCAGTGGCTGGCCCGGGCCGGCTACGACCCCGACTACGGGGCCCGGCCGTTGCGGCGGGTGCTGCAGCACGAGATCGAGGACCCGCTGGCGCTGGCGCTGCTCGAGGGCGGGTATCTGGAGGGCGCCACGGTCACGGTCGCCGTGGACGACGACAAGATCGTCCTGCGGTAGGGCCGGTCGGTCAGGGGCCGGCGAACCGGCGGCCCGATGTCGAGCCCGCCGGCTGCAACCACGTCGTCTGTACGAGGTCGTGGCGGAGGGCCGGCTGATCAGATGAGGCCTGGGCCGTCGGGCCACCGTCGGATGCCATGTCGACCACGGGGCCGAAGCCGAGGCCGGTGCCGCTGCCGAGGAAGGGGGCGGTGCCGTAGTTGAACAGGCCCCCGTCGGCCGCCGTGAACCAGTAGCCAAGGCCGTCGGGCATCGGGGCCATGGCGACGATGGGCTGATTGAGCGCGATGGCGCCGGTGGAGCCGTAGAACTGGGCGTCGCCGTAGCCGAAGACGCCGCCGTCGGAGGCGACCAGCCAGTAGCCGCCGCCGTCCGGCGTGACCGCCATGCCGACGATGGGCTTGTTGAGCGCGAGGGACCCGGCCGACCCGTGGAACTGGGCGTCGCCGTAGGTGAAGATGCCGCCGTCGGAGGCGACCAGCCAGTAGCCGAGGCCGTCGGGGGTGGCGGCCATGCCCACGATGGGCTTGTTGAGGGGCTGGCCGCCCCGGGAGCCGAAGAAGCCGGCGTCGCCGTAGTCGAAGATGCCGCCGTCGGAGGCGACCATCCAGTAGCCGCCGGCATCGCTGGTGGTGGCCATGCCCACGATGGGCTTGTTCAGGGGCAGAGCGCCGGCCGAGCCGTGGAACTGCGCGTCGCCGTAATTGAAGATGCCGCCGTCGGTGGCGACCAGCCAGTAGCCGCCGTCGTCACCGGTGGGGGTGATGCCGACGATCGGCTTGTTGAGGGTCACCTGCGAGGTGTCGCCGAAGAACCCCGCGTCGCCGGCGTAGCCCACCATGCCGGCGTTGTCGACCTGGTAGTAGCCGATCCCGCCCGTGCCGGTGAGCGACACGGAGGCCCCCGAGTTGAAGGTGTCGGACAGGTTGACGACCGAATTCCTCGTGCCGAGGGCACCCGGGTTGAAATACGTGTCCACCGTGCATTGGCTGTTCCCGGGCATGGCGATGTTGCCGCTGTTGTCGGGTTGGGGGCAGTTGCTCTCGGGGATCCCGTGGAAGTCGTTCGCCGCGGGGCCGGTCGGTACGAACGAGACGGTGTCCACCGAGGCGCTGCCGTTGGAGATGGTGAACTTCTGCGGGCCGACGAAGGTGCCCAGGGTCGCCTCGCCGAAGCTCAAAGTGGTGGGGGCGACGGTCAGGGTCGCCAGGAGGTGACCCTGTGGTGCCGCACCGGCGGGGGCGGCCCCGAGGGCGACGATCGGGGTGATGATGCTCGCCACGGCCCAACGATAGGGATGCATCGCCCCCGCCCCTCCGTTCCGACTGCCGCCCCGGTCCCGGGACGGCCGTGACGATAGCCGACGCTCACGCCGTGGCTGTCGACCCCCGGACCACGGCGAGGGTGTCGCGGCCGGCGACGCGCATCTCGCGGCGCACGGCGAGGAAGCCGGCCCGTGTCACGTCGGCCTCGAGCGCGTCGAGCTGCGACTCGGTCATGCCGTAGCGCGCGTGGCCGCGGGCGCCGGGCGGGGACAGCCGCTCGACGAGGAAGACCCGCCCGCCCGGCACGAGCACCCGCTCGATCTCCGCGAGGCCGGCGGCGCGGTCGTCCCAGTGGTGCACCGAGCTCAGGGCCCAGACGACGGTCGCGGCGCCGTCGGGCAGGGGGATGGACTCGGCCCGGCCCTCGACGAGGCTGACGTTGCGGCGGCGCAGGAGGGCGGCGAGCCAGCGGCCGAAGCGGAGCATGGTGGGATCGGGGTCCACGCCCGTCGCCCACTCCGAGCGCCGCGAGGCGACCCGGACGGCGGTCCCCGGCCCGCACCCGACGTCGACCACCCGGTCGGCGGGGGTGAGCCGCGCCACGTCGGCGACGCAGGTCGCGGCCTTGCCCCGGCCGAAGACCATGGAGACGCGGTAGACGACGGCCCGGAGCCTCGAGTGTTGATGGTCGTGGTGGGGGGACGGTGGCTCCGGGGACGGTTCCGGCGGAGTCGCCTGCCCGGAGCTCATAGACGAACCCTATGGGTCACATGGCCAGTGACGTCGGGGCGAAGGCGGCCGTGAAGGCGCGGCAGAAGGCACCGAGGTCGCCGGGCTTGCGGCTCGTCACCAGGGTGTTGATGCCCTGTTGGCACACGACGACGTCGCGGTCGACCCAGTAGGCGCCGGCGTTGCGCAGGTCCGACTGCAGGCTCGGCCACGAGGTGACCGTCCGCCCCGCCACCAGGTCCCCCTCGATCAGGGTCCAGGGCCCGTGGCAGATGGCGGCGATCGGCTTGCCCGCCTCGGTCATCGCCATCAGGAAGTCGACGGCTGCGGCGTCGGTACGGAGCTGGTCCGGGTTGGCCACGCCGCCCGGCAGGACGGCGGCGTCGTAGTCGGCGGCGAGCGCCCGCTCGGTGACCTGGTCGACGGGGAAGCGGCCGGCCTTGTCGAGGTGCCGCATCGTCTCGACCACGCCGGGCCGTGGCGCCACGACCTCCGCCGTGCCCCCGGCGTCGACGACGGTCCGCCAGGGCCGGACCAGCTCCACCTCTTCTATCCCCTCGTTGGCCACCACGAAGGCGACCCGTACCCCCTTCAGCTCATATGACATCGTCCCGACACTCCTTCCTTCCTGGTACGCCTCCCAGGGCGGGCGATACCCCCGGAACGAGGGAGTCGAAACCGCTGCATTTTCGGACCCCTATTTCCGGGGGCGGTACACTTGTGCGTAATCCGGCGACTGAGCGAACGGAGAGACGCGTGCCCGCAACCGTGGTGGTCGGGACCCAGTGGGGCGACGAGGGGAAGGGCAAGCTCACCGACCTCCTGGCCCGCGAGATGCACATGGTCGTGCGCTACCAGGGTGGCCACAACGCCGGTCACCGCATCGTCGTCAACGGCGAGGCCTTCGCCCTCCAGCTCGTCCCGAGCGGCATCTTGTACGACCACATCACGCCGATCATCGGCAACGGCGTCGTCGTCGACCCCGCCGTGCTCCTCGAGGAGCTCGACGGCCTGGCCGCCAAGGGCATCGACACCAGCCGGCTCGTCGTGAGCGGCAACGCGCACCTGATCATGCCGTACCACCAGGAGCTCGACCGGGTGACCGAGCGCTTCCTGGGGAAGAACGCGCTGGGGACGACCAAGCGGGGCATCGGGCCCGCCTACGCCGACAAGGCCACCCGGGTCGGCATCCGGGTCCAGGACCTCTTCGACCCCAAGATCTTCCGCCAGAAGCTCGACGTGGCCCTCAAGGAGAAGAACGCCGTCCTGGCCAAGGTCTACAACCGCCTCCCGCTCGACGCCGACGACATCGCCGCCCACTACCTGGGGGAGTACGCGCCGCGGATCGAGCCCATGGTGGGTGACACCGTCGGCATGGTCCACGACGCCATGGACAAGGGCCGCGAGGTCCTGCTCGAGGGCGCCCAGGCCACCTTCCTCGACCTCGACCACGGGACGTACCCCTTCGTGACGTCGTCCAACCCGGTCGCCGGCGGCGCCTGCACGGGCTCGGGACTGGGCCCACGTGACATCGACCGGGTGATCGGCATCGCCAAGGCCTACGTCACCCGGGTCGGCGCCGGCCCGTTCCCGACCGAGCAGGAGAACGACGTCGGCGAGCTCCTCGTCGAGCGGGGCCACGAGTTCGGCACCAACACCGGCCGCCGCCGGCGCTGCGGGTGGTTCGACGCCGTCATGCTGCGCCAGGCCGTGCGCCTCAACTCGCTGACCGAGGTCGCGCTCACCAAGCTCGACGTCCTCGATACGTTCGAGTCCGTCAAGGTCTGCACCGCCTACGAGGCCGACGGCATCCGCTTCACCCACCTGCCCTACCATCAGTCGACCTTCCACAAGGCGGTCCCGGTCTACGAGGAGCTGCCGGGCTGGCGCACCGACCTCTCGGCGGCGACCGCGCCGGGCGACATGCCGCCGGCCGCCCGCGACTACGTCGCCTTCCTCTCCGAGCAGATCGGCGTCCCCGTCCGCCTCGTCGGGGTCGGCCCGGGCCGCGAGCAGACCGTCTCCTTCGCCACCGCGTGAGGGTCTGCGTCGTCGGCAGCGGAGGCCGCGAGCACGCCCTCGCCCATACCCTCGCCCGCACGGCGGACGTGGTCGTGACGCCGGGCAACCCGGGCATGGCGCCACCCATCACGGTCACCGACGTGCCGGTCGAGGAGGTCGAGGCCGACTTGTACGTGGTCGGGCCCGAGGCGCCGCTCGTGGACGGGCTGGCCGACAGCCTGCGCCGCACCGGCAAGGCCGTCATGGGGCCGGGCGCCGACGGCGCGCTGCTCGAGGGGTCCAAGGCCTTCATGAAGGAGGTCCTGGGCGCGGCGGGCGTCCCGACGGCCCGCTTCTCGACCTTCGACGCCATGCAGGCCCAGGCCGCCGAGGCGTATCTCGAGACGCTGCCCGGGCCGTGGGTCATAAAGACGGACGGCCTGGCCGCCGGCAAGGGCGTGCTCGTGGCCCACACCCTCGACGAGGCCCGTGACGACGTCGCCGCCAAGCTCTCGGGGTCGTCGTTCGGGGACGCCGGGCGCCACATCGTGATCGAGGAGGGCCTGGTGGGCGAGGAGTGCTCCCTCCTCGTGCTGTGCGACGGGACCCGGGCCGTCCCGCTCGTCCCCGCCCAGGACTTCAAGCGGATCGGGGACGGCGACGTCGGGCCCAACACCGGCGGCATGGGTGCCTACGCGCCGATGCCCGACATCGCGTCGGCCGACCTCATGGACGCCGCCGTGCTCCCCCTGGTCGAGGAGCTGCGCCGGCGCGGCATCGACTACCGGGGCGTGCTCTACGCCGGGCTCATGCTCACCCCCGAGGGGCCGAGGGTCATCGAGTACAACGTGCGCTTCGGCGACCCCGAGGCCCAGGTCGTCCTCCCGCTCCTGGCGTGCGACGCGGCCGAGCTCTTCCTGGCCGTGGCGAACGGGGACCTCGACGGCGCCGCGCCCCCCGCCTTCTCGGGCGACGCCGCCGTGTGCGTCGTCATGGCGTCGCAGGGCTATCCCGAGCACCCCCGCACGGGCGACACGATCGAGGGGTTGTCGGCGACGGGGCAGTCCGTCGCCGCCGTCGAGGGCGCGACCGTCTTCCACGCCGGCACCCGCCGCCACGACCCCGACGGGCCGTTCCACACCGCGGGCGGGCGCGTGCTCGGCGTCACCGCCGTGGCGCCGACGCTGGCCGAGGCGCGCGACCGCGCCTATGCGGCGGCCGCACCGATCGAATGGGAGGGCATGCTCATGCGCCACGACATCGCGGCCGCGGCGGCGCGGCTGGGTTCCCGATGATCCCCCGCTACGCGCCGCCGGACATGGCCGGGCTGTTCAGCGACACCGCCCGCTTCGCCCTGTGGCTCGAGGTGGAGCTGCTGGCCACCGAGGCCCAGGCCGCGGCCGGGGTCGTCCCGGCCGAGGACGCCGCCACCTGCCGGGCCAAGGCGCCGACGGTCGACGACGCCTTCGTGGCCGAGGTCCTCGAGCGCGAGAAGGTCACCGACCACGACGTGGCGGCCTTCGTCGACGTGGTGCAGGAGCGCATCGGCGCACCGGCCGGCTCGTACATCCACTACGGCCTCACCTCATCGGATGTGGTGGACACCGCCCTGTGTGCGACTCTCACCCGCGCGGCGGACCTCATCCTGACCGACCTCGACAAATTCGTGGCCGCCCTCAAGTCACGGGCGCTCGAGCTCCTGCACGTCCCCGTCACCGGCCGCACCCACGGGATGCACGCCGAGCCGACCACGTTCGGGGCCAAGTTCGCGCTGTGGGCCCTGCAGGCGGACCGCGACCGGCGCCGCATGCGGGCCGCCCGGGAAGCGGTGGCCGTGGGAAAGCTGTCGGGCGCGGTCGGGACGTTCTCCAACATCGACCCCGAGGTCGAGGCGCGCGTCTGCGCCGCGCTCGGCCTGACGCCGGTGCCCGCCACCCAGGTGATCGCCCGGGACCGCCACGCCGAGTTCTTCTACGCCTGCGCGTCGGTCGGCGCCACGATCGAGCTCATGTGCACCGAGATCCGCCACCTCGCCCGCAGCGAGCTCGGCGAGGCGGAGGAGCCGTTCGGAGCCGGGCAGAAGGGCAGCTCGGCCATGCCGCACAAGCGCAACCCGATCCTCTCGGAGCGGCTCTGCGGCCTGGCCCGTCTGCAGCGCGGCTACCTCGGCGCCGGGCTGGAGGACGTGGCGCTGTGGCACGAGCGCGACATCTCGCACAGCTCGGTGGAGCGGGTGGCGCTGCCGGACGCGTCGATGCTGGCCACCTACATGCTGCGCAAAGCCACCGGACTGGCGGCGGGTCTCGTGGTCCACCCCGAGCGCGCGCTCGCCAACCTCACGGAGGGCTCGCTGGGTCTGGTGTTCTCCCAGTCCGTCCTGCTGGCGCTCGTCTCCGCCGGCCTCACCCGTGACGAGGCCTACCGGATCGTGCAGCGCGACGCGCGATCGGCCTGGTCCGAACGGCGCCCCTTCCGCGAGGTCCTCGAAGCGGACCCCGAGATGCCGCTGGGGGCCGACCAGCTCGATGCGGCCTTCGACCTCACCCGCTCCCTCCGCCACGTCGATCGCTTCGCCGACGCCCTGGCGGACCTGTGACGGTGGAGCTGCCCCGGGTCCACTCCGGCAAGGTGCGCGAGCTGTACGACGCCGGCCAGGACCGCCTGCTCATGGTCGCCTCGGACCGGGTGAGCGCGTACGACGTCATCATGGCCGAGCCGATACCCGACAAGGGCCGGGTCCTGACCGCCATGACGTGCTTCTGGTGCGAGGAGATGGCCGACGTGGTGCCGGGCTCCCTGCTGGCGGTCGACCCCGCCGGCATCTCGGCCGCGCTCGACGGCATGCCGCTGCCTCCCGAATGGGCCGGCCGGGCCGTCCTGGTGCGCCGGGCCGAGATGCTCCCCCTCGAGTGCATCGTCCGGGGCTACCTCGCCGGGCAGGCCTGGGAGGAGTACGAGCAGTCGGGGACGGTGCATGGCGCCCCGATGCCCGCGGGCCTGCAGCTGGCCAGCAAGCTCGCGCAACCCATCTTCACCCCGTCCACGAAGGCGGACGAGGGGCACGACCTCAACATCGGCTTCGCCGAGGCGGTCGACCTCGTCGGCGCCGAATCGGCGGTGCAGGCGCAGGCGGTGAGCCTCGAGCTCTACCGACGGGCCGCGGCCCGGGCGGCCGAGGCCGGCTTCATATTGGCCGACACCAAGTTCGAGCTGGGGTTCGTCGACGGCGTGCTCTGCCTGTGCGACGAGGTGTGCACGCCGGACTCGTCGCGCTACTGGCCAGCCGACCAGGTCGTGCCGGGGACGACGCCACCGGCCTTCGACAAGCAGCCGCTGCGCGACTGGCTGGCCGCGCTGCCCTGGGACCGCACGCCACCACCACCGCCGCTGCCCCCTGAGGTCGTGACGGCCATGTCGGGGCGCTACGTCGCGGCCTACGAGCGCGTCACCGGCCGCGCGCTGGACGACTGGTACGGTGCCCCGGCATGAAGTTCCGGGCGCGCGTGGAGGTGCAGTTGCGGGCCGGCATCGCGGACCCCGAGGGGGCGACGATCGAGCGGGCGCTGCCCGCGCTCGGCTTCGACGGCGTGGCTCACGTCCGGGCCGGCCGGTCCTTCAGCTTCGAGGTCGACGCGCCCGACGAGGGCGCGGCGCGCACGACGGCGACCGAACTGGCCGACCGGCTGCTGGCCAACCCCGTGATCGAGCAGAGCCGGCTCGAGCTCGAAGCACTCTGACCTGAATGGCCCCGCGCATCGGCGTCGTCGTCTTCCCGGGCAGCAACTGCGAGCACGACGTCGTACAAGGTGTCGAGGCCGCCGGCGCCCAGGGGGTCCTGCTCTGGCACGGCGACGCCCAGCTCGGGGCGGTCGACGCCGTCGTGCTCCCGGGCGGCTTCGCCCACGGTGACTACCTGCGCCCCGGCGCGCTGGCCCGCTTCTCACCCGTGATGGGGGCGGTGGCGGATTTCGCCCGTGCCGGCGGCCCGGTGATCGGCATCTGCAACGGGTTCCAGGTGCTGACCGAGGCCGGCCTCCTCCCCGGAGCGCTGCAGAAGAACGGACGGCTGCGCTTCCTCTGCGAGCCGGTGCGCCTCGTGGTCGCCTCGACGGCGTCCGCCCTCACGTCGACTTCGACCGTGGGCGACGAGCTCGTCATCCCCATCAACCACTTCTCGGGCAACTACACCTGCGACGCCGAGACGCTGCGCCGACTGCAGTCCGAGGACCGCATCGTGCTGCGCTACGCCGACAATCCGAACGGGTCGATCGACGCCATCGCCGGCATCGCCAACGAGGCGGGCAACGTGGTCGGCCTCATGCCGCACCCCGAGCGCGCCACCTCGGCGCTGCTCGGCTCCGAGGACGGGCTGGTGCTCCTGCGCTCCCTCGTTGCCACCGCCACAGTCACCGCCACCGTCGGCTAAGCCCGAGCGGCCGACACGGCCGTCCAGAGCGGCGACGGGCGCGACGTCATGATCCGGCGCGACGGGCCGACGAAGGTGAGTTCGGTGTTGGCGTCACCGGTCATCGTCCACCCCGCGCTGTGGACGAGATGGTGGTGGTGGACGCAGAGGAGCGCGAGGTTGCCGAGATCGGTGCGGCCGCCGGCTTTCCAGTGCTGCACGTGGTGCACGTGGCTGAACGTGACGTTGGTGCATCCGGGGAACCGGCAGTGGCGGTCGCGCCGCATGATCTCGCGGCGCTGGGCGTCGTTCGGCTCCCGGCGGGCCCGGCCCTCGTACATCGTGTGCCCGACGTCGTCGTCGACGGCGAGGACGATGGTGGCGTCGCAAGCGAGGCGCAGGACCGTCTCGCCGCTCACGAACCCGTGGCCCTCGAGCTCACCGGCCAGTGCACTTGTGTCCCCCGCGTCGTCCACGAGGGCGGCCAGCGGGACGTGCACCACGACGACGTAGGGGCTCGTCGAGGCAGTGGCCCGTCCGGACGAGCGGACCAGCTCCATGAAGGCGTCGCAGCAGCGCTGGTCCCACGGCGTCTCGCCGTCGGAGGGGACCTGGCGGGCCCGCGCCTCGAGGCAGGCCCGGGCCTCCGCGTAGGACTCGCCCGGCAGCTGGACGCTCAGCGTTCGGAAGCGGTCGTTGAAGCGGAGGAACCGCCGGTCGTGATCGTGGACGCCGCCGCGATCGGGGGCGTCGCCCGGAGCCGCTCCGGTGCTGCGGGCCACGTCGGCGAGCTGGCGCACCGAGCACTGGCCGGCCCGTGCCCGCAGGAAGCCATCGTTCTCCGGCGTGGCCGCGCCGGCCACCGTGCGGACCTTGTCGAGCGACACCTCGCCGGCGCACAGACCTCCGACGAGATGCGGCAGGTCCCACGCCTTCTCCGACAACCGGACCAACGCCCGGGCCGTGGGCGTCGAGACGCCGAAGCGCTCCACGGCCCACGTCTCGGCCGACGTCGCCCCCTCGTCTCGATACGCCTGGCGCCGGTCGACCTCACCCAGCAGCACGACGATGGCGCCCTCGACGGAGGCCTTCTCACGGAAGAGCTCGTCGAGCCGGTCCCGGATCTGCTCACTCGACATACCCCCCGCCTTGCTCAGCAGGTCGTCGGACGAGCTCATCGGGAGGGGAACGGTCCCCCCGGCGTCGGATCAGGTGCGAGAGCGGGGGATCTCCGCCTTCTGCAGGACGGCGGCGCTCACGCCGGCCGCCCGCCAGGTGCTGTAGGTGATGCCCTTGCGCTCGCCGTAGTCCTTGGCCACCTTGATGAACTGCTTCTCGAGCGCCGAGAGGTCCTTCACCTGGTTCGTACGGGAGCGCTCGTCGAGCAGGTCCTTCTGCTCCTGCAGCAGGTGCAGCCGGGTCAGGGCGTCCGCCGCGGCCAGCTGGCCGTCGATCGCCGCCAGCCGGCGGTCGATGGACGCCGGCGTGCGCTTGCGGCCCCGTTTGGGCTTCGACGTCTCGAGCGCCTCGAGATAGTGGCGCACGCTTGCACTCTCGGCCCGCCCACGGGCGAGCGCCGCCTTGTGACCCGTGCTCATGGGCTTGCGAGGAGCCGGGGTCTTTCCCTTGGTTGCCATGCCCCCATTGTGACGCGCCCGCCGGACCCATATTCGTCAATTCGCCGGGTTCATTTCATATGAAGTCGAGGGTCGGTCGTTGCAATGCGGGGGTCGTTCATTGGGCCATTTCGGTAATCTGTCGGGATGGAGCGCCGCACCATGGCCGCCATGCTGCTGGCGGTCGCCCTGGTCATCGCCGCCTACTGGATCGCCTGGCTGGCCCACCGCTCCCTGGTGGCCTCCGAGACGAGCCTCTCGTACACCCAGTTCGAGGACGCGTTCCCCCTGGCCGACGCCTGGCTGGCGTTGTGCCTGGTCGCCGCCTCTTTCTGCCTCCTGACGGAGCGGCGGGCGGCCCTGTTCTGGCTCCTGGCCGGGGGCGGTGCCGGCCTCTACCTCTTCGCCATGGACGTGCTCTACGACCTCCAGCACGGCATCTGGGGCAAGGGCGGCAACGGCCTCGTCGAGCTCGCCATCAACCTCTTGACCCTGGGGTTGTCGCTCTACGTGCTGCGCTGGGCCTGGCTGCGCCGGGACGTCATATGAGCCAATTCCATTTCGACCCGGCCACCTACCTCCATCTGATGCGCGAGGAGGTGCCCGCCTACGACCGTCTGCAGGAGGCGGTCGCCGCCGCCAGCGGGGGAACGGCGGTGACGCGGGTGCTCGACCTCGGACGGCACGGGCGAGACCCTGGCCGCCGTGCTGGCCCGGCACCCCGGGGCGCGGGCCGTCGGCGTCGACCGGAGCGCGCCGATGCTCGAGGTGGCCCGGGTCCGGCTGGCCGGGCTGCCCGTCGAGCTGGTCGTGGCCGAGCTGGCCGACCCCCTGCCCCCGGGCCCCTTCGACCTCGTGGTCTCCGCGCTGGCCGGCACCACCTGGAAGGACCGGACAAGGCCGCCCTCTTCGCCAGGGTGGCCGGCGCGCTGCGCCCGGGCGGGCGCCTCGTCCTCGCCGACGTCGTCGTCCCGGTCGACCCCGCCGACGCGGTCACGCCGCTGACCAGCGACCACGACCGGCCCTCGACGGCCGCCGACCAACTGCGCTGGCTGGCCGACGCCGGGCTACATGCGGCGAGCGTGTGGTCCGAGCGCGACCTCGTGGTGGTCCGCGCCGACCGACTCGGCTGATTCGCTCAGCCGGTTGCCGCTCGCCCGCGGACGAGCTGGCGCGCCTCGCTCTCGGTGCGCGGGACCCTGCCCCGGGCACCCATCTCGATGATGAAGGAGGTCGCCGATGCAACGCCGTTCAGAAAGAGCTCGTGCCGCTGCGCGGTCGTCAGGTCGAAGTCGGTGGTCGAGATCCCAGCGTTGTCGACGAAGATGGTGCGGCCGGCCGTCGCGGCGTTGACGCTGTAGGCGTCCCACTCGTTCATCATCGTGTGCAGGCAGCCCCGTGCCTCGCCGTAGGCGTGCGCCGCCGCCTTCGTGGACGGGATCTCGGTCTGGAGGGAGGAAAGCTTGACGCCGATGGTGGGCCAACGGGGCTCCTCGCCGTCCTCCCGGTCGAAGGCATTGATCGGGAAATTTCGCAACATGCCTCCGTCCACCCACGTCACCGTGCCGCCCTCGTAGCGGGTGGTCGTGGAGCCCCCGTCGGGCCGGGGCACACCGACGGCGGCCGGCAGCGCGGTGAAGGTGACTGGCTCGAAGAAGAACGGGATCGACATGGACGCACGCACCGCCTGGACAACGTCCTGGGTGTCCCGGTCCTGCCCGTAGTAGTCGTAGTCCCAGGGCAGGTGCACGAGCTGGCCGCGGGTGATGTCCGAGGTGTGCACAACGAGCCGGTAGCGGTGGCTCTCGGGGAGGCTCATGCCCGGGTCCTCCTCCTGGGTGATCTTGAGGTCGGCAAAGGTGTGTACGCCGAGGCCGTGCATGATCGGCTCGAGCCAGGTGAAGAGGTAGGCGCCGTCGTAGACGCCCATCTTGTGGGTGAGGACCTCGGCCGAGGACAGGATCTCGCCGGCGTTGCCGAAGTGGTGGTCCATGAACTCGTGCAGCTTGCCCTTGGGCATGAACTCGGAGAAGGTCAGGTCGTCGAGGTATCCCTGGAGGGTCGTCATGGAGTCGCCCTTCTTGGAGATCGCAGCGATGAGTGACGCCGCGATGGCGCCCGCGCTCGTGCCGGCCACCCGCTGGAAGCGGTAGCCGGCCTCGGCCAACGCCGACACGGCGCCTACGATGCCGATGCCCTTGACGCCACCGCCCTCCAGGGCCAGGTCCGCCACGAGCTCCTTGGACCCGCCCCCGCTCCATCCGTCGGACGCCAGGAGGGCGGCGGCCGCCTGCTCGAACTGCTGCTGGAGCTCCGCCGAGCGACGGTAGCCGTAGGGCGCCCCGGGGTCGATCACGATGTCCCGGGTCGACGCGGACTGCCTTGCACCCGAACCGGCCATGACGACCTCCTGACGCTCCCCCTGCTGTGCGCGTGAGCGTACGTCGTGTGCCGACCGGCCGACGAGACCCGGCGCGGCCTCTAATCTGGAGGTCACCATGACCCCTCCGGCCGAGGCGACCCCGCCCGACCAGCAAGAGGAGTCCCTGCACCGGGCGCTCGGCCTGACCGACGACGAATTCGAGGCCGTCGCCAAGATCCTGGGCCGCCCGCCCAACCACCTCGAGCTCGCCCTCTACGCCGTGATGTGGAGCGAGCACTGCTCCTACAAGTCGTCCCGCCTCCACCTTCGGAGGTTGCCGACGGAAGGGCCGAGAGTCCTCGTCGGCCCGGGCGAGAACGCCGGCGTGATCGACGCCGGCGACGGCATCGCCATCGCCATCCGGATCGAGAGCCACAACCACCCCTCGGCGATCGAGCCCCACCAGGGGGCGGCCACCGGGGTGGGTGGGATCCTGCGCGACATCTTCACCATGGGCGCCCGCCCGCTCGCCGTCATGGACCCGCTCTTCTTCGGGCCGCCCGACGACGCCCGGCAGCGCTGGCTTGTCGAGGGGGTCGTGGGCGGGATCTCGGGCTACGGCAACTCGGTGGGGGTGCCGACCGTCGGTGGCGAGCTGACCTTCGACCCCTGCTACGCGCAGAACCCGCTCGTCAACGTGCTCTGCATGGGCGCGCTGCCCACGGACCGCCTCGTGCTCGGCATCGCATCGGGCCCGGGCAACCTGGCCGTGCTGCTCGGCTCGTCCACGGGGCGCGACGGCATCGGCGGGGTGAGCGTCCTGGCCTCCGCCGGGTTCAGCGGGGAGCAGGACGACACCAAGAGGCCCAGTGTCCAGGTGGGCGACCCCTTCGAGGAGAAGCGTCTGATCGAGGCGTGCCTGGAGCTGCTCGATACGAAGCTCGTGGTCGGGATCCAGGACCTCGGCGGCGCCGGGCTCGCCTGCGCCACGAGCGAGACGGCGGGGCGCGGCGGCGTCGGCATGGACGTGGACGTCTCCGCCGTGCCACGGCGCGAAGAGGGCATGGAGCCGTGGGAGGTGATGACGAGCGAGAGCCAGGAGCGCATGCTCGCCATCGTGACCCCGGAGGCGTGGCCGGCCGTGGCCGCCATCTGCGCCAAGTGGGAGGTGCGGGCCAGCGTCATCGGCACCGTCACCGCGCCCGACCCCGCCGGCGGCGGGCGCCTGCGCATCCGCCAGGGCATGGCGGGCCCGGTGCTGGCCGACGTGCCGGCGGCCTCCCTCTCCGACGACGCCCCCCTCTACGACCGCCCCCGACGGGCGCCGGAGGCCGTGACGCCGCCGCCTCTCGCGCCGCCGGCCGCCGAGGAGTGCGCCGCCGACCTGTTGGCGCTGCTGCGCTCGGCGCGCTGGGTGTGGCGGCAGTACGACCACCAGCTCTTCCTGAACACGGTGGCCGGCCCCGGCGCGGACGCCGCGTTGCTGCGGTTGGCCGGCCCGGGGCTGCCCCCGTCCGAGCGCGGTGTGGCCATCACGACCGACTCCAACCCGCGCGCCTGCGCGCTCGACCCGCGGGCGGGCACCGCGCTCGTCCTGGCTGAGGCCGTCGCCAACCTCGCCTGCGTCGGCGCGACCGCCGTCGCGGTGGTGAACTGCCTCAACTTCGGCAACCCCGAACACCCCGAGGTCATGTGGCAGCTCTCGGAGTGCATCGACGGGCTGGCGGAAGCCTGCGACGCGCTGTCACTGCCGGTGATCGGGGGCAACGTCAGCCTCTACAACGAGAGCGGCGGGTCCGACATCGACCCGACGCCGGTGCTCGGCGTGCTCGGCCTCGTCGACGCGGTGCGGGCGCAGCCGCCCGGACCGGCGTGGTCGGAGGGTGACGCCGTCGTGCTGCTCGGCGCGCGCTCCGCCGCGGACGGCTCGATGCCGCTCGAGGGGACGCGCTGGGCCACCGAGCGCCGGGGGCACCGCGGCGGCAACGCGGTGCCGGCCGTCGACTTCGCCGCGCACGCGGCGCTGTGCGCGTTCGTCGCCGGGCTCGTGTCGGATCAGGTCGGCGGGGACGGCGCCGGTCTCGTGCGCGCCGTCCACGACGTGTCGGGCGGCGGGCTCGCCGTGGCCCTGGCCGAGATGGCGGCCGCCGGCGCGACGGGCTGCGACCTGGCGGGGATCGAGCCGGCCGAGCTGTTCACCGAGCTGCCGTCGCGCGTCGTGATCGCCACGGCGGATCCCGACGCGCTGTGCGCCCGGGCCGCGGCGCGCGGGATCCCGGCCGCCGTGCTGGGTCCGGCGGGCGGCGGGCGGCTGGCCCTCCGGGATCTGGTCGATCTCCCGCTCGACGCCGTGGCCGCGGCGGAGGACCTGAACCTGGCCCGGGCCCTGGGGGAAGGGTGACACCGCCCTGTGCGAGAATGGTGACCGCGTGAAGGAAGCATGCGGTGTCTTCGGCGTCTACGCGCCCGGAAAGCGGGTGGCCAACCTCACGTTCGACGGCCTCTTCGCCCTGCAGCACCGGGGCCAGGAGTCGGCCGGCATGGCGGTGAGCGACGGCGACACCGTCACCGTCGTCAAGGACATGGGCCTGGTCGCCACCGTCTTCGACGAGCGCACGCTCTCGGGACTGCAGGGTCATCTCGCCATCGGCCACACCCGGTACTCGACGCACGGGTCCTCGGACTGGGCCGGCGCCCAGCCCGTCTACCGCCCGGTGGGGCGGGCCGGCTTCGCGCTCGGGCACAACGGCAACCTCACCAACACGCGCGCGCTGGCCGAGAAGGTCGGGATGCTGCCGGGGTCGATCGCCACCGACAGCGACGTCGTCGCCGAGTTGCTGGCCCAGTCCTTCCCCGAGACCGAGGACCTCTCCACCGCGCTGCAGCTCGTGCTCCCGATACTCGAGGGGGCGTTCTCGCTCGTCCTCATGAGCTCGGAGCGGCTCTTCGGCGTGCGCGACCCCCACGGCTTCCGCCCCCTGTGCCTCGGCCGCCTCGGGCCCGCCGACGACCCCGCGGGCTGGGTGCTGGCGTCGGAGACGCCGGCCCTCTCGGTCATCGGCGCCACCTTCGTGCGCGAGATCGCACCGGGCGAGTTGATCGTGATCGATGCGGAGGGGCCGACGAGCATCGAGGTCCCCTGGCTGCGCGAGGTGGAGCCGCGGCTGTGCATCTTCGAGTTCGCCTACATCGCGCGGCCCGACAGCCGCCTCTACGGCCGGGAGGTGCACGAGACCCGGTGCCGCATGGGCGAGCTGCTGGCTGCGCAGGCGCCCGCCGTGGCCGACATGGTGATGGGTGTGCCCGAATCGGGAGTGCCCGCCGCCGAGGGCTTCGCCCGGGCCAGCGGCATCCCCTACGGGCAGGGACTGGTGAAGAACCGCTACATCGGCCGCTCCTTCATCGCGCCGGACCAGGGGGCGCGGGCCGACGCGGTGCGGCGCAAGCTCAACCCGCTCGCCGATGCCATCGCCGGCAAGCGGCTGGTGGTGGTGGACGACTCCATCGTCCGCGGGACCACGCAACGCTCCGTGATCCGCATGCTGCGCGAGGCCGGCGCGGCCGAGGTCCATCTGCGCATCTCGTCGCCCCCGTGGCGCTGGCCCTGCTTCTACGGCATCGACACGCCGTCCTACGAGGAGCTGTTGGCCACCGACCACACGGTCGAGGAGATGGCCGAGATCCTCGGGGCCGACTCGCTGGCCTACATCAGCATCGAGAACCTGAAGGAGGCCATCGGGGCGGACGGGGGCTTCTGCGACGCCTGCTTCACCGGCGACTACCCGACGCCCGTCCCCGATGCCTCCGCCTCGGCGTCCGTCGCGCTCCGCCCAGAGCCGGTGACGGTCACGGCCCACCAGGCCGCGCTCCCCGGGGTCTGACCGCGGTGGGGCAGGGCGGCGCCACGTACGCCGGCGCCGGGGTCGACATCGCCGCCGGTGACGCCGCCGTCGACCGGCTGCGCTCGCTGGTGACGGGCATCGGCGGCTTCGGGGGCCAGTTCCCCCTCGACACGGACCGCTTCACCAAGCCGGTGCTGGTCGCCTCGACGGACGGCGTGGGCACGAAGCTGGTGGTGGCCCGGGCGACCGGCCGCTACGACACGGTCGGCATCGACCTGGTGGCGATGTGTGTGGACGACCTGGTCTGCGTCGGGGCCGAGCCGCTGTTCATGCTCGACTACATCGCCACGGGCAAGGTCGACCCCGATCACGTGGCCACGGTCGTGGCCGGCGTGCACGAGGGCTGCCGGCAGGCGGGCTGCGCGCTGATCGGGGGCGAGACGGCCGAGCACTCCGGCGTGATGGCGCCCGACGAGCTGGACCTGGCCGGCTTCGCGGTCGGTGTGGTCGAGGACGGGACCCAGCTCGGGCCCGAGCGGGTCCGTGCGGGTGACGCGGTGGTCGGCCTGCTCTCGCCGGGGCTGCGCTCCAACGGCTACACGCTGGCCCGCCACGTGCTGTTGGAGCGGGCCCGCCTCGACCTCTCGGACCCGGCCTGGGAGGGGGCGGCGCACTCCGTGGCCGACGAGCTCCTGCGCCCCTCGGTGATCTACACCCCCGCGGTGCTCGCCGTGCGGGACGCGGTCGGTGACGCGCTGCACGCCTGCGCCCACATCACCGGCGGCGGCATCGTGGGGAACCTGCCCCGCGCCCTGCCGGCGGGCCACGGCGCAGTGCTCGACCGCTCGTCGTGGGAGGAGCCGCGGGTGTTCGCCGAGATCGCGCGTCTCGGACCGGTGGCCGCCGAGGAGATGGACCGGGTCTTCAATCGCGGCGTCGGGATGGCGCTCGTGCTGGACCCCGGTGGTGTCGGCGCCGCGCTGGCCACCCTCGAGGGGGCCGGGCAGGCGGCGCGCGTCATCGGCGAGGTCGTCGACGACGGCCCCGGCGTCCGCTACACGTGACGGGCCCCGGCCCCGGCGCCGGCCCCTTCCCCGAGCTGCGGGCCCACCTGCTCGCCCACTCGGTCAAGACGGGCGACTTCACGCTCAAGTCCGGCCGCAAGAGCAGCTGGTTCATCGACTCCAAGCAGACGGTGTGCCGGCCCGAGGCCATGCTGCTCGTGGCCGGCGCCGTGCTCTCGCTGGTCCCGCCCGAGGCGACGGCCATCGGCGGGCTCACCATGGGCGCCGACCCCGTCGCCTTCGTGACCGCCGGCGTGGCGGCCACGCGGGGCCGGCCCCTCAAGGCCTTCAGCGTGCGCAAGGAGGCCAAGGACCACGGCGGGGGTGGCCGCATCGCCGGTGCGCTCGACCCCGGCGACAAGGTCGTGGTCACCGAGGACACCGTGACGCGGGGCACCTCGCTGCTGGAGGCGGCCCACGCCGTGCAGGACGCCGGGGCCGAGGTCGTGCTGCTGGTGGCGGTGGTCGACCGCGGGGGGACGGTCGGGGCAATGGCCGCTGCCGAGGGGCTGGCCTTCCGCGCCGTCCTGACCGCGCCCGATCTGGGGTTTCCCTTCGAGGGGGCCTGAGCGGACCGCGTCGAAAGGATCATTGCCTGGAGTCGGACGGTTCTCTAGATTGCGGCGTAGCGCAATTTCCGGAGGTGGCTCGTGACCAAGGGCGTGCAGGCTGCAACCCGACGCGGCGGGAGCGGGCGCGTGACGCCGTCCAAGCTCCGGCGCAGCGCCGTGATCGCCGTCGACGGCGTCCTCGCCGTGGGCACCGGGGCGATCGGCGGCCTCTTCGCCGTGGGGTCCGTGCCGGCGACGGCCTCGGCGCCGACGCCCGGTTGGACGCCCGCACAGGCCCCGCTGCCGACGAGCCCCAACGCGCCCGGTGCGAGTCCGAACGTGAACCTCTCGTCGGAGTCCTGCGCGTCGGCCGTGTTCTGCGCCGCCGCCGGGACCTACCGGGACTCGGGGGGCAACTCCCAGGGATTGCTCGAGGTGTATTCGGGGGGGACGTGGTCGGCCACCGAGGCCCCCATGCCCCCCAACGCCCGGACGAATCAGAACGCCGACTTCTTTTCCGTCGACTGTCCCGCGGTGGGATCGTGCGTCGCCGTCGGCGGCTACAAGAACAATTCGGGCGGAACCGAAGGCGTCATCGACACCTTCGGTGGGGGGCACTGGTCCAGCGCGGAGGCGCCGCTGCCCTCCGGAGCCCTCACCGGAGGAAGCGCCGACGGCTTTCAGAAGTCCGTGTCGTGCCCGACCACGGGGACCTGTGTGTCGACCGGTTTCTACTCCACGGCGGGAGGTTCGGCCGGCCTCATCGACACGCTGACCGGCGGCCAGTGGAGCGGCCAGATGGCACCCCAGCCGAGCGATGCCGACGCGCACCAGCAGGTCGAGCTGGCCGATGTGTCCTGCCCCTCGGTCGGAGCCTGCGTGGCGGCCGGGCGGTTCGTGAATTCGTTGGGCGGGACCGCCGTCGAGGCGCTCCAGCAGTCCGGGTCGTCGTGGACGGCCGCCCCCGCTCCCGTTCCGGGCGACGCCGTGACCGGCGCCTCCGAGGACGTCGTACTGCCCTTCGAATCGGTGGGTCTCGGGATCGCGATCTCCTGTGCCACCACGGGTACCTGCCTGCTCATCGGGCGTTACGCCAACACCACGGGTGGGCAGCTCGGGACTGCTGGACAGCCTCAATGGGGGCGTGTGGAGCGCCGCCAGCGCGCCGCTGCCGAACAACAGCGCCACCGGTGCGAGCCAGAGCGTGGACATGATCGGTGTCTCCTGTCCGGCGCTCGGTGGGTGCGTCGCCGTCGGTGCCTACGCGGGCAGCAGCGGGACCAGGCCTCTGATCGAGACCGTCACCGGCGGGGTGCCGACCGGGCAGGAAGGACCACAACCTTCCGACGCCGCGGGGACGCCCAACACGTTCCTGACCGCGGTGTCCTGCCTGGCGGGCACTGCGTGCACGGCCGTCGGCCAGTACCGCGACAATTCGGGATCGGGGAACGGCGTCGCGTTCATGGACATGATCTCGGGCGGTGCGTGGAACACCGTGCGCGCTCCCAACGGGCCGGGCGCCCAGACGGGCACCAGTGAACAGTCCCTGCCGCAGGCCGTGTCGTGCACGAGCCGGGGTGCCTGCGACGCGGCGGGGTACTACTACGACACGTCGAACAACCGGCAGGGCCTGCTCGAGTCCTACACCCCCCCCGAGGGCTACTGGACCGACGCCTCCGACGGCGGGATCTTCACCTACGGCAACGCCGTGTTCCACGGCTCCATGGGCGGCCAGCACCTCAATGCGCCCATGGTGGGCATGGCGCAGACCCCGGGGCCCGGCGGCTACTGGGAGGTGGCGCTCGGACGGGGGCATCTTCAGCTTCGGCAATGCCGCCTTCCACGGCTCGACCGGCAGCCTGGTCCTCAACGCCCCGATCGTGGGCATGGCCGCCACGCCCGACGGCGACGGCTACTGGCTGGTGGCCACCGACGGCGGGATCTTCAACTACGGCGACGCCGGCTTCTACGGCTCGGCGGGGTCCATCCGGCTCAACAAGCCGATCGTGGGCATGGCGCCGACCCCCGACGGCCACGGCTACTGGCTCGTCGCCTCCGACGGCGGGATCTTCACCTACGGCGACGCCGTCTTCTACGGCTCCCGGGGCGGCCAGCCCCTCAACAAGCCCATCGTGGGCATGGCCGCCGACGCCAGCGGGCTCGGCTACTGGCTGGTGGCCTCCGACGGCGGGATCTTCACCTACGGCGACGCCGTCTTCCACGGCTCGTCGGGGAGCATCGTGCTCAACAAGCCCATCGTCGGCATGATGAGCTCCTTCGACGGCAACGGCTACTGGCTGGTCGCCTCCGACGGCGGGATCTTCAGCTACGGCGACACCGGCTTCGAGGGCTCGGCCGGGAGCCTGCACCTGAACGCACCCATGGTGGGAGGCACGCCGACCTGATCAGAACACCGCGATCGGGTTGACCGGCGACGCCGTGCCGCGGCGGAGCACGAGCGGCGCCACGGTGAAGAGGAACTCCCAACGCCCCTCCGCGGCGCACGCCTCGGCCAGGGCGTCGAAGTCCAGGTTGTCCATGAGGTGGACCCCGAGCGCCACGATGACCACGGTGTGGATCGGCATGACGACGCCCTCGACCCGGGAGGGCAGGACGTCGGAGACGCAGTCGCTGCCCAGGGTGGCCACGTCGCGCGCGACGGAGCCAGGGGAGGCAGGAGGCGTCGAGGCCGGCGGCCAGCGCGCCGGCGTCCCACGGGCCGTGCTCCGCCCGCCAGCGCCAGCGCCCGGTGCGCACCAGCAGCGCGTCGCCGGCGCGCACCCGGAGGCCGGCGCCCGCCTCGGCCGCCTCGAGGTCCTCGGGGAAGATCGGCTCGCCGGGCGGGAGGGCGTCCACGCCGCGCAGGGCGGGGATGTCGAGCAGCACCCCCCGGGTCACGATGCCCGACCGCAGGTGGTGGATGCCGAGGCGGGTCGCCCCGTGGGCGGTGACCACCTCCGCCGGGTAGCCGTTGTAGACCCGGCCCTCGTGGAAGATGTGGCACAGGGCGTCGATGTGGCTGGTGGCGAAGCCGTGGGGCGCCACGGCGAAGTAGTCCGCCCCGCCGCCCTCGGTCGCCGTGCCGATCATGTGGTGCGCCACCGGGTGCGGGTTGTCGACGGCCGGCGCCGTGTTGAGCGGCCGGGCGCACGAGACGGTCCGCCCGGAGCGGACCGCCGCCGCCGCGGCCGCCGTCACCTCGGGCGTGACGAGGTTGAGGGCGCCGAGCTGGTCGTCGTCGCCCCAGCGACCCCAGTTGGAAAGGGTCTGGTGGAAGGCCAGCACGTCGGCCGCCTGCATCGGGTCGCGGGGCACGTCCGGACAGTAGCGCCGCGCCCTTACGCTCGCCCCATGACCACACTGCACGGAGAGTACGAGCCGAGCCCCTGGGACTGGGTGCGGAACCAGGTGGCCGAATACGAGGCCTCGGGAGGCCAGCGGGCCAACACGTTGATGGACACCGGGATGCCGATCATCGTGGTGACCAGCCGGGGCGCCAAGAGCGGCAAGGTGCGCAAGAACCCCCTCATGCGGGTCGAGCACGGCGGCGAGTACGCGCTCGTGGCCTCCAAGGGCGGGTCACCCGAGAACCCCGAGTGGTACCACAACCTGGTGGCCCACCCCGACGAGGTCTTCGTTCAGGACGGCCCCGAGCCGTTCGCGGTGACCATCCGCGAGATCACCGGCGACGAGAAGGCGCAGTGGTGGGAGCGGGCGGTGGCGGACTATCCGCCCGTACGCCGAGTACCAGGAGAAGACCGACCGGCCGATCCCCGTCTTCGTCGCCACGCCGGCGCCAGGGCTGACGTCAACGGGCGTCGGCGAAGGCCTGCACCATCGCCCTGCGCCAGGGCACCAGGTTCGCCTTGCGCTCCAGCGGCGTCTTGCCCAGGCGGACGACGACCAGGTCGAGGGCGGGGCAGATCGTGATCGACTGCCCCTCGTAGCCAGAGGCGCGGAAGGTGCCGAGCGTGTCACCGGCGACGCCCCACCAGTGCGCGCCGTACGGGTTGCCGTCGTCAGGGTCCACCGACACCCAGGTGCGGGCGTGGTCGACCCAGCCGGGCGGCAGGATCCGGACCCCGTCCCACATTCCGTCACGCAGGTACAGCAACCCGAAGCGGGCGAAGTCCCGCGCCGTCGCCCGGACGTAGGACGACGCCACCCAGGTGCCCGCCTCGTCGAACTCGGGGTCGGCGCTCGCCATCCCGAGCGGGCCGAAGAGGCGGCCGTGCAGGAAGCGGGCGTACGGCTCGCCCCGGCCCACCGTGCGGGCCACGACGCCCGAGATGATGTTCGACGTCCCCGACGAGTAGTTGAACCGCGTGCCCGGCGGGGCGGCGAGCGGGCGATCGGCGGCGAAGTGCGCCATGTCGGCCTGGCCCTCGCCGAAGAGCATCCGGATCACGTCGGACACCCGGTCGTCGACGTAGTCCTCGACGAAGTCCAGGCCGTCGCGCATGGCGAGCAGCTGGCGCAGCGTGATGGCGTGCCGGGGGTCGCCGGCCGCGGACCACTCGGGGACGTCGGCGGGGGCGTCGAGGTCGAGCCGCCCGTCGCCGACGAGCACACCCACGACGGCGTGGAGCATCGACTTGGCCATCGACCAGCTGAGCAGCGGCGTCGTGGCCGTGACCGGCGTCGGCGCACGGTCGAAGTACTCGAGCGCCCCGTGGTAGCGCTCGGACACGACCCGGCCGCCCCGGACGACGAGCACGGCGTGCGTCACGGCCATGGGCCCCTCGTCGTCGAACACCTCGTCGAGCAGCGGCGCCAGATCGACACCGGGCGGGAGCTCGCCCCCGGGCCATTCCCCGGTCGGCCACGGCACCCCCTCGGGCTGAGGCGGCAGTGGGGCCAGGCCCAGGCCGCTCATCGCGTCGAGGCGAGGAACTCCAAGAGGGCGGCGTTGGTCTCGGCCGGCTTCTCCTGCTGCACCCAGTGGCCGGCGCCCTCCACCACCGTGGCGGCGCGGAAGTCGGGAAGGACCGCCGCCATCTCCTCGGCCGCCCCGGGCATCATGGAGTTGACCGGATCGAGGGAGCCGGTGATGAAGCCCGTGGGCATCGTGTAGAGCGAGGCGGGGAGGTCCTTGGACCGCTCCCAGTTGGCGTCGATGTTGCGGTAGAAGCTGACCGGGCCGAAGAAGCCGCCCTTGGCGAACGCCTCGGCGTACACGTCGACGTCGTGCTCGGTGAGCCAGGCCGGGAGTACGGCGGGCGCCGGCGTCATGATGTCCATGAAGCGGGTCCCCTCCCTCGGCGCGTCGACCACCAGCGCGTTGGCATTGGCCATGCCCTCGCCACCCGCCGAGTAGAGCATGGTGCGCAGGAACAGCCGCGGGTCCGCCTCGAACTCCGCCTCCGCCGGTCCGACCGGCTGGAAGTACAGCATGTAGAAGAACTTGCCCTCGAAGATGACCTCGAAGATCTCCGTGGGTCGTCCGGACGCGTTCGAGTAGGGCACGCTCATGTTGCAGATGGACGCCACCCGGTCGGGATGGAGGCGCCCCATCTCCCACACGACCATGGCGCCCCAGTCGTGGCCCGAGAATGCAGCCGTCTCGTAGCCGTAGTGGTCGAGCAGCCCGCACAGGTCGCCGGTCAGCCGGTCCGACCCGTAGTCGGCCACCTCGGTCGGGTGCGAGCTGCCCCCGTAGCCGCGCTGGTCGATGGCGAGGGCGCGGTAGCCGGCGTCAGCGAGGGCCGTCAGCTGGTGGCGCCAGGAGTACCAGAGCTCGGGGAAGCCGTGTACCAGCACGACAGGGGGGCCGTCGGCCGGCCCGGCGCAGGCGACGTGCAGCTCGATCCCGTTGGCCGGGATCTGCTCGTGGGTGACGTCAGGCATTGGACTTGGCCGCCTTCTCCTCGTGGTGCTTCTGGATGGCGGACATGACGGCGTTGCCCGCCGCGCCGATGAATTCCGGGCGGTTCTCGGCCGCCCAGTCCCGGCTCGACGTCAGTGACTCCGAGGAGCCCTGGAAGCGCGGCGCCACGTAGCGGGCGATGAGCTCATACGAGTGCCGGGTGGCTGCGGTGTCCGCCCATTCGTGGCCCATCAGCAGGAAGGTGCCGAACCCCTTGGACTGCTCCTGCAGGCGGGTGACCTGCGCGATGGCGTCGTCCACCGTGCCGATGACGGCGAAGCCCGAGGCGTTGAGCGCGTCGACGAGGGACTCGAAGTTCTCCGTGTTGGGGGCCAGCGGCAGGGCGGCGACGCGCTGGAAGTAGTCGACCCACTCCTCGAGTCCGAAGGCGACGTCGGCCACCGCCTGCTCCTTGGTGTCGGCGATGTGCATGGGGCCGACCAGACGCCAGTTGTTGCGGTCGACCGTGGTGGAGAACTCGGCCGCCCGCTCCTCCATGACGTCCCAGTGCGTGCCCAGCACGTCGAAGCCGCCGGCCGAGGTGGCGCCGATGGACAGCAGACTGGCGCCGAAGCGCCCGGCGGCCCGCGGCCCGGCCGGCGAGACCTGCGCCGCCACGGCGACTTCGGGGAAGGGCCGCTGGTAGGGCCGCAGCTGCAGGCGGGCCTTCACCAACTTGAACCAGTCCGTCTCCATGGAGACCGTCTCGCCGGCGAGCAGCAGGAGGATCGCCTCGAGGGACTCCTCCATCATGTCGCGCTGCCGGGCGGGGTCGATGCCCATCATGAAGGCGTCGGAGGGGAGCGCGCCGGGGCCGACCCCGATCATCACGCGGCCGCGGGTCAGGTGGTCGAGCAGCACCATGCGGTCGGCCAGCATGAACGGGTGGTGGTAGGGCAGCGACGACACGCCGGTGCCGAGGCGGATGTGGCGCGTGCGCTGGGCGGCCGCGGCGATGAACACCTCGGGCGAGGCGATGATCTCGTAGCCGGCCGAGTGGTGCTCGCCGAACCAGGCCTCGTCGAAGCCGAGCGCGTCGAGGTGCTCGATCAGCTGCAGGTCGCGCTCGAGTGCCAGGGTCGGGTTCTGGCCCACGGGGTGGAACGGGGCCAGGAAGATCCCGAATTTGAGGTGGCCGTCGGCCTCAATGGTGGTCATCGTTCTCCATATCTTGTTGTCGGCTACGGCTTCACGAGGATCTTGCCCTGCTCGCCCGGCGCGCGCAGGGTCTCGAAGGCGCCCGGCGCCCCGGCCAGGTCCACCGCGGCGGTCACGAGGAGCTCCGCCCCCGGGACCCCGGCGGCCAGGCGGCCCAGCGTGGCGGCGAACTCGTCGGGGGTGTAGCCGAACGAGAATCGGAGCTCCATCTCCTTGGTCACCGCCATGAACGGCTCGATGGTGTCGCTGTGCATGCACACCCCCACGACGACGATGCGGCTGTGCGGCGGCCCCTCTGCGATGAGCGACTGCAGCATGCCCGGCACGCCGACCGCCTCGAAGATGACCGGGTCCTTCACGGCGGCCCCGAGCATCATGCGCTCCATGACGGTCCGGGCGATGCCGAAGTCGGGCCAGCGGTCGTGCGGGGAACCCTCGGCCGGGTCGAGGACCTCGTCGGCCCCGAACGCCTCGGCGAGGCGGCGCCGGGTCGGCGAGAAGTCGGCCGCGAGCACCGGCCCGTGGCCGCGCCCCTTCAGGGCGGCGATGACGGCCAGCCCGACCGGGCCGCACCCGACGACGAGGCAGGGCTGGCCCTCGGTGAGGCCGGCCAGGCCCACGGCGTGCTCGCCCACGGCCAGCGGCTCCGTCAGCGCGGCGAGGTCGGTCGCCAGCCCATCGGGCACCGGGAGGCAGAGCAGCTCCTGGAGCACCATGCGCTCGGCCAGCCCGCCGGGGTACGCGTTGGAGTAGCCGATCTGCTCGACCCCGGTCGGCCCGACGATGATGGGCACCGAGCAGACCCTGGTGCCCACCGGCAGCGTGCCGGCCGTGCCGGGTCCGTGCTCGACGATCTCGGCGCAGAACTCGTGGCCGAACACGCAGTCGGCCGTCGGGTCGAGGGCGGGGACGCCCACCGAGTCCATCAACCCGGTGAAGTGGGAGAAGTCGGCCAGGGCGTGCAGGTCGGACCCGCAGATGCCGGCGGCGAGCGAACGGACGACGACGTGGCCCGCGGACGGGACCGGTTCGGGGACCTCGCCCACCACCAGCTGCCCATCCCTCGTCACCGCGGCACGCATATCGGACCCACCCCTCGGACGGCGCGCCGCCCGCTACGTTTGCCCGGTGAGTTTCACACACGATCCCGGAGGACGCCCGTTCGCGGGCCAGGTGGCCCTGGTGACGGGTGCGGCGCGACCCCGCGGCATCGGCCGGGCCACGGCGCTGCAGCTGGCCCGGGGCGGCGCCGACATCGGGGTGGTCGACATCGCACGGCCCTACGACGAGGCGCCGGCGCACGGCACGGGTTCTGTAGACGACCTCGCCTCGCTGGTGGCCGAGATCGAGGCGCTGGGCGTGCGGGCGACGACGGCGGTGGCCGACGTCTCCGACGAGGCGGCGGTCGAGGCGGCGGTGGCCTCGGTCACCGACGCGCTGGGCACCGTGACCCTGGTGGCCAACGTGGCCGGCGGCAGCGGGCCCGGGTTCGGCCTGGGCCCGCTGCTGGCTGTGCCGGCCGACGAGTTCCGCCGCGTGCTCGACGTCAACGTGGTGGGCACCTGGCTCGTCTCGAAGGCGTGCGCCACCCGCATGGTGGCCGAGGGCGTCGGCGGGCGGATCTGCAACGTCTCGAGCCAGGCCGGCAAGCGCGCCTTCCCGTTCCTCGGCCCCTACTGCGCCGCCAAGGCGGGCGTCATCCTCCTGACCCAGACGATGGCGCTCGAGCTCGGTCCGGCCGGCATCGCCGTCAACGCGGTGTGCCCGGGCACGGTGGACACCGACCTGATCAACAAGGACGCCATGTTCGAGAACCTGATGGGCGGCCCCGACGGGTTGGCGGCCTACATCGCCCGCGAGATTCCACTCGGCCGCCTGCAGAGCGCCGAGGAGATCGCCGGCGCCATCTGCTGGCTGCTCTCCGACGCCGCCCGGGGCGTGACTGGCGAGGCGTTGAACGTGAGCGCCGGACAGACAATGGTGTAGCCATGCCGATCCTCGATGCCCGCCACGACCTGGCCCACCCCGTCGAAGGCGACAGCGCCTGGAGCGAGTCGTACTACTTCAACGCCTACGACCCGGGGACGGACTCGGGACTGTTCTCGCGCATCGGCATCCGTCCCAACGAGGGGACCATGGATGTCGGCCTGTCGCTGTGGCTCCCCGGCGGCGAGCTCGGCGAGTACCGCTGGGTCAAGGAGCAGCGCGAAATGGTGGACACCGTGCTCGAGGTGGGTGCGGTCACCTACGAGATGCTCGAGGCCGTGCAGTCGTGGCGACTCACCGCCGAAGGCGAGGTGCAGGCCCGCACGTGCGTACGCGGCGAGACGGCTTCGCATCCGGTGCGGGTCTCGCTCGACGTGCGCTTCGACGCCCTCACCCCGGCCATCGGCACCGACGGGCAGCCGCGCGGTGGCCCGCGCTCGGCCGAGGCGGCGGCGGCCGCGGGTACGGTGGGCAAGGGGCATCTCGAGCAGGCCGGGAGCTGGACGGGCTCGCTCACCGTGGACGGCGAGCGCCACGAGTGGCAACGCGCGCTGGGCAACCGCGACCGCTCCTGGGGACCGCGGCGCTGGGGCGGGCCGAAGATGTGGCGCTGGTTCTCCATCAATTTCGCCGACGGCCTGCACTTCGGCGGCATCCGCCTCGGCACCGAGGCGGGCGACCTGCACCGGGGCTGGGTCTGGGACGACGGCCGGGCGGCCTCGGTCGCCGAGTGGCGGGTGCGGACGGAGCTGGCCGACGACGGGGTGACGCACCGCGTGGTGCACCTCGACGTGGTCGACAAGGAGGGCCGCACCTACCCCCTCCGGGGCGACGTGCTGCGCGTGGCCGACATCGGCCGCGCCGGCGGCACCATGGTCAACGAGGGGCTGGCGCGCTGGAGCTACGAGGACCGTACCGGCTACGGCATCTGCGAGTACCTGCACCAGCTCGACGGCGGCGGGAGGCCCGTCGTCCCGGTCGCCTGAATGGCTCGGTTGCAGGGCGATCGGCTGGCGGAGGCGCTCGGCGCTCATCTCGGTGGCACCGTCCGGGAGCTGCGGCGGCTCTCCGGGGGCGCCTCCCGGGTGACGAGCGCCCTCGAGCTCGAGGTGCCCGGCGCGGGCCCCCGTCCGCTGATCCTGCAGATGGACCGGGGGGACGGGACGACCCAGGGCGGCAAGGTGCTGATGGAGCGATCGCTGCTCGATGCGGCGCGGGCCGCCGGGGTCCCGGTGCCTGCGGTGGTTGCGATGGGGGTGGGCGACGACCTGGGCGCGGACTGGATGGTCGTCGAGCGGCTGGAGGGGGAGTCGATCCCGCGCAAGATCCTGCGTGACGCCGAGTGGGCGGGCGCCCGGCGGGCGCTCACCGCGCAGTGCGCCGGCGCGCTCGCCGCCATCCACACCATCGACCCCGACCGGATCGACCGGCTCCCCCGGGCCGACCCGCTGGGCGACCCGCTGCCCTTCCTCGACGCGCTCGGTGAAGCGCGTCCCGCGCTCGAGCTCGGCGTGCGCTGGCTGGCCCGGCACCGCCCTGCCGCCGGGCCCCGGGTGACCGTGCACGGCGACTTCCGCATGGGCAATTTCCTGGTCGGCATCGACGGCCTGCGCGGGGTGCTCGACTGGGAGCTGGCGCACGCGGGCGACCCGGCCGAGGACGTCGGCTGGCTGTGCGCGCCGGCCTGGCGCTTCGGCGGGAGCGGCGAGGTGGGTGGGTTCGGGACCATGGACGAGCTGCTCGGGTCCTATGCCGCCGCCGGGGGCGGCCAGGTCGACCCGGGCCGGGTGCACTGGTGGCAGGTGCATGCCACGGTGAAGTGGGCGGTCATCTGCTCGCTGCAGGCCTCGGCCCACCTGAGCGGGTCGACCCGCTCGGTCGAGCTGGCGGCCATCGGGCGGCGGGTGTGCGAGAGCGAATGGGACCTCTTCACGCTCCTCGGCGTGGCCCCGAGCGAGCCGCCGCCCGAAGCCGTGGCCAAGGGCAACCCGGTGGCCCCGTTCGGGCGGCCGACGGCGGCGGAGCTGACAGAGGCCGTGCGCGAGTACCTCGAGACCAGCGTGATGGAGCGCAGCGACGGGGGCGCCCGCTTCGAGGCGCGGGTGGCGCGCAACGCGCTGGGGATCGTCGAACGTGAGCTGCTGCTGGGCCGGGACGTCGTCGTCGCGCACGCCTTCCGCCTGCGCGACCTCGGGATCGCCGACGACATCGCGCTGGCGGCCGCCATCCGGGCCGGGGACTTCGACGACGGGTGGGAGCCGGTGGCGGCCGCGCTGGCCGCGTCGGCGCGTGACCAGCTGCTGGTCGCGAACCCCTCCTACTTGCCGGCGGCCACCGCGTAGCTCTCGTCGAGAGTCACGGTGCCGGCGTCGGCCGTCTCCATGGCGCGGGCACCGATGCCCTGCAGGACGGCGCCCGAGACGAGGGCGCAGCCCATCATGAAGATCCAGGCGTGATGGAAGGCGGTGACGGTCGCGGTGCCGCGGCCGAGGATGGCGACGAGGCAGGCCACGCCCAGGGCGATCCCGATCTGGCGCGTCATGGCGTAGAGGGCGGAGCCCGTGGCGAAGCGCTGCGGCGGGAGCGGGGCGGTGGCCGCACCGCCGAGGGAGGGGAGCATGAGCCCCACGCCGGCGCCGCCGAGGAGGCTGCCGGGGAGGTAGTCCTCCGCCCAGTTGGGCGCGGCGCCGACGTGGGTGATCCACCAGAGGCCGCCCGCCGCGAAGAGCAGCGAACCGACGGTGCCCACGGCGCGGTGGCCGAGGCGCGCCCCGAGCAGTCCTCCGGGGAAGGCCGTGAGGCCGGCGAGCAGCGGGCCGGGGGCGATCATGAAGCCGGCCCGCAGGACCGACTCGTGCCACACGCCGGTGAGGAACAGCACACCGCCGAGCACGAGCGCCCCGAAGCCGCCGAAGAAGACGAGCGAGCTCACGTCGGCCAGGGCGACCGCACGGTGCCGGATGACCGCGGGCTCGAGGATCGGGTTCGGGTGACGGAACGAGCGCACGACGAGCCAGGCGCCCGACACTGCGGCGAGGGCGAACGCGCCGAGGATCCGCGCGCTGAGCCAGCCCCAGTCCGTGCCCTCGACGATGGCGGCGACCAGGCTGGCGACCGACACCGACAGCAGCGCGGCGCCGAGCAGGTCGGCCTTGTGCGCCGCCGGGTCGCGCACCTCGCGCAGCAGGCGCACGCCGAACACGAGGGCGAGCAGGCTGAGGGGCAGGTTGACCAGGAACACCCAGCGCCAGCTGGCCTGCACCAGGAGCCCGCCGATCGGGGGCCCGAAGGCGGCGGCGGCCCCGCCGACGGCCGACCACAGCCCGATGGCGGCCCCTTTGCGCTCGGGGCCGAAGGCGGGGAGGAGCAGCCCGAGGGAGGTGGGGAGCATGAGCGCGCCGCCGGTCGCCTGCAGCACGCGGGCGGCGACGAGGAAGCCGAGCGTCGGGGCGACGGCGCACAGTGCCGACGAGGCGGTGAACACGGCCAGGCCGATGAGGAAGGCCTTCTTGCGTCCGGCGCGGTCGGCCCAGCGGCCGGCGGGCACCAGCGCGGCGGCGAAGACGATGGTGTAGGCGCTCAGGACCCACGACAGCGAGCTCAGGCTCTCGCCGTGGAAGCTGGTCGAGATGCTCGGGAAGGCGATGTTGACGATGAAGAGGTCGAGGGAGGACAAGAAGACCCCCGTCAGGACGATGAGGGCGGTCAGGGCCGGGCGGGCGCGCCGGGCGGGAGCCGTGGGCCGGTAGGTCAGTACTGTCACAAAACGCACTGTAATGAAGAAAGTTGTATGAAACAACGTACTGGCCGGAAATATGCGGTACCCTGGGAGGATGCTCAAGCGGGACTACCCCAGCCAGTACTGCCCGGTGGCGTCGACGCTCGAGGTGGTGGGCGAGCGGTGGACGCTCCTGATCATCCGCGACGTCTTCCTGGGCATCCGGCGCTTCGACGACATCCAGCGCGACCTGGGCGTGGCGCGCAACGTCCTCCAGGCGCGGTTGGAGCGGCTCGTCGACGAGGGGATCCTGGTGAAGCGCCCCTACCAGGAGCGCCCGCTGCGCTGCGAGTACCGCCTGACCGAGAAGGGTGCCGACCTGTGGCCGGTGCTCGTCGCCCTGCTGCAGTGGGGTGACCGCCACGCTCTCGAGGGCGAGCGGCCCACGATCCTCCAGCACCGCGGGTGCGGGGGAGCTCGACGACCGCCGCCGCTGCCTGGCGTGCGGGGCCGACGTGTCCGTCACCGAAGCGGTCGCCATACGGACCGGTGCGCGCCCGCCGACCGAGGCTGCCACCGTTCCCGTCGGCTGAGCCGACGAGGGCGCGGGCCGGCACGCCGCGCCTACCGTGGACCGCATGAGCGATGACACGGCATGGCTGGACGCGACGGCACAGGCGGCGCTGGTCCGCTCCAAGGAGGTCTCGCCGGCCGAGCTCGTCGCCGACGCGATCAGGCGGATGGAGATGCTGAATCCGCGCCTCAACGCGGTGATCCACGAGCTCTACGACCGCGCCCGCGCCGAGGCGGCGGGCGAGCTGCCCGACGGGCCGTTCCGGGGCGTGCCCTTCCTGCTGAAGGATCTCGGCGCCGAACTGGCCGGCACGCCGTTCAACGAGGGCACGGACTTCTCGGCCGGCTACATCTCGCCGGTGACGCAGGAGCTGACGCAGCGCTACATCGATGCCGGCTTCGTCATCTGCGGCAAGACCAACACGCCCGAGCTCGGCATCCTCCCGACGGCCGAACCACGCCGCTTCGGCGCCTCGCGCAACCCGTGGAACACCGGGCACTCCACCGGCGGGTCCTCGGGCGGGTCGGCCGCCGCGGTGGCATCGGGCATGGTGCCGGCGGCCCACGCCAACGACGGCGGCGGGTCGATCCGGATCCCCGCCTCGTGCTGCGGGCTGGTGGGCCTCAAGCCGACGCGTGGGCGGAACTCGTTGGCGCCCCGGTACGGCGACATGATGGGTGGGCTCGTGGCCGAGCACGTGGTGTCGCGCTCGGTGCGCGACTCGGCGGCCATCCTCGACGTGACGGCGGGCCCGATGCCCGGTGACCCCTACTGGGCCCCGCCCCGGCGCGGGCCGTCCTTCGCGGCGGCCGCGGCCACCGCGCCGGTGAGCCTGCGCATCGGCGTCATGACGGCGTCGCCCACCGGCAGCGAAGTGCACGCCGACTGCGTGGCGGGCGCAGAGGCCGCGGCGGCGCTGTGCGAGTCGCTCGGGCACAAGGTCGAGCCGGTGGCCTTCGCCGTGGACGGCGACGCCTTCGTCGGGCACTTCATCAACCAGTGGGCCTGCTCCAACGCCTGGGCTATCGGCGACTGGGAGACGCGGGTGGGCCGGCCCGTGGAGGAGGTGGACGTGGAGCCGCTGACCTGGGCCCTCATCCAGCTCGGCCGCTCGGTCAACGGCGCCCAGTACCTCGGCGCGGTCCAGGAGCTGCAGAAGATCTCCCGCCAGATCGCCGGGTACTTCGAGGAGGTCGACGTGGTTCTCACCCCGACGCTCGCGGAGCCCCCGGCGCCGCTCGGCACCTTCGACTCCCCGCCCGGCGAGCCGCTGGCCGGGTTCTTCCGCGCCGCGTCCTACGTGCCCTTCACGCCGCCCTTCAACGTGACGGGGCAGCCCGGCATCTCGCTGCCGCTGCACTGGAACGGCGACGGCCTTCCGATCGGCGTGCAGTTTGTCGGCCGTTTCGGCGACGAGGAGACGCTGCTCTCGCTCGCCGGCCAGCTCGAGCAGGCCTCGCCGTGGGCGGCGCGCCGGCCGCCGGACTCGGCCTAGGCAGAACCCGGGCGGTCGGCTATCCCGGAGGGTCGGTCACCAGCACGCAGCGCGTGCCCGAGTAGATCGTCGGCATGCACTTGTTGCAGTGGATGCACAGCGAGGTGGACGACGTGCCGGCCTGCATGCGGTTGGGCAGGTCCGGCTCGCGCAGCAGGGCGCGGGCCATGGCGACGAACGCGAAGCCCTCGGCCAGGGCCGAGTCGATCGTCGCCCGCTCCGTGATGCCACCGAGCAGGATGAGCGGGGTGGACAGGGCGCGCAGGAACTGGCGCGCGAAGGGGAGGAAGAAGGCCTCCTCGTAGGGGTAGCTCTTGAGGAAGCGGTTGCCGACGACGCGGAAACCGAGCCGCAGGGCCGCCGGCAGCGTGGCGCCGAACTCGGTCAGCGGCGCGTCGCCCCGGAAGAGGTACATGGGGTTGGCGAGCGAGCTGCCCCCGGTGAGCTCCAGCGCATCGAGCGCGCCGTCCGCTTCGAAGAGCCTGGCGATCTCGACGCTCTCGTCGAGCCACAGTCCCCCCTCCACGCCATCGGCCATGTTGAGCTTGGCCGTGACGGCGGTGTCCGGGCCGACGGCGTCGCGCACGGTGCGCAGCACGGTGCGGGCGAAGCGGGCGCGGTTCTCCACCGAACCCCCGAACTGGTCGTCGCGCCGGTTGAGCTTCGGGCTGAGGAAGGCGCTGAGGAGGTAGTTGTGGCCGACGTGCACCTCGACGGAGTCGAAGCCCGCCTCCACCGCGAGCGCGGCGGCGCGGCGGTAGTCCTCGGTGATGCGCTCGATTCCGGCGACGTCCACCGCGCGCAGGCGCGAGCCCATGGGGGTGAATCCGCCCGAGGGCGAGAGCGCGGGGCGCGGTTCGAGCGGGCGTTGGCCACCGGTCCCGCGTGGCCGATCTGGGCCGCCACGGCGGCGCCCTCGGCGTGCACGGCGTCGGTGAGGCGGCGCAGGCCCGGCACCGTCTCCTGGTCGAGCAGCAGGCAATGCCGGTCGGTGCGCCCCTCCGGCGACACGGCCAGGTAGGCCACGGTGGACATGGCGGCGCCGCCGGCTGCCACCCGGCGGTGGAAGTCGACGAGTTCGTCGCTGACCGTGCCGCCCGGCATGACGCCCTCGAAGGTGGCCGCCTTGATGATGCGGTTGCGCAGGGTGAGCGGTCCGAGGGGCGCCGGCGCGAAGGCCTGCGGCGCGGCCGGACGGGCGGTGCGTGGCATGGGCCTACCTTTGCCGACGGCGGACCCCGGCCGCACGTTTGCTCAGCCCGGCCGATCCCCGGCGGCCACCAGTGAGGCGTTGGTCGGCGGCCCGCTGACGCCGCAGGACCAGCAGGGCTCCCCGGGACGGGCGGGGGCGGGGGCGGGCGTGCGGGTGGGGTTGCGGATGGTCAGGGCGGCCAGGACGCCGCCGGCGGCGCACAGCGCGCCGGAGAGGAGCATGGCGGTGCGGAAGCCGGCGGCCAGCTCGGTCGCGTTGAGGGCGGCCGCACCGGTCAGGCCGGCCAGCAGCGGGAGTACGGCGACGGCCAGCAGACCGGCGGCGCGGGACACGGTGTTGTTGACCGCCGACGCGATGCCGGAGTGCTCGGGCGGTGCGGCGCTCATGGCCGTCGACGTGAGGGGAGCGACGGTGACGGCGAGGCCGAAGGCGAAGAGCAGCACGGCGGGGAACACCTGGGTCCAGTAGCTCCCGGGGTCGGTGGCCCGGGTGAGCAGGGCGAGGCCGGCGCCGACGATGAGCGGCCCGACCGTCATCTGGAGGCGCGGGCCGATACGGGCGGACAGGGCCCCGGAACGGGCGGACAAGGCGAGCATGACGACGGTCACCGGTAGCAGGGCGAGGCCCGACGCCAGCGGGCTGTAGCCCGCCACGATCTGCAGCTCGACGGGGAGCAGGAACAGCGCACCGCCGAGCGCGCCGTAGACGGCGAAGGTCACGGCGTTGGCCCCGCTGAACTGGCGGGAGCGGAACAGCCCGAGCGGCAGCATGGGGTGGGCGCGGCGGTGCTCGACGACGAGGAAGGCGGGCGCGGTCACGGCGGCGAGGACGAGGCCGGCCACCACCGCCGGGCTCGACCAGCCGTGGGACGGGGCTTCGATCAGCCCGTAGGTCAGGCCGGCCAGGAACAGGACGGCGAGCGCGGCGCCGACGCTGTCGACCCGGCCGGCGCTCGTCGGGTCTCGCGTCTCGGGCACGTGGCGGGCGGTGATGGCCACGACCGCCGCGGCCAGCGGGATGTTGATGTAGAAGACCCAGCGCCAGGACCCGAGGGCGAGGAGGTAGCCGCCGACAAGCGGGCCGGCCGCCGCCGCGACGCCGCTCAGCCCCGACCAGGCGCCGATGGCGCGGGCGCGGTCCTCGGGGCGGAACGAGGCCTGCAGGATGGCGAGGCTGGCCGGGGTGAGGAGTGCCCCGCCGACGCCCTGGACGACCCGCGCCACGATCAGCAGCCCGGCGCTCGGGGCAATGCCGCAGCAGGCCGACGCGACGGCAAACCAGACGACCCCGACGGTGAAGATGCGCTTGCGGCCGTAGCGGTCGCCGAGGGACCCCCCGAGGAGGAGGAAGGCGGCCAACGTGAGCGAGTAGCCGGTGACGACCCACTGCAGCGTGCCGACGCCGCCGTGGAACTCGCGGCCGATGGAGGGGAGCGCGATGCCGACGACGGTCGAATCGAGGAAGGCGATCCCGGAGCCGAGGACAGTGGCGGCAATGACCCAGCGCCCGCGGGCGCTCGAGAAGATGAGCGGGGTGGGCGCGGCGGCGGCCGACGGGGGTGAGCCGCCTGTGGGGTCCCTTCCGCCGCTCATTGGGGACAGGAGTGCATCGTGATCCTCACCGCGGCGCCCGGCCTGAGCACCGTGCCCGCAGCCGGGTCCTGGGTCAGCACGGTCTGCGGGACCCTGGCCGTGGTGGTCGTCACCGCCGAGGATGTCGTCGTCGTCGATGAAGACGTCGTGGTCGTGGTCCTGCCCACCGAGTAGCAGGCCCACGCGAGCCCGACGGCATGCAGCGCGTGGCGGGCGGTGGCAAAGGTGAGGCCGACGACGGCGGGAACAGCGGAGCGGTCGCCGTAGCAGCCGGACCAGGTGATCCCCACCCGGGTGCCGGGTGGCACGGTGGCGCCGGGACTGAGCGGGGTCGCACCCACGGCCGGGTTGGGTGGCTTGCCGGCGACGGAGAGCGAGGCCACGACGCTCTGGCTCACGAGCGTGCCCTTGGAGCACGGGAGGTTCAGGCCGACGGTCGGAAACCCCGCTGCGCGGAGTGCTGCGTGGGCGGCGGAGATCTTGAGACCGATCACGTTGGGCACCGTGACACCGGGTCCGGTCGTGGTGGTCGACGGCGCGACGGTCGTGGTGATGGACGTGGTCGTCGTCGTGGTGGCGAGTGCCTTCCTGGGAGGGGCGGGGGAGTTGCCACAGGACGAGAGAGCACACACGACGACGAGGACGACCATCCCCATGGCCGAAGGCCGGATACGGGCGCTCATGCGACCATCGTGGTCCGTCCCCTCCACCTACAAGGATCGGGCGGCGTGGCCACGACGTTCACTTCAAGATATTGACGGCGCGCGCGACCACGAGGATCCCGACCACCAGGGAGATGGCCGACTCGGCCATCAACATGAGCTTGGCCCAGGCCTTGACCGCCGACACGTCCGTTGGGCTGAAGGCGGCGGCGGTGGCGAACGCGAAGTGAAAGTAGTCGACGAACGTGGGGTACCAGTCGGGGTCGACGTGCTGGGAGTGCAGCATCTCCGGGAAGATGAGCGCGGGGCTCGATCCGGTACCCGCAGCACGCGCCGCCGGGCCTCCACGGTCGAGGTTCCAGTACCACAGGGCAAAGGCGATGATGTTGGTGAGCCAGATGGCGGTGCCGGCGGCCAGCAGTGTCTTGGCGTTCTGTGTGAAGCTCGACACGTCGACAATGCCCACCACGAGCCGGATGGCTGCACCCGCGTTGGCGAGCGTGATCACCCCGATGATGACGTTGGTCAGGTTGCGGAGCCAGGGGCGGTCCCGATCGATGCGGCCGGGGTCGCCGATGATCAGCGCGACCAGAAGCACGACCTCGAGGACGACCAGGACCCAGGCGGCGTCGCCGTTGCGCAGCTGCGGGGGCAGTGTTGCCCGGAGCAGGCCCGTCGCGATGACGGCGAGCGCCATCGGCCAGCGTGGCTCGCCGGGGTGGGCCCTCTGGGTCACGTGAGGCTCTCGCTCTATCGACACGCCGCCATCTTCCCCCACCCGGCGTCTCGGGGCGGGGGGAGCCGGGCGCCCTCCCCACAGAGTCCTGAGGGTGCTAGTACCACGCGGGGGCAGGAGCTAACCACCTTGGTTTCAGGGGGCTGACGGGTCACACTGCGACGAGGATCGTAGAGCGGCGGTGAGGGCGACACCTTGAGCGAACACCGACCAGCAGAAGGAGGGGTGGTCAGATCCTCCACGGCGCGCGCAACGGCGTACCGGTTCCGCGCCACGTTCAAGAAGCGAAGGGGCGACTACCTCGTCTTGATCGTCCTGATCGGGTTGCTGGGTGGTGTCGCCCTTGGAGCGATCGCCGGAGCCCGCCGGACCCAATCGTCCTACGCGACGTACCTCCAATCAATTCATCCTTCCGATCTCCAGATCTTCACGACCTTGGCGAACCCCTCTCTCGGGGGATCTGTCGGCTACGACCCCGCAACGAACGGCAAAATCTTCCGACTGCCATTCGTGCGGGGAATGGAGACGATCGTCGGTTTCGACGGCAACCTCGACTTCGTGCACGGAGAGCATCTTCGTGTCCCGCCCGGTGGGAAGCCACCGGTGTTCGAGGGCCCCACGGGTGGTGAGTACACGACCCAGGACAGCGCGCACCTTGTTTCGGGGAGGCTCGCAGATCCAAACAATCCCCACGAGGCGGTCATGAACGCGCAGGCCGCAACGGAGATGGGACTGCATGTCGGCTCGGTCATTCAGGTCGGTCTCAACTCCGACGCCCAAGAGGTTGCCATGAGCGCGCCCACGGGGCCGTCGAGCCTGCCGGCCGCGAGAGTCGCGACCGTCAGGATCGTCGGTATCGTCGTCTTTCCCCAGGACGTCGACGAGAACGACTACCACAGCCTCGGTGCGGCCGAGGTGCTCTTCTCTCCCGCGGAGACCCGCCAGATCGATACATGTTGCGCCTATTACTCGGACGGAGCGCTCAAGCTCGCCGGCGGTCTCGCCCATCTCAGCTCGGTGGAGTCCCGGCTGAACCACCTCGGCCTCGCCATCCCCCAGGGAGGTGAGCAGACCTGGGGGCCGGCGATCGACGCCGCCAACCGCGCCATCAGGCCCGTGTCTGTCGCGCTGGGCGTGTTCGGGGGACTGGCGGCCCTTTCGCTGCTCTTCGTCGCTCTTCAGGTCACCGGTCGACAACTGCGCCGGCACGCCGATGAGACCGCCCTGCTACGCGCGCTCGGTGCCGGCCCCGCCATGACGATGGCCGACGGCGTCGCGGGCGTCATCGGTGCGGTCTTCGTCGGCGGTGTCCTGGCCGCAGCCGTCTCCATCGCCTTGTCTCCGTTGTTCCCGCTCGGACCCGTGCGGCCCGTCTATCCCGTGGGCGTCGCCGTCGATCCAACGGTGCTCGTGCTGGGGCTCGCCGTCCTCGTGATCGTGCTGGCGGGAGTCGCCCTCCTCGAGGCGTACCGGCTCGATCTCCGTCTCCGCAGTCCTGGCGGACGGGTGGTCCGCGGACCCTCCGCCGGGACGCGTCTGGCGGCGGCGTCCGGCCTGCCGGTGGCCGCGGTGACCGGCGTCCGCTTCGCCGTCGATCCCGGCGACCATGACCCCGTCCCGGTCCGGTCGGCGATGCTGGGCGCGACCCTCGCCGTGGTCGTGGTCCTCAGCACGGTGGTGTTCAGTGCCAGTTTGAACAACCTCGTGACCCACCCGAATCTGTACGGATGGAACTGGGATTACGCGCTGCTCTCGGGGTTCTCCGGCGACGAGGACCTGCCGGCCCAACAGAGCGCGAGTCTTCTTGCCCACGACCACCACGTCTCGGCGGCATCGGGCATCTACTTCGCCACGGCCAAGATCGACGGCAAGGCCTTCCCGATCATCGGGGCCAGCCCGCACGCGCCTGTCGCCCCGCCGATCCTGAGCGGCCACGGGCTGCAGCAGTCGAACCAGATCGTCCTGGGCGCGGAAACCATGGCCCTCGTCGGCAAACACGTCGGGGACATAGTGGATCTCAGCGGCGGCCACGGGAAGTCGATCCGCCTGACGATCGTCGGCACCGCAACCCTCCCGGCACTCGTCGGCCCGGGGATGGGAGTCGGCGCCGTGATCGACTACCGGTTGATACCCCCTGCAATCCGCAACACGCAGGGCAGCGCGGTGCCCGGGCCCAACGCGTACCTCATCCGCACCCAAGGCCCTCCGGCACGGGCGCTCCGCTCGCTGGAGGAGATCTCCAACACGATCAACAACCCCAATTCGCCAAGCCCCGGTTCGGCGGGAGGTGTGATCGCGGCGCTGCGTCCCGAGGAGATCGTGGACTCGCACTCCATCGTGGCCATCCCGGCTGTGCTCGGAGCGAGCCTTGCGATCGGGGCCGCACTGGCGCTGGGGACCACGCTCGTGGCCTCGGTCCGCCGCCGCCGGCGCGACCTCGCGGTCCTCAAGACGCTGGGGCTCGCCGGGCGCCAACTCGGCACCATCGTCGCCTGGCAGTCGAGCATCACGGTCGCCATCGGCACGATCATCGGCGTCCCGCTGGGCCTCGTCCTCGGCCATCTCTTGTGGAACAGCTTTGCCGAGGCGATCCATGCCGTCCCCGTCACGAGCATCCCGCCGGGCTACGTCGCTGCGATCGCCGTGGGCGCAGTCGTGCTGGCGAACGTCGTTGCGGCGGTACCGGCACGGATCGCCGCCCGTACGCCGACCGCAGTGTTGTTACGCGCCGAATAGCGCGGGTCAACCCTGCAGCGCCTCGATCCTGCGGCTGAGGTTGACAGCGTGGTCACCAAGCCGTTCGTAGAAAGCGGGCGATGAGCGTGACCTGCGCGGTCACCGATGTCGGCATCTCCCCCCGGCCCACTTCGCTCGTGAGGCGGTCGTGGAGGATGTCCAGCTCTTCGTCCGCCTCGTGGAGCTCGAGCGCCTCCGCATCGTTCCCGACATAGGCGGCGGCGGTCGAGTGCCACATCTCGGCCGCCACCTCGGACATCCGCTGCACGATGCCCCGCGCCACCGGCGTCATCTCCGTGCCCACGTTCGAGAGTGACCGTTGGGCGATGTGCTCCGCGAGATCGGCACTGCGCTCGAGCTCGGGCAGAATGAGGAGGTAGCCGACGAGCCGGCGCAGATCGACCGGATCGAGGTCCCCTGCCTCGATCCGGGACCAGATCTCGAGCTCGAGCTCCGCCGTGCGGTCGTCCACCTCCTGGTCACCGTCGACGACCTGCTGGCCCAGCGTGAGATCTCCGTTGAGCAGGGCCCAGGTGGCCCGCGAGATCGCCTCGCGGACCAGCGCGAAGAGGTTGAGGACGGACTGCTCGACCTGTGGTGGCACCGACAGAACATACCCAGGTCACGACCCTGAGTTTCCCAAACAGTCGCGTGGTGTTCACCGAACCGTCACGCAATGGGGGTCCGGTCGGGGCCGCCCGCCTCAGGAGGGGGAGTCGACGAACATGACGGGCTCGGAGCGGCCCTCCCGCTTGGAGCGGTACATCGCGGCGTCCGCCTGGGCCACCAGCGCATCGGCGTGGGTCCCCCGTTCCGCCGACCATGCCACCCCCAGGCTGGCCCGGATCTCCATGCTCGTGGCGCCCAGGTCGACGGGTGCCGCGAAGGCCCGGGTCGTGAGCGATCGCGCCATCGCCAGTGCAGAGTCGGGGCCGGCCACCTTCGGGCAGATGACGAGGAACTCGTCTCCACCGAGACGACCGACCACGTCGCCGGACCGTACGGAGGACCTGATCCTCTCGGCCACCCGCACGAGCACCTCGTCGCCGGTGGCGTGTCCGAACTCGTCGTTGACCGGCTTGAATCCGTCAAGGTCGATGAAGATGGCGGCGGTGCCGGCCGGGCCCGCACCGTCGGACGCCACACGGTCGAGGGTCTCCTGCAGGACGGCGAACGTCCCGGCGCGGTTCAGGCATCCCGTCAGCGGGTCGCTCACCGCCTTCATCTCGAGGTCGCTCCGGCTCTGGACACTGGCCGTCACATCCTCCACGCATCCGGTCACGCCGGTGACGGTGCCGTGATCGTCGCGCAGCGGCCGCACGCTGACGGAACAGTGCCTCGTTCTGCCCTCGTCGAAGAGGACGCGCACCACGATGTCGACATCCGCTCCATCGGCACATGCACCCAACGCTGTCTCGAGGTTGACGCGGTCGTCGGACTCGACCCGGCCGAGCTGGTCGGCCAGCCGTGGGCTGAACGAGGCGCCCAACAGTTCGGCGAGCCGCCGGTTGGCGAACAACACGTGCCCACCGAGGTCGGCGTGGAAGAGCCCGACGGGAACCGTCTCCGTCAATTGGGCGAGAAGCTGCTCGCGGGCGTGCAGCGCGTCGACCGTCGCCATCTCCTCGGAGACGTCCAACATCTGGGAGAGCACGTCACCATCGTGCCCGTCCGCCTCGCGACGCTGGTTGGTCACCTCCAACCAGACCCACGAGCCGTCGCGGTGGCGGTGGCGCAGACGGACGGGCGGGCTGGGCTCGTCGGAGTCCAGCATCTCCAACCAGGTGGCGATGCCCAGGTCGCGGTCGTCCGGGTGGACGAACTCGAGCGTGCGGCGGCCGACGATTTCCTCGGGTGACCAACCCAGGATCACCGAGAGAGCCGGGTCGGTCCAGGTGAACACGGAGCTCGTGTCCTTGGTGGCACGGGCGACCCGGGGCGGCAGCATGGGAAGACGTGCCGCGTCCACCACGTCCTCGTCCGGGGCACAGAGGCCGGGAGTGAACAGGACGAACATGACCTGGTGCTGCTTCCTGACGTCGAGGAAGTAGAGGTTCGACGGCGTCTCGGGGTCGCTGACATGGCGCACCGGCGCCATCGCCGCTCCCAGGGTGCGCGCCTGACCCCACAGCTTGGCGACGACCGCACGGTCGGCGGGGACCACCTCGTCCATCAGGTTGCGTTCGATGTCGACGCGGTCGTGGGTCCCGAGCGGGATGGACGCCGGGACGGGGACCCGCCGCGGCGTGCCCTCCCCGTGGACGGCGAGTACGAGGGCGTCGGGGTGGCGTGCGAGGAGGGTCAGGAGCGCCGACTCGATGGAGTCGGCGCCGCGTGGCTGAGCGCCACCGGGTCCCCTCCCCTCCCCGGTAGCCCTGTGGATGGGCACGACGAAATCGTAGGTCATCAGGGGAAAGACTTCGTTGCACCGCCCGTGGATTAAGCGTATGCTTTGAGCAATCGATGAATCATTCGGAGGAGGGCCATGGCCAAGGCCGGCGCAGCCAGCAGCGTGGTGGAACGGGGTTCGACCCGGTCGTCCGACACCCGCCGGCAGCTCGTGCGGGCGGCGGTCGAGTCGCTCAAGACCGAGGGCTACACCCGGGCGAGCGCCCGCTCCATCGCCGAGCGGGCCGGGGTGAACCAGGGCTTGGTCTTCTACCACTTCGGCTCGGTGGCCAACCTGCTCCTGGCGGCGCTCGACGCCGTCAGTGCAGAACGCATGGAGCGCTACCGGGCCGCCGCCGAGGGCGCAACCTCACTGACCGATCTCGTGGACGTCGCGGCGTCCATCTTCCGGGAGGACCTCGACGCCGGCTACGTCACGGTGCTCGTCGAGATGATCGCAGGCGCATCCTCGACGCCGGGGCTGGGTCCGGAGGTGTCTGCCCGCATCGGTCCGTGGTTCGACTTCGCCCAACGCGCCATCGAGCGCACTCTCGGCGGCACCCCCGTGGATTCGATCCTGCCCTCGGCCGACGTCGCCTACGGCGTGGTGGCGCTTTACCTCGGTCTCGAGATGCTGACCCACCTGACGGGCGACCGCGAGCACGGGATGGCCCTGTTCTCGCACGCAGCGCAGCTGGCCGGGCTCCTGGCGGCACTGAGCGGACCTTCACCATCACATACGGAGGCACCATGACACGCACCATCACCCGCACCGACCGCCTTGCGGATCACACCCATGACACCGGGCTCGATGTCGTCACGGGAGCCTTCAGCTACTCCGGCAGGGCCATTGCGGCCGCCCTGCTCGAACGTGGCCGTCGGGTGCGCACCATCACGAAACATGCCGGCCGGGCGCCTGCGGGTACCGAGGTCGAGCTGCGGCCGCTCGATTTCGACGACCAACTCGAGCTGGTGGCGTCACTCGAAGGTGCGACCACGCTGTACAACACCTACTGGGTCCGTTTCGCTCACGGCCGGATCGACCACGACGTGGCCGTGACCAACTCGAGGACTCTCTTTCAGGCCGCCAGTCGGGCCGGCGTGCAGCGGATCGTCCATGTCAGCATCACCCACCCGGGCATCGACTCGCCCTTTCCGTACTTCCGTGGGAAGGCATTGGTCGAACGCGCCCTGGCCGAGGCGGGACCGTCCTATGCCGTCGTTCGTCCCGCCATCCTCTTCGGAGGCGATGGCGTGCTTCTGAACAACATCGCCTGGCTGCTCCGGCACCTGCCGGTCTTCGCCGTCGGAGGGCGGGGGGACTACAGGATCAGGGCCATCCACGTTGACGACCTCGCACAACTCTGCGTCACCAAGGGCGCCGAGCGCGCCGACAGCGTGACGGATGCCGTGGGACCGGAGCGGCCAACGTTCACCGAGCTCGTGCGATCCATACGAGAGGTCGTCGGCAGCCGATCCCGCGTGCTGCACGTCCCCGGTTCGGTCATCCCGGTGGTGTCGCGCCTGGTCGGCTGGGCGTTGCACGACCAGCTCCTCACCCCAGAGGAGTACTGGGCCATGGCGGCCGGCCTGGCGGACAGCGATGCACCGACCACGGGCACGACCGCACTCTCGGATTGGTTGCGAGCGAACGGATCCTTGCTGGGGCTGCGCTACGCCAACGAGCTCGACCGTCACTTCTCGACACCCCGCATTATGCCTGCGACGAGCTGAGGGCTCGGACCGCAGGTCTCGCGTCGTCTAGAGCTGCCCGCCGACCTTTCTCTCAATCTCCCGAGTGAAGTCTTCGACGTGATGGTCTCCCTGTTCCAACAGGGTGACGATGGTGCTTCCCGAACCTGCCGGCCGGAGCCTCGAGGAGGTCTCTGGGGAGGATGCCGACATCGTCGACCTCGCCTCGGTCAACGTTCCCACCATGGATCTAACCCAGAGCCAGAATGTCCCGGTGGTGGGCCTCGTGGCGGCCGGGGACTCCGTGACGGTACCTCAAGACTGACGTCTTCCGTCCCTTCACCGATCACTCGTTGTAGTGGTCGCTGGACTCGGGGGACGTCCTATCGTTGGGTGCTGTCATGGCCGTTCCCGAACATCCGCCCACTCGCTCCGAGGTCGCCGACGGCGACGACGACGCGGAGACGAGAGCGAGGAGTCGACCGGGCCCGATAGAGGTGATCATTCGTCGGACGGACAAGTTTCAACAAGAGCATGGGGTGCTCGGGTTTCCCTTCGCGGTCCTGCAGAAGTTCGGCAACGACCAGGCTGGCAGCAAGGCCGCACTCATCGCGTACTACGGCCTCTTCGCTCTGTTCCCCCTCCTGATGCTATTCACCACGATCCTCGGCTACCTCGTGCACAACAATGACCAGCTACGCAAGAACCTCGTCGACAGCGCTCTGGGGAGCTTCCCGATCATCGGACCACAGTTGCAGTCTCAGGTTCACACCCTGACCGGAAGCGCCTTCGCCGTCGTGATCGGCGGCCTCCTGCTTCTCTACGGTGCCATCGGCCTCGGACTGGCCACCCAGAGTGCGATGAACAGGGTGTGGAACATCCCCTACGTCTACTGGCCGTCGCTTCCGATGCGCTATCTCCGGGGGTTGGCGGTCCTCGTGCTACTCGCCGCTTCTGCGATCGGCTCGACGGTGCTCACGGGATTCGCGACCCTGCCTTCACACCAGGGAGCCTCGAGACTGCTCTTGCTGATCGGTTCTCTCGTGTTGAACTTCGTGCTCATCTTCATCGCGTTCATGGTGATGACGGCCCAGAAGTTCACGTGGCGCGACGTGATCCTCGGTGTCGCGTTGGCCACAGTGTTCTGGCAGACGCTCCAACTCGTTGGAAGTTGGTACGTGGGTCGCGAGCTGCAGCACGCGACGGAGACCTATGGCTTCTTCGGCATCGTCATTGTCCTGTTGGCCTGGATCTATCTGGGGGCGCAACTCTTTCTTCTGGCTGCGGAGATCAACGTGGTCAAGCGGTACCGACTCTGGCCCAGGTCCATGACACAGCCTCCGCTCACCGTCGCCGACCGGGCTGTCTTCGAGCGCCTGGCACGGATGGAGGTGCGCCGGGGCGAAGTCGACGTCCGAGTCGAATTCAGGCCCGAGGCGGATTACGACCCCCTCGCGCCGACGCCGGTCTCGGCGGACGGAGCGAGCAACGAGTGAGCCCGGACGATCGAGCGTTTGCGCTTGATGAGCCCGTTCCGGCGATTCAGGCACCGATCGTTTCGAAGCCCTGAATGACGCGGGCGAACCGGTCGCTCCTCGCGACTTGATCGATACCCACGGAGCCTGACGCTGCTCGGGCGCGGCGTCATGCATTTCACGAGAGTGGCGCGCATCATCACTCTCGAGGGACGGCATGGAACTCCATTGAGTCGTCAAATTCTGTGCCATGAATCACTGAGACACGCACGGGTGGGCTCCAGCCGGTCGTGACTTCTTGGCGAACAGTGCCGCTTGTCACGAATTGGTTGCACCCGTCACAGTGTCCTCCTTACACTCTTGCGATCTCAACACGGGGCCTGTTTTGGCGAACAGGTTGAAGGTGGAGACCCCCGATGAAGTCACCGCTTCTAGATATGCGCGCATCCGACCCGATGGCGAGGACCCTCCTTCGTTCGGTCGCTTTCTGCTCGATGTCGAGTCTGCTGTGTCTCGGCCTGCTCATTCTTGGAAGTGTGCTGAACAGCTCCAGCGCATCGGCGGACTCATTCGAGGTGTGCAGCGGCTACGGCGCATGCAACGTGAGCGGCTCCACCACACACGGCTATGAGGCACATGCTGGAGCGTCGTATTGGTCCATGAGTGCCGGAAACCAGTGCACCAACTACGTCGCCTTCGTCGAGTCGACTGCGTACGGCGTCGCGACGCCGAGCTACAACCTCGGCAACGGCGGCAACTGGGCGGCAAATGCCGCTGCACACGGAGTCTTGGTCAACGACGTCCCCACGGTTGGCGCAGTAGCCGAATGGAACGGCGGCGAACCCGGACTGCCCCCTCCCGGTCACGTCGCTATCGTCGAGGCCGTTGGACCACACGACAGCTCCATCGTGATCTCGCAGCAGCACATCGCCGCCGATCCCGGTGGTTACGACTGGATGCAGATAAACGCGGGCTCACAATCGTGGGAGCCGTGGCCGGACCACTTCATCCACTTCCTGCCCTACAGGACGACGGCGGGCGTCGCGCCGACGCCGGATGACGCCGGCTACTGGCTCGCCCAGACGGACGGCGCGGTCTCCCATTACGGGGACGCCGGCTTCTACGGCGACGCCGGCAATCTGCGCCTCAAGGCTCCGATCTCGGGCATCGCGGCTGTCCCCAACGGTGGGGGCTACTGGCTCGTTGGCTCGGACGGCGGCATCTTCAGCTTCGGCGACGCCGGGTTCTACGGTTCGACAGGAAGCCAGCGCCTCAACGCGCCGATCGTCGGCATCGTCGCGACGCCGGACGGAAAGGGCTACTGGCTCGTTGGCTCGGACGGCGGCATCTTCAACTTCGGTGACGCCGGGTTCTACGGTTCAACCGGAAGCTTGCGCCTGAACGCGCCGGTCGTCGGAATGGCGACGACCCCCGATGGAAAGGGCTACTGGCTCGTTGGCTCGGACGGCGGCATCTTCAACTTCGGCGACGCCGGGTTCTACGGTTCAACCGGAGGTCTGCGCCTGAACGCGCCGGTCGCCGGCATCGCCGCGTCGGCGGTCGGAAAGGGTTACTGGCTCGTCGGCACCGACGGCGGCATCTTCAACTTCGGCGACGCCGGGTTCTACGGATCTCTCGGATCGTCGCCGTTGCCCCAACCGGTCGTCGGCATCATGCGGACGCCGGTGGGCCAGGGTTACTGGATCGTGGGCGGTGACGGCAGCGTGCATCCGTTCACCGCATGACACGGTCGAACCAGCGGGCTCGGACCCCTCGGTGTCGCGTGATGCGTGCGCGTTCGGGAAGATGATCTGCTGATAGACGACGAATTTGATGAGCCAGAAGGTCAGCATCACGATCGGGTAGCCGATCGCCACGACCAACAGGTGGAAGGGATGGCCCGCCGGAGCAAGACTGGCGAGAGCACCCGTCAGCAAGCTGGTGAGCGCGATGCAGCTGATCGAAACGATCCAATACAGGATCACCTGACGGAGGACGCGCTCCCGGGAAGCCTCCCGCCAGATCCAGTAGCGACTCAACAAGTAGGACGGGACTGTGCCAGCGAGGCTTGCGATCAGCGCTGCGATGGTGGCCGTCGCGAGATCGAGCCCGTAGAGGATGAGAAGTGTGGCCTCGCTGACTGCGAAAGCCACCCCGGACGTCGCGGCATAGCGGGCGAAGCGGGCGATCTCTGCCCGACCAAACCGATTGGAGACGCCGATGGTGTAGGGAGTGGGTCCTTCGCCAATCACACAGGATTCAGACATGGAGGCCACACTCCGTCTTCTCCGTTCCGGGCCAGCGGCCGGCTCGCGGATCTTCGAAGGCGGAGACCGGCCGGGTCGTGGGCTCGCACCCGATGGACAGATACCCCCGCGCTTTCAACGGGTGCACCGGGAGCCGATGATCGACTTCGTATCGCGAGACGTCGTCGTTCGTCCAGCAAGCAAGCGGGTTGATCTTGACCAATCCTCGGGTCGAATCCCAACCGACGATCGGCGACGACGCCCGATTGGGAGTTTCACTCCGCTTCAGGCCGCTCACCCATGCGAGGCGTCCTCTCAGCGCCCGAGCCAGAGGCGCGACCTTTCGTAGCTCACAGCAGCGTTCGGAGCCGCATGGCCATGGCTCGGCGTCTGCACCAGGTCGGATGACTCTCAGATTGAGGCCATAGAGTTGGCGGACCTTCTCGACGAAGCTGAGCGTTTCAGCAAAGTGAGAGCCCGTATCCAGAAAGATGATCTCGGCACCGGAGCTGACCTTCGTTGCGAGATCTACCAGGACGCAGTTCTGGAATGAAGATACGACCGAAAGGGCTGGGCCGAACTCTCCGAATGCCCACGCCAGGACCTCCTCGGACGGGGCTCCTTCGAAGCCTGCATTGAGTGCGACAAGATCGACACCCGACGGCGGGAGAGTATCGACCCAGCCTTCGATACCACGGTGGCCCTCAGCCGTACCGGGGCCATCACATGGACCGGTCCGAGCCTTCCTCGCAGGAGAAGCATCCCCTCCTCGAGATTGCCGAGGCGTCGTGAGTGTCATGTCTTGACCTCCGGGCCCCGAGTTCATTTCGTCCGTCAGGTCCAATGTGTCCACAGGACCGATCACCTGACAGGGGCTTTGGTCACCTTCAAGGGCCTGCCGGCTGAATACTTAACTGGGACACAGCGCAGGCCCAGGGCAGATTCAGATTCGGCTCGCGAACGGCTCGTTTGGCCCAGCAACTCGGTGACGTTGGACTCTACGGCGGAAGTGGGCTTCGGGGTACAACGAAATTGGAATTTCATGCCCGGGTGTGTCTGGAGGAACCATGAGAATCTTGGTACTGGGAGGGGACGGCTATCTGGGGTGGCCGACGGCCCTCCATTTGTCAGCGGCAGGCCACGATGTGGCGATCGCGGACAACTTCGCGCGGCGTGGCTATGACCGGGAATTGGGAGCGACGAGCTTGGTGCCCATCGCATCGCTCGACGAACGCGTCAAGGCGTGGCAGGAGGTCTCGAATCTCCGAATCACGACATTCGTCGGGGATCTCGCAGACGCGTCGTTCACAGCAGCCCTCATAGACGAGGTCCGTCCAGACACGATCGTCCACTTCGCTGAGCAGCGTTCGGCCCCCTATTCCATGATCGACCAGTCGCACGCGGTGTATACGCAGGTCAACAACGTGGTGGGCACCCTGAACGTGCTCTACGGCATCGCCGAGATCGACCCGACTATTCATCTGGTGAAGCTCGGCAGCATGGGTGAATACGGGACGCCGAACATCGACATCGAGGAGGGCTGGCTCGAGGTCACCCACAAGGGCCGCACGGACACCGTCTTGTACCCCAAGCGGCCCGGATCCTTCTACCACCTCTCGAAAGTCCACGACAGCCACAACATTGAATTCGCATGCCGGGCCTGGAACGTGCGGGCCACCGACCTCAACCAGGGGATCGTGTACGGCCAGGAGACCGACTTGACGAGACTGGACCCCGCCTTGGCAACCAGGTTCGACTACGACGCTGTCTTCGGTACGGTCCTCAACCGGCTGATCGTTCAGGCCGTCTGCGGGCATCCGCTCACCGTCTACGGGAGTGGGCATCAGATTCGTGGGATGCTCGACATCCGGGACACGGTCGAATGCATCCGAATCGCTGCAGAGTACCCTGCGGAGCCGGGAGAGTTCCGGGTGTTCAACCAGTTCACTGAGCAGTTCTCCGTCCTTCAACTGGCCGAGATGATCCGTGACATGTATCCCGGCTCCGTTCGTATCGCCCGGATGGAGAACCCCCGGGTTGAAGCTGCCGAGCACTACTACAACGCTGTCCACTCCCGCTTGATCGATCTCGGACTCGAGCCGCACAACCTGGGCGACACCCTGATCGACTCTCTGTTCTCCATCACCGAGAGCAACAGACAGCATGTCGACCCCAGTCTCTTCGATCCAAGCGTGCGCTGGAAGGCAACCTCGAATTCGGTCGGGCCACACCCGGTTAACGCCGCCGCTGCATGATCAGCGTGACTGGGGTGGTAACAGTTGACCGCTCCCTGTTGCCGACAGACCCGAGAGACGTTTCGACCTGCTTCGGAGAGGCCGCTCGGTGAGCACCGTGTGATACACGCCGATGGGCAACGGACAGTCCATCGATGTTCGTCGAGGTCTCACCGATTGGGCGCTGATGGTGGAATCGCAGAGTGATCCGGACGATCCGAACCCCACCGTTCGGGGCTGGCAGAACGTTTCGGGCAGTCCCATGGGGATCCGGTACCAGGAGCGTAAGGACTCGACTTTCGGTTTCACGTGTGAGGCGAGCCCGGCAGAGAAGAGCGGTTGGCCGCAGATGGCGTAGCACCCTTGTGCTCATTTCCGCCTCAACGTTGGCGATGGTGCTGCTGACCGACTGCTCGGGCGGCCCGTCCGCAACGCTTCCAAGCCTGCGATCGCCGATCCACCACCCATGGAGTGCCGCCGTCGAGGGCCAGATCCACTCGCCTGGTGGTCCCTTCCTCTACGACAAGAAAGGTCGAGTCGTCTTCTTCCACGGGGTGAACGCGGTCTACAAGCACCCTCCCTACCAGGTTTACGCTGCACCAGGCCAGCCGTGGAATCTCGGTGCTGCCGACGCGTCGCTGATGTCGAGCCTCGGGTTCAATGTCGTGCGGCTCGGAATGACGTGGAAGGGCCTGGAGCCCGGGACGGCTCCGACGAACGACCCCGCCATCTGCACGCTTGGCGCGGCCCACGATCCGGGCCAGTTCAACCGGGCGGTTCTCGATACCTACCTCAGCAAGGTGAAGGAAACCGTCGACCTGCTCGGTCGTTTCCACATCTACACGCTGCTCGACATGCACCAAGACGTCTACAACGAGCTGTTCGACGGAGAGGGGGCGCCGAACTGGGCGGTCTGCACCGGCGGAGCGTCGAACACCGAGCCGCCCGGCCGGTGGTCGCAGAACTACGGGACCGCCGCGGCGGGAGCGGCCTACCGCCACTTCTGGACGAACGACGTCGTCGGTGACCTTCAAGGTGAGTACGACCGGGTGTGGGCCGCCGTGGCGACCTATTTCCGGGGGGATCCCTGGGTCCTTGGCTACGACCCGTTCAACGAGCCGTTCTCGACATCGCTGGTCACATCGGGTGACGAGAAGTTCGACGGCCAGTTGGAATGCTTCTACACAGGCCGGACGTTCATCGGTGCCCCCTCCCACGGCGCACCGCCGATCATGTGCGCCCCGGGTGTGCCGCCGGTCGGCGTCATCCCGGCTCTCCAAACGGCCGATCCGGGTGCTCTTGTGTTCTATGAGCCCGACATCTTCAGCAGCCGCGGCTCCACGAACTTCGTCGGTCCCATGCCATTCGCCAACCTGGTCTTCAACGTGCACGTCTACTGCGGACAGCGAAGCGGCAAGACGGGGAACCCGACCGACATCGCCGCCTGCGCGGCCCAAGAGCAGCGCTCCCTCACGACGCGCTCCGAGGACCGCACCGACCTCAGCACGATTGCACAGCCCGGCGGTCCGGCGTGGTTCCTGAGCGAGTTCGGCGCCACCTCGAACTCGACACTGCTCGATCGGCTCACCACCGAGGCCGACCGGAGCCTGGTCGGCTGGGCCTACTGGTCCTGGAAATTCTATGCGGACCCGACGGGGAGCTCCGCCGAGGGGCTCGTAGCGGCGGACGGATCGCTCCGATCGACAGCGTCGGTGCTCTCGCGCACGTATCCCCAAGCGATCGCTGGAAGGCCGACGTCGCTGTCCTTCGATCCGTCCAGCGGGGCATTTCACCTGGCCTACGTTCCGGATCACGCAGTGCAGGCCCCGACGGCGATATTCGTCCCGACCCAGGTCCACTACCCGAGCGGGTACTGTGCCCGGGTTTCGGGCGGAACGGTGACCTCCAAGTCGGGTAGTGAAATCCTCCTCGTCGAGAACGCCCGTGCCGGACGGTCGGTGTCGGTGTCGGTGACTTCGGGATCTTGCTGAATGCCATCGGTCCACTTCCGGGTCGGTATGCCCGCCGCGCGTCAGGCGAGATTCCTCAGCTAGAGGCGAAGGTCACCTGTAGGGACCTTCGGCTCTGCCGAACTTCGGAATCTGGTCGCACGATGGGATTGTGTTGAAGCGAAATGTCGTGATCGCTGTGGTGTTGGGGACGCTCTCGGTTTCGGCGGTCGCGTGCGGCAACAGCAATACTCCTCGCTCGTCAACCCCAACAACGACGGTAACGAGCACCACTCTTCCAGAGTCCGCCACTTGGACCGCGGTGTGGCCTATAGCGGCGAGTAGCACACGTTATGGGATGCCGGAAGCAGCGGCCTTTGGGTTCGCGACCCAGTACCTCCACATGGTCAATCCTGTGATCGGCCAGTTCCAGCAGGGCGATGCCCGCTCGGGGGAGGTGCCGGTTCAGCCGAGCACTGCGGGCCCGATCACAACCGTGTTGGTGAGGGACCTTGGAACAGACAACTCCTGGTGGGTCCTGGGAGCGGGCACGGCCGCGATCAATCTGACCGCGCCGACCTGGAACGCAACCATCACGTCTCCAGTTGCTTTGACGGGGACCAGTATGGCTTTCGAGGGGACAGTGCAGACCCAGGTTCGCGACGACAACAACGCTTCCTTGGGCAAGGGCTACGTCACTGGAGGGACTACGTCGATGGGACCGTATAGCGGCTCAATCGCATACGCCCAAGGCACGACGAAGTACGGGGCGGTCGTGCTCTACACGACCTCCGCAGAAAGTGGAGCCGTGATGGAAGCAACGGTCGTCCGCGTGCGGTTGCGTTGATCAGGTTCGGCGTGCGATACGAAGCTATTTCCCTCGTCCTATCAGGTCGTGCAGCAACCGTGCGCGGCTCCTAGTTGACTTTCGCCCCTACCCACGTGAGGAGAAGATGTGAACACTTGGAATTGCCAAGGGAAGGAAAGGTCGCGATGGCCCGCAACGACGTTATACATGAACAACAGCACCAGTACACGGGCATCGGTGTCGCCGTCGGAGCGGGCGTCGGAGCAACGGTCGGCGTTCTGGTTGGAGGATGGGCGATAGGCCTAGGCATTGCGCTCGGTGCAGGCGTCGGATGCGTCATCGGTGCGGTATTGGATGCACGACAATCCCAATAGAGAGGCATCGTGAAGCTGTCGTAACCGTCTCCGTGAAGGTCATGACAGTCGTGGAACAGGCCGAGGCCGCTTGCAACAGCCAACCGGTCTGGGGGTCTGCATGGTGGTCCGGCAGACGGGCCGAACTCATACGGCGCAGGTAGCAGGCCAGCATCCGCTCCGACCTTCGCCGATCGCACAGACCTACGGCTTTGGCCGGACGAACGTCAGGCTCTCGTCAGAAGTGCTGCATCGCTTCCTCCCTCTGATCCGACCGAAGTTCTTCTGAGCGGGCTTTACGGTGGTCGCCAGACGGGACACGATGGCCAGGTGTCCAGCGCCGGCGAGTACGACCAGCAAGCAGTCTCTGGCCTTGCTCATTGGATCCCAGGTCTAGATCTCGTTCGTGGGTATCGCCGCCAGTGGCTGCTTCGCGACGTTCTGGCCGGACTGGCTCTGACTGCCCTGCTCGTACCACAGGGCATGGCCTATGCGGAATTGGCCGGTCTACCAGCCGTGACCGGGCTGTACACGTCGGTCTTGGCGCTCCTCGCCTATGCGGTCTTTGGTCCCTCTCGGATCATGGTCATTGGGCCCGATTCGGCACTCGGTCCGATGATTGCCGCGGCCATCCTGCCTCTGGTGGCCGCCAACGGTGACCCACAAAAGGCAATCGCGCTGGCCAGCATCCTCGCCCTCTTGATGGGCGCCTACTGCGTCGTGGCTGGAATGGTCCGCATAGGCACCCTGGCCGAGCTCTTCTCCCGGCCGATGAGGGTCGGATACTTGAACGGTCTCGCGATCGTGGTGCTGGTCAGCCAGCTCCCAAAGCTCTTCGGTTTCAGTACCACGGCCAACGGCCTCAGAGCCGAGTTCAGTGCCTTCGCACACGGGGTCTCTGACGGCAAGACCGTGCCGGCGTCTTTGCTTATCGGTGTGGCGTCACTCGTTATGATCCTCGTACTTCGCTCCTGGCTCCCCAAGGCACCAGGCGTGTTTCTCGCGGTCGTTGGTGCCACGGTCCTCGTCAGCGTGTTCGACCTCTCGGCACATGGCGTCGCCGTCCTCGGAGTGATTCCCGCGGGCATTCCGAAGCCATCGATCCCTCGGGTTGGGCTTCACGATGTGGGTACATTGGCCTTAGCCGCCCTGGGTATGGCCTTCGTGACGCTTGCCGATACATCGGCCTTGTCACGTAGCCTCGCCGCCAAACGGGGCACGAACGTCGACCAGAATCAGGAGCTGGTGGCGCTCGGAGCCGCCAACTTGAGTGCCGGTCTGTTCCAAGGATTCCCGGTCAGCGCTTCTGCTGGACGAACGGTAGCCGCTGAAAGCTCCGGTTCCCTTACCCAAATGACCGGGGTCATCGGGGCCGCCTGCATCCTGCTGCTCCTTTCCTTCACCAACGGCGTGTTGCAGAATCTCCCCAGTTCCGCGCTGGCGGCGATCGTTATCGCTGCCGTCGTGAGGCTGTTCGACCTCGCGACCCTTCGCTGGCTGTGGAAGGTCAGAAAGTCCGAGTTCTTGCTCTCGCTGGCCGCCCTGTTGGGCGTGGCCATCTTTGGGGTATTGCCAGGCATCGCGATTGCCGTTGCCTTGTCCCTCGGGGACTTCGTTCGCCAAGCTTGGCGGCCGCACACCGCAATTCTTGGGAGGATCCCAGGCCAAAGGGGGTACCACGACATTGAGCGACACCCCGAGGCGGCGCAGATACCCGGCTTGATCGTCTTCCGATTCGACGCACCGCTGTTCTTCGCAAACGCACAATTCTTCTGCGACGAGGTGAAGACGGCAATCGCCACGCGCCACGAGTCGATTACTTGGGTCGTCTTGGCCGCCGAGCCGATCACTGATATCGACACCTCCGCAGCGGAGGCGTTCGACCAGTTGCTCGATGATCTCGAAGTCGAATCGGTGCAATTGGTCTTCGCAGAGCTGAAGGGTCCCGTCAAGGACCGCTTACGCACCTACGCGCTCTATGAGCGCCTCGGTGACGAGAGATTCTTCGCGACCGTGGGCGCGGCTGTTCACGGGTACCTCGATGCTTCGGGAGTGGAGTGGGTGGACTGGAGCGATGAGGAACCCGACGCTGGGCTCGGTTCTCATCCTGAATGACCTCTGCGGTCGACGCCTTTCGATAAGTCCGATCCGATTCGTCAGGGGCCGGGCAACGTGGTTCCATCTGGCCGGTCCGGGGAAGATCGTCGCTCGTTGACCTGTGTCGTATGGGACTCAATCTCCTTGGAACACCCGGATCGTGTCGAGCAACGCGCACGCCGGCGCCCTCGGGTCGCGGGCGGCGGTAGGTACCGGTCACGCCGCGGCCGTTCCGATCATTGGCTTCGCCGCGACCGCCGACGGCCACGGCTACTCGATGGTGGCTGATGACGGCACCGTCTACTCCTTTGGTGACGCTCAGTACTTCGGCTCACTCCCTTCTGTTGGGGTGCAGGTGCCACCAGTCAGGGTCATGGGGTTCACGCCACCGACCACCGTTCAGCTCGCCCTTCCTCTGGCCACCGTGTCCGGGATCACCCGAACACCCGACGGCAATGGTTACTGGATCGTCTCGCTCGATGGCGGCGTCTTTAGCTTCGGCGATGCCCAGTTCTATGGCTCGATTCCCGGCGTCCCCACCACGATCCAGAGCGTCGTCGGCATTCGATAGCACGGCGTTCAAATCGATCTCTCCGGTCAACATCTCGCTTTGGTGGAGGTTGGATCGGGATCCGGAGCACTGTACCGATGGACCATCGGCAGCAATCCCAATCGCATTTCGACTGATCCGGTCGAGATCGCTACCGGAGTCATTGGCGCCGCCGCCTGGGTTCCCACGCGCGAATGCGTTTCGGGACGGAAAGTCCCGTCCGTGTTCCTTCGGGCCGTCCGAGAACTCAATCGCTCTCGTTGCATCTCGCGATTGTGCGCCCTTCGCGCTGGCTAGGGCAGCCAAGGGCACGGAACTTTAGTGAAGCAAAGCATTGCCTGACGGCCCCGTCCCATCGTGAGCGATCGAGTCAGTTCTTGACGCTGAACAGGCGCCAACTCCCGGGAACGCCCTTCAGCGTGTGTTCGCGGCGATCCTGGAACTCGATGCCCGAGCCAACCACGAGGTCCTTGACGGTGCTCGAGACAAGAACCTCATTCGGTGATGCCATAGAACCGACCCGAGCGGCAATGTGAACGGCGAGACCGCCCAGGTCGTTGCCTCTCACCTCGCACTCACCGGTATGGAGACCCACGCGTAGCTCGATACCGATGGATCGGGTTGCATCGATGATCGCTTGGGCACAACGGATGGCTCGAGCCGGACCATCGAACGAAGCGACGAAGCCGTCTCCCGTCGTGTTGACCTCTCGACCTCGGAAGATCCGCAGTTGTTCGCGGACAATTTGATCATGGCGATCCAACAGAGACCGCCACCGTTGATCACCGAGCGAGGCTGCCCGCTCAGTTGAACCGACGATATCGGTAAAGAGTACGGAGACCAGCACCCGGTCGATGTCGGTTAGCGGTCTTGTACCGGTCAAGAACTCGGCAACTTCGTCGAAAATCACGTCCCGTTGGCTGAAGATCAACATGTCGTTGCCCGGCAGCGCAACGAACTTGGATCCCTCAATGTGTTCGGCGACATAGCGCCCATGAGCAATGGGCAGAAAGCTTGGATTGTCGGCGCTCAGGACCAGCGTGGGCGCCCGGAGGAGCGGGAGCACCGGGCGAACATCGAGGTTCCGAAGAAGGTAGTCATACTGTGCGGCTGCGGTTCTCGGGGTGACCGACGACCGGAAGAGCCGAGCAAGGGCATTGCGGCGAACTGCGTCTTCCGGGTCAGCTGCACCAGCAAGCGAGAGGAACTCCGGCGTACCCCAAGAGGTCCGGAGGAACTCGATGACCAAATCGAGCGCCTCAAGCGTGAAACCGATCGGATAGTCGTCAGCGATCAGATATCGGGCAGTGGTATTGCACAGCACGAGGGAGTCGACCCGTTGCGGATGTGCAGCGGCGTAGAGGATTGCGATCGGGCCAGCATCGACCGTCGCGAGGATGGATGTCTGCTCGGACCCGACCGCGTTGAGGACGCTCTCGATGTCTTCTGTCCACTCCTCCCATGTTGGTATGGCGTTACGTGGCACACCGTCGGATGCTCCCGTGCCTCGTCGATCGAGAAAGATCAAGCGGCGTAACGACGCCAGCCGTCTGAGGAAGCCGGCAATGTCCGGGTCCTCCCACGCCATCTCGACGTTGCTGCCCAGCCCGTTGAAGAAGAGGAGATCGGCGGGTCCCTCTCCGAGGACCTGGTAGGCAACGTCAGCATCCCCGACAGCTACGTACTTAGTGTCCGGACGGCTCATGCGACAAGCAGTCTGACCTGCGATCCAGCTCAACGCTGAAGTTCTTCTTCGGCGACGCTTCATGCGCCACTGTTCAGCGTCCTCACGGCGGGAGACACGGATGCGTGGGTCGTTCTGCCTCGGTTGCTGAAGGACCAGCGAGCTCCCGTGCACGGAGCGTGGAGGTGGCCGAATTGGGATCCCGTTCTCGTTTCCTTAGGGCATGCAGAGGGCACGCTGTGGCCAAGGGGTTAGTCGAGATGCTGGTCGGCGCTCTGACGAGGGCGTTCGTCTCGTGGCCGGACGGTCGACCCAACGACCTCGCGCTTCATGGAAGAGCGGTCGCCTCCGGGCTGATGCCACGTTCCAAGTAATGTATGCCCTGGTCAAGGCACTGCCTGGTGGTCGGGACCGGCGTCGATCCGGTGACCTCACGCTTTTCAGGTCGGATCACGCCTTGCTTGCCCTCAGCCCTCTGACAATGAGAATTGCACGAATGACCAGCTCAGAGGGGAGAATCAAAAGGCCATTTCGCTCTCGTTGGACCGCGTTGTTCGGCCCTGTTTCGCGTTCACTAGGGCACGCCAAGGGCACGAAACTTGATAGGCCCAAAGTATTCGGCAGCGAAACACGACGCCATTTCTCGACGGTCGAGGAGGCCGGCGGCGGGCTCCGCACTCTCTGGGCCCAACCGGATGTTCTTCCGAATGGATTGCACCCATTACCACTCTGAGCGGTCCGTATTCGTGGAGTCCTGGCAAACGGTCCCATGCGGCTGGCAGAACTGATCCGTGATTCCGACTCGGAAGGCGCGGACAAGCTCACCAGACCATCACCCTGTGAGGACCAGCGATCATCCGGTTTTGTTGGGGCGTCTTCGGAAAGAAGGTGTCCAGCAACTGCCAGTTGAGCAGACACGGGTGACGTCCCCCCTCCCGCCTACGTCCCTCATCTCCTCGCACCCCGCGCCCCGTTTCTCGGGTGCCTGGCAGCCGCCCCGCGGCTTTCCCGCCCCGCCCGAGGGCCCCCTCCTCTCGCTCGCCCTCCCCCCACCGCGGCGCTTCACTCCTCGAGGCCCCCTCTAAAGGCCCCCCGCCCTCGTCCCGTGCCTCGGCCCCCCGATTCCCGGGTGGGCGCGCTCGGGGCGGCGGTCCTGACGGTGTTCGCGGCGGCTCCGGTATCGCCCCGCCGTCGGGACCCCTCTCTCTCGCTGCTGGTGGTGCCAATGCATTGCAGGGGCGCTCGAACCAGCGCCGCTGCCGGGACTCACGGGCATCAGTAAGACACAATGGGCGAAATGGGTGTCATGAGTGCTGCCCCGGGTCCGAAGACGCTCGGACGCCGATGCACGGCGATAGGCGGGTTCGTGCTCGTCGTTCTCGGCATCGCTTCGCCGGCATGGGCGCACGTCACCGTCCACCCGCCCACGATGCCCGCCGGTTCCAAGGATGTGGAGTTGACCTTCCGGGTGCCCAACGAGCGTCAGAACGCCGACACGGTCATGGTCCAAGTGTTCTTTCCGACCAACCTGCCGCTCTTGACCGTCGACGTGTTGCCTGTATCCGGATGGTCGGCAACGGTGCACACCCAGACGCTGGCCACTCCGGTGAAGACCGACGATGGACTCGTGAGCCAGATCGTCACGGACGTGGCGTGGAGATCTACGAGTGGAGGCATCGCACCGGGTCAGTACGAGGACTTCTCCGTGGCCGCCGGGTCGGTCCCCGACAAGCCCGCTCAGCTGGTGTTCAAGGCCCTCCAGACCTATTCATCCGGGGAGATCGTGCGCTGGATCGAGGTGCCGGTGGCCGGGCAGCCCGAACCCGACACCCCGGCTCCGGTGGTTACGTTGACGCCTCCGACATCTCCGACAAGCGCCACGCGGAGTGCGGTGAGCCGGATCTCGTCGGACACGAATGGCTCCGGTGCCACCGAAGACCTGGCTATCGGCGCTCTCGTGCTCTCGGGCCTCAGCATCGCTGGGGTGACCTGGCTCATGGTGAGGGTGCGTCGCCGGACATGAGGACATCAGTGGGTCGCCGAATCCTGCTGCTCTGTTGCGTCGCGGTGGTCGGGGCGGCGTGTGGAACGTCGAGCGACCAGCCATCGAAGGCCGTCGTCAACCGAGCGCCCCTACCCGCCGGGCCGACTCCCTCGACAATCTCCAAGATGGTGTGCAGCACAAAGGCCGGAGAGGAGCTGGCGGCCACCCTCGGTGTTTCTGGCGTGATAGAGCGACCAACGTGGATTGACCACCTGTATTCGTGTCACTACACCTATCCGAACGGTACCTTCACGCTGTCGGTCAAGGAGCTGTCGAACTGGTCGGAGACGTATGACTACTTCGACAAACTCCGTGAAGTGCTGGGCAAGTCGACCACAGTCACCTCTCTGGGACAGGGCGCATTCGCCACCCCTAACGGGTCCATCGTCGTCCGAAAGGACTGGAAGGTCCTGCTCGTTGACGTTTCGGGGTTGCCGCCACAGTTCGGCAAGCCTGCGACCAGTTCGGCCGACGTGGCCTACACCATTGCCGATGTGATCATGGGTTGCTGGTCGGGAGACTAGTGCTCTCGTACGTGCGCCGCCGACCACGATGGTTGCGGCGGGCATCCGTCGCGGTCGCGGCGGGCTTCGTGATGGTCGTCCTGGGAGCCGCACCCGCCTCGGCGCACGCTCAGCTTCAGTCCAGCGATCCGAGTCCATCTTCCGTTCTCTTGGTGCCGCCGCGTCAAGTTGTGCTGCACTTCGGGGAGCCCGTCGAGATTGACTTCGGCTCCATCCGGGTTCTTGGTCCCCTCGGCAACCGGGTGGACCTAGGAGGGACCCATCACCCCCCTGGGGACAGCGACGCCGTGGCCATCGCGCTGCCCCCCGGCCTGCGTGACGGCACCTACGTCGTGGCCTGGCGCGTCATCTCAGCCGACTCCCATCCCGTGCACGGGGCCTATATCTTCAGTGTCGGCACGGCGAAGGGGGCAGCCAAGGCCAACGCCTTGGCCGCCAGCGTCAACGCCGCATCGGGCGGCGCGATCGTCGGGATCGCATTCTGGGCGATCCGCTTCGCCGCCTTCGTCGGTCTGGTGCTCCTCGTTGGCATCCCGACCGTGATCCTCCTCGCGTGGCCGGCCGGGGGAGCCACTCGGCGCATCGGCAGGCTCGTCTGGGCTTCGTGGGTCGTGTTGATGCTGTGCACCGTGTCTGGGATTGCCGTCCAAGGTGTGTATGCGGCCGCCCTACCGGTCACCGACGTCTTCCGCTCTTCGCTGTTCGACGAGGTTCTCCACACCCGGTTCGGCGAGGTCGAAGTGCTGCGGGTGATCCTGCTCGTCGCCTTTCTCCCCGTCCTGTGCGGAATCCGGGGTCGGCTGCGTGCGACTGGCCGCTGGTCCTCCTGGTGGGTGCCCTACGGGGCGATTGTCGGTGTTGGACTCCTGCTCACACCCGGTCTGGCCGGTCACGCCTCAACGGAGGGCAGCGTTCCTTTTGCCATGGCTCTCGACGTGTTGCACCTCAGTGCCGCAGCAGTGTGGTGTGGTGGACTTGCCGTGCTCGGTGCGGTCCTGGCCCCGGGACTGCGCCCCGAGGAGCGTCCCGACGACATCGTCAGGGTCGCCTCGACGTTCTCGGCCTACGCCTTCTCAGCCGTTCTCGTCATAGTGGCCACCGGGACGGTGCAGTCCGTGCGCCAGGTGGGGAGCGTCTACGCCCTTTTCAACACTGTGTACGGGCGAACCCTGCTGGTGAAGATCGGCCTGGTGGTCATGTTGATCGTCCTCGGGGCCGTGAGCCGCCGGATCGTCCTCGGTCGCTGGTGGCCAACCTTGGCGAGCAGACGCGTGTCTGGACTGTCGACTCCGGTTCTGCCGCCCCTCGCTACTCCGTCTTCAGGTTCTGACCTGGTTCCATTTGCGAGAACGGAGTCACAGCGGTTGCCTGGCACCGGCGGAGCTGTATTCGGCGTCTCCGTTGCCGTCAAAGAGCGGTCCGCACCCGGCCAACGAGAATCGGACCGGCGTCTACGACGATCGGTCTTTGCCGAAGTCGCGCTGGCCCTTGCCGTCTTGGCTGTAACCGCACTCCTCGTAAACGCCGTGCCAGCCAAGCAGGCGGCCTCCCAACCTTTCTCCCAGAGCTTCAACACGCTCGGTGTGCAGGTCAACGCCATCGTCGCCCCCGCGAGGACCGGCCCGGGCAATCAGTTCCACTTCTACGTCCTCGGGCGACTGGGACAGCCCGTGGCCATTCCCGAACTCGACGCCGCTATCAGCCTGCCTTCAGAGGGCATTGGGCCGATCACGATCCCACTCGTGGTGGCCGCCCCGGGCCATTACCGAGCCACCGATGTCACCATCCCGGTAGCGGGCGACTGGATCCTCAAACTCACAGTGCGAACAACCGCCATCGATGAAGACGTCGTAACGGCGGTGCTGCCTGTCCGCTAGTCCTGCACTCAACCTCGTGAGCCTGAAACGGCCTGAAGGGGACTCGGAACTCTTCGGAGATTGAGGACGGCGGTCACGCTGAACGCACATGAACGTTCTGGCTCGCCCACGGCAGGTGACCGACGATCGAGAAGCTCAGAAAGAGACGGCGCCGGAGTCGACGACCTTGGGCCAGCCAATGGCCCCCGGTGAGTTGTCGGGCGGAACGGTCATGACGAGTCCCAGGCACATCTCGTCGGACGACCCGTCTCCCCACGTCACGAAGCGGGGGGGGAGGTCGCGCAGGGTCGGCAGCTCCTGGCGCAGCACCGGGTTGTAGGTGCACGACACTTGAATCTTGTCGCCGGGCACGACGGCTATGGGCTGCTGCAGGTCGTAGGCCTTCTGGTAATGGAAGTCATAGATGGGGACGTTGAGGATCGTTCTCTGTGTGGGCGTCCCCGGGTTCAGCAGGATCTGCATGCTCTGTCCGAGCAGATGCATGTGCGCCCCCGTCCGTACGATGGTGCCGGCTTGCATGACCGGCCAGGTGCACGACGTCGTATCGCCGGCCGGGGGATTGACCGGGCTACGCCCGCAGACAGCCTCGATCCCATCCACGAACCCGACGGCGCCCTGGCCGAACCGCTGTCCCAGATCCGCGAGCGAAGCAGTGCGGTTGCACAGTGGACCGGTCACCCCGGCGGGACACGGGATGTCCGGAGGTGCGGGCATCAAGGCCAGGCTCATCGGTCGCAGCGGGGTCGATCCAGGCACCGTGTGGAGGACGAGCTTGGCGCGCACCGGCTTGTCACCGAGGAGCAGGTTGTAATGGATCTGCATGACGACCAGGCTGCCCTTCGGAAGTGGTTGCCCGACCCCATGCGGCAGCACGTCCTCGCCGTGACCCGGCGCCCAGGCTGACAGCCACGGCGTCTCGCCGAGGTGGGCCAACGTCGCGCCGGGCAATGCCGTCTCCCCGAAACAGGTCCAGCCCTTCCCACCGGCATCGTTCGCTTCGGCTTGGGAAGCCAACGCAGGCGGTACCAGGAACAAGATCGTGTGGTGGACCTCGACGCTGTTCGGGAAGAACTGGCTCGAGACGATGAAGGAATTCTCGTTCACGTGTGGGTTGACCAGGGTGCAGTGGTAGTCGTCGGTGCCGCCGTTCGGCGGATGCGGTGTGTACGCCGTGGGCGACTGCAAGCTGATCGTCGTCACGGGCGGGGAGCTCTGGGCCCCGACGGGCACGCTGCCTACCACCAGCGACCCGCCAACAAGCACGAGCGCAGCCAACCGAAGCAGGATCCCACCCCTCACACACCGGGACTGTAGTCGTCACTGTTCGTCTTGGCGGGGCGGCTCTCCGTCGAGTCGTGCCAGCGGGCGACCAGCATTGGCCCGTATCGCCGCGGCTGAGCGGTCTCTCAAGTCGAGTAAGGACTTACTGAGCGAATAGGAACAAGGCGTCGTCTGCACGAGCCGGTCTGGGCGATCCAATTTGGCATTCAACCGCAAGATCCTGCACCGGAGGGGCTAGACGGAAGGCCGTCATCGTGAGCGGCTCGGGCGGACAAGAAAGGCGCTGTGGACAACCCGGACGGGGCTCCCAGTTCCCGCAAAGGAGCCAACTTCTGCGTGAATCGTCAGGAGCTGGTCTGCATGGTCGCTGCCTCGACGATCTGGATGTCGGGCGGCTGGATGGCCAACGGGCCACCGGCGACAGGTACCTGCCAGACCATCGTCATATACGGCGTCGGCTTCTGGACGGTGCCTTTGGCACACGGGACCGTGCCGGTGATCTGGAGGGCACCTGCACTGGCTGACGTGGACGGACCACACGTATTCGTGCGCTGATGCCACTGCACCAGCGCACCGTAAGGCATGGGCGCTGAGGCGAGGGAACTCGGCAGGAGGTACATAGCGGCGACCAGCACTTCGGCTCCCGCCGGTGTTTGGGCATAGACAAGCCCGTCGATTGCGTTGGGGTCGAGCGTCCTCTTGGCGGCTCCATTGGCGGTGACGATGGCCGGGTTGACGTAGTACGTGACGGGGTAACCCGCCGGCGAGGCCAGAACGTAGCCCGCCGCAACTGCGGCGGCTGGGCTGGGGTAGCGGGCCGCGGCCTTCGTGGTGTTCTGGACGTACTGGGTCGCGTTGATCTGCTGGGAGAACGTCGGCACCGAGGCGCATCCGGTCGCAGCCATGTGGATGTCGGTGGGCCCGTTGGCGCCTTGGGCCAAGAGCTCCTGGGCAAATGCCGTCGGCAGTGCCGGGCCGGTGTAGTGCCAGTTGGACTTGACCGTGTTCAGCCCGGCCGCCGCGCTGGCGTCGGCACCGTTCATGTTCATGATTGCGTTGGGGCTCCCCATCGACATGTTGGGGGTGTTCGTCACGTCCAGGCCCGACCTCGTCGAGCCGTTGTTGCCCCTCGTACAGGTGGCCGTCGACGCACTCTGTCCGCTTGATCCCGATGTTGCCGACGCGGACATCCCCGTCATGCCGGCCATCGCCGTGCTCGTCGACTCCTGGGCGGCGACGGGGTAGATCGCGCTGAGAAACAGCGCGGCCACCAAGGCCACTACGCCCCCCAGCACCAGCACGGGATAGCGAAAGAGCGCGGTCGAGAACGGGGAGAGCCAGGTCGCTGCATCCGGCAGCACGGCCGGTGCCATGGCCAAGGCCAGGAGCACGACAAGGGGCCCAGAGTTGGGGTCGGTGCCCGAGCCGGTGAAGATACCCCCCAGACCCTGACCGCTGACCCAGAAGAAGGTAGCCAAGAGGCCACCGACGGCAAGGAACGGAGTCGGACGGCGGAACACGAGTGGTCCGAACCCGACGATCAGCGAGCCGATGGCCAGCAACCACGTGGTCCAAACGCCGCCGCTGCCGAAATGGTTGCCAAAGCTGTTGAGAAAGTGGGAGTAGGTGCTCGGCTCGCCCGGCGACATGCCCGTGATGGCGCTCGAGACCGACGTGGGGGTTCGGTTGTTCGGTAGCAGGAACAGGATCGCCGCCAGCGACCAGTAGCCGCACCAGACCAGCAGGGGCGTTATCGCTCCACCGATGCCCTGTCCCGCGGCTGAGGACGCGATGCCGACGCTCGGGTCCGTCTCCTCGCTCTCCTCGGTGGGAGCCGACCGCGGCCAGGCCATCAAGCCAATGAGTCCGTAGAGGAACACCGAACCCGGTGCGCCGGTGAGGGCGGACGCCGATCCGGTGAAGATCTGGCCGATGCCTTCCCCGAAGAACCACACGCCGAAGGCCCAGAAGAACGACAGGACGAGCGCCGGTCGCACGGTCTGGCGGAACAGCAGTCCCACTCCGATGGCCACCTGGATGAGCGCGAAGAAGGTGTTCCACGCTGCGACGTGGGGACCCACGAAGTTGCCGACGTTGGTGATGATCCAGCGAACGATGTCGGGCTGATTATGTGCGTTGTTCAGGAGGTAGGTCGTTGTGAAGCCACTGCCGAACATGTACGGCTGGAACTGCAGGCCGGCGTCGAGGAGCCAGAACAACCCCAAGATGATCTGGAGGACGCGCTGTGTCCGCACCGGGCGGAAGTCTCTGTGCCGTCTGGCGACCGGGGGTTCGGTCGCTTCCGATTTCTCAATGAGTGTTGCCATGGCTCAGTCCCCTCTAAGTGTTGGGTTCGTCCAGCTCATCCGAGGTCCCTCTGGGCCGTACGACACGGAGTCGTTCACAGATGTCCGGCGCCGGCATTCGACGACCACTAGGTGCTCGCTCCGCCGGAGATGTTCTGTCCCACCAGCCAGCTGATGGAGTGCAGCGCATCGGTGAGTGTCCAGTTGGGATTGGCCTGGCTCTTGAGGTTGTGCAGGCCGCCGTCGTTGAGCAGATCCGTCAGCTTCTGGTCCAGGTGACCGTGCAGATTGGGCGGATTCGAATCGCCGAACCGTTCGTGGCCGGAGGGGTCGATGAGGAAGTACCCATCGGTGTGGTTGACGTCGTACGTGAGCGCCTTGCCAGTGAGCCAGTCGATCTTCGCGGGCTGCTCCTCGGGGACGATCTGCACCGAGACCCCGAGGTACTTCCAGAGTGCGTCCAGGTTGGTCGGCGTTCCCGTCAGCATGGGCCAGTCGGCACCGAACTCCCTTGAGTAGGCGGTCAGCCGGGCCGGGGTGTCACGTCCGGGGTCGACGGTGATCTCCATGAAGACCACCTTCGCGCCCAGTCCGGCCGTCTTGACGTCGCGCTGGAGGGCGATAAAGGCGCCGGTCACGAGGGGACACTCGTCCTGGCACAGGGAGAGGAAGGGCGCCAGCACGATGTACTTGCCCCGGTAGGCGGCCAGCGATGTCGCGGTGCCCGCAGACGAGATGAGAGGGACGTTCGGGATGGGACGGTCCTGCACGATGCCCTGGCTGGCGGGAGGCGGTGGAGGGTCACCGCCCGAGCTACCGCACGCCGCCAACACAGGTGGGACACAGAGCAGTGCGGCCAACAGGACCAGTGACCTGGGACGGCGCGGTGGCCGCGTGCGGACTGCACCGGCCTCTGCCGGCGCTTCACGGCGTCGTCTCACGGTCCCCCACGAGCTGGAGCGTGCCCGAGGAGTCGAGCTCGCGGTCGATGCGCACGGCCCTGCGCTCCTCCATATGCATCCAGCGCAGCGCCACGGGAATCATCGGCCAGAGCATGAGCGTGTCGCCGACGACCCACATGATGTCCCCGCCCACGTGGAGGTCGACGACGTAGGAGGGACCCCAGGTGCGGTGGGTGGCGAAATAGGCCGGGAACATCTCATGGCCGGCGCCCGCCAGCGACAACCCGGTGAAGGTGTCGATGGGGATGGCCAGGAACAGGTAGAAGAACTGCAGGGCCGGGTGCAGGCGGTAGCAGTTGGGGTCCGAGCCGAAGATCTGGCGCCAGAACAGGTAGCCAACGACCAGGAAGGCCAGGTGTTCGGCGTTGTGCACGCTCTCGTGGGTGAGCGTGTAGTTGTACCAAACGGTCAGGTGCGTGATCGGGATCAGCACGGCGTAGAGCACGAAAGCGACGGCGGGGTGGCCCAGCACCTTGGCCACCTTGGAGCGCAGCACCTCGGTCACGACCATGTGGGGGGTGCCGGTGGTGGAGCGCCAGGCCAGATCTAGGGGCGAGGCGATGGCGAAGAGCGGAGCGGCCACCATGATCAGGAGAATGTGCTGGACCATGTGGTCCCAGAAGAGCTCCCCGTCGTAGACGCCCACGAAGCTGAAGATGGCGACCCCCGTCGTGATAAGCGCGCCGATGAAGGCCACCGTCTTTCCGACCGGCCACGTGTGACGCGGGTGCAGGGCGTTGTTGCGACGCACCCCCCAGAGGTAGAGGGCCAACGCCGCCAGGATCATCGCCACCGGGACGAAGTCGAACTGGCTGGAGGTGAATTCGGAGCCCCGCAGAGGGGGGAGCGGCGCGTCGTAGAGGGCGGCGATCACGGCATGGAAGGTACTACTACGCTGTGTAGAATCCCAGTCAGCCCGTCGCTCCGATGGTCGCCAGCGAGGGAATTGTTGTAGAAGGGAACTCATTGCCGTGTTGGGTGAACTCGAACGCAGGGTGATGGACGTCCTCTGGGGCTCCATGGGAACACCGTTGACGGGTCGCCAAGTCGCCGATCAGCTGCCCGACCGTGCGTACACCACGGTGCTCACCATTCTCGAGCGTCTGCGCCGGAAGAACATGGTGGAGCGGACCACCGAGGGAAAGGCGCATTGTTTCGCGGCGTCCGCCAACCGGGAGACCTACATGGCCGAGCTGATGGTCGAGGCGCTGGGGAGTGCCCAGGACCGACAGGCAGTCCTGGTGCGGTTCGCCGAGGTGGTCGGCCCTGAAGAGGCCGTCGTCTTGCGCCGAGCGCTCGGAGACATGCCCGACGACTCCGGCGGGAAGAGGTCATGAACCTCTACCTGGACGCGGGAATCCTGAGCGCGTTCGTCGTGCTCCTGGTGTGTCCCTTCAGTGCGTGGATGGCGCGGGCGAGCTGGGTCACCCGCTCTCCCCGCGCCGCGGTTGCGCTCTGGCATTCCGTTGGTATCAGCGCCACGTTGGCAACGATCGGAGCCGGCCTCTGCGTCGCCACCGAGCGCTTTCACGCCGGCTTTGTGGGCGGCGTGGGTGAACTTGGGGAGGGGATCTTCGGTGGCCACCCCCTGCAAGGACTCGGCTTGCCCGACGCACTGGGTCTCACGCTGGCGGCTGACGTCGGCGTCGTGCTCATCAGCATGTTCGGAGTCGTCATCTTGCGCACTGTCCTCGCCCGAGCCCGCCACCGCCGTTTGCTCAATCTGCTGGCGACTCCGTCGCACGGCCGTGCGGGAACACTGACACTCGATCACCCCTCTCCCGTCGCCTACTGCCTGCCCGGGATTCGCCCGCGCATCGTCATCAGCTCAGGCACGCTGCGGCTCCTTGATCAATCGCAGTTGGCCGCCGTCATCGAGCACGAACGTGGGCATGCGCACGAGCGCCATGGGCTGGTGATGCTGCCCATGACGAGTTTGACCGAACCCTTCCGGTGGATCCCCTACGCTCGCCTGGCGCCTCGTGCGGTCGCAGGTCTTCTCGAGATGGCAGCCGACGATCATGCGGCTCGACGACACGCCCCTTCCTCTTTGGCGTCCGCGCTCGTGGCCCTGTCCACCTCCGCCACTCCTCCCCGCTGTGCCTTCGCCCTTGCCTCACTCGGCGTGAACGTACGGGTTCAACGGCTCATTGCTCCGGATCGCACATGCAAAAGGACTGCGATCGCCGCGGGACTCCTGGGCACAATGGCCGTTGTCGCCCCACTCGCGGTCGTATTTTCCTCGTAAACCAATCTCGGCGAGCATCAGTCGAATCAACCAGGGCGAAAGGTGGTGACGACCTTATGAGCTATCTCACCCAGTGGTCGTTCGATCCCTTTGTGATCGTCGTGGCGGTCGTCGTTGTCTGGCACGAGGTGGGCTTGGCGCACCTGGCCCGGCGGTCACGTCACGCTCGGACAGCCGAGCGCCGCCGTCGTTCGTTCTTCTTCTATGGGGGCCTCGCAGTCCTCCTGTTGGCGGTCGTCTCGCCCATCGATTACTGGGCCGACGACTACTTTTTCGCCCACATGATCGAGCACATCCAGATCATGTTCTTCGCTCCGATTCTCATCGTGGCCGGAGCGCCGTGGCTCCCGCTCGTCCACGCGTTCCCGGTGACAATGCGGCGCCGCGTCGGGCGATCCGTTCTCCTCGGTTCGTGGGCCAGGCCGCTGCGGGCGCTCGGGCGTTTCGTGACGAACGGCGTGTTTGCCGTGGTGCTGTTCAACGTCGTCATGGTCGCCTGGCACCTGCCAGCAGCCTTTGACGCGGCCGAGAACAACCAGAACATCCACATCTGGCTCATGCACGCAAGCTTCTTCATCTCGGGCGTCCTCTTCTGGCTGCAGATCATTCCCTCGTACCCGATCAGGCCCAAGCTCACGGCAGTGGGGAAGATCGGTGCCCTGGTTGTGACCAGCATCGTCATGTTCGTCCTGGCAATGGCGCTCAGCATCTTCTCCTCGTCGTCCTGGTATTCCGTCTACAACCACGTCCCCGGCGTGTCGCTCTCACCCTTCGCGGACCAGCAGATAGGCGCGGGCATCCTGTGGATCTGCGGGGACTTCTGGGCGCTCCCGGCCCTCATCTGGGTGATCCACCAGGCAGTCGAGGAGGAGGGCTCGGCGAGTGCGCTGGTCGACCGCCTGCTCCATCGGGCGCCGATCCAGACTTTGCCGGAGGTCCCCCATGGGTAGGGCTCCAGGGATGCCTCGCGGTCTCAAAGCCATTGGCGCATGTCGAGCTCGATGCCGGGTGACGTAAATCCGCCCAACCGCGTGCCACGCAAGAGGGCTTTCACCCGACCTCTCACTCGTTAGACATCATCGGACGCTGCCCGAGCTGCAAGGAGGCGTCGCTCCCCTCAGCACAGGTTGTCCATCGACTCGGTCGCGAGACTCGATATTCTCGACCTTCGGGTTCATGCGTGCGAGAGTCGGAACAGAGCGCTTGATCAGGGCTCAGTAGGGCATGGGGCTGGTGGTCAGCGTGGGTTTCGCCAAGATATGTACTCCAGCCCCTTTCCACCCAGCATCCTTCTCACGGGCTCCCCGTCAACGGCGGGGTTCACCCGTTGACGTCGAACTCCTCGGCGACGGGCGCTGGATAGGCACCCGTCGCGTAGACCGTCGTGCCGAACAGCACCAGGGTGAGCACGTGCACCGAGGTGCACCACAGGCAGATTGCGTCGATCGCGAAGAGCTCGGCGTACAACAGGTACAGCACCGTGCAGAGTCCCGCCACCGCCCAGGCCAAGCGGCCGAGGCGGACGGCGGGCTCGGGGCGCCGCCACATTTGCGGGAGCTGCAGGACCAGCATGACGGCGAAGAACACAAGGCCGAGCACGGCCACCGGCACGCCGGCGACCGCCGAGTACGTGCTGGTGGTCACCTTCAGGCAGTTCACCACCCCGTTGTCGGAGCAGGCCAGCGATGTCGATGACGTGAAGTGCTCGTACGTGAGGTAGCCGGCCACCCCGAGCCCGAGGGCGCTGGCGATGGTCCCGACGACCCCGGGCCACCGCGGAACCTCCTCATCCACTGTGGACCGCCGAGCACACGTTGGAAGGCTGGTCGTGCGTGAGCGAGCCACAGATCGTCGAGATCAGCTGGGCGGCGCTGGCGTCGATGTCCGACCCTATGACGGTGGAGTTGTTCCCCACCTGGGCTGCCACGGCCTCGAAGGGCAGGTTCTGCAAGGGGCCGTACGAGTACTGCGCCGACGCCAGCGCCACCTTCCCGCCGAAGTCGACGAACGGGAACGCACCCCCGTTCGTCGACTGCCACAGCGCCAGCTGCGCCTGCGTCGGCGTCTGCAGCGGTGTGTACCCGTTGCCCCCGGGCTTGTTGGTGTAGACCTCCACCGGCGTGAACGTGAAGTAGGGGCTGGTGTACTTCGTGCCGTAGAAAGTCAGAGTGGGGACGTCCCCCTCCAGGTTGGCCGAGTGTATGCGGCCCGGGTTGGGGGTGAACGTGCCGAACTTGGAGAGGGCGATGTAGAGCGGCCAGCGCTCGGCGGCGCAGTGCGGGCAATATTCGGCGCCGATGAACAGCAGCTCGGGCTTCCCGTCCGCCGTGAGTGCAGGATTGTTGACTGATTGTGGCGTCGTAAGAATGCCGCTGGTGGGTGCCGCGGTGAGCGTCGAGACCGGGACCGACTGGAGCTTGGCGAGCGTGGTCGCCGGGATCGGCGTGCCCGCGGGGGGTGACGGGACGTCGACGGTGGAGCTCGAACCCCCGCCGCCGCCGGCGACCTTGACGATCACCAGCACCGCCACAATGACCACCACCAAGGCGATGACGAGGATTCCGTAGGTGCGGGTGCGCCCCCGGCGCGCCTCGCGTGCGGTCTGCTCCTTGGCCGCTTGGCGTTCGGCAAAGCGCTGGCTCGAGGCCGATCTCTTGGGGGATGCGGTTGCGGTGGATGTTTTGCCCTTCGGTGCTTTCGTTGGCGGTCGGGGGCGATTGTTGGACATGACGACCTTTCTTCTTTCTCTCTCGCTCGGAGGTGAGGGCAGGGTTGGCATGGGAGAGTTCACGCCATTGGCAGCGGCTGGTCACGGCACTGCGCTGCAGCGCGTAGCTCTACGAGGAGTCTCGGCGCCTCGGCGCCGGCTCTTTATGCGCAGACGAGGTGCTGCGGAGGCCTGAGTAGCGGTGACGGGGTGCCGGCAGGCAAATTGCCCGCACACCGTCGGGCCCGGAGAACCGCGAACGGTGCCAGAAGGACAAGCATTGCGGCGGCGATCGTGCCGGCCAGGCTGACGCTTGCTAGGGGCGCCGTTGACGACGACGACCCCCGATTGCACGACACCGCGGCGCACTCGCTCGATGGGGCGGGTGCGACTCCCGTGATAACTGCGGCGCGACCGGCGGGCGGCGTTTGGGACAGCACAGACCCCGGTACGACGCAACTCACGGCGAGGGCCGCAAGGGTCACCAGCAGCCAGCGCCACCTTGGTGCCACGCCTCCCAGGCTAAGCCTTCCGGTACGGTGACGGATCGCGGGTGCCGTCGGGGACAGCACCCTCAACAAATCGGGCCGAAACGTCGATCGAAGCGCACACCGATTGTCGTTCCTGATATTCCGCCGGAACGGTCCTTTCGACGATCGGCGTGTGCACGCACGGTTATCCCGAGTAAGACTGGACGGGTGACGCCAGGATGGCGCGTACAGCGAGTGGACCACCGGGACCCCCTGGCTCCCGTGGAGGACATCGTGCGCCTCATCGACGTGGCCGGTACGGCCACGGCCGCCGCCTATAGCCGTAGCGACGTAGTCCAGGCGCTGGACGAACAGCAGCCGGCCGCCGTGGCATTCGCGTCTGGGCAGCTAGTAGGCGTCGCCATCGCTCGTATGGCTGGTCGCGATGCTCATCTGCTCGCCCTCGCCCTGCACCCGGGTTGGCGGAGCCGGGGCATCGGCTCTGCCCTGCTTCGCGAGCTTGACCAGGAGGCGATCCATCAGGGCGCCCTGCGCATGCTGGCTCTGGTCGAGCCAGGTCAAGTCGGGGAGGTCGCGTTCGCACACCAGGGGTTCGAGCGGATTGACGGACTCCACTTTTACGCCAGGACCGCCTCCATGGTGCCCGAGGAGCTCGAGATCGTAGAACGCTACGGCGGCCACTTCCCAGCGGCGGGGCTGTGGGAAGAGATGAAAGGATTCTCGACCACGAAGGAGCTCCTGGAGCGCCGGATTGTCGATCCGCTTGCACACGCCGAGCTGGCGGACAGTGTCGGGCTACGAGCGCCGGCGGCGGTGATGCTCTTCGGGCCACCCGGGACGGGCAAGACTTCATTTGCCCGTTCCATGGCGTCCCGGCTTTCCTGGGCGTTCGTCGAGCTGCACCCCTCACTCCTGGGCAGTGGCACTTCGGGCGCAGCGGCTCTACGTGCCGCGCTCGACGATCTGGCGCACGTGGACCGCTTGGTGTGCTTCATCGACGAAGCGGACGAAATCGCCTCGGCGCGCGTCAGTCGACCCGAGAGCCAGCCGGTCGTCAACGAGCTGCTCAAGGCGATTCCAGTCTTCAAGTCCCGCCCGGGTCGACTCATGGTGATGGCAACAAACTCCATCGCCTCCATCGATCCAGCCATGCTCCGACCAGGACGCTTCGATCTCATCATCCCGATTGGCGCACCCGACGGTTCCGGCCGTGCCGAGCTGGCGGCCGAGTTCCTGGAGCAGTGTGTTCCCGAGGACATCGCCGAGCGGACGGAGGGCTTCACGCCCGCAGACTTCGCGCTGGCCGCCCAGCGAGCCGCTCAACTCGCCTTTGAGCGGGCGCTCGCCGGCGGTACGCCAGCGGTGACGTCCGACGACTGTGCCGACGCCGTGTCTCGGACGCGTCCCAGTGTCAACAAGGAAGCCGCCGCCGCCTTCGACGAGGAAGCGGCCGCGTTCGCCAGGCTTTGATGCGACATTCGGCAATGCTGCACGGGACCGACACTTCGACGAAGCGACCTCACGCGGTGCGCGAATGTATGCCTTGGGGACGGTACTGCCCGGTGGTCGGGACCGGCGTCGATCCGGTGACCTCACGCTTTTCAGGTCGGATCTGCTGCCATTTCGGCAAGGCTGGCTGACGACGACAAACGCCGAAAGTCCGGGTCAAAAGGGCAGAAGGGCTAGGCCCTTTCGTAAGCGCTGCACCGCGCTATTGCGCCCTGTTTCGCATTCATAGGGGCACGCCGAGGGCACGAAAGGTGATGGAAGTGTAGTGGCGCCACTCGAATCCGAGCACTGCTTACCGAACCGCAGAGGTGGGTGAAGACCTACGAATCTCGGGCGCAGAGCGACCATGCTCTCCAGACGATTGTGACCCATCATCAACCTCCTGTGCACCCGTACGAAGCAAGGCACAACTGGGGCAGGCGATTCATGCTGGCCGCACCATCCGGTGTCCCGCAGCTGCGAGCAGCAAGTGTGCCTGGTTGGGTCAGGAGATACGCCGGTTAGGCCCCAGAGAGAGCCCGCGCCATGTCGTCCGCGAGTCCGGGATTATGGAAGGGTCCTGGGGCACGCAATGCCTCTATCACCTGACTTTGGGTGACGGGGTCCTTGTCCTGGCTCATCTTGATCTTGCAAACGAAGCGCGTGATCGGCAGCCGGATGCCGACCGTCCCTTGCGACAAGGGACGACCCCAATCAGGGTCCAGCAGCATCGGTGCATCGACGTGACGCTCGAAGTTTTCCACGAGCCTGGCCAGCACGGCGAGGTTCTCCTCCTCGTCGAGGATCTGCGGTACGCCATAGCAGTGCGCCGCGCTGAAGTTCCACGTCGGCGCCCGGATCGCCCCCGGCGCGTACCAACTCGGCGAGATGTACCCGTTGCGCCCCTGGACAATGAGCAGGATCTCGCGATCTCCGAATCCATGGACGACGTCGTCAGGCCGACCGACATGGGTGAGGACCGTCAAACCCTCGGCCTCGTCGTCGAGCAGGATCGGATAGTGCGAGGCGACCAGCTCGCCGTTGTTCTCGCTGACCAGAGTTCCCCAGGGGTGTTCACGGATCAGCCGAAGGACGACCTCGGGGTCGTCCGTGGCGTGGAGCGGGTTTGGGCGCAAGAGTCGGCCCGACTCAGCTCAGAGGTGGGCCGTCGAGATGCGAGTCGTGCTCGGCGAACAGCGCCCGAATCGCTTCCGGGCTGCGCAGTCCTTCGGGTAGGCGGACGATCAGGTCGATCGCCTCAGGAGTGGTTACCACCAGCATGCGGGCCGTCTCCCTCGACGGGTTGCGAAAGGCATGGGTGGCGCCTCGCGGCACCCATGCCATCGAGCCGGCAGGAACCCGTGCAGTCTCGCCGTCGATCCGGAACTCCATCTCGCCGCTCAGCACGTAGAACGCCTCGTCGTAGGAGTTGTGGTGGTGCGTCGGCGGTCCGCCCCCCAGCGGAGGAAAAGTGCTGACGAAGGCGGCGAAATCCGGGGAGGCGCCAGGCTCCACCAGCATGTTGATCTTGGCGACCCCGTTGTCGACGGTTTCGTGGCCCTTCGGCTCTCTTACGAACGTTGCTGACATGGGAACCTCCTGGCCGAGTTCATGTTGGTAGAGTCATACTCTATAGAGCTATACTTTCATTCATGCGTCAGCCGGTCAAGGGGAGATCCGAAGCAGGGCGACGGCGAGAGTCCCGCGCCCACGAGACACGGCGCCGCATTGCCGAAGCGGGTCTCGGGTTGTTCCTGGAGAAGGGATACGTCGCCACCACAGTGCAGGCCATCGCCGAATCTGCCGGTGTCGCTCCGGCAACCGTCTACCAGGCGTTTGGCACGAAGCACGCGGTGCTGGCAGCTGCGTTGGACATCACGGTGGCGGGCGACGACGCCTCACTCGCCGTTCTCGACCAGGACTGGGTCGACAAGGTACGTCGTGAGAAGGACCCGGATCGCCAGCTGCGGCTCGTCGCCGAGGGCACATCCCGTATCGCGGCGCGCACTGCCCCGATCAAGGAGGTCATGCGCGACGCGGCGGCCACCGAAGCGGCCGCTCGAGAGCTGATCCGGAAGGACCACGAGGGCCGACACCGCACCCAGGCGGTTCTGGTCGATCTTCTGATCGAGAACCGTCAGCTCCGGTCCGGGATGGACAGACGCCGAGCCGTGGACACATACTTCGCCCTCGTCAATAGCACGACCTACGAGCTACTCGTCGTCCAGCGGGGCTGGACGCTCTCCGAATGGCAGGCCTGGATCGCCGATGTCATCGCACGAGAGCTCTTCGGAGCCCACTGAGTCGGTCGGCGGCGTCCCGCGTAACGGAATCGCTAGCAAGGCGGTGGCGGCGCACCATTATGGGTGGCCATGGCACGCCAGCGGGTTTCGAGAAGCGCCCGACGCCATCGCACCGTGGTCGGTTCAATCGTCAGCGTCATCCTGATTTCTCTAGGTGTGGCAATCAACTCATGTGGCGGTCCAGGTCGCACCATCGCTCCCAAGACAGTGCCACAGATGAGGTCAACGACGACGACGACGCCCCTGTTCTCCGGTCCGGGGACTGGCATCGGGCACCTGGCGCAAGGGTCCGACCCGAGCGTGCTCCCCGGTCCCGTCTTAATTGCCGATGAAGGCAACAACCGCTTGATCGTGGTCGACGCCCAGGGCCGCATTCTCTGGACATGGCCGCAGCCTGGCGACCTCCCTCCAGGAGTTTCGTTCAAGAGCCCAGACGACGCATTCTTCACTCCGAACGGGAAGCAGATCATCGCCACCGAAGAGGAGTACTCGGTGGTCACCTTGATCGATGTGGCCTCGCGCAAGATCCTGTGGCGCTATGGCACACCGGGTGTGCCGGGTGACGGCCCGAACCAGCTGTCAAACCCCGACGACGCGCTGGTCCTCCCTGACGGCGACGTGTTCACAGCCGATATCAAGAACTGTCGCCTCCTGTTGATCGCCCCGTACGCGCAGGTGCCAGCCCGCGTCTACGGCACCACCACCCAGGCCTGTCAGCACGCACCGCCAGCGCATTTCGGAAGCCCCAACGGCGCTTTCCCCATGGCCAACGGGCACTACCTCGTCACCGAGATCAACGGGGACTGGGTCGATGAGATGGACCTGGCTGGGACGATCTACGCCTCATGGCACCCTCCCGGCGTCAGCTACCCGTCCGACAGCAACGAAGTGCGCCCTGGCACCTACCTGACGGTGGACTACGCCGAACCAGGTCAGATCGAGACCTTCGACGGTAGCGGCCGGCTCCTATGGCGCTACCGGCCGACGGGCAGCTCCGCCCTCAACCACCCCTCGCTGGCCCTGCCGCTCCCCAACGGCGACGTGATCGCCACCGACGACGCCAATGACCGGGTCATCGTGGTTGATCCGAAGACCAATGCCATTGTCTGGCAGTACGGGGTTCGCGGTAAGTCGGGCGACGGTCCGGGGCTCCTCAACGCGGTAGACGGACTTGACATGGTGCCGCCATACTCCGACCTCGTCATCCATGCCACAACCATGGGCCTCCCTCCAGCAATGCCGGTGCCGACCTACACCACGCCCTGAGTTGTTGAATCGCCCGATGGGTGCCGGATGCGGTGCGTCGGTCGTTGCGATCCAGCCCAGTTCCGACGGACATGGCTACTGGCTGGTCGGCCCCGATGGGAGCATTTTCGCCTTCGGCGACGCGCGGTTCTACGGGTCGCTTCCGAGCGCACTTGGGACTCGTGTCGAGCCAAAGATGTCGTTTACAAGCGTCTACGCGACCGGGGATACGAGGTCTTCGCCATCAATCCAAACGCCAATGAAGTAGAGGGTGATTCCTGTTATCACGAACCTGAGTCGGTTCCAGGCGGCGTGGACTGGGTTGTGATCGGCACTAGACCCGAGGCAGCGGATTCCACCGTGCATGAGTGCGTCGACTTGGGCATCGAGCGCATATGGATGCACCGGGACTTCGGGTCCGGGAGTGTGTCAGAAGAAGCTGCAGAGTACGGGCGCCAGCACGGAGCGACGGTCATAGACGGAGGTGTCCGTGCATGTTCGAGCCGACAAGCGACCCTGGCCACCGGGGTTATGCGCGTCATGTGCACCCTCACCGGCAAGGTGCCGAGGCGGGTTTAGCGAAAGGCCGACGCGATCCCGGTTCACATGGGCTCCACCGGGTCCGATGCGCCTCGCACACCGTCGAGTTGGGCATCGCCGTGTCTGTCGAGTCAAACCCTTCGCGACTCGGAATCTGCGTCACTACAGCTTGGACCCGGTCCGTCAGGCCGAGCTCTGTGTGGGATGTCAGGGTTGCTTGGCTAGCCGGTGGCTCAGTGACCGCGTCCGCTTGAACGTGTCGGCGAAGATCCCGGCGAGGTCGTCGTATTGAGCCCTCTTCGCAGGATCGGGCTCGTACACGCCTTTGATCCGGAGGCGCTTGGTCAGGTCGGAAGCCGCGGCGATGCCCAGACGGTCGAACCCGAAGACCGCCGTGCCGATGGAGTTGGCGAAGCCCGCGTCAGCCAGCTGATGCACGGGCTTGCCGAGGACGTCGGCCATTACGCTCGACCAGAGATCGGAGCAGGCTCCGCCGCCGTAGAAGACGTAGTGGGAGATCCGGCGATGGATGAACTTCTCGACCGGGCCCTGGAGCCAGCGCAGGTTGAGGGCGACTCCCTCGAGCACGGCACGGGCGAGGTCGCTGCGGGTCGTGTCGAGCCCCACGTTGAGGAACCCACCGCGCATTCGCCCGTCGCCCCGCGGGGCAAGCGAACCTCGGAGCCAAGGCAGGAAGAGGACGCCTCCCGCGCCTGGTTTCGAGATCGCGGCCGCCGTGTCGAAGGTCCGGTAGCGATCGTTGATCGTCTCGGGGGTCACGAAAGGGTCGTCGGGATACACCACGCTGTCGAGGAAGTAGTCGACGGCCACTCCGGCGACGCCGTTCTCCGCCGAGAGCATGTGGGCGCTTCCCAGTGGACTTGGCATGGTGTAGAGCGACCGCAGGGGGTTGACCTTCTTCTTCTCCAGGTGGGTCACGATGACCGCGGTGGTGCCGAGCGCCAGGCCAGCATGCGTCCCCGAGAACGTGCCGGCGGCCACGCCGCCCGCCTGCGTGTCGTTGATGCCGGAGAGCACAGGTGTCTTCGCCGGGAGCCCGAGGGCCTCGGCGATCATGGGCAGCACCGTGCCGACGACGCTGCCCACCGGCACCGATTCGGGTAGTTTGTCGGCGTCAATCATGGACGCCTCCATCAGGTCGTGATGCCAGCCGGCGCTGGGCACGCTGCGGTTGTCCGCCAGCATTTGCATGAACGAGGAGCACTGGTTCGCGGTGGTGCGGCCGGTCAACCGGGCGGTCACGTAGTCGACTGGTTCGAGGAATGAAGCGGTCCGCTCGTACAGGTCCGGATGCGCGTAGCGGAACCAGCGCATGTGATTCAGACTCATGCCCGACTCGAGCGGCGCCAACCCGTGCACGCGCAGGTACTGCGCCAGGGCCAGGGGCGAGTCACAGAATCTGGGATAGCCGGGCAGCCGCTTGAGGCGCTTTGGCGAGCTCCGCTGGTCCATCCACGTGATCATGGGGGCGACCGGCGTGCCGTCTGCTCCAACCGGAACAATCGACGAGTACTGGGCAGAGGCCACGACCGCCACGATCGACGAGGTTTCGACCGCGGCGGCGAGCGCCCGTCCAGCAGCCTCAAGCGTCGCCTGCCAGACCAGTTCGGCATCCTGTTCGGCGGCGCCGTCCTGGCCGAAGTTCGTCGGCACCGACGCCCGAGCAGACCCGACGAGGGTGCCGTGGGAGGACACAACGGCGGCCTTGGGGCCGCTGGTGCCGAGGTCGATCGTCAGGATGTGGTGATGGGTCATGTCGAATTCGTCGAACGCGAGCGGTGGATCGGCCGTTTTGTGTGGCACCCCGATCAGCAGAATAAAGGCGGCGTGCGCTCGCGATGGAGGTTCAGTCCGGGAATGATCGCATGCCGGCCCCCTCGACGGCCGCGTGGCCGCGTCCTGCGCACGAGGACCCAACGGTGTGGGTGCCAGCAAGGGTTCCTCCAGGTGATTGGGACCGGCGTCCAGCGCTCGATTGGAACGCGTGCCAATTCCGCGTGGGCACGCTGTGGGCACGGACTGGGAAGCGCGCCAAGGAGGCGCGGTCCGAACAGGCGCGAGGGTGCGCTTTCCGAACACGACCTCACGCTTTCCGGACGCGACGTCGCTGGCTGAAGGCACCTACCGGCGTGCCCGCGCATGCCCTGGTCACGGCACTGCAAGTG